>NZ_JAXHGN010000004.1:0-624507 GCF_034808065.1 Natrialba sp. PRR66 | reverse complement strand
CCTCACCGGCGCATCCGTCGATATCACCATCGATTGCCTTGTTATGGGGGCTTTCCGCAGTTCTACATAAGAGCGAGTTTTTCAGCGCCCGCGGAGGGGCGGAGGCGCGTTCTGACCTCCGTCGAATGATGACTGAACCCTTATCTCACGACGGTCCTCGAGGAAGCCGAGCACGTTGCCGAGCAGCACGACCAGGTCGCTCGAACGACAGACAACCAGGCCCACGAGTATCTCCGATACGCCGTTCTTCGGGTGCTCGAAGGCGAGGCGAACCACCTCCCAGCAGACTGGACGCCGGTCGATGGCGTGACCGTCGGCTACGGGAGCGACGAGGCGATGTTCGACAGCTGGGGCTCCAGCGAAGACTGGTGGGAGACCGTCCCGCCGCAAGAAGCGTGTACCCGCTTCCGGGTGTTCTTCCCGGACGACCACCAGACGGTTCCCCGCGACATCGTCGACGTGATGGCCGCGCTCGGTGCCTGGCGCGTCTGGACTGGGTGCGCAGCCGCGTGCGGCTCCTACGACCATCGCGAGCGCCGCGAGGTCCACTACCTGTGGCCGGAAGGCCATCCGGTGGAAGAAGTGCTCCACGAGCGGCTCAGTGGCCCTGCGGAAGCCGTCGCTCCGGACGGTGGTCGAACGGGCGACGTTCGCGACCGACTGGTCGTCGACGGGAACGCACAGTCGAAGGACGACCTCGAGCCCCGCACGAAGCGTGCCGTCGCCGAAGCGATGGACGTCTCGCTCCTCTCGAAAGGCGGCCGCTACGAGGTGCAGTCCGCGTCCGGCAACAGGTACGAAGTCGACGTCGTCGACGAATCGTGTACCTGCCCCGACTGGCAGCAATGTTCACCCGAAGGCGGCTGCAAGCACCTGCGCCGCGTCGATCACGAGATTAAACGGGGCCGTGTCCCGCGTCCGGATGGCCGACTCCCAGCTTAGCTAGCGAAAAACCACCCGGAACCAGTGGTTACAACACCGGACAGTCGTAGGCCGGCGTTCCCACGTTATAGACTGAACCGCTCGCCGTCCTCGGGAACGTGTACATCCTCTGTCTCTGCCCGCAGTTCCTCGCGCGACAGCAAGCAATGGTTGATCGCCTCCATGTGGACGACCACTATTTCGGCGTCAGTGGCCTCTCGGACAGCGTTGATGTCCTCGACCCCCATCGTGATGGGTTCGCCCTGATCGAACTGCGCTTCGCCGCCGTTGAGAACCACCAGATCGGGTTCGTACTGGTCAAGTGTCTCCTCGACCGGCTCGTACCAAATCGTGTCCCCGGCGACATACACTGTCTCGTCGGCCTCGAAAACGAAGCCCGAGACCGGACCCATTCCCTCGGCGAGCTCGCCGTGCCCGTGCTGGCCCGGCGTCCGGTGGATAGTGACCCCCTCGAAGGTGGTTTCGTCGTCGACGGGGCGAACGTCAGTGAAGCCCTCGTCAGTGAAGGCGTCGGCCTCCTCGGGCTGACAGAAGAGCGGCACATCGGCAGCGAGTTCCTCTCTGGCCGCCTCGTCCCAGTGGTCGGGGTGGCGGTGCGTAACGACCACAGCGTCGTAGGTGAGATCAACGTCAGGCAGCGGAACAAGCGGATTCCGATCCTGATTCGCCGTGGTGAGGAACTCCGGAACTGCCGGGTTGTCTGTCACCGTTGGCATCTCGCCCTGCGGCGTGAACATCGGATCCACGAGGAACGCCGTGTCACCGACGTTCAGGAGGATAGTCGCGTTACGAATCAGCTGAACACTCGCACCAGTCGTTGCCATACCCGGCCCTAAGAGATTCTTAGGGATGGGATTTACTTTGACATATGCCAACTCCGTAGCCTTTGCGTACAGTTAACAGGCGGTACAAGACGGTTTCCCCGTGGATTGATCCAGTGGACGTTCGCAGCACTCTTCGACGCCAGCCATTAAGTAGCAACTCATCAATAACCACGGTACAACGATGTGGTATGACTACCGCTTCCGCGCCTTCCCCGACCGCACAGGTGTGACTGCGGAAGCGGAACACCACATCGACATTCACCGCCAAGCCTACAATCATACCCGCCACGAGTACAACACGCTCGCTACCGATACACATAACATCGGAAGTGCGTACCAACATCAGAAGCGTCTCCCCGAGTGGAAAGAGGAGTGGGACGTGTTCTCGGAAGTCCACTCGAAGGCGTTGCAGAAGACCGTCGAACGCTTCTATGACAACCTCTCGAACCTCTCCGAGAAGAAGCAGGATGGTCACAAAGTCGGGTGGCTCACTTGGAAGTCACCGCGAGAATACCAGAGTATGACGTACTCGCAATCCGGCTTCGAACTCAAAAACACGAGTGGTCGGACTGCTCTGCTCTGGCTTTCGAAAATCGGGGATATCCCCATCCGCTATCACCGCGAAATTCCCGACAACGCAGACATCAAAGAAGTCACGCTGAAGAAAGAGACGATTGGTGAGTGGTACGTCACGTTCGGTCTCGAAGTCGAAGACAACGCGCTCCCCAAGAAACCCGACGTAGATGATTTATATGCGGAGGACTGCGTTGGAGTTGACCTCGGCATCAACAACTACATCTACACGAGCGATGGCGATAGCGTGGATTGGCTCGATCTCTCGGACGAATACGACCGCTTGCGCCGGGAACAACGCAGTCTTTCCCGCAAGGAACACGGGAGCAACAACTGGGAGAAACAGCGGCGCGAGGTTGCCAAGGTCAAGCGCAGAATCAAGCGGAAGGTCGCGGATTTCCAGCATAAACTCACGACGTGGCTGATCACGACGTATGATGCTGTGTTCGTTGAAGACCTCAATGTTACTGGGATGCTTCAAGCCAGAGGGAATGCGCGGAACAAGCAGGACGCTGCGTGGAGACAGTTCATCGAGATGTTGGCATACAAAGGCGACCTATATGGAACGCACGTCGTCCAAGTAAATCCGCGTGGCACGACGAAAGAGTGCGCCGAGTGCGGTGTGGAGACAGACAAGCCGTTATGGATCAGGGAGCACTCCTGTCCGTCATGTGGATTTGAAGCGGATAGAGACAGGAATGCTTCGTACAACATTCTTTCTCGCGGTCTCAAGGAATTAGGTCTGGGACAGGCCGAAGTGACGCCCGTGGAGACTGTGATCGCTGTGGAAACCGACGGAGATTCTTCTTCGTCAGTTTCTGCAAGTCGCGTCATTGAAACGGGAAGTCTTGGGACTTGACCCCGAGACCGTTCACTTCGACATATTCCAACCCACGCGGCGTTCGACGTGCTGTTTACTGGATGAATTCGATGTCCTCGGGGTCGAGATCCACGTCGAGATCCACGTCGAGCGAATCGGCGGCGAACTGTTGTGCCAGCCACGCTTCCGCTCGGTTGAGACGGTACTGGAACGTCGACCGTGACACACCGACATCTTCAGCGATTTCCGCGACCGATTGCTGCCGTGGCTTTTCGTAGTACCCACGTCCGATTGCAGCCTCGAGTGTTGACTTCTGTTCGGGCGTAAGAGTTTGCTGGACGCGACCATCGTCGACCAAGCACGGGGGCGTACCAAGTCGTTCAACAGTAAGCGACAGCCCCTCTCGCAGGTTCGCTCGGACTTCTTCGTGAATCTCTGATACTGCCCCGTCGGTAAGCATCCGCCACCGATATTGGTTACCCCGACGTTCCGTACGCATTATCAATCCCTCGCCGATGTGCTTCGCCGCGACCAAGGGAATCGACCGTGGACCATCACCTTCCCGGCGAAGCCAGCGAATCTTCCGTGATTCCGCATTCGATGAGAGGATCGTGTACTCGTATTCAGTCACGGGTGCTCCACACATTCCGGTTGAGCCCGGAATATCAGCGACGCGTTCCAGCGCGTCGTCGAACTCGTCGAGAACAGCAGCGGGGCCGACGACCTTCTCAATACCCCACACTGCCTCGCTGGTCGCATTGATCTCCATTGACCGGGCATACAGATCCAGATTGTTGATGAAGAGATCCATCACCTCATCAGCCCCGTTCTCATATTCGACTGTGAAGACGAACTCCCGCATGATATCGTCCGTTCGGGCTTGCTGGGTAAAACCTGTTTGATGCATCCCGCGAATCATCTGGTGACGACAGCCGTCCTCAATTGCCGTTACAGTTGACGATGTTGGGAGTTATCTACTCCACGGGACGGACTGTGTCGCCATCCCGCTGGACCCGATCGAACTTCGAGAGATACGTGATTCGGTCGTGAATCTCGTCGGTATCTAGCTCCAGTTCCGCGGCCAGTTCGTCGAGAGTCATCGGCTCGTCAAGTGCCTAGAGGACTTCGAGCCCCTGGTAGTATCGGTTCGTCAGCTCTTGGATGCGGTCCTCGATCGGTGTGGTTACCCCGTACCGCTCCTCGAGTTCGACCAGGGCCTCGTTCGCGAAGATGGCGAACTGGTCGTCGCCGAGCCGATCGATCTGCGCTTCGAGTTCATCTCGGACGACGTCGTAGTCGAGGCCAGCCTGCACGAGCATATTCATGTCCTCGATGTCGTCGTCGCGGCCTGCAATCAGTTTGAACAGGAAGATATCCTCGTTGCTGACCAGCCGGACCGTCAATCGGTCCGTCACGAGGAACGGCTCGCTGCGATCTTGCATTCCGTCGGTGAGCACGAGCTTGTTCGCGACCTGCTGGTTGAAGATATTGAGGCGGCACCCATCGTCATTCTCGACGCAGCTCGTCGCCCCTAGCGCCCGGTAATCTGGATCCAGCGACTGTACCTCCGCATACCCAAGTTCCATCAGGACAGCCCACAGCTGGCCGTACGCATCACCGTCGACGACGACCAAATCGATATCTTTCGTCGCGCCCTTGAGATCGCGCAGCGACATCGCGCCACCACCGATCAGGTAGACTGTGAGCGGTTCAGACACCCCCTCCGCGATGCGCTGGAACTCGTTCTCGATATACTCCCGTCCGAATGTTGGTCTCATTGTGATAGGTCCACCTCGTAGTCAACCGCCAGCTCCTGGAACTCGTCCCACTCCGGGAGGCGATCGTCGTCGACCTCGCCGTGCGTCTCGAGGTAGCGGAGCAAGGCGTCGATTTCGTCTTCGAGGCCGTACTTCGCCGCTCGCTCTCGGAGATCGTCCTCGTCGACGGCGACATGGCTGAGCAGTAGGAGGCAGTACGATCGGTGGCGGGAGTCATCGTCGATCAGCAGCGTGTGACAGCAGAGTTCCGCCGGCGAGATTTCCGCTACGTCCTCGGAGTAGAGATAGTAGCGGTGGCGGGTCAGCAGAAACTGGAGGTCGTACGCCGAGAACCGGGCGAGACCAGTTTCGTGGAAGTGCTCCGCATCGACCTCCGTTTCAGTCTGGGCGAGGATTCATGGTAATCCTCCCAGAGAATCGTTCCGTTCGGCGCGACCGCTTCGAGGCGTTGTCGGTGGAGATGGTGGGCCAGTTCGCGAGCAAACTCGTGGAGGCGGTCGAAGTCACCGTTGAACTGGTAGTGACTGTCGTCTGTTCCCACGAGACCACGGTCGCGGAGCTGCTTGAGCACCCGATTGACGGTGTTGCGGTAGTTGTCACTCCGAGCAGCGAGGTCGGCGACGGCCCGTGGCTGGTCGAGGTAATAGAGAACCTCGAGGGTCTTGCCGGTCAACAGCTCCGGGAAGTCAATATGGGAGTACTGTCGGACGAGATCTTGATAAATCTCGACGGCTCGTGCGTCTGAGGGAACGACTCGCTTTCGACGGCCGTCTCGGTGCGTGTAGAGCAGGCCTTTCTCGACGAGGTCTGTCACGGCACGAGAGAGATAGCTCTCGCTGTGGTCGAGCTTCCCCGCGAGCGCGACAATTGTGTCGCCGCGTTCGACGGTTGCCAAGACCTCGAGTTCGATGCGCCGCAACACGATGTAACATAGTACGAAATCAATATATAAAGAAGATTCGAGTGATGTTACAGATATCGGTGGCTACCCACCTTAACCAACAGAGCTTTGGATTGAGGGCACATGTTGGTTAACACGAGGGTAGCTGATGTCCTACGAACCACCAACCCCACCGGCTGACCTCTCCACGGAACTCGTCAAGAGTCTCAATAAGTCCTCACTGGACCGGCTCCAGGACATTGCCCGCTACGCCGAAGCGTTGGCCGAGCACAAGGAGCGCGAAGTTCGTCTCGAGGAAGAGTCAAACGAAGTCGACGCCGAGGAACGACCGGATGATCTTCCGGATGATGTCCCGGCAAAGGCCACGATTACGATCAAAGAGATCAACGACAATCGCTACTACTACTGGCAATGGAGAGAAGGGGATAAGGTAACATCGAAGTACAAGGGCCCGGTCAACCCGGACGAATGAGTTCGACCGGGAAGGCACTTACTCTACGTTTCCGCCGTAACTGAGGATGGGGAGCAGGGGAGAAAACGAGCAACCAGAACCGACTCATCGAAGATCCTCAAGTCGTCCGCGAAACGTTCCTCGAGGACTACTCCGAGACGGAGATCCATCACGGCCGGCTCTACCCGAATCTCGGCACACTGGTCGACAAGGGCCTCGTCGAAAAGGGACAGGCTGATATAGCGCCTTATATCACTTTCCGCATATTTGGACTTGGAAGTGGAGTCAGATTTCCGGGTGGTCGTAACGATGGAACCGGTACTTGTCTGTTCGCATTACCCAGTACCGTCCGTCAAACTCGAGAAGATCGTCGTCGCTCTCCGCTTTTGAGAGGAGATCCGGGATACCTGCGTTGGTGATGCCGCGATCATGTGCCAGGTCCGTGATCTCCTCAACGGTGGCTCCCGGATTCTCCGCTACAACGTCCAGAATCCGGTCGGATTCCTCCGGCATGTGTCAGGAGATCCGGTGTTGGACGATCGCGTCTGATTCGCATGCTGGACAAGTTTCGGTATCACTATCGACAGTGGTTCCGCAGCGCCGGCACTCGTACACGACCTCTGTCTGGGATGTCCGGGCCAGCAACCGATTCATACCTTCAAATAGCATAGGATCGCGGTTATTATGGGTTCACGACGTCTCGGCACCCACGGCACTCGGCGTATACTGCCGGTCCCGTCGCTGTTTCGTACTCGAGGATCACGTTGCTCGTCGTGATCTCGGTGTTGCAGAACGGGCATGCACCGAGAGATGGTGGATTCGTCGTGGACATGAGTTACTGGAAGTGGTGTGGGAGGGGGAGCGCGTGTGACTGCGACAGGGTGTGGTGTGTCAGCCCCCTCATAATCAATATCGAACCTAGAGTGGTATATAAGCGACCCAACTACAGTGAAACTGAAACCATCGGTATCAAAGTATGCTCTCAACAGCTCTGACGAGCTAGTCGTTCAACGATTCGGAAACCCATCACGACGAGATGCACAGCACGATCGAGGGTGGGATGGGCCCCGTCAACGAACGGAATGGCGATGGAGAGAACTGGACCGGTCTCTGGGTGCAGTACGGCAATCTCGATTACTGAGTGATGGAGGTTGATCACATCGAACAGATCGCGGACGGCGGTCACCCGCTTGAGGAGTCGAACCTCCAGACGCTCTGTGCGGACTGTCACAACGAGAAGACGGTCGACGAGAACAACGATTGAGATCCAGCGCCGAACGTGACGATTACCGACTATCTGAATCACGAGTCCTGATCCAGTGCCCACACCCCATCGTGTCCAGTGTCTTCTCACAATTTGCGAACCGAACTGCGCCCCACCCCACTACGTCCAGTGTCTCGAATAGATCGAGAGTAGCAAGACACCCCATCGTGTCCAGTGTCTTCGCAGCCATTTCGGTACTCGGACGACGACCCCAGTTTGTCCAGTGTCTCAGACTCCTCGAGAGTAGCAGGACACCCCACTCTGTCCAGTGTCCAAATCGCCAGCAGTCGACAGGATACACCCCATTGTGTCCAGTGTCTGTCGGGTGTCAGAGGTCCTGATCAAGACGCTGCTGAACGGCGTCGGTTACCCCCACCATGTCCACTGTCTCGTCGAGAGCTTCGAGTAGGAGATCGGGATTTGTATCGAGAGCATACTCATAGTACCGACCACCCGATTCACCTCTGTTCCGCTCTGTACGACTCGCAATCCCTAACATCGAAAGCTCGCCAAGATGGTCACGCATCCGTCGGGGAACGAGCGGGTCAACTGCAGCTCGACCACAGATGATTTCGTATCGATCCTGCACGTCACGCGCCCGAATCGGTGTATCACCCTCTTCGTGTAACATCAGGAGGGCGTACAACACGAGATGTCCCTGCTGGGTGAGACCAGCAACGCCGTCGACGATCCGACTCCGCTCGAGGGACTCTCGAGCCTGGTCGACGTGGTCGACGGTTACCTTCGCGGCGTCTTGTTCGACAGCCACGTCTCCTGCTTCCATAAGCAGATCCAGACTCTGTCGGGCGTCTCCGGCGTCTTTAGCACCGAACGCCGCACACTTCGCGATGACTTCATGCGGCACGACATCGTCGAAAAACGCGATATCAGCACGTTGGCGAAGGATATCACGGAGCTCATTTGCATTGTAGGCAGGGAACTGGAGTTCCTTTTCGCACAGGCTCGACTGGACTTTCGAACTCAGCGACTCGCGGAACTTGAAGTCATTTGAGATACCGATAATTCCGACTTTCGATTCCTCCAGATTGCCGTTGGCCCGAGCGCGTGGGATCTGGTATAGAATTGAATCATCGTCGATGTGATCGACCTCGTCGAATACGATGATGACGGTGCCGCCGATCGCGTCGAGTTCCTCCCAAAGCCATTCGTTGACTTGTCGTCGGGGATATCCGGTCGGCTTCAAATGATCTTCTGGATCGCGGAGATCGTTGATTAGTTGAATCGCGACCTGATAGCTCGTACTCAGATCCTCGCAGTTCGTATGGATAGTCGTGAGATCGACATCGAATTCAGCCGCGTCGTCTTTGAGTTCCCGAAGAAGATAGCGCGTACAGGCGGTTTTCCCGACACCGGCTTTGCCATAGAGAAAGATATTCGCAGGCTGGTCGCCGTTGATGACGGGCTGCAAGGCCGAAATATACTGCTGTAGCTCTTCATCGCGACCGACAATCTCCTCTGGTTGATAATCCTCCCGGAGGACATCTCTCTCCCGAAAGATATCCGTGTCAGGCTGGAACAAGCCCATAGTGATCTTGCCTTAGCGTATTTGGGAATTAACATAAAACCATCGTGTCGAGTGTGTCCAGTGTCGCGTTTTCCACCCCCTCTCCCCCTCCCCACCATGTCCAGTGTCTTCCCGAAATAGCAAGGGAGACTCCGCCGATGAAGGATTCTAGATGTGGGAAAAGTTTAAAAGTCCTATCCACAAAATAGTCCAAATGATAGCTAGCGTAGCAGTGAGTGAATGAATTTCTTGGGCTGGAGTGACCACAACAGCTTTCCCATCAAACTGGCGCCCAAAGACACTGGACACAATGGGGTGGGTGTGTCTACAACTACCGATTTTCGGAATCAGAATCGTCGGCGTGGCGAGTGTTCCTTAACCTCTCTATGTCTCTTCCTCCGACGAACGAGACTGTTCCAGTTCATGTTCTTTGAATTTTCTATCGGATTTGCCGCGGTGAGTCTCAATCCCCGAGCTGAGACCGGATCGTACTCTTCCCGGTCACACAACACTTCGTAGGGGTCGCGGATCTCTCGTGTCCGCATTTCCAAAGTAGATTGGGAACCAACATCACCGCCTTAACCAACAACGCTCTTGTGAAGCACGTTCTTGGTGGAGAGCCGTCTAGTAGTTCCGACGCTACACGGAGTTCATCAAGCGCCGAGCAAGCTATTGACCTAAGCAGCTATGAGGGTAGTTTTACGGTTGGTCCTGAACGCTAATCACGGGCGTTGGCAGTTTCCTCTGTTCTTGGCTGTAACCTCTGGACCAATCTCAGACGAACTTAAGGGGATTTTCCTCCTACTATTTAGTCGATCGAAACAGCGTACATCGACTGCTATAACGGCAAGTCTCGACGCGAGGTCTATCAGGACCTACTCGAAACACTCGGAGAAGGACCAGCCGAGACGCGTCCCGCAACCGCGACCGACCAGTTGCGCCGGCAAACACTCGACGCGATCGACGGGCACCTGATCGTTGTACTTGACGAGGCCGACCAGATCGGTGAGAAGGCTGTACTGAAAGAGCTATACGAAATGACGGGTGTGGCACTGCTCCCGATCGTCACCAAAAGCCACCAACTGTTCGCTGACGTGGAGGACCGTCTAGATTCGCCACTGACTGTACTCACACCGATTCCGTTTCGCGCCTACGATGAGGATACACTGGTTGAGTCTCCGCGAGCGGCCGCACGCAATAGAGGTGCGGCATAATGGAGCGAGAGTTCAACAGCGAGGTTGACGCCGAACGCCATCTCGAACTGATTCGGGACGCGGTCGAAGCCGCTCGCGAACACGCTCCCGGGGGTCGTGGAAGGACTTGAAGCCAAACGCAACGAACTGTACCAGGAGGTTCTCGCTGAATGCCGCCTGGACCCAGTTGATGAGCGCCGGCAGCGCCGCCGCGAGGAACGTGAGCGCAATCGCCAATTCCAGAGAACAGTCCTATGAACGTCAATATCGACAGCAGCGAGTCTGTGAGCGGTACTGGCCGGAAATACTGCCGGACTTGCGGGTATGTCGATACGATCCGAGGGAACCATCCCGAAACCGGTCCGGCAGACATTTGCCCGGAGTGTGGACCGTTAGGTTCCGGTCTATTCGATAGCAAAGAGACAATGATCGAGTACGATCACGAATCTGCGCTCCTTCGAACTGGGAAGCCACTCCGGTACCTCGACACGGATACTGATCGTGACGCCGATCTCATGACTGACGGCGGTCATCCTACTGACAATACTGATCAGTCAAACCGGCGAAAATCGACACAGCCACATGAGCATTCCTTCCCTGATCCGATTGGGAGGAGTACTCCGTTTGGTAGTTCCCGCGAAGCTATTGCCTTTCCACAACTTTCACAAATAGCGATAGTAGTTGGACGATCTTGTAGTACAGTCATCGGCTCGAGTGATGGATGGGCGGATAATAGCTTAAATCGAACTAGGATACGGCTATCGTCATACACACATCTATTGAGCGCTATATTCCAGCGTCCATATCGCACACTACTACTGGACACTGACAACAACGCCGATCTCCAAATTGACGGCAGTCACTCTATAGACGGGACTGGTCAACTGTCATCGATAGCTTCGTTGAAATCTTCCTCTTCGACTTGGGAAAAGGATGCACCCCCGCATCGGCAACCGCCTCGAGTACCGAGGGGATGGATTTCCCCCTCATCAGTTATTGTCCCAGCAAAGGCTGCCCCGCATTGGTCACAAGTGACGAGTAGGTCTGTATTTTCATCTTCATCCGACATTGCTTGTTATTACCAAATGACTCCTGACTATTTGGATTTCACTGATCTTCGAACCGACGGCGGTCAGACTGAACTCCTGTCGACTACCCATATCGGCGAGTCAGGGCTGTGGATTCCGCCCCAACTGCGCGAGTTCACCGGTCAAGTTGTGGTTCCGTACGCCGCGGGGAACGATCCAGCACTTCCAGTCTGGCGGCGGTGAACTCGAGCCCTACTACGGGATGATCTCGGCTCGCGAACTGACCGACGAACTCGGGTGTTCGATAACGACGGCCTATCGGTGTCTGAACGACTTGCAGGACCTCGATCTTGTGACCGACAGCATCTGTGTCGGCCCTGATGAGCGTCCGAAGACCGGCTACGCGACTCTTTCCCACGATCACACGCTTCAGGATCTCGCCGACACCTTCCTGGATGGTCCTGGTCCCGAAATGATGCGCCGCCGGATGGAACGCTACGGCATCGAGCGCGATAACGAAACGCTCTCACAACTGCTGCAAGCAGCCAATCCCGACGATGCCGGCGACCCGCTACCAGATGCGTTTGCAGAGGGCTCACGGGGTGAGCGGGCGTGAATGAAGCTACCGATAAAGACGTGAGCAAGTCAGTTTCGGCGTTTGAGTGGGTCGACGCCGATTCTATCGAGTCGGTGAACAATGTGCCCGCTCCCGAGTGGGAAGACCGGATCAACCACGCACATGTCGAGACCGTTGACGCGCCGAACGAACTCGTGGTTTACGGCGAGGGCGGATATTCGGAAAAGGCGTTTATCGTTGCGACTGGCGAAGCGTTCACTACGCTCGAGAACGCCCGATAGCGTGGATGTCATAGAACTTTCCCAAGAGTTTGTTCCACCTACGTTGCGGTGAATCACCCTCTCAGTAAGTGTGCCAATCGATTACTCGATTTCTAACTGGCCGCTCCCGCCGTTCCCTTCACTGCCGTTCTCGTCCCATTCGAGTTCGAACTCGATACTCAATTCACCGGGTCCGTCCGTTGGCCCTTCGCGTTCGGCTTTGACCTCAAACGTCGGACGGGCTGGCGGTTCCATTGTCACGGACTCGGAACCGGATTTTAGTGTGACTGCATCCCCTTGTTCGAGCTTATTAGCGACACTGCGAAGATACGATGCGATGTCCTCTCGGGTCTGGTCGCTCTCTGATTTGAACAGGACTTCTTCGGGCATATAGAGACAATACACTGCCTGCACCGATAAGTACATCCTCTAAACCTGTGGGTCCCCATTGATTCTGCGGAAGTTGAGACTAGAACTCTCAATGTATGGAGCTGATTGCTGGAGTTGCAGAATTAGTAGATCTATTGGCACATATCGGTTGGTGTTCACTAATCCATGTAATAAGCAGGTCGAATGTTTATTTTATTTCTCTCCTGTTGTCGATTCACCGGTTGCGTGTGCTTAAGCCGATTCCTATGTAATTATTCCCTATGCAACTCGGAATTGGTCAGTTCACCTGTCAACAGCGACCGGACGATGACCGACCGATGAACAAAATATATGATGAAATGCTCGAACTTGGTTGCATCATCGACGATGCGGGCCTCGACAGCGCGTGGGTGTCAGAGTACCACTTTTCTAACGATGGGTATATGCCGGGGATAATACCTGCACTGAGCGCGCTAGCAGCGGTCACCAACGATATTGAACTCGGGCCGTGTATCGCACTGGCCCCACTGTATAACCCGATTCGACTCGCGGAGGACATCGCGACGATCGACCTGATCGCGGGCGGGCGGACGACACTTGGCTTCGGGATCGGTTCAAATATCGATTTGCTCAACGCGTTCGGGATCGCAGGGGATGAACGAGTCGATCGACTGACGGGGATGAACGAGTCGATCGACTGACGGACACCATCGATGTGATTCGGGGTGCATGGTCGGAGGGGTCACTCAATTATGAGTCGAATTTTCACGAGACACCAGCCGATATCGACGTGACGCCTAAACCGGCACACGATGTGCCGATCATGTTCGGTGGCGTTGCAAAGCCAGCCGTTCGGCGTGCCGCCCGTATCGGGGATGGCTGGTGTGCGCCCCAGAGTCTCCCGCTCGAAGCCATTCGCAAGCGTGTCGCGGACATCGAAACCGTTCGGGAAAATGAGGAGATCGACGGCGATTTTCAGGTCTATTTGGTCTTGGATGGGTTTGTCGGGGACTCCCACGAGCTAGCGTGGGAAACAATGCGTGAGGGTTATTTCTATACCACACGTCGATACGCAGAAATCGACTCGGGCGAGCCTGTCGACGAACTATCCACTGAGCAAAAGCAGGATCTAAAAGAACAGGCGATATTCGGCACACCCGAGCAAGTCGTTGACGAACTTCAGACGTACCGCGACGCCCTCGGCGATGATGTCCACATCATATTTCGATCGTACCATCCAAACATAGGCACGGAGGAGATGGCTAGCTGTATCCGTCGACTCGGCGACGAGGTTCGACCTGAGCTGGTCAGGGCATAGCAAAACAGCGTGTCCCAGTATCTCACAAACCGAGTAATCGAACCATCCGCTTGTTGATGGTAGCCGCTCTATACCTGATGTAGTCGCATCTTCCAACTCGTCCAGAAGTTGCGACTGGCGTGCTCAATGCATGAGTGGCACTGTCTAGTTTAGCACCTCCTCGGCTGGCGTTCGGCCATTGAGTGCTTGATTCGGTCGATCGTGGTTGTAGTGGTGTCTGAAGCGTCTAAGCCAGCGTCTTGCACTGGCCGGACTGCCACGCCAGAAGGAGTGAAAGCGGTCGATCCGCATTGAGACCGTCTGAAACCACTTTTCGACGTGGTTTCGGTCACTGTAATTGAGCTGACCGCTCAATTCGTGGCGTGCGAGGGCAGTCAGATAGCCGCCAGCATCGACGAGAAACTCTGTCTCGTCGATATCGTGTTTCTCGGTGAGACGGTGCAGAAACGCCGCCGCGGGGTCAGTCCCGCGGCGTTGACGAGACGCACAGCGTCTCGTTCGCACACCAGAACGCAAGGCGTTCTGGGGACGGCTGTAGATGTCGATTTCGAGCAGCAGCGTTGATTCTGTGTCGATCGCGGCGTACAGCCACTTTTTCTCGCCGTCAACCTCGATCTGTTTCTCGTCGACCGCGACCCACGACGGCTGCGCCGTCGGCGGGTCGCTCTGGGCCTCCGAAAGCTTGTGCGTCCAGTTCCAGATTGCGCCGTGAGAGCGGTCAATGCCGAGTAATTCGAGCACTGATACAATCTCTCGAACCGACAATCCCATCGAATGCAGACGCACCCCGAACACCCTGACGGGTGTCGGGTGCGCTCGTTCTCCCAAACCTCATCACAATCCACGTCTAAGGTCTCTCTGAGCAGGTTGGCGAGTTGCATTGGACACTTCTCGCCACCACCTGCTCATTCCTCAAACTCTCATCTAGACAGTGCCCGCTCACTTAAACCTCACTGCGATGACGTAAGATGGCCAACGGAAGGTGTTGTCAGCATGAAGGTCGAGAACGGAGCCGTCATTATTGTCGGCTAAACGCCATTTGTAGCCAGTTTGCGTAGCTAAGGGATTTTCCTACGTAGTAGGTCTTCGTTCAAGGGCGAGTTTGACACCAAACCCGACCAGAACGCTTCCGCTTGCCATGCGCAGCATGGTCTTCACGAGATCTCGTTCCGTGATTACCCGCCGCGCTCGGGCCGAGAACACCGCCAGCATCGCTTGATAGACGAATCCAAGACCCGCAAACAGGACGCCGAGCAGGAATATCTGGACGGAAACGTTGCCTCCGGGTTCGACGAACTGCGGGAGAAACGTGAGGAAGAAAATCGCCACCTTCGGGTTTAGGACGTTGATCATCAGAGCACTCCGATACGACGCGCTGGGCGTGTAAGTGGTTCTCTCCGGCGTTATCTCGAACTCTTCGGAATTTCTAAACGTCTGAATGCCCAGATACACGAGATATGCCGCCCCGACGAATTTGACGACTGTGAAAGCCACCGCCGATGTGCGTAGCAGGGCGGAAAGACCCAGTACAGCCGCGGTCGTGTGGACGATGCTTCCAGACGAGGATCCGAGTGCAGCAGTGATACCCGAGGTACGCCCGTCGCTGATACTTCTGGTCAACGTGTAGATACTGTCTGGACCAGGGGAGACGATGAGGGCGAGTGCGATTGGAATGAATGCGAGAATGGTACTCAGTTCAAGCATATCCTTCGAGACACTCCCGCTCGAAATAACTCATTCGTCGGTAACGAATGGAAGGAACCACTTGCGACGTGTTCGTGACTAATCGAGCTGGCTACTATCCCCTGTTCGACTCCACGCTGCCCCGAGAGCCACGCCTAATGCGATGCCGATGGCTATCCACAATACCAGAAGTCGGCTAGGTCGATTCGTTATGCATAGCCACCGCCGAAATGTAGGCTGGTTGGATCGGATTCAACACGTACCATGCACGAGTGGACTCTCTCCCTGACTTCAGTCTCTGCAGAATCTCGAACTTCTTCGAACTACCGAAGCTGATTTTTCCAGAACGATCCAGAACGATCCAGTGAGTGAGCCATCAATCGTCCTCAATGATCTCAACCGTTCACCGGGTTCCGTCAATCCGCACCCACTGTCCCGTCTTGATGCGACGTGTCGCTTCAGGTACCGACACCACGGCTGGTAGCCCGTATTCGCGCGCGACGAGCGCGCCGTGGCTCAACCGGCCGCCAACTTCTACGACGATGCCTGCTGCGTTCAGGAATAACGGCGTCCAGCCGGGATCGGACGACGAGGCGATGAGAATTTTACCCTTCTCGATCGTCTCTTCGGAGGGATCGTGAACGACGCGGGCAATCCCTTCAATAGCACCGCCTGACACGCCCGTTCCGACGAGTGCGTTTTCCGGGACATCCTTACGCTCGATGTCCCCGCTTGGCGCTTCACCTTCGCTCGTCAACACTGGTGGCGCATCCAGTGCCGCGTGGCGGTTGAACGCGGCGCGTCTGGCGTCGATATTGACCGCGATCGAGTCACCATCGAGCGCAGCGAACAATTCGCCTTTTCGGAGGAACCAGACGTCGTTGGAACTGTTCAAAATTCCCTCCGTGACGAGGAGGTCGCCGGCGTCACGGAGTGTTTCATGCCACGCCGTGAATATGTGGGCCAGACCCTGTTTTGGGTACTCACGTGTCTGGATGTAAGCGCGATACGTTCTGATGAGTCGGTGAACGAGACGTTTTCGAGTCGAGCCGAACAATCCATTATCAGCTCGCTGTTCGAGCCGCTTGGCTGCGTCCAGTGCTCCACGTTCCATCTGCTGGACATGTTCGCGGTGTTCGCCCGACTCACCGTGGTCGAGATTCGCGCGAACTGTCTCGAGCACTCTTTGGGACGGAACGGATCGATATATCTTGAAAAATAATATCTGAATGTCTGTTCCTTCCTCACCGTGGTGGAACCATTCCGTATATTTACATAATTCGGCCACGGCTATTCGAATATGTCAATACTTGCAGCCGTCGATGCGACGAGTGAGCACGATTCCGTCGTCGAGATCGGATACGATCTGGCTTCGGCCTACGAGACAGAATTGTCCGTCCTCCACGTCGTCTCACAGGAGGCGTTCGAATCTCGCAAGGCGGCTGTCGAACGCGTCTCGGATGTGCAGGGGTATAGCAAACCGCAGCGCGCCGACGCTGCAGCGAACGTCGCGAACAAAGTAGTCGTCGAAACGCTCGAGAACAGCGATCGCGAGACGATCTCGACGGTCGGACGCGTCGGCGAACCAGTTCCATCGATTCTGGACGTCGCAGCCGATATCGACGCCGAGTACATCGTTATCGGCGGCAGAAAACGGTCTCCGACCGGCAAGGCTCTGTTCGGGAGTACGACTCAGTCCGTCCTACTCGAGGCCGATCGGCCAGTAGTCACTGTTATGTCGGATACGGGAGAGTAGGAACGACCCGCTAACTCAAGGTAGCCACGCCCGAATCGTCGGCTATCGATGGATCGGGTTCGTCGATGCGGACACGCTTGATTCGCGTGTCGTCGACGCGTTCAACGGTTAATTCGACGCCGTCGTACGCGAACGTCTCGCCGGGTTCGACGAGTCGTCCCGCTCGATTAAAGACGAAGCCGGCGATCGTCTCGAACTCCTCTCCTTCCGGGAATTCGACGCCGATGACATCGTTGACGGCTTCGATATTCACCTCGCCGTCGACCCGGACCGTCCGTTCGCTGACGCTTTCGATGGGTTCGTCTTCCTGCGTATCGAGTATCTCGCCGACGACCGCCTCGACGATGTCCTCGGTCGTTATGATCCCTTCCGTCGTCCCGAACTCGTCGATAACGACGACCTGTTCGACCCGCTCGTGACGCATCTCGTGGAACAGTTCGTCGACGTGTTTGCTCTCCGGGACGTGTAGCGTCTCTTCGATGTGAGCCTCGAGCGAGGAATCCTCAACTGACTCGCCGTACTGGGAGTCTCGGACGAGATCGCCGAGTGCGACGACCCCGACGATGGCATCGAGGTCTCTCTCGTACACTGGCAGGCGGGTATGACGACTCTCGACGCACTTCGCGACAGCATCATCGACCGTCGCCGTTCGGGGGACGGCGGTTACGTCCAGTCGCGGTGTCATCACTTCCTTTGCGATGGTGTCGTTGAACCGGAACACCCGCTGGAGCATCTCGCGTTCGTCGGCCTCGATGATCCCCTCACTCTCGCCGGTCCGTATCAGTTCTCGGATCTCCTCACGACTCACGTAGGACGACTCGACGGCGGTTCCGCCGCCGCTGAGATTGTTGACGAGACGAGTCAACGTATCGAACGTGACCACCAGCGGATACAGCACGTACTTCGAGACCTGCAGCGGCCGAGCGACCGAGAGGGCCCAGGACTCCGTATTCTCGATGGCGTGCGATTTCGGCGCGCTCTCGCCGAACAGCAAGACGACGGCCGTCACGCCGAACGTCGCCGCCGCCATCGCCTGTCCCTGCCCGACGTACATCGCGAACAGTCCGGTCGCGATCGACGACATCGCAATGTTGACGAGGTTGTTCCCGACGAGGATCGTCACCAGCAGCCGGTGGGGGTCAGATTTCAGTGCCTGCACCGTCTCGGCACCGGGTCTCCCGTCCTCGACGAGCACCTCAATGCGGTGGTGTGCCAGCGAGAACATCGCTATCTCCGCCGAGGAGAAAAACGCCGACAGCACAAGCAACACCAGTAGCGTCCCGATTCCGATGGCGGCCACAAGGTTCGTCGACGGATCGACGCCGACGGCACTCGGGACGATAGCCGCGCTATCGACGTCGACCGGGGCGCTTCCTACCGCAGTCGTCTCGAGACCGGGCATGGAAGTCAGTCACCGACCGAGTCAGTGTTGGCCGATTCCGGGAACTTGGTCTCGTCTACCGCCGATGCGTCCGACGCGTTGAGTCCCTCCTCTCCCTTCGGGAAATAACACGCCGCTCGATGGGTCTCATCGCCGATTTCGTCGATGGCCGGCTCGGCCTCCCAACACGACCCCTGTGCCTTCGGACAGCGCGGGGCGAACGCACAGCCCGAGGGGAGGTCGACCGGGTCCGGCGGCTCACCCTCGAGTAGGACGCGCGTTCGATCGGCCGTCGGATCCTTTTCCGGTGCAGCCGAGAGCAGCGACGAGGTGTAGGGGTGTCGCGGCTGGGACGCGATTCGATCGACGTCGCCTTCCTCGATGACGCGGCCGAGGTACATGATGGCCAGCTGATCCGATACCTGCATCAGGCTTGCGAGGTCGTGGGAGATGTAGACGATCCCGATGTCCTCCGCGTCGGCTAACCCGCGCAGCAGGTTCAGCAAGTTGACTTTCAGCGAGACGTCAAGCATCGACGCCGGCTCGTCACAGATCAGGAAGTCCGGATCCAGAACCAGCGCCTTGGCGACCGCCACGCGCTGGCGCTGCCCGCCGGAGAGTTCGTGGGGGTATTGGTCGAGGAATTTCTCGGCAGGGGTCAGCCCGACTTTCTCGAGCGTCTCGACGATCGCCCGCTCTTTTTCGTCCGTGCGGTAGTCGTGGATCGTCAGTGGCTCGCCGACGAGTTTGCGGACAGTCTGGCGGGGGTTCAGCGAATCGAAGGGGTCCTGAAAGATGATCTGGACCTTCCGCCGGAACTCTTGGAGGTTGCCGTCCCGATAGTACTCGTAGGGTTCCCCGTCGAACATGAAGTCGCCTCCGGTCGGATCCTCGAGCAAGGCCATCGTCTCGCCGAGCGTCGACTTCCCGCAGCCGGACTCGCCGGCGACGCCGAGCACCTCCGACCGACGGACGGACAGCGAGACGCCGTCGACCGCTTTCACGTAGTCGGGGTCCTCGCCGCGGAGCTTGCTCAGCAACGGCTGGCTCTGCTCGTAGTGTTTTTCCAACGCGTCCGTCTCGAGGATGACCTCGCCGCGGTCGGAGTCGGCGTCACCGTCGTCGGGAATGTTCCACGTCTCCGGTTCGTCGGCGTCTCGACGCAGCTGCGCTGCTTCCTTGACGCGATGGCAGGCCGAGCGGTGGTTCCGGTTGGGGAGATCGACCAGATCGGGATGGGACTCCCCACACTCGTCCGTGGCGAACGGACAGCGGTCCTCGAAGACGCATGCCGTCGGCTCTCGGTTCAGATTCGGCGGCGAGCCGGGAATCGCGACGGGGTCCTCGTTCTCGTCGATCTCCGGGAAGGAGTTCTTCAGCCCCATCGTGTAGGGGTTGGTTGGGTTGACCAGCACGTTGTCGACGCTTCCCTGTTCCATTACCTTCCCGCCGTAGAGGATCGAGAGGTCGTCGCAGGTCTCCGCGATGACACCGATTTCGTGGGTGATCAACAACAGCGAGCTGTCCATCCGCTCTTGGATCTCTAAGATCTTGTCGATGATCTTGTCCTGAACGATGACGTCCAGCCCGGTCGTCGGCTCGTCGGCGATGATCAGATCCGGTTCGAGGGCCAGCGCCATCGCGATGGTGACTCGCTGACGCATCCCGCCGGAGAACTCGTGGGGATAGTTGTTGATTCGGTCCGGATCGAGGCCGACGATCTCGAACAGTTCGCGGACGCGGTCGCGCGCCTTCGCGTCCGTAACGTTGCGGTGAGTGTGGATCGCCTGTGCGATCTGGTCGCCGGTCGACATCACGGGATCGAGCGAGTCCATCGCGCTCTGGGGGATGTAGGCGATGTCCTCCCAGAGGACGTCCCTCCGTTCGGCCTCCGAGAGCGAGGTGAGATCGGTCCCATTGAACTCGATCGTCCCGCGCTCGACGGTGCCGTTCCCCGGGAGCAGCCCCAGTAGCGCCTCCGCGACGGTGGACTTCCCAGAACCGGACTCACCGGCGAGACCATAGTTGACGCCCTCGTCGATGCTGAACGAGACGTCGTTGACGGCGTGGACTGTTTCGTCGTCGGTCGCGTACGTGACTTTGAGGTTTTCGACGTTGAGTAGCGTCATTGGTCGGTCTGAATTTCGGGATTGATGACTTCCTCGTAGGCTCGTCCGATGAGGAACACCGAGGTGGTTATCGCAGCAATACCGATCGCGGGCGGAAGCACCCACCACCACGCAACGCGCATGTTGCCCGACGCGAACACCTGCCGGAGCATCCGACCCCAGCTGGTCATCGTCGGATCGCCGAAGCCGAGGAACGCCAGACTCGCCTGCGCGGCGATCGCCCAGGCGACGCCGTAGGCGGTATAGAGGAATCCGATCGGCAACACGTTCGGTGCGACGTGATACAGCATCGTCCGCAGGTTACTCGCCCCGCTGGCTCGAGCGGACCTGACGAACGTCCGCTCGCGGACCGACAGCACCTCGGAGCGGACGACCCGCGCTGGCATCTTCCAGAGGAACGTGGCGATGATCGCTGTGATCAGCCAGATGTTCGGCGTCATGAACGTCAGCAACAGCAACGCCATGGGCATGAACGGCAGCGAGAACGTCAGGTCGGTCAATCGCATCAGGAGTTCGTCGACCCAGCCGCCGTAGTAGCCGCTGACGACGCCGACGGTGAAGCCGAGCGCGCCCGTTCCCAGCCCGCCGAACAGGCCGACGATGAGCGTCGGCCGCGCGCCGGCGAGGAACTGGCTCAGCACGTCCTTGCCGTACGCCGTCGTCCCGAATAACGCGTCCGCGCTCGGGGCCGTGAGCCGGAGCACGGAGCCGCCGTCGCCGCGAACGGTATGCTCGATCGGGTCGTGGAGGGCCAGGTACGGCCCGAACAGCCCGAGGAATACGAACGCCGCGACGACGAGCATGCCGGCGAAGGCCATCGGGTCCTGTCGCAGGAACGCGAACTGGTCGCGGACGGTCGTCCACAGCGCGTCGGCGCGCTTGTACAGCTCTGCCTCGGGTTTCGTTTCGGTACTCATGCGGAGCCACCTCCGTTCGTCGATACCGTCGGATCGAAGTACGCGTAGAGGACGTCGGCGGCGAGGTTCGCGATGATGACCGCCAGCGCCATGATGAAGACCGCGGCTTGGACCAGCGGGTAGTCCTGTTGCTGGATGGCCAAGACGAGTTCGCGGCCGATACCGGGCCAGCTGAAGACCACCTCGAGCAGGATCAACCCCTGGAAGATCATGCCCAGTCGGAGCGTGAAGTAGGTCAGGATGGGCAGCATCGAATTGCGGCCCGCGCGGGCCAGTTGCTCCATCTCGGTGAGTCCCTTCGCCCGGTGGAGTTTGAGGAACTCCGAGCCGCGTTTTTCGACGACGCCGTTGCGGGCCAACAGCAGGAAGTCGCCGCTGTAGTAGAGGACGGCGACGGTAAACGGTAAGAGGTAGTGATGGAGGAAGTCGAGCGAGACGAACGTCTCGAGGTAGCCGTCCGGCGTCGCCCGGATCGACCGCATTCCGAGCGCGGGGACGATCTCCAGATTGTAGGCGAAGACGATGATGAAGAAAATCGCCGTGATGAACACCGGCGTCGAGCGCAGCAGCGTCGTCGAGACGATGCTCGCCTTCTCAAGGCGGCTGCCCCGGTTCCAGCCGGCGTACATCCCCAGCACTGAACTCAGGATCGCCGTGGTCACCAGCGCCGGCACGAGCAGGATCAGCGAGTTGATCAGCCGCGGCTCGAGGACCTCCCAGACCGGCTGGCTCCGCAGGATGGAGTAGCCGAACTGGAAGGTCAGCAGGCTCCCGAGGTAGTTGATATACTGTTTCCAGATCGACTGATCGAGCCCGTACATCGCCCGGATCTCGTCGATCTGCTCCTGATTGAGGTTCCCCGAGGTGACGAGCGCCTCGAAGGGACTCCCCGGCAGGAGCCGGAGGACGACGAAGATGACCGAGACGGCGACCAGCGTCAGGAGGACTGAAATCGCGAGCCGCTTGAGCAGGAACCGCTGGAATTTGCTCATCGGTTCTCACCCGCCACGATACCGGTCGCCGGCCGCGCCGTTGCACCGGCCGCACTGTCGCACTCGAGCGGTGCGCGCTCGGCTCGAGCGGCGGCGTGGTCAGGGTGTCGGTTCGCCTCGAGTCGGGTCCGCCCCCGCGACGGTCGCGGGAAGCAGTCGGTTGTGCGGTCCATTGGTGTCTGGCTGTTCATGAGAAATCTGGTTGGTCGAGGTCCGAGCGGCGCTCGTTGGTGTTTTCGGGCTGAAGTCGCTCAACAAACGCTCCCCACGCGTCGCCGTTGGGGAACCGCAAGTTGCCGTCGTCGTCCCACGTGTAGCCTGCCCGCTTGAGGATGGTTCGTGCGTCTTCGACGTCGTAGCTGTAGTCGGTCGTCTCGGGGTTGTGCCACTGGGTGAGCGACGAAATCAGGTTCTCTCCGTTCGGTACCGTCGCCTGTCCTTGGAGGAAGTCCTCGACGAACCCCTGTGAGTCGACCGCTTTCGCGAGCGCGACGCGGAATTCCTTGTCCCGGATCGGCGGACAGGAGAACATGAGCTTCGCGTTCAGTGGCGCGTAACTACCGACGGACATCTTCTCGATCCCGTCGGTGTTGGCCGCACGGTCGGCCTGTAGGGTCGAGAGTGTCGTCCCGATGGCGTCGATCGACCCGCTCTGGAGCGAGCCGATCAGCGCATCGACGTTGCTCACGTTGATCCAGATGACGTTCTCGACGCCGGGGCCGCGCTCGGCCTGATCGCCGAGGGCGTCGGCCCGCCAGTCGTCGTCGAACATCCAGTGGCTCTCGTTGCGCGAGGCCTCGAACCGGGTCCCCTGCTCCCAGTCTTCGAACTGGAAGGGGCCGGTGCCGACGGGGGCGTCCGGGTTATGCTGAGACGGGTTGTCGACGTCCTCCCACCGGTGTTTCGGGAGGATCACGCTCCGGACGACCCGCTGGGTCATGAACGAGGCGTCGGGGTTCGACAGGTTGAACCGCACTTCGTGATCGCCGAGCACCTCGACGGACTCGATCGGCTCGTAGAACGGCACCTGACTCGTCGAGGCGTATTCGTCGTACAGTTCGACGGTGAACGTCACGTCTTCGGCGGTGAACGCCTCGCCGTCGTGCCACTCGACGCCCTCGCGCAGCGTGAGTTCGACGGTCGTATCGTCGACGAAATCGCCACCGGTCGCCAGTGCGGGGACCACGTCCAAATCGGGTGTCGCGTCGAATAATCCGTCGTAGATGAACGTGAGTCGATTGGCCTCCGCGCCGCCGGCGGCCCACGGCAGATTCAGCGAGTTCATCGACGTGGTGACACCCTTGACGTAGGTCCGGTTGTCCGTCTCGGGCTGGAGGTTGACCTCCGTCCAGACAAACGAGTCCATCGTCGGGCCGTTGCCCGGCGTTTCGACGTAGCCGCTCCACCGCTCCGTGTTCACCGCCGTGATGATGTTCGGGTACAGCGTGATGAGCGCCCCGACATCTTCAGCGAACAGTTCCTGCGCGCGGTCGACGAGTTCCTCGCGCTTCTCGCGATCGGTCGTCTGGGCCTGTTCCGTGAGAACCTCTTGTAGCTCGGGATTGTGGTAATTGTCGTAGTTCGAGAGCGATTCCTCGGTCGCGCGCATCAACAGCGGGTTCGGATCGAGCCCCCGCTGCGGGTCGGGCCCGTGCGTGCTCATCGAGATGACCGCCTCGAGCCCCCGCGTTTCCCAGCTCTGGGCGTATAGCTGGTTCAGCGGTCGATCGTTGAGCCTGACGGCCATACCCAGGTCGTTGAGACCGCGCTTGACCATCAACGCGTGTTCGCGCATCCACGGATCGTCCTCGCTCGAGAACTCTACGGGTAACCGGTCGAGCACCGAACCGGCCGTCGCGCTGTAATCCAGCGGTGGTGATTCAGCGTCGACGGTCTCCCACTCGCGCCAGTGCTTCGTTTCGACAGTCTCCGGGACGCCATCGGGCACGTCCGGCTCGAGACTCTCGCCACGACTAGCGCTACAGCCCGCCAATGCGCTCGTTCCGAGCGCCGCGGTGGCCGTGGCGATATAGCCACGTCGCGTGAGTCGGCCACCGACCCCTGCGACCGAACCTTCATGATTTTCTTGCGTCGTCATCCACCCCCACGTTATGGGCTAACTAGGTTCGGTCTACTCCCTATCGGCACCGATAGCTATCATTCTTTAAGTGAGGGATGGTGTGAAAACCCACTCTCGAGACGAACTCGGATAGCGATCACTCTTGCGGCCCGTAAATGAGCTCGAGCAATGTTCGCTCGGCGGTCCGAAGACGTTCGCTCACTGTCGACTGAGCGATGTCGAGTTCGTCGGCGAGATCAGTTGCTGATGCCTCTCGGGGGATATCGAAGTAGCCGTAATTGTACGCCGTCTCGAGGACAGCCAACTGTTCGTCAGTGAGTTTCGAGACGAGAACCTCCGTTAACCGTCCGCTGTCGAGCGGTTCGCCGGGGTTCTCGTTTTGGGTCACCGACAGGAGTTCGAACTCGCCGAGGGTCTCTTGGACCTCGTCGGCCATCGACCGAAACTGGTCCCAGTCGCGCGTCGTCGTCACGATTTCGAAGACGTCATTCTGGAGAACGATGCGGTTCGGAATCGCCTCCTGACGGAGGACCAGACCCAGAATAAACGGGTACGACTCCGTTGCCAAAATGGTCAGTCGGCGAATCTCGAGATCGTCCGATGCGGTCGGAATCTCACTGCTATAGAACACCGATGTGCCGGAGATACCTTCAAGGACCGTTTCGGGGTCAAACCCGGTGTTTGACGCGACGGTCAGGGACTCAATCCACGTTCCATCTTCGACGTAGAACGCGTTGTCGAGCTCGATACTCCGGATGTCGTCCATCTCTCGATGGATCTTCGCCATCACGCCCGTCGGCACAGTAGTGAACTCAACACGTAGAATTGGCGACCCACCTATAGGGAAGAGTCCGGTCCGTTCATATATAGCTCACGCTTGTCGCGATCAGGTCACCAGCGGCCAGTAGACGAGCCACGAGAGGGCAGCGACACCGAAAGAGAGTCCCATCGTCACGATTCCGAACGAGGCGATATCGCGATGCGATAGCGGCCCTCGATCCATCGATACCAATACTGCCGTCGTGTTAAACGGGAGGATCGTCGTCGAACCGACGACCAGTAACACGGTAAGCGCGAGAGACAGCTGGTCGATACCGAACGCGTCCGCGAACTCGAGGACGATCGGGAGCGCAACGACGATCGCCGCCGAGCCGGTCGAGAACAGGATTCTGATCCAGACAGCGATGGCGACCAGCACTGCAACGATCTGCCAGTGGGCGAGTAGCTCGAACGGAACCCACCGCATGAGCACATCGATGACTGCCCTAATCGCACCGGTCGCGTCCATGACGTCCAGAATCGATAACATAGCGCCAATGAGGAAGATGATACCCCAGTTCACCGCTGCGATATCCTCCGCCGAGATAATGCTGACGGGCGGTATGGAGAGCACTGTGACCGCCGCGACAGCCGGTAGTACCGTTGGTAACCCGACGAACGATCCGACGATCCAGCTCACGACGGCCCCGAAGAGGACGATTCCGACGATACGCTGCTCGCGAGTCAATGGAGTCGTCCCCTCGCCATCCACCTCCAGTCGGATCCCGTTATCCCTGCCGATCGTCGTCTCTCCGTCGACCGTCGCGAACAGACCCGCACAGAGGGTCGCCAACGCGTAGAGGAGGACCGTCGGCGGAAGCATCAACACGGCCCAGTCGACCCACGTTATTGACCGGACCGTGGTCGCGACGATCTCGGAGGTGACTAACGCCATTCCGCCACCGGTCATTAGCGCCATCGACGCGATCGGGTTGACGTGGCCGAGAACGAGAAACGCCGCACTTTCGAAGCCGCTATCGGCTTCTAATTCGAACGCACCCGCGAGTCGTTTCACGATCGGAATGAATGTTACCGCGCGAGCCATCGCAGAGGGCATCACCAGTGCCAATGCGAGAATACTCCCGGCAACTGAGTGCAGCGTCCGACGCGGCGTACTGTCTGCAGTCAGCAGTTGACGCGCCACCCGTTGATCGAGACCGACACTCGCCGTCGCGTCACCCAACAACAGGAGCAACAGTAGGAAGAAGACGAGCGTCGACGTGAATCCCGTCGTCGCTGCACTGAACGAATCGACAGTCCCCAGCGCGAACAGTAACGTGACGCTGAGAACGCTCGAGACGACATACGGCATGGGTCGAGTCAGCCAGAGGACGAGCGCAGTCAGGAAGACTGCAAGCGTGCGCTGTCCGTCAACGGTCAGCGCCGGCAGTGGTGGAAGCGTTGCGCCGACGACGAGCACGCAGACAGCTACGAGAAGGCCCACTGTCTGACGGGACACTAGTACTGTCTCTCGTCCTGACAGTCCCTCAAACCGGTCTCTCATCACCGCTATGGTTGCCGTTCCCGCTGAAGAATCTGGTGACATAGCGGCTGGTGCTGTTCAGCGTCATTCGAGGGGCTCTGTTGAAATCCTCCAGAGGTTACAGGTTCGACCGGTAGTGTGACCGAATGCAGGCCCTCCCGAAGTCACGGGTACTCCAATTTGTTGAACAAGCATTCCACTTGGCCCGGCGAGCCGTGGCTCAATATTCCTCGAAGTTCTCAAAACGACGCTACACGCTCCACCAGCATATCGTCTTGCTCTGCCTCAAGGTTCGGAAAAACACGACCTATCGGACACTTCTTGATGAACTCATCGAAATGCCCCGGATTCGGAGAGCTGGCTTCGTGGCGGGACGCCGGATGAGAGTTGAATCGTCCCGTGGGGTGTCCAATCAATTGACCACGAGGACATCGATTTCTGGCAAGGTCGTCTTGAAGGCGATATCGCCGACGAAGCGGTTGCTTCCCTCATCGAAGAACTCCAGTAGCGGTTACTCGTTGAACTCTTCTTGGTAAGGGACGAGAGCGGGAACGCAACTGTCGCGCTCGCGCCGTGGCTACGGGCGCACGGCCCGAAATCAAGCCGATCGTCGAAGACCTGCTCAATTCGGCTGAGGACCTCGTCCACGTTGACAATGTACTGATGGACCGAGAGTTCAACAGTCAACACGTTCTGGAGATGGTCAGCAAACGCGGGCTCACGTATGTCGTTCCAAAGCGGATGCACACGAGTGAGAGAGCCCAGGCGAAGCGACTCTTCAAGAGCGATACGGATCGGTACGTGAACGACCGAAAGCTCCACTTAGGTAAGAACAAGTGGCACAAGACGACGCACGTGTATCGCCGAAACGAGAATTCTGAACACACCGACCGCGTCGCGACCGCGGTGGCCTCAGTTCGCGGCCTCGGTCAGCCGCTGGACCTCGTCGTCGCTGAGCGACAGGTGAGTGGCGGCGACGTTCGACTCGAGGTGGTCGGGATCCGAGGTTCCCGGAATCGGGAGGATGACGTCCGCGCGCTCGAGCAGCCAGGCCAGTGCGACCTGACGCCACGTCGCGTCGTGCTCGTCGGCGATCTCGTCGAGGAGGTCGCTGTGTGCGTCGAGGTCGTCGCCGTCGATCGGGGCCCACGGGATGAAGCCGATGCCGTTCTCTTCACAGATATCGAGGACCTCCTGGCTCCCGCGATCGTTCAGGTTGTACCGGTTCTGGACGGTCGCGACCTCGACCTGCTCGCGAGCCTGGTCGAGGAGTTCCGGCGAGACGTTACTGACGCCGACCTCGTCGACGAACCCCTCGTCTTTGAGTTCGGCGAACGTCGCGACGGAGTCCTCGAAGGGCGTGTCGTCGTCGGGTCGGTGGAACTGGTAGAGGTCGATGGTATCCGTCTGCAGGCGATCGAGCGAGGTGAGCACCTGATTGCGGATGTAGTCCGGATCGCCGTGGGCGATCCAGTCGCCGTCGTCGTTGCGCAGCAGGCCGGCCTTAGTCGCGACCAGCACGTCGTCGGGGTCGCCGATCGCCTCGCCGATGAGCCGTTCGCTGACGGCCGGGCCGTAGGAGTCGGCCGTGTCGATGAGGTCGACGCCGCAGTCGACGGCGTGCCGGACGACCTCGCGTGCGGTGCCCTCGTCGTCCGGCGAGCCGATGATGTCTTCGCCGGTGATCCGCATCGAGCCGAACCCGAGCCGGTGGACGGTCGCGTCGCCGATCTCGAACGTGTCGCTCTCGTTGGTGATCGCCTCGTCGCTCATACTCGTGCCGACAGCGGCCCGCCTCTTGAAGAGTGGCTTGCCCGAACGGCATGCCGGTTCCGCGAACACGCGGCTTCCGGCCTTCGAGCGAGGATCCACAAGCCTCGATCCTACGGGCCTCTGACCCGCGAATTCGCGGCCGTCACCGTCGCTCGCGCCCTCGCCGACTCCCCTCAACGTCGGTTCGCTCGGGCAGCGGACACCGAGCCACGCTCTCCGCGTTCGTCTCCGGGAGCATGTACTGCTTCCACTCCCGGGTCCGCGGGTCGACGAAGTCGCCCGCGTCGGGGTGCATCGCGACGTCGTCGTACGCCGCTGGGCGGTCGAAAGAGCACCACCAGCGACGGGTACTCGCCGATCGATTCGTAGGTCTCGTGGAACTTGGCCAGGGGATCCACGAGGGCCGCGAGTCGTTCCTCGATCCGGTCCTTGCCGAGCAGTTCCACGGCCACGACATCGACTTCGGTCGACCGCGGCATAAATTTCGAGCCGACGTTCGCCGAGCCGTCCGGGCACGCCGACCCGACGAACGAAGTGCGGCCGCGGCGTCAGCCGTACACGCGCTCTGCGAAGAGCAAGGCGACTAGGCCAAAGATGATGATCGTGTACGAGACGGCGGCGAAGAGGGCGTCCTGCGCGGTCGCGTACTCGTCCGTCCGGAAGATGATCGCCTTCCGGACCATCGCAATCACGCCAGTGTAGATGACGAGCCTACGATCTGGCGGGTTTCGCTCTCCTGCGTGTACGCGATGACCGTGTGATACACCTCGACGATGATCAACAGTAGGAGGCCGGTGTCAATGAACCCGATGACGACGAGCGGATCAGTAATGGTCTGCGCTCGAATCGACCGCAGATCTGCAGCGTCAGGTCGACGACACCGATCGCGAAGATGATCGCGAATACCCAGGCCGCGATCAGTTCGACGAATCGAATGAACCGATCCGCGGCCGCGGCGATCCGATCGGAGCCGGTGACGGTCTCCGGACTGACGCCTGGCGGGTCCGGTGGCGGGGAATCGTCGTCGGCCATGATGCGATCGAACCGTTGGTCCGTTCTGAACATCGATTCGAACGCCGATAAATGTTCGACGTCGCGCCCGTCGGTCCGGGCGGCGGACAGCGTTCGATCTGCAGAGCATCACGCGTGTAGTTATGGTCCCGCCGGTCGTCGTGCCGGTGTGAGTGCCACTCGCGACGCGATCCTCGATCGCCTCGGAACGATCCCCGACCGCCCCGATCCGGCCGTCGAAATCGTCTCGACCATGGCCGCCGACGGGTTCGAGCGCCGACTCGTCGAGTACGACGTCGAACCGGGAGAGCGAGCCCGAGCCTATCTGCTCGTGCCGGACGACATCGATGCCGGCGACGAGCGCCCCGGCGTCCTCGCCGTCCACCCCCACGCGGGCGAGTTCGCCGTCGGCAAGTCCGACCCCGCCGGGCTGAGCGAGACGGCCGCGTACCACTACGGCGTCGAGTGCTGCCGGCGCGGCCACGTCGTCTGCTGTCCGGACCTGCTTTGTTTCGAGGACCGCCGCCCGGCCGAGCGCGAGCGCGCGGCCGGGACGGCCCCCGCGGGCGCCGACTACGAGAAGTTCGTCGCGATGGACCGTCTGCTTCGCGGCTCCTCCCTCCAGGCGAAGTACCTCTCGGACCTCGCCGCCGCGCTCGACATCCTCGAAGCCCATGACTCGGTCGCTCCCGATTCCCTGGGTGTGCTCGGGCACTCGCTCGGCGGGCAGGAGGCCGCCTGGGTGGCCTGGTTTGACGACCGCGTCGACGCCGCGGTCGTCTCAAGCGGTGCGGCGCGACTCGCGGCCGTCCAGCGCGAGCAGATCACCCACAACTTCGCGCTGTACGTCCCCGGGCTGCTGACGGTCGGCGATATGGACGACGTCCTGGCGGACGCGGCTCCGACGCCGCTGTTGGTGACCCACGGTACCGAAGACGGCATCTTCCCGCCGGACTCCGTCCGCCGGCTCGGCGACACGGTTTTGGACGCCTACGCCGACGCCGGCGTTCCAGAGCGGTTCGAGCTGACGTTCTTTGCCGGCGGCCACGAGTTCCCCGCCGACGTCCGGTCGAACGCCTACGCTTGGTTGGATCGCTGGCTCGATCGGTGACCCCGGAGCTCGCTTCCCACGACGCGATCTTGGTGATGCGCTCTGCTCGAGTACGACGTCGTCTCCAGTCCGTCCGGTCTCCACTCGGACCGCTGACGAAGGCGTCGCCGTGAGACGTCTTCGTCGGTTCAGAAGGCGGTTCGTGGCCAACGGGTCACTCGCTTTGCGATACGCGTTGTCGATCGCAGACGGACGGTGCCTCCCGGATTTGAACCACACGATCTTTCGCGAGAAGGGGATAGCTCGGTCTCAATCGGGTGCGTAAGAGACACCAAGACACACTCATTCGGCGCGATCATCACGGGCAAGTCGCGTCTGATTGGTCCCTCATCTGGCGGATATTGATTTCCATAAGAGACACAGAACTGCGACGAAACGGCCTACATAATCGCCAAGACGCCAACGATCCAGACCGGAAGGGGAAGTAGTACGAGGGCGCTGATAAGCGGTCTATCACGCAGAGACGCCGCAGCGGCGTACAATTCGGCGAAGATGGCGGTCCGTCCGAGATAGAGGAATAGTTGCCACTGCGTGAATTCGGAGCCACCAGACACCAGAACGGTCGAGATCCGGGCATCGCTTAGTACTATGGGTGCGAAAAAGAACATGAAGACATACGCAGCGGCTATCGCGCACGCCCCCCAGAGTACGACGAGACCGATTTCCAGGACACTCGCTGCTGGCCGATTCCGCATGTACACGAGAGCCCCAACAACGAGGGGACTAACCCGACGATCGGTTGCAGTGGTTCCACCAGCGCTCGCAGCAGGTCGAGCCCCAACGCTATCGTCGTCCAGTAGGCCCACTCCAAGGCCAGTCCGACCCCGACGATGCCGACCAGCGCGCCAATAAACATTCGCCTGTCCAGATCGGTAATCACCGACCGGATATCGTTATCTAAGACGGAAATCGATGGGAAATGTTCTATTCATTATGATAATGATATCTAACACATATACAGTAGTATGTGTCTTTTGTGGTGGGTACTGTCTAGTTTAGTACCTCTTCGGCTGGTGTTCGGTCATTGAGTGCTTGATTTGATCGATTGTGGTTGTAGTGGTGTCTGAACCGTCTGAGCCGAACGTTCGAGTTACCTGCTTTTCGAAATCCGATCGGGAAACATCCGAGGACTGGGTGGAACTGAGGGGGAGTTGGCGCTCGTGAACTCTCAGGTATTGGCCTCCACTTCACTTAGTTGTTTGACGAATTCTGGGTCCCGGTGGTCAGGGAACAGCGATTCAAACTCATTTAGCTCTGAGATCGTGTTCATATCATCGGTACTCAGTTCGAAATCAAAGATATCGAAGTTCTCGACGATCCGCTCCTCATGGACTGACTTAGGGATCGCAACAATTCCTCGCTGTATCAACCATCGAAGAACGACCTGTGCAGCCGATTTGCTATACTGTTTGCCGATCGAAACCAACACGTCGTTCTCGAAGAGGTTGTTCCGTCCTTCAGCGAACGGCCCCCAAGATTCATGCTGGATCTCATGCCTGCTCATGAACTCAGCGTCTTCGGTCCGCTGGTAGAAGGGGTGTGTCTCGATCTGATTGACTGCAGGGACGACCTCGTTGTGGACGATCAGGTCGATCAAGCGATCCGGGTGGAAGTTGCTAACACCGATGGCTCGAATCTTATCTTCGTGGTAAAGGTCCTCCATTGCCTGCCATGATCCATGAACGTCACCGAAGGGCTGATGGATCAGATACAGATCCAGATAGTCCAGTCCCAGTCGGTCAAGTGACCGTTCAAACGCCCGCTTCGTACTTTCGTAGCCAGCATCCTGTATCCAGAGCTTCGTGGTGACGAACACGTCCTCTCTCGCTACATCGCTCGTCTCGATCGCTCTGCCAACAGCCTCTTCGTTCTCATACCCGGCCGCAGTATCGATGAGACGATACCCGGTACGGAGAGCATCGGAGACACTTCGTTCACATACTTCGAGATCATCGATCTGATACGTACCGAATCCGAGGATCGGCATTTCCACGTCGTTGTTTAGCGTGACGGTTTCCATTTCCACATTTGAAGGTAGACCGCGCGCCATTTGGATTCGATGCTATTCTAAAACCCCATTTAAGTCCCTTCGCTAGCCCGAGCACTCCTCCATAGAGCGTCCCGGATAGCAGCATCTGATTAGAGACCCAGTGAGTGACTCAAGTATGGAACGTCTACTGTGGCTGTGTCCCAATCGTCGACGTGAGCAACTGGCGTTCCCCTCGGCGAAGAAGATTCGACATCGAGGGTTGAGAAATACCCATCTCCTCAGCCAAGTCGCCTGCCGTGACCTGTCGGGGATTATCGTAGTAGCCGCGAGAGATAGCGAGCGCCAGTGCCTCGTATTGCCGGGCAGTTAGCCCGTATGGTGAGTGTTCATCTGGGGACGGAGAATCCTGCGTGATCGAGAGAAGATCGACCCGAATGCCATGCTCATCGCAATGATTCCGCATAGTATTGAGCGACTCATAATCCCGAAAAATCTTCTTTTCGTACCATCCCTCCGGAATGATGGTCGTCGGTTCTGTTTGAGCCTTGGCGAACCGTCCGGGAACGAACGCTTCCGAAACAGTATCCTCCAGTTTGACGTCGAGCTGATAGACATCCCTGCCGCTCTCGCGTCCAAGGGGGGTTGTCCCTACTACTTCATCGAGAGCTATGATATCATCTTCGGTAACACCATCTGCTGGGTCGAGATGGACGACGAACACCTGAGAGTCCTCTCCGAGGCACAGGCCGTGTTCACACTCGAGTTGATTGGATGGTAACGATTCTGTGAAACGAACGAACGGAAGCGAGGGTGAACTGACGAGGAGTTCCGCAGACACTGTCATAGGATATAGAAGACGCTACCCAGACTTAATCCTCTAGATCGTTGCAGCCGGTACCGACTCATATTCAATCATATCCTTTTGTGCCCCACGAGAGTGTATTTAAATGCACTTCTATAGTAGCACAGTACTCAGGACCGTAGACTCACTTTAATCAGAGGATGGAAACGTCGACACAATCGGATGACTGAACTGCAAAGGATATACCCGACTAATCTGGCCACACAGCCATCGTGACTGGCGCGAACAGTGGGCTAGGATTTAAAGCGACCAAGGCCTTCACGCAGAAGGGGGCGCACGTCGTCGTGGCATGCCGGAGTCTTGAGCGGGCAAACCGTGCACGACGAGAAATCGAATCGATGGTCACCGGTGCATCACTGACGGTGCTGGAACTCGACCTTGGAAGCCAAGCATCGATTCGACAGTTCGCTACTGATTTCGATTCCGAGTTCGATCGACTCGATGTACTTCTCAACAACGCTGGTGTAATGATGACGCCGTACTCGACGACAGAAGACGGATTCGAACTCCAATTTGGGTTAACCATCTCGGACACTTCGTACTCACTGGACTCCTCATAGATCACCTCATAGAGACGGAAGGTGAGACGCGTATCGTCATGCAGAGTAGTGTGGCCCACAAGAGTGGAACTGGCGGAATCGATTTCGGCGATCTCAACGGAAGACAGTCATACGGGCGATTCGAGGAGTTCTCGGAGGGGACGAAGACGGCAGCCGCGGCCGCCGACGCCGTCGGCTGTGACGTCGCCCAGATCGCGAGCAGTCTCGTCTTCGAGGCCGATGGCGAGCCCGTCGTGGTCGTTACCAGCGGTGCGAACCGCGTCGACGAGGACCGGGTCGCCGAGGCGATGGGTGCTGACTCGGTCGGAATGGCCGACGCTGACCGGATCAGAGAGCTGCTCGGCTGGTCGATCGGCGGCGTCCCGCCGATCTGCCACGATTCCGATGTACCCGTGCTGTTCGACCCCACTCTAGGGTAGTTCGACACGCTCTGGGCGGCCGCGGGAACGTCGGAGGCGTGCCTCGCGGACGCCGAGGAGCACCTGGTCGCCACCGCCCCCTCGCAGATTATTAACACCGACGGATACGATACGACATTTTATTAATTATTGTGGTGTAGATGATAACACTTTTGTCCCCGTTCTCGTTTGTGGGAGGTATGGCACGTACACGCCGAGAACTGTTGAAGCTGAGTGGGGGAGTGATGGTCGCCGCGGCGGTCGCCGGCTGTACCGACGACGGCGAGGAGGGGGAGGACGACGAGGGCGAACCCGAGGACGAGGGTGAGGACGACATTGACCCTTCTGAGCGGGAGCAGAACGAAGTCGGAGGAGCCGAGCCGCGCGTAGCCGTCACCTATGACGGCGGTGTCGCCGTGCTTGACGGTGACAGGCTGGAGGTGCTCGATGAGTTCGACGCCGAAGGGTTCGTCCGCATCAATGAGGCCGGGGATGGCCAGCACGCCTTCCTCACGGAGGGCAACAGCTTCCGCCTCCTGGACGCCGGCACGTGGGGAGAGCCCCACGGTGACCACAACCACTACTACACCACCGACCCATACCTCTCAAATGTGACGGTTGATGGGGACACTCCGGGTCACGTGGTCTCTCATGACGGCATCGGCACCCTGTTCTTCGACGGTACGGGTGAGTACCACTCCCTGGATCTTGCCGACCTCGACGTCGAGGCTGACAGCATCGAGACCGAACGTTTCGAAACTGAGGGTCCCCACCATGGCGTCGCTGTGGTGCTCGAGGACGGTTCGCGATTGGAAACGCTCGAGGACCGTTCCGGCGCTCGCTTCCTGGACGCTGACGGCGAGGAAGTGGACCGCAACGAGGACTGCCCCGGCGTCCACGGCGAAGCTGCAGGGCCGGACGGCATCATTGCATTCGGCTGTGAGGACGGGGTCCTGGTTTGGGACGGCGACAGCTTCGAGAAGCACGATACCGGTGAGGAGTTCTCCCGCATCGGCAACCTCTTCTCCTCCGAGGGCTCTCCCATCCTCCTGGGCGACTACCGCACGGACGAAGAGGGCGAGGAGCCGATGACCGAGGTGGCCCTGGTCAACGCTAAGACCGGCGAGATCACCACAACCGACGTGGGCTCTCCCTACAACTTCCGCAACCTCCAGCGCGGACCTGATGGGGAGGCCCTCGTGCTCACCGAGGACGGTCAGCTCCACATCATCGACCCGGAGACGGGCGAGGACCTCGAGCACATCGATGTGATCGATGAGTGGACTGAGCCCGAGGAGTGGCAGGAGCCCCGCCCGGCTATCCGCGCCAATGGCGATCACCTTTACGTCACTGACCCGAACAGCCAGGAGATCCACCTGGTGGATCTGAACGAGGGCGATGTGATCACCACCGGCGAGTTCGACTTCGACCCCAACGAGATTGTCGTGATCGATGGGCGCCCGGTCGAGGGCGTGTCTTCGGACTACGACGACGAACATGGTGATGAGAATCACGATCATGACGACGAGGACCACGATCACGACCATGATCACGAGGAAGACGACGACCACGGACACGACGACGACTGATCGATCCGCCGACCCGTCGGATCACGGGCTTCGTTCCCGATGAATTTATTAAGAAATTAGTTTGGGATGGTAATCCTATTCTAACTCAGTCCTTGCAAGAGAGAGTCGACTCGCGAGTGTGATCGAAACATGCTTGGTTCGGTCCTTCATCTGTGATGTTAGTCATCCGTCGGCCCCTAATGTGTTTACGTGCCGTGTGACCGAACTCTTCGCTGTCTCTCGCTGATTTGTAAGTGTGAGGACTGAAACATCTGGTCCAGTAGTGTCGACTACGGCAAGCGTCTCACGCTCTCCATCTGATGGCGTAGCAGTAATTACTAGCAGATTGAATCTCAAAAATATAGTTGTGATTAATCGAATTAAATATATGCAACTATACGTAAGTTAGAGACGAGTAGATCGAGCCATAAATCCACTGAAAGACAAATATGAACTCAAGGACAACACGACGTTTCTTCCTTGCTGGAAGTACTAGCTGTATCGCTAGCTTAGCAGGCTGTTCAGCTTTCAATCAAGGCGAGAGTAGTCAGGCTTCGATCGATGAGGCAGAAGCATACCAAGTAGCGCCTGATCGATTGGTCGCTCGAGTAGTACTTTCCAGACCAGATGACTCTGAGGTACAGGTGAGATTACGTTGGGAACTACATACTGAGGAGTATAACCAACACATCGAAACAGTAGTCGTTCTTAAAGGAGACTACAATCCCAGACCGGTTAGCGTACTACTGGAATCAGCGACTGAAATTGAGTTAGAGGAGGTAACCAGATCCGCAATCAAAATCGTCCGTCACGGCCCACCTGATTCCGATTTTGTCTCTGCACCCTTCAACGAATGAAGCAGCACAACCAAAAGAGAAGTTGGAAGTTCTAATTTCGTTAGTTACTCGAGCTCAAGTCCCTCCCGCTTTTCGTCCATCTCCTTGTAGACCTCGTCAGCAATCCCAGGATCAGTGACAGGTGACACTTCGATGTTCTTCTTCGGGTCTGCGATAAAGACCTCTTCAGAAGCTGCGTCTTTGGTAGCCGGGGCTATTGCGGCTTCGCTTGTATCGACCTTCTTAATGCCGTATTCTTCTCGCTCTTGTGCGGTGAGTATCCAGATGCAGGGGAGCCGTGAAAGAGACATCAAACTCTGTGACCACCGGATATTCTGGGAATGCGATTCCCGTGTTTTTAACAGTGAACGACTCTGAGGCTTCGAGATTGAGCTCATCGCGAACGGGCAAGAAGGTCGAAGAGTCTGCCCATGCCGGTCCGTTCAGAGGAGTATAGACACTATCAACGAGAGTGGTAGACTTTGAGGTTGAGACGGAGATCATCGTCACTACTGATTAACAGCATTCCAGGGTGTCATAGAACAGTTCTCATATCCTCTCTCTCTTTCTCTCTCTCTGTGACTATCCGACAAACGGTAAGTACAGAAGAAGCACATATTATCATACCAGAATGACAAGGTGCGTACCAACAGATATATTATATTTTATAATAGTTGGTTGTTGTAATGGAGATCAAGCCTATGGAGATATTTTCTGAGCCAAGCGGGTGGGAACTGGCTCGAATACAGCTGGTTACCTCACTTGCTTTCTTCAGTATATATGCATATTTTGAACTCCTTCATTCTAGTGGGTTAACCGCTACGCTTGTCATAGGAATCGCTTCGGGCATATCTGGGGTCGCTGAAATGCTCCCAAAGGACCGACGATACTTAGCGAGCGTATTGCGAATCGTTGCGATAGGAATACTCGTAGCTCTGGTAGTACTATCTCTTCACAGACTGATCTCGTAATAGCAGAAAATGGGAGTCGTCAATAAGTAGAGGTACTTTGCAAATCCCACTCTTTGTTTCCCCTGATTCCTAACTGGACACGGCGGTCAGTAGAGGTGAGTCATCTAGCGTTTTGTCCGTGCTCTGTATGAGATGGTTCCAAGAATTCCTGAACGGAGAAGCAAGCATCCGGCAAAAAACATGCATGCAGTCCCACCTAATCCAGACAGTAACGTATTCTGGATGAAACTAGCGAATACGACTGTAATAAAATCGTTTCGACGCGAGACTAATTCTTCTCCTGCCCGCGCTACGGTCCCCTGTGGACCGTAAGGGCGACTCAATCACGGAATATGTCATTCTGACGTGCTCACAACCCGAATAATCGGAACGGTCGCAGTATCCGTTCAGGAAGGGTACTCACCCGGTTGGTAGCCCGTGAAGGGGCTTTTTTGAGTGCGTCACCGATGGATCGGTCTTCGAATTGTGCATAATACTGATCATTCCTCTTACTGACCGCATCTGTCTTTACAAGTATCTCAAGTGCTCCCTCAATCCGATGACGAGATAGATCAACAGTAGATATGAGTTCATCCGCAGACTGTGGTTCTCTTTCGATGGCGCGCCCGACGATCTGTGCATCTCCGAATCGTTCCATCGGGTTAGGTGAACCAGACACCGTTGCTCCGGCACCCGATTTCAGGTCGTAGAGACCATCGAGCACGAGCCATCCACCAACGAGTAGAAATCCGATTTTGATGACCACCATCCCTTCTGAGTAGGTGAGACTATATATTCCCAATCCGAACAGAGCGAGTCCAATAGGGATTTTGCCCCAACCGTTGTTGATACCGAATCGTCGTTTCACTGGCTGCCAGAGGCGTGCCCCAACGATCCCAATCGTTGCTCCGCCGATAGCACTTGTTGAAATGTCGGTGAAGTGCCAAACCATGGCTAGACCGACAACTGTCGCCCCAATCTCTACTGGGAATGAAAGTCGGTCGAACCAGCGGATGGCTTTTGGCCGTGATCCCATACTGGTGATTCTCAGGCGACAACTAAAGGTGTTGGTGGTCACTCGACATGGTTTCGGTGCAACCGCACGGGGTGGCGTCGCGGCGATCACGGCGAAGTACCTGTCAGCAGTCACCCCCTCGTTGCAAGATACGCAAGTGGAGTGAACGGATAGTTCGCTCCAGATTGGGTAAAAAGAACGCCATGCGGATCGTTCTATGACACCCTCCTTGTTTGCTGGCACAGTTTCCAATTCCAAGATAGAGTCGTTTAGGAAGTCGAAAAGTTACGAGATCAGGAGTTGTGTGTACGAGCAGACGGGTCAAACTGATGGCGACTATTTGAGCAGGTTCATCACGTTAGTCCGCTACAATACCGACCGTTGTTTCCGCAAGCGTTGCCTGGTCTGGCGTCTCGCCAACCGTTACGTCGTAGAAAGACTGCCCGACGTAGTCGGGGTTGGGTTTCAGTAACGATGTGAGGATATCGATCCAATCGTCGATCCATGGGCCAACCGCCGTGATGAGCTTGCCCTGATTCACCGGCTGTTCGAACGCCCCAATCAGCTCGGAGTTACCAAGGTTGTAACCGAGTTCATCGAGTGCATCGAACAGCACGCCATCGACGGTCGTGGTCCCGACCGTCACACGGCCAGCACTAGGTTTCGTCGCATCAGTCTCTGGAACGTACCAGGGTGTGACCGTCGCTGTCCACTTGCCGCCGTCGACCCGTGTGAGGATATCCAGCGCCTCAAGACGGTCAATGTGTTTCCGATAGGCCTCCCCCGAACAGCCGACACGCTCGAGAAGATCTGCTCGCCCGATCGGGCCGTCGGCCGTAAGCACGGCGTGCAAAATCTTGCCGGGCGTCGGGGCATACAGATCGGGGAACAGACGATCGGCCGGCAGCGTCGAGAGTGCGTATTCAATATCGGCGATTGTAACGTCACCCGGTTGCGTCGATCGAGTGAGCGCGGTCAGTGCGTCGACGACGTCGACCGGCGAGCCAGTGTAGGCTTCGAATAGTCGCGTGGTGCGGCGCATTGCATCGGATTCGTGAGCCGGACAGAGATTCTTTTTCGTGAGCACTGTTTCGACGGCATGACGCATGGCCGCGTAATCTGATGTATCGGTGACCGGTACGTTGAGTTTGACCGGGTCGTAGTCCGTGCGGTCGTCGAGGCGCTGCTCGTCGCGAGCGGCAATCGCCCCGCGAATCTGTTCGGCGTAGTCCGAGATTCCCGGGCCAGAGAGAATCCACGACGCACGAAGGTGGCCATTGGGATCTGACGGGTCCACATTGCGAGCCATCGCCGTGGTCCGTTTCTGGCTGTCCGGTTCCCAGAAGTTTCGATGCAGCGAATGCATTCCATATGAAGACTGCCGTGTCGTGACTTCGGAGACAAACCGACAGAAGTCTGCAGCAGGAAGGTTGTTCGGGTCGGGAATGCGGATTTCAATCGAGATATCGACGCCGATCGCGTCGTAGAGCGCTGTCGCCGACATGAGAAGGCCATGTGCTTTCTGAAGCGTCTCAACGCGTTCGTCTTCGTCCAGACTATCCGGCTCACCGAGTTTCCGTAACAAGGCAGACCGGACGCCTGCGTACCAGTTCTTGAGCAGGTCGTAAGCCCGTTCATCCTCGGAGAGCCACCCAACTTGCGCCGCCCGGACAAGATGGTCATAGACATCGCGACTGTTGGTGATGGTGTCGCCGAAACAGTGCTCAAGTTCGTCGCCGAGTGCCGACGGCGTGAGAACGGTGCTCCACAACTTATCGTCAAGTAACGCCGTTGCAAGCCGCACCAGTGTGGGTAGTGTTCCGCCGTACTGCGTACTCACGGCCAAGTGGTCCTCCATGCAACTCACATAGGTCACTCGGCCGTCGTCCCACCGTTCTACAGGGTAGTCGTTCAGGTTCACGCCATCGCGTACGTCAGCGGCCGTAATACGGGCATGTAGCGGCCAACTGCTGTCGCCCAGCTTTGGTAACCACTGCATATAGCCGGCCGTCTCAGCATCGCCCATATCGGCCAGCATACCTTCCGCCGAACGGCCGTCCTCACCAGCGCCCATCCCGTCGGCCGACCCATACACTGTACTTGCTGACTGACTTGGGGTCTCAGTAACGCTGCCAGAATTGGGATTTGAATCTGGATGGCTGGTCGAACGCGGCAAAAACCATCTCTTGAGCTGGGTGAACAACCCGATGATCGTCTGTGATGAGGCCGGCAGCAGCAGCTTTCCCACGCTCGGACAGGGACATCGTGTTCTCGGTACCGCGTCGATCGACGTCGACGTAGCCGTGGTCAGATTCGAGGGTGTCGGTGACGGGTCTGATCTGTTCGATGCGCTCACTCATCGCCAGCAGCCTGATCGCCATACCAACGGACTTGAAGACGACTGATCTCTATCCGAAGTAACTTTTCCGACTCTACTCGCTCACGACCGATGCCTACCCCGAGCCCCTGACGAACCAGGAGGTGTTTCAATCCCGTTCTGGGTTTCTACCGCACTGCGACGCCAACGCCACTTGGAATCAATCGGCACATCAACAGAGTTTCAATCCCGTTCTGGGTTTCTACCGCACTGCGACCGTGTTGGACCTCCGCGAGTACAGTGTCGACGCTCAGTTTCAATCCCGTTCTGGGTTTCTACCGCACTGCGACTATCCGAACACTATCCGAATCACGTCATCTTCGAGTTTCAATCCCGTTCTGGGTTTCTACCGCACTGCGACGCCCTAACTGTGACGGTGGTCGATGATGCACGAGGTTTCAATCCCGTTCTGGGTTTCTACCGCACTGCGACCGGAATTGTACTGCAACCACGTTCCACCTGAAACAGTTTCAATCCCGTTCTGGGTTTCTACCGCACTGCGACCCACACGCTGTGGTACGTCAAGTTCCAGATCCGCATGTTTCAATCCCGTTCTGGGTTTCTACCGCACTGCGACAGCATTGACTGTGTCAGCAGTGACTACGATGTCCTGTTTCAATCCCGTTCTGGGTTTCTACCGCACTGCGACCAGTCCGCAGTGGAGACGAATCAGGCACGATCGATGTTTCAATCCCGTTCTGGGTTTCTACCGCACTGCGACAGGGGGTGTATTTTGCTTGAGCAGGTCTATAAACCTTGCTCTACCCACGAGGGCGCCGCCCGCTCTCGTGGACCCCTGCTGTACACGGCTTTGAAAAAGGTCGACGAAGACCGACGTCAGATAACGTTCGATTGCTCGTCTGGTGGTTCGGTTCCGAGATCTGTCGTCGCCTCTTGGCAAGCTTCGCAGAGCCGATACAGTCGGATTCGATCTCCGTCCGCCGGCTCGATGTGTCCTTCGAGTTCGTCTTCGAGTTCGACCCGTTCGCTCTTCGACACGTCGAGTTCGAAGACGCTGTACTGGCGCCACGCCCCGTATCGTTCCAGCGTCCGGTAGACACGCCGACGGTTCGTGTCGTCGCTGACATCGTACGTTACTGCGAGTCTCATCGCGACACCTCCAGTGCGTGGTAGTCGTCGAGCTCACCCGTGATCGCTTTCCGCAGGAGGATCACTTGCTGTCGTATCGCTTTTCGACGGCTCACGCGGTACTCGAAGTGCGGGTGTGTCAACTCTTCGTCCATGTAGCCATCAAACTTGTCCAAGTACGCTTGGAAGCCGTCGTCGGTGAGTCGGTTGTCGTTTCCGAACTGATCGTGCGTGATCGTCCCGCGGTTGATCAGGCGCGTGACGAACGCGTCACAGAACAGCGGTCGGAACTCCTCTTGGAGGTCGAGCGCGAGCGACGGTCGTCCGTGCCGATCGGCGTGGAGCACGCCTAGGAAGGGGTCGAGGTTGTAGCAGCGTAGCGCGCTCAATACCTCATTCTTCATCATCACGTAGGTCAGCGACAGCAGCGAGTTGATGTGGTCTTCAGGCGGTCGTTTGCTGCGCGTTTCGAACGTCCAGTCGTCGACGAGCGTTTCGTCGAGTCGGCCGAAGTAGCGTTCTGCGGCCTCGCCCTCTATCCCGCGAAGGTCGTCCTTGTTCGACGCAGTCGAAATGCGTTCGCCGAGGTCCTTGAGGATGGTCGTCCCTCGGACGCCCTTTCGCGAGAGGAGCGTCCGCGCGTTCCGGACCTTCGCCGCGATCATCGCCTTCGCGATTGCCAGCTCGTCGCGGTCGTCAAGCGCATACTGCGCGCGGCGGACTTCGGCGATTGTGTTGCGCTCCGGGACGAAGCTTCCCCGATACTTCCCGTTCTGGGTGAAGTAGTTGAGCACAATCCCGTGCTCGTTCGCCGTCGCGACGAATGGCGTCGAGAAGTTGACGCCACCGAAGACGTTGATCGTGTCGAGTTTCTCGACGGGGAACGATCCGAGTTCGCCGTCATCGCCATCCACATCGTAGATGACGACTTGGCCGCCGTCGATACGCACCTGCGAGCCCTGCGTCGTGACGTAGACGACCGAGTCCTCGAACATTCCTTGGCTCGCCTTCATACGTACTCCTCCCATTCTTGGCTCGGCATTCGACTGGGTTCGAGTTTCAGCGTCTCTTCGGGAAGGCAGTACGACCGGACTGAACACGCGGTACACTTCTTCGGGTTGTCCGTTATCGGCGGAACATCGCCTGCAGACATCGAACGCATCGTCTCAATCTGCTCACGAACTGCGTCCCGATGATCGTCGGTGATCCGGACGTGCATGCGCTGGTCAGTCTCGTAGAGGTAGATCGCTCCCTCCCGTACTGATTCATCCAGGTACGACTCTAGCAGGAGACAGTAGCCGGCGAGCTGGAGTTCGTCACTCCAGTAGTAGTCACCGCCTTCCGCACGTTTCCGCTCGATCGGTATCAGGTCGTCGTGGAGTTCGAGGACATCGATCTTCCCCTTGAGGCCGAGATCTTCGTCTTCGAGGTAGAGCTCGTCGACCCATCCTCCGCGATCTGCCTTCGAGTCGTGGAGCGATGTCCCCTCGACGCGCTCGTAATTGGTCCCTTGTGTGTCGAAGAAATGGAGGTACCAGTAGCGGCGAGGACAGTAGCCGTACTGATTCAAATCGGAGACGTTGATCAGCTCCTCGTTCATACTTGGCGGCGCTCGATATTGACGGAAGCGATCCTATCTTGGTCGACGTACGCAACGTACTGGCCGTACCGGATTTCGATCGGCATCACTGTCCTTGGGAGCGAGAGGTCGGCGAAGAACTGTCGAAGTACGCCTTTGTCGACCCCCGTTTCAGTGAGGTCCGCTTCTTCGATCTCCGGATAGATCCACCGGGAGAACATCTGCTCGATTTCGTTGATGGAACCGCTGTAGTCACGCGGTCGGTTCTCATAGCCAGGGAATCGAGCAGTTATCGCGACCGGTTGTGCCGAGTCTCGCCGCTCGGCGACGAGTGTTCCGTTGGACTCGATGTCCTCGATATCGTAGTACCGAAGCGTCGTAAGGAGGTCGTACGACGTGAGCGCATGCCGATCGCCTCGGGGATACCTGATGTCGATCGGTAGCGAACGGCCACGGAGACTTTCGAGGGCACCGAAACAGTGTCGTGCGAAGTCGAGGATCTTCCGAGTCGTACTATTCTGCATGACCGGAGATCCGAACTCGCCGGCATTCTCCAGTGTGGATTCAACATTGCGGAAGAACACACGCCACTTTTCGTACTCGGAGACCGACTCGAAGTCCGCAAACAGTTCCGGTCCAAACCATTCGTTGTCGTCCATTCGCGAGTGGATTGCGTACGCCGCACGCATCCCGACGAGACTCCGGAGCGCCGCAATCTCCTCGTCGAGGCTCCGATGCACTCCGAGTGCGTCGTAGACCGACTCGACGAACTCCGGATACGACAGAACGTCAGGCCACGCCATGTCATCGAGACCGAACAGGTGAACGACCGCCTCGTGCTCTCGACCGGCGCGTCCGAACCGCTGGAGGAACGCACTCGGCGTTGCCGGCGTCTCCATGAACAGTGTCTGGATATCGTAGTCCAATCCGACCTCACCCTTGCTCGTGGTGTTGAGAACGAAGAAATTCCCGGACTCGAGATCCGCGTTCGGATCGTTCGTGTCGAACCCGTTGTCCTTCACGGTGTGTTTGAACACCTCGGGAAACTCCTTGGCCAGGTCCTCGTGGAAGTCGTTGCTCGCGGCGACGCTGTTGAATACGAGTGCAACCTGCGGTTCGTTGAGGTCGTTGGCGTCGTTGACGAGTTCTTGGAGACGCTCCCCGACGGCCTCCCGCTCCTCGTTGATCGTACGGGCCTCATGTCTGTCCACGGTCACCGGCTGGCGAAACTGATCGCCGTCAGAGACGTACTCGGCGGTGATGTCTCGGACTGGGAGCGAAAGTTCGTCCTTGACGAATTCGACGAACGACTCGTTCGGCGTTGCGGACGCGAGGAGGACCTCCGTTCCGCGCCGGTCGTGCATGACGTGCATCTGCAGGAGGAGCCCGCTCGCAGCGAGATCGTCGTAGAAGTGAAACTCGTCGTAGATGACTGCGTCGAAACGGTTGAAGAACTGCATCGGTTTCGTCGATCCCCAATACAGGTCTTGAATGATCGCCTGTAAGATGTCGGGGTTCGTGACGACAACATCGTGTCCCTCGTAGAAGTCGGTCAGCTGCAGGAGGTTCTCGACGCGCTCGTCTCCATGACCGTCGAGTGTGTCGCTGTTGAGTGGCTCGGCGCTGACGCCCTCCCACTCACGGAACCGATCGAGCTGTTGCTTGAGGAGTGCGTTCGTCGGATAGACAACGAGAGTCAGGTCGTTCTCGTCGATCACCTCGTAGAACGTCGCGGTCTTCCCCGCTCCCGTCGGTGCGCGGAGGACGGCGACCGGTTCTGCGGTATCGTCGTGTGCCCACTCGGCAACGCGGTTCTGAAACGCGCGGGCATGTTCGAATCCGCGCTGCTCAAACCCTTTTCCGGGTGGTTCTATCGCGAGTTCCGCACTTTGAACACGCATTTAGCCCACCTCCGGGACGATGACGTCGCGCGCGTACGCCGGATCGACGCCGACGAAGTGCTGGAGTCGTGGATCGTTGCCGCGCTCGAACTTATCGCTCCGCTCCAGGAGTTCGCTTAGTGTCTCCGTCGAGAGGTCGTATACTTCCTCAAGGAGGAACTTGTTCAACACGAGCTGGTCGAGGTCTGACTCGGTCGCTCGGAACTCTCCAGTCTGTCCGATCCCCATCCGAAACGACGGTCGGTCGGGGAGCAACTCCTCGCTCCAGACGGTGAACTCAAAGGTCGATCCGGGCGAAAGACCCTGGTACCGACGGATGGTCTGCCAGCCGGCACCGGATCGTTCGAGGACCTCCGGAACAGACTTCCCGCCAGTCACCTGGTTTGCGACGTCCGGGTCCGCCGTCGTGAAATGCCGCTCGGATCGATAGTCGGTGCTCCGGAATGTCCGTTCGTTGGCTTTGACGGAGACCGGTCGCATGTCGCTCACGAACAGCGGCAGATCACGGAGGTGGTCGTACGACGCGCTCGTCGCGTCCTGCCCGACGAGCGCGTACCGCTTTTCGAGTCCGCAGTAACGGTAGCCGATAGCGTGCATGAGCGCGGTCGCGGATAGCGTCGGCTGCGTCCGGACGGAGCGCCCCTCTGCGCTCGAGTAGAACAGCGGAGCGTACAACCGCGCCTTGTACGTCCGCTCAATCATCATCGGTGAACACGTCCGCTGCCGCCTCGGTGAGGCGGTCGAACTCTTCCCGGAGGGTCTCGTCGGCGTCGTCGGCCTCTCGCGATGCGACGGCCTCCAATTCCTCGTACCATTCGGGGAAGTCGTCGGCACCGTCGAAGTCGCCGTAGACCTCCCAGTCGGCCCGGCGGACATCCTGCACGTAATCGGCGATACTGTCCTCGATCACGTCGTCTTCCTCGTGGTACTCCATCAGGAGTTCGCCCGTCGAGAGCGACGTGTCGTGGTCGCCGAGGATCACGCCGCGGATCGAGTTCCGGACGTTGCGCCCCGTCCGCGTCTCACGAGCCCCGTATCGCCCGGTGTTGAGGACGTTGTGGAGCGCGTAGAGGAGCATCGGACCCGTTGCGGCTTCGAGTGTGACGAAGTGGACGAGGGAGTTGCCCGGCTGGACTTTAACGTAGTCGAACAACGCCTCGGACTGTTCGTTCTCGTCGGTCCGCATCGTCCCGGACTCGTACACCGCGTTTCGAGTCTCCTTGTTCATCAGGTCGTACTCGTCGGTCGTGTACGTGTAGCCCTCGATGACGCGGGACTTAATCGCGAAGTCCTGATCGCCGGTGCCGGCGAGGCCGTACGTGAGTGTCCCGACATTGATCGACTCTTCGAGCGTTGCCGGCTCGTTGTACGTGTACTCGTCGTCAACGAACTCATCGCCGAGCGACCGGAGCAAGTCGAGACCGCTGAGCCGCTCCTTGCTCGTGAACTTCTCGCCGTTCACCTGTGCGTGCAACTGGTCACCGAACTGCTGGGTCTCCGCACGGTCGTTGTTGGAGTTGCGGAACAGCGTCGGTTCGGTGATCTCGCGTTCGACAACGAGCGTGACGCTCGGCTTCTGCGTGCGGTAGATTTCGAACGAGTCGACAAGGCCAGTTTCGGGGTACGTGAGAGTCATTGTGGATCAGTGAATGGGATTAGTTATCGGACGATTCAGTGTCGTCATCCTCGTACAGAACCTGTTCGTAGGCATATAGGTACGAGTTGACGAGCGCGTTCTCCCAGTCGGAGAGTTTCTTGAGGGAAGCGAGGTCGTTATCGACGAGATACGCCTGTAGGGCGTCTACGAACGCCTCCGCCTCTTCTACGGTAACGTAGCCAGCGTAGTCTTCGCGGTCCGCCGCGTCGTACACTTGTGCCGCGACGTGTTCGCGGAGGTCGTCATCGGACATCCGCTGGTTCTTCCCGCTGAGGAACGCGTCGATCGCCTCGCGGAAGATCTTCGTCTTCTTGTACTTGCTGTCGTACTGTTCGCCGAAGAGGTCGACTCCTCGTTCGGCGACGGTTTTCATGTCCATGAGTTGGTCCGTATGATACGTTTCGAGGTACGACTCAAGGTCGGAGAGACGAGTCGCGTTCTCGTGGTTCTGTACGGCGAAGTCCGTGAGATGGTGAAACGTGTCTCGGTCGAGTTGGAGATAGGAATTCCGCATCCCCGCCTCCTGTCCGATGGTAGCGATGATCTTGCAGAGCGCGAGCGCACGTCGGAGGTGCGACTGCTCGTGTCCCTCCTCACGGTCAGCGAACGAGGGGAGCGGCCCGAACCGATCGACTTCGTCCAGACCGAGCAGTTCCTGCTGGCGGATCGCGTCCTCGTCGACGAACGCTGCATCAGCGCTCTCGAAGCGCGTGAACGGCCGACCGAGGTCGACCTTCATACCGGCGTTCTGTGCCGCCTGCATCAGCTGTCGGACGATCACCATCCGGTGATTTTTTTCACCCATTGCGGGATGTCCACCGAAATTGAACGGTTGGACGTAGTACTGGGGTCGGAGAAGACTCGTTTCTACCTCCGTGTCGCTGAGGTCGATCGTCTCGCCCTGCTGGAGGCCGACGCGTTCACCACGGAGGCGGATGTCTCCAAGAAATTCGTCGAAGTAGTAGTACGCGACGCCGACGTTCGAGTTCAGGTTAACGTCGGCGCGTTCGCACGTGTCAGCGAGGAGCGCGTACTCGAGGTTACATACCTCGCAGATCTTCTTGTACTTCGCGTGTGGGCGGACACGCCGCGAGAACTCCTGTGTTCGGTAGACCGCTGAGAGCCCCTTCTGGTAGTCGGTCTCCGCCTCGGCTCCGCAGAGGAAGCACATTTCCTCCTTCGAGCCGAGACTCGGGGACATCGTCGCGTCGAAGAACCGGTCCACGACAGAAGTGATCGCGTCCGATTCCGCTTCGAGGTCGTCGTGCAAACGGGGGCGAACGTCCTCTCGAAACTTCTCAAGGAACTCACGGTGTTCCTCGAAGTTCCGGAGGAGGTACGCGACGAAGTGGATCTTGACCTTCTGCGGGCCTTGTTCCTCGTATATCTCGTCGTACGCGGCCTGCACGTCTTCGTCGTCGAACTCCGATTGGCCGTCGATATAGACCGCCTTCGCAAGGACCGGGAAGTACGGATCGAAGTCATCCCGGATGTGTTCAAACCCTTCGACGCCGGCGGTCCCGTTGGCGAGGAGGTTTCGGAACGTTGTCGCGATAATCTTCTCTTTCTTTTCCGGGTCGAGTGCAAACTCGGAGAGGATGTCGTAGTCGAACGAGTTCCAGTTCAGTTTACACGAGAACGAATACCGCTCGGTCTCGACGAGTTGCTGACTCAGGTGGCTCCCGACGCGTTCTCGAAGCACGTCATGGTCGACCTCGTCACCGAGATACAGCACGCGATCGGGCGTGCTCCCAACGACGACGCCGTACTCCTCGCCACCATCCTTACCAGACATGACTTGCTTCGTCGCGGCGAGGAGTTCGTCGTTGAGGATTGGCTGTTCAATCTGTGTCAATTCGAGGAGGTGGACTTCGCCGTCATCGAGTTTCTTGCGGAGTTTGGTGAACCCACCCCTGATACCGTCTCGGAGGACGACTGACGCGACTTGATCGCCGATCCGGCAGTACCGTTCGAGGCCGGCGAACTCTGTCTCCGTTCCGCGAGTCTCACGGCTGTCCTCCCTCACCTCTGTTCGTTGGACGAGGTAGTGGAGGTCCTCCCGGTAGCCCCCACCGAGGAATTCCTCGACGCCGAAGTCGTCGCCGTTCTCGAAGTAGGTGTCGAAGGCCTCGCCCGTATTCCCGTCTGTCTCGACACCGTACGCCTCGCGGACGTACTTGTTCGTGTCATGGAGCGCGAGCGCCGCCGCGAGCACCGAGAGTTCCTCTTCGAGTTCCATGATGTCGCGGCCGCCGTCGACGGCGTTGTACACGAAGGTGTTCACGCCGATCGTCATCGCGTTGATGACGTGGGCCGCCAGCGATGTCGTCTCCTCCGGGTCCGTCTTGGCGTCATACTCGCCGGCGTGCTCAAGGATGTTCCCGACGAGCGGCGTATCCACGATGTACCGGTGTGCGTACCGGGCTGCGGAAGCGGGTGTGTCGTAGGTTTCGGTACTCACGCTGCCACCTCCACAGAGACCGTCCCACACCCTCTGGAGACGAACGCACCGACGCCGGCGTACTCGCTGAAGAGCGCGAGCGCCGTCACTGCGGTCCGGATGGCTTCGCTTGCGCCCTTGAACTTGTACGTGCAGTCAGCGGTGAACCCCTGGCGGAGAATCGGGCCGCCATCTTCGCCGCGGTTGACGAGGACGGTGTGCGTCTCGTAGGTGTCTGCGTCGGGTTTTTCGATGAGGTTTGTCCCGAAGTCCTCGCGGGTCATCGCGATTTTGAACTCGTCTGCCCGCTCATCTGGGATCGTCGTGTTCCACTTGCGTAATGTCGAGGCGAATACGTGTTGCCTCGCGGGAAACATGTTGGTTATGTTGCTACTCTCCTTGATGCACGTCGGCGTCTCGAAGCAGACCTTGATCTCGAAGGTATTGTGCTTCCGGGCAGCGATCTCTGAGGCTTTGGTAAGGAGGTCTTCGTGGGTTGTGTTCGTGCTCGCGAAGTCCCGCACGCGGAAGTTGCCATCCGCGAGTTCGAGCGTGTCGTCGCTGAAGACGAACGCGTCGGCAAGTGCTTGGAAGACCTCTTGGTCGCGGGGATCGGCGACGCCCAGCTTGAGAGTGTACGTCTCGTCGCGGATCACGCGTTTATGGTGGTCGCGATGGCTCCCGTCAAACGTCCCGAGGAGGCCGCTGTTTGTCAGACTCCCGATCGAGGAATCATGGACGCGCGTGCTCACATCCTCGTCGACGCCGTTGAGTGCCGAGAGGATCGCGCCGTAGATCTGGTAACCGTTCGCGGTCGGCACCGGGAACGAGCCCTCTGGCTCAACCGTTAACTCGATTCGACGCATAACACCTCACGACAGTAGACAATCGTGTGTCGATACATGATCACATCTGGATCCGTCACCACCTTGAATCTTTTTGCGATTCCGAAAACGTATTCAGTCATTCGGGATCGTAACCGGACGATTACGCAATTTCGAAGCCAAACCGTTTAATCGAACATGACTGCAATTGGATGTATGCGTACGTACGTCTCCACGATCGGGCACTACAGCCCGCGGGTGATGCGCCCGATACTCGATAACGGCCTCGATGCCGACGACGTTATCGTTCTCCTTCGACCGCGCGGCGACACGAGCGATAGGGCGAAGAGCGCGATCCAGGATGTTAACCAGACCGTCAACGAACTCGGTCCCGGAGCTGATATTGTTGTCGAGGAGGTGAGCTACGAGGCGTTCGAAGCCGCTGTGTTAGAATGCGTCGACGTCCTTGAAGCCGCCGAGGGGACGGTAGTACTCAACTTCGACGGGGGTCCGCGGGAGATCTTTCTCCCGTTGACCGTCGCCGCGATTGCCCGGCCGAACGTCGTCGACCTCGCACTCCAGTTCAGAGATGTCGACGAAAAGATCGAAGAGATCGGCCTGCCGAACCTGATGGGGCGCCCGTCCGACGCGACTCTCGACACGCTCCAATATCTCGTCTCCATCGACGAAAGTACGACCCTTCCTAGAATCTCCGAAGAGACCGGGAAATCGAGAAGTACTGTCGGTCGGCACCTCGACTCGCTCGAATCTGATGGCGCCGTCGAGACGTGGATGGAGGGCAAAACCCGTCACGTCGCACCGACACTTGCCGGCCGACTCCACACGTGAGTTCCAATCTTCGTCGACCTTTTTCAAAGCCGTGTACAGCTGGGGTCCACGAACGACTCCCCCCTTCTCGCAACTTCAGAGAAAACTATAGGTGCTATCCCCGAGAAAACACCCCCTGTCGCGACGCGGTAGAAACCCACACCGGGATTGAAACCTATTAATTCCCGTAATGTTTAGTCTTTACCTTGTCGCGACGCGGTAGAAACCCACACCGGGATTGAAACTCTTCCATGACCCAGATATTTTCGGGATTCTGTGGTCTGTCGCGACGCGGTAGAAACCCACACCGGGATTGAAACTGGAACATGTCGGCGGTGTCGAGGCCACGACAACAAGTCGCGACGCGGTAGAAACCCACACCGGGATTGAAACATCTGCCCTCGATTACGTCCGGCCCATAGTCTCTGCGTCGCGACGCGGTAGAAACCCACTCCGGGATTGAAATTCTCCCTACGCTCTTGTGAAGGAGATTGTTGGTGACCGCGATTAGAACAGCAAATCCCGTATCTGCTGAACTCGAGTTCACCGACTAGGGCTCGATATCTCCATCCAATACCTGCTGGACAATTTCGCGGAGCTCGTAGGCCGGCCCGTTTTGTACGTCATGTTCGCAGATGAGATCCCGCGTTTTGAAGTCACTCAACCAGTCTCGAATCGCCCGTTGACTACGTTCTTCGTCAATCCGCATATCTGAACAGTACCTATCCGTAATTGGACCGCTGGTTTCCGGGCCAATCTTCCCGATCACTTCTAGACAAATGCGTTGTGAGCGCGAGATTGCCGAAAGATGCGATCGGATCACGTCAGACTGAGACATCGGGGAGCCTTTATCGAGTAGATCGGTTGTCACCTCGCCGGCCCTTTCTGATCGAGCATGGAGAACTGTGTTTTTGAGAATCGAAATCGCGCGCCTTGGTCGTTTCTCGAGCGCTCGGCGATAATCTGCAAGTGTTCGCGTTCGACGACACCATGTTCGAGGCCGACATTTGCGCGCGCCTGAAGGATTTTGACCAGCGTACTCTCGTCGTAGGAGCGGAACGGAATCGGTGTGAGTGCGGTCAGCCGTGAGTCCAGACGATCCTCGGCGTCGGCGAACAGCTGATGGCTCTTGGTGACGATCGGGAGCAGGGCTACCCCCGTCATTTCATAGAGTTCTTTGAGCACATCCTTTTCGCCGATCTGGTCGGCCTCGTCAAGTACGACGATCAGGTGCCCGTCAATCGCGTCGAGTATCTGCCGGCGCAATTGGTCGGTCGCAGCGGAGGGTCGCGTCTGGGCTGGCCCCTCGCCGAGCGTCTCGAGTAGGTTCTGATAGACGTCGCGTCGGGACTTGCCATTGTAGCAATCGATGTATGCTGTTTCGATCGGCTCACCGCTAGTCCCGTTTTTAGTGACAGTAGTCGCTGGAATCTCATTGAGAAGCACGTTTGCGGCACAGGTCTTGCCTGAACCCGGCGGTCCATAGATGAACGCACCGCTGGTCTGGCGGCCGTTCGTCACGGATTCGAAAATACTCGACAGCGTGTTGATCTCGCTGTTTCGATGGACGATCAACTCCCGTGGTGGTTACTTTTTCGGCCCGAGAGCGTCCTGATCCACGATCATACCTATCTGAATGTACGACACTCATATAATCAGAGGAGTCTCTCAGCGCTTTCGTCCACCTCCTACATAACCTCTCCATTAAAACAACTGAAAATTGGTGGGGATAGTCTTCGCGCAGCGTCACGCTACTGCTATAGACGATGACGTTCTTGTGTGCGAGCACTGGCTTTTTGACCGTCCATTCTGCTCATAGTCGATGATATCCGCTTTGAACACGATATCGGGGTCGCGACTGACGACACCGACTCCCCGATCTTTGGACACGCCTTTCCGAAAAAATAGCATTCAAAACTCGAGTTCAGTGTTCATAGATTCGTCTGAGCTATGTTGAAACCCAACTCTTGATTTTGTATTCGTTGCGATCGTACAGTTTCGCGATTACTCACACCGGCAGACCTGTTCGAACCTATGCTGGGTTTCTGATTGTCGCGATATCAGTAGTCAATCGTCTCAAGGCCAGTGATAGTTCCGAAATCACCGTCTCGAGTGACCAGCGTCGCACCGTGACGGCGACAGATGCCTGCGATTAGGACATCGCCGATATTGATCGAGCGGCCGTTCTCCATTGCCTCGGCGTTCACGCGCGCTGCTTCTTTCGCGGCCTCATGATCGAACTCGAGCGGCTCGACCCAGTCCAGGCTTTCCTCGGCAGTCGCGATCGCGTCGCCGTCGTGCTGTGCCGCGCCCTGGTAGATCTCGAACATCGCGATAGCTGACGAGTAGTACACTGGCGCGTCCTGCTGGTCGAGAAAGGCCGCTGTGGCATCGACACCGTTGAGATAGTCGATCAGGAACGTCGCATCAAGGGCGATCATTCGTCGCGCCCTCGGCGCTGCTGGAGCCGTTCCTGCCGTTCTCGCATATCAGCGTCGAACTGGTCGTGCACGTCCTCGACGGACTCGCGGAAGCCGTCGACGTCCTCGAACGCACCGAACCCCTTCATAACGTCCCGGTCGGCTTCCGTCAGTCGGATAATCGTGTCTGTGAAGCTTTCTTCCTCGCGTTTGTGTGCTTTTAGCGTCTCATAGGCTTCTTCGGTGATCGTCAGTGTCTTTGTGGCCATGTATACACGTAAACGTATGTTGCAATTCTGTATAAGTGTTGTTCCCTTCTCTTCTCTCTCTTAGTGAGCCGACTTCTGGCGTATACTCACAGGGAAGCAAATTAGTCTTGCAACGCGATTAATCAGGTATGAGTGAATCGGAGACCGAAAAGCGGCAACTGGCTGCAGTTGCAGAGGATGTGTTTATTGATGATGGCAGATCTGTGCGAAGATAGTCAAAAATTCGAAGGGCGGTATTCAGGGCTCCGGATAGTGCTTTCTGTGTTCTTTTCAGGCGTCTCTTAGTTGCTATTCCTGACTATAGGATCTAACGACCAATCGTCACTGAGGTCAGCGTAAGCGGACTCGTGGATGACGACGATGAGTAACGACCCCGACGCCCCGTCCCGACTCACCAACCTCACAAATGAGCTACGCGAAAATCCGAGTTCACAGGCGAGATTCGCGATCTCGAAGAGATGGAGCCGACGCCGATCGACAGCGGCGGTGTCGATGTGGGGTCTGGTCCGTTCGACAGCTTGAGGGAACTGTTAGTCGTATCATGATCGCCGCTACGTCCGATCTTCAGCCAGTTTGACCAGTTCTTCGAGAGAGTGTTCGTTCACGAACTCCAGCAGTGTATCCAAGTGATCGAAGAGCGTTTCAAGTTCGTCGAGACGCTTCTGAGCGTGTTCGGTTTGCTCAGTGTCGGCCGCACTATTGAGATGAGCGTTTGCTGACTCGATCCCGCCTTTCATGATTCGGAGTTCGCGTCGCCCCTCTCGGGTGCTTATCTCCTGCAGCACCGTCCAGAAGTCCGTTTCTGCTGTGAAATACGCGCGCTTTCCCTCGCCTGGAATCGAGTGTCTCGAAACGAGGTAATACCGTTCGAGAACGCTCATCGCGGTGCTAACGGTGGATTTCGCGTAGCCGCTTTCTTCGACTAGGTCGTCGAGCGAACGTGGCTCTGGCGCGAGGTACAGAAAGCCGTATAGCCGGCCGTAACTGCCGTTGATACCGTACACCTCGGCGGCCTGTGCCATCGCATCGACGAGTTCCAACTTCGCTCGCTCGAACTCGTCGTCTTTCATTGAACGACCACCTTCCAGTTTCGATCTGAGGTATCAGCCATAGTCTCTCGTTCGGTCATCACTACCGGTACGTTTTCCTGTTCCGGACGGAGAGAATGTATCGAATCGATCATCTGGTTACTGCCCCGTCGAGTTGACCCTCCGACGCTGATCCGAACGTGGCGTGGATCACCGCAAACTCGTTTACTCTCGCCTGTAGGGCGCTCTCATCGACTCTCTTCCCGCCCGGGACGAATTCGTCGAGCACTCGGAGCGGAGTCGAAATCCACTCGAGACTTTCGAGAACCGTTTTCTCGTCTGTTTTCACTTCACCGATGCCTGAAACCTCTCGTCCACGGTAGCGCATCGACAACGGGTGGCCACCGCGGAAGTTCTTCCACCAGTTAGTCTGTCGCTTGGGGGTCAAGAGAAAAACATTGGTGTTCCGCCTCCAGTAGAGGACTGGCGTCGAAAACTCCCGACCACTTCGGCGTCCCCTGTACGTGAGGACGAGTAACCATCGACTCAGGAGAAAGTGAACCGGCGAGCGTAAGATCCAAATGACCACGGGGTTGACGATGTTCTCTTCGAGATGGTGAACCACCGCGTACCGTCCGCGACTCGTCATCGTTCTCCCCCAACAAGGTGAGAGACGAGCAGCTTGAGGTAGAGGAGAGGCGTGAACCATTCGAGGCCGATAGGGAGGATCTGAATTGAGGACGTAACCAGTAACCAGAGTGCGAACAGCGCGAGGGAACTCGCACGCCTGACGGACACGTCTACCCGAAGGACCGTCGCGGCGGCGACGAGCAAGTACCCGTAGATTACCATTGCTTCCCCCCACGTGACGCCCGCGAATAGCGCCGCCAGAACGAATGGATGAACGTGTACGGCGACGAATAGGAGGTGGTCCCAATTGCTTTTCTCAGGGCGGTGCCACCAGCGGTAGCCGCTCGACGTTGCGTTCGCGGGGATCCCACCCGCGACATCGAGGGTAATCACCCCGACGACAGCGAATTGGAACCACGACCAACCGATGTCTGACGCGATAGCGTAGCCGCAAACGACGCCCGTAGCGAGCACGGCGAATGCGGCCGTGAGCGCTTGTTCCGTGGACGTCGCCGTCGGTCCGACAAGGCGGTCCCAGAATCCTCGAACACCTGTCCGTGGCGTCTCTGACGCGTCGCTCCGCCCCTCTCGTACTCTGTTTTCTATATTCGGCACATATCGAATATAGCGATATAGGGATATAGTGGTTCCGCCACAGCCGCGTTGACCGAACTGGTGTCCGGAGACCACTATCGAATAGGAGTACGCCTAGTCGAATCCGCTTGGACACGTCAGCATCGGTGGAAAACGACCGTCGACTTGTCCCACTGCAGAACTGGGCCGCTAACTGCCATGGAAGGGCAGATAACGAGATCCGCGGCCGCTATCGGTATAGGCTGAGAACGGAATTTCACCGAGTGAGCCGATGCGTGAATCCAGGCGGGGGTGTGATTCGACATCTCGCAGATCGAACTCCCGCCACGGCTCGTTCGAAATAAGCACGAGTGTCAGTTCTGGGATGCCATAGAGTTCGTGCACGACGCGCAACTCATCGAGCTGGTCGGCCTCGTCGAGCACCACGACCGTCGGTGTGTCGATCATCCGCCGAATCCGTGCCGACAGATCATCAGTTGAAACCGACCGCCGTCCAAGAGAGTTTCCCTCACCAAGCCCTTCGAGGACACGGTTCAGCACCGAGCGCCGCGCGTGTGATCCAAAACAGTCGATAAAAATCACGTTCTCAAGTTCGTCGCAGACACATCGTACTGCACAGGTTTTCCCCGCACCGGGCGGGCCGTAGACGAACGCACATCCAGTACAGGTGCGTCGCAGTGCACTCTAGTTCCACTCTCTGAAAGTAGGTATGAAAATACGCGTAATACCTATTAGGCATTACCTCTTAGTAAAGATATGCCGCGCGTTACCACTAAAGGCCAGGTCACTATCCCGAAGGAAATTCGGGATACGCTCGGAATCGAACCCGGTGACGAAATCGCGTTCGAAGAGGCTGAGGCTGGCTACAAGATCCGAAAAAAAGAACCGACTACCGCAGACGGAGAAGACCCCTTCGAAAAATACCGTGGCAGTGCCGAAAGCGATGAGACAATGCCGGATCGAATGCGTCGGCTCCGCAGCGAGTACCCCCGTGATGTCGGTAATGATGAAGACGATGAGTCGGAGGGAGAGGCGTGATCACGGCAGTCGATACAAACGCTCTTCTCGCGCTTTTGTACGAAGACGAACACACCACGAAAAGTGAAGCAGAACTTCGGCGCGTCTACAGAGAGGGACGAGTCGTTATTACACCACTGGTGTACGCTGAACTCGCAGCAGATGGCCACTTCGATACCACATCGGAACTCGATCAGTTTCTTGAGGACTTCAGTATTCAGCTCGTTGAACCATCACGAGAGGCATTGTTCCGAGCAGGTGAGCAATTCCAGCAGTATACTGTTCGGCGGCCAGATGGGCTTCAATGCCCATCTTGTGGGACGAAACAGACCGTCCGTTGCGAGGAGTGTAGTGAGGATCTTGCACCGCGTCAGCATATTGCTGCGGACTTTGTCATTGGTGGACACGCGGCTGTCGACGGAGATGCGTTGGTCAGCTTCGATAACGCCTTCTATGAGACATATTTCCCAGCGTTGACTGTGTATCCTGAGTAGAGGATGTCATAGAACGGTTCGCATACTCATCCTATGACTCCCCGACAAACGGTAAGTACAGACGAAGACGTTACCGAAGTGGCTATCCACCTCTCCGATAGCTGCCAATAACAGCGTGCTGAATACAGAGGATCTATGCAGCAGCGAACGTAGGCTGTGCTACCGGCACCAAGTCAGGCATCCGTCAGTCGGATGGCTTCCTGAAGGTGAGACAGTAAGAGTGGTCGTATCCGTAGCCGAATGCGGGTTCATCCGTGCTTCCATCCGGGTCTTCGGATATCCACGTGACGACTATTTCCCCATCGAAATCAAAAACAGTTGACACTCGGTCGGCAACGTCCCAAGCTAGGGTCGTGACCCGGTCCTGATGTTTCATGTTTGCAATATCAATAATCACGTGGCCGCCGGGGGCAAGGACGGTATCGAGCCGGGAGAACGCAGATTCGATATCGTCAAGATAGTCGTCATACGTGCTCTCGCCGGCGTAATTCTGGAATGGATTTCGGTCGTCTTGCTGTTCCATGAACGGTGGTGAGGTGAAGCAGCAATCGATGGGCGGGAACCACGAAGAATTCAGTTTGAGGACATCACCCTGCCGGACGTTATCAGGTGAGGAGATCTGTTCACGGATACTGCGTACGCGGTCGGCCTCGTACTCGATACCGTGAGGAATCCGGTCGAGCTGTTCAGCGATGAAGAGTGTCGTGCCGAAGCCGGCGAAGATGTCGAGTACCCGGTCCTCGGGTTCGGTGTAGGTCTCTAAGAAGTGCTCGACGAGTGCGTGGGGGGTACGAATGTCTTGGCCCTCGCCCGGGAACTCGTCTCGGTGTGAGAACTCCAGTGAGAGATACGTGTCCATATGCTTCAGATTCCCGCACCCGACAAATTTCTATTTTGATTTCATACGAACTGCCTCTACTCCTCCCGAGCGATACGCGCTGTGTATTCAGCAAGGCTCTGCCAACATCCCTGGTAGGTGATAGAAATGCCAGTGTTAGATTCGCAAGTGTAGTGAACGGTTAGTTTGCTCCAGATTTGGCGAAAAGAACGTCATGAAGATCGTTCTATGACACCCTCTGAGTAACCTATATCCAGCTCCCAGTCATGCGGGAAGCAGACTTGGTTGCGACATGCACAAGTACGCTTACTGACTGTGAACCTTCACATGAACTTTCCGTAGTCGAGTCGTTCTCGGATATACGACAGGTCATCGAGCACGATTATCGGCTCATCGAAGGACTCAGCGTACTCGACGGCCTTGCGAGAGACCTTCTCGACGATATCTGTGAGCGCATTTTGGTAGTGGTCAAATCGCTCGTCAATCCGCCACTCGGCGGCGTCATGTTCCTGTAGGCGCTTCAACGCCGTGAGTATCTCTTTGAGGAGGTGTCGCGCCTGACTCCCACTTCGAGCATCGGTTCCTGTGGTACGTCGCGTTTGAGGGACAGCCCGTGGTCAACGCGCTCTCACCTCCATCGAAACGGCGTCGAATGCGTCGTGGAGCGCGTTTCGGAACTGTCCAAGAGCCGCTGTAGGCGTTGCTCCTTGCCCGTAGTGGGTGTGGTGAGCGTGACCTGCAGCATTTTCGTCACCGTATCGGATACACACTTAGATAAATGTTAGACAAATTTAAGCGTAGCAGAATGAAAGAATGACCTGTGCCAAATATCAATTTCGAGGTCGACGACGACCAGTACGAACAGTTAAAAGAGACAAAGAAGCGCCATGGATTAACTTGGAAGGGAATGATGCTCTACGCGCAAGAGCAGTTGGATTCCGAGAGGGGCGAATGATCGGTGGACAGCGTAGTCAAGTGACGCGATTCCCCACCCAGCCTAAAGGCCGCGGTTCTCTCACTGTTTAACGATGTTTTCTCATGAGGTCCTTTAATGTCAACTAACAAGCTTCTCGATTGGCGATCCATCCTCATCGGGTTCGCCGGTGCCGGACTCGTCCTCTCGTTGATGCTCTGGGTCGTCGGTATCGACGGGATCATTGCACAACTGCACAGAGCCCAGCCCGCCGTCATCGCCGTCTTGCTTGGTTTCATCCCTCTCTGGCTTGTTGCTTGGGGGCTCTGTCTGCACACCGTCTTGCGCGCGTTAGGAACACCAATCTCTCGAGTACAGTCAATCGTTGTGTTTACTGCTGCAACCTTTGCGAATCAAGTCACCCCGTTCGGACAGGCCGGCGGTGAACCCATCAGTGCGTTCTTGATCTCTGAAGCCGCCGACACAGAGTACGAGAACGGACTGGCTGCAATCGCGAGCGTCGATACTTTGCACTTCTTCCCCTCGATCGGTATGGGGATCGTTGGTATTGGACTATTCGTCCTGCGTGGACTCAACTTCGACCGAAACCTACTCCTTGCTAGTTTCACTGTGGTGGCGCTCCTTACTGGGTTCGTTCTCGCACTAACGCTCGGGTGGCGCTTCCGCCATCGGATCGAGGCAATGACCCTCTCCGTGGTCCTACCGATGGCCCGCTGTATTGGTCGGACTGTCCCACGCGTTAGCGCGCCGACGCGAGAAGACATCAAACACCGCGTAGATGGATTTTTCGCCTCTATCGAACGTATCGCCAGCAATCGGCGGCTTCTGATCTTGGCCGGTTTGTTCTCGTGTGCCGGGTGGCTCACGCTAGCGATCTGCCTTTGGATCTCGCTGGTGTCGATCGGAGTTACTGTTCCCTTCGTGGCGATGCTCATCGTGCTCCCAGTCGCCAGTATCGCTGGAATATTCCCACTTCCGGGCGGTATCGGTGGCGTCGAGACGGCGTTTATCGTTCTGGTCGTCTCTACAACCGGAGTTGCGACGACGGCTGCGACGGCCGCCGTCGTCATTTATCGGGGAGCGACCTACTGGCTCCCGATGCTGGTTGGTGGCAGTATCGCCGCTGTGATCGTAGACAATCTGTATCGTCGCCATTGATGCTGGTAAGGGCCACGAAACATCTATCGAGCGTCTGACGGTAGTCTGCTGTCTATATTACAGAAATTCGATAATTAATAAAGACATTACTGATAGCCAGAGACACTCATTATAACTATTTTTTGAACGTAAATTGAAATCTATAATTTTATATTACTGCTATCACAAGTCCGCAGTATGACTTCCCTCCACCGATACCTCCTAGCCCCTGGTATCGTCGTTGCTCTCATGGCGATAGCGTTGATGGGCGATTTTCGTGTAATAGCACATCTGGTTTCGCTCCTTGGGGTTGTGATAGCACATCCGTTTTGGTTCCTCAACACTGTCTTTGACATGCGTGTTTGGTTCATTGTCGCCGTCGCGATCCTCGCGGCCTCGTTGCTGCTGTATCTGCTGTCGCTATTTCGGGAAGATTCCGATGCGCTGGTCCATTCAGGCCGGTCTGTCGAGGCACTGGTCCCTGTCCACAATGAACCTGAAGTAATGCATCGCTCGGTAGAACACCTGGCAGCCTCAACCTACGAGGACCTCACTATCACAATCGTCTGCGAACCGGATGATCAGCCCTCTATCGATCGGGCTACCGATTTGGCCGCCGACCACGAGCAAGTCAAATATATCCTCAGTCGTCGGCCGGGATCGAAGGCAGGCGCACTCAATGATGCCATTGAACGCAGCGATGCTGACGTGATTGCGATGTTTGATGCTGATCAGGAACCTCACCCGAGGCTGATCTCCCATGGGATGGCCGCGTTAGGAGAACATGACATCGCACGGGTCCGGAGCCTCCCACGGCCAACAGGCCTCATCGAATCGATGGCATACTACGAGTATCTACTGCTCTTTTTCTTGCCACAGAAGCTCGCTCGCTCCCTGCTGGGACTCGGAATCGTTGGCACCCGCAGTGTCCTAATCGAGCGCTCGGTCTTCGATGAGGTGGGGCAATTCGACGAAGGAGCACTGACTGAGGATATGGACTTCACTCATAGGTGTAACCAAGCCAATCTTTCTATCCGAGAACTGTTGTACTATCCCTGTTACGAGGAGGCAGCGCACACGCTTCGAGACTGGTGGGGCCAACGGGTTCGCTGGATATCCGGTCACGTCTCCATTTGCCATCGCCACATCCGCGACTGGCGCAATCTGCGTGATCCGGCATTCCTGAGTTCGTTACTGTCACTCGTGGGGACGTTCGCTGTCGGGACACTCCTCTCAGTGACGGTTCCGGCACTCGTGCTAGCTGCTCTCGCTCATCCCAGCCTCGTCGCTATGGGCTTGGCTGGCATCTACGGCATCACACTCACAACCCGTGGAATCGACAACTATACCGCCGGCACTGAAGGGTTTGATCTCGCGTGGCTGCTCATCCCGGTCGCACTGACGCTCTTCGGACTCGTCGTCGTGCAGGTCGTCGTCAGCTATGTCGTCGGGCAGGAAGTTAACTGGTACCAGGTGGAAAAACACGGCTAAACGGACCGTTGAATTGGTTGTGGGACTACTCGATTTCTCGCTTTGTTTCGCATGAGAGTACCATAGTATCGCTGTGATTCGAAAATGTGTCCGGAACGGGGAACCACGAAACTTCCGGGCGTAGCTGTTCAGTCCGATGAACCACGAATAGTGGGTGAAGAATGAACGTCAATTAGGCGTTCGTAAGCGGATTCTGGTTGATACCGGGTGTGTGGATTGCGACTGCGGGGAATGGAACTGCGACTGAATGACCGCGTCAAGATTCTGATGGTGATCGATGATTCAACTGTTTCACCGCCGATTCCATAGGTTACGCCGATCTCCCTCAAACTCTATCGCCTTCTCTTGAGGAGATCGTGCTGGTCTAGTTTGCCAGTTCCCGGTGACACCTGACGTCTTCAGTGAACTCTCTTGAGCTGTCGTTCGTTATAGACCGACGACCGATCGAGCGACAGACAAGCAAGTAGCCAGACAAGCAAACAACCGCTTTCGTGCTGGGTTTCTGTTAGCCGTAGAGTGTGAAAGTCTTCTCAGGGTAGTGTGAGCAAGCCGGCAACAGCTTCACCTATCGACATCAGCTGTCTCCGGATCGCTCTGTTCGGCTGCTCTTGTCCCTTCACCAGGGATCTCTGCATCGGACATCAGGAGAACACGGCGTTCGGTGTATTCGAGGCCGTTTTTACGCTGACGCTTCCGTTTGATTGCGAGCCGATTCTTCGAAAGATCGAGTAGAGCGTCGATCGTCCTCGAGACGAGCTTCTTGGCATAGCCATCACTGACCCCTTTCTCCTGCCGACGGATCCAGTGTTTCATATCGCTAGCCGAGACGTATTCACGGACGCCTGCACCCCCTTTCTCCCACGGGTTATCTCCTACTCCTGGGTCGGTGCGTGCCTTCCAGAGCTTTGCTGCAAGGCGTGAGGGCAGCGAGGACGTGGTTGCATGGAGCATGTCGTCGTCCATCTTCGCAAGTTGCTGAATCGGCAGCAGATCGCTGTGTGCGAGCGCGACATCGCCGCCACGATCAAGTGGATCATCACTCTCAGGCAGACGGAAGTATTGTCTGCCGTCGTCTTTCTTAACCCGCTCAAGGCGACCATCAGCAACGCTGATCTCGCTTTCGTCGACGTTCTCCTCGAGCAAATGGGCGCCCTTCTCGAGTTCACGTGCTTGGAGTTCGCCGACGCGGTCTTTGTTCGCATTGAGTTTCTTCTCGTGAGCATCCAGGCGAGCCTCGCTCGGTGTCCGTGTTGCTTCGAGTTCAACGACGCGTTCCTCAAGGCGATCGTTCTCTGTCTTGGTCTGTTCGAGTTCGATTTCGAGTCGGTCGAGGCGTGTCTCCTTCTGCTCGAGGGCGGATTCAAGGGTCATAATCCGTTCTCGAAGTGACTCGAGTTCATCTGCCAATGCCTGGGTCATCGCTGCGTTCGGTCCGGATTGCTCGGAATTTGTGCTCATGGATGATGTCGGTGGTTGCAGTGTGGTCGAAAAACCGGGGCAACTGGGTGCGCTGTTGCTGTCAGTGGGGGTGGCGGGAGTGGCCGGTCGCAGTCGAGATGTGGGAGATCGATGCCACTTGTGGAACCACCGTAGTCCCGTTCGTTGCGGGCTGTCGGTGGCTAGGTATCGTTCTCGGCGATTCCACCATCAGCGAGCATTGCAGACCGATCGTCTGGGGACGTTGGCCGAGAAGGCCGATAGGCACACTGCTGGCCGGGATAGTATCGCTGTGCAAGAACCTTCGCAGCATTGTGGTCGGCGTAGACGCCGTCGACGTGACAGTCCGGGTTGGTACACTGGAAGGTCTTGTTCAGTGGCCGTTCACCCAGAACACCGCAGACGTGGCACTCCTGGGAAGAGAACTCTTCTGGAACTGTTGTGACCTCGATACTGTACTCGGCAGCGATCGTGCGAAGCCGACGATGGGCTATCGGCAGCAGCCACGAAGTGCCTCGATGAGCGTCAGGGTCGGTGATCCACGCCCAGAGGTCAGGCTTGAAGTGACTATCCTCGGTGACCAGAACCGGATGCTCGTATGCGCTTGCGTACTCACAGAGCTCTCGAGCGGCAGCGTCGATCGCCTCGATGAGGGCAACTCGACGGTCCTTGACGTACGCCACGATTGTATCCCGGTCGAACTCGCTGCCAAGTAGGGCGGCAGTCTGTTCGCGAAGCGCGTCTAACTGAACACAGAGGTCGTCGCCGCTGATCGTGTAGGCTCCTTTCCAGTCCGGCATTTGCACCGGACAGGCGGTGTAGAGATTGTACTCGCCAAGGTCGACACCAATCGCAGTGGGGCTGGCCTTATGCATTGTCGTCACCCCGCTGGATCGTGTGCGGAGTTGGCTCGTGAATAGACACTGATGCACCGCCAGCATCGATCACGGCCGAATCGTCAGTCTGCTCCTTGAGGATGTTTTGAGCGGTGCAAAGTTTCGCTGCCCAGGCGGCAGCTTCAACGGTCGAGATACCCGGGATTGTGCTCCAGCCGATCTGTTCGTGGGCGGTCGCAAGCTTCTCGAGACGAGCCGCCGTTCGGCGACGGTCGATCTGAGACTCGAGATTGTCGGCCGACTGCGTATTAGTGTGACTCTGGCCGCCATCTGGTAGGGCTGGCTGGCCGCTCGTGGATTCATCGTCCAGGTCGGTCGGGTGATTACTCAACTGGACTGTGACGCCCGATATCGGTTCGCGACCGGTTTCCCGCCACTCGCCGTCGCGGTGTTCGTGGGTGATCCGCCACGCCTCACCGCCCGTATCGGGAATGATCGTCATGCGACGGCGACGATTGTCGATCGTGGTATACTCGAAGATGAACTCGAGTGGATAGTCCGCGATACTTTCCATCACTACTCACCCCCATCGGCGACCGGCTGGTGCGGTGTGATATTACAGGCGTCTGCAAGCTGGCGGGTACGCTTCTTGAGGAGTGCGTGTGCGATGCCGGTGAGTGTATACTCGTTCGTGCGACGGTCGAGTTCGGATTTCTCGAGAAGGTTCTGGTCGACGAGGTCGTCGAGGTTCGGGTAGAGTCGGCCGTGGTTGACCTCGCCGTAGCGCGTCTCAAGGTCGGCTTTGATCGCGAGGCCGTAGGACGGGTCAGCACTGTTCTCGAGGCGGGCGATCGCTGCGAGGATATCGCGTTGGAACGCAGTGAGATCGGCCCAAGTCGTGTCGTCGGCGGGTTGGTTGGTGTTCTTGAGCGATGCCTCTTGTCGTTCGGGACCTTCAAGGCCCCGTGGAATGTTGTCGGACATGGCTTCCGTACCGCGTCTACGGGAGCCGTGCGGGTCTGGTGGTACCATCACCAACCCGCGTTTTCCACACGAGTCTGACAGATTGTCAGTCTCATGTGAAACTCCCGTTAACCAACCATTCGAAACCCATCGTAATAAATTCTTCTACGATATCGTTGAGAGAGTTCTTCAATATAGTTGCATTGTTCAGCCATTTCGAACCATGTAAGAAGGTCGGGAGAAAGATCCGAATCATGAGAAAGCCCGGTGATTGGATGCAGAATCCGACCGATGAGCGGATTCTCGAGGTTTTGAATACCGGGCTGGAGTTGGGACCGACGACCATCGCGAGAAATATTGACCGTGATCGAACGGGTGTAAGTCGGCGACTGTCGGTCCTAGTCGACTATGAACTGGTGAACAAAGTAGAGGAAGGCTATTACGAGATCACCGATCTCGGTAAGCACTATCTCGAGGGCGAACTCAACGCGGGCGAACTCGAACCGGTCGGAGATACTGAATAAGGATTTCCGATCTGGTCACCTACTCAAGACGCGGTTAGCCTGTTGGTGAACACAGGCTCTAAATTTCTCACCAGCTCATAATGATCTTCGATACATCATGAGTGAAAAGTATGTTGGAGCAATACTATGGAAGTCTCTGCGGTGCATTCCAATTATACACACGATTGGTCCGCGCTTGTGTGCATATTCGGGAAGCGGAGTTTGGCGACGTGCAACTCGGAGGGGGAACGGTAGTCTGCCTTGAGATAACTAATGGTGGTTGCCTAAGATGAGTAATCTTATTATCACATCATATATATCCCAATCATGGAGACTATTTCGACCATTCTCCAAGCAGTAACTGGATTTTTAACGATGGTTCTAACAGGGCTATTAGTATATTTTTATAAAGAAATGAAGGATTCCCAGGCTGAACAAACAGAAATAATAAGAAAACAAGCAAAAATACAGAATCAACAATCAGAAATACAAAATTTGCAAACAGAGCTTATGAGAGGGCAAAATAGACCATTTATTAATGTTCTCACACATGATATCCAGGGAGATACAGTCTCTATAACTATTAGTAATAAGGGGAACGGGGTTATTAAGAAAGTGGGTTTGAGGTTTCGGATATACGTGAAATGTTCTGCAGTAGATGGAAGCTCAGACAGTTTATCTAGCTCAGATTGGAGGGAAGAAGACACTGTGTCAAACTACAACAATCAGGAGAAATACATTGAACTCGGAAATATAGAATCTGACCAGATACAAAAAAATAGTGACCACTCCCTCATTCGGCCTGAGAGAAACACGAACGAGTACATTTCATTGCATCCAAATGAAGAAAGAGAAGGATATATCTGCCCGAAATATAGCCTTTGGGTGAAGGGAGAATATGGAGAGTATTATACATCTCAGATAATGGAAGTTCTTTCTGATCTAGGGTTAGAACATGTTGACTTCCATTGGGATTTTGTCTATGAGGATCTCTCAGGTATAAAATACTATGACCATTTCAAATCAAGCGAGGTAAATTTGGATAGTGGCGATAACTTGGAGAGGATCATCGAAAGTACGAATAGAAGTGGTATTCTCCTAGATGAAGTGACAACTGTGAATTATTATGAGAAGCCACCCTGAAACATTAATCTTCAACTCACTCATTGGAATGTGTGTTTGTACAAGCCACTATGAGTCTATGTTAATCAGTAATCTTAGCTGCGAGGTGGGATGCGGAGTTGGGGACTTAGTTACAATCTTCGTCCCAGCAGTGTGCTTCTCTTCTCAGTTTGAGTTGCTGGGTTAGATCCATAAGGGCAAGTCCATGTTGATTCACAATTTTGCCTGCCAGATCGCGTGCGTGTTCTTCCATTGGATCTTCGATGTCACAGTTCTTCTCGAGATTATGGGCAAATCTGAGCAGTGTATATGCGATCAGTAGATCATCTTGGGGATGACGCATCGCTCTGTCTGGTTCCGTTATCCAACTTAAAGGTGCGGACCCCGTTCTAAACGGATTTGACAAGGCGAGTTACCGAGGTTCTTGCCCAATAGACCGTGGGTAGCGTCGTTGTACCCCTTGTTTAGACGCCTCTGCTTGGATAAGTCAGGAATTACTTCGGCTTTGATAGTTGGTGGAGGTGTAGTGATAGCTAACTTAGCGTTGGGACTGCTGTACGGGAAGTAAGGTATTTTCCCACTGTAATCCAATATAACATTCTATCTCAGAATAATGTAATTCGTGCCGTTCTAGTCAGTATTCCTCACTCTGTTTCCTTTTCCTTGTCTTCCGATTCCTCACTCTCATTATCGCCATCCTCTCCTGAGTTAGGCACTATAGTCCACTTTCCTGCTGCAGTCTCTGCTTCATGTAATTCCTCGAATGATTCATCCGCTTCCCGATAGTAATCCAATAACCTAAGCTGGTGGTGAATAAATCCGCGCTCATAAAAATCGTTCCGTATTATGACAGATTTGTTTTGGCTGAAAAAGCGGTATGCTGCGTTTCTCACATCTTTCTCATCAAAATCTGTGGACGAGGGTGATTCCAAAATGGGACTATAACGATCAATTTTCTGAGTGAGAGCTTCTTTTTGTGCTTCTTCAGTCCGGTACCAGGTGACCGAGTCCTCAAACCGGATTTTATTCCATCCATGAGACCTTATTTTTCGAAAAAACGGGTCTTCGAAGGCACTTAAATTGAACTCTGCACCATCTTTCGTATTCGGGCTAGCGGTAACGATGAAGTCTCTGAGTTCGTCTTGTAGATCCATATCAGAGATCGTCGTTTCACCCGCAAAGCGGTCCATTAAGTAGTCAAAGAGCCGGTCAGGCTCTATCCATAGACGATCTTTAGATTCTTTTGCTCCAAGTTGTACCCAACCATAATCAAGAAGTCTTGTCTCAATTGCGGCAGTATACGCTACAGTTTCCCTCTCTTCAATTGAACGTTCAACATTAACTTCATCCAGCCTTTGTTTTATATAGTCATAGATGATTGTATGGGAGAGTATGCGGTCGGATCCAATTTTTGTTAAAATTTTATTGAAATCAGGTATAATTGGCTGCATTTCATTCCGCCGGTCTTGTTGATATACGAGTAAATATTCGCAGTTTTCCCACTCTGATCCTTGGAAGCAATAATCTGTGTCGACCTGAAACCATCCATGTTTAGTAAGAACTCTTACTATTCTTTCAGTCTGTGACTCATAGATATGATCTGATGGATTGTCAAAAGGAATATCAACAACAAAATTAATATCTTCTGTTGGAAGTACTAGCTTCTCATTCCATTTTGAAAAAGCATAAACATGTGCGTAACATTGCGCAGTCTTTCTCAGATCCTCATTGGGAGTTCCACCTCGTAGCGTCCTGTATCTTTTTAATATGGCACTATATACACCTTCTCCAAATTCAAAGGAAGAATCAAATTCACCTTTTGAGGGGAAATGGGTTTCATCATACCATGCTTGCTTGTACCAGGACATTAGTCAGTAGTTCTGTAATACAGGAATATAAATATTATCTAAGATGAGTGTAGCCCCCTTTGGGGTGAGGTTCCTCAATTTCGAAGGAATCAATGTCTGGACGGCATTATTCTCCTGAAAATAAGCACGGTGGGAGCCCTTTCTCTCATTCGTTCAGCGAGAAGATCTCGATGCAGAACACAAACGGTGTGGAATTGAGACGGATTTGATTGGTGCTCACTACCTTCTCTGTTACCAGCCACCGCTCGGTCAAATTGGCCAAGGTGGTAACTTTCCATCCGTCTAACTAAAAGGTGCGTTTCGACTGTTTCCCGTGGAACATGAGCTTCGACTGGAGACGCGCGGAGCTGGGGGCGAGGCAGTGTAATTTTTTGGCTCTGTCCCCTTGGGGACACACCGCTCCTCACTTGAATTCTCCCTCCCCATATATTCCGGTACCCCATCTTCAATCAGAGTCATCTATATACAAGATGTCTTGAGCCGACTTACTCTTCCGCAGTCTTTCAGCTGTTAACGCCATATCTACGACAAACCCACTGTCCGCAAGCCACCGATCGGTTGGATTGCTGTGATTCCGAAATATGTCCGGAGCGGCGAACCCCGAAACTTCCGAGCGTCGGTGGCTATCCGACCTGACGAACCACGAATTGAGGCTGATCGATGAGCGCCAATCAAGCGTGCGCGAGTGGGATTCGTGTCGGCCACGGACAGCGCGTGGATTGTGACTGCTGTGGAACGGAACTGCGGCCGAACGATCGTGTCGAGGTCCTGGTGGCGATCGACGGTTCGGCTGTCGATGTGGTATCGACGCGTGGGCGCTGTTGTGCCGTGGTGAGCTGGCTGATGCAACGCAGCGCCCCTGTTAGCTCGTCCATGGGACGCTTGCAGCCTCGATCGACGCCCGAAGCCGCTCGGAAGTGATCGTCTCGGGAACTGAACTCGTGGATCGAACCGAAGACTGAATAGTCGGCTCTGGTGAATCGCTAGACAGCGCCGACTTGATTCGTCGGAACTAGGGGGAGTTGAAGTGGAAAATCAGATTTTCTACATCCAAAATCTCCCGATTCACTTCCCTAGTTCTGACGGTTAAAGTCTCCGCAGTTATGCGATTCACCAGAGTCGGACGGTTTATTACGTGTATGTCACTAGCACGTACTATGGCAGACGCTTCGAACGGGGAAACCGGGACCGAGGAGCCCTTCGATGGCGATACGATCGACGGTCTACTCTCCGATCACCTCGACGATCTCGACTACGAGATTTACCGGATTCTGAACGAAAACGGTCGGATATCGGACACCGAACTCGGGGAGCGGGTCGGACTCTCGCGGACGGCGGTTCGCCGCCGTCGGAAACAGCTCCAAGAGGACGATATCATAAAGGTAATCGGCGTTCTGGTGCTCCAAGAGGCCGATCTAAACTACGCGGATGTGCGAGTAACGATCACATCGAATGCGACCAGAGAAGCGGTCGACGAATTCATCGACTATCTCGTTGATCAGGAACTCGTCTACGAGGTCGACGAGTACCTCGGTACCTACGATATTCTGGTTCGCATCTGGCACGCTTCGCTGCAAGATATCAAAACGTACACCGACCGACTGATGCAACACGAGGCTGTCGAAGATTACGACGTGGCCCCGGTGAGTCAAACGTACAAGGCCTGGCACAGCGTGATCGACGAATCGTCAGAGTTGCCAGAATAAGTCCCAAATTTCGGATTCGTTGATGGCGAATACCGATTTGTCGACGTGACTGGTGTCTTGGGGAACGAGCAAGACACGGAACGAAGACTCCCGATATTCCGGAAACATATCACAGCTTTATGACAGCGCACGGCATTGCCGAAGACGGTCCATTCGGGGGTAGACCCGCGTAGAAACGGGGACCGGCGTCGGACTTGAAACAGATCCACCGAAACGCCGACGCGTTACAACTCCCCGAGAACGGCGTATACGAGTCTCACCGGCTCGTCTCCAGTGTTTTCGCTGTAATGGTCCGTACCTGCCGGAATGACAGTCATCGTTTCCGGACCGATCGTCGTCCGATCACCGGAGACGACGAGATCGATTTCCCCAGACAGTACGATCGAGGTTTCGTCCCCATCATGGCGCGTTGTTCCCGTTTCCGGTACGCGTTCACCCGGATCGATAACGTAACTCCCGACCTCCGCCTGCGGATCAACACTCTCGAACAGCGAAAGCGGACTATCTCGGCTCTCGTCCCATCGGTCCGCGAGCCGGTGCACGGTTACATCGCTCATAGGTCGTCCGACGTTCCGAATCGAGTAAACGTTTCGGGTATAACAAACGACGATAAATTCATACTATTGAGTTTTATTATCCGTTTTGTCGACTATAGTATCCGAAACGTTCAAAATTACCAATGTGTGACATAAACTATATTACGTACGCCACCCTCGGTCTCGTATTGAGAGGAGATACCACGTGACAGAACGACTTGCAGTCGACATTGGCGGCACTTTCGTCGACGCGATTTTCTTCAATCGTGAAATGGGGGAAATCTCTGTCGAGAAGGCATCCACGACGCCGGACGAACCGGAATCGGGCGTCCTTACATCGATCGAGAAAGTCGGGGCGAACCTCCGGAACGCGGAAGCGTTTGTTCACGGCACGACGCTCGGACTGAACGCAGTCCTCGAACGGGACGGCGCGACCACGGGCATCATCACGAACGACGGGTTCAGGGATGTCTACGAGATCGGGCGCACAAATACCGAACGAGAGTCGATGTACGACATCCGGTACCAGAAGCCGGAGTCGCTCGTCGCTCGCCGACGGCGCGTCGGCGTTCCCGGTCGGTTGAACGCTGACGGCGAGGAGGTCGAACCGCTCGACGAGGACGCAGTTAGGGACGCCGCAGCGTATCTCGTCGAGGAGCGGGACGTCGATGGTATCGCCGTCTGTTTTCTGCACTCTTACCGGAACCCCGATCACGAGCGCCAGGCGGCGGAAATCGTCCGCGATGCCTACCCAGACGTCAGCGTCTCCATCTCGAGCGCGATCACCCGCGAGTACCGCGAGTACGAGCGGACGAGCACGGCGGTGATGGACGCGTACATCAAACCGATCTTCGAGACCTACATCAAGAACCTCGACGCTGCGCTCGCTGACCGGGGCTTCGACGCACCGTTTTTCGTCACGCGATCCGGCGGCGGGACGCTGACCGCCGAGAGCGCGACCGACGCGCCGGTACACACCATTCTCTCGGGGCCCGCAGGCGGTCTCATCGGCGCCTCCCACGTCGGTCGCGAGACCGGACGCGAGAACCTGATCACCGTCGACATGGGCGGAACGAGCCTCGATGCCTGCGTCATCGAAGACGGCATGCCCGCCGTCAAGTACGACTCTCGGCTCGAACACCAGCCGCTGATGATCCCGGTCTACGACATACGGACGATCGGCGCGGGCGGCGGATCGATCGCCTGGCTGGATGGCGAGCTGCTCAAGGTCGGTCCGCGGAGCGCGGGAGCAGATCCCGGTCCCGTCGCATACGGCCGCGGCGGAACCGAGCCGACGGTCACCGATGCGGCCGTCGCGCTCGGCTACATCGATCCTGACGATTTCCTCGGTGGGGAGATGGAACTCGACGCGGCCGGCGCTCGGGAGTCGATCGAGGAGGCGCTCGCCGACCCGCTCGACTCGAGCGTTACGGACGTCTCTCGCGGGGTTTTCGACGTCGCTCTCGCGAACACGGTCGGGGCGATCCGCGAGATCACCATCGAGAAGGGACTCGATCCGCGGGAGTTCTCGATGATGGCATTCGGCGGTGCAGGACCGATGTTCGTCCCGCTTTTGGCACGGGAGATGGGCGTCGACGAGGTCGTCGTCCCAGAGGCGCCGTCGGTCTTCTCCGCGATGGGGATGCTGATGGCCGACGTCGTCTACGACTTCGCGCGGACGAACATTGCGGCACTTTCCGATCTCGAGCTGTTGGACGTCGAAACAACCTTTGAGGAGTTGGACGCCGAGGCGATCGAGACGCTCACGGCGGAAGGGTTTGAGGAACGCGAGATCGACCTCGAGCACACCCTCGAGATGCGCTATCTCGGACAAGAGCACACCGTCGAAGTGGACGCGAACAGTATCGCGTCGATCGACGAGGTCAGCGATCGCTTCGAACGCAAGCACGAGGACCGCTACGGCCACGCGATGGACGATCCGCCGGAGGTCGTCCACCAGCGAGTCCGGGCGATCGGTCGCAATGATAAACCCCCGCTCGAGAGGGAAGAGCCAGTCGACGCGTCGTACGAGCCGGTCGAGACCCGCGACGCGTACTGTTTCGCCGTCGGCGAACGAACCGCGTTCGACGTATACGATCGCGGTGACCTCCGTCCGGGCGCATCGATCAACGGGCCAGCAGTCGTCCGCGAACCAACCACGACGATCGTCTTCCACTCGGATCAGACGGCGACCGTCGACGAATACGGTCAACTCGTCATCAGCAGAGGTGAGGCGTAGATGAACGATTCGAACGCAACGAACGGAACCGACGACATCGACGCGGCCACGGTCGAAGTAGTTCGAAACTACCTCACGTCGGCCGCGACGGAGATGCAACGTACACTGATCAGGACCGCCTACAACACGATCATCTACGAGATTCTGGACTTCGGAATCTCGCTGTACGATCGTGACCGCAATCTGATCGCTGACTCGCCGGGCCTAGCGCTGTTCCTCGGCGCGAACGACTACGCCTTAGAAAAGGTCGTCGACCACGTCGGCGAGGAGAACATGAACCCGGGCGACGTCATCCTGATGAACTACCCGTACTGGAGTTCGACCCACACCCTCGACGTGGGCGTGTTCGCGCCGATCTTTCGGGAGGGGCCGGACGTTCCCCCCGAGGAGAACGAACTCATCGGCTACGCCGCAACGAGAGCTCACTGGCTTGATCTCGGCGCGAAGGACGAGGGATACGTCCTCGACTCGACCGACGTCCATCAGGAGGGCATGATCTTCCCCGGAACGAAGGTCCACAAGGAGGGCGAACCAGACGAGGAGATCCTCGATCTGATCCGGTTCAACTCCCGTATTCCGGACAAGGTCCTGGGAGACCTCAACGCACAGATCGCAGCGATCAGAACGGGGAAGCGCCGTCTGCGGGAGCTACACGGGAAATACGGCGGCGAGACCGTCGAGGCTTGTATCGAGCGAGTCCAGAATCACGGCGAACGGACCGCTCGCGAAGCGGTTCGCGAACTCCCGGACGGGACGTGGTCCGCGGTCGATTACGCCGACGGGACGACCGGCGACGGGATCCGGATCGAGGTCGAGGTGACCATCGACGGCGACGAGTTCCACGTCGACTTCTCCGGGTCGTCAGAGCAGGTCGACGAACCGTTGAACATCCCGCGAGGGATGACCGAAACCGTCTGTAAGCTCTGTTTCAAAGCGATTACGACCCCCGAGGAGACGTCGAATGCGGGACAGTACGCGCCGCTGTCGCTGCACGCGCCCGAAGGGAGCCTATTCAACGCGACCTATCCCGCACCGACGTTCACGATCTGGACCGGCATCATCAGCGTCGACGTGGTCTTCAAGGCCCTGGCGAAGGCAATGCCCGAGCGGATTCCTGCCAGTTCCGGCGGGGATATCCCCGACATAATGCTGTTCGGCCAAGACCCCGAAACGGGGCGCCAGTTCGTCGAAGCCAACAACGACGCGGTCGGCTGGGGAGCGACTGACGATCACGACGGCGCGAGCGCGATCATGCACCTCACCGAAACGATGGTCCAAAACATCCCTGTTGAGGTGTTCGAGAACAAAGCCCCGGTCGCGTTCGACGAACTCTCCCTCCGACAGGACTCTGGCGGGCCGGGCGAACACCGCGGCGGGCTGGGTCTCCGGCGCGACTACCGTGTCGAGGGTCCGGTCGGCGCGCTGTCGATCATCCAGAAGACCCGGGAAACCGGCTGGGGGATCGACGGGGGAGATCCCGGTGCGAAAAACGGCGTCGTCCTCGATTTGCACGACAACGCTGACGATCGGGTCCAAGTCCTCGTCGACAATACCGACATCTACGACGACGAGATGTGGGTCGGGATGTTCCGCGGGACGTTCCGCAAAGGCGAAGTGATCTCCAATCGCACCGGGGGCGGCGGCGGATACGGTAATCCCTCCGATCGTGATCCTGAAGCGGTCCGCGAGGACGTGATCGACGGATACGTCTCCCGGGAAGCCGCCCGCGAGGAGTACGATGTCGCGCTCACCGAGGACGACGAAATCGATTGCGAGGAAACCGACCGTCTCAGATCGAACTAAGGGCGGCGCGAGGAAGCAACTCACCATGACCGACGTGACTGCCATCCGGGGCCAGCTCGAACGAACCTGAACGTGCTGTCGAACCGGGATATCGATGCCATCGTCTGCTTCCCAAGTTCGAATATGCACTACCTCGCGGGATTCGCCGCGGCCACCAACAGCACTACGATTCTAGGGCTGTGTTGAATCACTAGACGGCGTCGGGGAAGGTCAGTAAACCGAAGGAGTTGAAGCGGGAAAATTTGGTTGTCCATGACGCAAATATCCCGCTTCACCGAGCGTTGTGTCTCGATTGCTCAAAGAGTTACGGGTGAACGAGGCGAATTCGCCGCCCCGCAGGGTGGCGGCGGATTCGCCGACTATGCCCTTGTTTCGCTGCATTGTCTCCGAATTTACCTCGATACGTCCTATCGAATGACGATCGATCTGCTGAAGGAAATGCCACAAATAACAGGGGAGATCGGCCTCAAAGCAGCCGATCTCCCCGCACCCTCCACGCTGTGTAAGGCGTTTGATCGGATCGAGAGTTCCGTGAAATCGCCGTGATGTGTGTCGTCTACAACATCAAACGCGCTGTCAAACAGTGAATTCCACCGCCTTACAGCGATTCAACAAAGCCGATATATCCACAAGCGGTGAGGCAGAATGAGTGGAATATATGGATCTTTTGAAATCTATATCACCTTGGCGTTTTCCTGTTGAAACAACCGTTCAGAAGATGTGCCTACTGAGCGGTTGACTCAGTTGCACCCCACTGAACTCAGTTCTGGTGTCTACATCGTACGTATTGAGTGAATCAGTCTTACCTCCTGCGACAGGTCCTTTGCTAACTCGTGAGAGGTCTGTGAAAACCAATCTCTATGTACCGAAATTACGGAGCCTAACCGTTAAGCCGTCAGCACGAATCGGGCCTGATATGAACGCACTCGTTCTTGAGGAATACGGTGAGCCACTCGTTCTCGAATCGGTCAACGCTCCGGAGCCTGCCGCTCACGGGGCTGTCGTCGAAGTCGAGGCCTGCGGTATCTGCCGGAGCGACTGGCATGCCTGGCAGGGCCACGGCGAGTGGGCAGACGATCAAGTGTCACGCGGCCAAATTCTCGGCCATGAACCCGCTGGAAAGGTCGTCGACATTGGCGAACAGGTAAATGAGATGTCGGTCGGCGACCGTGTTGCCGTCCCCTTCAACCTTGGCGACGGGACTTGCCCACAGTGTCGCAACGGACATGGGAACGTCTGCGACGACGGTTATGCTCTCGGCTTCGAGGCCGACGCCCCCGGGGCGTTCGCCGAACAGGTCCACGTCCCACACGCCGACTTCAACGCCGTCGTACTCCCCGATAACATCTCGGCCGACGACGTGGCGGCACTGGGCTGTCGCTACACCACTGCCTTTCACGCGCTCGTACACCGAGCGACGGTCGGAGGCGGCGACTGGGTGGCCATCCACGGCTGTGGCGGTCTCGGCCTCGCTGGCGTGCAGATTGCCGGGGCACTCGGAGCCAGCGTCGTCGCCGTCGATGTGCGCGAGGAACCACTCTCGATGGCCAGCAACTTGGGAGCAGACGTGACTGTCAATGCGAGCGTAATCGACGACGTGCCGAGGAGCATCCAAGGCCAGACCAACGGCGGCGCCGACGTGTCGGTCGATGCCCTTGGACGAGCAGAGACTTGCCGGAACAGCATTGAGTGCCTCACAACGAGAGGAAGCCACGTTCAAGTTGGCCTGACGACAGAGGCCGAAAAGGGTGAGGTGTCGCTACCTGTCGACTCGATGACCCGCTGGGACGTTGACTTCCTCGGATCGCGCGGGATGCCCTCCTCACGCTACGACGAACTGTTGACGATGATTGCTGCAGGTCACCTTGACCCCGGTGCACTGGTCACGAACCGCGTCTCGTTGACGGAGGTTTCCGACCGGCTAGCGGCCATGAGTAGCTACGAGACAAGCGGTATCGAGGTCGTGACTGAGTTTTAAACTCCTCATATAGGTAACCGTGGACGCAGTCTGAAAGATATGTATGGATCTGCATGTCATCACTGAACCGAAGTTGGAGCATCGCTGACCATAGAGATCGGTTCCAACTGAGGTTTCGATGAGTTCGTTAAGAAGTGTCTGATAGGTCGTGTTCTTCCGGACTTGAGGCGAAGCAAGACGATGTGCTGGTGACGTATGTAGCGCCATTTCGAGGACTTTGAGGAGTAACGAGCAACGGCTTGCCGGGCCAAGTGTATCGCTTGCTTGACGAACCGGAGTAACCGCGACTTCGAGAGGGTCCGCGTTCGTTCCCACTACTGATTGACCCTGTAACTCTCTGTGGATTTCGATAGACCTGTTCATCTCTACTCATAGAACACACCAAATCTCCTTTTGTCCGTAGTAGACACCACTTTGTCCGCAGTAATTTGCTAACCGTCAGAAATAGCCACTTCCAATTCAGTAAGATTCATAAACAGTAAGTTAGATAAGACAAGTCAAGCAGATTATCTGATTGGGATGGGGGATAGAGATACTGAAACACAGGGCAGCCAGGAGGATCCTGATCTAGCTTATTCTGAAGTCGAACCAGAACAGGAGACGGAACAGCAGCCACATCTCCCAGAAACTGGAGAGTATGAGATCGAATCGCTTCGATTTATTTGTTCTGAGTCTCGGGATGTCATTGACCACCAAATAGATGATCTTGACGATATTGACGATAAAGCGCTGCGGACAGTTCGGATTACCATGGTGGTATTCGGGCTCTTGGTAGCTGCGGCGCAGATTGAAGGTTCAGATCCGATTTTTAATAGAATAACTGTCCTTGGCGGTGGTCTGCTGTTACTATCTATAATTGCCGGTGCTGGAACCTATTCTGCCTCCGATTTACACTTGGGGCCTGGTCCGAACTATCTTATAGATGTGGTTTCGAAAGCAAACACGGAGAAAAAGGAGCGAGTTGAGGCATTGGGAAGTTATGCATATTGGATGTATGAAAACGAGCGCATTGTCCGTCGAAACGGTACATATCTAATCATCACTCAGCTACTTTTGGTTCTTGGGTTACTGTGCTTAGCGTACGGAGCATTTACTGGCGTAACTGATGAGAACCTTTATGAGTTTATGGCAGGAATGATAGTCATATGAGGCAGAAAAATCGTCCACCTCAAACACGTCGTGCGACGATGAGCCAACGGGGATACAAGGGACCAAAATTCCTTGCTAAATTCCTTTCACCGAAACCGGACGACGAATAGCTAGATTATAGCTCTCGTTTTTGCACGGTCTTGTTTAGACGAGGTGAGTCACCCAGATTCATTGTTATTCTGTGTCGAGGAGGAATCCTTCCGATGTCCATGCGTCCACAACCTGAGTAAGCCCTTCTCGGCAGGTTGGATACGTGGGTTCCCAGCCAATCTCAGTCCGAAACTTGTCATTCGATGTTGGCCACGCGTTCGTTAGCAACTCCGCAGTAATGTCACCCATCGCTTCGTAGGCTGTTTCCTTCGAAATTTGTCCTGGGGAGGATGCGTCAAGCCGTTCTGCAAGGATCGAGATATACTCAGCGTCGCTCATCGGTTCATTATCGACCACATGCCACAAACCATTTTGAGGAGCCTCCGCAGTGGCGATGAACGCTCTCGCTGCATCGTCTGCGTGAAGAAACGAGAGTAGAGTGTTCTCTGAGTCTTCGATGATCGGTCGTTCATCACGAATGAGACCTTCTCCGTCAGCCCGCGTAAAATAGGAATCCGGCGCGTAGAAGTTTCCACACCGGAGAACCGATACATCGAAGCCATACTGCTCGCCGGCTTCGACTGCAATCTCTTCAGCGTCGAGCGCAGATTGTGTCCAAGATACTGGATTGGGTTCCGAACTCTCATCATATGCACTTCCATCGGGTTGGCGAGCCACATACACGACGCTTTGTTGGAGATACTGATCAGCACCAACTTCGACTGCAGCTCTCGTAAGCGCCTCGGCTCCTTCCGTCCGAACCCGATCATTGAGTTCCCACGCTTCGGGAGTGGGTGAGTCGGTTGGTATCGCCGTTGCAGCATGGATGATAGTGTCAGCTCCCTCCGCGGCTCGGAGTATCGAATCCTCATCAAACAGGTCACCGCGCCGAGGTTCACCGCCACGCGCTTCGACGATTTCATCACCGGTAGCATCCCGTGTGAGTCCGATAACGGTGTGTCCGCGTTCACCGAATTCGGTGATAAGTCGTCGACCAAGCACGCCCGTCGATCCTGCGATGAATACTCGCATGGCAATTGGTGATTGGCTCCTCGCCGTTGTAGCGCTGCTGCCAGAGTTCAACGGGGGATTTAAAAGGACCAAGGGGACATCTATATTATGAAACATCTACGTCTGACGATCAAAGCGGGCGGTGGCCAAAATGAGAGTACTTCGATGTTCCAAGAGCTCTCTAAGGCTCCATATCTCGACCGAGTAGTCGGTCTCCATTTGAACGCCTCGGATAACCATCTTGGGCTGCTAATCTATATTGAGGGCGATATCGACGCCTTTCGAAACCAGATACAGCAGAAGCCGGAAGTTCTGGACTTTGAGATCATGGTAACCGACGACGGCTGCTTTTACACGTACTTTCAGACCGAGTTAAACGAGGTATCAAAGCAGCTTTTCGCAACCCTCACCCGTGGAAGCCTGCTGATGGTTCCCCCGTACAACTACGGTGATGGCTCTGTAACAATCTCGTTGTTCGGGCCGACTGACGAGGTACAGGAAGCTGTCGCAAAGGTTCCTGCCCCATTCGAGGTGACGATCAATGAAGTGAGTGGTATGGAGGCGACACCAGGCTTGACGGAGCCGTTACTCTCTGACCGACAGCACGACGCTCTTGAGGCTGCAAAAGACATCGGGTACTATGATCTCCCTCGTCAAGGGACCTACGAGGATATCGCAGCACGAATCGGTTGTGCGCCGAGCACGGCAGCCGAGCATTTGCGAAAGGCTGAGTCGAAAATCATACGAGCCAATCGTCGGTAGCGAATTCTAATCCCAAAGAGCCACTATGAATGATATATTAATCTAGCTGATCCCTGACGCATTTGGTATTGTATTATGATATTAAAATATATAAAACACCTTATATTTCTAGTATATAAATGAATTATAGTAATACTCCAGATTTAGTTATGCTGGACATACTCACAAAGCGTCCCGTCAGGGTGTTTCACAAGCATGTTCCATCCGGTTGGAACCGATTTTGGCTCTTCAACGATTGTCGCTCCATGGGATGAGAGGAATTCTCGACAGTTCTCGAGTTCATCAACGAGTATCGTTGCTTGAGTGTCTAGAAACGGTTCCAGTCGTTCCTCTGAACCCGCTATTAATAGGACTGAGCCGATCTGAGCGAGTTCGAGACCCATTTCTTCATAGGCGAATTTGATCTCTGGTTCTTGATTAAATAACTCCTGATAAAACGCAATCGTCGATTCAAATTTGGCTGGCTCCAAATACACACGCGTCAGCACGTTCAGGATTTCCATGTACGTATATCGAAATAGGTGGGGAAAATGGTTTTTGAAAGAGAATAGGTATGCACTGCAATCTATCCGTTTTGGGGTGGTCAGTAGATAATACACCCACTCACTGTGCGGTGTATCCTCCATCAACGAGGAGAGATTGGCCGGTGACGAATGAGGACTGTTCCGAAGACAGCCAGACGATCGCATCTGCGACTTCTTCGGGAGTTCCGACTCGTCCAAGAGGATGGGATGGCCCAAACGTTTCCTGAACTGCTTTCGAACCTCCCAGCCGATCTCGATTCATTGGTGTATCGACCGCACCGGGACTCACCGCATTCACACGGATACCTTGATCGGCGACTTCTAGAGCTGCTGCACGGGTCAATCCCACAACACCGTGTTTGGCGGCGACGTAGAGCGAGAACTCTTCGAAACCAACATGCCCGAAGTCCGATGCAGTATTGACAATCGTGCCCCCACTCTCGTGCAACAGCGGAATTTCGTGCTTCATTGACAGCCACACGCCCTTGAGATTCACTCCCATTGTGTACTCCCAATCATCCTCAGTCCGTTCGGCGAGTGGTCCTGGTACTCCAACATTTCCGGCATTGTTGACTGCATGGTCGAGTCTGCCATATGTGCTGATCGCATGATCAACCATTTGTTTGACATCATCCTCCCGAGTAACATCGGTTTTGACGAACGTTGCTGATCCACCGGAGTCCTCGATGAGTCGGACGGTTTTGTCGCCCTCTGTGGTTGTCCGACCTGCGACAACGACGTTTGCGCCCTGTTGACCAAATGCGACAGCAGTCTTACGTCCGATTCCGGAACTGCCGCCTGTGATGAGAGCAACTGTGTTATCGAACTGGTTAGTACCGGTCATTTCTGAATCTCGATGTTGGGATTCGTTCTGTGAAACCATTACAATGAAAAGTAGACTGCTATGGAGTGTGAATTAATTCGTGCGCATATTCACCCTTTTAAGTGAATAGAACAATATCATAGGTACATGCCTCGTGTGCGGATGAAAATCAATCAGTCAGCCACAGACAGCTGGCTCGCCAAACTATCTGTCAAATTCTCTGACGCAGAATTCAGGGTACAAACAACCAATTGTATAGGCGAAAATTTATATGGGGTTGTCGAAGTAATGACGTCAGAAACTGACGCGATCGTTGGACGCTTCGAGCAAGCATCTGCCGTAAATTCGTACGAGATACTACATGCAGACCAACAACGTCTCCTGATTCAGTATGTGATTCCAGTACCAGAATCATATCATGTGACCCGTGCTTCAGATAATCTCCTCCATTTTCCGATGATCCTCCGAAATGGGTGGATCGCCACGGAGACGATGGCCACCCACCAACAACTATCCAGGTTTCTAGACAAGTTAGCGGCAGCTGACATCCCCTATCAGATTCTATCCTTGGAACAATCATACGATTCGACTCAGTTGCTTACTGAACGTCAGCAGGAGTTTATTAGTGAAGCAATCAAGTATGGATACTACGACAGTCCTCGTGATTGTACGCTTACTGAACTCGCTGAGATATTCGACATCAACTCCTCAGCAGCAAGCGGGATACTCCATCGGGCTGAAAGCAGAATTGTTAAACAATTTATGATGGATACGGGTGTAGAAGTGACTAGAAGGAAATCAGAACAAATATCTACATAAATTATATTGAGGAGCTTCTAGTCAAGCGATTCTGTTGTAAAGCAGTTTTCAGCGCCTCTATTCGGCACATCTAACAAAACAGTCACCGCATTGATGTAAGTGACGTTAGTAAAAAGAGATAATCGAACTACGTTAGTGACAGAGTCTAACTCCTATTCAATCAGACGGAGATCGGTTTGCAGGCTGGCTCGTCACCCAATCCTGCCAAGAAAAGAGTAGGAAAACAGCACCAAGACCGATCATCAATATGCCACCAACTTGGAACGTTAGTCGGAGACCCAGCCACGCGCTCAGCGGTGAACTCACAAACGGAGATAGAAACTGACCAAGGAAGATTGAACTTGTCAAACATCCAACTGCACGCCCGCGTACGTCTTCCGGAATATCTGACGCAATCCACGCGTTCAGGTTCGGCTGCAGAAGACCGATCCCAGCCCCACTTACAAACAACCCACCCATAATACCCCAAATCGTCTGGCCCAGACTAATGATAACGAAGCCAGCACCCATAAGCCCGAACATGAGCGCGACGATCGAACTGACATTGAGTCGCGAGCGAAGACGAGAGTACTGAACCGAGATCAGGCCCGAAAACAACGCTTCTGCAGCGAGTACAAGTGCAACGAGAAGATTTCCCGCTCCCAATACGTGATTGAGGTAGAACGGTATCTCGATTGGCAATGTAAAGAAGACGATCATCCCGATGAGGGCAATCAGATAGATCAGCATAATCTTTCCGAGTGGCAACCGTCGAAGGGGTTGTCGAATCGAGTCATCATCTCCACGATGTCCGGTGTGATGATCTCCCGGGTCGGGTTCGTATAGCACGGCTGCAATCAACGGGACTAGCGCGAGTGCAGTGGAGTACAGTAAAAATGGAGTGCGCCAGTTGATGCTTGCTAGCACACCACCGAACAAAAAGAACAGAGAGCCACCGAAGATGCTGGTTCCGGATTGCCAGCCGAAAACGGTGTCCCGACGGTCTTTATCGGGGAAATAATCAGCAATGAGCGTTGTCGCTGCGACAAACACCCCGGCAGCACCGAGTCCGAGCAATGCACGAGACACAAGCAGTGTCGGAATCGTGTTTAAGATGAACCCAGCACCACCACTGATGCCGTACAGAGTCGTACTCATGCCCAGGACGGGTTTGCGGCCAATTCGGTCGATGAGTGCGCCAAGAATCGGCGCCCCGATCGCAACAAACAATGATGGAAACACGTAGACGAGTCGAATCCAGAAGGCAGCGTTTTCGACGTCGACGAAATGGTCCTGGATCGCTGGCAGTGCTGGCGAAAGGGCTGTATCAACCATAATAGTGAGCGTACTCGCGACGAGCAGCGTCCCGATTACCAGTCGACTATTTGTATTCTTCTTTGACATCACTGTGCTGCTCCTCGTGTATTCTCAATTGTGGGTTCGTTGTGAACGGGGAATCCTCCTCTAACTGTGTTTTCCGAAATAGACCATCTCATCGTGATGTGTGAAAATCGCGATATTACGGTGAATTCTATCGTGAGTATATTCACCCATTTATACACACCCAGCAAGTACTGAGTACAATGCCAACCATTCAATTGCAATTCGATGCGACAGCGTCCGCAGATCCACTGGCGAAGATCTCAAGCAAGTTCCCCGATACCCAGTTTACTGTGCTGGCGAGTCATCTTACGGATGATGGTTTGCTTGGACTAGTGGAAATAGCGACAGCAAATAGAAACGGGATCGTCCAGCAGTTTGATGAGGCACCGAGGATGGTCTCACACGAGGTAGTGTATAACGACGAGCAGATAGTTCTGATTCAGTATCTGTTTCCAGAGGCAGAACCATATCGCGCCCTGCGGAGGACAGGGAACTTGCCACAATTTCCTGTACGAATGGAAGATGGGTGGTTGTTCGCCGAAATGACGGCATCACACGAGCGATTATCAGAATATACCGACAGATTGGCGGCAGCAGAGATCCCAGTCACGATCCAGTCGGTAACACAATCACCCGACCCGAGCGAGGTACTGACGGAGCGCCAGTGGGAGTTTGTCATCGAGGCAGTCGAGCGGGGGTACTATGACAGTCCTCGTCGGTGTACACTCACGGAGTTAGCACAAATATTCGAGATCAACTCCTCGGCTGCAAGTGGAGTGTTACACCGGGCAGAGGGACGGATAATCAAGCGATTCATCACAGAGGCTGGAGGAATTCAGCAAGGAGAATAGAGACCGACCTCTCGATGACTGTCTTAATGGTAAGCACTTCCTCTTGGACAACGTTTTCGAGCGGAGGTGTTAGTCTTACTCGTGGAGCGAGAAACTCAGAATATCGCTTGTAGACCCCAGAGTACTCCCATTCCAACACCAATTGTCGCGAGTACGTTCTCAGTCCGCCATGCGACGAATGCCGCTATCGCCCCTGCAACTAGTTTTGCTCGATCAGCTTCGAAACTGATAGTGGGTTCGGCCGTTAGCACAATGAGTGTAGGAGCGACTAATGCTGCAAGTATTGTTGCAGGGACGAACCGAAGGAGACCACTAAAGTACGGTGGCACCTCTCCCAATCGGCCCAGGAAGAGAATGAACGAGAGTCGAAGCGCATACGTCCCAATTCCGATGACAATGAAGATCAGCCAAAGGGTCGATATCTCGTACTCAGTCATCATGCTGCATCACAACCTTCGGATACGTCTGCCTCCGTAGTTGATACGTGGGTGGTCACTGGAAACATTCCTCGACGGAATTCGTATGATACGCCAACAGCGACACCTATGAGCGCCGCTGTCACGAGACCGAGATTTAACGGGAGGATTGCAGTCAAGACACTTGCACTGCCGGAAACAAGTGCAGCAAATTCCGTCGGTCGGTCATCAAGTGCCGGAAACAAAAGTGCAATAAAGGTTAGTGGCACAGCGAATTCTAGTGAAAATCCTGCCGGAATACTTGAACCCAGTAGTACGCCAGCAGCAGCGCTGATCTGCCACGTTGCCCAAAATGATATGGCCGCACCAAAGTAGAACCATTTTTGACTCTGTCTGTTCCATTCCGTGCCGCGAAATTTGGTAATCGAGACAGCGTACGCTTCATCGGTGAGTAAATACGCGCCGATCCACTTCATTGTTGAATCAAATTGTTGAAAGTATGGAGCCAGAGAGGCACTGTACATCGTGAACCGAAGATTGATGATGACTGCTGTTAGGATGACGACTGCAATGGGAGCTGTTCGGTTGATCAGGTCGATCGCCGCGAGCTGTGCTGCGCCGGTGAAACTAACTATCGTCATCGCGATTGCGTGATGCGGGGGGATACCAGCGTTAACCATGGCTACACCCGCAATTAATCCAAATGGAATGACACCAAGTGCGATCGGTGTGATTGCTTGCGCCCCCGCCAAGAAATCCGTTCGTGACGATAATGGTATTGGATTGTTCACACAGAATCGATTGAGAGGATGGATAATAGATTCTGATTCGGTCCTCACCGAATTTCGAATGGACTGCCTTTTATAGCCCTATCAGTTTCTCACTGACCGCAAGTTCTCGTATCTATGTTTGACGTGCAAGTGGCTGGGTCGCGAAATTCTGGATGATCCACGCTTCGGCTTGTTGGAGTCGATACTGAAGTGTGGACATAGGAAGATCCATTTCTGTCGCCAAATCGGTGAGCGAGATACTACGTGGGGTTTGATAATAGCCATTTTCGAGAGCCGCTTCGATGGCGGCTCGCTGCTCATATGGTAGATCAGCGATCGTCGCTGCTTCATCAGTCCAATAGGTTGGTTGCCCAACTTGCTGAAAACCAAGTTTGAGCCCATCTCGAAGTTCGTCTTGCAGGACTTCGTAGAGATCACCGGCAGGGGCTTCGTCATGCATGAGCAATCGCCACTCATACTGGTTTTCATGCCGTGCTGCATCACAGATTAGCCCCTCACCGAGGTAACAGTTCGCAAGATGCGGAATCGACCAACAATCGCTCGCGGCTGGACTATACGTATAGACCAGTCTGCACGTTGGCTTCTCGATGAGGAGTTCGTGCTCCCAGTTTGTATGGCACTGTCGGTGGCCAATACACTCGTTACAGTGAGTCGAATCCAAGAACACATCATCTAGCTGTGTGAGTGCTTGGGCAGGACCAACAATTCGATCAAGCCGCCATAATCCATTCGCGGATACATGACAGGCGATCGTTTGGGCCTGAACGCTCGAATGCTCGATGAATACATCCATTACCGGATCTGAGCCCCGATTATATTCGATAGTGAAGATGAATTCACGCATTACATAGCCTTGGTGTACAGCGACCAAATTTGCTTCGCGTAGAGCATTCGTTGTCGCCATCGGTAGCAGCACCGACGTCGCCCTTGAGTTCGCTGATGTGATCCTCGTCCAGAACAACCCGACCGATATGGTCCGGCTGATCACGCTCAGTCGGAAGAGCTACCCGAAGATGCGGGGAAATTTCGTCTAGGTGGCAGGATACAATATATTCGCGATTCCGCTGGCAGCGGGCGAACTCACGTCGATTAGCAACTTGCTCTCACCAGCAGCCGGTGCTGTATTGATGTCGTTTTGACGAAAATGGTTGTGATCAACGCGCAGTTCCTTCAGCGAGCCGATCTTGGTCTACCAAGGGTTATCGGCGCTCCTTCTCGTTTTCTGATTAAATCCTATTTTCGCCTATCGGACCAGAACAGCATTAGAAGGAGGGGGTCGTGGTGAATCGCCATACAGCATTGGATTTGCCTAGCTCACAGCACGCTTGATGTTGTAGACGGCACACATCAGGACAAGTTCACGGAACTCTCGATACTAGCTTCGCGCACGCACGGCGTCGCCGAGCGTGCGCTTGATCACGGAGAAGACGGTCTCAGACAGTGCCCTCTGGCCGTAGAGAGTCCCATCAATCCGCGCGTTATGCGCGTGATCGATGGGACGGAACTCTCGATGCTTGATCAACGGTCTCACATCTTTTTCTCGGAGTTTATCACGTAATCGCTGCCAGTCGTAGCCTTTGTCGGCAGCGAGGCTGTGCAACTCACCCGCATTGCGGCGGGCGAGTTGCCAGCCGAGTTGGGTGTCGTGACGTTTCTCGGTTGTACAGTGAACGTCGAGGACAGCCTGTGACTCAGTATCGACGAGGGCGGTAGTTTTGAGCGTCTGAACACGGTAATTCGTGCGGCGGCAATAGTGTTTGCTGGCGTTCTCGCGGTCGAAAAACGTCGCGTCCATCGCTGCATGACCGGATGGCTTGTGCAGCTGCGCCGACAGGCGAAGCAGCACTCGCCAGACCGCTATCTTGATCCTATCAAACGCCTTTACTAGCGTCGAGTGATCAAGGAGATCGGCTTTCTCAAGGCCGATCTCCGCCAGTATTTGTGGCATCTCGCTCAACAAATCGAGCGCTTCACGGTAGGATTTCTCCAAGTAAATCCGCAGGCAATCGAAACAACGGCGTAGTCGGCGAATCCGCCGCCCCGCAGGGTGGCGGATTCACCTCGACCACCAACAGCACTTTTAGCCAACGTCACTACCTTCCCAGTGAAGCGGGAAATTTTGGACATAGAGCATCCGCCGTTTCCCGCTTCAACTCCCTAGTTGTAACGGATCAACTCGACGCCGTCTGTCGATTTGCCAGAGCCAAGGAGGGGGAACAAAAGCCACTAATGACGATAGAGAATCAAGGGTCAAGTGACGATTCTGCGGGCCAACATGCTTCAGGCAGTGGAATCACTCTCCCCAGAATCGGGTAATCCGCTTTTTGTTTACGAATAAAAACGTCCAGCATGCCGTCAACCTAATCTCGGTTGCAATCTTCTTCTACGTGATTTATCGGGCCGCGGGCGGCCCAGCAGATTCGGGAACGAACTTCGCGCTCGTTCACGCAGCCCTTCGCGGCCCTCGTATTGTACCAACACCGCGACTCATCTGTGATTACGCTCGGAACGATCACATGACTACCGAGAAGGCACGAGCACTCATCACAACGATTAGTCCCCATCGAAGTTGGGATACTAGTCCGTACGTTACCCAATTGCTCGCCCAGTTGGAGTGATGAATCCTGCGTTCACTGACTGTCCCATAAATGCATCGAGAATAACATGAGACTTCTGCACTGCCTCTAGCTATCGACCCAATCACTTGCCAGCGCCCGCACAAGGCGGCGCGACCACTGCTACACTTGGCCGAGAATCAGTTATCGGCCAAATCGCCGTAATCAATGTGGACCTCTGGTGTGCTCGGTGAGTCTGGCGCGGCGACACCGTTCCAGTCAACGACGTGCACGTTTGCTGTCTGGCCAGAGAATCGGAACCGCATTACACCGATATCGACTGCACCCTCTGCGGAGTGGTCGGTGACAACGGTTGCTTCCTCGAGTGGGTCGGCTCCCACGAGTTCGAGTTCACCGTCGACAGTGATTTCGTAGTTCGATGGAACGCCTCTGCCAACGATCGTAATGAGATTTGGAAGGACATCGCCAGTCTCAGCCGACATACTCTGATGACGCTATTCTTCCGTAATAAGGCTTCTCTTCGACAAAAACGCAGGAATACGGGAATGTGTTCTGCAGCTGAATTGGGGTCAGTTCACATCTCTACATATTGGCTCTCCCAGTCTCGTCGGTCCTCAATCTCATCTGATCCTGCATCGGTGATAGCGTAGTAGTTCGTGCGGCGATCGAGTTGCCCCTTTTCGACCAACTCCTTGTTGACGAGTGTATCAAGGTTTGGGTAGAGTCGACCATGGTTGATCTCAGCGCTGTAATACCCCTCGATTTCTTCTTTCACGTCCTGACCGGATGGCTGGTCGGCACCTGCAATCACGTACAGCAGATCTCGCTGGAAGCCAGTGAGGTCGTTCATCTCGTATGAGTCATCAACGAACCTGTATTTGACTTATTTCCGTAGCTGAATTATATGTGTATACTGTCTGAAGATCATATTCTTGTTACTATCTAGATGGGTTTGTGAGCCTGATCCTGGCCGGAGAAACGGATAATCCGCTAATTTGGCTTTGTTGAAATCCTTTGGTTTGATACACCCACTACTGAAACAGCCGGGATGTAGGTATGCGAACTGAACAGGAAAGAACTATTGAGATATAGATGAAAACTCTATAACATGGATACCGATAATCTGAACTCAGGAAAGGAACTTGGCTTTTCTTTTCGCCGATTAGCACTTGTCTTATTCATCCTATTAGCCTTTAGGGGCGCTATGGGAGGTATACGTGAGTTTGTTGTTAATGGAAACTGGCTGGCTGGCATCTTCGGTGCCATAGTTGTAAGTGTAATCGCCTATTGGATTTTTAATCTATACGTTGGTTCTCATAGTGAGGAGTAAAATCTTATACGTAACAGACAACTCTAATCCTGTTAGCGACTGCGGATTTCAACAGAGCCGCGAATGCAGGGATTGTAGAACAGTAGTTGGTAGCGCGGTTTCTTTATTCAGTCTGACTTCTGATCGAGATCGGAGGTTCGTAAGGCACTGACCCATGGGAAACAATACTCTTAGCGGACACCGAGATATCCAGCAGCTTCGGTAGCGATTTGTTCTGTCGTCGCCTCGATGAGATGCCCCTCTTCACGCTCCATATCGGCATTCCGAATCGTGACGACTGTCCACGGATTAACGTAGCTCTCCCTCGGTAGACCGCCTGAGACGAAGTCATCGTCAGAGCGGGATAGCAACCGCTCGTCGCGTCGTCGTGGCCGCCGCATAGAGTGCTTCCTCGTCGTGGAAGGGGTGTGTGCGATCACTCAGGCAGACGTACGGCCGGTAGTCGTGGTCTGCGAGAAGATCGGGGCCTTTTACGACCGCGCCGCGCTCGTAGACGTCTGTCATTCCTCGTCGCCGTAGTAGTCGTCAGTCGTCGAAGCGGAACTGGCGTTCGTCTGTGCAGCGTAGGAGGCGAGACGGTCGTCCTCAGCGATAGCCCAGTATCGGCCACGGTGGCGAACGAGACCGCGATCCTCAAGACGGGAAAGTGCAGCGCCAACACTCCCGCGCTTGATGCCGGTCGCTTCGTGGAGTTCTGTCTGCGTGAATGCCTGATTGCTGTGGGCCGCGAGGAATTGCAGCAGCCGATACGGGTGTGTCCCTTCTTGGAGATCGAGTGCGTCCACGGGTTCTTCGCTGAACCGGTCGATGCTGATTGGCATATGTAATAGAACGCAATATAGCGCAATAAGTCTGTGGGTATGTGGCACGAGAAATCCTTTGTCACCGACGGATAGCAGGTGCGATCCCTCCGCATTCATGCGGAAGAGGTGGTCAATAGTCGCTCAACCATCCACCGGACACGGCTGAACGTTTCAGGGAATACTCTGAATAAAGAGCCCGTGCTATTATCTACTGATAAAACTCGCCCAATACACACGACAATCTGCTCGTGAATAGAAGAGCGGCACTCGCGACGAGCGGAGTGATCCTGGTTGGACAGGGGAACGCACTGGGCTTGGTGCTTCCCGCCATCGCGATCGCCGCACCGAACGATGAATCGGATTCTGAATAACGCTGGCCGATGTCACGGTCAGCGACTCTTCCGCTGGTGTAGGCAATAGCCTACAGTTCACCAACTGTGGCAATCCACCAAAAGGATTGCCTCCATTTGACGGCCTGTTCCGTTTCGGACGCCCCTATGGACGACTTCCGAATTGAACGCGCCTATGCGGGGCCTCTTGGCGTGCAACCGGCCAGGCGAGACACCCCACTATCGAACTGTAACAAAACTATCTGTCTTCTGGTAGATCATTCTGAAACCGTAACTACGTGTACTGGTTCTATGATAGTAGTCAACGGGCGATCAGGGTTAGTGGTTTAAAAGGCGCGGTTTCGTTTGCGAGCATGACGTGCAAAACGGACCAGCCTGTAAACTCCGTGAAATCGTCCAGCACGTATTAGACGGCGAGACTGACCCTCTCTAGTGAGTTCGAGTTCATCAAGTGACGAGATTCACCTGAATAGATACTAAATGGATACAATAGATAGATATAGAATTTATCTATTGTTTACGAGAACTCTTATACCTGTGTTCAATGAACACGGTATATGGCAACTTCTGGACAGGCAGGACCAGTGGCCCAGCCGAACGCACTCTCAACGCGGGAAGCACGCCTCAATCCGTTCCCGTGGTATCAAGAGATGCGCGAGGAAACGCCAATTCGCTACGACAAGGACCGCAAGTGCTGGGACGTGTTCCGGTACGACGACGTTTACAACGTTCTCCATGACCCGCAGACGTTTTCCTCGGAACGGCCGCTCACAGCCCAAGCCAACGATGAAGCTGATGGAATGGTTTTCGAAACCATGCTCAATACCGACCCACCGCGCCACGACGAGTTACGAAAGGTTGTCGACGATCCGTTCAAGCCGGGTGCGGTAAAGCACCTCGCCCCTCATATCCGGGATATCACCAACGAATACATCGATGCAGTCGTCGATGACAATGAAATGGACATCGTCGCGGATCTCGCCACGCCGCTTCCAGTCACTGTAATCGCCGAACTCATCGGAGTACCGTCGGAAGATCGTGAGCAGTTCAAACAGTGGTCCGATACCATTGTTGAGGGTCCTGAAGCAGCCACAGTGAGTGCAGAGACCGTCAAAGAGGAACAGCTACAGGCCCAAACCGAAATGGCGACATACTTCACGGAACTGATCGAGCAGCGCCGGGCAGAACCACGCGATGACCTCATCAGTGATGTCATTCACGCTGAAGTCGAAGGCTCTACACTCTCAGAAGGTGAAACACTCGGCTTTCTCGCATTGTTGTTGATTGCTGGCAATATTACAACCACAAACCTCATCACGAACGCAATTCGATGCTTTGCCGATTTGTCCGATGGAATCGAATCGGTGCGTGATGTCGCCTCGCTTGAACTCGCAGTCGAAGAAGTGCTACGGTACCAATCGCCGATTCAGGCGGTTTCACGCGTAGCAACAATTGATACACAACTCGATGGTCACGATATCGAAGCTGGTGACAGAATCGTTGTGTGGAACGGCTCGGCAAACCATGATAGCGACCAGTTCGACGATCCCGATACGTTCGTTCCGGACAGATCACCGAATCAGCATCTCGCCTTTGGAAGTGGCGTTCACTTCTGTCTTGGGGCACATTTGGCACGTCTCGAAGCCAGAGTCGCTCTCTCGACGCTATTCGATCGCTTCGAGACAATGCATGTTTCCGAGACGAAACTCCAACCTGTCGAGAGTACGTTCCTCTATGGTGTCCAGCGGCTGCCGGTACAGTTCAGCACGTGAGAACTTCATCATTGCCGACTTCAAGAAGTCGTATTATGGCCTCAATAGCACTGTCTAGTTTAGTACCTCCGCTGACAGTTGTTTGTTGAGTAACTGGTGTGGTCGTTGTGTGTTATAGTAATGGACAAACTGTTCAATCAATTCTATAGCGATCGCCCGACTGCCGACCCAGGAGTTATAGAAGCGGTCGACCTTCATTTTGGGGGAGTGTGACCACTTTTCAATAAGGCTTCAGACGACATAATCGAGATGACATCTCAATCCTAATCGGGAGGGCAGTCAGGTATCTAGCACCATCGGCGAGAAACTCAGAATCGGAGAGATCGTGTTTCTCGGTGAGTCCATACAGAAACGCAGCAGCTGGATCAGTATCTCGATGCCAAAGAGCGTTATGTAAAGAATGAGGTTGTTTTGAGATCTATTGCGGTATATAGACAAGACCGGACGCCGTTAATCTTGACAGCGGCTTCATTAACCGCGACCCGTGACGGCTGCGCCGTCCGCAGAACGCTCCGCGTTCTGATGGGCCGCACGAGAGCTTTGCTCTCGTGGACGTCGGCAGGTCTGGAACGCTGTCAGACAGCTGACTTACCCAATTCTAGACAGCCCCCCGTGAGAACGTTTAACGTCTAATTCGGCGGTAATCACTTGTGTCTCTCGGAACGAACTATCTATCGGCGGCGCAGACCGAGTACCTTGGAACTTGACCCCGAGGTGAAGGCCGTACGCTCCGCCTGTAGATTAACGGTTGGTCGGAGTGGTCGATTCGGAAGCCGTGGTTTGTGAATCGGTTCAAGTGATCGTCGTCGAGTTCCGAGGAATTGTACGCCCACCGGAGTTTCTCGTTGGTCTCGTTTACCAGTCCCATGACACCTGACGTCTTCAGTGAACTCTCTTGAGCCGTCGTGGTTATAGACCGATGACAACCGATCGAGCGACAGACAGGCAAGTAACGAGATTCTCTGGGGGTCGGAAGTACTGCCTGCTGTCGTCTTTGCTAGTCCGCTCGAGACGGCCATCGGCGATGTCAACCTCACTCTCGTCAATGTTCTCCTCGAGCAGATGGGCTCCTTTCTCGAGTTTACGCGCCAGAAGCTCGCCGACACAATCTTTGTTCGCGTTGAGTTTCTTCTTGTGACCGTCCAGTCGAGCCTCGATCGGCGTCCGTGTCTCCTCGAGTTCTTCGACACGGTTCTCGAGACGATCAAGGCGGTCATCCTTCTGTTCAAGGCTGGCTTCGAGCGTGGTGATTCGCTCGCGAAGCGACTTGAGTTCATTAGCCAGTGCTTGGTCGTCGATACGTTCGGTCCGGGTTGCTCGGAATTTGTACTCATGGTGTCGTTATCGGCGGTTGGGGTAGTTGGCAAGGCGATGCAATTGACGCTCACCGGTCGAACGATAGAAGCACAGGCGGCAGGCGATCGGGTTCGAATCGAATACCAGAGCGGAATCCCGACGCTCGTGCTGAATACAGGGCGCGAATGTGGTACAGACTGGGAACCGGTCTACGAAAGGTAGTGATTACCCAGTACAGGTCAGGTAGCTAACGGAACGGTAGTTGCTCCTATCGATAGCCGTCGATGGTGGACACAGCAGGCGAGGTCAGCACGACATCGCTGTTTCTTTCGCCCGTTTCGATCATCTCCTCTCCGTCTCGGATTTACCGACGTGGTTGTTTCCGGACCTCAGCTGGTTAAACTATATACCTTGACAAATAATTCTAGAAAGACGTTTTAAAGCCAAGCGCGCTCATAGTTTCACCGTGCAATAATTGTAGCCGGTGCAACTAATTCATAATAACCTGATAGGGAAGGTGTCTATCGGAGTTGACAATAGTATGCCAAACTGGCATCGCCGAACGGTACTTGCGACAGGCGCAGCACTTTCGAGCGGACTTGGACTCGCTTCGAGTGTGGCTGGCGAGTCTAACGATGATGACACCGAGGGGGAGCGCGATCTCGAACTCTCAGTGTCGGCACCCGAGTCGATCCCATACGAAGAGGTCGCCGATCCGAGCGAGGACGCTGCCGACTTCCACATAGAGGTGACAAACTGCGGCGACGAATCCGTCTCGGTCGAGGGGAGAATCAAGATTGGTCCTTTCGACGAACCGCTATTGTCCGCTTCGCCAACCGAACTTGCGCCTGGCGAGTCGGATACCGTCCACTTTGGCGTCATGAGCCGGGATCTCGGCCCCGGTGACCACGAGTGGACCGTCACCGCGAACGACGAAACCGAAACCGGGACGCTGACGGTGACTGACGACGAGGAGTGCTGACCAATTTCGGCCTCCGAATAACGGGAAAGGTTCGGGTCGAATAGAGTTCTCGAATTCGCTTTTCTGACGACTTATCGGCAAAAAACTCGATGAAAACGACCATTGTTGTGAGGCTCCCTCTGCGCCGGGGATGAACCACTCACACTGCTCGCAACTACTTGCTTCACGAGGTAACTCCCCTGAAAGAGGGGATTTAGGCGAGTTCTTACCCAAATCGACCCTCCTCGACCGAGACGGGTTCAGGGCCATGCGCTCGCCAGTCCGTGTCTTTGCCTACAATGATTTCGGAAATCAGAATAGCGAGTGAAAGTGGAACGATACCGAGCACGACCTGCTTGAGCATTGAGGAGAACTAACAGCGAACGCATTTGCAGCCCATTCTCCGCCAAAAAGCTGCTGGACGGTTTGGAAGGTGAGATAAAACCCAACACACGCCCAGACGTCTCCAGTTATGGCCCGAATTAATGGGATCGACGCCGACTTCGCGACATGCCGTCTTTAGAACAATTGCACCGAGTTCGAACTCATTTTTCGAGTGAGTCGATAAGGGTTTCGAGCGTCTGGATGTGATCTTCGAATAGATTCTGATCAGTGTCAGTGAGTCGATAGCGATCCAAGTATTGGACAGTTGGCCGATTCTAGTGGAGAAAGCGACGTAGACGATCGGCGGGCGATGTCGGTAGTGAACGGAACTCTCGAGAAGGCAGAAGACGCAGGCTCTGGTGAATCACTAGGTATTACCGACTTCTACCGGCAAATATAGAGCGTTAAAGCAAGAAACAGCGAATTCTTCATATCCACGACAGGCACTACAAATCACATCGTCCAATTCAGGTAGGAAGTCTATCGCAACACACCACGAGCTGCCATTCGTCGGCAATAGAGATAGAATCCGACCGTCATTAAAAGGATTGATATATCGAAAAGTGATAACCACGGTCCAAACACGTCCCAGCGGTTCATAAATCCGAACGTGATAACAGCCAGACAAGCTCGGGTGGTGGCAGAAATAAATGCAAGCCAAACCGTCCAACGAATTCGCAGCAGAAGCAAAATGGGGGCGACCACACCACTTACAATACCGGTCGTCCAGAATATCCGTGGCAGCAGCGGATAATCGGTGAAATAGGCGAGATGAGCATCCCCCCAGTTTTGCGCATTGAAGTATGCTTCGTTGAGCTCAAGTATCATGATGTAATCATATAATCCGACTGCATTCAGCAGAAGAAAAAACACTGCCACAACCCACAGGTGCCACGGTGTCTTTCCACTGTAGTTGGACACGTTTTTTGTCTCTCTGTTTAGCATGAGTACATAATACTTGTCTGAGTATAAAAGAGGAGTGTCACTGTCTAGTTGAGGAAGTTTGAGAAGCGAGCAGGTCGTCAAGTTAATTTGGACTAATGCTCACAGACCTGCTCAGCGAGAGCTACGACGCGGATTTAGAAGAATCTTGGGAGAACAAGCGGACGGCGACGCCCGTCAGGGTGTTCGCCGTTCACCTCCATCAGACCGGTTGTTCGCTTCGAGAGACACAATCAATTCTTCGCTTGATCGGCGTAGATCGCTCTCATCAAACAATCTGGTATTGAGTACATCGGCTGGCTGACAGCGTGCCAGACCCGCCGACGGCGCAGCCGTCGCGGGTCGCTATTGATGAAACCGCTGTCAAGATAAACGGTGACTGGTCTTGGGTATACGCTGCAATAGACCTAGACTCACGGCTGATTCTCGATGTCGCAATGTTCGGACGCCGAGGCACCGATCCAACTGCTGCGTTCCTGCATCGATTGACCGAGAAACACGATCTCTCTGAAACGGTGTTTCTCGTCGATGGCTACGGCTATCTGACTGCCCTCTCTCGGTTAGGACTGAGCGGTCAGCTCGACTACGTTGAGCGAAACCTGATCGAAAAGTGGTTTCACACCTTGAAGATGAGAGTTGACCGCTTCCATAACTCATGGGTTGGCAGTCGGAGGAGCGCCAGAGAGTGGATTGAATAGTTTGTACATTACTATAACACGCAATGGCCGTATCAGTCACTTAACGGACAAACGCCAGCGGAGGTACTAAACTAGACAGTACCTGCTCGGCACACTTTTAGGACTTCTTGAAATACTAGTTAGTGAACGTGTCCAATAACGATGGGTTTTCTGACGGAAATTGGACTGAGCCACAGTCGAAATCCTTCGAGGAAATCTATGGTGATCTCGGCGGCGCTCAGCGTGAGCTTTCGGACTTTACCTACCCAGACCCTGACGAGATACCGGAGCCGTACGTGTCCAAAGTACCCGCGCTCATTCGGCGGTACATCGAATACTTAGACTCACGTCTTGCATCGGGGCAGAACTTTCAGCAGTCGCTCGGGGAGATACCACTACTAGATCACGCGTTCGACGATCAAATCCAACGTGTGCGGTCAAGAACTCTTGATTTTGAGACGGCAATGCGCGTGTGGCTGTTCATCCAAGCGACCGGGATGAGTCACCGCGAGTTCGCTAATAACTCCGAGCGGTCGTGGTTCCGGGAAATGCTCGGGATGGAACACGCAATTGGCCACCCGACACCCGGGAACGCAAAGCGGAACCGGTTCGACTTCGAACTTCGGCGTTTCCTTTCTCAGTTTGGAGATGAGGTAGTGCGGAGTGGTCATGAGTACGAAACACACTGTCGGTACATCACTCATCATCCGGACTGGGAAGCCGACGGCGGCGGCGAGACGTGGATCGATCAAGACGTAATCAAAGAGCACACCTCGAAGCGAGCGTGTGAGCTTGTCTTCCCGTATTGGAAATGTGGGCGAAGTGACTTCGAACACCTTTGTCAGTTGCTCTATATGGGGATGGTAGACGCTTCGGCGGACAAAGGGCAGCGCCGGTACCAACGAAACACCGGCGGAGGGACTGCTTCAAGCCGGTTCAGAGACATTATCAAACGCTACTCGGAAGAAGACATCCTCGAAGCGTTCCACCAGTCCATTGGTTCGACCATTTCCGAGCTGCAAGACGCTGATGAGGACCTATTCCCTGCCGATCTCTGATTAGCACTCGACGAAACTGTTTCAGACTACTATGGTGACCCAGATCCGAACGAGCGAATGGCGGAAGTGGTCCACGGGATGCCCAAGAGTCACCCGTCGCCGTTCGCACTCAAATATGGGACGATCACCACCACGCGCGAGCAATCGCTCCCGATAGTTCTCGGGCTGTACCGTCTCACCGCTATAGTAACGACTGGAAGTCTTTGGTCACAGCAGATCTCAAGAAGAGTAATTTCGGGTGTTTCCTCCCGGCTGCTGACGAAGTGTGAGTAGAACTTCTGCAAACTACTATAGCTGAAGGAGAGTTCATTAACTGGGAACGTGAAACAAATACTATCACACGCGGATCACGCTTCAAGGAAATTCAACCCCTTATCACATTGATGCAAGACCATCAAGATGAGCTACCTGACGGCTGGCCATGACTCCCTCCTTGATCAGTTGGCACTCTGTATTGGGCAGACGTTTCAGGGGAAACTCTGAATAAAGAACCGTGCTACCAACTACTGGTACTCCCGTTATCTTCTGTTTCGGTGTCTGCTTCGGCTTCTTCAATCGGGTTGAGGCTCTCTTCCAAGCGTGTGTCTCGAGCTTCTCTCAGTTCCTCCTCTGATGATTCCTTTGGCGCGATGGAGGCACCCTCTGGTATCTCAGGTGGAAGATCCCGTTGTGGGTCCGAGTCATCCACTATCTTGAGGATCTCCATATCCTGAGTAACCCGTCTGTTCATCTGCTTAAACGTTGTATCCCGTTCGTGGCGAACCCGGCTCTGTCGGCTATCGGGACAATCTATATATGTGATCTCCAGGACATTCGAGTGGAAATGAAAGCTGTCGCATTCTTCCCGGAAAAGCGGGAACTGCGCGTTATTGAGACGGAAAAACCGTCTCCAAAGGACGGAGAAGTACTGGTCCGAACGCTCGCGGTCGGGATCGACGGATCGGACAGGAGAATTGTGGCCGGCGAGATCGGCGGCGACGTTCCAGACAGTGACGACCATCTCGTGATCGGCCACGAAGCGGTCGGCGTCGTTGAAGACGCGAACGGTACCGAACTGGAAGAGGGTGAGATTGTCGCGCCCCTAGTTCGTCGTCCGACCGATCGGGAGTCACGGTTCACCGAGCGTGGCGAACTTGACATGGCACCACCGGGGGCATTTCACGAGCGCGGAATCATGGGCATGCACGGATATATGGCAGAGTACTTCACGACCGATCCGACATATCTCGTCTCCGTTCCCGACTCCCGCGCCGAGTACGGGTTCTTCGTCGAACCGGTGAGCCTCCTTGAGAAATCGCTTGAGCAGGCGTTTACGGCGCGTTCGTCCTTCGATTGGCGACCCGAGAGCGCGTTTGTGCTTGGGAACGGAAACCTCGGCCTGCTCGCGCTTGCCCGCCTCAAGACCGGCGACGAGTTCAGTCGGACGTACTGCCTCGGACGGCGTGATCGCCCGGACCCGACGATCGAGTTTATTGAAGCCGTCGGGAGCACATATGTCGATTCACGGGCAGTGCCCGTCGCCGACTTCGCCGACGAGTACGGTCCTGCCGATTACGTCTTCGAGACCACCGGCTACCCGAGACACGCTGTCGACGCGGTCCACGCGCTGGCGCCGAACGGTGTCGCGACCGTGCAGGGAATCCCGGACAAGTCGGCCACATTCAACGTCGACTGTGGAGAGTTCCACTCGGGGCTCGTCGTCAATAATAAGGCCTTGCTCGGCGTCGTCAATTCGCGCAAACCGCATTTCGAGGCCGCTGCGGAGTGGCTCGACGCAGTATCGGAATCAGTGCTGGACGAACTCGTAACCGGCATCTATGGGCTTGACGAGATCGAGGCGGCGTTTACTGACTCGCCTGGAACGCTGAAATCAGTCGTCTCATTCGATCGATAAACTGATGGCCGACCGTGATCCGCGTCAATTTCCCGAAGAGACGTTCTTCGTGGGCCACAGTGAGATGGTTGGCGGTGCACAGTCAAGTATTTACGTCCCGGTTTGGAGGAATACACCGTGATGAACGGAGACTCAGCGGACAGTGATAGCTTTGACCCAGTCGGACTCGAAACCGTTCTCCTCGCCGTCGGAGGTAGCGATGAAAGTCGTGTTAACAACCTCGTTGGCGCCATCGAGGAGATCGCCCCGCCGGCTGACGCCACGGTTATCGTCGTCTATATGTTTGACTCGGGTTCTCACGAGGAAACCGTCCAAAACATTACGGAAACAGCGGACGAATATATTGATCCCGACGAGTTAGCGTCGCGTATGACCATTGTCAAATCGATCACTGACCGACTTGAGGGAGTATTGATCGACTACGAGGTCCGCGCCACTACCGGGACGAAGGGAAACGGCATTGTAAACATCGCAACAGAGAGGGATAGCGATCGAATCGTCATCGGTGGTCGCCACCGGTCACCGACCGGAAAAGCGATCTTCGGGAGCAGGGCACAGAACGTGCTGCTGAACGCTCCCTGTCCAGTCACGTTCGTTCGTGAGCAGGAGAAGCGTCAGTAATCCAGCACCGAACGCAGAAAGTCACCCTCACCGCTCTTGACGCCCCGTTCAGTTGTACTGGGGGTGTGGACATAGTTCCAAGCAGAGCCTAGCACGGACACAGTATCTCCATCCCGTGTTTGGATGTCTCAAACAGATACTACTGCAGCAGCCGTTCACCACCGTTTTGATCATACTGGTCGGTCGATCGTTTTCGGGTTCACCTGTCTGGATCAACTCAGGGGGAGTACCGAAGAGTTTATTCGAGAGATCCACGTGATCTGCTGATATGAGATCCGTAGTATTCGGTAGTCCTGCATCTATGGTAATTGGTCGCAAGGCAACAGATCTCACTGGTGAATATTTCGTATAATGAATCCGATTCAACGACTCTTACCGACCGAAGACGAGGATATCGGCCTCTTTGTCATCATACTGTCCGCCCTCGCCGCGCTGAACGGGTTACTCTTCGGGTTCGATACCGGCGTTATCTCCGGCGCGTTGCTGTACATGTCCGAGACGTTCCCGCAACTCGAGGCGAACGCATTCCTACAGGGTACCGTCGTCAGTGGTGCGATGGTCGGTGCGATCCTCGGAGCGGCTTTTGGCGGTCGCCTCGCGGACCTCCTCGGACGGCGACGGCTCATCCTGATCGGTGCCGTCCTGTTCTTCGTCGGGTCGTTCATCATGGCGGTCGCGCCCTCGATCGAGGTTTTGGTTCTCGGTCGACTCCTCGACGGAGTCGGAATCGGATTCGCCTCCGTCGTCGGCCCGCTGTACATCTCGGAGATCGCACCGGCGAAGATACGGGGATCGCTCGTGACGCTCAACAACGTGGCTATCACAGGTGGAATACTTGTCTCCTACATTACGAATCAGATCATCGCAAGTATGGCCATCGGTGCCGGGCTCTCGTGGCGTCTGATGCTCGGGCTCGGAATGGTCCCTGCCATGGTCCTGTTCGGTGGAATCGTCTTCATGCCGGAAAGCCCCCGGTGGCTCGTCGAACAGGATCGAGAGCAGCGGGCTCGATCCATCCTGAGCCGCATCAGAAACGGGGCGAACATCGATGCGGAGATGGAAGATATACTACATATGTCGAAGCGCGATGAAGGCGGCTTTCGCGATCTCCTGCAACCGTGGCTCCGACCGGTCCTGATCGTCGGACTCGGTCTTGCAGTCTTGCAACAGATAACGGGAATCAACGCGGTGGTCTACTATGCGCCGACAATACTGGAGTCGGCCGGCTACAGCGATATCGCCTCCCTCTTCGGAACGATCGGGATCGGTTCGATCAACGTGTTGCTGACGCTCGCCGCGGTTTTCCTGGTCGACCGGGTCGGCCGTCGGCCGCTGTTGCTCGTCGGCCTCGTCGGGATGTTCGCCTCGTTGACCGTCCTCGCCGTGGCGTACGTTCTACCCGGAATGGGTGGTGTTATCGGCCCTGTTACGATCGCGAGCCTCATGTTGTTCGTCGCATTCCACGCGGTTAGTCTCGGATCGGTTGTTTGGCTGGTTATCTCCGAGATATTCCCTCTCAACATCCGCGGGGCGGCGATGGGCGTCACGACGTTGGTCCTCTGGTTCTCGAACTTCCTCGTCGCGCAGTTTTTCCCGTCGCTGTTCGAGATCGGCCCCACCGTCGCATTCGCGGTGTTTGCGGGTATCACGGCGGCCGGACTCGCTTTCGTGTACGCGCTCGTCCCGGAGACGAAAGGGCGGACCCTCGAGGAGATCGAGGCTGATATTCGCGAGACCGGTGTCGCCGACGAGGAGTTGGCTCTCAGCGATCAGGCCGACCACGTCGAGTACGTGGATGACTGATCCGACTCCGAACGTTTCGGAACGGTCGATCGGAATCCAAGCACCGATCGCTCGTCGGATTCCTCCGCGGGCTAAAAACGGGCGACCGCGGCAATACGAATCGAAGAACGCCGCTCGTCCGGTACAGTCTCCCGGTTCCGAGCGAGATCGATTCCGGTAACTGTCACTGAGATTTAAAGCGCGTTGCTCGATTCACGGACGAGTATCGGAACCGAGAACAGCGGAGTGGCGATACTACCGTCCGCGAAACACAGCGTGAGATGCGGACCCGAACCGAGAAAAGGGAACGGTAACGGTGATTCCGTTCGCTGCGGCAGCCGCGAGAGGGATACGCCTATCGGGTCAGTCCGTTCTCCGTGACTCGAGCAGGAGCTTCTGTTCGACGCGCTTGACCTCGTGTTGGACGTCGCGGACAGCGTCGATGTTCGCCGAGATCGAGTTGATGCCCTCGTTAACGAGGAACTGCACCATGTCGGGCTTGGAGCCGGCCTGCCCGCAGATGCTCGTGTCGATGCCGTGCCTGCGGTAGGTCTCGATTGCGTCACCGATCAAGCGCAGGACCGAGGGGTGAAGTTCGTCAAACCGGTCGGCGACGCGTTCGTTGTTGCGGTCGACTGCGAGCGTGTACTGGGTGAGATCGTTGGTCCCGAAGGAGGCGAAATCGATGCCGATCTCGGCCAGTTTCTCGGCCGACAGCGCCGCCGCCGGCGTCTCGATCATCACGCCCCACGTGCGCTTGTCGGGGTCGATACCGGCCTCTTTTAGCAGCCCCTTCGCGCGAGAAGCGTCTTCGACATCGTTGACCAGCGGAAGCATGATTTCGACGTTGTCGTAGCCCATCTTGTAGAGTCGCCGGAACGCCTCGAGTTCGTGAGCGAACACGTCGGGGCGATCGAGTGAGCGACGGATGCCCCGGTAGCCGAGCATCGGATTGTGTTCCTCAGGTTCGTCCGCGCCACCCTCGAGTTGGCGGAACTCGTCGGTCGGGGCGTCGAGGGTTCGCACGCGGGCCGGACGCGGATAGAACTCGTCGGCGACGCCGCGGATACCCTCGACGAGTTCGGTAATGTAGTCGTCCTCGCCGTGTTCCTCGATGAACTTCGCGGGCGTCTGGTTCAGCGAGAGGATCATATGCTCCATGCGCAGGAGGCCGACGCCGTCGGCGCCGGTCGCGGCGGCGCGTTCGGCGGCCTCGGAGATGGAGACGTTGACCTTCACTTCGGTCGCGGTCATCGGCTTGACCGGCGATTGCGGGCGAACTGATTCGATCGGCTCGGCCTCCTCTTTGGATTCGACTTTCGTACCTTCAAGCACAGAGCCCTTGTCGCCGTCGAGGGTGACGACCTGGCCGTCCGCTAAGACGGTCGTCGCGTTGGTCGTGCCGACGACGGCGGGGACGCCGAGTTCGCGCGAGACGATGGCAGCGTGGCTGGTCATACCGCCCTCGTCGGTGATAATGCCCGACGCTCGCTTCATCGCGGGGACCATGTCGGGCATGGTCATCTCGGTGACAATAATGTCGCCGTTGCTAACCTTGGCCAGATCGTCGAGTTTCGTGACGATGCGCGCGGCTCCGCTGACGATACCGGGGCTCGAACCGAGTCCGTTAACGAGAACGTCACCGGAGGCGATCGGATTGGCAGTATCGTCGTTGCCGCTCTCGGCAGCTTGTACGCTACCGCTACCGTCGGTAATCCCCGTTGCGGCGTCACCGCCGGACACCTCAGCGTCGTCGCTACCGCCCTCGTCGATGGTCGTGATCGGTCGGGACTGGAGCATGTAAATATCGTCCTCGACGATGGCCCACTCAACGTCCTGGGGCTCGCTGTAGTGGTCCTCAACGCGCTCGCCGAAGTCGATCAGCGCATCGATCTCGTCGTCGATAACCCGTGCGTTTCGTTTCTCTTGCGGGACCGCTCGCTCGACAGTATCACCGATCGCCTCGTCTTTCTCGTGCATCACCTTCTTCTCTGCGACGGTGACGTCCATATCACGGTCCTCACGGTCGATAACGTAATTATCCGGTGAGACGGCACCGGAAACGACGGCCTCGCCGAGCCCCCACGCGGCCTCGATAATCATCGTCGGATCGCCTGTCGAGGGGTGGCTCGTGAACATCACGCCCGATTTCTCGGCGTCGACCATCCGTTGGACGACGACCGCGATGTTGACCGCCGAATGATCGAACCCTTGCTCATGGCGGTAGTAGATCGCTCGCTGCGTAAAGAGGGAGGCCCAGCACTCACGAACGCGATCCAGCAGATTCTCCTCGGTGACGTTCAAGAACGTCTCCTGTTGGCCCGCGAAGGAAGCGTCGGGCAGATCCTCGGCCGTCGCTGACGATCGAACGGCGACGAACGCTTCGCCTGCGCAAGACGATGTCTCGCTATCTGAGGGTTCCGACCCGTCAGTGCCGACCTCGCGATAGGAAGCGAGGATCTCTTCCCGAAGGTCGTCGGGGAAGGGGGTCTCGAGGATGAGGTCCTGTGCGCGCTCGGCAGCCTCGGCCAGCTCCGACGAGTCGTCGACGTCAGCGTCGACGGCTGCAAACAGCTCCTCATCGATTTCGGCCTCCTCGATAAACGACCGGTAGGTCCCAGCAGTCACGACGAACCCCGGTGGAACGGGCAGTCCCGCGCTCGTCAACTCGCCCAGGGAGGCACCTTTACCACCGACTGTCTCGAGGTCACTGCCACTAATCTCGTCTAACCAGAGTGTCACCATCTATGCGGATCAAACTGGTTCTGTAGTAAGGGCTTTTCGGCTTTCGGGCGCAGACTCCCCGAACGGGAGTGGGAGTATTTGCACAACGGCCAGTAGCTCGTTTGCGACGTTCAAACGACACTTCGGAATATACCGGGATAGTATACAGCGGTATGAGTGTAAATGTCCGCTGCGATTTTATACGAGAGTACGAGTGTAAATACCTGGCCGCGAACCGGCATTCGTTTCGTCAGTCACGGACCCGATCGCAAAAAGTACCGAAAAGTTCGTAGACAGATCGACCGGGTGCGCTACGATCGTTACCCCCGCTTGAACCGCACTGCTCCCGATCGAGTGACGAGTTCAGGGCTACGAGGTACGTACGGCAGGGGAAACGACCGCAGAGATGCCTTCAGAGCGGGCCGTTCGAACGTGACGAACGCGGTGATTGACCGGGAACGAACCGAGACCGACCCACTCCGGACGGTTCGAGCGAACCCTGCTGGAGACCTAGCGTGTGATCGTTACGACTGTCCACGGCGGGAACACTGACGGGTTGTTTCGTCACGAATTGCCCGCCGGCGGGATCACACACTATCGATTACCCTACGACGCAACGATAGTGGTTCGCAGTTGATCCGACGCTTGCGTTTGGAGATGTGGGAGACGGTGAGACGAAAACTTCCGGGTGATATTCGGCCGGGCGAGTCGTTCACTTCCCCGTTTCTCAGTTGTTCGTCCGTTGCAAACACGACGTGAGCGAACGATTCGCTACGAGCGAGCGCTTCTCGCGGCGATCAGGAAACGGTACCGTCGAAGGAAGCTTTTTGTAGCCCGTCTCCAAACGGGGTGGCATGAAGTTCGGTATCATCGGCTGCGGGACTATCGCACAGATCATGCACATTCCAAACATCATCGAAGTGCCGGATGCAACGCTCGCAGCGATGTGCGATCCCGCAGAGAACGTGACGGAGACGCTCGGAGACCGATACAACGTTCCAGCGGACCGGCGGTATATCGACCCGAGCCGACTGATCGAAGAGGGTGCGACCGACCTCGATGCGATCGTCGTCACCACTCCGATGCAGACCCACGCCGACATCGTTGAAACGGCGCTGGCGGCCGGGTTGGACACCCTCGTCGAGAAACCGCTCGCCGTCACACCGGCTGACGCCGACAGGCTCGCTGCGGCCGCCGAGCAAAGCGATGCGACAGCGATGGTCGCGTACAACCGGCGGTTCGAACCGGCGTACGAACGATTATCCGAGGAACTCGCCGACATCGACCACGTAGACGGTATCACGGCCTACGCCGTCGACGCTGACTTCTCGAAGTCGCTCCCGAATATCTACGATCTAGTCGAACCGGAACTCGACGCCGAGTTCATCGAACGGAGTACCGAACGCCGGCGCGAGCAGTGCAAGCAGGCCGTCGACACGACCGACGATGAACTCGCCTCGGCGTACGATTTTCAACTCGAGCACGTCTGCCACGACATCAACGCGCTTCGCGGGTTGTTCGGCGACATTGTCTCGATCGATCACGTCGACTTCGTCCGCAACGGGTATTTCGGCACCGCCCACCTCGTTTTCGAGGGCGGCGAACGGTGCGTACTCCAGACGGGGGATTCCGAACGGCACTGGCACGAGCAGTTTGTGCGTATCGACGCGCCGGACCGGATGCTCCAGCTCGAGTTCGACCATCCCTTCGTCAAGTACAACGCTGCGACGCTGTCCGTCCGGCGGGGGACGGAGGAAACGATCGATTCTCAGTTCAGTCCGACCCGCGAGGAGAGTTTCAAACGGGAGTTAGAGCGGTTCATGGCGTGTGCCTGCGGCGAAGCGGCGGTACAAACTCCGTTCACCGAGGCGCGAGACGATATCAAACTGATCGCCTCGCTGTTCACGCAATCTCGGGATTAACCACCACTTCGCGCGGCATTATGGCAAAATAATTGATTTTAGTCTTCGCTCATCGAGGCCGCCGTATGCTGTGCTACCGTTTCTTCGTAGCGTTGGCGAATCCGCTCGTTGGCGGCCGACAGGTGACTTGTATCTTTCCCGACGATCAGGAAGTCGAAATCCTGCTCGACTCGCGTTTCGATGTCGGTCGGATCAACGACGAGCGTCCCGACCGGAATGCCGGCGGCATTCCCGGCATTGACGACGTGGTTGATCGCGGCATCAAGGCTGTCGTTCTCCCATTCTCCGAAGATTCCGAGATTCGCGGAGAGATCGGCCGGCCCGACGAAGACGGCGTCGATACCGTCGACCGCGGCGATCTCTCGAGCGTTATCAAGGCCCGTCTGCGTCTCGATCTGAACGACTGTGGTGATCGAGTCGTTGGCGTTTTTAAAGTATTGCTGAAAATCGTCGCCGTACGTGGAGGCGCGACCCGACGCGACGCCACGAATACCAGTTGGTGGATAGGTAACCGCTCGGACGATGTCTCGGGCTTCATCGGCCGTTTCGATTCTCGGGACCATTATTCCGGCAACGCCGATATCCAAAACACGTTTGATCCGAACGGGATCGTCCGATGGTACTCGAACGATCGTCTTTGTGTCCCCATCGGCAGCATCGACCCCGCGAGACATGTTTTCGACCGTTTCCAGGTTCAACGTTGTGTGTTCGGTATCGATGAGAACGAAATCGAAACCGCGTGTTGCTGTTACTTCTGCGACGGTCGGATGACCGATCGAGAGCCACGCACCGACGAGATTTGTTTCGGTTCTGAATTTATGTTTTAGTTTTGTCATAATCTGGTCAAGGCGTATCGCTCTCCGGCGCAGTCAACGGGATAGCTTGCCCGTCGACCTGACCCGAGAATGTGTCCTTATCTAGCGTGCTCCTGGTTTCGTGAATCAGGCATAAATACTTAACCCTGTACCGAACCGGTTCGGCTGAGCGCAGTAGCTATCCGAAAACAAACTGGATAATGCGAGCGTACAAATCCGAATGCCGAATACAACCGGCTGATATCGTCGATCGACCAACCACTGGTTGAGTGACCGACACGAGAGCCCGCGTCAACCTCGGCTTGTTCCTTTACGCGAGGAGCACAATCGGATCTACTTCTCGTTCGAGTCGCGTTAGTGAACACTGCGTGGTGGTGGAAGTATACAAGGTGGATCATTTACCACATGATTTATGTTGGGGGACGATACACATTGCCATTATGCCAACTGGTGGCAAGACACAGAATAGAAGCGACAGTACTGAGCGTAGCATGACGACGCAGGCCACGGATCGAAACTCGCGCCGACGGTTCCTGACCGGTGTTGCCGGTGCGACAACGGCGATCGGACTGGCCGGCTGTCTCGGTGGGGGAGGAAGCGGCAGCGGTGCCGATGTCAACATTATCGCCGTTTCGGGAGAGGGCGAACTCGTACAGGACCTGATCAACGACTACGTCGAGGAGGAGACGGAGCTCTCGATCGAAGTCACGATCTTTCCGTACGCGAACCTCTACGAGCGAGTCAGCAGCGTGCTAACGACCGGGGGGACGGGATACGATGCGATCCTGATGGACGACACCTGGTTCCCCCAGTTCGCGACCTACCTCGACCCGCTCGAGCAGTGGCTCCCCGACGGACTGCCCGAGGATCAACTCATCGAGACGACGGTCGACATCACGACGTGGCCGACGCCCGGAGCCCCGACGGTTCCGTCCGCCGAAGGGATGGACGAGACGGTTCGCGGACAAGTCGTTGTGGGGAATACGCAGATGTTCGTCTACAATACCTCGTACTACGAGGAGGTCGGCGAGGAAGAGCCGGAAACCTGGGACGACGTGGTACGCGCCGGACGGAGTATCAACGACGAGGTCGACGGCGCAAACGGGTACGTGATCCGCGGTCAGCGCGGCAATCCGGCCAACACGAACTTCATGAGCATCGGGTGGTCGAACCTCGGGAACATGTTCAACGACGACTGGGAGTATCAGTGGGACACTGGCGAGGGCGAAGACGTAGTCAGTTTCTTCGTCGAGGAACTGCGATCGATCTCGCCGGACGGCGTCGGATCGTTCAACAGCGATCAGGTGCTGAACCGAATCGGGGACGGCTCCGCTGCACAGGGAATGGCGTGGCCGGCCGCGGCGTCGACACTGCTCGACGACGACACCGAGGAAGCGGACAACCTGGAGTTCATCCCGATCCCAGAAGGGGACGAGCAGCAAGCTCCGATGCAGGGCAACTGGCTGCTCGGTATCAACTCGAACGTCTCCGATGGTCGGAAGGAAGACGCCGGCACGGTCATTCAGTCCATCATCTCCAAGGAGGCACAGAACCGCTACGTGGAACTCGGCGGTGTCCCCTTCCGACACGATACGTTCGAGGACAACATGGACGCGCAACCGTGGTTCGAGGCGCTGTATGAAAGCCTGCAAAACGCCAAGCCGCGACCACGGACTCCGCTCTGGAACGAAATCGACGTGACGCAGGGTGAGAACCTCAACAGCGCACTGACCGGCGATATGAGTCCCGCGGAAGTCGTGAGTGAAACCAGGAACGAGGCCGAATCGATCCTCGAGAACGCGGGGTACTACTAGATGCCGCTAACGGGATCAAACAATGGCAACTGAAACAGGGACGGACGTGCGTTCGACGGCCGACCTCGAGGAGCAATTAGGCATGGAGAAGTCGATCCGGGAACGCGTGCTTCTATGGATCGACGAGCGGCTGAAATGGCTCATGACCCTCCCGGCCGTGTTTCTCCTGTTCACCCTGACGTTCTACCCGCTCTTGCGCGCGCTCCAGATGTCGACACAGCAGTACATGCCCGGTGGACGGACGGTCTACGTCGGGATCGAGAACTACGTTACCCTACTGGACAATGCCGCGTTCATCGACTCCCTCTTGGTGACCGGGAAGTTCATCGGGCTGGCAGTCGGCCTCGAGTTCGTGCTCGGGTTCGGAATCGCGCTTCTGTTGAACAAGAAGATCCAGATGCGCGGACTGTGGCAGACACTCATCTTGGTTCCGATGATACTTTCACCGACGGTCATCGGGCTGATCTGGCGGCTCATGTACACGCCCGACGGCCTCCTCGACTTCATGGCCGCGCCGTTTATCGGGGGCAACGTCGGCTGGATTAGCAATCCCGACGTCGCGTTGTACGCCATCGTCATAACCGATGTCTGGCAGTGGACGCCGCTCGTCGTGTTGGTCATCTTCGCGGGCCTGCAGTCCGTTCCGGGCGACATTCAAGAGGCGGCGATCATGGACGGCGCGCCGCGCTGGCGGCGATTCATCGACATCGTGTTCCCCTACCTGAAGTCGCTGATCGTCCTCGTGTTGATTATTCGCGTCGTCGACGCGCTACGCGTGTTCGCAAAGGTCTACATCCTGACCCGCGGGGGGCCATCAAACGCGACGAACGTGATCAGTATGGAAATGTACCGGACGGCGTTCCGGTTTAACAACTTCGGCCAGGCGTCGGCGATGGCAATATCGCTGCTGGTCGTCGTGCTCATCCTGGCGATGAGCTTCGTCAAAATCGCCGATATCGAATTCTAACCATGGCAACAGACCAACAACCGGACGTTCCGTTCAAGGAACCGTCTCGACTCGAGAAGATACAGGAGAGCGTGGCGGAGAAGGGCATCAGCAAGGCAATTATCTACGGACTGCTCGGGGTCTTCCTCGTCTGGACGCTGTTCCCGGTCTACTGGCTCGTCTCCGGTGCGCTCAAATCGCGGCAGACGCTGCTGGCGTTCCCGCCGACGTGGATCCCGACCGAATTCCGGGTGGGGAACTTCGTCCAGTTGTTCACCCAACGGCCCGAGTTCATTCAATACGTATTCAACAGCGTCGTCGTCACGGTTATCACGACGATCATCGCGACGACAATCGGGGCGGCGGCAGCATACGGGTTCGTCACCTTCGACTTCCCGTACAACCTGGATTTCCACCTGCCGTTTTACATTCTCTCAACGCGGTTCATGCCACCGATCGTGACGATCATCCCGCTGTTCGTCATCTTCCGGAACGTCAAGCTAGTGAACACGCTGTACGGACTCATCTGCGTGTACGTTATGTTCAACATCCCCTTCGCCGTGTGGATGATGAAAGGGTTCTTCGACGAGGTGCCGGACAGCCTCGTCGAGTCCGCGATGTTGGACGGACACACTCACATCGGGGCGTTCTTCAAGATCGTCCTGCCGCTGGTCAAACCCGGATTGCTCGCCTCGGCGATCTTCACGACGATCATCACCTGGAACGAGCTCCTGTTCGCAATTATCTTGACGCAGGACGTCACTGCGATGACGCTGCCGGTCGGCCTCTCGTCGTTCGTCACGAAGTACTCGGTCCAGTGGATCAACGTCAGCGTCGCCGGAACGATCGCGCTCATTCCGGTCCTCGTGTTCGCATTCGTCGCGCGGCAAGAACTCGTTCGCGGATTCAGCATGGGGGCCGTCGGCAAATGATGCACAGCACACGAACGAAACGGACGCGAACGCAACTCACGGAGGAATACAACAATGGTTAACGTCGAATACGACGCAGTCGAAAAGCGGTACGGAGAGACGATCGCGATCGAGGATATCAACCTCACCGTCGAAGACGGCGAGTTCGCCATCCTTCTCGGGCCGAGCGGCTGCGGGAAGACGACGACGCTGCGCTGTCTCGCCGGCCTCACCGAACCGACCAGCGGGACGATCACGCTCGGCGACTACGACGTCACCGACGTACATCCCAAAAACCGGAACGCTGCGATGGTGTTCCAAAACTTCGCGCTCTACCCGCACATGACCGTCCAGGAGAATATCGGCTACCCGCTCAAAGTCGCGGGCGTCGATGCTGCTGTCCGCGAAGAGCGCATTCGAGAGGTCGCGGAGATGCTCGAGATTCCGGAGTTACTCGATCGGGATATCGACAACCTAAGCGGCGGACAGCAACAGCGCGTCGCGCTGGGTCGGGCGATCATCCGCCGTCCATCCGTCTTCCTCATGGATGAGCCGCTGGCGAACCTCGATGCGAAATTGAAGCTGAGTATGCGCAGTCGGATCAAGGTACTCCAGCGCGAACTCGGTATCACGACGCTGTACGTGACCCACGACCAGGAGGAAGCGATGTCACTGGGTGACAAGCTCATTGTGATGGACCAGGGACACATCCAACAGATCGGGTCGCCAGATGAAGTCTACCACGAGCCCGAAAATAGGTTCGTCGCCGGATTCATCGGCTCGCCGTCGATGAACTTCATCGACGTCACGATTGACGAATCGGGCACGGTTCGCTCGACGGACGCCGTCGACGGATTCGAGTACCGGCTGGAGGCGGGTGTCGCCGACCGATACCGTGACCACGATGAGATCACCCTGGGAATTCGCCCGCAATACTTCATTGTCCATACGGAGCCGGTGGATAACGCGATTCGCGGTCAGGTCAAGGTAACGGAGCCCCAGGGCGACGATCAGATTATCGACGTGCTCGTCGGCGACGAGGATGGCGGCCACGTCGAACTCACCGTGAAAGCGCCGAGTACCGTCGAAGCCGTGCGAAACGAGGATATCTGGCTCACGGTAGACGATCCGCTCGTCCACGGGTTCGATAGCCGGTCCGGCTCCCGGCTCGATGACGGCGACGTCGCGCGGACGAAAGCGAGCAAACAGCACGCCGAATCGACGTCTGATTGATCGGATCGCGATCGTTTCCAGTCTCCCAGCTGTCCAGTGGCTTTCCGGTTGCAAACTACGTCTCTCCGAGCGGCGGCGTCTGGTGACGAGTTCGCCGCGGTGTTCCGAACCGGGCGGCTGGTCTGCCGTCGGGAGACAAAATGCGTTCGTGTCGCCGGCCGATGCAGTCGACGCCGATCTGGCGTTCGTTCAGGGCCGGTGTCGCACGGCCGACAAGGCGCTTTTCGGCAGTACCTCCCAGACGGTCGTTCTGAACGCTACCTGCCCCGTCACGTTCGTTTCAGAGGAATCAGCAGCCGGTCGTTCGAGCGGATCGGAAACGAAAGCGGAGTCAGGAGAACTTGGAGTTGATCTCGATCACGTTCGCAGAGCGTGTGACCATGTTGGGAAGTTCCTCTCGGTATCGGTCGCCCGTCATCCGACTCGACGGCCCGGAGATGCTCACGGCACCGAGCACCTCGTTTTCGTCGGCCTTTACCGGGGCTGCGACACACCTGAGTCCCTCGATCTTCTCCTCGTCGTCGAACGCATACCCGCGCTCTCGGATCGTTTGAAGTTCCTCGAAAAGCTCGTCGCGACTGGTAATCGTTTGCGAGGTGTACTCCGGTAATCCGTGCCGCTCGATGATCCGTTCGATGCGCTCGCGTGGGTAGTGGGCGAGAATCACCTTTCCGAGCGAGATACAGTGGAGGTACTCCCGTTTACCGATCGACGAGGCCGTCTGTACGGCCCGATCGCCGCCGTCCTTGTAGAGGTACACTGCGCGGCCGTGTTCCTCCGTCGCGAACTGAACCAGTTCGTCGGACTGTTCGGCCAAGTCGGCCAGCTCGTCGGTCACGACACCGTAGGTTCCCAGCCGCCTTTTGACACCCTCACCGAGTTCGAGGTACCGGAGACTGAGCTGGTAAGCATCGCCGTTCTTGACGACGTGTTCCTGCTCGAGTAGCGTCGCTAGATGGCAGTGAATCGTCCCCTTGGATCGACCGAGCTCATGCGCGATTTCCGTAATCCGTGCGCTATCGTGTTCGTGCAGGTAATCGATGATCTCAAGCGTAATCCCCACCGCTTGAATCGTCCTCGGTTCCGTCGTCTTTGTCATGCGAGATGCAAGCACACCGGCCCACTAAATTGTTTGTGTCTGCCAAACAAATCGTCGATTGACTCTTTCAAACGCTCTTGCCGATCACAATACCCGGTCGGCCGGTTAGCCCGTGAATCGCCAAACCGGGGCGAGCGGGGACGTGACCGTCTCGCGGTAGAGCGAACGTAATGTATTTGTGTCCGTACCGCAACCACTAATCCGTATGTCCGAGCAACGAGAGCGAGCCGTTTCGCCAGACGTTCGTAACCGCGTCGACAACTACGTCGGTGGGGAGTGGACGACGCCCGCCAGCGAGACCACCCAGCCGGTGCTCGATCCGGCGACGAGAGACGAACTCGCGACAGTCGAGTATTCGACCGTAGCAGCCGTCGACGACGCAGTCCGGACGGCTGATGAGGCCTTCGAGGAGTGGCGACGGACGCCCGTCGTCGAACGAGTTCAGTACCTCTTCGAACTGAAGACCGAACTCGAGAATCGGCTTGACGAGATTGCGATCGCGCTGTCTCGCGAACACGGAAAGACCGTCGCAGAGGCCCGCGGCGAGATTCAACGCGGCATCGAGAACGTCGAGGTAGCCTGCGGAATGCCGAACATGATGCGGGAGGGAAGCGGCAACGTCGAAGACATCGCACCTGGTATGGACGAGTACGCCGTCCGTCAACCGCTCGGCGTCTTCACCGCCATCACGCCCTTTAATTTCCCGGCGATGATTCCGCTCTGGTTCCTGCCGTACGCGGTCGCATCCGGCAACACGTTTATCCTCAAACCCAGCGAGAAGGTCCCGTTGAGCTCCCAACTCATCTTCGAGGCCGTCGATGCAGTCGATTTCCCCGACGGAGTCGTCAACCTCGTCAACGGCGGGGCCGACACGGTCAACGCGCTGCTCGAGCACGACACCATTGAGGGCGTCTCGTTCGTCGGCAGTTCCCCCGTCGCCAAGCACGTCTACGAAACCGCCGCCGAGCACGGGAAGCGCGTGCAGGCACAGGGGGGCGCGAAGAATTACGCCGTCGTCACCGAGCACGCCTCGATCGACGACGCCATCCCGAACGTCATCGGCTCCGTCTACGGTAACGCCGGCCAGCGATGTCTCGCCAACGACGTCGTCGTCGGTGTCGGCGATGTCTACGACGAACTCCGCGAACAGCTCATCGACGCTGCCGAGAATCTCACCGTCGGTGCTGGCGTCGCCGACGGCACCGATGTCGGACCCCTGATTACGGGCAACTCGCGCGACCGAGTGCTCGATCTGATCGACACTGCGATCGACGAGGGAGCCGAACTCGTCCTCGACGGTCGTGACTTCGAACATCCTGACGAGGAACTGGACGGGCACTTCCTCGGTCCGACGCTCCTCGAAGGCGTGACGACTGACATGGAGATCGCACAGGAGGAGATTTTCGGGCCGGTGCTGTGTCTCGCCGACGCCGGCGACTTAGACGAGGCGATCGAGATGGTCAACTCAACGAAGTACGGCAACGCGTCCTCAATTTACACCGAATCCGGTAGCGAAGCGCGCCAGTACAAGTACGAAGTCAATGCGGGGAACATCGGCGTCAACGTCGGTGTCTGTGCACCGATGGGCTTCTTCCACTTCGGCGGGCGGAAGGCGTCGTTCTTCGGTGACCTCCACGCCCAGGGCGAGGACGCGGTCAACTTCTACACCGAAAAGACGGTACAGATTGAACGGTGGTACAGCTAATACTCGATCGCACCGACCGACATAACAATCGATAATCAAGTGCGACCGCTGATCTAGTGGTTCTTTTGGGGATCCGTGCGACGAATGCCGAATCTACAGTGCGCACTCTTCCTAGCAGGGATCGGCGAGGTCGACGATGAACTCGTTTTCGGTCACCGGAAGCTATAACAAGCGTCTCCTCAATCGACTTGATAATGCGACTCGCTCCCAACGGCCGTGGTTTGACTGCCGCGACGCCGCCGCAGAACGCCGACGGCAGTCGGTGCGAGTTGCACTGCTCTTGTCTGCCGTACGGAGCGAGACCGGCACGAGGTGCCGTACCTCGCCGGTTCGGACATGCGGCCGGTTCGTCGCGGGCGTGCTCCGCGATGGAATCGCGATCGGGAGACCAGAGATGACTGCGGAACGCGGCCAGCAACATACGACACAGATCATGTACGAGGACTTTGCATCAACACTCGCGGCGACGATGTGGACAGACTTCGACGAAGAACCCGAACGGGACGGACCGACGGCTGAGATAACGGATGTCGACTCCTTCGTCATCGACGGCAATTTCCCGTGGACGATCGTCACGCTCGAGACTGACCAGGGAGTGACGGGAATCGGCGAAGCCTACCCTTCACCGGGCGTTCACGAGATCGTCACAGACTACCTCCGACCCGTACTCGTCGGTGAGAACCCGCTCGACGTCGAGCGACTCTACAACCTCATGCGCGAGAGCCTCTCGGGTCGAGGATCGCAGTGGGGCATCGGAACGATTGCCATCAGCGGTATCGAGATCGCGCTTTGGGACGCGGCCGGGAAAATCCTCGACCAGCCAATCTACCAGCTGCTCGGCGGGAAGACCCGCGACGAGGTTCGCGTCTATGCCGACTGTCACGCCGGCGAAGCGATGGTCTCCTCGGCCGAGGAGGGCCAAGCGGAAACGACCTACGAACCCGAAGCGTACGCGCGGGCCGCTCGGCTGGCGGTTGACGACGGTTTCGACGCCGTCAAATTCGATCTTGACGTTCCCTCCGGCCGCGACATAGACACGCTCTCGAGGCACTTCGATCCGCCGGAGATCGAACACAAACGGTCCGTCGTCGAAGCCGTCACCGACGAGGTCGGCGACGACGCCGAGGTCGCGGTCGACCTTCACTGGAACTTCAGCCCCGAAACCGCCGAACGGCTCTGCCGGGCCATCGAACCCTACGACCTCGCCTGGGTCGAAGACCCGCTTCCACCCGAAAATACCGACGCGATGCGAGAGCTGAAGCGATCGACCGACGTCACGCTGCTGACCGGCGAGAACCGCTACGGGCGTCACGGATTCCGCGACCTGATCGAAGAGCAGGCGGTGGACTTCCTCGCTCCCGACGTTCCGAAAACCGGCGGTATCGCTGAGACCAAAAAGATCGCAGATATGGCCGAAGCCTACTACCAGGCACTGATCCCGCACAACATCGGGAGCCCGGTCGCGACGATCGCGACCGCCCACGTCGGCGCGACGGTCCCGAACTTCGTCGCCCTCGAGTATCACGCCCGTGAAGTACCGTGGTGGGACGATCTCGTCGCACGGGACGAGCCACTCATTCAGAACGGACGCCTCAGTGTCCCGGACGAGCCGGGGCTCGGTATCGAACTCGACTGGGACGCCGTCGACAAACACCGGAAGGCGCGGTCCTGACTCGACGAACTCGACGACTACACGGATCGGTAGTCCGTTCGGGTACTATACCACCCTGATGGAAGACCCCAGATAAACTCACTGCGGCTCTCCTCGATACGAAACGCGTGCTCGCTCGGTTCCGATCGACATCCGAGCACAAAACCTAATGCACGGTCCTCCGTACTGTCAGGTGACGATGGTTAGAATCGATTACATGGCGCATCAGGAGCAGTACGATCCATCGACGCTGTTAGAATACGGGGAACACGCCACGAACAGCGGTTACGAAACCGTCTGGACGTCGGATCACTTCCACCCGTGGTTCCACACGAAGGCCGACTCCGGGTTTGCGTGGTCTTGGCTTGGCGCCGCCACGGAACGGCTTGACGGCCCGATTGGTACCTGCGTGACGCCCGCGACGGGACACTACCATCCTGGAATGATCGCACAGGCGTTCGCCACGCTCCAACACCTTCACGACGACCGGGTGCTGCTCGGTCTCTCCACCGGCGAGGCAATGAACGAGACGCCGCTCGGGTTCGATTGGCCCGAGTACCCCGAACGCCGGGACCGGCTCGAGGAAGCCCTCGAGATCATCCGCGCACTCTGGGGCGACGACGAGTGGGTCAGCGACGACGTCAGCGAGCGGATCGACGGGGAGGGATTCGTCACCTACGACGGGGAGCGATTCGAACTCGACGACGCGAGGCTATACACGATGTCCGAGACGTCGCCGGAGATCCACATCGCGGCCAACGGACCGAGCACCGCTCGGCTTGCGGCGCGATACGCCGACGGATTCGTCACCGTCAAAAAGGGTGAAGAGTTCACAGACCGGCTCTACCCCGCGATTCGTCGGTACGCCGAAGAGGAGGGAAACGATCCGGACGCGATCGAAACGACACTGCTCGTGACCGCGTCCTACCACCCCGACTACGAACGAGCGTTGGAGGCGACGCGGCCGTGGTGGGCGACGACCCAGAACGTCTTCGACCGGGCGATGGCGAACCCGAAGGAAATCGAGGCGGAAGGTGAGAAGGCGACCCGCGAAGAAGTCGAAGCGAAGTTCCTGATCGCCGACGATCCGTCAACGATCGCGGCCCAGCTCGAAGCGTACGCCGAGATGGGCTTCGATCGGATCGCGGTTGCCAACACCAGCCCGGATCCCGAGCAACTATTTGAAGTGATGAACGACGACGTAATCCCATCGCTGTGACTATCGGTGGCCCCTCGCTGACGCCGTAGCTCTCCAACTGGTTGGGACAGTCACTCGGCTCAGAGTTCGATGTGATCCCCGATTTCGGCGATCTCGAGGCGTCGAGGATGCTCGAAGCTTCGAGCGTGATCGCGAAGGGCAGTCGGATTCGCCGTCAGCCGCTTCCACATATCCCAGTGGCTCGGGAGCAGTCGGTCGAGCCTGAGATCCTGTGCGGCCTCGATACACTGGTTTCCATCGTTGTACCACTTCGTCACGGTCGGTACTCCGGTCTCTCGGTCCGGCATCATTCCGACGGTACCGAAGGCTAATACGCCGAGGTCGAGATCGTATCGCGAACCGATCTCGGCGAACGCATCAGCCGGTTTCGAATCGCCGCCGTGGAAAAACGTGCCGGCCTCGTGTTCGACGACGTACGTGACCGGATGGCTCGCATCGGGATCGTGGGCCGGTTCGACGTGGATCCGAAACTCACCGACATCGAACGACATCCCCTCGGCGACCTCGGTCAACTGTTCGTCGGAGATATCGTAGGCGGCCGGCCACGTCTCGTCTTCCCGAGCGACGGCAACCGCGTCGTCCGGTCCGTAAAACGACGCGCCCGTATTCGCGAGTATCGGTGCCTGCGACGGGCCGTGGACGTGGTCGACGTGTTCGTGGGTCGCGAGAATTGCGTGCGCACCGCGGATGGCCGATGGCTCGAACGGGACCGGGAGCATGCGAATCGTTCGCGGCGGATCCCCGTTCCCGAGATACGGGTCAATGAAGATCGTCGTCCCTCCGCTTCCCTTGAGAGCGAACCCGTTGCAACCGAGATACCAGACGGCGACGCCGACAGGATCTGCCGATTCAATCGCTCGCGGGAGCCACGACCCCCAGTCGCTGTGAATGACCATACGACTACGTGACTCCGGTATCGACCAAGAGCGTATCGATCCCTGCGACGGTTCTACGGTGCTCTTGACTCCCACTCGCACCGCACGAGACAACCGTCGTATGGTACCCTCCGCTTCCGTCTCGGCCACTCGTCGGATTGCAGTCATGGATAGATCGACACGCGAGGGCGAATGTTTATGTCACAGCGTGGTAATCCATTGAATATGCCCATGCTTACCGGCGGCGAGGTCGTCGCCAAGTATCTGGAAAAGGAGGGCGTAGAGTATCTGGTCGGTATCCCCGGTCACGGAAGCACGAACCTGCTCGACGCGTTCAACGACTCCGACGTCGAAGTCATCCAGCCGCGACACGAACAGGGCGCGACCCACCTTGCGGACGGCTATGCCCGCGCGTCCGGCGACCCGCTCGCGGTCTTCACTTCGATTGGACCGGGGGCGACGAACACCGTCACGGGCGCTGCAACGGCCTACGTCGACTCGATCCCGATGGTCATCTTCACCGGAGCGCCACAGACTCACGAGTACGGCCAGGGGATCCTGCAGGAACTCGACCGGCAGAAACCCGGCGACTTCCCGAGCGTGATGGAACCAGTGACCAAACGGAGTTTCGTCGCGCGGGACATTGAACAGCTCCCTCGAATCTTGCGGCGCGCGTTCCAGATCGCTGTCACGGGTCGGCCGGGTCCCGTCCACGTCGACATCCCGATGGACGTCCAGGGGAGCGCCGCGGACGTCGAGATTCCAGACCCCGAGGAAACACGCACGCATAGCCGACCGGGCGGCGACCCCGAATCGATCGAAGAGGCCGCGGACCTGCTCGCCGACGCCGATCGACCCGTAATTGTCCCCGGTGGCGGCTGTATGCTCGGTGAGGCCTGGGACGAGGTCCAAGCGCTCGCCGAGCACCTGAAAGCGCCCGTCATTCCAACATTTCAGGCGAAGGGAATCATCCCCGAAGACCACGACCTCTTCGTCGGGTACGCAGGCTGGATCGGCTCGTCGGCCGGGAACGAACTCGCGAGCAACGCGGACGTCGTCCTCGGGATCGGCTGTCGGTTCTCCGACCTGCACACCTCCTCGTTCGAACAGGGCGTTAGCTTCGAAATCCCGCCGAGCAAGCTGATCCACGTCGATATCGACAATACGGAGATCGGCAAGAACTACCCCGTCGAAGTTGGCATCCTCGGAGACGCCAAGGTCGTCACCGATCAACTCCACGACGCCGTCACCGACCGCGTCGACGAAGTCGCAACCGAGGACAACGAGTACTACGACGAGACCCAGCGTCTGTGGGCCGATTGGCAGGAGCAGGTCGAACAGCGCCACACCGACGACGTCCCCATGAGTATTTCCCGCGCGCTCGCGAGCCTCCGCGAGGCGCTGCCCCGAGAGGGTATGATCGTCTCGAGCGCGGGCCAACCCCAGGAGATCACGAATCCGGAGTTCCCGGTCTACGATCCGCAGACGAACATCTCCTGTGGCGGGTTCTCGACGATGGGCTTTGGCGTCTCTGCCGCGATCGGCGCGAAACTCGCCGAACCCGACCGGCCCGTCGTCGACATCGAAGGCGACGGTAGTTTCCTGATGTGCAACCAAGAGGTCGCCTGCGCAGTTGAACACGATATCGATGTCACCTGGGTTGTCGTCAACAACGACGGCTGGAAATCGATCCGCAACCTGCAGGTCGACAAGTACGGTTGGGACCGCGTTCTCAACACGGAGTTCGACGGTGATGTCGACTTCGTGAAGATGGCCGACGCGTTCAGCATCGAGTTCGCCGAACGCGTCGTCAAACCCGAGAACCTCACGGCAACGATCGAGGAGGCTATCAAGCACGACGGTCCCGCGTTCGTCGAAGCCGTCGTCGAACCGGACAGCGCCGACTCCGGTGCGATCATCACCGGTGAATGGGACCTCGCTGATCTCGAAGCGGACCACTGACCGCGAGAGTGATATCGGAGAACGACCAGCGAATCGACCGAGCGTCCGTCCTCGTCGATCGGAGTTGTCCCGGCACCGATATTATTATATTGGATGCCAAGAATCCCCATAGTATGCAATCCCTTGTAGTGGACGCTGAGTGGGAACCCCGCGCGGAGTACGAGGTTTCTGATGCCGAGCGCGACTCAAAGAAAGCGATGAACGCCTCGCAGGTGTGGCGAAACCCCAAATTCCGGATGACCGAGCGGGAACGGCCGACGCCGGACGATGACGAGGTGCTCGTTCGAGTTCGGTACGCGGGCATCTGCGGGAGCGACGCCTCGATGCTCGAGACGGACGATGAGGGCTACGTCCACTATTCGGCGTACCTCAGCCTCCCGAACGTGATCGGCCACGAGTTCGCAGGCGAGATCGTTGAGACGGGTGACGATGCGCAACTGTTCGAAACGGGCGATCTGGTCACTGCGGAGGTCACCGATTACTGCGGGCGCTGTGATATGTGCCGACAGGGATTCAACGGACACTGCGAGAACTTCGAACAGATCGGTTTCACGATTCCGGGTGCGTTCGCGGAGTATGTCGCCGTCCCGGAGAAACTGTGCTGGGACGTGTCGGCGCTTCGAGAAACGTACGAAACGGACGACGAGGCGCTTCGAGCCGCCGCGACGATTGAGCCGAGCACCATCACGTACCACGGGCTGTTCGCTCGAGCCGAGGGAATCTTGCCGGGGGACTACCACGTCTACCACGGTGCGGGGCCGATCGGGCTCACCGGCATGAACGTTTCGCGGGCCGCCGGCGCGGGAAAAGTGATCGCGTTCGAGCCCGCCGATGAGCGCCGCGAGATCGCCCGCAACCTCGGGCACGAACACGTCTACAACCCGATTGAACGCGCTCCGGTCGAGACGATCGCGTCGGTCACGGACGGTGCGGGTGCCGACGTCCACGTTGAGACCGCCGGTGCGGTCGGGCAGACCTACCCCTCGATCGAAGACACCCTGGCGGAGACCGCAAACGTGGTCCATATCAGCAATGCCGGCTCCGACCCCGGAATTGCGCTGCGAAAGTACCAGGGTAACAGCGCTCAGTTATACGGTTCGGAGGGACATACCGGTCAACAAGTCTACCCGCGAGTGGTCAGGTTGATGGCCGCCGGACGGCTCGACAACCGACCGATAATCACGTCGACGTTCGACCTCTCGAACGCTGACGGCGCACTCCGGCAGGCGGCGGAGCGCGTCGACGGGAAGGTCCTCATCGAGATGTAGATGTCCATCGACCGATTCCCCGGTCGATCGACGACCTCGTTTCGACGGCAGCTCGACGGACTGATTTGAGGAAGACGGTTACCGGTTGGTACTCCACGGCGGTGAATCGACATTCGTCACCAAACCACACCATTTATTATCACGCCTGGTAGTGGGTCGTGTATGGGCGTAGGATATACGACCATCATGTACGACCCAGCGGAGGTACTGTCCGAGGGCCTCGGTGACTTCGCCGCCTGCCGGTACGACGGCGTCGAGATCGGTCTCGGCAAAGTCGAATACATCGGCGTCGATTCGCTCCAGGAATCCCTCGAGGAAAGCGGCCTCAACATCTACTGTGTCATGGCCGGCTGGCTCAACAACGAAGCAGACGTCGAGGCGGCGGTCGACGGCGCCGCAATCGCGGCCGAACTCGACGCCCGCTTCCTCGGAATCTTGCCGCCACCGCGGGGTCAGGAGACCGACGAGACGTTCGACGAGTGGCTCAACCAGATCTGTACGGCGGCCGCCGACGCCGGCGTCACGCCCGTCCTCCACCATCACGGGGCCTCGCACGTCGAGAGTCCCGAGGAAATCGAAGAATGGCTTGAGCGTGCGCCGGACAACCTCGAGTTGTTGTACGATACGGCACACTACTATCCCTATGGTGATGCCATCGACGGCATCCACCGATTCGCAGACGACATCGCGTACGTCCACCTCAAGGACATCGATCCGACCGTCGATTTCCAGAGTCACGTCGATACCCTCTCCGCGGGGAACGTCCAGTACGATAGTCTCTTCGTATTCCTCACGTCGTTTGTCGATCTCGGAGCGGGCGTCATCGACTTCGAAGCCGTCGACGAGACGCTTGACGACATCGGATACGACGGACAAATCACGATCGAAATCGAGAACGAGCGCAACGACAGGCTCGTCCACGCGAAGCGCAACATCGATCACTGGAACGACGCAACCGACGCGTAAGGACGAACCGGAACCGATAGTCGAGCGGAATCGTCCCTCGTCACAATCGCTACCATACACCTTTTTGCAGCCGTTCGTGATTGCCGGTAGCGACGGCGGCGGCCGCTCAAGCGAGAACAATGGATACCACTCCGATCGAGAATCCTTTCCGGCGAGAGGGATCGAACACGCGATCAGCCGTCGGTCTCGACTGCGATCTGACGGCCTTGATCGTCACTTCGGACGATAGCGTCGACGATTCGCTGAACCGTCAGCGCCTCGCCGAAGGAAACGATATCGTCACCTTCGCCCGCGATTGCGCGGAGGAACTCGTAGTTCTCGTGGACGACCGTGTGTTCCCAGCCGATCGTGTGGCCGGCTGGCCACCATCGGTCGCCGTACGGATCGTCGTCGTCGGTAATGATTATCCGCTCGTAGCCACGCCGGTCTGCATCGTACACCTCGAGTTCATTGAGTCGCTCGAGATCGAACCGGATCGCGCCTTCGGAGCCGATGATCTCAATCGCGTTGGTAGCCTTGTGCCCCGACGCCACGCTCGAGCCCTCGAAGACACCGACCGCGCCCGACTCGAACGACGCTGTCGCGAGATAGACATCGTCGGTCGTCACTGGCCGCTTGCCGCTACCGTCCGGCGCGGGCCGCTCGTCGACGAACGTTTCGAGCCGTCCGCTAACGCGGGTGATGTTGCCGACGAGCCAGCGCGCCAGATCGATCGTGTGCGAGCCGACATCACCTACCTGCCCGTACCCCGCCCGCTCGACGTCGTTGCGCCAGACCCAGGGATGTGCAGGGTCTACCTGCCAGTCGACGAGATACTTCCCGCGGACGTGTCTGATCTCGCCGAGCGCGCCTTGGTCGACCAGGTCCTTCGCCAGCCGAAGCGCAGGGACGTACCGGTAATTGAACGCGCACGCGGCGACGGCGTCGCTCTCTCGCGCAGCCGCGACCATCCGCTCGGCGTTCCCGATGGAGGCCGCGAGCGGTTTCTCACAAAGGACGTGGACATCCGCCTCGAGCGCGGCGATCGTCGGCTCGGCGTGAAGATCGTTCGGTCCGAGATTGTAGAGAACGTCGACCTGGTCGACAAGCGTCTCCCAATCGTCGGTCGTGTGCGTGAACCCGAACCGCTCCGCGGCCGAGGCGACGCGCTTCTCGTTGCGCCCGCAGAGCACGTGCCGGTCGGTGTCCGGTGCCTCCGGGAAAAACATCGGCAGACGGGCCAGCGCGTTCGCGTGCGCTTGTCCCATGAAGCCGTAGCCGATGAATCCGACTCGAAGAGTCATCGAACTCTCCCTCCGCAGGGCGGCACAGCCTCGGCGGTCAGTTCCGTTTCGGTCCACTCCCGTTTCCCATACCGTCGGACGCTCGTTCCAATCCCGGGACTACACCCAGGAAGATTGAGAGACCACATACTGTACGGGTTGACCGCATCGTGCAAATAGATATCGGACCCCGCTCACCGACACACCGGTCCGTTGCCGATCCCACACTGAACTCGGTCCGAGTCGAAATTGGAGTCGGAGTTGGGATCGGAACGGAATCGGAATTATGGCGTTCTATCCTTTGGTAAATTATTTGTGGGATGGTACCGAATCTGCTCCTGAAATGAAGATTGGAGTCATTGGTGTCGGCGCTATCGCACAGATCATGCACGTTCCGTACCTAGCGGAACTGCCCGAGGTTGACATCCATGCAATCGCCGACCCCGGCGAGAACGTGGTCGAGTCGTTTGGAGAACGATACAACGTTTCCCACCGGTACACGGAGAGCGCGGCGCTGATCGACGACCAGGCCGACGCGCTCGACGGCGTGGTCATTACGACGCCGATGCAAACCCACGCGGAGGTGGCCGTGGCCGCCCTCGAGGCGGATTTACACTCGTTCGTCGAGAAACCGGTCGCCGTGACGCCGTCGGACGCCCAGCGGGTCGTCGACGCGGCCGCGGAAACCGATGCGACCTGCATGGTCGGCTACATGAAGCGCTTCGATCCCGGGTTCCAGCGGTTCCGATCAGCAGTCGACGAACTGTCCAATATCGACCTCGTCACTGGTACCATCATCCCGCCGAATGTGGGATCGGTTATCGAGGAGAACTACGATATCGTCTACGCCGACCTCGACGACTCCTTCATCGAGGAGAGCAACGAAACCCGCCGGCAACAGGTCGAAGAAGCCATCGGCACCAACGACGAGACGCTCTCGCAGGCGTACGACTTCCACCTCGAAAGCATCTGCCACGACATCAACGCGTTGCGATCCGTGTTCGGATCCGTCAAACGGATCGACCACATCGACGTCTTCGACGACTGGAAGTTCATCACCGCGCAACTCCGCTACGAAGGGGGCCAACGGTGTCTGTTGACGACCGGGACAAGCGACCGAAAGTGGTACGACGAGCGGATCCGCGTCGACGCTCCCGAGGGATCGGTGTCGATCGAGTTCTCGAACGCGTTCATTAAGAACACCCCATCAGACGTCCGCGCCAAACTCGGCACGGAGGAGACGACGGAGACCAAGTACACCCCATCGTCGGACGAACCGTTCAAACGCGAACTCCAACACTTCCTCGGGTGTATCGAGGGAACGGCCGAGCCCCGGACGCCACCGGAAGAATCGAAACGAGATGTCGAACTCATCGCCGATCTCATCCGGACCTACGACGAAAAAGGTATGGAGAACAGCGTCAGCCGCTAGTTCCAGATCGACTCGAGATCCACCAGTCGGGATCGCTGCGAAAACGACCGACGTAATCATCGACCGACGGCGACGCTATAGCGGACCTGATCACTCCCACTCCATCCAGTCAGGATCTTCGCAGCGGGCCTGGCGATCGATACCATCGATCCGTTCGATATCTGTGTCGTCCAACTCGAATTCGAGTGCCTCGCGATTGCTCCGAATGTGGTCGGGCGTCTTCGACCGGGGGATCGGAACGACGGCGTCTTTCAACAGGAGCCAGGCGAGACTAACCGCAGCCTCGTTCGTGTCATGCTTGTCGGCAATCGCTGAGATCTCAGGGCTCTCGAATACATTGCCCTGTGCAATCGGGGAGTAGGCGACGAAGTACGCATCGCGATCCCGAACGGCCGTGCGGAGTTCCTCCTGTGGGAGGAACGGATGCATTTCAGCCTGGACCGCATACGGCGACGGTTCGAGGAGATCGGCGGCGAGTTCCAGATCGGCGGGCGTGTAGTTGCTAACACCGACGTGCTCGGCCCGTCCTGCATCGACGAGTTCGTTGAAGACGGGGAGTACAGTCTCGATGTCGTCCCGGTTGCGAGGCCAGTGGTGATAGAGTAGATCGATCGTATCGATTCCGAGTCGGGAAAGACTTTCCTCGACGCCGTTTCGAACGTACTCCGGCGTCCTCTCCGGTTCCTCGAAATGGGCGATCTTCGTCGCGACGAACAGGTCGTCGCGATCGACATCGGTGCGAGCGATGGCCTCGCCGACCTCTTCCTCGTTTCCGTACAGCCGGGCCGTATCGAGGTGGCGGTATCCCAACTCGATCGCTCTCACAAGAGCGTCGATTCCATCCTCGTCAGTGAGACTGTACGTCCCGAATCCGAGTCTATATTCGTCTTCGTCGAGCATACCTGAAACAAGACTCGAACGGCCCTTATAGTTTCTCGTTCGAATGAGTGTTCGGGGCCATCATCGCCCCTGGAAAAGAGTACCAGCACCGACATTTGTCGACCACTATTCGACCCCAGAGACCGACGAGCGGTCTTCACGCCGTTCCGAAGCGACCGGAAATCTGCGTTTGCGAGTCGAAAACGCCGTCCACATCTCCGTATCGAATGTAACGAACAAATTCCGGTTCCTGTGAACGAGTGCTGGTGAACGCGGCCGTAACTCCAACCGGTCGGTCCGCTTCCCGTTTGATCGTGACGAATCACCCGATACGGGGAGTAACGCTGCTCGTCGATCGAACGACGAGTGGCTTCCTGCCAAACGAAACTGAGCATCGTTTCCCGAAGTGTTTACAACCGTACTCTCGTAATCCCACACCGACAATTGCTCCACAACGAGGTTATTATCGTCTCTGATCTCCCGCTTCGTTTGTAAGACACGAACGATGTATCGATCAGCGCTTCTGACAGGCTGAGCCGAGAGCCGTATCGTCGATCGCTCGCTCACCCGATGGAGATCATCGTAATACCGACGATAGCCAGGGCCGTCGCAGCGAGACGAGCGCGCAGGTGTGACTCCTCGAGGAAGATCGCCCCGAGGATCACGGCGACGATTGCCTGTCCGTTGACCACCGGAGAGACGATACTCGCGGGCAGTCGCTGAAAGGCGAGCAGGACGACGTGGTTGCCGGACGCAATGATGAGTGCCGTGACGACAAAATAGGGCAAATCGCGCCACCAGTCGTCCGGCCGGTAAGCGCGGATCGCTACCGGCCCCATCAACGCGGCGACGCCGAGAAACATCAACGGAACGTACGTCGTTGGCGCGACGGCCAACTCCTGCATCAGCAGGCGTTTGCCCACATCGACGACCGCGAACGTCGCGGCCGACAGCAGCGCCAGCTGAGCCGGCCGTGACCGACTGGCCCGCTCGATCGGAGCGAGGAGCGTCGTTCCTTGCCAGTTAGCGATGTAAATCGCAATCGTTGCGATACCCACGCCCCCGACCTGGAGCGCGGAGAGTCGCTGGCTCAGTAGACCCACTTCCAGCGGCAGGACGAACACCGGAATGATTTTGCTGATCGGCGAAACGTACGAGACCTCGCCGAGTCGAATCGAGCGGAACAAAAAGACCATGGCGAGGGCTGTCAACATTGTTACCGCGAAAATCGAACCGAGGGCTTCCATTCGGTTCGACGCCGGGAGGAAGGGCGCATCACTGGCGAGAACCACCGGCAAATAGAGTACGACCGAGAGCGTGTAGGTGATCGACAGAAAAGTCGACGACGGGTACTCGGCGAACCACTGTTTCATCGCGAACAATGACGTTCCGTAGAGTAGCGCAGCGAGGCCGGCGAAAGCGATTCCGAGATTCACACCGCTTTCCAAATCGGCCGAATGTAAGAAACATTCGCTTTGTATCCGCGAGACGGTCAGTCGACCGTGCTAATTCGAACGAACGAGTGGTCGTATAGGGTTCAGAACTAAAACTGACGACGGCGAATTCCCGCTGAATCATCAAACAACGTGTAATTCGTGGGCAAGGATTTTTAACGGTAAGTCACCATTCGGGTGATATGGGACTGCATAACAGAGAGATCAGTCAAGACGTCACCGACCTCGGTGCGCTGCTCGAGAACATCCTCGAAGAGCAGACGTCCCTCGAGGCATTCGAGGCGGTCGAGTCATGCCGACGAACGGCGATCGACTACCGCTCCGGAGATCTCGGCTCTCGCGAGCCCCTGGTAGCAGAACTCGAAGAACTCTCTTCTCACAACCAGCGGACCGTCGCCCGCGCATTTACGACCTACTTTGAATTGGTCAATCTCGCGGAAGAACGCGAGCGAATCCGGAGAATCCGGATGGGATCACAGGAGAACACACTCGAGGAGAGCCTCGAAACTGCGGTCGCAGAACTGGGAAATGAGAATGTTGGCCAAGGGATTATAGGCGCGAAATCCGTCAGTGTAGACGGTTAGTGGCTCCTTCTCGCGGTTTGCGAGAAGGAGTCGAATCGTCGATTCGTCGGCTAATTTCGCGGGGATCACGTATCGGTCGCCGGTGCCACGATCGACGATCGTGAACACCGGCGGATTGTCCTGCTCGTACGATCCACGTCCACGCGTGGACAGGCTATGCGAGCGCGACGGTCGGTCGCGCTCGCGGCCTTTCAGCCCTGCAGAGACGTAGACTTCGTCGATTTCGACGGGGCTGACGAGGTCGAGCGAAGGCGCGTCGAGCGCCTTCGTGAAGTGCTCGACGCGCTGGTAGATCGTTTTGTACTGAACGTCGATTTCTAGCTGAAGCTGGCGAAGACTCGTGTTAAACCGGAGAAATGCGTAAATCGAGAACAACCACTTTCTGAGTGCGACTTTCGAATGGGCGAAGATGGTTCCGGTCTTGTCGTTGAACGTGCGGTCGCAATTCTTACAGAGATAGCGCTGAAAGTGACCATAGCTGCCGTTCTTGACCGTTCGGTCAGAACGGCAGCGAGGGCAAGTAACACCGTTACGCCAGCGAACCTGCGCCAACAGGTCCGCTGCGACCGATTCCGACCCAAACACATCGAGCGGAATCATGCCTAACGGACACCGCTGACGCGGTGTCCTTGCTCTCTTCGATTCCCCAGTGACAGCTGAACAGTATTAACAATCTCCTACAGAAGAGCGAATACGGGATAAGGGCAGTGTTTAGTTTGGCCAGTTTGAGAAGCGAGCAGGTCGGAGAGTTAGGTTAGGCTGTCACTCGTAGACTTGCTCAACGAGTGCTACACGGCGGAATTTGATAAATCTTGGAAGCGGGATCGGACGGCGACGCCTGTTAGGGTGTTCGCCGTCTGCCTTTATGTAACCGGTTATTCACTTCGAGAAACACAAGCGATTCTTTGCTTGCTCGGCATACAACGTTCTTATCAAACACTTTGACAACGGGTTCCGTCGACTGGCTGACAGTGTTCCAGACCCGCGGACGATAAAGTCGCCGCGAGTCGCTATTACTGAGATTCTGTCACTATTAACGTCGACTGGTCCTGGGTGTATACTGCAATATACCTTGACTCGCGGTTGATTCTGATGTCGAAGTCTTCGGACTGAGAGGGACTGATCCAGTCACTACATTTATTCACAGACTGACCGGGAAATACGATTTCTCCGAGACAATGTTCCTCGTCGATGGCTACGGTTATCTGACTTCTCTCTCCCGATTAGGGTTGACCGGTCAGCTCAACTACGTTGATCGAAAAGTGGTTTCAGACCTTCAAGATGCACGTTGACCGCTTCCATAATTCGTGGGTGGGCAGTCGGACGAGCGTCAGAGAATGTCATGAGCAGTTCGTACACTACTACAACACACAACGACCGTACCAATAACACACTTAACAGATGTCAACAGAGGTGCTAAACTAGACAGTGTCTACGCCCCATATAATAACCCATCTCACATGAATATCGATATTGGTTATAATATCCAAATTATTTATCTGCTATGTTTGTATACGAAACCGTAAATGGTTAACAGAAACACCTCACACCCCCGTGATTTATCATACAGAACAACAATGAACAACCAAGAACAAAGCAAATGACGGCCATCACAACAGGCGATCATCTAGTTATCCGGGTCGCTGCCGGCGATCCAGACAGAGGCCCCTCTCTGTCCACCGCTGGCTTCGACGGTCCTATCGTGAACGTCGGCCCAACTGGAGTGCCCGCACTCGAACCGCTTATCACAGTAACTGCCGCGGGCCGGACTGCGCTTTACACACACTGTTCGACAGCCGATCTCGAGTCGATCACAGCGAGCGTCGAGGAAACTGGGGATGTCGATGGTGCAGACCCAGATGCCGTCGTTTCGCACGCTCCGGATCGAAACCGGTTGCCGACCGCACCGTTACCGGGACTGCGAACTGGCAATCGCTGCGTGCTCGGGGCATGCAGCTGGCGACGTCCGACGAGCGTCGCAGACCACAAGGCCGCCGGCGGATTCGCTCCGAGTGATGCAGAAACGGTATTGAAGGTGGGCAACTCCCTGAACGGTCGCGGGTGGGGTGATCTGTGTCAGGACGACCCCCTCGCCGAGACGTGGCGAACAGCCCGCGCGACAGATGGCGATCCGGTTGTCGTGGTGAATGGACACGGATCACCCGCTGACACGCTTTTGCTTTCCAGCGCGCCGTTCGAGGTCCTCGACGGCGCGTCGGTTCTTGCGAGCACCGTCGCCGCCGATCGAATCATCGTCTACGCGTCGTCGGAGGACGATAATGCGGTCAAGACAGTTAGTTCAGCAGTTGACACCTACCCGGATCCCGCAGCCCCGATGGAAGTCGTCACCGGTCCCAAGGAGTACCGGGCAGCCGAGCCGACGATGGCGATCGAAGCCATAGAAGGGAACCACCGACTGGAGGCTCGTCTCCGGCCTCCAGGACCTGAACGCGTGGGGCTCGACGGTCGGCCAACGCTCGTTCATACGCCCCGGACGCTTGCACACCTCGCCGTGGGTCTGCGCGAGGGCATTGACGAACAAACGCGCGTGATGACCGTCCGTGGCGATGTCGACTCCGTCGCGACGGTCGAACTCTCGGAGACACAGAAGCTGTCGGAACTAGTCGATACTGTTGGTGTTGATGGATCGTTCAAGGCCGCTTGCGTCGGCGGCCGATTCGGCGGGATCACCCGTGACCTTGATGTCGGGATTGGATTAGAAGCCCTCAATAATGCCGACCTCGGAACCGATGGAATCGTCGATGTCCTCTCTGACGCCCGGTGTCTGGTCGAGTTCGTCGGTCAGCGTGCAAGCTTCGCCGCCGAGGAGAACTGCGGCCGATGCGTGCCATGTCGGGAGGGAACGGCGCAGTTGGCGTCGTTGCTTCGGAACGTCTACGACGGCAAGTTCGACGCTCGAGCCATTGAGGAACTGGATCGTGTGATGGCTAGTTCAAGCATCTGCATGTTCGGTGAGCGGGCAGGCCGACCCGCCCGGACCGCCATCGAAGCGTTCACATCGGAGTTCAAGGCGCACGCAGAGGGTCGCTGTCCCGCGGGGACCTGTCTCGAGCCACTGGAGGCCTAACTTATGAGTTCGGAAAACCCACAACAGATCGATGCACCGCCGCTGACAGAGGAAATCGCGCCCGGAACGGCGACCGATCCCCCAGTTGGAAGTACTGATGTGGCGACCGTGACCGTCGACGGAGCCACCATCGACGTGGCCGCCGGTGCAACGCTTCTAGATGCGATCGAGGCAGTCGAGACTGACGATTACGTTCCAGCATTATGTAGCTACGATCGCCAAGAGATCGGTCCACGAAGTGAATGCCGAACTTGTATGGTTGGGACTGACGAACACGGCGTCGTACCGGCGTGTAGCTTCCCGGCCGAGGATGGCCTCACCGTTCAGACCGACGCAGCCGATGCCGCCGAAGCTCGGGATGTTAACCTCGATCTCGTCCTGTCAGATCACAATCTTCGATGTACAACCTGTGGTAAGAACGGGCGGTGTGAACTGCAGGACGCGGCTATCGAACAAGACGTCGAAGAACCACGGTACGGCGTCCTTGACGACCGCGACGAATACGAGCCGATCGACGACTCCTCGTCGTTCATCCAGATCGACCGCAACAAGTGCATCCTCTGTAACCGCTGTGTCGAAGCTTGCAACGATGTGCAGGTCGAAGGTGTCCTCCGCATGGAGGGCTCTGGACAAGACACCCGAATCGGATTCCAGAGCGACGCAGAGACGATGGAGGAGTCAACCTGTGTCTCATGTGGACACTGCGTGAGCGTCTGTCCGACTGGCTCACTCGTTGAGAAGGGGATCGAGGACGCAACGACGATCCCTCTCTCCGGCTTCACACAGAAGAACAGCGTTGGGAAGACCTACGAGAGCACTGGAACGTCAAAGGGACCGATGACGCCGAAGAAGCGCACCGAACACACGCTCGAGACCCCCACGACTGAAATGGTCGACTCTCCGACTGAAGACGACACATTGAGCGATACATGGGACGACTCCCAGAGCGGAGGTGACTGGTTGTGAACGATGATCTCGACGGTGTCGCGGGATATATGCAGCAAGCGAAGGACCAGGCAATAGAGAACGTTGAACACGTCGCCGAGGGTGTCGCCGCCGAGACGCTTCCCGAAGGCAAACTGTTCGAGATCGCACAGTCGATTGGTGATAAGCGGCTGGAGGAACTGAACGTCGAAGACACCACCTGTGGCTACTGTGCGGTCGGTTGTCGGTTTGATCTCTACACCGACGGTGAAGCGATCCTCGCAGCGCGTCCGACCGACGAGGAGGATGCACCCGTCAACGGAATCTCGACATGTGTGAAAGGGAAGTTTAGCTACGATTTCGTAAACTCCGACGACCGGCTGACCGCGCCACTGGTCCGTGACGAATCCGGAGAGTTCCGCAAGGCGACGTGGGACGTAGCGCTCTCGAGGGTCGCCGAAGAACTCGGCAGTATCCGCGATGAACACGGCGGCGAGACACTTTCGGTTATCGCGTCCTCGAAGGCGACAAACGAGGATAACTACCTGATGGGCAAGTTTGCCCGACAGGTGCTCGGTACCAATAGTGTCGACAACTGCAATCGCTTGTGTCACTCCTCGACGGTCGCTGGGCTGGCGAAAACCTACGGATACGGGGCGGCGTCAATCAGCACCGACGACCTCGAACTCGCCGACTGCATCCTGCTGACTGGGTCGAATACCACCGAAGCCCACCCCGTCCTCGCAACGCGGATCAAACAGAACGTGAGAGACGGCGGCGATTTGATCGTGTTCGATCCGCGAGAGATCCAGATCGCCGAGTACGCAACGCAGTACACCCAAATCAAACCCGGATACGACGCCGTTTGGATCAACGGAATTACGCGTTACATCATCAACAATGACCTCTACGACGAGGAATTCGTTCAGGAACGGACCACTGGTTTTGAGGATGTCAAGGAGACAGTCCAGGAGTTCACACCGGAGCGCGTTGAGGAGATAACGGGTGTCTCCCCCGAGGCGGTCGCTTCTTCCGCGGAGACGATCGCCGAGGCAAACCGGTGTATATTCGGGTGGACGCTCGGACTCACCGAGCACTCACACGGCACCGAGAACGTAATGGCGATGGCAAACCTCGCAGCGATCACTGGCAATCTCGGAAAGCCCGGTGCGGGGGTCTCGCCGTTCCGCGGCCAGAATAACGTCCAAGGTGGCGGCGGCGATATGGGACCGCTCCCGGACAGTTTCCCGGGGTATCAGGATATTGCCGACGACGAAGCCCGTGCCAAGTTTGAGGACGCTTGGGACTGCGAAATCTCACCGGAGTACGGCTACTATACCACCCAAATGTTCCTCGAAGCTGACGACGATAACGTTCGTGGGATGTATATTATCGGTGAGAACGCAGCGCTCTCAGAGCCCGGGGTGAACCATGCCGAAGAAGTTCTCGAGGATCTCGACTTCCTCGTGGTCCAAGATCTCTTCATGACCGAGACTGCACAATACGCCGACGTCGTCCTCCCCGCTTGTTCGTTTGTCGAGAAGACAGGGACGTTTACGAACACAGACCGCACGGTTCAGAAGGTCAATAAGGTGATGGAACCGAAAGGCAAAGCCCGGCCGGACTGGCAGATTCTCCAAGACCTCGCAAACCGGATGGGGCGCGAGTGGGACTACGACTCGTCGGCCGAGATTATGGACGAAATTAACTCCCTCACACCACTGTATGGTGGCGTCACTCACGAGCGCGTCGAAGCTGAGGGCGGCCTTCAGTGGCCATGCTGGGACGAAGACCATCCCGGGACAAAACGTCTCTATACGGACGAATTTGATACCGAGGACGGCATGGCAAACCTCCACGCTGTCGGATACAGCGAACCTGGGGAGACGCCGGACGATGAGTACCCGTTCACGCTCACTACCGGCCGCGTCCTGTATCAGTATCACACCGGAACGATGACCCACCGTGAAGAGGGTATTATGCAGTACAACCAGAGTGACTTCGTCGAAATCAACCCTACGACCGCTACCGAGTACGGAATCGAGAACGGTGATCCGGTTCGGATCGAATCCCGACGCGGCGAAACGACTGTCCCCGCGCAGGTGACTGATCGTGTCGGCCCCGAGAACCTCTTTGTTCCGATCCACTTCGCCGAGAGCGCCGTGAACCGCCTGACCGACGAAGACCGCCTCGATCCGGCCGCATCGACGCCGGAATTTAAGGTTTCAGCCGTGAGGATCGCGGCCGTCGAGGACGATATCGACCGAACTGGAACTGAAGCGGTCGAGACAATGGGGGACGACTGAGATGGCAAAGCCACAGTCGTCCTACCCCGAGTCAGCGACCAACGGAGCGCGGAAAGAACGTCCCGAGAGCAACGGCGAAGCGGCCGTTAAGGACGCCATCGCAACCCACGGTGACGACATCGCCGCAGCGATCGAGCAAAGCGACGAACTCGCGGACGCGATCACAACCGCGATCCTCGTGATCGCAAGTGCCGACGACGAAGAGGTCGGCCACATCACGGACTCGGCAGCTAACCTCGTCGCCGCCGCTGACGGCCTCTCGACTGACGGCACAGCGGAGCTTGCAGACGAATTAGGTGAGAACGCCGACACGCTTTCGGAGTCACTCAACGTCATCCTCACATTCCAGCGCGAGGGCCACCTTGAAGACCTCGTGACCGTCGCTACCTCGGTCTCCGAATCGCTCTCACCCGAGGAAATCGAGGAGTTGTCGACACTGCTCGAAGACAACGGGCCAGAACTCGTCGCCATCCTCGAGACTGTACTGGAACTCCAACGTGAGGGCCACCTCGACGACCTCGTCGAGACGGCAAAGACGCTCTCGGTGCTGGAGATCGACGAGGATGCCGCCCGCGGTATGAACGAGTTCTTCGGCGCGATAGGCGATGCCCAGCGAGACTCCGAGCCAATTGGCCTGAGGGGGTCGTTGTCGGCGCTGTTAAATCGGGACATCCGGTTCGGCCTCGGATACCTCGTCAGCTTCCTGAAGGCCAAAGGACGGCGCATTAGGGACCGATCCTGAGCAATGACCACCAACGACGACGCTATCGACCACTCGACAGTCTGTCCACTCTGTGCGGTCGGCTGTCGGTTGAAAGCCGGTGACGGGTCGCGTGCTGACGGTGTTTCGGGTCCAATGAATCCGAACGGTCGGCTCTGCCGAAAGGGCATCGGCGCACTTGATGTCGACGCGGAAAATCGGCTTACGCAACCACTACTCCAAGATGGGGGAGAACTTCGGCCAGCGTCGTGGGGCGAAGCCTATGAACGGATCGTCGACGGGATCGAAGCTACGCTTGACCGGTACGGCCCCGACGCAATGGGGTTCTTCGGTGCGCCACACTGTACCAATGAAGAGAATTATCTTCTCCAAAAGCTGGCACGGATGCTTGGAACGAACAACATCGATAATCGGGCCCGACTCTGTCACGAATCGACGACTCGATGCCTCGAGGCCCGCGTTGGATGGCCAGCATCAACGAACGGGCTCGCTGAACTGAGCGACGCCGACGTAATTATAATCGCAGGGGCTAATCCCGCGAAACGACAGCCAATCGCGTTCAATAGCTTCGTCCGGCCGGCGGTCAATAACGGTGCGACGCTCGTCCACATTGATCCGATCGGGAATGCAACGACTCGCCTCGCAGAGATCCACATAACCCCTCGTCCAGAAACCGACGCACTGGTGTTCGATCTGTTGAGTAGTCGGCTCCTCGACGGAAACGATGTCGACCGAGAGTTCATCCATGAGCGCACCCGACAGTTCGAATCGTTCGCAGCATCTATGCAAAGTCTTCCTCCAACACAAGCAGTGTCAGCGGCGGGTGTCGACGAGACACAAATCGATCGCCTCGCGGAACTTATCACGACGGCAGACGGGGTCGCAGCGCTAGTCGGAACAGGTATTGAGGGCGACGACACGAACGCCCCCGAAGCGCTTCTCAATCTCCTCCTTCTCACTGGGAATATCGGTCGACCCGGTGCCGGACTGTACGTGCTCCGTGGCCTCGCGAACGAACAGGGAGCGACCGATACCGGCTGTGTCCCGGACCGTCTGCCCGGTCACCAATCGGTGACTGCGACCGACGCTCGTGAACGGATCACTGAGGAATGGGGTATGATACCACCATCCTGCCCTGGGAAGAATGTGCGGGAGATGCTTACGGCCTGCGGTAAGGAAATCCGCACAGCGGTTGTCGTCGGCGAGAATCCGGCTATTTCGAAGTGCGATCCCGATTGGACCCGCGATCGGCTCGACACACTCGACCATCTCGTTGTCCTTGACCTGTTTCTCAGCGAGACTGCAAGCAACGCGGACGTTGTGCTCCCGGCCGCTGCTGGGTTCGAGAAACGGGGAACTATAACAAATCTCGAACGACGGGTCCAACGCGTTTCGCCAACGACACTCCCTCCTAGTTCGGCCCGCTCGGATTTCGAAATACTCCGTGATCTCGGGGCACTGTTACTCCCCGACTCGAACGCTTTTGAATACAAAACGGTAGCCGACGTGTTCGATGAATTGACCCGTATCGCACCTACGTATGAAGGACTTTCTTTCGCCGAGCTTGGACCATCCGGTCGACAATGGCCAGTCGACTCTGATTCGACACTGTACCGCGACAGCTTCGAAACGTCTGACGGACGGGCAGTTTTCAGTAATGACCAATCGAGATTTACCTTCGATTCCGCAAGTGGACTCTCCTTGATCGCCGGCGGACGGGTCGGAGAGACACAGGGGGATGATAGCGAGACTAAACGCCGACTCAGAATGCATCCAGAAGACGCCCAAGATCGAGATATCGAAGAACAGGATCTCGTTGCAATCTCGAATGAGAAACAGACTATCAAGGCCAGAGTCGAGCTGGACGAGAATGTTCGGTGCACGACGGTATACTTACCAGCCCGAGTTGCGGATCCTCTTGTTCGTCGTGGCACAAGCGACATCACAGTTGAGTCGATTTCCGAGAACGAACAGCTCTAGAAAGATATACTCATACGTCAGTATCCGATGTCGTTACACGACACTCTCTAGATAAGCGACACCAGTAGAAAGCAGTCCGGTGGACGAGGTGCAAACCATGGGCCGTAGTGAATCACCATACGGCGTTGGATTTGCCTAGCTCACAGCACGCTTGATGTTGTAGACGGCACACATTAGGACGATTTCACGAAACTCTCGATACCAGCTTCGCGCACGCACGGCATCGTCGAGCGTGCGCTGGATCACGGAGAAGATGGTCTCAGATAACGCTCTTTGGCCGTAGAGAGTCCCATCGATCACTCGCATAACGCGCGGATCGGGACGGAATTTTCGATGCTTGATCAACGGTCTTACGTCCTCTTTCCGGAGTGTCTGAACGGAGACGTGGTCGTCGGTGGGAAATCGACTGACGGCGCAAAAGCTCAGCGCTGGTTCGACTGCCCGGACTGCGGGTACAAAGCCCCATCACGCATCGTCTACGGCGCCGAGCGCTGAGGGACATATCCGCATTTACAGTGGCATGGCTCTGTTGAACCCCCTTGATTCTTACTTCATCTGATGAAATATACGCTAGGTTAGTGTGCCTATCACACAGTTAGCACTAATTTCCCAATGCTTTCCCGGCTTTCTAATATCTGATGGGCTGTATAAGCTTGTTCGAGGGGTATCGTATCAAAAATAATAGTGTCCATAGACCCAGTGGCGAGTCGTCGAAGAATACCCTCAGCAGGGCTGAGAACACGCTGTGGAGACTCGGAAAGCGCACTCCCATAGTGATACCCATAGACTTGGAGATTTTTTGTGAGCAATCCACTTGGATTCAATTGGGTTCCCTCACCGCTAGCTACGCCATAGGCAACCAGCCGTCCGAACGAGGCAAGTGCTTTCAGACTGTTGTGATGAACTGATCCACCGACACCATCAAGGATGAGGTCAACTCCATCGCCATCGGTTAGGTGGTTGATTGCATCGACAAATGAAGTCTTCTCGTAGTTGATGCAATGGTCGCACCCAAGGGCACGAACTCTGTCAAGTTTTGCGTCAGTACTTGCTGTTCCGAACACCACCGCACCAGCCTCCCGAGCGAGTTGTATGGCTGCAGTACCGACGCCACCTGCTGCTGCGTGGATAAGAACTCTATCGTTAGTGCTGAGGTTGCCCCACTCAAACAGACAATTGTGTGCGGTTAGAAACTGGATTGGAACTGCCACTGCCTCACAGAGGGGGAGGGAATCTGGAACACGAAATGTATGACTCGGTTTCACAAGTGCATACTCGGCATAGCCGTCTGTCCCCCCGACTACGTAACTGACAACTCTATCACCGACCTCGAATTGCTCAACAGTATTCCCCACGGAATCAATGACTCCAGCAACCTCGAAGCCGGGAACATATGGAGGGGCTGGTCCATCGGGATACGTGCCCCGACGGTGCATCACGTCAGCGAAGTTGACTCCTGAGGCTCTGACACTGATGCGGAGTTCATCGTGAGATGGAGTTGGCTGCTCGCGAGTTCTTACTTGGAGAACAGAGGGTGACCCATGCTTGCTGACTTCGATAACTTTCATACTTTGTCAAATGAACAGTGGTTGATTGGTGTTTCGACCCCTCCACGCAAAAGACAAAATTAACTGAGTATTCAATAAGGACACTGTAGTGAGCAATTGAGAGTTCGGATTTGGTAGCTTTTAAGGATTTCAATAGTACCAGTGACGTGGATTTCTGGACCGGAATGGGTGGTCCATCTTCGTTTACCAGAGCCACGGAAATGATTGTCCCGTTCCTATTTCGATCCTGCCGGATGTCCTGATTATGGCTCAGACTGCACGTCGAGGTGCCGCCTACCGGTCGGGCTGAGCGTTCACTATATCCTCCGGTATAGTCGGTGCCGTGGCCCCACTGTTGAGCGTTTCCCCGATGACTTTCTTTTCGGCCTTCCTGAGGTGTTCGAGGAACGTGGTGTGGCTGATGTCGAGCCGATCGGCGAGGGTCTTTACGTCCGTCTCCCGCGGCCAGTCGAAGTAGCCGTGTTCGTAGGCGAGTTCGAGCACTTCGCCCTGGCGCGTTGAGAACGCGGACGAATAGCCTGCGAATGGTTTGAGCCGCTCCAGCCGAACAGAGCCCAGCTCTCGTAGTCCGTCGATGATGTTCTTCAGATCTTCGCGATTGAAGACGACGATCTCGAACATTCGGCCAGTGCCGTTGAACTCGTTCATCCGCTGGAACATCCCATGGTTTTCACGGATGATCGGGATTACGCCCGATGACCGCTTCGTGATGAGCAGTTGGGACTCTGCAATCGGCTCGACAGAGTACACCGCGTCGTTCCCGTCGAGCACTGCCGCGATGGTCTCGCGGTGTTCGCCCGCGTCAATGAGGAATTTGATCGTCTCCCCGTCAATGACTTCGAACTTGTACATCACGAAGGTCTCGTCGTGGATCGATTGCAGCTCGCTGAGAGCATAATCATCGTTGAGGTCAATGTAGATTGTTGCAGTGAGCATGTGGAACTCCACTTCATCCCCATGACGTATAAACAGCCCACACTTGTTGGGTTTTTACTCATTCACTATCAATTCATATAGTTAGTATACGCACCGATGACTGATGATACGACACAGGGGCCGCTTGCCGGTCTCGACGTGATTGACTGCACCGGAATGATCAGTGGTGGCTTTGCAACCGCACAGCTGGCTGACTTCGGTGCGAACGTGATCAAGGTCGAGCACCCGAAGCACGGTGATCCAATCCGAGAATGGCCACCGTTCGACGGTAAGACCTCCCTGTGGTGGAAGTCGGCCGGGCGGAACAAGCGGTGTATCACGCTTGATCTAAGCACCGAGCAGGGCCGCGAGCTGCTATTCGAACTGATCGACGACGCGGACCTACTCTTCGAGAACTTCCGGCCGGGCACGCTCGAACGCTGGGATCTGGGTCCCGAAACGCTCCGCGATCGAAACGGAGAACTGATCGTTGTTCGTCTATCGGGCTACGGGCAGACGGGTCCTCGATCGGCGAAGCCCGGGTTCGGAACGGTCGCCGAGGGTATCGCCGGGTGGGCCGATGTCAACGGATTTCCCGATCGCGAGCCGCTGTTGCCACCGATCAGTCTCGCCGACCTAACCGCAGCGCAGTTCGCGGTGCAGGCGTCGATGTTCGCGATCTTCGAGCGCGACATCGGCGCAAGCGGAACCGGGCAGGTGATTGACGTGAGTCTCTACGAACCGCTGTTCCGGCTGTTTCTCGGCGACGTCGAGGCGTATGACCGGCTCGGCAAGGAGTGTGAGCGGACCGGCAACCGCCATTCGAGCGCCGCCCCACGCAACGTCTACGCGACATCCGACGGCCACATTACGCTGTCTGCGTCCTCACAGCGTATCTTCGAGAACGTCATGGACGCCATTGGCCGCCCCGAGCTCGTTGACGACCCGCGGTTCGAGACGAACAACGACCGTGTCGAGAACGCCGACGAACTCGACGCGGTCATCGAGGAGTGGACCAGCGAACGCACGACTGACCGGGCGATCGCCGAGATGGAGGCCGCAGACGCCATTGTCGGCCCGGTCTATAGTATGGGCGATATCTTCGAGGACGAGCAGTACGCGGCCCGAAACAACATCGTCGAGATTGAGGACGACGATCTGGGCACGCTTCGGACCGCGAACACAGTTCCGAAGTTCTCGCGCACCCCAGGGAGAGTTGTCCACGCCGGCCCGCGTCATGGCCAGCACAACGAGGAGGTCTACCTCGAGGAACTCGGCGTTCGGCGCGAGCGCTACGAGGAGCTTCGTGGGATGGAGGTCGTATGATGCTGCTCAGCGATGTAACGCTGCGCGAGGGCGACCAGATGCCCGATCGCGACTATTCCGTCAAGCAGAAAGTTGATGCCGGATGCGCGCTCGACGATCTCGGGCTTCCGTACATACAGACGGGCTTTCCGATCACCGGCGAGAAGGATTACGAAGCGACACGCCGTCTCTCAGGGGCGGTTTCGGCCGAGACTATCGGCCTCGCGCGCGCTCTGACTGGTGATGTCGATGCCGCAATCGAGGCCGAAGCAGACATTGTCGAGGTGATCCTGCCGCTTTCGGATCGACACCTCGAACACACACTCAGCGCAACCCGCGAGGAGGCGTTCGGAATGGCCAACGAGGCGATCTCCCATGCAATCGACCGGGGGGCGACAGTCCACGTCACGCTCATCGACGCCTTCCGGACCAACCCCGCCGGCATCGTCGATTTTTTCGAGCGGTTCCCCGAACCAAAGTTCATCAACCTGGCTGACACCGTGGGTGCGCGGGTTCCGAAGTCCGTCCAGGAACTGCTCGCGTCGCTCGACGGCTCGGTCGATTTCGACCGCGTCGGTGTCCACTTCCACGATGATCTAGGACTTGGGACAGCGAACACGCTCATAGCCTATGAGGCCGGCGTCGCAAAGGCCGACGTAAGCGTCGCCTCGATTGGCGAGCGCGCGGGCAACACCGCGCTTGAGGAGCTCGTGGTCTCCGGGACAATCGAGCACGACGAAAAGTTTGGAATTGAGGTCGATCGGCTCGCCCCTGTCTGCCGGCGCGTCCTTGATGACCTCAAGGAGTCGGTCGATCCCCGGAAGTCCGTCCTGGGCGAGGCCGTCGTCACCCACGAGTCGGGGCTTCACACGGCCGCCATGCTCAACGATCCGAGCGTCTTCGAGCCCTATGACCCAGCACGCTTCGGCGGCGAGCGCCACTTAGTGTTCGGCCAGGGAACTGGACAGGCGAGCGCGCGTATCCTCCTCCGGCGCGCCGGTGTCGAGCCTACGGATGAACATATCGAAGAGTTGCTTTCGCTCCTCGACCGCGAGGGTCCCGTTGAACTCGGCGGAGCGGTCGCGCTCGCTGGCGACCTCCAGTAGCGCCGACGAGTTTCCGCAGACAACGTCGATCGTTCGTTCTTGTCTTGTTGAACGCCAGACGGAGAAAGTGTTCCCTTACTGATAATCAATTCTTCATCGATAAAGTGGCTAACTCTTTTGAATCCTACACACGGGTGGTTTAGAGACAGATTTCATTCTGAAAAGCGATACAAATAATGGGCGTGCATGTACTCGGAGTGCACAAATACAATATTTTTAATATTTGCCTATGGATACAATACATTCACAGGGGGTAGTAATCGAAAGACGGCATCTAATCCCTATATATCCGGATTTAGCCTCGATACGGTCTGAAAATTTAACAGAGTATTCATTTTTGTGTGGGGGAACATATAAAAAGCCAACAAGTGTCGGTGCAATCATCTTATACCTTCATAATCAAACCAAATCTATGTTGAACAATGGAATTGAATTGGATAGGAAACCACGTCAGGCGACTGGGAGGGACTAATGAGCGCCGGATCGTTCGTCCTCCAAGCGAGTCTCGAACCGGAAACAGCCTCGCTGGGATGGGTGATCGTTGTTCTAACCGCCGTTTCGCTCACGGCGTTGATCGCCATCGGATGGTACTCTGCGAAGAAGAACATCGGAAACGACACGGCTGATTTCTTTTCCGCGAGCAAGTCGCTGGGATTCGTCGTGATCGCCCTTTCAGTGTTCGCGAGCGTCTTCAGCGGAAGCTCGTTCATCGGCCACCCCGCGGAGACCTACCGGTCCGGAGCGGCGTTTCTGGTCTTCCCGCAGTTTATGATCGCTGGGCTGATCGGTGCACTAATCATCGCACCGCCGCTGATAAACCTTGGACGCAAATGGGACTACACGTCGCCGATCGACTACATCGAACACCGGTTCGACCCGAGAGTCGCCTTCCTTGTATTGCTGCTGATGATCTGGGGAACGTTTATCCAGTTTATCGAACAGTTCATCGCGATGGGGTATCTCGGCCAGGTCGCCTCTGGTGGGATCCTCTCGTATCAGGCCGTTACTGTCGTCTTTGCGGCCGTGATCTTCGTCTACGTCGCCTTGGGTGGATTCAGGGGGACTGCGATCGTCGCGGGGGTACAGGGACTGTTGATGCTCCTGTCGGTGTGTCTCTTACTCGGCATCATCGGACAGCTTAGTAACGGTGGGTTCACGACCCAGGTCCAGTCGGTCTGGCAGACTGCGCCCGAGAAACTGACGCTCCCCAACGCATCGACGATGCGGGGCTGGTACGGCCTCGTGATCCTCATCCTCTTTGGCGTTCCGACGTACATCCACATCCAGCAGTTCTACCTCAGTGTGAAGGACACGGGCGATCTACAGCGAACCTTCCGGATCCAGGCGCCGATCTTCCTGTTCGTGGCGCTCGTCTTGTGGGTGGTCGGTCTCGTCGGGGCCGGGGTGTTCCCGGGGCTTGTGGAGTCACAATCCGAGCGCGTCGTCCCGTACCTGATGGGGACGTACGCTAGCACCGGCGGGGGAACGCTGTTTCCGTCGCTCATCTCGCTCGGCATCATCATGTCGACGCTCTCGACGGCCGGAGCCACGGTAATGGTTCTTTCAATGGCTATCGCGAAGGATATGTATGAACGCTTTCTCAACCCCGCAGCGTCCGACGGGCGGGTAATCAACGCGAGCCGGCTATCAATCGCCGTGTTCACGGCCTTTGCTGTCGTCGTCGCGTTCACTCCCGGCCTCACGATCTGGGGTTGGGTGCAACTGAAGTTCGAGTTCCTGCTCCAAGCCACCCCGGCGTTCCTTTTCGGACTGTATCTCCACCGAATAAAAAGCGACTTCGTAATCGCGGGGATCGTCGTCGGCTGCCTCACCGCACTGGGGATCTACTTTGTCGGCAACGGTGAGGTCTACGGTATCAACCCCGGAATCATCGGGTTCGCAGTGAACTCGGCCGTGGTTGTTGGCGGAAGCTACCTGACCGGCGAAACCGATGAAACGAGACAGACGCGAGAGATCTTGCGGTACAACGCGGTCGAGTACCAGGACGGAAGTGACGAAAGCGAGGTCAGGTACGTCCTTCCCGGCCAGAAAAAGTCCTTCTGGGCTGGACTCGGAATCGTGCTCACGCTAATCGTTCCATGGTACGCCCCGTCGAGCTGGAACGCCCAGGCGCTGTTCGGCCTGCCGATCTGGACGTGGGTGATCTTCGGGGCGCTGATCCTTGAGGCCCTGCTCGTCGTCTACGGAACGATCGTCTGGCGTAAGCGACCGATCGAACAGACGAGCGCTCCGGTCGGAGTAGTTCGTGACAGCGAGGCTGACGACTGAGAGTGATCAGCGCAACTTCTGAACATCTGAGTGGAATGTCTCGATCCAGTCACTAGCGAAGCTCAACAGGTGATTCAACCGGAGAAATGCTTGGTGAGGAGCGCTTTGAAGTGGTCTCGGTCTGCGAAGATCTCTGGCAAGATCTCGCGCTTCAGGCCTTGCCACAGCGGTTCAATAGCGTTCAGCGTCGGTGAGTATGTCGGGATGAAAACAAAATCGATGCCGAGTTCGTCGGCTCGCTATTGTGTGAGATAGGCATGATGAAAACCGTAGTTATCGGCCACGAGCAGAATCCGGTTGGGCGGATTTTGCTCGCGGATCTCTTTAAGTGCCTCGACGATTGTCTCTTTCAATAGCTTCTCTTTGAACGTGATCCCGCTGTTCCCAGTCAGTGCGTAGAAGCTGATTGACTGCCACGGAACCGTCACTAACGGCTTTGGGATTTCGAGCCTCTGGTACGACCATATCCGTAGGGAGTTCTCGAACGGCTGTGGCCATGCTTCATCGAAAGAATCCCAGGACGACTAGACCATCCTCCTGGCATGTGTGATTATCTTCGCCGAGCGCCTGAGCGTACCAGTATTCGTCAATGCGGCGTTGTGTGTGATCGTACTCTGACGCCGCGGTTGGAATACACTCCCCACCGAGTTCAGCCGGTTCGTTGAGGATCTCCCACCGCTACTAGACCAGCTACTCCCGATGTCGACGTCTATCTCGTCGCAACGACGGAGATACGATCAACAGCGACACTCCGTTGTCAATGAACTGCGATAACGACGATATGCAACGCTACTGCATCGGCCAAGACCAGTCCCCCCATTCGATCTGGAGCAGTCTCCCAAACCCATTTATTATTGAACATTGATTAAGGATATATGGTAGATGCTAGCATTGATGTGATCCATCGCGGTGGGTTGAAGTGTGATCTCAACTATCTGATCCAGGGCAACACACTTGGGAAGTACGACGAACCCAACCCCGACACCGACTACGAGGAGATTCCGGTGTGGAACCTCGTCATCGACCATCCGGAGGCAACGATCCTCTGGGACACAGGCAACCACGAGGACGCCCTCGACAGCCACTGGCCAGAAGGTCTCAAGCAAGCGTTCTACCCTCACGACGTGCAAGAACACACGCTGGAGGGCGACCTTGCGGACGCGGGCTACAGCCTCGATGACATCGACGCTGTGTTTCAGACCCACCTGCATCTGGACCACGCCGGCGGACTCCACCACTTCGACGGGACGGACGTTCCGGTGTATGTTCACGAGAAGGAACTCAAGTTCGCGTACTACTCCGAGAAGACCGACAAGGGAAGCGCCGCGTACATCCTAGAAGACTTCGACCACGACCTTAACTGGGAGATCGTCCACCAAAACCGCGAGAGCCACTTCGAGGACGTGGAGTTCATTCGACTCCCGGGACACACGCCCGGACTCATGGGGACGAAAATCCATCTGGACAACCATGGAACGCTTGTGTTCGCGGGCGATGAGATCTACCAGTCGGTCAACTACGAGGACGAAGTGCCGCTGGGTGCCGGTCTACTCTGGAGCAACCAGGAGTGGTTCGATAGTCTCCAAACGCTGAAAGACCTCGAACGCTCCCACGATGCCGAGGTGGTGTACGGTCACGATCCCGACCAGTTCGAAGAGATCCGATCGGGGTGGTCCTGAATGAGCTACGACCGCTCCGTCTCGGCCGACAGCCACAAACTCTCTCCCGAGAGCGTCTGGCATATCGACATGCCGGAAATCCGGTTCGGCCGGGACGCCACCGATGAACTCGCCTATCAACTGCGCGATCTCGGCGTCGAGGGGACAGCCACCGGGCTAGTGATCACCGACGAGGGGGTCGCCGATGCCGGCCACGCGGACCGTGTCGTTGCCCACCTCACGGACGCTGGCCTCAATGCCGACCTGTATGACGAGTCAGAGCGCGAACCCTCGATCAGTGCTATCGAGGACTGCCTCTCGTTTGTCCGGGAGCAGACCGATAACGGATATGACTTCTACGTCGGCCTCGGCGGCGGGAGCTGTATGGATACCGCGAAAGCTACTCGCGCGATCAACGCCAACGGCGGCAGTCCGCTCGACTACATCTCCGAACCGACCGGCGACGGCCAAAGTCTCACTGAGTCTGGGCCGCCGCTGGTGCTGTTACCGACCACGGCCGGCACCGGCGCCGAAATCTCGCCAGTTGCCATCCTCTCGGTGCCGGAGAAAGAGATCAAGGAGGCCATCTCGAGCAACCACGTCCGGGCCGATGCTGCTGTTCTCGATCCCACGCTGACGACGACGCTCCCGCCGGAACTCACCGCAAGGACGGCGATGGACGCGCTTGGCCATGCGATTGAGGGGTACACCACCCACGAGCATGACTCGTTGCTGCGTGCGAGCGATCCGGCCGAGCGCCCAGTATACGCCGGCCGAACCCAGCTCACCGAGATGTTCTCCGAGAAGGCGATCCGCCTCCTCTCAGAGAGTGCACGCACTGCCGTCCACAATGGTGACGACCTCGACGCCCGAGAGGATATGTTGCTGGGTGCACTGTTCGGCGCCATCTCCGGGCTCACGGCCGGTGCCAGCCTCTGTCACGCGATGGCGTATCCAGTTGGAAACAAGTACCACACATACCACGGTGAGACTATTGCCGTACTCACCCCCGCGAGCACTATCGACTACAACTCCGCGAGTGACCCCAAGCGGTTCGCCAAGGTAGCCGATATCTTCGGCGTCGAAACCGCGGGGATGCCGAACCGCGAGGCCGCCAACGCACTCAAACAGGAGTACATCCAGCTCCAGCAGGACCTAAACGTACTCCCCAGCGGCCTCACCGAACTTGCTGGAATCACAGAGGAGGACATCGACTGGCTGGCCCAGCAGACCGTCAATACGCAGGAGCGCCTGCTACGGTGTAACCCCCGACCGGTGACCAAGGAGGATGTCGCGGACGTGTTCCGCGACACGCTGCACAACTGGGAAGACTAATAAAAGCAACAGCCAGAACAGAAAGGAGAACCAGAAAAATCCCGCTTCAAATCGCAGTCAACCGTCCTCAGGCTGTTCAAGCAATCTGGCGACAGTCACGAACGCATCAAATTTCGGTGGCGCACCCTGTACCTGAACAACCCCCTTATCACGACGATACTGGATGAACTCGACCTCCGCAGTCTTGGGAAGATGAGTATGCTGTAGGTCCACCACTATCTCATCGAACTTTTCCCACGAATCATCTTCCGGTGGATCATCTTCCCAATCAGCGATCGTCTCTACAAGCTCCTCAATCGGCACAGGGCCGTCTCGCTCGTACAGATAGTATAGAGCATATCGCCTGCGTTCGTCGCTGAGCAGGTCGAAGATCGTGTCTAGTGATACCATATGTTGTAAAGAGTCGTACTGCTGATTTAGCCTCATCGCTTATTCCAACCCTTGACCCTTTTTCACCGGTAATTTCACGAATTGTTATCCTTCATGGCGACGCCGACCCCAACCGTGGTGAAGTCATCCTCGAGACAGACGAGTTGGAAAAATACTACGAGCAGAGCCAGCCGCTGCTGAGCAAGTTCCGCGGCGGGGACTCCGACTACGTAAAAGCGGCCGACGGCGTCTCACTGTCCGTCCGTCGGTCAGAGGTGCTCGGCATCGCTGGCGAGTCCGGCTGCGGGAAGTCGACGCTCGGCGAGACAATGGCCTTGTTCGAGGATCCGACCGGAGGCGACTTCATGTTCGACGCCTACAAGTACTATCGGGACGGCAACCTCCAAGAGTTCCGGCGGAAGGTCCAGATCATCTTTCAGGACCCCTTCGATTCGCTGAACCTCCGCCAGACCGTCTGCAAACCCGTCGGCGAGCCGCTGACGATCCACGACTCCCGCGCGGACGAAAAAGAACGGGCGATCGTCGAGACGCTCGAGAAGGCCGGGCTGACCCCTGCTGAGGGATTCCTCAACCAATACCCCCACGAACTCTCCGGCGGGCAGCGCCAGCGCGTAGCGGTCGCCAAGGCGCTGGTTCTAGATCCAGACTTCCTGATCTGTGACGAGCCGGCGGCGATGCTTGACATCTCGCTGAAAGTCAACGTGCTGCGTGGGTTAGCTGATGCGGGACGTCACCGTGGTCGGTGGTCGATCACGGACCGGCCGGTCTCTCGACCGGTAGCTTCGCCGTCAATAGCGGTCGGTCGACACCCATCAAGAGCAGGCCCGCTACCCAAAATTCTCCGCCCCGACAGTCACAATTAGTTCCCGATGCGACGACGAAACCTCGGACGCGACGGCATCCTGACCGAAACCGATCCTCGAAGGGGGATGAACGCAGAGAACACGGGGGACAACCGGGGACGGCCGACACGACGCGACCTGCTCGCCGGTATCGGAGGGACGAGCGCAGCCCTGTTGGCCGGCTGTTCGACAACGATAGGGACGGGTCCTGCTTCGACACTCCGGATCGGCACTCTCCGACCACCGATCACGCTCGATCCGATTACGGCCGACTCGATCGGCTCGGAACAGGCCATCGAGAGCGTCTTCGAGGGACTCTACGCGTACGGCGAGGGGACCGACATCGTCCCCTCAATCGCCGACGGCGAGCCGACGACCGAAGACGACGGACGCGAAGTCATCGTCGAACTCGACGACAGCGCTCGGTTCCAAAACGGCAGAGGCGTGGGCGCCGAGGACGTCGTCTACTCGTTTGAGACGCCGCTCGAGGAGGACGCGCCGACGGCGTGGCGGGTGAGCCCCTTCGAATCGATCGCGGCCGAGGACGAGCGGACCGTCCGATTCACGCTCGAGGAGCTGTATCCGGGACTCGATCACGCGCTGACGCATCCGATCGTGCCCAAGCAGGAACGCGAAGACGACAGGGAGGCGTTCGCCACGGATCCGATCGGCGCCGGCCCGTTCGAGGCCGCGTCGTTCAGCGCGGAGAAGAAGGCCACACTGCACCGCTGGGACGACTACTGGGGCGAGACCGAACCGGAGATCGAGCGCCTCACGCTGGCGTACGTCGAGTTCCCGATCACCCAGCTGACGAGCCTCCGGACGAACCGCAACGACGTAATCGGGCCGGTCTCGCCGCTAATCGTCGATCACGTCAGCGACGTCGCGAACGCGTCGGTGAAGCGCCGCGAGGGGTACACGTCGTTTTACTACGGGTTCAATCTGAACGAGGGACCCACGACCGACCACCGGGTGCGAAAGGCGATCAGCTACTGCATTGACCTTGAGACGGCGGTCTCCGAGTTCGTCGAGCCCATGGGTCAGCGCCAGTACAGTCCGCTGCCGCCGCAGGTGGCCGACGACTGGGACCTGCCGGTCGACGAGTGGACGGACCTCGCCAACGAGAAGAACGTGGAACGGGCCAAGAACCTCTTTCGCGAGGCCGACGAAGCCAGCGGTCAGCTCCGCATCCTCACGTCGATGGATCCCAAACACAAGGAGTTCGGCGAGGCGCTCGCGGGCGGGCTCCGGGACGCCGACCACGGCGCTCTCGTCATTTCGAAGCCCGAAACGGAGTTCGTCGACCGGTACGTCTCTGGCTCCGAGCGCGACTACGCGGTGTTCGTCGGCGAGATCAGCGGTACGCCCGACCCGGACACACACCTCTACCCGACGTTTCACGAGAACATGACCGGCGTGACCAACGGAACGTTCTACCGCGAGGACGCGGTCATGGACCGGCTCGAGTCGGCTCGACGGACGGACGACCGTGACCAACGCCGTCAGTTGTACGAGGCGGCGATCACGAGGCTGCTCGAAGACCGGGTCTGCCTGCCGATCTGTTCGTTCGAGAATAGCTTCGCCGTGGACGCGGGCGTTCAGAACTTCCGCGTCCATCCGATTGCACGGGTTAATCCGCGGCTCGTCGGAGAGAACCGCGTCGTGACGGTGGGTGATGGATCGTGAGCGACGACAACGGCGGTGACGACCAGGGTAAGTTCGGCGTCAGAACGGCCGTTGCGTTGGGAGTCGGCGGCATCGTTGGCGGCGGGATCTACGCGGCAATCGGGATCGTCGTGGCTGCCGCCGGTATCCTGACCTGGTTTGCCTACAGCCTACCGACCGTCGTCGTCTGCTGTTGTGCGTACTCGTATATCAAGCTCAACGACGCGACCGATAGCAACGGCGGCTCGGTCACCTACATCGAGGAGTTGTTGGGAAGATCGACGGTGGCCGGCGTCGTCGGCTGGACGCTCGTCGTCGGCTACATCGGGACGATGGCGATGTACGCCTACGCGTTCGGCATGTACGGTCAGATGATGATCGGTGTCGAGTACGTCTTCGGACTCCCGATCCGCCAGTTTCTCTCGATCGGCATCGTCGCCGTCTTCGTCGGCCTGAACCTCCTCGGTGCGGGCTCGTCGGCGTCGGTCGAGCGATTGCTTGTGTTCGTACAGGCGGGTATCATCGCCGTCTTCGGTCTCATCGGGCTCTGGTACGGGGCAGCGAACTTTCAGTTACGACTCGGACTCTCGCAACTCGGGTTCAATCCAATTCTCGCGGCGTCGGTTGGGTTCGTGTCGTTCGAGGGGTGGCAGCTCCTGTTCTACGATCAGGAGCAGTTCGACGATCCCGATGAGACGCTCGCGAAGGGCGTGGCCATCTCGATCCCGATCGCGGCGGTCATCTACATCCTTGTCGGATTCGTTATCACGACGCTGTTACCCGAGGAGGTGATCGCCGCCCAGCCCGAGCCGGCACTGCTCTACGGTGCTCTGCTCATCTCGAAGTGGCTCGCGCTTGCGGTCGGAATCGCCGGACTCGTCTCGACGGCCAGTGCGATCAACTCGACGCTGTTCAGCGAGGCGCTGTTTGCGAAGAACCTCATCAGCGACGACATTCTCCCTCACGAGATGGGCGACCCCGACGCCGACGCCGCACCGAAACGGGCCGTTCTCGTTATCGGCGCCTTGACAGCCGCGTTCACCGCCCTCGGTAGTCTCGAGGCCGTCGTCGAGTTCGCCTCGCTGGCCTTTATCGTCGTCTTTGGTTCGATGTGCGCGCTCGCGCTGACGGTGCGCGATTCCGACGACATCGACCTCAACCCGATCCCACCACTGGTCGGCGCGATCGGTTCGGCGGCGTTTTTCGTCATGCTGACGTGGTATCTCTACTCACAGCTCCCCGCGGTCTTCTGGCTGGTCGTCGTCATCGCCGCGGCGGTCTTCGCGGTTGAGGCGATGTACTTCAAGCGCCAGACGCTCTCGGAAGGCGTTCGAACCGTCGAAAAGCGTATCTGACCGCTCCCGTCTCCGCCGCTTCCCATCGTGAGATCGGTTTCGGGTCCAAACTCCAGACAGACTTGCTCCACCGCCACGATGAGAACGCAGGCCGAATCCCTAATCCGTCTCTCGTCGGGGCAGCCGTCGGCATGGCCACCGGTTGGATCGAGTTCGAGTTCCGGTTACTGAATCATATCGGCCAGCCATACGGCTGAAGACCCTCTTTAGCGAACTCGATGTCCTTTATAAGTTTACTGAGTGTTTCGACGTCGAAGTAGCTTTGTTGATCATAGTCCTGTGGGACAAATTTTCTTTCAGGGATTGATCAATACAGACCAGTTTCGAAAGGCTTTGGTGAATCACCGTGGGGCGTTGGGTTAGGCCATCTTAGTGGCACTGTGAATAAGCACAGTCACTTCGCCAGTAGAGATCCGCTAGAAGTTGAAGCCAGAATTGTCCAAAGTAGTGCATCGAACCGCCTGATCTAGTGCCTGAAGTCGCTGTTGTCCATCAATTTACTCGTTCTGACGAGACAGTCCAGCGCACGCCGCTGGGTCAGACGGTTCAGTCACCACTACAACCACGATCGGCCAAGCCAAGCGCTGAATGGACGCACATGAGCCGAGGAGGTACTGAACTAGAGGACCCTTGCTCAGAAACTCCTATTTAGTCAGATAGCCAGTGACAGCTATGAACAGTGAGAAAGAGAAGATGTTGAACGGGGAGTTGTATGATGCCGACGACCCTGAACTAGTGGCCGAACGGGAACATGCACGAGACCTCACGAGACGCTACAATAACACGACACCGGACGCGCAGAAAGAGCGACAGCGAGTATTAGAAGATCTTCTTGGTTCAGTCAGTACCCAGTGCCACATAGAGCCACCGTTTCGCTGTGACTACGGATACAATATCCACGTCGATGAGAACTTCTACGCGAACTTCGACTGCGTTGTTTTGGACGTATGTCGGGTAGATATCGGACGGAACTGCCAAATCGGACCAGGGGTCCACATCTACACAGCAACTCATCCACTCAATGCAATCGAACGAATCAACGGACCAGAGTACGGCAAACCAGTAACAATCGGAGATAACGTCTGGATTGGTGGTAAAGCGGTTCTCAACCCCGGCGTGGCGGTTGGTGACAACTCCGTTATTGCATCAGGGGCCGTCGTCACTGAAGATGTTCCAGAGAATGTCGTTGTTCAAGGTAATCCTGCGACAGTCGTAAAAGAACTGGATTGACAGTCCTCTTTTGCAGTTTGTGAACGCCAATAGTTCGATTGTACTACATACGCCTCAAACGTATTGATCTTGAGAGGGATACTAAGAGTGCACGTCGTAGCGGTGAATATATCATCTAGACGCGGGAATGTTCAACGGAATAATGAATAACAGACAACAAGCAGACGAATTGAGCGGCTCTCCCTTACAAACCGGCTGGCGTAGTAGGGTACGTGCGCTTGTAATCGGCCTTGGATTGGTCGTCGCCGCTCTCCTGATCGGAACGGCTCTTTCGCTCCCCCTATTTGTGCTGGGTGGAACCAGTCTCGCTGCGCTCACCGCAACGATCATTCTGTCGGAAGCGGGCTATGCCATCGCCGGATGGCTCTACCTCCGACGATGGTTCAGTGAGTCAGTGCCGATAACGCTGCCGACACCGAGACAGGGTGTGTGGGTGATCGCCAGCACACTCCTCATGCTCGGGATTGCAACCGGAGTTAGTGCACTCAGCACCATGTTCGACGTTCAGTTCGGCCGTGTGGATCAAGAGTTCATAGCAGGCAATCCGACGATGGTGCTCGTGATGGCAGCACTGTCGTTCGTACTCATCGCGCCAGCGGAGGAGTACCTGTTCCGCGGTGTGATTCAGCAACGACTGATGCGGAGTATGCGACCCAGTGCTGCCATCGTTGCCACTGCATTTCTGTTCGTTATTCCCCACGCCATCGGCTATCTCGGCGGGGCAGAGGGTGTGCTCCTTCTCAGCACCGTCCCGTTCTCTCTCGCGGTCGTAATGGGTGTTCTCTACGAACGAGTCAATAACCTGTCCGTCCCGATCCTTTCTCATGCCTGCTACAACGCGGCTCTGTTCCTCACAACGTACGTTACTGAGTTCTGAGAGAATCTAAACAAGCGTTGGGAAGCATGCGAACTCGCCGGCTGGTTCCACGTTGTTCTGCATTGTTTTCGGCTTGAAGAGGGCTACAGATACCGTGAAACAGCGTATTGGCTAGAGAATATGGCCGAGGTTCGTAACGGACTCGGCTTAGATCGGGACGATCTTTCGGATTCCAGTACGATCGACAAGTCGCGTCATAGAACAGGGACCCTACCTCAATGCACGAAGTGCGTAGAATGGGGATCTTTCCCTCGATTGGCTACGTGCTGTCAAGCGCTAGTTCACCAACTACTCGCTCACATCAAGATCGGCGTGTTCGGTTTCATAACACTGCTCTAATAACGAATGGATGTGACTTGATTCCAACGACCATTTGATTGCCCCGCTTCGCCGATCGTATTCGATCAAACCACTGTTGGTAAGTTTGGGGAGGTGGTTGTGATAGAGGTCGATTAAAACTGGTTTGCGATCATCCGGAGTGACATCCGATGATGAGCAATCGAGCTCGTGTGCCGTTATCTTGGTCGCTAGTGATTCGATACTGGCTAACTCGTGTTCGCTGAGATAGTAGAGAACGTCGCGGCGCCGGTGATGACTCAGAATAAGCAATAACTCATCAATTCGTGATTCGTCGCTTGATGATGAACGTTGTCGGTCGATAAAAGGAAATTGATTTCTGGCGCCACCTGAATTCTGATCAGCCATATACATACGAATACGACGGTCGGTAATAAGTCTGGTAGATAAATGCTACTTTCAATAGTTGATAATCAATATAGTAACATCTGTCTATCAAACAATCTCTCTCATATAATAGTAATTTAAAAATATGGCGGTAGTACGTTGATAATCCGAGAGATTTTCGTCCATGCCGATTGTACAGCAATCATCTCAATGACTGATGAAGACGACCAGAATTCAGATCGGAATGATTTGCCCGTATTTCCGTCTCGAGGTCAACAGTGCACATCCGATAGTGAACCGCCGAGTCATGCTGTCGTGAAAGCAGTTGCCGACGAGTCCGATACAGGGCTGATAGATTTACCGCCACTCAACGATGTTGTCGATACTGAAGCCCTAAATACGCTTGTCCGGGTTAACCACCGGCACGATGAAGCATGGCTGAGGATCCGCTTTTCCTACGCTGGTTACACCATTACCATTACCGAAAACAGCGATATCAGTCTCTCTCGACAAGAGGGTGCAAATCCGGCTATCGTGGATATCAAACCCGACTGGCCACACGTCACACCGGTATCAGAGGGCATCAACAGCCGCTCTACCAGTAATCTCGCTGCGGGAGTAGTCAGCGCGGTAGCCGACCACTCCGGCCATGATCCTGCTCACGTTCGCCAAGCGATTGATGACATCCTCGACCGTTCCGCACTCGCACGTCTCAACAGCAAGCGTGCAGATAGGATTGCTCGCGCCGGCGCGACGGTCCAGTTCTCGACGCTCGGCTACGATGTCCTCATCGAACCTGACGAGACAATTGCTATCGGTTCGGCGCTTCAGCGGCTTCAACTGACTGGTGCTAATGTACTGCTCGTTGGCGCCGTGCCGGATTCGGTTATGGACCTCGCAAGCAGTAATCTGCTTGGTGAACGCGACCGTGATCGACAACGACTATTTGCACTTCTCGATCGACACATCAATTCGGCGATTGATCGGCTATCGAGAATCAACGACACCACCGAGACTGCTCGAGCCATCAACTATGCGAGCACAGCCCGATCGGCTGTTCCCGAATCTCAATCGATTACAGATCCCCAACCCAATACGGATACCGATTCCTACACATTCCCTGATACGAACACCGACACTCCATCCGAAAATAGATCCGTTCCACCTGTTGGCCCCGACCATCACAGCGCTCGTAATTCAGAGGATACACCAGAGATAACAGTCAAAACAGTTGATGAAAATATCGAGGCGTTCGTTACTACTATCGAAGCGACAGTAGAGATGATCCAAGAACAACAATTGGAACCAACAGAACTGCGGTTTTGTTTCGATTCCCTCCGTCCGCTCCTCGAAGAACATGGTGTCAAGAGGACCCGATCGATCCTTGAACCGATCTGTGAACAAGTCACCTCCGCATCGGGGATCGGCCATTATATTTTTCCGGTCGAATACGAATCAGAGTATGTACAGGCACTCAAGCCCTTATTTGAGGCAACAATCGAGATTCGCATCAATGAAGTCGAGCCAATGCAACGTTGGCATCTCCATCGGAGTGACTACACGACCGAGTGGTTCACACTCCGAATCGACTGAAGGAGTACGCCGAAAGGATCGACAGGTTGCAAGAACGATTTCAACCACGGCGCATCAAATCATGAGCACAAATAGATCGTGAATCCAACGTTCAAAGCAGCCGATGATCGTCCGGGCGTAACGGTCATTGATCTGATAGAGAATCGTCAATTCCCGCTCCAAACATCCACCCAGATCGATCCACAGCAAATCGGAACCGACAGTTTTCACTTTCCAGTTGATACAGCAGTCGAGTTCATAACGGACCAATTGGTGCTACCGTACGTCGTTCCGACATGCGTTCGTGATCAGCATGGAGAAATGCTTCTCGAAACGGAACACTACGCGTACGAGACGTTACCGGAGAACGTATACCTGCTTGAGTTGACGGCACCAATCAAACTCTACGTATGTGTCCGGAGTGAGATCACAATTGCTTCATCGGACGATCGACTGGCGTTCGACTTCGGGTCGCCGATCCACGTCCAACTTGGTGCACGGTCCCTCCACGAGAAACCCGCTGCAACCGTCAAATCAACCGCTGATCCAACCGACTTGGCGTGTGCCGTTTCGACGTTTGGGTCCGCACTGAAGACCACGACCTGCGAGCGGTCGCTTCCATCATTTCGAGGACATCCACCTCGCCTTGAACTCGCTGATCAGTTGCATGTTCCGGATGAAATTGAGTCCCCAGATACCGGTATTACGATCGTTGCGCCACCCGACCGGAACGCGATTTATGCGACCAGTTCGCTTGCATATTATCTCGGTGCGACTGTTGTCACCGGTGAAAATCCACGTATTGAAACCGACGCCGGTTTCGAGTACAAGATGGGGCAATCGTCCGAGGAGTTCGAGTCATCTATCGAGCGTACCCTCCAGCACGTATTTTTCCTCGACACCGTAACCAGGACGGAGGGAATCTACGACATTGATTTTCACGAACGCAAACAGATCGAAGCACACGTCACGCTTCCCTTTGAGGAATTGTACGACCGTACCATCGCCGAGCAACTCGCAATCTACCTCTCGATTCCGTTCGATACAACTGAGGAGTTTCGGCCAACGTGGCAACTTGTCACATATGTGACCCCCAATCCGCAGAACGCGAAGGCATTACCGTTCCTCGCTAATGATCTCTCGCTCATCCAAACGGCTCGCCAGACGGCTCAATCGACGGAGGGTCCATCAGCACCATCCGCTGACATTGCCGCGTTCGTCAGGTCCAGCACCAGATCGAAAGACAGCGACCGAGAAAAGACAGACGAAACCAATCACCTATGTGATGGTGTCAACTCGTACGTCTCACCGCCAAAAACCGACACATTCGAGACAGCGTGGCTTGGAGAGGGGACGCCGATTGGTGCAAATAAGCTCTTACCGAGTGCATTTGAGAACGGACTAAACCATTCTCCTCGGGATGCAAGCGATGCTATTGACATAACGATCGTCTGTAACGATCAACAAATGGCAGCCGAGTATAATGAAAGCACGGATGGACTCTATGGCAACCGGGATGAACTTCCGTTTGATGTCACTATCCATCGAAATCTCTCTATCGATAGTCTTCGACAAGTCTTCGCAACCGATACCGATTTCCTCCACTATATTGGCCATGTTGATGGTGAAGCGTTTATTTGTAGCGACGGTGAACTCGACTCTCGGACGCTAACGCAGGTCGGCGTCGACACGTTTCTGCTCAACGGGTGCGAATCGTATCAGCATGGATTGCAACTGATTAAGAACGGGAGCGTAGGAGGGATCATCACACATAGTGTAGTCGAGAATCAAGATGCGATTGCTGTCGGACAATTGATTGCACGTCTATTGAATAGTGGATTTACATTGCGCTCAGCGGTAAACCTCGCACGTACCCATCGATTTGTTGGAAATCAGTACGGAGTTGTCGGTGACGGTGGTATCACTGTAGCCCAATCAGGCGGTGGAGTTGCGAACCGTTGCCACATTGATTCAGTTGAAGAGGATCGCTACGAACTGCGCATCTCTACGTATCATTCACAGCACGGCATCGGAGCGCTGTACATCCCTTATATTCCATCTGTTAGTAAACACTTTCTTGCAGGAACCGAACTCCCACCATTCACACTTTCCAGGGACACTCTGAAGCGATTCCTTCAACTTGAAGAAATCCCCGTGGAATTTGATGACAGATTTTACTGGTCATCAGATGATTTCTTTTCCTTCCTCTAACATTCTGCTATCCAAGTAGTGGTTAGTCGGGGATGGTGTCGGGTTTTACCCCCGCACACGGTGGCGCGGGGCACTCGCCCATGCTAACAACTGCAACGTAGGAACTACTGGTGCGATCTTTCTTCTAAAATATTCTTTATATAATGCTATCAGCCAACAGCTGATTTAATAAATTGAACCGCCATTCCCTGCCGCAACTGTCCCAGCCTGTGACAGGAGTAGACAGATCGTGAATAAAATTCCGATTAATCGTGGGTTTTCAGCGACTTGCTTTGCTAAGGATGTTTTACTATCGGACATTGCAACCCCTACTTTCGAGTCAGAGATGATATAATTACCTTAATATATAGTATATTAAATTAATAATATCTTATATATTAGGGTAAAAGATGTTAAATTGTTGTAGTGGAATACTATCGATAGCACCTTCAGTGACGGAGATCTCACTATCTAAGCTCTAACACGGAAAGATCAGCCTCCGCATCGATTTTCACGTAGTTAGGTCTGGTAATCCATTCTTACTGGAGTTAAGAGCCTCTTCTTCAATCATGGAGAGGTCCTATCGGGAAGCGCTCGATCTCTTGAACGAAAGGTCACAAATACTCGGGGAAATCAGCCTCAATACGGCCGACCTCCCTGATCACTCAACGTTACTGAAAGCGTTCGGCAGGATGAAGATGATAGTCTAGCGAGTGCTGCGCCAACAGGCGCAGCTATACAAGTCTCCTGGTCACGCAGCAATGGACGCAACAGTTTTCGATCGCGAAAACACGAGTAACTACTCCTCCCACCGCACGAATTATCTTGTACAACCGCCCACGCTCTTGTATGAGTGGCAGAACAAATCTCGCGCCAATCGTTCGAAGCCGTTGCAGAGAGCAATCGAGACGATGCCGAGTATGCCAGTCAAGTACTGGACTATCGAGCAAGACGACGGGAAGCGACACACGATAGTGGTTGACCGCTGTCGGTCGTCCTCGCAGTCGCCAGTGGCGATAGAGAGCCATTTCTGCTGTCCCGAAGTATGTCCAGAGAACAATCTCCAATTAGGCAATTCTCAATTAGCCTATTCTGGATTAGGTTATTCGAGGGTTTTATCTGGCTGGACGCCAGTCAGAGTGTATGGATCGATTCGTGGATCGGGAGGATGAACTCAGTCGGCTTCGAGAGTGTTATGAGTCGGACGACGCAGACATGGTCGTAATTTTCGGGCGTCGCCGTCTCGGGAAGACCGAACTCGTCCGAGAGTCACTAACAAACCACGATGACGCCGTTTTGTACCAAGCGACTGAAACAACCCGGCAGATCCAACTGGATACGTTCGTGGACGTAGCGGCTGAGTCGTTTCCGGGAATCGACCGGATCGAGAGCGAGTGGGAATCGCTGCTGGGATATCTCGCCGACCAGGATGCAGTCATCGTGTTGGACGAATTCCCGTACCTAATTGACGCCGACGAGAGCCTTCCCTCGGTTATCCAGCGACTCTGGGATCAGGAGTTGCGTGACACAGGCGTGACGCTCGTGCTCGTCGGATCCTCGATCAGTATGATGGAGGAGGCGACGCTCCTCGGGAACAGTCCGTTATATGGCCGGTTCACTGAGAAGATCGATCTCCGCCAGCTCGATTTTGCTGCCGTGCGGACGTTCTTTCCCGAGAGCTATACCCCCGAACAACTTCTGTTCGCATGGGGCGTGTTTGGCGGGACACCATACTATTTGGACGGCATCGATCTGGATGGTGACCTCGGAACAGTCATCCAGCAGTCGCTGCTGTCACGGCAGGGATTCCTGCATGACGAACCGGAATACGTGCTCCGTACCGAGCTGACGGAGCCAAACCGGTACTTTGCCATCCTGAAAGCGATTGCCGCCGGGAACACCACGTCGAACGAGATTGCACAAACAGTCGGGATCGATGGTAAACAGATTTCGACGTATACGCAGAAACTGGAGCGGCTGCGACTGGTCGAACGTGAGGTTCCGGTGACGGAGGACAAGACGAAGTCACGCCGAGGACGGTATCGGATTCTCGACCCGTTGTTCAGGTTTTGGTTCCGATTCGTCTATGGGAACGAAGACCGCTACGAACGGTTGGGTGCTGACGCCTACGAGACGGTCATCGAACCGGAGCTGGCGGACTTTGTGAGCCAGGAGTTTGAAAATCGCTGTCAGGACATCCTTCCTGACCTCTATCCCGATCTGATGTTCACCGATATCGGCCGCTGGTGGTATAATGAGTATGAGGTGGATGTGGTTGGGTTCAATGCAGACGGGACGATGGTAACGGGTGAGTGTAAGTTCACGTCCGCGCCACTCGATTACGGTGCGCTTGCCTCGCTTGAAGACCATACAGATGAGATTCGATGGTCGCCTGATAATGGCGAAGTAGGGCACGAGTATGCGCTATTTGCGCGGAACGGGTTCACGCGATCTGTTCGTGATGAAGCGGCTGACCGTGACGACCTGCAATTGTTCACTCTCGAACGGATTGTCGAACCCGCTCACCGTCGAATTCGATGACAGCCCGATTCGTATCAGTCCACTCGAGTGCCAGATTGCAGACAAACTCCGGCTTGCACAAGCAGCAGGCAGTCTCAGCGAAAGAGATTCCACCGTAGCTTGGACAACAGTCCGTACGTCGGACAATTGCTGCAGCGTCTCGAGGAGGAGTTCAATAACGAGCACGCATCCGTGACTCACGTCTGGGAGCCGACCTTCGATCCCAACGCGATCGGCGAGACATCGTCCGTCGGTATCGTCAGTGGGAGCATCACCGCCGCACAGCTCGCCACGAGGGTTGCCCAGTTACCAGGCCGGGACGTGGTTCTGTTCGCCCGAAGCCCGTTTTGCATAGAGACGCTCGAGGCAAGCACCGACTGGATGCACTTTTCGGGTGTGACCGAGAAACTCCACGTTCACCCACCGGCGTCACGTGCCCGCGAGGAACTGGTCTCCAAGGCTCGATACGACGGAACAATGCCACCGTACGTGTTTCGTCGACTCCAGCAAGCGCTCGAACGGGAGCAGGTCGAACTCGAACGATCGGAAATCGCGGTTGCGACGGAAGCTGGCGGAACGGTCGTCGTCACCTGTCGTGATGGCAGCGCGTTCTGTCTCGACGAGCTGATCTGTGCGACGGGGTTCGGATCGCCGTACGACGGTGAACTGTTCTGTCATCTCCGTCAGCAATCGGCGCTGCAAACGGGCTACCGTGGAACACCCGTTCTAGATGACGACACGCTCCGATGGATGCGGCAGGACGAGACACCCTCGCGGATCGCGGTTTCGGGCGTCGCTGCACAGCAGGTCCTTGGCCCGTTCGCTCGTAACGTCATCGGTGCTAGACGCGCAGGAGAGCTGATCGCTGGGTTTCTCGAATCCGAACTCACGGACGAACAACGTGGCATATCACGGCTGGGGATGTAACTGTGAGTCCGAAGTTCGGCGCTGTAAAAAAGCCCAGTGTCGTGGAAAATGTTCGTTCCCCGTAACGATTTGCTCGACTAGTTCCGATGTATCGTCACAGTGTCTGAGCGTGTGTACGCTATCGTCGGTACACCACCGGTCTTCAAGTTCGACACCCTGTCAAAGTTGTTTGTCGAAGGAACTGTCGACAGCAGTTCGTCGGTTGTCCACGGGCCGTCGATGGCGTCACAACCGTCGAACATTCGATTTTCTTGGCCGATCAGTCAGTATTGGCGTATCGGTTCAGGCAAACGGGAAAACTGATCGTCGGATTCTTCGAACCCAACCCCAACGTCGAAAAACGGGACGCTCGGCCGTGGACGAAATCGATCCGTTCGTTCCCACGCTGAACCGGATCAATCGGACACTTCCGTCCCATGTACCGACGTGCCCGTGTTGTCTTCTCCGGAGCGGCGCTGTGTAATGGTGGCCGTGATCCGATCCCCGGCCCGCCTGGCCCCCGGAACGTTGGGTGCGTACGGTCCGACCGTACCGAGCGCAAGCGCCCCGGAGACATACAACGGAACGAACCGCCCGTCACCGCGCTGCCAGGCTAGCGTGTTGTCGTCAAGGACGGGCATTCCTCGATACCCTCGGGCCAGTTCGAGTTCGTCCGCGATTCGATCGACGAATGGGTGATCGAACACCGGTTCGAATCCGGTCGCGAGGACGACCCGATCGCCCAGGAGTTGTAACCCGTGGTCGAGGGAAAGCCGAACCGACTCGTCTTCGACCGTCGCCGAGTCGACCGCTCCCTGTGCGAGCGTAACCACGCCATCGTCGGTTCGGTTCTCGAACTCGTCGTAGAGATACGGCGGAATCGTCGCGTCGTATCGAGCCTCTGAGATCATATCGAATCGCTCGCTCGACCCGGGCGGGTGGACGTGGAGGTTTCGTTCGATGTGCGACCAGTTGATCCATGGCGGGTCCGCCTCAGAGACCTCCCACTCGAGCGGGTGTCGCGAGAGCAGGGCCACCGACTGCGTCTCGCTCAACTCACACGTGAGTTGTGCTGCCGTAATCCCGCCGCCGACGACGACGGTTCGATCGACCGACGCGTCTGGATCGAATCCCTCCCAGACGTGTTCGATACCGTCGAGGCCTGCCGTCCAGTCGGGCCAGCGGTACCGACCGCCGTGACCGATCGCCAAGATACAGTATTCGGTATCGATCGGTCCCACGGTCGTCTCGAGCCGAAGCCCCGTCTCGCCGGGGAGTTCGCGAATTGCGTTGACGGCGGCCTGACGATGCAGCGAGCCGAGTTCCTTTCGATCAATTACGTACTCCGAATAGTCCAGAAAGAGGTCGAGCGACGGCCGCGGCGGGTAGTCGACCGTCGGAACGAGTTCGTCCTCTCGATTGTTCGCTTCGGCGAAACTTTCGAGACCGAACGGTTCGGTTCCAACGTGGTGTACGAACGTCGATCGGAGAAACTCCATGCTGCAGGCGCGTGCCTTCTCGCGGAACGACGCCAACAACCGGTCGTGCGGATCGACGATACGAACGGCGGATTTGTCGAAGGGAGCATCTTCGAGGAGACGCTGGACGAGGTATGTGCCGTGGATTCCGCCACCGACGATGACACAGCCGAATTTTCGGGTTGAGTTGCGTGTCGTCATACGGAAGATGGTGTGTTGATGTCCAAAGACACTCCCCGCTAGTTAATAACATCTTCGGCAGAGATAATAACTTATATTACCCTTGGTACAGTTGTTAGCAACAGATGAAAGAGCAGACGATCCCCGTCACAGTGCTATCCGGGACGCTCGGTGCCGGCAAGACAACCACGCTCAATCACGTGCTACGCGAGAGCGATAACCGAGACCTCGCCGTACTCGTCAACGACATGGGGGAAGTGAACGTCGACGCAGACCTCGTCGCCGAATCCTCCGACATTTCGGCGGACGAAGAGGAACTGATCGAACTCTCGAACGGCTGTATCTGCTGTGAACTTCGTGGTGACCTGCTCGACGCGATCGGCGGGCTCACGCGCAACCGGGAGTTCGACGCAATCGTCGTAGAGTCGACTGGCGTCGCCGAACCGCTACCCGTTGCACAGACGCTGACGCTCGGGTTCGACCAGTCGGATCTCGATCCCACAGAGTTCTACGAGGAGACTGGCATCGAACCGCTCGAGGGCTGTCACCTCGACACTACCGTCACCGTCGTCGATGCTCACCAGTTCAACGAGGCGATGCAATCAGACGAGGTTCTTGATGACGACGGAACCAAGAAACACCTCGGCGATCTGCTCGTCGAGCAGGTGGAGTTCTGTGACATCCTCCTGTTGAACAAGTGCGACCTCGTCGACGAGGAGACGCTCGCCGAGATCGAAGAGACCGTCGAGGTTCTTCAGCCCCGCGCTGAGATCATCCGAACGACCCACGGTCGGGTCGATATCGACGAGATCATCGACACCGACCGGTTCGACTTCGAGGAAGCGAGCCGATCGGCTGGCTGGATGCGCGAACTTCAGGAACCGCACGAATCCGCCGAGGAAGAACACGGCGTGACCTCGTTCGTCTTCGAGGCACGTCGTCCGTTCCACCCCGAGCGGTTCGCCGAATTGCTCGATGCGTTCCCGGAGAACGTCGTCCGATCCAAGGGTCACTTCTGGCTCGCCGGACGCGAGGAAATGGCGCTCATGTTGAACGTCGCTGGACAGTCGATTCGGGTCGCACCCGCCGGGAACTGGATCGCAGCCCTCCCACCCGAAGAGCGCGACGAGCAGTTCGACGCGCACCCTGAACTCGAGGAGATGTGGGATGACCAGTGGGGAGACCGCGGCAGTCAACTGGTGTTGATCGGTACCGAGATGGATCACGAGTCGATCCGTGAACACCTCGAGATCTGTCTGCTCACCGACGAGGAGATGGATGCCGACTGGGACGCATTCGACGATCGGTTCCCAACGTTCGAGGAGCCCGAAGCGGGCGAGGACGGTGAGCCGGAAGAACCCGATGGCCAGGAAGAGATCGGAATCGCAGATTGACACACGAGCACTCGAACGACCGCGCGACTGAAACAGGATCACCACCGGCCGTCGAGCATCCAGCGCCGGAGTGTATCGCGATCGTCGAATCGACGGACTCGGAGCCGAATCTGTGTACGATCTACTCGATCGCGCCGGAAGACTCGCTGGTGACGGCATGGATCTCGGCCCACGAAGACTCGTATTGCACACTCGAAGACGCACGATAACCCCCACTGAACGATGTCTATGACATTCCAAACAGTAGTCAAGAAGAACGTTTCACGAACGCAACGCTACGACGAAATCGATGCACTCGTCCGAGCGGGCGAGACAACGAACCTCGGAGTTCTCGTCCGAATGAGCGGCCTCCGCGGGGAGTTCCGTCGGTACGCCCTCAACGGGTTAGTCGACTGTAACGCCACGACCGTTCTCGAGGAACTCGTCGAGGACACGACGATCGATCCGTCGCTGAGACGAAGAGCGGAGGCGTTGGCATGACCGACAGCGGGACGACCAACGACACGAGCGAATCAAACGACGGTACCGACACCAAGGATGGACGTACCGGGGACCAGCGCGTCTGTAGAGACACTGGTCGAGAACAGGGCTTGGTCGGCAAGTATGATATCTGGCTGTGTCGGCAGTCGTTTCGAGAGATGGCCCGTGATATGGGCTTTCGAAAGTACGATTGACCTCTCGACTGTTGAGGGGCGTTGAGTGCTGACTACATATCAGTGATCCATTGTATCGTTCCCGTGGTCTCTAGTACGATTTCTATCGATTATTGTTCTGCTATCATGGATGCCATCGAAATTGTGGCTAAACTAGCCTAGAGTAGCCTCTCACGCCACCGGAGACCTTCCCCAGAAGTTGATGCTGCCTAGTGGTTACCAAAGCCGTCTATTGAACGCTCGGACACCAGGAACAATGGCGAATACACCCCACCCCCTCACTCGCCTACTCACGAGATTTACTGAGAGTATGTAAAACCACATAGATAACAACAGTATATAACTGACAATGGAAAATGTACATTATTTATTTACTGTAGGTTTGGCTAGCAGAAATATTATTACAAATGCGAAGAAATACTTCATCGGATGTTTGAAAGACACCGTCATGGTACTAATCGACGATCTGTGTTGAAATCGACCGCTGCACTTCTTGCAGGAAGTGCCGTTGCTTCCGTCCCTGTCCAGGGACATCATTATGATTCAAAGATCCATTATGAACCTGAATTGGATGAGGATAATCTCATGGAATTGTCAGTCCAGGGGTATGAGATCCTCGAAGAAGGAGTGAGATTCAACCTTGGCGAGTACGACGGTTATATTAGCCTGTTCAACGACGACTTCGCCCGTGTTTCGATCCTAGAAGAAGATGAAGAGGTCTACGAGTCCCGCGGCATTGCTAACGGCCGTGAAGAGTGGGATACACCGAATTTCAGCGTCGACGAGACCGCTAATACCATTGCGATTGATACAGAAACCATCACTGTCGAGGTTGCGAAAGATCTCTTCGGTGTGAAATTTCTCGACGAAACGGGTAACGTCGTCAATGAAGACTATCTCGACAAAGGAACGTCGGGTTACGAAGATGGAAAACCATACGCATATAAGAAAGCCGACGCGGACGAGTCCTTCTACGGCTTTGGCGAGCAGCCCGAACTCACTCTCGACCAGCGCGGCAAGAAAATCGAAAACTGGAACACCGATCAGTACGGCTACGGAAACACCAACGACTACGTCTACACGTCGGTTCCCTTCTTCGTTGGGTTAACGGACACAGGTGCGTACGGCCTCTTCTTTGATAATCCATCACATTCGGTCTTCCATATGGCTGACGACCCGAACGCCCCTGGAGAGAGCTATAACTCTCAGGCGGAAGAAGACTACTACTACTTCTTGGCTGATGGTGGCCAGCTAACCTACTACTTCGCGTACGGCCCTGCGATCAGTGATGTTCTCGAGCGATACACGGGCCTCACAGGGACGACCCCCCTCCCACCAAAGTGGGCCATCGCATATCATCAGAGTAAGTGGGAGTACAGTCCAGAGGAACTTGCCGAGGTACCCCAGCGGTATCGCGAAGAGGAAATCCCGCTGGACGCGATGCACTTTGACATCGGTTACATGGACGACTATCGTGTCTTCACCATTCAAGGGACACACCGAGAGGCACTTAACACGCTCAATGAAGAAGTGCCCGAGATCAAGACAGTCGCGGTCAACGATCCTGGCGTCGCAGTCGACGAAGAGGCCGACATCGATGGCGATGGCAAAGACGAATCCTACGGTCCCTATCTCGAGGGGACCGAGAACGAGTATTGGACCAAGAACGCCAACGGCGATACGTTCTACGGACCGGTCTGGCCGACCCAGGATGTCGCGGACGAGCCCACGGATGCAGTGTGGCCGGACTTTTCCCGATCCGAGGTTCGCGAGTGGTGGGCCGACCAGCACAACGTGTTCTTCGACGCCGGATTTGACGGGATTAAAAACGATATGGGCGAACCCGCGGTGTTCCAAGAAAACGAGAAGTATGACTGGACGATGCCGGTAGACAATATCCACGGCACGGGTGCAGATACGATGCTCCACGAAGAGTATCACAACATGTACGGGTTCGACTACGCTCGTGCATCCCGCAAGGCATACGACATCTACAAGCCCAACCAACGGCCGTTCCTGCTCAATCGTAACTTGTACGCGGGTGGGCAGCGACTCGCGGCAATATGGACCGGCGACAACGTCAGCGAGTGGGAACACCTGCAGATGTCAATCCCGATGCAATTGAATCTCGGACTGTCGGGAATGGCGTTTTGCGGCCACGATGTCGGCGGTTTTGCCGGCCGACCCACGCCAGAACTGTTCAAGCGCTGGATGGAACTGGGTGCGTTCATCCCGTACTTCCGGAACCACACCGATACGCACCGAAAATCTGACCAAGAGGTCGACGTACGCAACCAGCATCCCTGGACATTCGGCGAGGAGGCTGTCGAGATCAGTAAGAAGTACATTGAACTGCGCTACCGGTTGATGCCGTACCTCTACAACGAATTCGAAGAGTCCGCCGAAACTGGCAAGCCGATCCAGCAGCCGCTGGTCTACCATTTCCAGAACGATCCGGACACCCGGGATATCACTGATCAATTCATGTTCGGCGACAACATAATGATCGCGCCGGTCGTCGAGCAAGGCGCAACTTCGCGCGAGGTGTACCTGCCCGAGAGCGAAACCTGGGTCGACTTCTGGACCAACGAGGTCTACGACGGCGACCAAACGATCACCGCCGATGCGCCAATCGATCATCTTCCGATCTTCGTGCGGAAGGGCTCGATCATTCCGATGCGTGAGGTCCAGCAGTATACCGGTGAAAAGCCACTGACGACGCTTGAACTCCGCACCTACCTCGATGGAGAGACCACCTACACCTTCTACGAGGATGACGGCGAGACTCGTGCCTTCGAAGATGGGGAGTACAACGTCACTCACTTCTCTGTCTCGGAGAACAACGGCGGTGTCGTTACCTTTGAACGTGAACTCGATGTGCAGAACTACGACGATTCGGAACTCTCGTCGTACCTGCTAAACCTCGATCTTTCAGAGGCCCCTCGGAAAGTTCAGGCTGCCTCTACGAAGTATGAGGAGGTCAACGCCGATGAGGTGAAGGATATCCCTGCATCGTTCGCCTATGATGCTGACGCAGACGCAGTGCTGGTTCACATCCCTGTAGATGAAGAACAAGACGTTAAACTGTTCTTCAACGGCGGTGGCAACTCTGGACGCGGTCGGTAAGCGTACTCTGACGAGAATCAGGTCACAATATTTTATTGCGCTTGTTACGGAGGTTATTTGTGAGTTATAGCGCAGTTTCAAGGATGGTTTTTAGCGTCGGTGAGCGACAGACCGAGTTTGATTGAGTCGTACCGTCTCGTCGGTCTTCGATCGACCAGTTTGCTCAAATTCGAGCAGAGGAAACGCCACAAACTCCTCGAAGGTCTGTGGACCTGTCGGATATTGCGTTCGAGTTCGCAAGGCGTCTTTAGCATACCTGGAACGAACCACCGGTCACCGCTACACACCAGTCAACCAGTACAAGATAATATCTCTATTAGCGCCAATATTTGTCTATGGAGAGAGGGGGTCTTTCAGAACCCGTATTGATTACGTGCTGATTGTGGGTCACTGAGTAACCGTTGAGCAAAAGGCGCGTTAGAGCCCATATGAGGGCAATATTTCCGATGATTCTAAAATGACACTATTTTCACATCTCATTTCAGAACATTTTTAACAGCGGTGCCTTCTGGATATCTATGGAAAAATTCCACCCGTATAATGGAGTAGAGTGGGATGATTACGAACAACATCTAACACAGTTGCACACACACGAACCAAGAAACACGATACGCGACGACACGTGCATTCACGAACCGGGTATCGATGCAGAAACGATTCCGATCGATGCTCTCGGGAAAAACAACCTTTCGCCAGCATCCTCGCCGAGAACATTACTGAAGAAATATAGAAATATAGGATATACCGTTTTCTCGTTAACAGAGCACGAATACTATGTAGAACGATCGAAGTACAAAGACGTTTCCTATGAAGAGATGCCTGAGCGGCTCGATCAAACGAGTTGGCCTTGGACGAAGTGGGGTATCGATCCGGAAGAATTGGGTGTAATAACACTCTCAGGTACCGAATTACGGGCATCGCACCACGGTTCGCTTCACGATGTAATTGGACTAGACACGGATATCGGACACGGACAGCAAGCATCAATGACCACACTACTTGATCGTATCGCGAACCAGGATGGATTAGCGATTCTTCCACACCCTTCGAAATATAACGATGTATCCAATTACGGACAATACGTATCGGTATTCGAAGCCGCTGATATCCTCCTTGGAATGGAGATCTTCAATGCGAACGACCGATACCCGAGTCGCGCACTTTGGGATCGATTGCTCATGCACTTCGGACCCGATCGACCGATCTGGGCATTCGCCGGCGATGACTACCACAGCCGTGCCCGACCACGGGACGGCAAACGGTTCAACCGGTCACGGAACGTCTTGCTCTTGCCTACTCATTCAAAGGATGCCGTCCGGGAGGCATTGACTGAGGGCCAGTTTTACGTTCAGCACAACGGGGATCATCACGCGCCGTTCATACACTCAATCGACGTGACAGACGAGGCAATTTCCGTTGACGCCCCCGACGCAGTGGGAATAGAATGGATCGCGGATGGTGAAGTCGTTGCAACCGGAGAAACGGTTCTGAGTGATCGGCTCGTCGATCGGACGTACGTCCGAGCAGAAGTTCACGGAGACGGGCGGGCCGTTAGCTGTACTCAACCGTTCTATCCAATCTGAGCGAGAACATAGACCGAATAACTGGAGTGGTATATAGGTCCACATAGCACACATAGCAAACGAATAGGCGGTTAACTGGGCACAAACCGTATGGATCGGCATCCACACCTTTGGGCTGCGCTGTTAGCTGCCCGTCGCAGTGCTGAAGCGCTTGCATTTTGGGACGAGCATCACACCAATCGCGTAGCAGGCCAAGAAACGGATAGAACCTGTGATTTAGCCACTGAAAAAGCTATTTTAAACGAACTCGAGCGTCACTTTCCCGAACACAACGTGATTTCAGAGGAAAGCTATCCGGAGTTCGCAACGAAACCGCGATGGATCGTTGATCCGCTGGACGGACGGGTTAACTATCTCAACGGTATTCCTCACTATTCCGTGTCGATCGCGTTCGAGGGTGCGGGGACAGCAGACGTAAGCGTCGTCTATCATATTCCTTCGGATAAGCTATTTACAGCTATCGAAGGACAGGGGGCGTACCTGAACGGTCGCCCTATTTCGGTTTCGGAGACAACCACACTCTCGGATGCATTAGTGGTTACGGGGTTCGATCCAACGACGATCAAGTCACAAAACTTCAACCAGTTCCGTTCACTGCTTGACCAGACTCAAGGGGTAAGGCGGTTCGGATCCGCCGCTGCTGAGCTTGCAATGGTTGCCAACGGGAAGTTCGACATTTTCTTCGAGCGGGTGCTCAGCGTATGGGACACGGCCGCGGGGATACAGATCATTGAGGAGGCTGGCGGGGAAGTCACCCGGATTGAGCAACTGGACAGTAGTAACCGCGAGATGGTCCTTGCGTCGAATCCGCAAATTCATCAGGAAGCTGTCTCACTTATCTCTTCGAGCAATCAGGGTGATTGAGTGGCGTCCCGAAACGGCGATTCAGTTTGTATCGAGGCTCGCCGCTTCGTTTCGATAGAGGTGACGCAGCTCCCCGTGAACGCGTCCGTTCGAGGCGATAATGCCGACTTCCCGCTCCTCGGCCATGAAATTCACCGTCGATCCGTTCCAATCGGTTACCTTGCCATCGGCTTCCTTGACGAGCAAACTTCCCGCAGCAACGTCCCAGGGTGATGTATACTTGTCTAGAAAACACTCGAACGTTCCGTTCGCAACAAATGAAAGATCGCATGCACCGGCTCCGAGTTGGCGAAGTCCCTGCGATCGCTCGGGGGGAAAGAGGTGCTGATACAACCGACGTAGCCGGCTGTCATGGACGATCGGCGGCGAAATTCCGAATAGCACGGTACTCTCCGGAAGTGAGTCAACTGACGACACGGATATTCGTCGTCCGTTCCGTCGAGTTCCACCACCCGCGACCGCCGTGTACGTATCCTCGCGTTGGGGATGGACAACGACACCGACAATCGGTTCTCCCTTGTCCAGCAACGCGATTGACACGCAATAATGTTCGAAACCGGTAACGTAATTTGCGGTCCCGTCGAGCGGATCGACGACCCACGTGAATCGCGCGGATCCATCTCGCTCAGCCTCTTCGCTAATAATCGCGTGCTCCGGATGGGCCTCCATGATAATCGAACGAATCGTTTGCTCGGCACGGAGGTCGACCTCCGTTACTAGCGTCCCCTCCTGTTTCTGCGTAATGTCGTAGGTGGACTGAAAGTTTGCTCGGAGTAGCGTACTTGCCTCCGTCGCTGCTGTCTTCGCTGTCGTTAGGAATTCGTCGAATGCAGTTCTCATGTATTATGATCGATTTCTGGTGTCTGCGTTCCGATTCTACTGGAAGCAATTGAATTGACAAAATATGACGAACGACTACACGAACGGAAGAATAATACCTACAATGACGATCAATGAGCCACCCATGAAGAGAACGTCAAACTGGCCGACGCGAAGGTCACCTAACTGCAACTCACGGCTTTTATCGTTCTCTAACGAATGAGAGAATCCTCTCGTTTCGAGTGCTTCGACCGTCACGCGACTTCGTTTTGCAACGTCGAAGATCATCGGATAGAACGCCCTAATCGAGAGTCGGATCAGGTACACGTAATATCGCCATTTGAAACGCCCGGGAGATTCCGGTGCACGGCTTCGAAGCCGGTAGACGTTCACCGTCTCGTGGTACTCCTCGATGAGAACAGGCAACATCCGGTATCCGTAACTGATCGCGAACGTGAACTGGCGTGGAATACCAATGCTCATGAATGCGCGGCTGATGTTCTTCGGAGACATCCCGGAGAACACGGCAATTGACGTCACCGAGATGATCGTCAGTTTCGTCGTGTATGGGACCAGCGCCATCGCACTCTGTACGAAACTCCCGCCCATCAGCACTGTTACGAACGCATACAAGAGTACGTTCGTGATGACGCCGAACGCAAGTAGCGCGATGAGGTACTTGCTGACCCGGGACACTACCGCGAGGACGGAAACAAATGTGAGCAGCCCACCGAGAATCCGCATATCGTAAAACAACCATGGAATAACAAGGAATGCGGCGTACCACGTGAGTAGCACGCGAGGATCGAGCCGATTGAAGATCGTTCCCTCGTTGTCGTACGCAGTGCGGAGCAAATCCTGCTTCAACGACTCGATCGACAGTGCATTACGGAACTCTTCTTGGTAGCTCATCGGTTGACCTCCTCGAGTTCCGGTGAGCGCCTGGAGAGCCTATCGGCCAACTCAGAGACGGTCATCGCAGGCGGTGAGATATCGAGGTCGTCGCTCAGTCGAACGACTTGCGGTGCCCGCAGATTACACCGTTCGAGAAGGTCGAGGTTGGGAAATACATCTCTCAGCGTCCCGTCCGTTTCGATGGCACCATCGTTCAAAACGATCACCCGCGTCGCCCATTCGGCGACCAGTTCGAGGTCGTGTGTGGCAATAATAACCGTCTCTACGCGGTTTTCAGCGCGGTTTATCGTCTGTTCGACTTCACGGCGACTTGCTAGATCGAGACTCCCGGTCGGTTCGTCGAACAACACGATCGATGGATCTGTCGCTAGCCCGATCCCGAGCGATGCGCGACGCTGCTCGCCAACACTCAGTAATCGGCCGTCACGGTCCTGTAGCTGTTCGAGATCCAGAAACTCGATCACCTCATCAACTCGTTCCTCGACATCCGCTACGTCACGTTCTCGTAAATAATAGGAAATGTCTCCTCGGACCGAGTCCTGGATAAACATGTCCTCCGGATTCTGATCGACGTAGGTGATGTCTGCTGCCAGTTTTTCCGGAAGGACATCCTCGGTGTCGGTTTCGTTGATAGTTATGCGCCCAGCATTGGGCTTCTCGATACCGGTAATCAACCGTAACAACGTCGATTTCCCGGCACCATTCGCACCGACGAGAGCGATCCGTTCGTCCGGATAGAGGTCCAACGAAAAGTCTTCGAGTACTCGCACATCCCCATCGCGAAGCGTCGTATACCCGTGATCGACGTGCCGGAAAGAGACGATTGGCTCATCTCTCGATTGCTCTCGAGCAATTTCGTGGTCGTCTATTTGACCTGTTTCGTGCTCGAACGATCGGTACCGATTGATCGCATCGGCGTATGTCGTCGGTAAACTCCCTCCCTTCTCGATCTTTCGGGCAACTCGAGTTACTTGGGGTGGATGAATACGGTGCTCTCGTAGCTCTTCGATTCGATTGAGTCCCTCGTCAGTCGGTCGCTTCCATTTGACGGTGCCGTCAGCAACCAGTGCGACGGTATCGCAGTACTCGGCGATGAATTCGGTATGGTGCTCGATCGTGACGATCGTTATTCCGTTCTCGTTTAGCGCCTGTAACCGTTCGTATGTTTTGTGTGCACGGACGGGATCAAGTTGTGCTGCCGGTTCGTCGACAACGAGGATGTCCGGATCCATCGTCAATGCTGCACCGAGGGCAACCAGGTGCTGCTGACCACCGCTCAACTCCCATATGAACCGGCCATCGACCGTTTCGATGTCTAACTGAGAGAGCGTGTTGAGTGCCCGTTCGCGGTAATCGTCTTGCCCGTAATTGACCGGTCCGAATGTCATTTCGTCGTAGACGGTCGGCGTTACGAGCTGATTTTCGAACTCCTGAAACACGTAGCCGACATCACGGGAGAGGTCTGCAACGGACGCATCACGGGTATTCTGCCCGGCGACACGTACTCGACCGTCGAAATCGCCCTCAAAGAAGTTCGGAACGAGTCCATTGAACGTTTTACACAGCGTTGTCTTCCCGCTCCCGTTTCCTCCCAGGATAGCGATAAACTCACCACACTCGATACGCAAATCCGCATTCTCTAATATCGGTTCGTCAACCCCTGGATATCGGAAGGTGACATCCGACACATCGATAGCTGTATTTGCCATTTTCACACCTGTTTACGTGGAGTGTTTTGCACGCTGCCAGACGACGACCGCGACGAGAGCGGCCACAATTATTGGGGCCGCAATAAACGTCTCACCGTACGCGTCTAGGAATTCAGGTTCCCACACGATGTTCAGCCCGAAGCCGGATTCCTCAGCCGCCGCGAATCCGAACGCAAGGGGGAACGCAATCAATACTGACAGCGCTGCCTTCCACGAGAAGCCACGTACCATGGACGCCCCCCGCGTCCCATTGTATGGTTCCATCCCCATCAGCGGCTCAATCTTTCCGTGGAGTTTTGGATAGAGATAGAGTGCCGGAATAACCCCAAAGATGATTCCCGTAATTACCATCTGCGTGATAAAGTCGACACCCTCGAGAACGAGTATGCTCTCGGGGAGTCCCGGCACTGCTTCTAGTTCTTCAACGCCGATGTACACCTTCCCGATATCGACGAACATGGCGATGAACTCGTTGAGACCCTCAGCAATGAGGACGACTGCAGCGAGTTGACGGCGGTTTTTCGGGTCTTGGAACAGCAGTGCCGCGAAAAAGAAACATGTCGAAACGAGAAGCAAATCTTCTATTACTCCGAGCCCGTTGAAGTCGCCCAACAGAATGTCCTCGAAGACAACTTCCCCCATCGGAACCGCCAGTGCAGCCCAGAAGGTTCGAAACAGCAACACCAGCACGATCGGTATAAAGATAAAATCACCAACACCCAGTTCCAACGGTCCGACATCGAATTCGGGTAATACCTCTGTTATTGCGTATTGTAGTCCACTGAGGGACATGACGAAAATGAACACTGTCATATCCCGTTGACCAAAGCTGAACCAGCTTGTATTCTCTGTAGCCATCTCCGACATACAGATCGGTCGTTGGCTGATATCGGTTTGAAGTTTGCTATTATCTATATATCTGAAGACAGAGGTACATAGATTTCTAAATAGGATGGGGGTCTTTCGACGTGGCAGTCAATCCGTAAACGCTCTTCTGTAGGAGATTGTTGATACTGCTCAGCTGTCGCTGTGGAATCGAAGAGAGCAAGGACACCGCTGACGCGGTGTCCGTTAGGCATGATTTCGCTCGATGTGTTTGGGTCGGAATCGGTCGCAGCGGACCTGTTACAGCAGGTTCGCTGGCGTAACGGTGTTACTTGCCCTCGCTGCCGTTCTGACCTGACGGTCAAGAACGGCAGCTATGGGCACTTTCAGCGCTATCTCTGTAAGAATTGTGACCGCACGTTCAACGATAAGACCGGCACGATCTTTGCCCATTCGAAGGTCGCGCTCAGGAAGTGGCTGTTCTCGATTTATGCGTTTCTCCGGTTTAACACGAGTCTTCGCCAACTTCAGCTAGAGATCGATGTTCAGTACAAAACGATCTACCAGCGCGTCGAGCGCTTCACAAAGGCGCTCGACGCACCGTCACTTGACCTCGTCAGGCCGGTCGAAATCGACGAGGTCTACGTTTCTGCAGGGTTGAAAGGCCGCGAGCGCGACCAAGAGTCGCGCTCGCGTGGCCTGTCCACGCGTGGGCGAGGATCGTACGACCAAGACAAACCGCCAGTATTCATGATCGTCGATCGTGGTACCGGCAATCGGTACGTGATCCCAGCGAAATCCGTCGATGAACCGACGATTTGGCACCTTCTCGCAAACCGCGAGAAGGAGCCACTAACCATCTACACGGACGGATTTTGTGCCTACGATCCGCTGGCCGAGGACGACGCATTTGACCGCGAATACGTCGTCCATGGCGACAGCGAATACGCCGACGAAGACGTTCACGTCAACACCTGCGAGAGCCACGGATCGCTGCTGCAACCGTGGCTCTCGCCTCATCGAGGCATCTCAAAAGACAGGCTCACACAGTATCTCTGAGTGTTCCAACTTCGACGAAAGTTACTGCGGAAACCAGGGGGAGAAGCTCTCAAAGAACCCATCAACGCAACGCTGTGAAATCAACAACGTGCTACACAAGAGCGTCTGGATTATGCGTCACTACAGCACGAGTGCGTCTGTTCGCAGTAATACATGTGAGGATGTCTCAATCCATGGAATTGATACCACCGTCGGACTGCAGACGGTGGCCGAGAACGAATAGAAAGCCCTCGGCCGCTCGGCATCCCGCGACCACGGGAAGACAGTCCTGCTCACTACGTTGCGCGGGCTGCGACTTCTCTGCCTTCGTTCGCTGCGCTCACAAAGACCACGCTGTGCTCCTTGTGCCTGCGGTGCTTGCGGAGTCGGGGGACGTTCACGGCGTTTGCGCCGTGAGATCGGGAGTGCTCTGCTCTCCCGGTGACCGAGACAGCCTCGCCCTTTCTGAGTCCACCAAGAGGAAGGGGGGGCCACGAGCGCCGGAACTGGATAGCCGGGTGTTTCTCGATGGCCCGCCCCGCTCGCCGCATTCCGCCCTCCGCGTCGCTCGTGACCGACCGTTCCGGGCATGCGGGCGCTCTCCACACCGCGAGCGCCCGTTCCGGGCTAAAATGAATCTGGTCTCGACGCCAGCATTAAGCGCGTTTTCGGTTGCGCCCTCGCGAGCTTTCGCGTTCCAGCGCTTTGGGCCGTTCCGCACGGCGAGCCACGCCGCAACACGGGCGAGTTGCACAGCCTAGCCGCCGACAAAGGCTACGATTGGCAGCAATTACGCGATGATCTGAGGGAAAAAAGTGTGAGACCGCTAATCAAGCATCGTGAGTTCCGTCCCATCGATCACGCGTATAACGCGCAGGTCGATGGAACTCTCTACGGCCATCGAGCGTTGTCTGAGACTGTCTTCTCGGTGATCAACGCACGCTCGGCGGCGCCGTGAGTGCGCGAAGCTGGCTATCGGGAATTACGTGAAACCGTTCTGATGTGTTCCGTCTACAACATCAAGCGTGTTGTGAGCTAAGCAAATCCACCGCAGTATGACGATTCACCACAGCCCTCTGAGTGGAAATGCTACAGTCTCTCCCAAAACTATACGAACGAAGGCGTGGTTTGATCGGGTCGCAGGCTTTCATAGGTGTAGCATGTTGTTGATCTCACAGCGTTGCATTGATGGGTTCTTTGAGCGCTACTCTTCCAGGTTTTCGCAAGAGTTTGCGACGTAGCAGGACCGCTCGGAGATACTGTGTGGACTTGTCTTTTGAGATGCTTCAATGGGGCGAGAACCACCGTCGCAGTGGCGATCCATGGGTCTCGCAGGTGTTTACGTGTGTCTCCATCGGTGTACTCTGGGCCCTCGTCTGCCGCGGCGTCAAACCGTTGGACGACGCGACCGGCTGATCATCATCGGTCTCATAGTACACGCCATGTCGCTCGAAGACGAGTTCATTCGATCCGGGCACGGCATCAATCGGCGCGACGTTATGTTTGGTGCTTCATTGACGCTGATCCATCGAACGATCCGCGGTGGACGACGATCGACTGATGCAGGGTCGCTTTCTCTCGCTCGTCGAACGCATGATTGCTTTTGTCTGCCGAACGCGTCCAACACCGCTATTTCGTTCTCGCGCGGCTCTCGTCAATTACCTTCTCGCCCTTCGTGTGTGGTTCTCAGACTGGTTACATCTCCGCTGCTGATTAACCAAATATAGTTTCAAAACCACCTTCTTGCTGCTAAAAAGCAAAGCATTATGTTTGTGTGTATTGAGTTACCACGTCACAGTCTGGCACACGCCAGTTGATACTAGCATGGAATTCAGTGGAACCTTCGAACTCGAAGAAACGACCGTCGACGAGGTATGGCTCGCGTTATCGGATCCGGTGTTGGTCGAGCAGTCGTTACCGGGGTGTGAGTTTTTGGTGCGCGTTGACGATACCGATGTCGACTTCGACGAATTGCACGACGAAGTGACCAATCGGGAGGTCGAACCGGCCGCTGATCCGGAGTCAATCGCCGAACGCGCGTTCGAGGAGGGTGGCCACTATGCGGCACTGATGCAGATCAGCGTCGGGCCAGTGAATCCAACGTTTGAGACGGTCGTGACGATCGATCACCGCGAGTATCCCGAAATGTCCGCTGCAGGCGAGGGGTCGTCGAGTAACAGCTCTTTCGAGATGGCGTCGGGAATGACCCTCTCCGAGACCGACGACGGCGTCGCTGTCGAATGGGAAACCGAAGCCGACGTCTTCGGGAAGATCGCTCAGATGGGACAACGCGTCGTCAACCCGGTCGCAAACCGGGTAGTAAAGCGATTCTTCTCGTCCGTACAGGACCAACTTCGCGAGCGACAGCTCGCCGTCGAAGGCGATGCCTCGGCTGACGAATCGGACCCGACCGGAAGCGACCGAGGACTGGTTGACAGGGTACTCGGCCGGTCGAGAGGCGACGTGAGCGACTCGTAAGATATGACTGAACACGACATCACACTGACGGTCAACGGAACAGAACACGACATCACACTGACGGTCAACGGAACAGAACACGAACTCTCGGTCGAACCGCGGACGCTCCTGGTTCACGCGATCCGGGACGAACTCGGCTACACCGGGACGAACGTCGGCTGCGAGAGCAGCCTCTGTGGCGCATGTACGGTCCATCTCGACGATGACGCGGTCAAGTCCTGTACGGTCTTGGCAGTACAGGCCGACGGCGCGACGATCAAGACGGTCGAAGGGCTAGCCGAGGACGACGAGTTCCACCCCATTCAGGATGGATTCCAGGAGGAACACGGACTCCAGTGTGGGTATTGCACTCCCGGGATGATGATGACGGCGACCGATCTCCTCGAGGAGAACCCCGATCCGAGTCGCGAGGAGATCCGTGAGGGATTGGAGGGAAACCTCTGTCGGTGTACGGGCTACCAGAACATCGTCAACGCCGTCGAGAACGCGGCCGACGAGTTGCATGCCGGCGCCGTCGCCGATGGCGGTTGTAGTGCTGGCGACTCCAAATGCCGTTCCAGCGCCGGTGAAGGAGAGGTGCGCTGGCCGACCGACGGAGGTGACGCGGAATGAGTATCGAGTCGCTCGATCCGGACGAAGTCGACGCCGCCGACATCCTCGGATCGGCCATCGAACGTCGGGAGGATCCCGCGCTGATCACCGGGGACGCCGAGTACACCGACGACATCCAGCTACAGGGGATGGTCCATATGGCGATCCTCCGGAGTCAACATGGCCATGCGGAACTCGAGAACGTCGACACGAGCAAGGCCGAGACAATGGACGGTGTCGTCGACGTCTATACCCACGATGACCTCCATCGCGAGGACACACCCGGCGGTGGCTCGTACTCGCTGCCCGTCGGCTGGCTGCTCGACAATCTCCAACAGGTCGACCATCCGATACTGGCCGACGACCGCGTCCGGTATCAGGGCGACGCGATCGCGGTCGTCGTCGCTGAGGATCAGTATGTCGCCCACGACGCGGTCGACGCGATCGATGTCGACTACGAGCGACTTGACGCCGTGACCGATCCGGCAGACGCCCTTCAAGGCAACGGGCCCGAACTCCACGACGACGCCGAAGGCAACGTCGCCTTCGACTGGGAGATCGGCGACGCCGAGCGGACCGAGAACGCGTTTGAATCGGCCGCCCACACCGCTAGCATCGAACTCGAAAACCAACTGCTCATCCCGAACGCAATGGAACCGCGGGCCGCCGTCGCCGACTACAGTCCCGGGACGGACGAACTCGACGTGTTCATGACCTCCCAGAACCCCCACCTGCACCGCCTGCTCATGTCGGGGGTGATTGGCCATCCAGAGCACAAACTGCGGATCAAGGCCCCGGAGGTAGGCGGCGGGTTCGGGAGTAAGATCCACCACTACGCCGACGAGGCGCTGGTGGCGTGGGTCGCCAAACACCTCGAACGGCCGGTCAAGTGGACAGCCACCCGCACGGAGACGTTCAAGACCGACGCGCAGGGTCGGGGGCATGTGACGACGGGCGACCTCGCGATGGACGAGGACGGTAACATTATTGGTCTCCGGGTCAACACGAAGGCGAACCTGGGTGCGTACCTCTCGACGTTTGCGCCCGCTGTCCCGACATACCTCTACGGGACACTGCTCTCGGGACAGTACGACATCCCAGCGATCCACTGCTCGGTGACAGGCGCGTTCACGAACGTGCCACCGGTCGACGCCTACCGGGGCGCTGGCCGTCCGGAGGCGTCGTTCGTAATCGAGCGGCTGGCGAAGCTCGGTGCCGAGGAGGTGGGAATGGACCCCGCCGAGTTCCGGCGGCGGAACTTCGTCCTTGAGGACGCGTTCCCCTACCAGACACAGGTCGCCGTCGTCTACGACAGCGGCGACTACGAGAAGACACTGGATACGGCCCTCGAGATGGTCGATTACGAGTCGTTCCGCGAGCGCCAGGAGGAGGCCCGTGCGGATGGTCGATACCTCGGCATCGGCTTCTCCTGTTATATCGAGGCCTGCGGGCTCGCTCCGTCCGAACTCGCCGGCCAGCTCGGCGCACAGGCCGGGCTCTGGGAGTCGAGTCTCGTCCGGTTCCACCCCTCCGGGACAGTCACGGCCTACTGCGGCACGTCGGGTCACGGACAGGGCCACGCAACGACGTACGCGCAGATCGTCGCGAACGAACTCGGCATCCCCTACGAGGACGTCGAGGTCGTCGAGGGAGATACCGACGAGATCCCCCACGGGATGGGGACATACGGCTCCCGATCGGCAGCGGTCGGCGGGAGTTCGCTAGTCAAGAGTTCACAGAAACTCGTCGACAAGGCACGCGAGATTGCAGCTCACCAGCTCGAGGCCGATCCCGCGGACATCGAGTTTGAGGGCGGCGAGCTCCAGGTTGCAGGAGCGCCCGATCGGTCGATCGGCATCAAGGCGGTCGCCGAGCAGTCCTATCTTGCCCACGACATCCCCGAGGACATGGAGCCCGGCCTTGAGGCCACGTCGTTCTACGATCCGGACAACTTCGTGTTCCCGTTCGGAACCCACGTCGCGGTCGTAGAGGTCGACCCGAAGTCGGGAGAGATCGAGTTCGATCAGTACGTCGCCGTCGACGACGTTGGCAACCAGATCAACCCCAAAATCGTCGAGGGGCAGATCCACGGCGGCGTCGCCCAAGGCGTCGGCCAGGCACTTTACGAGGGCGCGGAGTACGACGCGAACGCACAGCTCATGACCGGATCGATGCAGGACTACGCCGTTCCCAAAGCGATGCATATTCCGGAGATGGAAACGGGATCGACCGTCACAGAGAGTCCGCACAATCCGCTCGGTGTCAAGGGGGTCGGCGAGGCCGGAACGATAGCTGCCCCACAGGCCGTTGTGAACGCGGTCTCGGATGCACTCGAACCGTTCGGGGTCGACCACATCGAGATGCCGATGACGGCTGAACGAGTATGGAACGCTGTCGACGGACGAGCCGATGCCGGGGCCGATACGCCGGACGCCGCCGCAGACGGCGGGATGGACGATTCCGACACAGCTGCCGATGGCGACGGAGGTGAGCACTGATGTACCCCGACGAGTTCAACTACTACGAGCCGGAGACGGTCGAGGGAGCGATCGACCTACTCGAAGATCACGCGATGGAGGAGACGGAGTTACTGGCCGGCGGCCACAGCCTGCTCCCAGCGATGAAGACCGGTCTCTCGAGCCCGGACGTCTTGATCAACATCGGCAAGATCGACGATCTTCGCGGCGTTACCGTTAATGGCGACACGCTCTCGGTCGGTACCATGAGTCGGTATAGTGACGTCCTCGCGTCCGACGACGCGCACGAACACGCGCCGGCACTGACCGCAGCGGTTGAGCGGGTAGGCGACAGACAGGTCCGAAATCGGGGGACGATCGGCGGCAACCTCGCGCACGCGGACCCGGCCTCAGATCTCCCCGGCGCTGCGCTGGCCTCCGACGCGACGCTGGTCGTGCAGGGCTCCGACGGCGAGCGCACGATTCCTGCCGACGAGTTCTACTACGGGATGTACGCCACGGACCTCAGTCCCACCGAGATCCTCACTCGGATCGAAGTTCCCTCGGCGGCCGACGCCGTCGGCACCTACGCGAAGAAGCCGAGCCCGTCCTCGGGGTACGCGATGGTTGGCGTCGCGGCCCTTCTGACGGTCGAGGACGGAACCGTCGCGTCGGCCAGAATCGGTGCGAACGGCGCGATGGATCACGGCGTGCGCCTCAAGCCGGTCGAGGAGGCCCTGGTTGGCGAGTCGCTCGACGAGGAGACGATCGAGACGGCGGCCGGCCGCGCGACCGACGACCTCGATACGACGCTCATGATGGACGACCTGCAGGCGTCGGGCGAGTTCCGCGCTCAGCTGCTGGAAGTCTACACTGAACGCGCGCTCGAGGCGGCGATCAACCGGACCTCCGCACCCGCGGCCGCGGATTGAATGTGGACGCGAACGTGTTTCGCGACGGATCGAACGTCGAACAACCCGGCGAGACCCTCGCCGAACCCACACTACCAACATGACGGACGAACCGATCACGGCGTTCACGGACTTGACAGAGTCGAACATCCGGTCCGCGTTCGAGGCGGAGAACTACGTCGCCGAAGACGAGATCGTCACCACCGTGCTCCTGGCGCTGCGGTTGGGGAAACCGCTGCTGGTCGAGGGAGAACCGGGCGCCGGGAAGACGGAACTCGCCAAAGTGCTGGCGTCAAGTCTCGGAGACGAACTGATACGGCTGCAGTGCTACGAGGGTCTGACCGCCGAACACGCCCTCTATGAGTGGAACTACACGAAGCAGTTGCTCGCGGTTCAGCGCGGGGACGATCCCGAATCGTCGGTGTTCTCCGAGGAGTACCTGCTGGAACGGCCCCTGCTCCGGGCGCTTCGCAGCGCGGACGGTCGGCCGCCAGTCCTGCTGGTCGACGAAATCGATCGCGCCGACGACGAGTTCGAGGCGCTGCTGCTCGAGGTGCTCTCGGATTTTCAGGTGTCGATCCCGGAACTCGGAACCGTCGCAGCCGACCGGCCGCCGGTTGTGATCGTCACGTCCAACCGAACGAGGGCATTGAGCGACGCGCTCAAGCGACGCTGTCTCTACCTGTTTGTCGAACCGCCGTCCGTCGAGAAAGAGACCGCCATTCTCCGGCGGAAGGTGCCGCAACTGGACGATATCGTCACAGCGGAACTCTGTGTGATTGCCGCTCGGCTCCGTGAGGAACCGCTGCGGAAGCCGCCCGGCGCGGCCGAAACCATCGACTGGGCTCGAGCGATCGCCACGCTGCGCGAGGACGGCGACGGGAGACTCGAACGCGAAACGATCCGAAACACGCTCGGTTGTCTGTTGAAAGCGGGAGAGGACGTAGCTCGAGTCGACGACGCCCTCCTGACGGAACTGCTCGACGCCGCCGAGCGGGCGAGGGGTGAGCCGTGAGCGAGCGCACAAACGACGGCGTCCACGACCACGTCCGAGTGGAACTCGTCCGGTTCGTCCGCGCGCTTCGCCGCAGCGGCGCGTCCGTCCCGGTCAACGCAGGGACGACCGCAGCCAGAGCGCTTTGCGAGGTGGGGATCGAGGATCGCACCCGCGTTCGAACGGCGTTGCGAGCCACCCTCCTTACGGATAGCGGCGATTTCGAGGTATTCGATCGGCTGTTCGAGGCGTTCTGGCGTCGGCTCACGACGGGCCTCGAGGACGAACGATCGTCCCATCCGATCGGCGATGAGATCGAGGCGGCTCTCGAGTCGCTCGGCGACCTCGCCGCAGACGAGGACACCGGGGACGTACCGGCCGATTTCGAGGGCGACGATCACAGTACCGACCGTTCGCTCGCCGAGTCGTTCGCAGCGGCGGTTCCCGATTCGACCGACGACGATGACAAAGCCGGTGGGACGACGGCGCGGTACAGCCCGTCGGGATCGCCTGAGATGGTCGACGGACGACTTCGCACCCGTGAGAGCGATCTCGAGATATCTTTCCGCGACGTGACTCGAGCGCTTGCGAGTTTGCGAGGGCGGCGGTTCCGTCCTGGAACCGATGACGCCGACATCCGCCGGGCGCTCCGAGAGAGCGTGAACACCGGCGGAACTGTCCTCTCGGTTCCGAAGCGCGAGCGACGACGCACGACGATCCGCGCGGTGTTGCTGGTCGACGTGAGTCGATCGGTTCTCGACACCGTCGATCGCGGCTTCCTGATCGAGTTCCTACGGCGGGCCCGCCGTGACTGGCGGAACGCTCGCGTATTCTTCTTCGATGAGGACCTCCGCGACGTGACCGAGGCCGTCGACGCGCCATCGGCGACCGAGGCGTTCGAAGCGCTCGAAGCCGCGGAAACCGCTTGGGGCGGCGGAACGCGGATTGGACGCTCGTTCGAACGGCTCCGCGAGACGGCACCCGACGCCGTGGACCGACGCACCGTCGTGTTCGTCGTCAGCGATGGCCTCGAACGGGGCGACGTCGACGTCCTCGAACGCGAACTCTCGTGGATCGATCGACGGGCCGAGCGGGTGCTATGGTTAAACCCGTTGGCGACGGCACTGTCCTACGAGCCCACCGCTCGCGGAATGGCCGCCGCCGTTCCGTATCTCGACGGTCTGTTCGCATTTGCCGGTCCGAACGATGTCGCCGAACTGGCGCGCCAACTCCGACAACAGGGGGCCGGCGGACGAATCGGCTACGAGTTCGACGCCCGACTGGATCGACAGACAACTACCCGAACAACACAGTAACCATGAGTACGAACGACTGGAGTCTCCCCGAAACGGCGGTGTTCGATCGGATACGAAGGACGCTCGATGACGGCACGGCGGCCGTCTTGGCGACGGTGATTGCCGTCGAGGGCAGCGCATACCGCCGGCCGGGTGCGAAGATGCTCATCCACCCTGAGGGGGGTGGAGCGGGCAGCATCACCGCCGGCTGTCTGGAAGACGAGGTCCGTGCGCTGGCCACCGATGTGCTGGCCGACGGTGCTCCGCGCATCGAGACGTGGGATCTGACCGGCGATGGCGATGTCTGGGGTCTCGGAATCGGCTGTAACGGCGTGATAACAGTCCTGCTTGAGCCACTCGACGAGTCGTACCGACCCATCGTTGACGCTCGACGGGCCGACCACGCGATCGGCGCCGCGACCGTCGTCCGTACCGAGAGCGAGAACGACGTCACCGTCGGCGATCGCGGACATTACGTTCCGAACGACGGGTTCGCCGAGGACACCGATCTTCCGGCGTCGATTGCCGACGAACTCGCGGGGCCGACGCAGAAGCTCGTCGCGGCTGGGAAGAGCGAAACGTTGACCGTCGAGACGGATGCTGGAAGCGTCGATGTGTTCGTAGACGGTGTGCGCCCGCCGCCCGATCTCGTCGTCTTCGGTTCCGGTCACGATGTCGAGCCGGTCGTCGAGCTGGCGACGCGCATCGACTTCCGCGTAACGGTCGTCTCATTCCGCGGCGGCCGTGCCGACGACGGTCGGTTCCCCCAAGCGGACGCGGTCGTTTCCGCGTCGCCACGAGAGGTGACCGACCTTCGAGAGTGGAACGCCGACACGTACGCGGTGGTGATGAGTCACAACTTCCTCGATGACCGCCTCGCCCTAGAGCAGTTGCTGGACACGCCGATCGAGTACATCGGACTGATGGGACCGCAAAAGAGATTCGAAGAGATACGCGAGGATTTCGCTGACGAGGACCGACCGATCACTGACGCGGAACTCGAGCGGATCTACACACCGATCGGGTTAAGCCTCGGCGGGGACGCACCGTATCAGATCGCAGTTAGTATCGTCGCGGAGGTACTCGCGGTCACTCACGATCGAACGCCGCAACACCTCAGCCGACGAGGCGGTCCGATCCACGACCGTACGAGCGCGGAAACTGACTGAGATGGATCGAAATAACGACCCTGAAGGCGCCGACGGATCGGATGACCGAACGGGAAACATGCTCGCTCGAACGTGGGTCATCGCTGCAAACTTTCGGACTCCTGCCGACTACGGCATTCCAGAAGCGCCGTTGTTCCCGGCGCGACGTCGTGTTGACGGTGCGCTGATGCTGGTCGGTCCCGAGGACTCAACCCCGGTGATGACCGTCGGGGAGACGGTTCCGGTGCGGCGATAGCCGTGCGACGGAACAATTTCGTGGCATCTCGTTCCGAGTCATACGCGATAAGACCGACCTGTACGGTACTTGGATGCGAGGGATCTCTTGTATGAGGTGCGCTCGAGGGCCGCAATGGCACGGTCGGCCGACGGTTCGTCGAACTGTGCCGTCACCTCTCGGAGGCTGGTATCAAAGAAAAACACCCGGACGGATCGCCGGTCGGCGTACAGCTGTCGAAGAACACTCAGCAAGAATCCGCGGTCGATACTGTCGAGGATAGAGCGGCTCACATCGGCGAGAACGACGGCGATTCCACGTGGGGATACAAACAACGCCGTTTAACTGGAATTAGGCGCTAAGTCCCCTTCCTCAAGGAGCAACGCAAGGAGCGAAGCGACCGAGTAGCGCAGTAGGGAGGGGATACAGCGCCGCACGATTCTCAAACACGTTCACCGCCCGGCCCACAGGCCCACCGCTACCTTTATGTCTATCCAAAGTCTATACATTGGTGATGGATAGGTTTGAAATTGAAGGCGAAGAAGTCCTCGACGGGACGGCAAAACCGTCGGGGAATAGTGCCCACGTCATCGTTCCCAAACGCTGGCGCGGAGCCGACGTGAAAGTCGTCCGCGTCTCCGAACCCGATTCAGACGAGTAAGATATGCAGTACAACTACAAGTATCGACTCAACCCGACAGAAGCCCTCACCGAGATGCTTCTGCACCACGTCGATACTTGTAGGCAACTCTACAACCACGTCCTCCACCTGCTCAACGAGGCAGACGACATCCCCGCCCGCTACGAGGTGCAGGGGCGACTCCCCGACCTCAAATCGTGGTGGGACGACCTCGGAAATGTTCACTCGAAAGTTCTCCAGATGGTCGTCAAGCGCGTCTACGACAATCTCTCCACGCTCAAAGCACAGAAGGAGAACGGGCGTGCTGTGGGGATGCTCAAGTGGAAGCCCTCTCGGGAGTATCGGTCGCTCACCTACAACCAGTCCGGCTTCGAACTCAAGAATACGAGTGGTCGGCCTGTCTTGTGGTTAAGCAAAATCGGTGATATTCCGATTCACCTCCACCGAGACATTCCCGAGAACGCGACCATCAAACAGGTCACGGTCAAGCAAGAACCCACGGGCGAGTGGTATGCCACGTTCGGTATCGACGTGGACGAAGCAACGTCGGAGAAACCTGAGAAACCAGAGCAAGTTGTTGGTATCGACGTGGGGATTCTCAAGTACGCCCACGATACTGACGGGTACGCCATTGAGAGTCCCGACTTCAGCGAGGAACGTGAGCGACTCGAACGCGCACAACACGACCTCTCGCGGAAGGAACACAGCTCTGCGAATTGGGAAAAACAACGTCGGGTTGTTGCCGAATGCCACGCCGACCTGAAGCGCAAGCGGCGAGACTTCTTGCACAAACTCTCGAACTACTACGCGACCGAGTACGACCTCGTGGCGGTCGAAGACCTCGATGCGAAAGGTCTGGTCGAACTCGACGGCAACTCTCGGAATCGTTCCGGAGCGGCGTGGGGGACGTTCCTCCGAATGCTCGAATACAAGTGCGAACGCGAAGGTACGCACTTTGTCGCCGTTGATCCAGCCGGAACGACCAAAGAGTGTGCGGCGTGTGGTGCCGAGACGGACAAGCCGTTGTGGGTCCGCGAACACTCCTGTCCCTCCTGTGGATTCACGGCTGACAGGGACTGGAACGCAGCCTGGAACATTCTTTCTCACGGTATCAAGCAGTTAGGAGCGGGACGCTCCGAATCAACATCCCCAGAAATCTTCGATTTCTGGTGTGAGAACGAATCGCTCTGCGATTCGTTAACGCCTGTGGAGACTGCGCTCCCTACGGGAACCACTTCGGTTCCTGCAAAGCGCGTTCGTGAGATCGCATCTCACGGGCTGTCAGACGCAGTCTGACAACGTCGTTGAAGCAGGAAGCCCCATCTGCTCACGGGCGCGAAGCGCCCGTTCGCATGGTCCGTGAGACCGAAGGTCTCACGCTACCCTCAAGCGCGAGCCGTCAGGCGAGCGGTAGGGTGGGGTAGTTCACGCGCGTCGCTCAGTCCTCGCGTTCGGTTCGACGTGAGGAGGACGATCGGCGGCACCGACGCCTTACCCGTCCCCAGTTCCGGCACCGTAACCTGAAACTCCGAGAGGAACTCGAGTAGCAGTGCTTCGAACTCCTCGTCGGCACGGTCTATTTCGCCGATGAGGAGGACGGCAGGCTGCTCGCGATCGTCCGACAGCGCCCGGAGCAACGGTCGTTCGAGCAAATATTCCTCGTCAAAGACCGTGCTATCGTCGGTGACACCGCGCTCACCGGCCTGTACCGAGAGCAACCGTTTCGTGTAGTTCCACTCGTAGAGGGTGTTTTCGGCCGCCAACCCCTCATAGCACTGTAGACGAATGAGTTCGGTCTCGAGTTCCGCCGCCAGGACCTTTCCTAACTGCGTCTTCCCGCTCCCGGGTTTCCCTTCGATAAGTAGCGGTTTCCCGAGTCGAAGTGCAAGTAGTACCGGAACGACGATATCGTCCGCCGCGGCGTACTCCTGCTGATCGAAGAGTTCTCCGAGATCCGACTCGGTGAACGCCGCGAACGAGAGAGTGGTCGGCTCAGTTATCGCTCACCGTTATGGGAAGCCATTGTCGCGCCGTGGTCCAGCGACGGCCAGTGATTCTCATAACCATTGGGAGTCTATCTCATTCCGAAATGATCCAGACGCTAAATCTTCACTCGAACAACATGTTGGAGGTCCGGAACATTGGCTAGGTACTCGAGCGGGATATATTTGGTAGTTCATCACACACATGTGGCTATGGATCATAGCTCTTCGTGTCGGAGCCATAGAACGACCACATGGACGGTGGGTATCCGAGGGAGCATCCCCTGTAACCGACTGAACCGGCAGGGAGGCCAGAATGGGTAACGACGGAATCCCGATTATCACACCGTCCTCGAGTAGTCAGCCGACGACGAACCATCGGGAGAATCAGACTGGCGATCAGAATCAAATAGACGGATCCGACGAGATTGCTGGCGTTGTCCTCGCCGCCGGAACGAGTTCGCGATTCGGTGCGGCGAACAAACTCCTGGTTGATCTCAAGGGACGGCCGATCGTCGCTCACGCCGTCGAGACGATGGTTGCGAGCGAGGTCGATCCGGTGATCGTCGTCATTGGACACGAGGCTGACCGAGTTGCAGACGCACTCGCGGACCAGCCGGTCACGCTGGTTCGAAACGACGAGTACGCTCGCGGCCAAGCCGCGTCAATCGGTGTCGGAATCGATGCACTCGAGACGTCCGACGTGGCTGCAGCGGTGTTTGCACTTGGTGATATGCCGTTCGTTAGCCCAGAAACCGTCGATACTCTCGTCACGACGTATCGAACGAGACCCGAGACGGCGCTCGCGGCAGCATACGACAGTTCTCGCGGGAATCCAGTGCTGTTCGATAGGAGTCACTTCGAACGGCTTGCGGACGTCTCAGGAGACACTGGTGGACGTGCGGTATTGCTCAAGGGAGACCGGTCGGCGCTCGTTGCGACCGACGATCCAGGGGTTGTCCGTGACATTGATACCCCTGCCGACCTCCCCTGAGAAACCGATACTGTGAGACAGCGCTAGAGGGAATATTTTGCAGCACTGGCCGTTGAAATCTGGTATTTCGGTTGCAAACCTATTTACCTGGATATGGTGAGTGTTGAATGTGAGTTTCTAACACGATCGTCGAGAACAATGCTCATGGATGAGTAAGGCACATACTGCGAGGGTTATGAATGTCAGAACACAATATATCGATAACAGTTAACGGTGAACAACACGAGTTGACCGTCGAGCCGCGGACGTTGCTCGTATCGGCACTTCGAGATGAACTTGGCTATACCGGGGCGAACGTCGGCTGTGAGACGGGACGATGCGGTGCCTGTACCGTCAGGGAGAACGGTGAAACGATCAAGTCCTGTACTCGCCTGGCCGTCCAGGCCGACGGATCGGAGATCGAAACGGTCGAAGGGCTCGCCGATGGCGGCGACCTCACGACCCTCCAAGAGCAGTTTCAGGAGCAACACGGACTCCAGTGTGGCTACTGTACGCCGGGGATGCTCATGACCGCCGACACGTTCCTCCGTGAGAACGACGATCCAACGCGTGAAGAGATTCGGGAGGCGATCGAGGGGAACCTCTGTCGGTGTACCGGGTACCAGAATATCGTGGATGCCATCGAGGCCACAGCTGACCAGTTGGGTGGACAACGATGAGTGACGCGGATACGAATGAAGCGACGGAGTCAGCTGACGAACCCAACGGGGACGGTAGTAGTGGCGCTTTCGGCTCCGCCATCGAACGCGGCGAGGATGTTCCATTGCTGACCGGTGATGGGGAGTACACCGACGATATCTCCCTGCGTGGAACGACTCATCTGGCTATTCGTCGGTCCGATCACGCCCACGCACGAATCGAGAGTATAGATACTAGTGGTGCGGCGGCTATGGACGGCGTCATCGCGGTGTACACCGGCGAGGATGTCGTCGAAAGCGGCGTTCCGAACACGATTCCGACCGCGTGGGACCTTCCCGGTCTCGTCCAGCCACAGTATCGCATGCTCGCCACGGACAAGGTCCGTCACGAGGGAACGGGTATCGCCGCCGTCATCGCGGAGACGCCGCATGTAGCCCACGACGCACTCAAGCAGATCACAGTCGAGTACGAACCACTCGAGCACGTCACCGATCCGGTCGAGGCCGTCGAACGCGACGTACCCCCGGTTCACGACGAGGCAGCGGACAACGTTGCCTTCGACTTCGAACTCGGCGACGCGGACGCTACTGACGAGGCGTTCGCCGACGCCGATCGGGTTGCGAGCGTTGACCTCCGACAGCCACGAATTATTCCGAACGCGATGGAACCGCGTGCGGCCCTCGCGGACTGGGAGGATGCGACGGGGAAACTTCGTCTCTGGATGACGAGTCAGAACCCCCATCTCCACCGAATGCTGCTCTCGGCGGGCACACTGGGGCTTCCGGAGAACAAGATTCAGGTAATCGCTCCCGAAGTCGGTGGCGGCTTCGGGAGCAAGATCTACCACTATCCGGACGAGGCTGTGACGGCCTGGTGTTCGATGCAACTCGGTCGACCGGTGAAGTGGCAGGCAACGCGTTCGGAAAGCTATCTGACCGACTGCCACGGCCGAGATCACGTGACGACCGGCGAGATCGCTCTCGACGACGACGGAACGATCCGTGGAGTTCGAGTCGAAACGCACGCCGGCCTCGGCGCACAGCTCTCGCAGTTCGGCACGGCAACGCCGTCGTACCTCTACGCGACGGTTCTCTCCGGCCAGTACACTATCCCGGCGATTCACTGTCGCGTCGTCGGCGCGTTCACGAACACGACGCCCGTCGACGCCTATCGCGGTGCGGGTCGGGCCGAGGGAATCTACGTGATCGAGCGACTCGTCGACGTCGGTGCGCGGGAACTCAAGATGGATCCGGCCGAACTGCGACGGCGCAATCTCGTCCAACCCGACGAGTTCCCCTACGAATCGGCGGCGGCACTCGTCTACGACAGCGGCGAGTACGAACGCGCGATGGACCTAGCGCTCGATCACGTCGACTACGACGAACTACGCGAGCGCCAACGCGAGCTTCGAGACGAAGATCGGTACATCGGAATCGGGATCGGTAACTTCGTTGAATCCGCGGGGCTCTCGCCGTCCGGACTCGCCGGAGATCTCGGTGCACAGGCTGGCGGCTGGGAGAGTTCGATCGTCCGCTTCGACTCGACGGGGTCGGTGACGGTCCTCGCGGGAACTGCCGATCAGGGACAGGGACACCGAACGACCTACGCCCAGATCGCGGCCGAGGAACTGGGTCTCTCCGTCGACGACGTCGACGTCGTCGAAGGCGACACCGATCGGATTCCGCAGGGGATGGGGACCTACGGCAGCCGAAGCGCCTCGGTCGGCGGCGGCTCCATCGCTCGCGGCGCTCGCGAGGTTCGGGAAAAAGCTCGTCGGATCGCCGCCCACCAGCTCGAGACGAGCGCGGACGACCTCGAGTTCGAGGACGGCGAGTTCCGCGTCACCGGCGCGCCGGATCGGTCGATTCACATCCAGACGATCGCACACGAGGCCTACCTCGGCCACGACCTTCCCGAGGGGATGGACCCCGGTCTCGAGGAGACTAACTTCTACGATCCGGAGAACTTCACTTATCCCTTCGGCACCCACGTCGCGGTCGTCGAGGTCGATCCCGAAACGGGCGAGATTGAGATCGAGCGCTACGTGGCGGTCGACGACTGCGGCGAGATTATCAACCCGATGATCGTCGAGGGACAGGTCCACGGCGGGATCGCACAGGGGATCGGGGCCGCGCTCTACGAGAGAGCGGCTTACGACGACGGACACCTTCAGACCCGCCAAATGGACGAGTACGCTGTCCCGCACTCGACGCAGCTACCGGAGTTCGAGACGGACAACACGGTAACGCCGAGTCCGCACAACCCGATCGGGGTGAAAGGCGTCGGCGAGTCGGCGACCATTGCGGCGACACCGACCGTGGTGTCGGCCGTCGTGGACGCGCTCGAGCCGTTCGGCGTCGACCACCTCGACATGCCCATCACACCGGAGTCGGTCTGGCGGGCCACGGAGGATGATCGGTAATGTACACGAACGACTTCGATTACTACCGCGCCGACAGCGTCGACGACGCGCTCACACTGCTCGGCGACCACGACGGTGCCGAACTGGTCGCCGGCGCACACGGGCTGTTGCCGCGAATGAAAACAGGGGACGAATCGCCGCCAGCACTCGTCGATATCGGTCAACTGAGCGGGCTCAATACGATCCAGGAGGGTGATGATGGAAATACCATCTCGATCGGCGCACTCGCTACACACGCCGAAATCGCCGACTCAGAGACCGTCCGTCAGCACGCGGTCGCGCTCGCCCACGCTGCGGCCGAGTTAGGTGATCCACAGGTCCGAAACGGCGGCACGATCGGTGGCAATCTCGCCCACGGCGATGCGCGTTCGGATCCGCCGGCCGCCCTGCTCGCGCTCGACGGCTCGCTCGAGGTTCGCGGGTCGAATGACGAGCGCCTGATCAATGCGACCGACCTCTTCAAGGGGCCGTTCGAGACGGCGGTCGCCGATGACGAGATCGTCACCGGCATTCAGATACCGATCACCGACGATGCAGTAAGCGGCTACCGCAAACGGCGAGATCCGCTCTCGGGCTACGCGTTGGTCGGTATCGGCGTCTGGCTTCGAACCGACGGCGAGACGATCGAGGAGGCTCGAGTCGCCGTCACCGGCGCGACGACGGCTCCCGCGAGACTGCCGGCTGTCGAGGACGAACTCGAAGGGGAAGCGGTTACCGAGGAGACGATCACTTCGGCATCGGCCAAAGCCGGTACGACGGTTGACGACGGAGCGTTCGTTTCGGACGTGCAGGCGAGCGCCGAATACCGCGAGCACTTGTTGACGATCGACACCGAGCGTGCGCTGTACGATGTCCTAGATATCAGTCAATAGATGATCGATGTACTGGATGCGACAACGAGGATCATCGCATTTTCTCGAGAACACTCGTATGCGGGTAAACCGTGAGATTCTAGCTTAAGCCCCGGGAGAGTGCTGATCCTATCCGAAACGGAACTTTTCTTAGCTGAGATATTTATTCCCTCTATCTACTCTCTAGTAACCCTCGAATAATGACTACGGAGGAATTGACCTCGTGCGGTACAGCAGTGAACGTCTTTATGCGACCGCACATACAGAGACGTATGAACCCGGATTTGAGCGCCGAATTTTTCCTCTCTTCATCGTCTCTCGCACTGACCGGCCTCGCTGCGTCCACCCCAAATGCCCGCATCAAACTCGATGAGGTCGTTGGAAGAGATCACTCAGTGCTCCTCTGCTGGATCGAAGCAGAGTCCTACGACACCGTCGAGGCGACACTTGACGCTGAGGCAACGATTGCAGCGTGGACACCGCTTGAATCCGCAACGAAGCGACGGCTGTATCGGCTTCGAATGGCCGAGCCGGCCGAGGTGCAGGTCGCGATTCCCGAAGAGTTCATCAAGCGCGGCACGACGCCGATTCATGCAACGATTACGGGGGATGGCTGGCTCATGCGGGCCCGCTTTCCTGATCGAACTACCCTCTCGGAGTACCGCGAAGCCTGCCAGCAACGGGGAATGTCGTTCACTCTCGAAAGGCTCTATCAACCGACGACAGACCCTGAGGGCGACGGACTATCCCTCGCTGGGTTGACGCCAAAACAGCGTGAGGCGGTGCTCCTCGCTCACGAAGAGGGATATTACGATCTCCCGCGAGGAACGAAACTCACCGACTTGAGCGACCGCCTCGGTATCTCCCGACGATCACTCTCCGACCGTCTTCGCAGGGCGGAGCGGGAAATCATTACAACTGCAATCACCAACGAACGGATAGCCCCTCGGAACGCCAACTCCACAGAACATCAATAGCAGAAGGAGAGTGTTCCCGCAGATGCGGCTGCGGAGTGGTCTACGTAGATTTGAACTGATCTTGTATACGCACAGTACGCTTCACACCGGTGGTCGGGCCGCTCTTTTATAAAGCCACTCCGCGAGGAGAGATACCCTGATCCGATCTTCCGACCAATAACGAGTATGCAACGGAGGGTACTATGAGCACAGTCACTGTTCGTTACGTAGTCAACGATGTCGATGCGGCGGTCGACTTTTACACTGACCATCTAGAGTTCGAGGTGCAGATGCGCCCAGCACCGGGATTCGCGGCGCTACAACGGAGAAGTCTTCGCCTTCTGCTAAACGAACCAGGAGCCGGTGGCGCCGGGCAGACCATGCCTGACGGAACTCTCCCTGAGCCCGGCGGATGGAACCGCTTCCAGATCGAAGTCGAAGATCTCGCCGCCACCGTCGAGCGATTGACGGAACAGGGAGTCAGCTTCCACAACGAGATCGTGGACGGGAAGGGTGGCAAACAGATCCTGCTGGAAGACCCGGCCGGCAACGCCGTGGAACTCTTCGAACCAGCGCACCGCGGAGAATCATAGCGGAGGAAGCCGAGAGATAGATATGAACCGCATACAGCATCACCCTGCTCGCTCGCGGATACCCCGTTTCCTTCGTCGGTCCTTGCGGTCGGGGCTCCACCTCGAATTACGCTGGAAATACGACGACAACAGTGCTTGAACTCGACCGGTGATTGAGGCGGCGTCAGTTAGTCTCGAGAACCAGGAGGTCATCACCGGCGTCGACTTCCTGTTCGTTTTCCGCAATGATCTCGGTGATCGTTCCGTCCGCAGGGGCCGTGATATCGTGGAAGTTCTTCATGACACCGACCAATCCGACGACGTCTCCCTCAGCGACCTCGTCACCTTCGTCGGCGAACGTTGCTTCGTCCGGATCCGGTCGCGTGTAGAAGACGCCGGGCATCGGCGATTCGATATGTTCTGTCGTCATTTATGGAATCTTATTCTTAAATAGGCCCCCAGACATATAATACTTGACAAAGATATATCCGGACCACACGAGCGTAAACACGTACGGATAGGTTCGTTTACGATATAGTATATTTTCGCATATATATTCACTGTTCTAATCTAGTCGGTATCTATACAGTGGTAACCGTTCTCTCACTCAGTAGGATGAGTGAGAAAACGATAACCAGACAGGAGCTTCCGTCTCCGCGATACGAGTACGGGGGGGACGACTGGGTGTTCGTCGAACTCGCCGAAGCAATGAGTTTCGACGCGAACTTCAAAGCACAGGCGATCACACAGGAAATTCGTCAGAACAGTCTCGAGGGACTCGTCGAGGTTGCACCGTCGAACGCCTCCTACCTAATCCAGTTCGATCCGAACGTGCTTCACCCGGACGAACTGATCGAGGAGTTGAAATTGCTCGAGGAGGAGATCGACATCTCGGAATACCAGTGGGAGGCACGGGTGTTCGATATTCCCGTCTTTTACGACGATCCGTGGACTCACGAGACGCTGATGGACTTCCGAGAACGCCATCAAGATCCGGACGCGACGGATCTTGAGTACTCCGCAGAACTCAACGGCTTCGATTCCGTCGAGGCGTTCATCGACCACCACTCTGGTGCGCCGCACATGGTAACAATGATCGGCTTCGTCCCCGGGCTCCCATTTTGCTTCCAGATGGTTCCACATGACGAGCAGATCGAGGTGCCGAAGTACGAACAGCCGCGGACGGCGACGCCGAGCCGTGCGATCGGATTCGGTGGCGCGTTCACCGCAATCTATCCCGTCCCCGGGGCCGGCGGCTATCAGCTCTACGGTCGAACTCCCGTCGAGGTGTTGGACGTCGACCAGGAACTGTCGGCGTTCGAAGAGTCGATGGTACTTCCGAACCCGGGGGACATCCTCAACTTCCGGCAGATCGATCGCGACGAGTACGACGAAATCCGTTCGGAGATCGAAGACGGAACCTACCAGTACAACTATGATCGGGTCGAGTTCGAGACACAGGCGTTCTTCAACAATCCACACGAATACAACGAGCAGCTTCTGGAGGTGCTCGACTGATGCGTATTCTCGATGGTGGACTCGTCACGACCGTTCAGGATACCGGTCGTTACGGGCACTATCACATCGGAATGCCGCCCTCTGGCGCGATGGATCAGTTCGCCCACAAAGTCGGCAACTGGCTCGTCGGAAACGATGAATCAGCCGCAACCCTCGAGATGACCTATATGGGAGCGGAAATCGAGTTCGAGGAGGACACCGTCTTCGCCGTTACCGGTGCAGATATGGATCCATCTCTCGAGGACGAATCGGTCCCGACGTGGACTGCTGTCCAAGCCGAGACCGGGGACACCCTCAGCTTCGAGTTCGCAACAGAAGGTGCACGCGCGTATCTGGCAGTCGCCGGTGGTATCGATGTCGAGCTGGTGATGGGAAGCCGTGCGACGTACACCCTGATCGGAATCGGCGGCCACGAGGGTCGGTCGCTCGAAGAGGGCGACAAACTCTCGATCGGTGAGTCGTCAGCGAACACCGACGAACTACTCGGCACTTCGATCGACGAGACGGATCGACCGGATTACTCCCAGACTGAGATCAATGTCGTGATGGGACTCTGTGACTATCGGCTCACCGACGAAGGGCGACAGCGGTTCCTCGACGCTAACTGGAACGTTTCCGACGAGGCTGACCGGGTCGGCTACCGGTTCGAGGGTCCAGATATCACCGACATGTTCGAAGAACGCGAGCAGCCCTTCGGTGCCGGAACGGACGTCACCAACGTCGTTGACCTCGGCTATCCCGTCGGTTCCATCCAGATGGCCGGCCAGCCGATTATTCTGATGCGAGATGCCGTGACGGGTGGCGGATACGTGACCGTCGGGACCGTCGTGAGTCCCGAGCGTGATGCGCTTGCCCAGTGTCGAACCCACAGTACCGTCGATTTCAACGCTGTCGACGTCGAAGAAGCGCTCGAGATTCGTCAGGAACGAGACGATCTTCTCGAGGACATTCAGGAGTCGTTGTAGTGCAGGGTTTCCAATAAATGATTGACAAAGTACTCGTCGCGAATCGAGGCGAAATAGCAGTCCGCGTGGTACAGGCAGCGAACGAACTCGGAATCGAGACGGTCGCCGTTTACAGTGACACCGACGAAACAGCGAAACACGTTCGCCGCGCCGACGAAGCCGTTCATGTAGGATCCTCGGTCGCCAGCAAGAGCTATCTCGATCAGGAGTCGCTACTGGATGCAGCAGCCGAAACTGGGGCCGATGCGATCCATCCGGGCTACGGGTTCCTTGCGGAAAACGAGTCATTCGCCCGTCAGGTCGAGGAGTCCGAGTTCATCTGGGTCGGCCCCCCATCGGACGTGATGGCCGACTTCGGTGAAAAGACGAAGGCGCGAGCGATTATGGATGCAGCGGGCGTCCCGATCGTTCCAGGAACGGACGAACCGGTTGATGATCCGGGCCGGGTGAAAGCCTTCGCCGACGAACACGGCTACCCGGTCGCTATCAAGGCGGACGGCGGTGGCGGCGGTCGTGGGTTGAAAGTCGTTACCGGCCCCGATGAAGCTGAGGAGGCGTTTACGAACGCCAAACGTGAGGGCGAAGCGTACTTCGACAACGACGCTGTCTACGTCGAGCGCTTCCTCGAGAACCCACGTCATATTGAGGTTCAGGTCATCGGCGACAGCCACGGGACCGTCCGCCATCTCTACGAACGCGACTGTTCGGTGCAGCGTCGTCAGCAGAAACTCATCGAGGAGACGCCCTCGCCCGTTCTCGACGAAGAGACGCGAGAGGAGCTTTGTGAAGCCGCCAGATCGGGCGTTGCTGAAGCCGGTTACAGCAGCGCCGGCACCGTCGAGTTCCTCTACGAGGATGGTGATTTCTACTTCCTCGAGGTAAACGCTCGAATCCAAGTCGAACACACAGTCACCGAATCGGTGACGGGCATCGATATCGTCAAAGAACAGTTCCGCGTCGCTGCAGATGAGGAACTATCGTTCGAACAGTCCGACGTCAACTCTCGAGGTGTCGCGATGGAGTTCCGTATCAACGCCGAAGATCCCTACGAGGAGTTCACTCCGACACCGGGAACACTCGAAACGTACCGACCGCCGACAGGAATGGGAGTCCGCGTCGACGACGGTGTCAACGAGGGCGACAGGATCAGTCCGTTCTACGATTCACTTGTCGGAAAATTCATCGTTACCGCACAGGACCGTCAAGAGGTACTCGAACGCAGCAAGCGAGTCCTCGAGGAGGCACAGATAGAGGGAATCTCGACGACGATTCCATTTCATCTCGCGGTTCTCGAGGACAACGTATTCGTCGAGAGCGACCACACGACGAAATATCTTGATCACCAGTTCGAAGGGGTAACTGAGTTTGAATAGGCGAGACGGCACCGTCCAACGGGACGATATCCAATCGAACGACGCGGCAACTGGGTCGTTCACACCAGGTCGTCGAGGCGAGCGAGTTCGATCCCTTCGGCCTGGAGTCGTTCGTGGATCGTCTCGAGCAGTTCGACCGAGTTCGGTCCGTCACCGTGGATACAGATCGACGACGCGGGAACGTCGATTACTGTTCCGTCGACGGCCTCAACCTCGCCCCGCGTCGCGATGGAAATGACCCGATCTGCGACCAGGTCCGGATCTTTCGGTTCGACTTCTTTCTCGACGATCAGCGTGCGGTCGGGGTTGTAGTCGAGGTCGACGTACCCTTCGAAGACGGCGTCTAACTCGTCGTACTCCTGGGCAACCTCGTAGATATTCATATCGGTTGCGAGGTAGATGAGACTAGGATCGACCTCGAGAAGAGCTTCCATGACGGCACGGCAGTGAGTCTCACTCTCGGAGAGCATCGAGTACATTGCGCCGTGCGGTTTGACGTGCTGGACGCTTGCCCCGTGACGATTCGCAAACGCCATCAGCGCGCCCAACTGGTAGACGACGTAGTCGCGCACTTCCTCGGGCGTCGCGTCCATCGACCGGCGACCGAACCCCATCTTGTCTGGGAGGCCGGGATGGATCCCAATCCCGACATCGTATTCCGCAGCGAGCGTGACGGTTTCACGCATAACGTGTGGATCACCTGCATGGTAGCCGCCAGCGATGTTCGCAGAGGTGATGTACGGCATCACTTCGGCGTCACGCCCCATCGTCCAGTTGCCGAAGCTCTCGCCCATGTCGCAGTTGATGTCGATTGCAGTCATCGTCTGGAACCTCTACTGTTCGTTCGTCGTCCTCATACTTGAGATAGCATGGTTGTCAAGGTATTGAAAGCACATTGCACTGAAACCTCAAGCCAAACATAGCGACGAGTACGGTGAGTACACCGACTGTACTACTGATAGTGCGGAAAGACTTGTTCTCGTAAAGTGCTGCGAAACCGGGATCATAGCGTACTCGAAGAAATGAAAGACATGCAGCATTTCTTTCCATTAGTGATAAGTAAACATCTGTAGGATACGGCTTTTCCGCGCCAAGATATATGAAAGGTAGTAACTTTATTAAAATTATATCTCATTAGATCAAATATTCGCAGAAATCTAGTGGAGGCAAGAAACAACTCATCAGACCGGTCACAAATACACTCAGATAGTAACAGGGACCAGATCTTCATACAGAATATACATATAATCCAGATATGAGAATAAATTAAATACAGGTTCGTTGATGACTCACACACAATGAACGACCTCACTGGCTTCCAACGTGATTTGCTGTACGTGATTGCGGGTGCCGACCAGCCATCCGGTCAGGACGTGAAAGAAGAAATCGAGGGGTATTACAGCGCTGAGATCAACCATGGTCGACTCTACCCGAACCTTGATACACTCGTCAACAAGGAGTTGGTCGAAAAGGGGCAACTCGATCGCCGCACGAACTACTACGCTATCACCGACGCAGGATCAGATGAGATTGAGGACCGGCAAGAATGGGAGAGTCAGTATGTAGACATCTAATCTCACTCCCGTCTGGAGAGATCGGTATTATGAGGATATGGTAGGTATTTAATACAATCTTGGAGGATGGATGTGATGCATGCCTTCTGTTGGACTAAAAGCAACGAATGGGGTCTAGATCAATTTGATTGAGCGCAATCCAACATACGCTTGTTCCTGACGAGGTGTCAGCCCTCGGTCGCGTAGGCATTGGCCCAGTCGTAGAGGTCCTCGAAGATGTGCGTCAGCGCGTGTGTCTTCTCCGTGGCGACGTACTCCACCCGCGGCGGCACCTCGTCGTAAGAGTGGCGCTCGATGTACTCCGCCTCCGTAAGTTCAGCCAACCGGTTCGATAGCGTGGTCGAGGAGATGTCCAGCCGCGCCTCTAAATCCTTGAACCGGAGACCTCCCTCGCTGAACGCGAACTCATACATGATGGCAAGCGTGTACTTCTTGCCGAACAGCGAGAGCACGTCCCGGACGGCACTCTCTGCCTGAAGGTCCTTTAGGCGCGCGCAGTCGTCGTCTGACCGCGACAGTTCCTCAACATCGGTGGACTCTGCCATATAACCGCTCTAATCCCTGGAGCAATAACGCTTGTCGTAGTGGACCGTTGGGCGTTACTCCGAGAAACCGGAGTTACTCCATTACTCTATACTCGACAGCTTATAACTCCAGAGTGTGGAGTTTAGGGTACGATGGCACCGACGATCCACGAGACTGCGCTCGTTATGGGCGCCTCCGGCGGCATCGACAAGGAACTAGCGCCCATCTCCATTACGGGGGCGTCAGATGCGTAACGACCGCATCCTCATCTACGGCGCGTACGGCTACACAGGACGGCTTGTGACTGAACAGGCCATCGGGGACGGTCTCGACCCCATCGTCGCCGGCCGGTCCGCCGGGAAGGCCGAGTCGCTGGCGGCCACCCACGATCTCGACTACCGCGTTTTCACCCTCGACGACTCCAGCGTGGTTGCGGACGCGCTCGCTGACGTGGCGGTCGTCCTCAACTGCGCCGGGCCGTTCGTCCGGACCAGCGGCCCGATGGTCGACGCCTGCATTGAGGCGGGCACCCACTACCTCGACATCACAGGCGAAATCGAGGTGTTCGAGGCCATCGCCGCACACGACACCGAGGCCGAGGCCGCTAGCGTAACGCTCCTGCCGGGTGTCGGCTTCGACGTGGTGCCGACCGACAGCCTCGCTGCCCACCTTTCCGCGCGGCTCCCTGACGCGACCCACCTCGAACTCGGGTTCCAAGGTCTGGACGAACTCTCGCCCGGCACCGCCCACACGGCCATCGAGTCGCTCGACGACAGCGGCACGGTCCGCCGAGACAGCGATCTCGTGGACGTGCCGGTTGCACATGATGTCCGGACCATCGACTTCGGTGACGGCTCAACGACCGCTGCGACCATCCAGTGGGGCGACGTTTCCACGGCATACCACACGACTGGCATCCCGAACGTGACTGTCTACGCCGCCCAGCCGGAGGCGACCATCCGATTCCTCCGACTATCGAACCGTCTGGGGTGGCTGCTCGGGAGCACCCCCGTGCAGTCCGCATTGCACGGTCTCGTCGACCGGTTCGTCGACGGACCCAACGAGGCGGCCCGCCGCGAAGAGTCGATGTACGTGTGGGGACGGGCGACGAACGGCGAGGAATCGGTCGTCTCGCGGCTGGTGACGCCGGAGTCGTATTTGTTCACCAGCCACAGCGCACCCCACTTAGCCGCCCGCGTCCGCGATGGCGAGGCACCCGTCGGCTTCCAGACGCCCGCCAGTGCGTTCGGTCCGGACATCGCACTCGACATCGACGGCGTGGAGCGGACAGACGAGTGACGGCGATAGTGGGATCCAATCCAGAGGCACCTCCACGCTGTCAAGCAGTTCGCTCCGGAGGAACGCATCGACGGCTTCAACGATTCGACTGACCGGTTCCTCTCGGTCGTTGGGTCGGAATCTTCGTTTCGACAGCCAGTAACCGCCGCCATCGATATCACCACCGTTCCCTACTACGGTGAGGTCGAGGAGATTCCGGTGGTCAACGGCACCAAAGACCGCGAGAGTCGGGCGTTCAAGTTCGCCATCCTGTCGATCATCGGGTGGAACATCCCGCTCGTCCTCGCGGTTGAACCAGTCCGGAAGAGTTCCCCCTGGGACGAGAACTCGTCGAATCAAGTCCATCGCATCGTCTGGCGGCTCGTCGAGCGAGCCAAAGAACACGTTCCGATCGAGACGGTGCTATGTGACCGCGAGTTCGACTCGATTCGGGTGTTCTAGACACTCCAGAATCACGATGTCAACTACCTCATCACGAAACGCATCACCAGTACGGAGCGGGAGGCCATCGAGCAGATAGAAGCGGATGGGCAGAAAATCGCTGTCGAGACGGCCTCTGTGAACGTCGAGTCGGACTCGCACGAGCTGCGGTTTCTGTACGTCCTGGCGACTCGCTGACTTTCTCCTGAAAGCGGGTATCGACGGTGTGGACTACGCTCCTGTGCTGACTACGGGGCGAGTGTGCCGAGATGGTCGCCCCGGCACTGATACCCCCGACTGAGCGCCTGCACACTCGAACGCTCGCCGTAGACGAGTGGCAATGCTGGCCAGAATCGCCAAAATCTGCGCAATTATTGATGCACGCTCGAAATGAGGGTGCTGGTTCTAATCTCGGCACCTCACCGCCCAGAATAATCCTGAGTCGTCGACAATTCACTCCGAAATTATCCCATCCACCGAAACTGTGGCGTAAAGGTGATTGATCCTAGCTATCGTCGAGATCGATATACTGATTTTCCCACTCACGTCGGGCCTCGATCTCACGAGTTCCGCGACGCGTAACCGAGTAGAAGTTCGTTCGGCGATCTTCTTGCCCCTTCTCGACGAGGCCCTTGTCGACGAGTGTATCGAGGTTCGGATAGAGACGTCCGTGATGAATCTCCCCCTCATAGTAGGCTTCGAGTTCATCCTTGATTGCGAGTCCGTGTGGGTCGTCCTGGCCGGCGATTGCGTACAGCAAGTCTCGCTGAAAGCCGGTAAGATCGTACATACCGGATCTAGAATAGGTTGCTAGATAAGTGTGTCTATTGCAAGACAGACTGTAAATTCACATAAGTACTGAATATAGCGATTAAAAATCACAGCTCAGTGTTCTGGTGTCGTCACACGGAGTTCGTCGTCGACTTCGTAGAAGTAGCCTCGTTCGAGGAGGCGGGTAAGTGCATGATCCGCATCTCCAGGTTCAAGCGCGAGTTCATCAGCGCTGAGAAGAATCTCACGTGCCTGCTCTCGAGGAACCGACTGTGCGTCTTCGTGATTCCCAGGATCGGTCCCGTGGGCACGAATGACATCGTAGGCATCCAGAATCCACTCTGGGAGCGGCGGCCGTGGATCGATGATGTCGGTCATCGCGTGTTCGTACTGCATTCTCTATCTTTGGCCGCTTAAGGATATCCCCGGTGAGTAGTCGGCTCTATTTCAGGGAAAAGTAGACACAGAGATCGTATTGTTCAGAGTTCTCTCTTGGTTTTTCAGCCCCAGAAGGGTGCGGGGCATACGTTCTAGTTTAAGCGGTCGGATCGGAACGATAACCGCCCAGAACGCCCGGTCCTGAGTTTGATAGATCGTTATGACGAGTTAGAGTAGCTCCCTCAGCAGGATGTCCATCCACCAGCCGGACCATACCGACGAACTCCGTTACCGTCCCCTCAGCGAACTATCTTCACCCTCAACTATCACTCGCTGCTCCCGGAAAACCAGTATCGTCCGTGATTCAGGCGAACTAGCGCACGAACGCGCCGTGCTGAAGCTTGATCCAGTGCACGCATACGCTGCCCAGTGCTAGTCATCGCACCGCACAGCACAGGTCCGAGGCCGACGATTCCGGAGTCGAACAACGTCGCCAGAGTCGGATGCGCCACGATGACGACATCGACTGCTTCCAAAACAATGCCTCCGACACCGGCGCGGGAAAGCCGCTCCTCCGACAATAGGACGACGCGAACGCTGCGGTGACGATGGGCACCAGACTGTAGATCACCGCTGCCGTGGACACCCGCGTCAGCTGTTGGCCCGTGAAAAACAGGACGTTCGCTACTACAATCACCAGCGAACCACTGGTAAAACCACCGACGACATCGCTTCGCATGCGTGGTCGCCAGTCGGTGTCAGTGCTGAAGACATAGCCGAACAGGAGCGCTGCACCGATGTCGAAAGACTCGCCACGAACAATACGAACGCCCAATAGCGCGAGTCCGTTGAATTCATACTACCTTTTCGAAGGAAGTCTAGATATTGTTTTATTAGAAGGGTTTCGAACCGTGAAAACCACGGCTCAGCGACTGAATTTTCGGCGCGATGAAATCGACCTGCGGTATGAAGCGTTATCATGCCAGCGGCTTACTTATGTGCATATGGCTACCCCACTCGACGAGATCGAGTTCCTCGCGCGTTCGGAGTATCGTGGGGTCGTTCTCGAAGCGCTGGTCGAGGAGCCGCTTACTCGCGGTGAGTTACGGGAGGCGACGGATGCTTCCCAGCCCACCCTCGGGCGGGTCCTCGATGAGCTCGAAACCCGACACTGGATCGACCGAGACGACCGGCGCTACGAGATAATGCCGGCCGGGAGAATTGTCTCTAAGGCGTTCACGGCTCTCTACGAGACGCTCGCAACTGAGGGGAAGTTCCGCGAGATCACGCCGCTGCTGCCACTGGAGGTCATGGACTTTCCGTTCACCTGTCTCGCTGACGCGACCGTCATTACGCCGACTCGCGCCGACCCGTCTGCCCCAATAAACCGGAACCTCGACTTGCTGACCCAAGCGACACGCGTTCGTTCCTTGTCACATTCGTTCGTTGACCAAGCCCTGCGGGTGATTATCGAGAGGACCGTTGAGGAAACGCAAACATTTGAGGGTGTCACGACCCAACACGCGATCGATGGATTGGCGTCGGCGGACGTGCGGGCCGTACTCACTGCTGAAAACGGTCAACTGTATGTCCACCGTGAAATTCCACCGAGCGTAGGAATGGCGATCATAGACCGGTCCGTGACCTTTCTCGTACGTGACGAGCAGGCCGTCCTTCGAGCACTGATTGTTACTGATGATGAGACAGTTCGGACGTGGGCCGAAGAGACATTTGAGCGGCATAAGCACGAGGCCGAACCTGCCGATCAAGTCGGTTGAAAGAATTTCATACAGTGAAATCATTACACGAAAATAATATCAATACAGGGAGATGAAATCTGGGTGTGAACGGGATTCAAGACAAAACTGCGGTCGTAACAGGGGCCAGTTCGGGAATTGGTCGCGCCTCGGCGCAGCGGTTCGCAGCGGCAGATGCGAAGGTTGTCGTTGCTGATACTGATGAAAAAGGTGGCGGTGAAACCGTCGATCTCATCGAGGACAACGGTGGGGAGGCAACGTTCATTCACACTGATGTGAGCAAGGTAGCCGATGTCGAAGCACTGGTTGATGCGGCGGTTGACACGTATGGCCGCCTTGATTTTGCGCACAACAACGCAGGAATTGAACCTCAGTATGGACAGATCACTGAGACGCAAGAAGCTGACTGGGAACGGATCATGGAAACAAATCTCAAAAGCGTCTGGGCAGGGCTCCGATACGAAATCCCTCGGATGGTAGAAACTGGTGGTGGAGCAATCGTCAATACCTCCTCGGAATGGGGCCTTCGTGGGAACGAAAGAATGTCGATCTACAGTGCAAGCAAGCACGGGATTAACGGTCTCACACGAACGGCCGCATTAGAGTACGCCGAGCACAATATCCGTGTAAACGCCGTGTGTCCTGGCCTGATCGAGACGAATATGACGGGCGATCTCGATCCGGAGGCGGGCGCTCATGTCCCAATAGGCCGTCCGGGGCAGCCAGAGGAAGTCGCTGAGGCTGTCGTGTGGCTGTGCTCTGATAACGCATCGTTCATCACCGGCCATCCACTTCCGGTTGATGGCGGAAATACGGCTAGTTCTTGACTCTGGTTTTGTGCGAGTTCGCCTGTGCCACAGCGACGACGGTTATCCGCTGCGGAGAGCAACGGCTGTTGGTGAAGATAGGTCGCTGAGAGGCGCTCTGGTGGAGTTCGTCCCGGTGGTTGTGCTAGAACGCGGTAGGTCTTACTGAGAGGCGCACATTTAACCCGTCGGTAGGGTGTCGGACTCAAATCTTGATGGTCTGGGCGATCATCGTATCGATCCAACCGATAAAACTAGAACGTATGGGGTGCGGGGTTCACATGAACCACCCGCAGATATAGATGAAATCGATTGACTGTAAAACAACACCAACAGACGCTGAGAGACTTACTTCTCAAGACAAGGAGACCGTCGATGACAACCAAACTGAGTGCTGACTTCCGACCTGTTCAGCACCTACTCAAGATCGAATGGGGTACAGTGAACGATTCTGCTCAGACAGTTATGGGGATTCGCTACGAACACCGCCAGACAGACACTCGTGATACCGCACAGGAGGACGAATTCTAATGGTTAACTTGCCCCCGCGGAAAGTAACCGACGATCGGTGACAGCAACATTGTTCTCGAACGCCGGTCGTGGAACGACGCGTATCTTGGCGAAGATCAAGATGGTCGGCACCATCACGTCGATCGCAAGCGTGAGCGCATCGTCGTGACGAGAACTCGTGCTAAACGCGACGATTGTGGGGTAGTTCCCCTGTTCAGACTTCGTGAGCCGGCTCTCCATGCAGAAGACATCGTACTGGCTTCGAATGGGGCCGGCGAAGGCGATGTTCGACGCTGGATCAAGTTCATCGGAAACGAAGTGTGTGGAGATGGTGATGAGGACGGCTGGCTCTAGTGAAACACTAGACGGCGTCGACTTCTGAGGAAGGATTCAGTAGTTTGTGGCGCTACTCTGAGACAATGTAGATACGATTTCAAAGGAATCCACGATGGCAGAACAATTGGACTCTGTCGCAAGCCTTCGAAACCACTCAATCGAACGCTGTGTGGCAATTCATCAAAGCCACCGATACTGAACGTGAGTTTCACTCCTTACCTTGAATAAAGAAAGCGTATTACCAACTACTGGTAACAGAATAGGCTTTTCGAGCGACCCGAACGATTACAACTCTGTACGGCGGTTTCCTCATTGTTGGTGGACGGGAGGTTCTCATCAATATGAAAACTGGCGTCCGGTACGATCAGTCTTTTATGGTGATTGCTAACATAGATCTCTACATGTCTTCCCGTATCGAACCGATAGACCCCGGTGAATCGGACGACGACGAGGTCAACGAAATCCTCCGAGAAAGCGAAGAGGGTTGGTACAAAGACTCCGCATACTTCGGTGCCGTCGCCCATCAACCTCGGCTTTTGAAACGACTCGTTCGGATGTTCCGGCTATTCCCCCGCAGCGATTCCATCGATTCGGAGACGCTGGAACTAATGCGGCTGCGGGTTGCCGCAGTTCACGGGTGTGCGTACTGTGGAACCGTGCGCACCTGGGAGGTCAAAGACGAAGTCGAGCCGAAAGAAGACGCCGTGTTCTCTAATCAAATCGATGCAAGCCAACTTACGCGGCGCGAAGAACTCGCTGTTCACGTCGCAGATTACATGTCCGGAGATCCACAGGAGATCTCGGACGAGTTCTTCGTCGAACTGAAAGAAGAATACAGCGACGAGACGATCATCGAACTCCTCCTATTTGCTGGAATCGAAGTAGGGCTCGATAGGTTTTGTATCGCATTGCAACTAGATACCACAGAACAGAGTCCGTATCCAACTGAACTCGAGTATCCGCTCGATCGAGACACGTAACGACGACCGTTCTCGATACGATTGAGGGGGAACAACTCACGGTCGAGCGCAAGAGACGGCAAATGCTGTTTCCCACATCGTCAGCTCTCAGCTCGCGATATCGATCTCTGTGGCACGCACCACGTGGACTGGTACCGGTGCGGTTCGAACGATCTTCTCAGCGACACTCCCCAGCAGATACCGCTTGACTCCCGTCCGTCCGTGTGTTGCCATCACGATCAGATCGATATCGTGTTCGTCGACGTATTCGAGGATCATATCGTGTGGTTCACCGCGAACGATGTCGGTTTCGATCTCATCGAATCCGTGTGCCGACGCGGTTTCAACGACCTCGTCGACCGCCTGCTGGCCTCGTTCCTCGAGCGGCTCGATCACCGACTGTGTGATGCTCTCTGCGTCGTATGGCCTCGTATCGACGACGTGAAGGACGTAAAGGCGTGCATCGTACGTTGTGGCGAGGTCGATCGCGTGCTCGTTGGCGACCATGGATTCGTTGCTTCCGTCTGTTGGCAGGAGAATTCGATCGTACATAGTCGCTGTTCGACGGCCAGTTAGAAACCTCTAGCTGTGACGGAGGTTCGACATCTCTTTCGGTTCGATCCGACAATCGCTACAGTTCCTGTGGATTGGAATGTGGCAAAGAACGTTGCGGAGTTATATCCCCTACGGCCATCAGTTGTCGTGTGGGAGGAACGTTAGTCAATACACTCTGAAATCAGGACCAATGACGCCGAGTTAGCACGCACAGCGCTCACTAGTGCTTCCTGGTTCGAGGCAGAGATCATTGACAAGACCCACCCTCAACGAGCGAGGATGTCAACCCGAACGAAGTAGGGTAGGGTAGGGTATTTGACAAAGAATGTTGTCATCTCAATAGATGAGCGTTCGAGATCGGCTTGCCGACATCGATGTGGTGGTACTCGTCGTGATCGGCGGATTTCTCGGGGCGAACGCACGGTACGGAATTGGGCTCTTTTATCCGGGACTGGCCGGGACCTTCGTCACGAACGTGACCGGAAGCTTCGTCCTCGGGTTCGTCGTCTACGAAGCGATGTACACCGACTACCTCACTGACAGGGGACGATTGCTCGTGTCGACAGGGTTCATTTCCTCGTACACGACGTACAGCACGTTCGCGTACGAAACGGCGTCAGTCGAGCCGCTGCTCGGCTTACTCAATGTTACCGCTAGTTACTCGTTCGGTTTTGCGGGTGTCGTTCTCGGTCGATGGGTCGCACTGCGAATCCGGGGTGGGTCTCGTGATTGAGCCGGTACTCCTCGTCGGCGTCGGTGGCGCGGTCGGTGCACTGGGACGATACACAGTTGCCACGATCGTTGAAGGGGGCCGCTTTCCGATATCGACCTTTCTGGTGAACGTTATCGGGAGCTTCCTGCTGGGCCTCGTGCTATTTGCGGATCCGGGAGAGTCGATCCAACTGTTCGCTGGCGTTGGAGTGTGCGGTGGGTTTACCACGTTTTCGACGTTCTCCGTCGATACCGTTCGGCTCATCGAAGACGGACACGTGCGGACTGCGGTCGCCTATGCACTCGGAAACGTTGTTGTCTCGGTCGCAGCGATCGGTGTCGCGTGGTTTCTGGTCTAATCGAGGCCGGTAGTTCGGTACCGTTCTCGATTTTCGGACCGCCCACGGCCAAAATCCCGCTGCCATCAGATAGCCAGCCGCACCCGTAATGATGCCGACGATCGTAGTGAACCAGGCAATCGGATTCGTGTACTCCTCGAGTTCTAGCCCTAACAAGACCCAAAAGGTCGCCCAGAGTATTGCCCAGATCCACCAGAGTCCAGCAAGTCCGATATCGCCGTCGAGAAGAACGAGGTAGCCCGTCGGGATGGCGATTACAGTGACGAGTATACAGTACCAACCGAACGATCGCTGATCACCGATACCGCGGATCGCGTTCGCTCCAATCCACAGGTAGGTGAACGAAAACAGTAACGTTCCCGATGCCACGAACGCGTCTCCGGACTCGTACTGTCCGAACGCCCATAGTTCACCGATCGCCCACCACATCGCGATGATGAACGTCAATATTCCGACGAAGAAGTTCAGTATCGCGACGTCGCTGTCCGCACCTTTCCCGAGTAACCATATCCCGTTCACTACTAGCACGGCACCCACGAAAACCAGGCCCATGCCAAGGATCATGTACAGTGACATTGGTGTCCACCATTACTTGTGTGTGGTTATCACACAACACATGCTCCACTAGCCGAAGCAATAGTTCTAACCGCTACACACCTGGAATATCATCGTCTATCCACAGTCTTCGAGCAAGGAGGGAACACGAAACCGTCCCAAGTTTGGCAGCGCCTACAACGGTTATATCCGAGCCCATGGTAATGACGAGCACGGATGTCCGACGATGAGATCCCCTCCAGTACGGACCGAGAACGACTCCTATCAAAGACGATCACCGATCGGTTCGATGATTTAAGCGCCGGCGACGAAATCACGTTCAACAATCGAGAAACGTCGTATGAGGTCATCGAGACCGATCGATACTCGATTACGGTCTCGGATCCAGACGATAACCACATCACGATCTCACAGAACCTTCAGACCGGTGGATGGGCCGTCCATGAGGAGATTTGGTGGATCGGCTGCGAGCAGTCCGCGGACTGATCCTTCTCGGACCGGATTCCGAGCCGTGAGGAGATCGACAGGGTGCGGGCCGAGCATACGGATCGTTCGCAAGACCTGCGGGCTTCCGTGATCTCGAGGTGACTCTTCCACCTCGATGAGTCGTGGAACGACGTTCCGCGGGATGGCGAGAGCCGAGCCTCTCCCGAACCACTCGACCCAGAAGCAGTTACCTGACACTCTACTCGGCCGAGTTAGGCTACCCGGAGGAACAATCGAAACTCGAGTTCGTCTTTCGATTCGCCGACAACATCTGAAAATCCCTTTTTGAACGTCGATTCGAGATCGGTTCGATCGGTGATATCGGGAGCGCACAGTTGATCTGCGATTCGTTGGACGTGACCGGAGCGCACTCCCGACGTTCGAAGTACGACACCTGAGAGAGCGTCGCCTCGATGGAGTGCGGTCGCCGCCGTGGCCGCGACGGAGTCCACGTCATCGTGGTCAAAGACGAAGACGCTGACGAAGGTGTCGTCATCCTGTGTCAATAGCTCTGTATCCAATTCGTCCGTTGGCGTCCGTCGATTCGCCGTCGGATCCGTGATCAATCGGTGGAGTGTTTCGGCCCGTTCAGCGGCCCGCTCTTGCCATCGCGTCGTACTCTCGTCGGGCGCACAGCGAATGCGATACCGATCGTCATCGATTTGCTCAACAAGCCCATACGCGACGAGGAGCGTGAGTCTGTGCTCGATATCGGACTCCGACGATTCGAGCCCGTCTTCGTGATCGGCGTGTTCGAGCGCGGAAAACGGGCTATCATCGAAGGCGGCGTGTGCGGCGAGATACGTCTCGATACAGCGATCGATCGCTGGAAGTGACCCTAGCGTTGCCATGGAATTAGTGCTGTAATCCCCGATACACAAGCGAAAAACAGTACCGGGTACTCACATCGATCGAATACGGTCTGATATCACTGATCAGTTCGTCTCCAGAATTACATTACTACCACCAGCTCACTATAGTAATAATCATCGTGATCCGCACTGTGTGATAGCTATAAATACTGGTATGGTGGGAGTTAGCATGAATCATGCCAGAAACGATATTCGAAGTGGACGTAGACGTGTCCATTGACGACCAACCGGATCCGATAGTGAACCGCTGGCACCCGGACGTTCCGCCGGCAGCGTCGATCGAACCCGGCGAAAAAGTCCGGATCGAATGCCTTGACTGGACGGGGAATCAGGTAAAAAACGACGACAGTGCGAACGATATTCGGGATATGAGGCTAGATCCTAACCACCATCTGAGCGGGCCCTTCGAGGTCGAAGGAGCCGAGCCGGGTGACGTGCTCGTCATCGACATTTTGGACCTCGGACCATTCCCGGACAACGAGTGGGGGTTTACCGGAATCTTCGAGTTGGACAACGGTGGGGGATTCTTGACAGATCACTTCCCAGAGGCACGGAAAGCGATCTGGGACGTCGACGGAGTCATGACGCACTCGCGTCACATCGAGGATGTCAGATTCCCCGGTATCGTTCACCCCGGTATCGTCGGCACCGCGCCATCCCACGAATTGCTCGAGGAGTGGAACAAGCGCGAACAGGCGCTCATCGAACGAGGACCGGACGCCGAAACGGCAGTTAACCACGAAACCAGAGAGGACGATCCGCCGCTCGCGCTGCCGCCGGAACCGAACGAGGTCTTGCTCGGCGAAATGGACGACGACGACGTCGACGAGGCGGCCGAGGAAGCGGCCCGAACGATCCCGCCTCGTGAGAACGCCGGTAACTGCGACATCAAGAACCTCGGCCGAGGCTCACGGGTTTACCTTCCCGTCTTCGTTGAGGGAGCGAACTTCATCACAGGGGACCTGCACTTCTCCCAAGGTGACGGCGAGATCACGTTCTGTGGGGCGATCGAGATCGCCGGCTGGATCGACATGAAAGTCGATCTCATCAAGGACGGGGTGGAACAGTTAGGAACTGATCACGCGATGTTCAAACCAGGGTACCAGGACCCTGACTTTTCGAACTACGTCGTCTTCGAGGGGTACTCCGTCGACGAGGACGGCACCCAGCACTACAAAAACGCGAACGTTGGAATGCGTCGGGCGTGTCTGGATGCTATCGATTACCTGACGAATTTCGGGTACACCGAAGAGCAGGCGTACATTCTCCTCAGTACGGTTCCCGTCGAGAGCCGGATCGCGGGGATCGTCGACTTACCGAATACCTGTGTGACCGTCTCGGTCCCCAACGAAGCCTTTGACATCGACATCGATCCGGATACGCTCACTGACGAGTACGACTCGAGTGACAAAGGAGACGTCGCCAAACCCTCCTGATCTGGAACTACACTTCTTTACATCCGGTTTCGAGATGGGCCGACACCGGGTGGCTGAACCGCAATTGTCGGTTAATGCCCCATCGAGTGACCAACTGCCCAGGGGTAGCCTTCGGTACTCTGGACGAACCCGCCTGTGTCGTGGTCGTGATCGTGGTCGTGACCGTCTTCTTCGCGGGTCACCGCGACGATTTCGTCGATGCGGACAATCAGATTCGCGGCTTCCGTTGCACTAGCGAGCGCCCGTTCTGTGACCGCGAGGGGTTCGACGATCTCCCCCTCGACTACGTCACCGATTCGAGCCGACTCGTTCTCGAGCCGTAGTCCCGTCGTGTGATCACTGTCGTGATGGCTCGCGCGTAACTCGACGATCGTATCGATCGGATCCAACCCTGCCGACGCGGCGAGGGTCCGGGGGATCACTTCGAGGGCATCGGCGAACGCCTCAATCGCGAGTTGCTCTCTGCCGGGAACGGTCGTGGCGTACTCACGGAGATCGCCTGCGAGGTGAACCTCTGTTGCCCCACCGCCAGGAACGACGACGCCATCTTCGATCGTGTGCGACAGCACGTGGAAACACCCGTCGACGACTCGTTTTGTCTCGTCCGCCACCCGCTGTGTGCTTCCTCGGAGGAGCAACGATACCTGATCGACGCCCGTCCCACCGTCGACGATCGCCACGTCGGTTGGCCCGACATCGCGTCGGGCGACCCGGTTGGCTCGTCCGGTATCCGCGGCCGTCAGATCGTCGACGGTCCCAACCGGACGCGCTCCCGTGGCACGACCGACCTTCTCGAGTTCGTCCTGTCGAGTCCGTTCGATGGCGAGGATCCCCTCCTTCGTAAGCAGGTACCTGACCGTGTCATCGATCGACTTCTGGCAGAAGACGACATCTACACCCGCGCTCGCTATCTGGTCGACGTACCGCTCGTAGACGTCCTGTTCGTACTCTCTGAACTCGTGTCGGTCTCCCGGCGTCTCGAGGCTGACCGCCCCCTGTCCGGTCGCGGTTTCGATCGTGAGCTGGTCGTCGATGAGCCCGACGGTCGCGTCTTCGAAGACGTCGGGAAGTCCCGGCTCGAGCGATACTGGGGTCGTAGACGACGATTCCATATCAATGACGAGCCCCTCTACGAGTTCCGAATCGTAGTAGGAGCTTCCAGAGATCGCTTTGCGCGTAATTCGCTTCAAATCGACCATCCCGTCTCGTTCGATCACACGGACGGCAGCGACCGCTTTCCGTGCCAAGAAGTCGCTGGCGTCTCGACTCCACTTTCCGGAGACCGACGTTCGGGCGACGGCCTGGAGCATGGGGTTGTCGTCGGGGCTCACTGGAATGGCTTGGTCGTACAGCATATCCCGTGCGCGTTCGCAAGCGAGGGTGTACCCTCGCGCGATCGTCATCTGGTGAAGCCCGTTCTCAAGGAGTGACTCGGCCTCCGTGAGTAACTCACCCGCCAAAATAAGCGCCGAGGTCGTCCCATCACCGATCCGTGAATCCTGTTGCGCTGCGATCTCAACGATCGACTTCGCGGCGGGGTGAGTGATTTTCATCCGATCGACGATACTCGCACCGTCGTTCGTCACGACCACCGTCCCGTCGGACCCCACGAGGAGTTTGTCTAACCCCTTGGGACCGAGCGTCGTCCTGATCACCTCCGACAGAGCCTTCGCAGCTGCGATATTATCCGCCTGGGCGTCACGGCCGTCGAGCTGGTGAAATTCGCTCCCCCGTGATAACACCTGGTACGAGCTGCCACCCTTCGACATAGGATACCCTCTCATCGAATACGAACAAAAAGCTACGGTGGCCTTTCACGGCGAGTGGAGCCGGCGGCTTCGAGAGTCGGTCGCGTCGTTCTCGAAATGGCATGTCTCCGCACGTTTCACGTTCGATGCTGGACTGCCCCGAACACTTACGTCCGTCTCTCTGGTGGCACACTCGCATGGACGACGACGAGATTGCATCCGCGGCGGCTCGCTTTCACGAAGACGTGCCCCACCGGTTTCAGGTGTCGTTGACGATGTCGATTCAGACTCGCGAACGGCTTCGAGCAATTCAGGACGAACTCAACGAAACTGTCGGAGAACAACTGTTCACGACGAACGATGTTATGCGGATCGCGCTCTTCGGTGCGGACCGCTATCACGCGCTGGCTTCCGGCCAAGTGCAGGAACTCGAGGCCATCGACGAGGATCAGCTACTCCCGCTGACTGCACCTATCCGCGAGGTTCTCAAAACGGAGAATCTGTTCGATTCCCCAGAGCAGGATTCGGACTGAACGGCTACCGAAAGTCGACGGACGATCGGATCAGTTCAGCGGATCGTCGGTGATCGGGATCTGTCCGCGTCCGTCATAGTCGTCGAGCGCGTCAGGGCTGACGTCGAACTCGAAGACCTCCTTCGGGATGGCGATCGTCGAACAGGCGTTGGGGATATCGACGATCCCGCTCTGTCTCCCTTCGATCGGAACCGTTCCGAGGATCATATACGCCTGCTCCCGCGTGTAGCCGAACTTGGTCAGGTACTCGATCGCCTCGAGCGCGGCACGCCGATACGCGACGTGCGGATCCATGTACCGCTGCTCGCCATCCTCCGTGACCGAGTATCCCTCGAAGACGACGTAGTCGGAGAAGTTCGGGCCCCGATGTCCCGGTTCGAATATCGGGTGGTCGATGCCGAACTTGTTCATCCCGTCCTTGACGAGTTCGAACTTCACGTCCACGTATCCCGCCATCTCGATAGCGCCACAAAACGTGATCTCACCGTCACCCTGCGAGGCGTGAATGTCGCCGATACCGAACTTCGCACCTTCGACGTAGACCGGGAAGTAGATCGTCGAACCAAGCGAGAGATCCTTGATGTCACAGTTGCCGCCGTGTTCTCGCGGCGGGACTGTTCTGGCTCCCTCCTCGGCGATTCTGTCGGCCGTCTCGCCGGTCGCTTCACCCGGAAGCGCGCCGTCAGCCGTGGGTGGGGATGCGACGGGTGGTTCCGACTCGCCGGTCGGATGGTTCTGGATCGATTCGGGGTCTTCGGCGTGTTTCTCGATCAACTCTTGTTCGCGTTCGTTCCACTCCTCAAGCAGTTCCTGCGATGGAGCGGTCCCGATCAGTCCGGGATGGATCATTCCCTCGTAATAGACATCTGGAATGTGTCTCGAGGAAACGTATGTTCCGTCAAGATCCCAGATCGCTTTCGCGGCGTCAGGGAAGTGGTCTGTCAGGAAGCCCCCGCCGTTCTGTTGGGAGAAGATCCCGGTGAATCCGAATTCCGACCGCTCGTTTAACGGACCGATGTCGAGTAGCGTCGTCTTGAGCAGGTCTCCCGGCTCCGCTCCCGCTACCTCGACAGGACCACTCAGATAGTGGACCTGATTGAGGTCCACGTCTCGGACCTCATTCGGGTTGTCATTGTCTTGTATCTGTCCACCAGTCCAGTCGAGACACTCGAGCCGGATTGTCTCACCAGGTTCGACCGACACAACGGACTCGATCTCCGGATGCCAACGATTGAACGGCTTATCGCCTGGCTGTTCGTCGGGTGGCGCATCGACATCCACCTCGAATTGTACTTCGGGCATAAGTCACTCCGGGCCAGCAAGCCCATATTCTACGGACATGAACACGGCAATAAAGCTTCTCGATAAGTGTAATCAACAATATATAAACATAATGTGTAGTTATATCAGCACCGATTATACATATATGAGTTGATGTGAATCTGAAGAATACGTCGGGCTTCGTCGGCCCGGATCGCCGTTCACGATGCGTCTCTGTCTGTGGCGCGACTTCGAGCGGATGGCATCGGGTGGTTGACCCGCGTGCTCGCCGCTGTCTCGATATTGATGAAATCATGATGATCGCGGCTTCGACCGCGCACAACCGATACACGCGCGTTCTTTCTTGTGTGCGTGGCCGTCTTCTCAAGACGAACCCGACCGAGACCAATACGACGACGAGTCGACCGACACCGAACGGGCCTACCGTGATCGAGCGACCGTGACCTTGCTCACGCTGGCCGGCGTGTGCAGCCGAAATCTTTCGTGATGGCCACCTATCGATTCGCTCAGTATGGAAAATTATGGTACTGCATCAGCGGATTATTTTCAGCGTTCCTAGAGACGAGCGGAAAGAACACAGCAAAAAGAGGTAGGGACCGAGCATTGAGTGGTCGTTAAACGACTTGCAGATGTTCGTTCCGGAGTTCGTCTTTCGTGTACTCTTGCTCGTGAACCTCCTTCATGTGTTTTTGGGCTAGGTCAACCGCCTCTTCTTCGTCTTCCGATTGAATAATGAATCGACACGTATCCGACACCGATTCACAGTCGAGTTTGTGTGCTTGTGCCATGGAGTCTCTCCCTCTTTTCCGCCGAGTTGAAGGGTGCTCAATAACATGATGGGTGCTACCGAACACCACAACTCCTACTCCGATCCGGTACTTAATTGTTTTTGGGGGAGGAATGTACCATTCACGCAGAGAATCCAGCAATCGTCCGTCTAGAGAGGTACTCACAATCCCGTACTCGAACGAGTCTTCTACGAAGCATTACTCGGGATGACCCTCTACGAACCGTGTGAAAGTGCTGAATGCGCGCTTCAATTCAGTAGATCCTGATCGAACTACCGAATTTCTGTCACAAGTAACATGCTGAATTCAAAGGATCAATCCACCCTGACGAACCTGTGCTATCGTAGTTTGCACTATCTTTATGCGCCCGCGAGTTCTACATTATAGTTGGTGTAGAAAATGACGTACCTACTTGGAAAAGCCTCTGTGGAGGACTTCGAGGCGTGGAAATCGGCGTTCGATAGGTTCGATTCCTTCCGTACTGACCATGGACAACAGGGATATCAGGTCTTTCAGAGTGTGGACGATCCAAATGAGGCCGTCGTCCTCTTCGAATGGGCTGACGACGAAGACCCTCGTGCGTTCTTCGCGTCCGAGGAGATGCGTGAGCGATTGGCAGAGGCAGGCGTGAAGGAGCGTCCCGAAATGACCGAGCTTGAGTTCATCGATCAGAAGTCAGCTCAGCACCCGTCTGCGTGACTTCCTCCCCACCCTACTGCGCACCTTGTCCGCTTCGCGGACTGCGGTGCTCCTTGAGGGTGGCCTTAGCGACTGTATTTAGGTAATCGCAGGGATCTTCTATACTGCACAAGGGGTCCGTGTTGATATTGATCCACTCTCGAAAGCGGACCTAGTCGCACTGATTGGTCAAGAACAGTGTCTGGAAATCAGCGTTGTCGAATAGTCTTACCGCAAATCCAGATATCCACTTAAACAACGTCTTCGAACATGATCGGGATTTGTTCGGGGACAAATTGTTCGACGACAACGGATTCTCCGCGCCACGGTGCGCAGGGAAACATTCAAACAGTAGAAGAGTCAATCTTAGGTTGAGCAATGAGCCTTGATGAGGCGGTTGACGAAGCGCTCGCGGCGTACAATATGTCGCGCAGCCAGGAGGCCGAAGAAACGGGCCGAACAGTCGCCACACTCCAAGACTAACAGCACTCCTTAGTCGAGGCTCCGAATTTCTTCAGCGAATTCTGCTTTCGATAGCCCTGGCATTTCCTTCATCTCTGGATACCCTGCTCGTTCGACGGCCTCCTCGACGAACTCGATCCAGAGTTCTTCGTGCTTCTCTGCATAGGCGATCTTCGCCTCATTCGGGTACATATCCAGCTCGTATGCAGTCAAGTCGATTTCGACCGCGTGTTTCCGCTCAAGTGTTCTCGCGCCGAAGTTGTACAGGTGCTTGAAGAGGACGTTCTTCCGTCGAACGGTCAACAGCCGCTTTGATTCGTTGATGTACTCATTAACCCACTCCCGCCAGTCGTACGTCTCTGGGTCGATTTCTACAGACGTATCCGGCATGGAGAAGTTCGAATTCAGACGCCGTAGATAGAACTGGATCAGTGCGACAGCGGTCCGATGGTTAGCGTTCGGAAGTGCGTGTTTCAAAATCAGGTTCGAGGCGAGTCGACCCGCAACATCTGTTGCTGAACTCTCCCATGACGTCCGATCGAGAACGTCCGGCAGTGCGTTGATATCAATTGTCTTGTACGCCTCGACAGGAACTCCGTCTTCCTTCTCGTTCTGAGAAATGAGAGCGCGGTAAATCTCGAGCAGACGAACGACAATGGTGCTATTGTCATTACTAATTACCGAGAGCGACTCTTTCAGATTGAAGTCAATCTCACGAACAGGCCCCCCGTCGACGCGGGACGTATAGATGACGTAGAATTCTTCGTCGAGATCATACGTCTGGACCGTTACTGCGATGTCGTCGTCGTACCCGACGATCTGCGAGACGATTTCGGCAGGATTCGGATGCACGAAATCGAGAGAGAACTGCTTGTCACCGGGATGGTGGTAGTAGACGTGGCCCATCTGGTATATTGTCCTCCTTCATCAGTACTTATTAATCCAGTTTGTTGTGCAGATCTATGTGTAAAGCGTTGTGTTGGCGATTGCGTCCTGCGTGATTCCAGAGTCATACTCCCCTCAATTGGGCTTGTTTAGCTTTACTCGAGGGCGCTAAGATACGCACTCTGTACTTACCACTACAGAATAGAATCGATCACCTTCTGAGGATTTCGACAGAGCCCTCTGACCACCACCTGTATCAGAAAATACTGGGTCGAGATCAGAAGTCACGATGACGAAAGGTTCGAAAACGGGTCATCTTCTCATCGGTCAGCGGTAGATATAAGTCGCTACCGATCAACAATTAGAACGGAAGCCATTAAATGGGCACGAAAGTGTCCCGGATGCTGCAACATCCGAGACGTGGCTTCCAAACCCACCTGGGGTTTGCAAGCATGTTTGCGTACATTCTCACGGGATATAAACATCCCGCACGACTGACGCATCGAACGATTCGACCAGTAGCAAGTCTCTCCTACGGTATTGAAGGCTCCACGAGGTATCACTCGGCATGACCGACAGCACCGATTCCGAGTGCAGTACGGACGCCGCAGATGGTGAGGATGAAGGTCACAACGACACTGGCACTACTGATTCCGGGAAGACAGCGACGGCGGCGGATGACTCGGACACCTCACTGCCTCGCTGCCCCCGCTGTGACACACCGATCGTACTCAAGAGCATGATCGGCCCAGGTACAGCCATCGCCAGTCCCTGCGGCTGTCGCGTCTCCCCTAGCATCGGGACGCAATCCGACTCGGACTGAAATACCCGCCAGCCGAGTTCAGCCCTGCACGAACTGAGCGCAGCTGAACTCGGATCGCAGCGGCAAGCCGAGTGAGTGGCGCATGTCTGAACCACCATCACCACATCGAAATCACCATCGCCACAGCTCGGCCCGTAAATGCGATAGGGATCGCTAATTCATCGATACCGGTATCGGCTACCGAAGCCCTGTGACTGCTACTACGCTACTCACGGAGAGGTTTGTTCGCACTCAAAGGTGTGCAGCGCACTGCAACGCGCTACAGCGTGCTTGGTCTAATTTCAGGGATCACAATCCCCCTCGACGAGTTGGCGGATGGGAGCCCATCGGCACGATCCCGGAGAGACTCACAACGTACACGCGACAAGGGCCAAGCAGGCTGGCTCACAGTGTACACACAATGAGTCGCGACAAGAAGCGCGTCCAGTTCCGAGCTCCGAACCGGCTCATCGATCGCATTGATGTACTCGCGGACGTGCTCGGCGAAGACCGGAATCCTCGTGGCTGCGCTCCGGGAGTACCTCGAGGAGGCCGTTCACGACGACATGCTCACCCAGGAGATTGCCGTGGCCTACTACAATGACGGGATCTCCTTCGAGCAACTCAAAGCACTCGTCGGCGGCGAGGAGGTGGCAAATCTCCGTGTGTTGAAACAGCAGCTAGACGAGGACTTCATTGACGAGGTCGCCGATGCATAGATGTCGCGGCTTGTCGCAGACACCTCCGCCCTCGTTAGTCTCGGGATCGTTGCTGACGAGATCCTGGTCCACTCTCGATTCGTCTGGCCCAATACGAGGTTGTCGTCCCAACGATGGTCACTCGTGTTACATCCTCGAAATGGAACCACTCAAGAGAAGTCCTGTGCCTTTTGCTCGTCGGATCGAAGCGACTGAACGAATTCACGGTCGATACCGAACTTCCGAATGTCAAGCACCTCCCCATAGTGGTCCCCCTCAGCACCGAACTCCCGGAGTTCGTCAATAACCGACTGGAAATCCTGGGGACTCTCGCCTACGATTCCGGCCGTGAACGCGTGTGGGCCGATAGTGTCGACGAGAAACCATACCTTCGGATGGTCGACTACCTGTTCGAGGACTGCATCTTTCTCTCCATTGATTGCCCCGCCGACCAATCCAACCTTTAGGTCGTCGATCTGGGTGAGGCTGAGAAAAGCGATCACCTCGAAGAGTCCCTCTTCCTGCATCCGGTTGATCCCATACCAAACCGTGCTCTGGGGGATGTCCGTTCGGTCGGCAATCTCTCTGGTGCTGACGTTTGGGTCCAAGACTAACTCGGAGGCGATAGCGAGCCACTCATCTTTCATCTTAGCCATGTGTGTTGGTCAGTTCATTACTATCGACCAGATATTATATAGGTATTTTGGTCAACTACTCATATTTAGCAGGTGTACCTGTTCAGGCATACCCTTATTACCATATAGTAACTGTGTCCATCCATGCCACCTGGTCACAAAAGACGCAATCTATTGCACGGAATCGGCGCCGCGACCGCCATGGGGTTGGCGGGCTGTCTCGGTGCAGGTAGCGACGGATCATCTGGGAACACTGTCACCGATGCAATTCGCGAAGAGCCGCGGAACATGAACCCGTACCAGACCACCCGGTTTGTTGACCTGACGGCGCTGCAGTTCGTCGTCGAGCCCCTATTAACACTGAACGATGACTTCGAACCAGTTCCGCTCGTAGCGGATGACTGGGAGTGGGGCGAAGAGAAAAAGAGTATTACGTTCACCCTCAAGGACCTCACGTTCCACGACGGGTCGGACGTGACCTCCGAGGACGTAGCCGCATCCCTGGATCGGTACACGAGCCAGTCCCCGCTGGCGAGTTACCTTCCTGAAGAGAGTGGTGGCATCACCAACACGAAGATGCCCTCGGACGACGAGATTACCTTCGAATTTGCTGAATCGCGCCCGTTGGCGCTCAACTTCTTCGCCGACGGGCATACGGCGATCCAGCCAAAGTCACTCATCGAGGAGGCCCGTAACGGCAACACAAACATCGGCCAGGATGGCCTCGTGGGAACCGGCCCATACGAGTTCGACGAGTGGCGGTCTGGTAACAGCATTACGCTGGCGAAGTTCGAGGACTACAACCACGGGCCTGACTTCGTCGGTAACGACGGACCAGTGCTTGCGGACGAGTATGTGCTCGAAATCGTCCCCGAAGCGTCGACTCGCAAAAACGCGGTCTCTCAGGGCGACGCCTCAATTACGTTCCACCTGCCTCCAAAGTTCGTCGAATCGCTCGAGCAGAACGGCGGCGTGGGAGTGACGATCGACCCGGCCTATGGCGCCCAATACATGGCTTGTAACGCCGAACGAGGGCCGACGGCTGAGGAGGACGTCCGTGTTGCTCTTGCACACGCCGTAGACAAGGAAGCTATCGTCAACAAGGCCTGGAGCGGTGTTGGTTTCCCGATAGACGGCCTCATCACTGAGGCAACGACCGGGTACTGGGAAGGCGTCAAAGATGTCGCCTATCAGAACGACCTCGAGACAGCGCGCCAGCACCTGGACGATGCCGGTTGGACGAACTCGAGTCAAGGTGAGACTCGAACGAAAGACGGCGATGAACTCTCGCTTGACCTTATCACTTTCTCGGATCTCGATCAGTGGCGATCGGCCGGAACCATCATCCAGAACCAGCTGGGCAATATCGGTGTCAGTGTTAACGTCGATACCGCCGAGGTCGGCCAGATCTACGATCGTGGGAACGAAGGCGACTATCACCTCATCATCGCGAAGAACATGTGGTGGTTCGGCCCAACGTACCTCGATTTCCTGTGTCACTCGCGTAACATCGGCTCGAGTAACTATGGCCGACTTCAGGGAGAGACGGCCGCGGAGATGGACGAGAACCTCGAGACGGCGATGAACGCACTGTCTAACGAGGAACGCCAAACAGCAATCGAAAACGTCCAGCGGATTGCCGTCGAGAGTGCGGCCTACATTCCCTTGGCCTCTCGTACTTGGCGCGGTGCCTGGAATAAGTCCGCAGTCGACGGGGTTGAGGCCGTGACTGAGCACCCCTGGTGGCCGGCACTCTCTCGTGCGCTTAACCTCGATCCAGCCTGACGATCTGTCTGACCACCTCAAGATGATAATTGAATAATAATTACTACAATTCATGAAACGGCAGCACGAATTCATCATCAAACGGTTAATCAATCTCGTGCCGGTTATCCTGGGAGCGACGATTATCGTCTACTTCCTTATCAACATGACCGGCGATCCTGTTCGGATCATGTTGGGCCCAATGGCTTCCCAAGAAGAAGTGATGGAAGCTCGCCGCTCTCTGGGGCTGGACCAACCTATCTATATCAGATACTTCTACTGGCTTGGAGATGTCCTGCAGGGTGATCTGGGCGTCTCAATACGCAAGGGTAAGCCGGTGCTCACCATGATTCTCGAACGGCTAGGCAACACACTGATTCTGACGATCAGTGCACTCATCATCGCGATAGGTGTCGCAATACCGGCAGGCGTTATATCCGCGGTTAAGCAGGACACGTGGATCGACAACGTGAGTCGGTTCATCTCGATTTTCTGGATCTCGATGCCGATGTTCTGGCTCGGACTCATACTGATCATGATCTTCGGGGTCCATCTGGAGATGTTCCCCGTCTATGGGATGAACGGGCCACTGCTGAGCGTCAACGGTCTCCGTTCGCTCGTCCTGCCGGCCGTAACGCTCGGCTTGCCGCAGGTCGCTCTCTACACGCGACTCACCCGCAGTAGCATGCTCGACGAGTTGCGAGAGGACTACGTCGTCACTGCCCGTGGGAAGGGGATCAAGGAGTGGACAGTCGTTGTTTGGCACTCCTTGCGAAACGCGTTGATCCCCGTCATCACGATGATCAGCCTCCGGGTCCCGTGGCTGTTCGGAGGGTCCGTACTCGTCGAGGAGGTCTTTGCCTGGCCGGGGATCGGTCGGCTCCTCGCGAACAGCATCCTCCAACGCGACTACCCGGTTGTCATGGGCATTGTGCTCGTCATCATCGTGCTCGTGGTGATCGTGAATCTGATCGCCGACATCATCTACGCGTATCTCGACCCGCGCATCGATTACGACTCATGACCAACGTAAAACCCAGCCAACGAAACCAATGAATAGTCCCGATCTAACCATTGATTCGAACGATAATCCAGATCTCTCCGATCTCGATATAGGAAACCGTCGCTGGCGGTTCATCTTGCAGCGATTCCGCCACAACCTAATCGGGCTGATCGGGCTGGTGCTCGTCGCTGGCGTCACCATTACGGCCATCCTCGCGCCGCTCATTGCGACGCACGACCCGATCAGTCAGAACAGCCAGCAACTCCTGTCGCCGATGACCGATGGGCACCTGCTCGGAACGGACCACCTCGGTCGGGACATCTTCAGTCGACTCGTCTATGGCGCCCGGTATGCACTGCTGATCGGGCTCGGGGCTGTCGGAGTCTCCGCGGGTATCGGCGTCACGCTCGGCACGCTCGCGGGCTACTTCGGCGGATTCACCGATCGCGTAGTCATGCGGTTGGTCGATATCTTTCTCGGGATCCCAATCCTCGTGCTCGCGATGGCAATATCCGGTATCCTGGGCGGCGGGCTTCGGAACGTCATCATTGCGGTCGGCATCGCGGGATGGGCCCGGTTCGCTCGGCTGACGCGAGGTGAAACTGTCTCGATAAAGGAAAACGAGTACATTGAGGCGGCGATCAATACCGGGACTTCCCACGTGAAGATCATCGTCCGGCACGTCCTGCCGAACGCGGTCGGCCCCATCGTCGTCTATGGATCGCTCTACATCGCCTCGGCTATTCTATGGTCTGCGGCCCTCAGTTTCCTCGGACTCGGCGCACAACCGCCGACGCCTGTCTGGGGTGCGATGATCGGGCAGGGCCGTGACTATCTGACGATCGCCTGGTGGATCGCTACCTTCCCCGGACTGGCGATCACCGTGACCGTCCTCGGGTTCAACTTCCTCGGGGATGGAGTCCGGGACTCGATTGACCCACGTCAACGATGAGCGAACATACAACTAAACTAGGGACGGACGCTGCCGCCAAGCCGGTGCTACAGGTGCGCGGCCTCCGTACCCACTACGACACGATCAACGGAACCGTCAAAGCAGTCAACGGAATCGACTTCGACGTCAACGAAGGCGAAACCCTCTGTCTGGTCGGTGAGTCTGGCTGCGGGAAATCGACAGTGGCGCTCTCGCTGCTAGATCTCGTCCCCTCGCCAGGAGAAGTCGTCGACGGCAAAGTTCACTTTGACGATGACGACCTCCTCGACCTCCCGCATAATGCGCTGCGAGATATCAGGGGCGACCGAATTGCCATCACCTATCAGGACGCATTGACCTCGCTCAATCCAGTCCTGAAGAACGGCAAGCAGATCGACGAACCACAACTCTCCCATCACGATATCTCTAAGCAAGAGGCCCGAAGGCGCTCGATAGAGACGCTCAAGGACCTTCACATTCAGGATCCCGAGGGCTTCGTAGACAGCTATCCCCACGAGGCCAGCGGCGGGATGCGCCAGCGGGGCTTATTGAGTATCGGACTAGTGATGCAACCCGAGTTGCTTATCGCCGACGAGCCGACGAGTGCTCTGGACGTGACAACCCAAGCGCGCGTCCTGGAGCTGATGAAGGACCTTCAGGACGAGTACAACATGTCGATGATCCTGATCACTCACAATCTCGGCGTCGTCGCCGAAATGGCTGATCGGGTCGCGATCATGTACGCTGGAAATATCGTCGAGATCGGAGACGTTCACACAATCTTCAACAATCCAGCCCACCCGTACACGAAACTCCTCCTCGAGGCGATTCCCGACCCACATCAAGAGGAGGCGCTCCAGGATATCGAAGGCTCGGTGCCAAACTTATCAGATCCGCCATCAGGCTGCCGGTTCCACCCCCGGTGTCCGTATGCGACCGCGGAGTGTACGATGGAGCAGCCGCCAGAAGAAACGCTTGAAGATGACCACATGGTGGTGTGCTACCATTCCGAATCTGTTCGGGAGGATAACGATGTCGAGGAGTAAGACAGTCGAACGAGCGACTGGGGACGAATCGGCGCTGCTCCGAGTAGAGAACGTCGAGAAGTACTTCAAAGAGGAGTCGGGGATCATTCGACGGAACGTCGATTACGTCAAGGCCGTTGACGGGGTTTCGTTCGACATCCAGAAGGGTGAGACGCTTGGTCTGGTCGGCGAATCCGGCTGTGGAAAATCCACGCTGGGGCGAGCGTTGCTCCAACTCCACGAACCGACGGGTGGCTCGGTCTACTTCCAGGGTAATGATATTACGTCTTATTCTGGCCGCCAACTCCGGGCCCTGCGTACGGACGTCCAGATGATCTTTCAGGATCCCCAGTCCTCGTTGGATCCGCGCATGCCGGTGATCGACATCATCACGGAGCCTCTGGAGAACTTCGACGTCGGGACGAAAGAAGAGCGCCAGTATCACGCCCTAAAGCTCTTAGAAGACGTTGGACTCGGCAAAGAACACCTCTCGAGGTATCGACACGAACTGTCGGGCGGCCAACAGCAGCGCGTCGCCATCGCGCGAGCGCTGGCACTGGAACCGGAACTCATAGTCGCTGATGAACCAACAAGCGCACTCGACGTCTCGGTCCAGGCGAAGATTCTCAACCTGCTTCGAGAGCTTCGCGAGAAGTACGATCTAACGTACCTCTTCATTTCGCACGATCTGGATGCGGTCGGCTACATCAGCGACCGCATCGCGGTCATGTACGCTGGAGAGATCGTCGAACGTGCGCCAAAAGAGGAATTACTCACCCAGCCTCGCCACCCCTACACGAAGGCACTTCTATCGGCGAATCCGAAGCCGGATCCCGACGCCGAGATCGATCGGATCGTGCTTTCGGGGGCAGTCCCGGACCCGATTGATCCGCCGTCCGGCTGTCGGTTCCATCCCCGCTGTCCATTCGCGACCGAGGCATGTACGACCGACCACCCGGCTCTTGAAGCCACCGAGGACAGATCGCGCGAGGTCGCCTGCATTCACTCAGACAACCTCGTTGCCAACGGAGAACTCTAAGCAAATTTACAATGACAGAGATAGATTCAGATTCAGTAGATGCACCGGTTGTGGACCAACAAGATGTCGTCTCGCTGGCCTCGGATTTGATCAGCATTCCGAGCGTCAACCCACCCGGCGATCTTGAAAAGATCACCACGTACGTCATCAACTACCTCAAGGACCACGGCCTCTCGGCCGAAACGTACGAGGCCGAATCGGGTTGGCCGAATATCGTTGCCAAACTTGGTGATCCGAGCGGCGGGCCGACGCTCATCCTCAACGGCCACACGGATGTTGTACCCGCAAACGCAGAGCAGTGGGAGTGGGACCCGTTCGCTGGGACGGTCGAAGATGGGATGATCCAGGGGCGTGGTGCCTCGGACATGAAAGGCGGCCTTGCCGGCATTATCTACGCGATGGGCAAGCTCGCCGAGGCTGACGTGGAGCTCTCGGGAGCTGTCGTGCTCGCAATCGTCCCTGACGAGGAGTCCGGCGGAAAATACGGGACTGAGTGGCTAGTCGAAAGCGGCCACCTCCCCGACGCCGACGCCGCCCTCGTAGCCGAACCGTCAAGTGCGGATACAATCACGACCGGGCAGAAGGGTTCGCTGTGGCTCACAGTCGAAAGCCAGGGCTCGCCGACCCACGGCAGTCTCGCACCCTTCCACGGAGAGAGTGCGATACTTCCGTTGACGCAGCTGGCCCAGGAGCTGCAGTCGTTGAGCGGCGAGCCGGTCGACCAGTCCGACTTGATCGCCGATTCGGTCCGTGCCCACTCCAAAGATGGTATTGTCGACGCGTTCGGCGTCAAGGAAGCCACGCAGGCGCTCGATCACACGACGATTAACGTTGGAACCATCGAGGGCGGCTCGAAAGTCAACGTCGTCCCGGAGACGGCGTCAATGTCGATCGACATCCGGATCCCGATCGGGCGGACCGTCGACGAGACGCTGGCAGCTGTCGAGGATGCGATAGACACCGTTGACGGGGGATTGACTTATGAAATCCAAAAGGCGAGCGAGCCGAACTTCACGGCCCACGACGATGAACTCGTTCAGACGCTGCAGGCGTCCGCGGGGGAGGTTTTCGATAAACAGCCCGATCCTCGGCTGATGTGGGCCAGCAGCGATGCTCGTTATTTCAGAAACCAGGGGATCCCGACGGTGCAGTACGGCCCGGCGGAAACCGAAGGAATCCACTCGATTGACGAACAGGTATCGGTCCAGGAACTAACGGGTATGGCGGCAGTATACCTCGAGTTCATTCAGCGGTTTATGGGTGAGTGATTCTAATGATGAAGAACATTTCCACAGCGCACGAACTGCTCGACGAACCAGAGGCGGACGGTGCGACGATCGCAGATGCACTCGAATCGAACGGCGTCACGACCGATGTTGAAACAATCGACGGTGAGGATGGACAAACGGATTTCATCACAACTAGAATCCCCGGGAACGGGTCTGGACCGACGCTCGGCATCGTCGGCCGACTCGGCGGCGTTGGGGCCCGCCCGGCACAACTGGGGACGGTTTCCGACGCAGATGGTGCGATTGTCGCGGTCGCCACCGCGCTTTCCCTCTCGGAGATGTATGCGAAGGGCGATCAGCTATCTGGAGATGTCCTTATCTCAACGCATATCTGTCCGAACGCCCCAACTCAACCGCATGAGCCGGTGCCGTTCATGGGCAGTCCGGTCGACATCGAGACGATGAACGACCACGAAATCGATGACGAGATGGATGCAGTGCTGTCGGTCGACGCCACCAAGGGCAACCGGATTCACTGCAGTCGGGGCTTCGCTGTAACACCGACCGTCAAGGAGGGATGGATCCTCCGGGTTAGCGAAGACCTGCTTGACGTGCAGGAACGGGTCACGGGTGAGCCGCCGGAGACGCTCACGCTGACGATGCAGGACATCACGCCCTACGGCAACGACATCCACCACATCAACAGCATCCTGCAACCGGCGACGGCGACGGATATCCCCGTCACAGGTGTCGCGACCACGAGTACGAATCCGGTCGCGGGGTCGGCAACCGGCGCGAACTACCTACCTGAGCTTTCGGCTACGACCCAGTTCGTTGTCGAAGCCGCGAAAGATTACACGGGAGAACGGCTCTCGTTCTATGACGACGAGGAGTTTGACCGACTGATCGCCCTCTACGGTTCGATGAGCAAGCTCCAGACGATACCGACAATCGAGAGGGTCAGATGAGTGTGACACTCGGCCTGGTCACGATTGGGCAAGCACCCCGCACAGATGTCACTCCCGATATTCGGTCTCATCTACCCGATGACGTTGAGGTCGTCGAGGTTGGTGCACTGGACAGATTCAACTCCACCGAGGCAATCGAGGCAAAGGCAGGTCCCACTGACGACGAGCCGGTCTACGTAACCCGCCTTCGCTCGGGGGATTCTGTAACGATCGATCGAGAAGCCACGCACAAACTCACCCAAGAGCGGGTTCGCGAAATAGAGGCCGACGTCGACACAATCGGTTTGCTTTGCACCGGGTCGTTTCCTGATCTTTCAGCGTCGGTCCCGGTTCTCGAACCGAGCGAGCTTTTACACGCCTGGGCAACCGGCATCGTGTCGGCGGCGACAACTGTTGGTGTCCTCATTCCAAAACCGGAACAGTTCTCTCAGACCCACGAGAAATGGGGCACTGACATCGAAGCGGCGGTCGGTTCCCCGTACGACGGGCTCGATGCCGTCGTCACCGGCGCCATCGAACTCGGGACGGAGCCGGATCTCGTCGTCCTCGACTGTATCGGCTACACTCCGGAGATGAAGCGCGAGGTGGCGCGGCGCACGGATGCGAGCGTGCTGCTCGCGAGATCGGTACTTCGAAAGACTGCGACGGAACTTCTGTAATCATGGTAACGACTCAGTTGATAGAAACGGCAGCAACGCTCCTGCGAACGAACCTGGCAGCCAAACCGGGTGAATCGTTCCTCGTGGTAGCAGATGAACCGAAACGAGAAATCGGGCAGGCGTTCTTTGAGGCCGGCCGCGAAATGGGTCTCGAAGCGGGATTCGTCGAAATGCTTCCGCGAGAACAACACGGGCAAGAACCCCCCGAGTACGTGTCGGCAGCAATGGCAGCCGCGGATCTCGTTATCTGCCCGACGAGTACATCACTCACACATACGAGGGGACGAGAAACAGCCGTCGCCCAGGGCACCCGCGTCGCGACAATGCCTGGAATTACCAAGGAGATGTTCGACAGCGGGGCAATCACGGCGGATTACACTGAGGTTGAGCGACTCACCGAACGGATGACCGAAAAATTGACCGCGGCTGAGACGGCCCGAATCGAATCCCATGGAGAGCAGCTTTCCCTTTCGATTTCGGGCCGAGATGGTATTGCAAGCGACGGAATCTTCCGCGAAGCCGGCGCTTCGGGCAATCTTCCCTCGGGCGAAGGGTATGTGGCGCCCGTGGAAGGGTCCGCCGAGGGGACGCTCGTTGTCGACGGCGGCATCGTCGGCGTGGGTGTGGTTGAGGACCCTCTTTCCATCGACATTGAGGATGGTTCGATCGTCAGCATGCATGGGGACCATGCTGATACATTCCGTGAGACGATCGGCGATGACGCTTGCGCGAAACGAGTCTGTGAACTCGGTATCGGCACGAATCCAACCGCCGAGATCGTCGGGACCGTCCTCGAAGATGAGAAGGTCTACGGCACCTGCCACGTCGCCTTCGGTGACAACGCCGGCTTCGGGGGAACCATCGAGTGCGACTCCCACGTCGACGGGATCGTCCGCGAACCTGATGTCTACCTCGATCAGGAATGCGTCGTGAATGGTGGCGAACTCCAGCTGTGAGAACCACGAGGCACGACCTTTCATTTCCTTGAACGCGGTCGGTGGTGGGAGTAACTGGCTAACGCGGCCTTCTTCTTTGTTACGTGCCAGACCGACCTAGACCCCACCTCCCCATACTCGCTCGGGAAGATTCACGACTCACTACGTTCGTCTTCCCAGCTCTCGTTCGCTCCGCTCACGAGAACGTCACTGCGCGCGCAGCCACAACCTCAGGACAGTTAATTAAATAACAGCTATGGCAATCGCTATCGGGTTTCTGTACAGTTCTAGCTGATTGGCTCTAAACAAAGTCATTTTCGAATCAAGTCCTGCAGCGCCCATCCTTCTACGAAACGCCGTACATCCACGGCACTGCGTCGCCGTGCTTTTAAACAAGCTACGTAGACGGGCCATGAGCCAACCACGTCACACAACGGATGGGGGGTCGGACTCTCTACATAATGCGGTTCCACGGTGCCAAAAGGGGACCCTAGACGATACGCTCTTGTGAAGCACGTTGTTGGTGGGGAGCCGCCTGGTGGGTTCGACACAGCACGGAGTTCATCGAGCGCCGATCAAGTTACCGGTCTGAGCAGCTATGAGGGTGGTTTTACGGTCGGCCCTGAACGCTAATCGCGGTTACCAACAATCTCCTTCACAAGAGCGATCGAAGAAGATGTGGGGAAGATTGCGGTTGGAGACCTTAGCGACATCCAACAGAATAGCAACAGTGAGTCTCGGGACTGGGGTGCGTCGGGGAACAAGAAGTTGAACGGGTAGAGTTTGACCGGTCACCCGCCTACTCGAATACAAGGCCGAGGAACACGGGATTCTTGTTGACCGTGTGGACGAGGAGAACACATCGAAGACGTGTTCGTGTTGCGGGCAGATTCGGGGGAGAAATCGCGTGGAGCGTGGATTGTCCGTCTACGAATCGTGCAAAACGACGATGAACGCGGATGTAAACGGTGCGGTGAACATTCGGCGAAAGATAACTCAGAGTCCCTTGATGGAGGATATGAGTAACAGCTGGTTGGCACAGCCCGGAGTCTTCCTGTTCGACCGCGAGAGCGGACGGTTCACACCGAGAGAACGGGCAGACTGCAAATCGTAATATCCCAACGCTCGGGGTTCCACAGCCTTCAGACCGTGGATAATATCACCATGTGTGTAATATTGGGAATATTAATAGTTGGAAATATAACCCTGCATGAGATAGAATGCATAGGGATGACATACCACGGGAGTCGACGACGAGTTCTTAAAGTGACTGGTGTCGCCGGTGTGGGTGCGCTCGCCGGCTGTATCGGCGGTAATGGGGACGATGGGGATCGTCTCAGCTGGCACGCCGGTGGTACCGGTGGGACATACTATCCGCTCTCGAACGAGTTCAAAACGATCGTTGAAGATAACACTGACTTCTCGCTGAACGTCCAGTCGACGGGCGCAAGCGTCGAGAACGTCGGCAGTCTCGCGGACGGTTCAGCCGATTTCGCGCTTATCCAGAACGATATCGCGTCCTTTGCGAAGAACGGAACGGGAATCGATGCCTTCCAAGATAACCCGATCGATACCTTGCAAGGCGTTGCGACGCTGTATCCGGAGACGATTACGCTCGTTACGCTTGCTGGGAACGATATTTCGTCGATTGAGGATCTCAGCGGTGCGACGATCAACACTGGGGATCTTGGATCGGGCACGCAGGTCAACGCTCTCCAGATCCTCGAGTCGGTCGGAATCTCGGACTTCGAGGAGCAAAACGCCAGCTTCTCGCAGGCGTCCGAACAGCTCGCTAACGGTGATATCGATGCGGCGTTTGTCGTCGGCGGCTGGCCGGTCGGCGCGATTGAGGACCTCGCGAACACCAACGACATCGTGATCGTTCCGATAGAGGGCGAGAACCGCGAGACGGTGAAAGAGGATGCGTCCTGGTTCTCTGATGATACCATTCCCGGTGGCACCTACAGCGGCGTCGATGAGGACATCGAAACCGTTGCAGTCCAGGCGATGATCGCCACACACGCCGATGTGTCGGCCAATACCGTCGAGACGGTTACCGCGGCTATCTTCGATAACCTCGGTGATATTTCGATCAAGACCGACTTCATTTCAGTTGACAGCGCACAGAACGGGATGTCCATCGAACTCCACGAGGGTGCGGCAACGTACTTCGACGCTTGATCCGGGCGCCGTATCGTTGTGATCGGGCGGTGTACGCTGACTCGTGGTCGGCCTGCCATGCGTCGGTCCACCGAATCGATTCAAGAACACGAATGACTTCGATTCCCTGCGGGATCGTGGTCGTCTCCATCAGCGTTTCAAATACCAGGGTGTGCCACTGAACCTCCTGTGAGAATGAGTCGCGTCTTCCATCCGAACGTCTTCACTGCGCTACTGGTAGCAGCAATACTGGTCTTTATCGCTGTTGCCGTGACGGTTCCGGTTGAAACAGTGCTCGTCGTCGAGGACATCGAGACTGACGAACGGTATCTTACTGAGCCAGTGTCCGACGAGAGTACTGTGGGCCTTGAGTACACGCATAGCGTCGAGAAATCCCGGGTATATGATGAGTACCGCGTGGATGACCAAACGTTGGTGAACACTCGGATGGAGTTTGAGTCCTACGGCTGGGGGCTGCCCACCGGGGTAGACGTCACGACCGCCGATGGGATGTTCGTGTACGAGCCATCCGAGCCAATTGCGCAATTGCACAGTCTTTCGGTCTCACCCGGACGGACCGCCGGTCATACGCTGATCATTGACGATCATCGGTACGACTTGGTCACTGCGACGAACGCCAGTAACGTTTGCATTCACGTCGAACAGCGATCGCTAATCGAAAGAATCCTATGAATACGAACGATCCATCGGACAGTGGTTCTGACGGACCAAACGACGATCAGGATAGAACGACCGACGACCTGACTGAGGAGGTCTCTCCCGAGGAGGCCGAGGAGTTGATCGATGAAATCGAACGTCGGCGGTCGCTGCAGGGTGGTGCCGCGGTGGTCGTCGCGGTGATCGGCATCACCTTTTCAGTCTTTCAACTGTTCCTGGCCGCACGCGGCTTCTCGTTCACGATTTGGCTGCCGGTCGTCGACAACTGGGAAGTCTCGCTACAGCTTCTGCAGGCAAACGCGGTACACGTCTCGTTTGCGCTTGTACTCACGTTCTTGCTGTTCCCGGCGAGTATGGGTGATGGGTTCGTCACGCGAAACCTAGGCCGGATCGTCCCCGCTGTTTCCCACAGATTTGGTGATCAGAACCCCGTCACGCGTCTGCTTGCGTACACTCAAGCTACGTTCCGGTGGGCGTTCCTTGATCCCAACCGAGAGCGGGTAACGCCGTTTGATCTTCTGTGTATTGTTGCCTCGATACTATCGGCAATCTATTTCTTGACGGAGTTCTCCGAAATTCAGAATATGCGGGTATTTGGGCTTACGTTTGGGCGGCCGGTCACCGGGGTGTATCCGTTCCTCCAACCCGTCCTTGGTGGCGTTCCATTCGTTAGCGAGTACTCCTACGCGATGGCACTTGGCGTAATTGGCGTCCTCTTGGTGCTCGAGGCCACCCGCCGGACGCTCGGTCTCCCGCTCATGATCATCGTTGCAACATTCATTGTCTATGCGCGCTGGGGATATCTCATCAGCGGGGGGACGCCCCTCATCGGCCTGCTCGCGGTCAATGAATTGACCTGGCCGAGCATCGTTCAAAACCTCTGGTACAACACCGAAAACGGGGTCTTTGGTATCCCGGTGACGGTATCGGTAAGCTTTATTTATATTTTTATTCTCTTTGGTGCATTCTTGGAGATGAGCGGTGCCGGCCAGTGGTTCATCGACCTTGCGTATGCGGCCACTGGGAGTCGTAAGGGCGGCCCAGCGAAGGCGAGCATCCTCGCAAGCGGTTTCATGGGGACGATTTCGGGATCATCAATCGCTAACACGGTCACCACTGGCGCGTTTACGATTCCACTGATGAAGCGTTCGGGATACTCACCGGAGTTCTCCGGCGCGGTTGAGTCCTCAGCGTCTTCCGGCGGACAGATTCTTCCCCCAGTGATGGGTGCTGCTGCATTTCTTATGGTCCAGTATACGGCGACGCCGTTCGCGGATATCATCATCCTTGCGACGATTCCGGCGATTGTTTTCTTCTTCGGCGTCTGGGTAATGGTCCATCTTAAGGCGGTCGAAGAGGGTATCGGCGGCGTCGCGGACGTCGACACCGTTTCGCTCGGCACACACCTCAAACGGGGGTGGTTCTACCTCGTCCCGATCGGGTTATTACTGTACTACCTCATCATCGAGCGGCTGTCCGTCTCGCGGTCGGCATGGTTTACGCTCGTTGCGCTCGTCGCGCTGATCTCGCTCGTCTCAGCATACAGTGATGAAACACGCGGGCGGCTCCTCGGCATTTTCGTGGCCATTGTTGGCGTTGAACTGGCAAGCTACGTCTTCGCTGGCATCCCGGTTACCGGACTCGTCACTGGAGCCGGCGGGACTGGAGTCCCCATCGGGGACGCGATCGACCGTGTCATCTCTCGGATCGGCTGGTATGCGATGCTCGCTGGCGTGCTAACGTTGGTGTCCCGTCCGGCTATCGATGCGCCGCTTCTCAACTTTAACCCGACGGTCCAGACGACAGCAGACTCGATCGGCGATCGAACCAGCCGCGATCTCGGTGATCACCAACTGTTTCGCCTCGGTACGTTCGTCGTCAAATCCATGGACGAAGGTGCACGGACGGCTGTTCCAGTCGTGATCGCCGTCGCAGCCGCCGGCATCATTCCAGGAGTTATCAGCGTCTCGGGCCTCGGTCCGAACCTCACATCGCTGCTGCTTGCACTGTCAGGCGGGTCGATCGTAGTTATGTTGCTCGTGACGGCCGTGGCCAGCATCATCCTCGGGATGGGGATGCCGACGACGGTCACCTACATCATCCTCATCTCGATGCTCGCCACGCCACTCGTCGAGTTCGGTATCCCACTTCTCGCCGCGCACTTGTTCATCCTCTATTTCGGCGTTATCGCCGACATCACGCCCCCAGTCGCTGTCGCCGCCTACGCTGCGAGTGGAGTGGCCAAGTCGGATCCGTTCGAGACGGGCGTAAAGGCGTTCTCGCTGTCGCTAAACAAGGCAATCGTCCCCTTCGCGTTCGTCCTTGCACCCGGCATCGTATTGCTTCGTGAGAAGGCCAACGCCGACGAGTTGCCGATCCGCGAACAGTATCGTGTGGTCGGCTTCAGCGACCTCACAGAATTGTCGTACGCTGTTCCGGAGATTGTGGTTCCCGTAATTGGCGTCTTCCTCGGGGTAATCGCCCTGGGTGCGACCGTTATCGGGACGCTGTATACAAGCGTCAATCGCGCCGACCGGACCGGATTCGCGCTCAGTTCGCTGCTGCTTATGGCACCGCGACTGCTTTCAGCATCAGTGTTCGATCTCCTCGGACTCGCCGGTGTGACCGTCTCGGTTGATGCGCTCCTCCTCGACCTCGCGCTTCGTGGCATCGGATTCACACTGTTCGTCGTCCTCGTGGCAAAAAATCACCGAGAAGCGACGAACGTACACAAGACGAGACAGGCTACAGTGGGTTGACTCGAAAGGCGATAAAATATCAGTTGAGAACTCTCGAGACTCCTCAGTATCGAACCAGTGGCTCACGACGGCCCGGCCGAACCGTTCTTACGGTGGTTAGCGATGCCGACGTACTACCGTGCGTTCGCACCTCAAGAATCGGTCATGTCGTAAACCACAATATCCCAACGGCGGTCGGGAATCCCCGCCCTTCACAGTAGTTGCCGATTCAACGCGGACAACCGAACGAAACTGGTCGATCAACCGATTTGGATTGCGGCGCTCCAACGATCTAGGCGACACAGCGAGGAAGGGAGCGAAGAAACGCCGCTGTTGGCGGCGTTTCTGAGCGTTGCCACTCGGTTACGGCGTTCTGACCGATCATCTCGGTCGGACTGATCTCCCCCTATCCGTAATCGGTCACAACAACGAATTCCCTGAAGACACGTGTCGAGATTGCGGTTTCTCCGGGACAGCACCACCTGAGACAAGCACATTTGCAAGGATCCACAGAGTGTACATTGAAACCGCGTACAGGAAGTAAAAGAGCCGTATCGAGAACGTCGGCAACGACGTTCTCGGGAGAAAGTCACCGATCTGGCGGTAGGAGGTCTCAATTCCCCAGCGGCGAACGCTGCCGCGTACGCTCTCGCTGACTCTGCATCTAGATCGAGATTCATCACGAACCAGACGTACTCGTCTTCGGTTGATCGATGCCGTACGGCGAATACCGTTACTGCAACTGAAGGGTCGGCTCACGCTTTCGTTGCATGAGATACTCATCGACGATCGTCTCAGCGTCGGCACTGAGACGGGCTTTCATCCCTTTACTCGAGCGTGCACGGACGATATAGTCGACGTTGAGTTGTTCAAGTTGCGCAACGACGTGAACCTGGTAGAAGCCTCTGTCGAGATAGACGTGTCTGATCGAGATGTACTCTCGTGCCGTTTCGAGCAGCGAGCGACCGACTTCGCGCTTGACACGAAAGCCGGTCGCCTCCAGTGCCAGGACATCGAGTGTGAACCGTGTTCCTGGTGCGACAATACAGAGTGTCGCAAAACAGTAGGTTCGGTTGGTTCCCTGATCAGGATAGGTGATCAGGACGTGGTCAGTGTCGGCTGTGCCGTAAAACCGCCATTGGTTGAGATCGATCGCAACATCGACACAGTCGGGTAACAGCCCGTTGTTTGCGGAGAATCTCGAAGAGGTCGTCGTGGACGCCATCGAACTGATCGTCGATGGCGTCCGCCTCCAGGTCCCGGAGGTGGTAGAGCAGTGATTTTGCAAGCCCGTTGCGAGCCGTCGACGGACTCGCCGTGATCAAGTTGGCAGATTTTCTCAACAGTATTGGCGAACTCCTGCTCGAAGGCACCACGAGAGAGGACTTCCAGAAAGTCCTCTCGTATAGCACCCACAGGGTTTGATGTCGAAATCGAGCGCTGGATACACGACGGTGGAAGCGACACGACAGACTTGTTTAGCTTCGGCCGTTTTGACCATAGCCACACTACCAGCAACGCCGCAAATTAGGTTCGGCGTCTACTGTAAACGGCGGAGAGGATGTCACAAGACGACAGTAGAGGGGGTCATAGAACGATTCGAATAGTATTCTTTCCACCCCACCTGGACTGAACTATCCGCTCACTACACATGCGAACTGAACAACAGTCATTGGTGTTGAATATGACACTAATGCATGGGTAGTTCAGGTGAGTCAACTAAAAGTATTATCCTTATCAGCGTAGCTATGGCCATCGCTGGAGGGAGCATGGTGATGAAGATTATACAGGGTAATGCTGATATTTGGGCAGTGATTGGTGTAATTGCATCTTTTGTAGCGGTAGCAATAGAGATCTTTCAGTTGGTTTATCGACACTCGTGGACTTGAGAGGTATATACTTCACTTGTGCTTATCGTGTGTCAGAAAGTCGCAGAGAGGGTATGGAACCGTTCTATGACAATCTTCGACAGTAGGTAATTCTCAGTAATCAATAAAACATAGGCGTCCCATGCTAGTTAATACGAGGCGACAGCCGATCTCCTACGAACCACCGACGCAGTGGGCAGAACTCCCGCCAGACATCGTTGATACGCTCAACGGATACTCACTGAGCCAGTTCCAGCACGTTGCTCGCTACACTGAGACTTTAGCGGAACATAAGGAACGCGAGGCCCGCCTCGAGGTGGACACGGACGAGAAAGACATTGAAGAACGACCGGACGAACTCTCAGATGATATCCCGTCAAAGGCGACACTCACAATCAAAGAGATCAACGACAACCGCTACTACTGGCAGTGGAGAGAAGGGGGTCAGATCAAGTCAAATACAAAAGGCCAGTCAACCCTAGTGAAGAATAAAAGCGACATTCCTGGTAACCTAGTGACAATGTGAACACCCCGGGTGTCGAGTATAAGCCTACAGAGTTCATTATAAGAATGGTATAAAATAATGCCCAGAGGGTAGAATTTGACGACCCCTCACCACCCCGGGTGTCGAGTGTAAACCCTCGAGAACACTGAGTATATAGGCCCTCACAACCAGATAGATTTGAAAGAGAAACGACATCCCAAACTCAGACATCTAGGACCCCAGGTGTCGAGTGTAACTATAGCGTGAGTCTATAATTCTACGTCGGAAAAACGCTGATCGGACTCGATAGCGGTTTGCACAACTTCTGGATTTTCAAGTAAGTAATAGAAATTAGTCATTCCTTTGCCACGGCCACGACCAACCCGGTCTGTGATTCCTAAAATATCGAGGAATGCCTGTTCATTCAGTCTATCAGCCATCCGACGCTGAGAGAGTGCATCTATATCAAGTGTCCTCGTGAGTTGTTCATACTGCTCGTAGATTTCGCGGGTAGAGAACTCTTCTTGCTTCTGACCATCTGTAAGTAATGCGAGCGCATAGACAGCTGCCTTCGATTGAGTCGGCTGATCTTGAAGCAACTTCGAGAATCGATCGATATCCGCCTGTTCACGGGCATCCCTGACGTGCTCTTCAAGAACTAGGTCGCTACCGTCGTTCTTTGCAAGTTCGCCTGCATTTCGAAGAATGTCAAGTGCCTTTCGAGCATCACCGTGTTCCTGTGCAGCGAATGCGGCAGCCAGTGGAATCACCTCATCACTAAGAACATCCTCGTGGAAGGCATCTTCTCGATGACGCATAATTTCTCGCAACTGATTTGCATCGTATGGAGGAAAGATAAACTCACGCTCCTGTAGACTACTGAGAACTCGTTCATCGAGACTGTCCTTGAAAGAGATCTTGTTACTGATAGCAACTATCCCGACCTTGCACGACTCGAGTTTCCCAGCTTCCCCAGCTCGAGAAAGCTGCATTAGCACGTTATTCTCTTGGAGCTTGTCTATCTCGTCAAGGATAATGATAGCAACATCATGTAGGCTATCAAGAATATTCCAGAGTCGATCATAATACGCATTTGTAGAAAGTCCAGAAAGCGGCACAGAGATATCTGTTTTTTCTGGGTTGTTAAACGAACGTGCAAGCTTTATCACCACTTGCGTTTCTGTTGACGCCTGTGTGCAGTCGATATATGCCCGGCTTAGGTGTGTCTCCTCCTTTTGAGCGAAACGTTCAGCACTCTGAGTAACGTGTTTGGCAACTAAGCTTTTTCCTGTTCCTGTTTTACCGTATATAAGCGTATTCCGTGGTTTCCCACCTCGAATTGCTGGGTGGATGCTATTTGCGAGGTCTGAGAGTTCATCGTCTCGGCCAATGATCCTCTCCTCGTCCGGAATGTGCTCAATATCAAGGAGTTCCTTGTTGACAAAGATTGGGTCTTCACTCTGCCAGATCGAATCAAGAGAGCTCTGTTTCTCGTCGCTCATCTTGGTGATCGGCCCCCAGGAGACCGTTTCATTGTTACACACGACGGTCGGTGTTCTACATAAATCTAGGTGTTTCAAACACACCACGTGTCGAGTGTATAATTCCGAAATCAAGCGATGTAGCCGTTTTAAACAGGAATAAAGTAGACTGCTGCTATTGAAAGCTACTAGGAATCCAGACCCCAGGTGTCGAGTGTATCAATTGATACGATGTGCTTGGCACCTTATCCCATGCATCAAGTGAATATATTCATAAGTCACTGATTATCTTAAGACAAGATGGAATCCACACTTTGGTGAGTCCGAAGACGCACACACACACCCCGGGTGTCGAGTGTAAACGGGCGAAATGGTGGGTAGCTAGCTTTCTCACAGGAAGCTACGTATAACCGTTTGTGCAGACAATTCCGATACTAGGAGTACTGAACAACGGATGTGATCAAGATCCCACAGCTATCTACTACTACTACTATCTAGATGCTATTTATATATTTTATCATTACGGCATATTTATAGATAGATAACCACCATACATAGAAGGGAGACTCTAACTGAATATCGAATTTAACCACTCTTTTATATAGGTCAGAATCAAGGCATAGAATCACATGGTTGTTCGTAGATCTGCTTACATGGTCTCTTCATTATTTTCTCTACTGAGACTGAGAACTCCTCTATTTCCAGTATAGCACTTTCTCTGAATTCCATAGAGACAAATTATACTACCGAACCTCGGTGGTTTACACTCGACACCCGGGGTGTGTGGGTACCAATATAATTCTGATGGATATACAGAATATAAGTTCGGTCAGTCAGTCACTTCGAGGAACGAGACACGCCAGTTTTCACTCTCTGTGAGTGTCCGTGGTGAAATCGGCGCCGATTCGTCGTCGCGCCACAGTGGCCGTGCTGCTAGGTACGTTGGAGTCCCGGCACGCGAGAGAACCGGATTCTGGTTGCTGACGAATCCGAATCGTTCGAGCAACTTTGGAGGAAGGATACGATTTGAGACGGTTATCACGCCGGCTGCTTTGTTATCAGCGACGGCCGCCGCGAGCAGATCGGCGAACGCCTCGTGGTCCGCCGTCATCGGAAGAGTTTCCATGATCTTCACGGCTTGACCGCTCTCCGTTCGTGTGATTAGCGCAGCGACTGGGCGATCATCACGGTGAGCTACATATATTGTGTGGTCGTAGTTTGGGGCGTCGAATACCCAGTGATAGTACTGTGCTTCACGGTAGGCGTGGAACCGCTGTGGGACGTGAGACTCGTACAGCGATTCGAGGAGATCACCGGGAACGGATGAGTAGCGCGTTACATCGAAGTTACTAGACTTGCTCGAGAACCGACCTCGAACAGACAGATAGGCGCGCGCGGCTACGGTAAGTGATTGCTCGAGTGGAGCGGGAACCCGTTCGGTTGTCAGCATCTCATGGGGGCGTTGCAGCCGGTAGTACATCGGAATGACATCGATCTCGGACCAACCGAGTTTCTTTTGTGCGCCCAGTGATGCAACATTTGGGAAATTAAAGAAGAACGCTGGCTCCCGGTCGAGATACTCGTTAATCGCGGCCTCCGTAATTAGGGAATACAGACCCTGTCGACGGTGGTCAGGATGGACTACTGCATCAACAGGTTTGAGTGCAGAAATAATCTGGTTCTTCCAGCGTACTGGAGACGGAATGTATCCCTGAACGGCAACAATCTTGCCGTTTCGCTCCGCCAATGTGATCGGAACGTGCGAGAGGTACGGGTCGTCGACGAATTTCCAGTCGAACCAGGCAGCACTCAGCCGGTCCCCCCACTGCTTTTCAAACAATGACAGAATGCCATCTCGATCCCCACGTTTGTACCGTCTTACACTGTAGTCATCTGCTGTCTCGTGTGACGTTTCAAGTGACATTTTCTTATAACAGACATCAATTCACTATTGGTATGGTCCCCTTTCTGTCGGATAGGTGTTAACTACTTGAGGTCATCCGAACCGAAGTGAATTAAATAATACCCCTCGGACCAAAGCCAAGTTGCCCCGTTTTTCTGTTGGTTGACGATGGTTTCAGCCGTTCTTTCGAAGAGGCACTGTCTAGTTGAGTCAGTTTGAGAAGTAAGCAAGTCGTTGAATAAATTGACTAGAGATGCTCTCAGACCTGCTCAGCGAGAGCTATGAACCGAATTTATCTCGCCGAGAGCACCCGCCAGATTCAGCCAGCAGACTCACACGAAGGTTAATTCTGGGTGTTGCACAGAATTGTGTAACCTCGGGATGTACGAAGTGTGCGGTGAGAAGGAACTCACGGCCATCCTCGCGCTTGACCCGGGCGATTCCATCTCAGGCCTCGCGCGGATGATCGACGAGAACCTGGAGACGATCCGTCGCGTCGTGAACCGCCTCGAGGAAGTGGGATACGTCGCGTACGCCGATGGACTCTCGTCGTCTCGAGAGCCGTAATTCGCCCAGGCAGAAAGTGATTGCAGTCGCTGCGTTCGGCGCTTTGTGTGTGTGAGCTGTCGGAGACTCGAGAAGCGGAATCGTGGGGTCCGTTGGGGACAGACAGTTGATCTCACCCGAAATTGATCACAGCCGGACCACCAGTTCGGACTCGTCACGTTCGTACGTCGTCCCGAAGTCGCCCGAGCGCTCGCGGATCGTCTCCCGAAGCCACGCCGCCACCTCGTCGCCGGCGAGATTGACCCCGTTGTCGATTTCGATCGGGACCAGCCGAATCTCGTCGATCTGGGCGTCCTCGAGCGTGACTTCGAAGAGGAAGCTGCGGTCGTTTCGGAGGTCGCCTTTGATCCCAAAATCGTCGACGAGGTCGCCGGTGTCGTGGAGAATGACGCCATCGTCGTAGCGTTCGATCGCCTGGACGACGTGGGCGCTGTGGCCGTGGACGAGGTCCACGCCGAGGTCGACGAGCCAGTGGCCGAACGCGCGAAGCTCGTCGTTCGGTACTTCCTTCCAGTTCCACCCCCAGTGAATCGACGCGATCAAGAGATCCGGGTCTAGGGATTGTGCGCGATTGATCATGTCCCTGACGATCCGCTGGGTGTCGTCGTTGTCCAGGTCGGTCCTGGCGAAGGAGGTACCGGCACTGTCGTCGGTCGCGGCGTACCCCCACGGGTGATCAGCAACGGAGATGACCGCGATGTCGACGTCGCCGACGGTGAACGTCGCCGGTGCGTGGGCTTCGTCGGGCGTCGCGCCCCCGCCGGCCACGTTGATCCCGCCGTCCTCGAGCGCGTCGATCGTGTCCAACAGCGCCACCTCGCCGTAGTCCATCGCGTGGTTGTTCGCCAGCGACGCGAACTGGACGTTTCCGGCTTGGAGCGCCGGGACGGCCCACGCGGGATCACCCCGGAAATAGTACGACCGGTTCGGGTACCGTTCGCCGCGCGTCGAGAGACAGCACTCGAGGTTACAGCAGACGCCGTCGAGCGACTCGAGGCGTGGCTGAAGGTCGCCCCAGACAGCCGCCGGATCGATGTCAGACGAACCGTAGATGGCGTTGAGATCCCGCCCAAGCATCGTATCGCCGCCGAAGCCGATGGTCGTTCGGGAGTCGCTGTCGGTGTCGTCAGGTGAATCTTGCTTCTTCGATTCGCTCGAGTCGCCTCTGGGGGTGGTACAGCCGCCGCCGGCTACGGCTCCTACGGCTGTGAGAAAGGCTCGACGGTTGTGCGTCATCGGCTGGAGGGCTGCGGGTGGCTACTTTGGAGGGGAGGGCGGTTCGGAAGCGGTCGGGACCACTGCATTCGGCACATGAGATTGTATTATGGATTGGATGTCTAAAAATTTACCCATGCCTCACTATGCCATGTCGGCTACCGAGACGACCTCGTGATTCGACTCGGTGCCGAGTGCGGCCTTCGATCCGTCGAGATTCGACAGATTTACCCGAAAGACGTCCGCGACTACGACCGCGACGGTGAGGGGTACTATTTCCTCTGCGTAAGACGGGAAAGACACGACAGGAAACGGTCGTACGTCCCTCGTCGGTCATATCGCTGGAACTGGGTGGCATGCAGTGGATCGTTCACCTACGAGAGGGCGTGCGGTTTTCCGCCGGGCATCACGTATATGAATGGTTGACATTCAGTGTTGGGCGATACCAGACTCTACGTCGACCGTCGTCTCGACGGGGACGCCCGAACGCGACGTCTGGAGGACTACACAGCTGCGTTCCGCTGCCTCGACGAGCTGCTGGACATGCCTGTTGTCCGTACCTTCCTCCGCCTGGATATCGACCTCGCACGCCATCGACTGGAATTCGACGGGTATGTCACGGTCAACGACCAGTGTGCCGCGGACGTCTACGTCGGCGGCGACGTGCACCTCAAGGTGCTCCAACGTGACGTCGAGCCGGCCGGCGACGACACGAATGGTCGAATCTAGGTTCAAGGGTATCTCCTCGCGCAAGTACAACCACCGATACACCGACCACAAAGGCGAGAAAATAGGATGGGCGCGAGGATACTACGCAGGGACCGCCGGGCACGTTTCGAGTGAAACGGTCGAGAACTACATTCAAGAACACAAGGAGGGCGATTCGTGACCGAACTCACGAAGACGCTCGAACTCAAACTTGTGGACCCGAACGCCCACAAGCGGAGGAAACTCTGAGAGACACGAGAGGCGTACCAGAACGCCCTCCAAGACGCCTTCGACGCCCGATGCACCACGCAGACCGAAGCGAACGACGTGGTGGTCAACTACGACCTGAGCGGGTACGCGAAGAACGCGCTCAAAAAGTACGTCCCGCAGTTGACGACGACGTACAACGCGGGCGACCTTCACGACGACCAGCCTGTGCGCTTCACCAACGAGGGGCTACGGCTCGACCACAAGCCCGAGAACGCAATAGAGTGGTACGTCAAAATCCCGCACCACGAGGATTACCTCCTCTGGCTACCGGCCCAACCGAATCCCGAACAACGGGGTTGGCTGGAAGCGTTGAACGCGGGAGACGCCACGATGGGCGAGAGTCGGCTGTTCGAGCGGGATGGGACGTGGTATCCCCACGTCACCGCCACCCGCGACGTGGAGGAACGCCCCGAGGTGTCCGCCGAAGAACGGACACCCATCGGAGTGGACATAGGGGAAGCGTCACTCGTCACGGTGTGTCACCGCGACGACCACGGTTCTCCGACCGCGCCCGAACTGTGGGCCGACGAGGGCAAGACCGTTCGTCGGCTCCGCAAGACCTACTTCACCGCCAAGCGCCGACTCCAGACGCGTGGAAGCGAGCGTATCGCGGAGTCCTTCGGGGATGACGTGTGGAAACAGATAGATGACGTGTTCCACCGCGTCACCCGCGAAGTCGTGGAGTACGCCGAGTCCGTCGAGAATCCCGTTCTTGTTCTGGAAGACCTGACGTACATACGGGAGTCAATGGACTACGGCGACTTCATGAACCGGCGTCTCCACGGATGGGGATTCGCCAAACTCCACGCGCAGATACGTTACAAGGCCGTCGAGAAGGGTATCCCCGTCGAGACGGTGAACCCACGCAACACGTCGAAGGAGTGCCACGCTTGCGGTGAGGTAGGATACCGTCCGCGACAGGCGACGTTCAAGTGTACGAACGACGCTTGCTGGATGGGCGAGTACCAAGCGGACGTGAACGGCGCGATAAATATCGCAGACCGCTACCTCAGTGGAGAGAGCCATTCAAGAGAACACACGGATGGCAATGACTTGGCTGAGGATGGGGGGCGTTTGACCGCCCCACAAGACACCCAAGCCGATGCTACCAAGCAAGAGACGCTTGGGACGTATGCGTCTTGAAACCATAGGGCCACGACCGGCCTGAAATCCCGTGGTGGGATTCCCGCGTCTTTAGGCGCGGGAGGAGGTCAATAAGCTGGGGGTTGTCGAGATCGATCCGTGCAACGTGGTTCTGAAGGCCCCCGATATCAGTCATTGTTGTGGATAGGAGGAGTCAGTTCTTCTTGATGAGAATCTGTCCGGTACTCTGTACGAGAACGGTGTAGCCGTAGTAGGAGAAGGTGATACACCCAGCCTTACCGGCGCTCCCGTCGGTGGATTCGAACGCTGTATCGAGTGCCTCGGGATTGATACTATCGCTTAGCGGTGGGAGATTCTCCGGACGCTCTTTTTCGTACTCTGCAATCGCCTGCACGATACGATCACTCGCCCACTCCTCTCCGGTCCAGTCGTGGTGCAAGTGATGCGTCGGTCGTTCGGCCGCCGAGTCTACGGCACTACTCATGAGTTAGTAATTGACAATCACCCAGATGATGTTTAATGAGTAATATTCCTCCTCTTTAAGTCCCATCATATGATGGAATCCGTTCTAGATACCGTTGTATGAAGGTGATCCGCGGACTCGAATTTCACCGAATTGACCATATGTGGTAAAAGTTATAAATTCGACTATGGATCATTGTGTGTAATTCGATGTAGCGAAAATAAATTATATATTAGTTTTATCAATAGTCGTAATTCATGTCTTATGCCTCTTAAAGGTGGCTATCTATACACTCCTATATCAAAGAAATATCTATTACATTTATTCTAGAACAGAATCCCACGTCAACAGAGAACCGACAACACGTAAATAGCAGCGGGGACTGTCAGTCGATATCTTCGTCTATCAATGCCGCGGAGACCAGGTTCCGCATCCCGCGCCGAAGCCGCCCGCTTATCGCGGTTGAGGAGACGCCGACCTCGTCGGCGACGCCTTTGAGGGCCGTGTCTCGCGGCTCGTTGAAATACCCGCACTCGTACGCCGTTTGCAGTGCTTCGATTTGTTCGTCCGTCAGTCCGAACGAGATGTCTTCTTTGGCCCCCGCGCTCCCGTGTATTTCAATGATCTCTAACTTCATTCCGCACTCTTCGGCGTACTCCCAGATCGTGTTGAGTGCCTCTCGGTCCGGGAGCTGTAACTGGACGAACCATCCTCGACGTCTGGTCTTCGTCCGTAACGTGAATCCATTTACTTCCGTGATGATCGGGCTCAGTAATATAGTTCCTTCCGGATGTTCGATATAGTAGATGAACACGTCGTCGTCCGCGTCGACGAGTTCGTAACTGTCAACGGTCGGATCTGATTCGACATGACGCTCCAACTCGTCGCGGTCGTCGTACTTGATGAGAAACGGAAAAACGTTCGAATGCGGATCGGTGTTCGCCTGCGTTATCACTTCAATCTCGATACCATCTACGCTCCGTAACGTCGGGGTCAGAGCGAGTTCGTCGTGTTCGGCGTAGGCTTTTACGGTAATAGGCATCTCTTCGGTAGTGGCTCTGTTTTGGTTACCGAGCGGTCTCGATCGTCGGGTCGATATCGGCTCGCCGATCGTGTATCGTCCGTCTGCCCGGTACTCTCTCGTTGCTTTGGGCAGCATCATAAGAGTATGCTCGAATCAGTCGGATAACAGTTAGCGGTGGCGACGCAGCAGGAAGGAAATAAATGGTGTCCCACACACGTAATGTATAACGATGGCGAACGACACCGGGGGCTGTAAGATCGATCGGGTCGCTCGAGATCGGGAACTCGACGACCTCGATCAGCGACTCCTCGCGCGCCGGAACGCGGGAGCCAGTCTTCGCGACCTCGAAACGTATCACAACCAGCAGGTGCTCGAAGCGGCGGTGAACGAATCGGACATGGAGACGCTGGAGGGCGAAGTCGAGAACCTCTACCGTCTGCTTACCGACGATGACGTGAGCGTCGGAACGCGAGTCGAAGTGCAGTCTCGACTCGAACGGAACGGAATCGATCCGGACGCGGTCACGGACGACTTCGTCAGTTACCAGACCGTTCGGACGCATCTCAACGGCTGCCTCGATGTCGACACTGAGCGAACCACGCGAACCGATCGGACCGACGCGAAGAACGTCGTCTTCAAATTACTGTCCCGAACCGAGTCGATCACTATGCGAACGATCGATCGACTCCGCTCGAGCGGTCATCTGACGGTCGGCGACCCGGAGGTCACGCTGAGTCTGCGCGTCGCGTGTACGGAATGCGGTGAGGAGTACACGTTTGCCCGTCTCGTGGATCGGGGACGCTGTTCGTGCCGAGAGGACGGTCGAACCGCTGCTCGAGACGATGAGACCGAAGCGTGATCGACCGGCGGCGTCACGAGTACGGGACGGGTTTCGAAATCGGCGGTCGGCCGACGATAACGGACCGTCGTATATACGTCTCACCTAGATCGTGAAAGTGTTATTCGACCAAACGATTATATAGGATACGGCCATCATTTACCGTCGCGCGGCCTAATCAATCCGCTGTGCTGCTACCGATGCACCGGTCGTTCGCCTATCCATGTTTGTAAACAGCCCTAAATCGGAGCCGGAAAGCGAGTTCGAGGAATTACACATCTCCGTCCAGAACATCGGTGGAATCACCGACGGCGAACTGACGCTCTCACCCGGAGTGACGCTGCTCTCAGGGGAGAACGCGTCGAACAAGTCGTCGTTCCTTCGCGGACTGGCCGCCGTACTCGGCGGACCCACACCGCCGGTAAAAAGCGACGCCGATCGCGGACGGATGTCGCTTCGAACGGACGAGAACGAGTACTTCCTGGAACTGTCGAACGAAAACGGCGATCCGACCGTCACCGACGCGGAGCGCTTCTCCGATCGGACCGACCTCTGTGAACTGTTCGTCGCGCTCGGAGAAACGAATCCGATCAGGCAGCGTCTTCTCGCGGACGGGGACGTGTACGAGCTACTGATGCAACCGGTCGATACCGCGGAAATCGAGGCCGAAATCGAGCGGCTGAAAGCGCGAAAGGATCGGCTCGACGAGCGGCTCGACGAGTTAGATCGATCCGAGGACCGACTCCCAACGCTGCGGACGCGAGCGACAACCCTGCGTGAGGACCGCGAGGAGATCGAGACGGCGCTCCGCGAGAAGCGCGAGGAGATCGACGCACGGGAAGCGGAGACCGACGGTAACGATGTTCTCGACGATCTCAAGGAGAAGCGATCGGAGCGCGAGTCCGTTCGCGATCGGATCGAAACGCAACGAGAGGCGATCCGCTCGCTGGAGGACGAACTCGAGGCCGTCCGCGAGCAGCACGACGAACCTGGAACGGCGGAATCGCCACGAGACGTCGACACGGTCGAGAGCGAAATCGAGGGTCTTCACCATCAGAAACAGCAACTGACGAGTACAATTAACGCGTTGAGCCCGATCGTCGAGATGAACGATCAGCTGCTGGACGACGAGCGAGAGATCCCCGAGGAGATGAAATCGGACGAGATCGTCGCCGAACTCGATCCCTCGTCGCGGACGATCACCTGTTGGACGTGTGGCTCCACCGTCGAACGGGAAGAGATCGCCGAGCAAGTGCGGGTAGTTCAGGAGATCATCCAAGAAAAGCGCCAGCAGCGCGAAACGATCACCGAGCGGATACGATCGCTCGAGGAGGAGAAACAACAGCTCGAACGCCGGCGCGACGAACGCGAGCGTCTCGCCGAGAAAGAGCAGTCGATCGAAGCCGAGATCGAACAGCGAGAAGAAACGCTGAGCGAGCTACGGGACGAGAAAGCGGCGCTCGACGACGGGATCGAATCGCTTCAAGCGGACGCCGAAACGCTCGACGAACGAGACGACGAACTGCTCGAGCTCCATGGCGAGGTGAGCGACCTCGAGTACGAACGCGGGCAGCTCGAGAACGAGTTGACCGAACTCGAACGGGAGATCGAGGAGCTCGAGACGGAACTCGAGAACCGCGACGACCTCGAGGCGGAGCGCGAATCGGTCGCGACACAGCTTCGAGAGCAGCGAGAGCGGATCGAGACGCTCGAGCGCGACCTCGTCACGACGTTCAACGAATCGATGCAGCAGGTCCTCGACGCGCTGGACTACGAGAACGTCGAACGCGTCTGGATCGAACGGCTCGCGGGAGACGGTGACGCACCGTCGGCGACCGGCTTCGAGCTGCACGTCGTTCGTTCGAGCGAGAGCGGCACCGCGTACGAGGACACGATCGACAGCCTGAGCAAGAGCGAGCGCGAGGTGATTGGGCTCGTTGTCGCCTTCGCGGGCTATCTCGTTCACGACGTCGCGAGCGAACTGCCGGTCGTCGTCATCGACGCCGTCGAAATGCTCGACGCGGACCGGATCCGCGGTCTGCTGGACTACTTCGAGGACCACACCGAGTACGTCGTCGCCGCCGTCCTTCCCGAGGAGGCGCGGGAACTCGAGGAGACGTATCCGACGGTGTCGACCGCTTCGTTCGCCGCCCGTTCGTGATTGCGCTCACTTGGTTTCACTTCCGCTTTCGGCTTCAGCTGCGAGGGCTAGTATCGAGTGTCCGCCGTGCGGACCGTCCGAACCGCAGCGACATTTTCGGGGACGTCGTGAACTCTGACGACGTCGGTGCCGCGTTCGGCCGCCATGGTCGTCACCGCAAGCGTCGGTGGTAATCGCTCGCCGGGCTCGCAGCCAACGTGGTCGAACATCGACTTCCGGGAGTGACCGATCATGACGGAACAACCGAGCGCGCGCAACTCGTCGATCCTGGCGGCTAGTTCGAAGCTCTCGGCCGGATTCTTTCCGAATCCAAGTCCGGGATCGACGACGATCTGGTCGCGATCCAATCCCGCACGTTCCGCGAGCAACACCGTCTCCGAGAGTTCGTGTAGGACGTCTTCGACGACGTCGTCGTAGGTAGCGGTCCGACCGGGATCGACGGGCGTCTCAAGGCTGTGCATGACGACGAGCGACGCGTCGTGGTCGGCCGCGACGAAGCGCATCTCAGGGTCCTCGAGTCCGGAGACGTCGTTGACGATGTCGGCGCCCGCCTCGAGCGCGGCGTCGGCGACCGCGGCTTTCCGCGTGTCGACCGAGATCGGGATGTCCAGGTCCGCGATGCGTTCGATGACCGGGACGACGCGGTCGATTTCCTCGGCGACCGAGACCGGCTCGGCTCCGGGACGAGTGCTCTCACCGCCGACGTCGATAATATCAGCACCGGCGGCGATCATCTCGCGGGCTCGCCGGACCGCGTCCGGCACGCGGTCGTACTCGCCCCCGTCGTAGAAACTGTCCGGCGTCACGTTCAGGATACCCATGACTGCGGGGGTTCGATCCCACGGATACTGATCGGCTTGGTCGCCGACGCGATCGTCGTCGATCGTTCGTCGGAGCTGGGTGGCGACGTGGGCGAGACCGCGGTCGGCGTCGGTCAGTTCGTCGAGCAGGTCCCGGAACTGCGACGACGTCCCGGAGAGGACCATCGCGACGTGGCGACCGGCCGTCTCGGCGTCCGAACAGACGCACGTTCCGCCGATCGCCTCGAACGCCCGTTCGACGCGCTCGGCCTGTGGACCGCGCAGATAGGTCTTGATCGTTCGATGGACGGTCTCGTCCGCGACGGACTCGGCAGTCTCCGCGTCGACGGTCGCGCTCGTGAGTACGTTCTGCGCCTGCTCTACGGTGCCCGTCCGTTTCGGGATCTGGAGCCGCGTCCACCGGTCGCGCGCTTCGGCGACCGCGTACAGCGAGCCGGTGACGAGGACGCAGTCGTCTTCGTCGGCCGCCGATAGCGCCCGCTCGGTCGCCTCGAGGACGGAGCCGGCGCGATCGATCGTCGCGCTGCGATCGTCGAACGCGGCCGCGAGGGCGTCCGTGCTCTCGGCGCGGGGCACGTCCGGTTCACAGAGATAGACCGCGTCGGCGGCCGGTAACGCCGTTGTCATGCCCCGGTGGTCCTTCTCTCGCATCGCTCCGAAGACGAGATGGAGGTCGTCGAACGAGTATCGGTCGACGAGCGAGGCGAGCGTCTCGCAGGCACCCGGATTGTGCGCGCCGTCGAGGATCGCGAGCGGCGCCGTCGACATGACTTCGAACCGGCCCGGCCAGTAGGCGTCGCGGAGACCGCGCGCGATCGATTCTGGATCGACGCCGTCGACCTGATCAGCCAGCGTGGCCGCGACGCCGGCGTTGGTCGCCTGATGGGGACCCACGAGCGGCAGCCTCGTCTCGAGTGACCACTTCGGTCCCGCGATCGAAATATCGCTCTCGATCGGCGATGCCAGCCCGTGCTCGCGGGCGACCACGTCCGGGTCGTCGATTCCGACGGTAATCACGTCCGTTTCCGAGCGGATCGCCTCGAGGGCCGCCCCCGATGCGCCGGTCACCAGCGGCGCATCGGCCGGCGCGACCTGCGCCTTGTCGCGGGCGATTTCCTCGATCGTGTCGCCGAGGATGTCGGTGTGTTCCAGCGAGACGCTGGTCACGGCGCTCGCGACGGGATCGACGACGCTCGTCGCGTCGTATCGGCCGCCGATACCGACCTCGAGGATGGCGACATCGACGTCCTCGGCGGCGAAGTGGTGGAGCGCAAGCGCCGTGAGAACCTCGAAGTAGGTCGGCGTATCGTCCGCCTCGCGGAGCCATTCGACGCGGTCGTCGATTTCGGCGACGAACTCCTGGACCCGTTGTTTCGGAATTTTCCGGCCGTTGACCTGAATCCGCTCGCGCAGATCGTTTAGATCAGGCGACGTATAGAGGCCGATATCGAGTCCGGCGTCGCGAAGAATCCGTTCGAGCATACACGCGGTGCTTCCTTTCCCGTTCGACCCGGCGATCTGGACGCAGTTGAGATCCTCATGCGGGCGGTCGAGATACGAGAGCAGCGCGGCGGTCGTTTCCGTTCCGAGCTTGGGTCGACGCCGCTGTAGCGACTCGAGGTAGTCGACCGACTCGTGATACTCCATACCACACGTGCCATCGGCGGCTTCATTAATGTGTCGCCGCACCAGCCTCTCCGCACGGTTTATAACGGTGTGTGCCGACAGTCAGCATGATGGCTTCCGAATTGAGTGACAATCGCGCACCGGACGAGCCGTACGTGACGGTGTTCGAGACGACGGTGCGGTCCGTCGACGGGACCGATGTTCGGCTCGAGGAGACGTACTTCTACGCCGAAGGCGGCGGCCAACCGGCCGATCGTGGGACGCTGAACGGGACCGACGTCGTCGACGTACAGACGCGCGACGGTGAGACCGTCCACACGCTGGCAACGGTGCCCGACTTCGAGGCGGGCGACGACGTGACCGGGTCGATCGACGACGAGTTCCGGACCTATTGTATGCGAGCGCACACCGCCAGTCACGTACTGTACGGCGCCGGTCGCGAACTGTTCGACGACCACGGCTACGGCGGGTTCGACATCGACGCGGAGAAGGGCCGTATCGACTTCGAGACCGATCGCGACCCGGACGAGGTGAACGCGCTCACCCTCCAGCGGATGGTCAACGAGGTTGTCTGGGAGTCGAGAGACATCACCTGGCGGGAGATGGACGCGTCGCAGGCGCGGGACCGCGACGAGATCGTCTTCAACGAGACCGGCGCGGCCGAGGCGACCAACACCGTCCGCGTCGTCGAGATCGACGACTGGGACATCGCCGCCTGCGGCGGAACGCACGTCGAAAACACCGTCGAGATCGGACCCGTCAAGATCCTCGAGGTGTCGAATCCGGGGTCAGGGCTCGTACGCGTCGAGTACGCGGTCGGCCCGACCGCCGTTCGCGCGCAACTCGACGAGACGCGAGCCACGACTCGTGCCGCCCGGACGCTGGAGACGAGCGTCGAGGAACTTCCGGAACGAGCGACCGCCGTTGTCGAAGAGAACTCGACCCTCGAGGCGGAGGTCGACTCCCTGCGCGATCGGCTGCTCGAGGAACGTCTCGAGTCGCTAGGCGAGGACATAGTCTCGAAGGATGGCGAGGAGTGGGTCGTCGGGGAGCTCGATATCGACGGTATCGGTGCCAACGACGTGTCAGAGCGCGTACGGGCGCTCGCGGGCGACATCGGTGACGTCGTCGCGCTGACCGGCGTGAACGGAAGCGCGTTCGTGGTCGTCGGCACGACCGGCGAGACGGACGCGAGCGAACTCGTCGACGATGTCACGGCAACGTTTGGCGGCGGTGGCGGCGGCGGACCGACGTTCGCACAGGGCGGCGGCCTTGACGACGAGCCGGCTGCCGTCGTCGACTATCTCCGAACGGAGGCCTGATTTCCCTCGGTCCCGATCGGAGGCGGTCGCCGATCAATCCGAAGGCTGCTTTTCAGAGTGTCTGTTCGCTGACTGGAAGAGCCGGTCGGCAAACACGACGTATTCTCCCGATATCAGGAGAACCAAGGTTCATTAACGGCGATCGGGAACAGGTGAATGGATGTCACTAGCACAGTATGCGTCGTCCGCCGCGGCGACAGACCGGGTAGACCGATCAGTACACGCCACCGGGATCGACCGAGCGCAGTCGACGACCGCAACCGAGGACGGATCTCGGGGGTGGGAACGATGACCCGCGAGCGGACCGAGATCACGATCGTCGGCGACGATGACTCGGAGATCATCGCCGACGTGACGTCGTTACTGTTCGAACGCGATGTCGACATCGTCGACCTGGATCAGGCCGTGCGAGACGGAACATTTCGGATGGGTATGCAGGTCGACGCGTCCGAGATGTCGGTCTCGCGGGGACAACTCCGCAAGGACCTCCACACGCTCGGCGACGAGTTCGGCGTCGACGTCCAGGTGCGGTTCCCGTCCAACTGCGAGGACCGGTCCATCGCCGTCCTCGTCACCAAGGAGAGCCACTGCCTGGAGGCCCTGCTTGAGCGCTGGGAGAACGACGAACTCGGTGCGGACATCGGGGTCGTCATCGGAAACCACGACACGCTCCGCCCGCTCGCAGCCGAATACGACGTTCCGTTCCACGACATCGGCGACGAGAACGGCACGCCCGACGAGGACGAACTTCTCGACCTCCTCGCGGAGTACGAGATTGACCTCATCGCGCTGGCCCGCTACATTCGGATCCTCTCGCCGGAGGTCGTCTTCCGCTACGGGGACCGCATCATTAACGTCCACCCCTCGCTGCTGCCGGCGTTCCCCGGTGCGGCCGCCTACCGGCAGGCTCTCGAGGAGGGCGTCCGGATCGCCGGCGTCACCGCCCATTACGTGACGACGGATCTCGATCAGGGGCCGATCATCACGCAACGAGCGTTCAACGTTCCCGCCGACGCGACCGAAGCGGACCTCAAGGAGCGCGGCCAGCCCCTCGAGGCGGACGCCCTCGCGGAAGCGATCCGGTTGCACCTCGAGGACGAGATCGCGATCGAGGGCGGACAGACGAGAGTCGTCGATCCCAACGCGACCGACGCCCGACTCGGAGCCGCAACGGAACTGGACCAGGCGAATCCCAGCGAGCCGGTCGACAGCCGCGAGGAACTCACCACCGAAGGCGATGACACAACGGCCGTTGCGGACGACTGATGGGTTCCGTCCCGCGATAGCGTTCTCTTCGGTTCCGTCGAACTTCCGCGAGTCACGGGACCGGTTCCGGTGTACCCGAGACGAACCACCGTCCGATACCGTTTCGACGATGACAGGTCTCGAGCCTCGAGACGCGGTCGACGGGCAGCTGATAACGCTGATAGCGTTGTGAAGCCAGCGGAAACGTTTGACGTATGATTCGCGTATCAATTCGTTCTGAAAGTCATCCGCGAAAGCGCGGCGAACCATCTGCTGAGAACGATCTGTTCGGGATCGAACCGTTACCAAACAGCGGATGGTCCGTACGTCGCGAACGCCCTCTTCGGCGGGCCGGACCCCGGTCCACACGCGTGGATCTATCTCGTTGGCACGATGACGTACCGACGATCGTACTGGCGCCCGTGAGGACTCAACGGACCGTAGACGGAGAGATCCAGGCGAACGAGATCGACGACCGACGTCTCGAACGGCGATCGGTCGGGCGTGTCAGTCGCGCGAGCCCGCCGCGATGAGTCGTCCATCCCTAACGACGCTCGCATTCGTTCTACGAATCCGAGAGACGCGAGATCGGAGCGCAGCGATCGAACCGTCCACATCACTCGGCCACTGTCTAGCTGCGAATACGGACGCTCGAGCGGTCGTATTCCCCGGTCTCGCTGTGCTGACCGTGATCGACGAAACGAAAAGGTGGGACAGACGGATCAATTTCGAACCGGTGCTCGCCGCGGTCGCCTATTCGGCGGCCGCGATCGCTTCGATCTCGATCGCCGCGCCCTTGGGGACGCGGCCGACTTCGACTGCGCTCCGCGCGGGCGGTTTCTCGTCAAAGAACTCGCTGTAGACCTCGTTGAACTCCTCGAAGTCGTCGATATCGTCGAGGAAGACGGTCGTCTTGAGGATGTCGTCCATCGACAGGTCCTCTGCCTCGAGAATCGCTTCGACGTTTTCCAGACACTGCCGCGTCTGGTCGCTGACTGATTCATCGTCTAACAGGTCGCCGTCCGCCGTCAGCGGGAGCTGGCCCGCGGTGACGAAGACGTCGTCGGTTCTGGTCGCCTGACTGTACGCCCCAACGGCTGCCGGTGCGTCGTCGGTGCTAACGGTTTGCATCACACTGGCATACCAGGTCATGTCTCTTAAATTCCGGTTCCGTTCCACGTACAGTTAGCGGAGTTACGTTTTGTGGTGGGGTATGTCACATACACGCAAGATACTTACTCGCATCCGTTCCACGTAGCGTATGGCCTTCGAACAGCCACTCGACCGGATAGCGCCGAGCGTGTCCGAGTCCGTCTCGCTCGAACGCGAGCGGCAGGAATCGACGCTCGGGATGATCGCTTCGGAGAACCACGTCTCGGAAGCCGTCCTCGAGGCGCAGGGAAGCGTGTTGACGAACAAGTACGCGGAAGGATATCCCGGCGGCCGCTACTACGGCGGGTGCCAGCACGTCGATACGGTAGAGGAACTCGCCATCGAGCACGCGAAAGCGCTCTTCGAGATGGACCACGCCAACGTCCAGCCGCACAGCGGGACGCAGGCGAACATGGGCGTATACTTCTCTGTGCTCGAGCCGGGAGACACGATCCTCTCGCTGTCGCTGTCACACGGCGGGCACCTCTCGCACGGTCACAACGTGAACTTCTCGGGCCAGCTTTACGACGTCGAGCAGTACGAGGTCGATCCCGAGACGGGGTACATCGACTACGACGACGTCGCGGAACAGGCCCATGAGGTCGAGCCGGATATGATCGTCAGCGGCTCGTCGGCCTATCCGCGCGAGTTCGAGTACGACCGTATTGGCGAGATCGCCGACAAGGTCGGCGCCTACCATCTCGCGGACATCGCCCACGTGACCGGCCTCATCGCGGCCGGCGTTCACTCCTCGCCGGCCGACCACGCGGAGTTCATCACTGGGAGTACACACAAGACGATCCGGGCGGGACGCGGCGGCCTCATCATGTGTGACGAGCAGTACGCCGACGACGTCGACTCCGCCGTATTCCCCGGCGCGCAGGGCGGGCCGCTGATGCACAACGTCGCCGGCAAGGCGGTCGGATTCGCAGAGGCCCGGACCGACGAGTTCGAAGCGTACGCCGAACGGATCGTCGCCGACGCGAAGCGCCTCGGTGAGGTGTTTGATGAACGGGGGCTCTCGCTGGTCAGCGGCGGGACCGACAAACACCTCCTGCTCGTCGATCTGCGCGACTCCCACCCCGATCTGACGGGGACGAAAGCCGAGGAAGCGCTGAGCGATGTCGGCATCGTCGTGAACAAGAACACCGTCCCCGGCGAGACGCGATCGCCGATGGTGACCAGCGGGATCCGTGTCGGAACCCCCGCGCTCGCGACCCGCGGCCTTGCGGAAGCCGAAATGGAGACCGTCGCCGATCTCATCGTCGACGTGCTCGACGCGCCGGATGACGACGCGGTCGCCGAACGCGTTTCGTCGCGGGTCGACGACCTTTGTGAGGAGTTCCCGATCTACAGGTGAGGCTCGCGGTACCGGCGTAACGCCGACGACTGATTTTTATCGCCGATTGGCTGTGTCGCGGGCTCGCCGTCGCTACTTCGTGTAGCCGTGCAGTCGCCTCGAACGGATAGCTACCGGAACCGGAAGAGACGAAGCGAGCCGATCGTCGTCGGTATCATCCCCACTCCCGGTCGGCGGTCACCCCGCCGGACGAACGCCGCGACAGCGTCCGACACCGAAATCAAAATCGATCGCGAGGAATCGATCGGCCAAGCGGTGGTCGGTCAGTCGGCGGACGGATCAGCGTCAGCGGCATCGTGGTCGGGCGTCTCGGGCTCGAGAGACGGGAGCGAGACATCGTCCTCTTTGCGGAAGAACAGCGGTTCATGACTGCTGAACGTGACGATCATTGCTGCGATGGCGATCAACGCGATGACCGCAAACGGTCCGCCGGTGATGATCGCGGCCTGCTGTAGGGCGTCGACGCCGCCGGTGACCATCAGCAGCGACGCGAGCGCGCCGATGAGGAATCCCCAGATGACGCGGTTGATCGTCGAGGGCTTTTCGTTGCCACCGGTCGTGAGCATTCCCAGCGCCAGCGTCGAGGAGTCGGCCGACGTGACGAGGAACGTCGTCACGAGCACGAGGAACAGACCCGTCAACACGCCGCCGAGCGGCAACGCCTCGAACAGCGGGTATCCGGAGCCGGCCTCACCGAGTTCGCTGATGACGGAGAGGATGTTGGCGCGACCGTTCTCCTGCAGGAATATCGCGGTGCCGCCCATCGTGGCGAACCATGGAATCGTGATTCCCGTCGAGGCGATGACGCCCGTGACGACGACCTGTCTCACCGTTCGGCCGCGTGAGATGCGCGCGATGAACAGCCCGACGAACGGCGTCCAGGAGAACCACCACGCCCAGTAGAATACCGTCCAGCCGCCGACCCAGCTGCTGACGCCGCCGCCGCTCTCGGCGGCGCCGGTGTAGAAGCTCATCGTGACGAAGTTGTTGATGTACGCGCCGATCGCCTCGGTGCCGACGGTCATGATGTACGTCGTCGGCCCGAGGACGAACGTCGCGACGGTCACCACGGTGAACAGGATCATATTGAAGTACGAGAGGCGGCGGATTCCCTTCTCCACGCCGAGCGCGACGGAGATCGTGAACGCGACGGTCAGTCCGGTAATCACGACGATCGTCCCGAGATCGCCGACGCTCGCCCCGGTGATCCACTCGACGCCGACGAGAAACTGGCTACCGACCAGTCCCAGCGTCGTCGCGACGCCGCCGATCGTCGCGAACACGGCGAGGATATCGATGAGCTTCGCGATCGGGCGGTTGAGGTTCTGGATGCCGACCCACGGTGCGATCACCGTCGAGATGCGCAGCGGCGCATCGTATCGGTAAGCAAAGTACGCGATCGGGAGCGCCATGATCACGTACGCGGTCCACGCGGAGAGACCCCAGTGGAAGAACGTGTACTGGATCGCCCCGACGGCGGCTCCCGCCGACTGCGACTCCGCGCTGATGAACGGCGAGACGGCGTCGTAGTGGAAGATCGCCTCGGCGGGGCCCCAGAACACGATCCCGGCTCCGATCCCCGCCGAGTACAGCATCGCGAAGTACGCGAGGAACGTGAACTCCGGCTCTTCGTCCTCGTCGCCGAGTTTGATGTTGCCCCACGGTCCGAAGATCAGGAAGCCGGCGAACGCGACCAGGGCGAACATCGCGACCAGGTACCACCAGCCCGCGGCGGTCCACAGGAAATCGTTCACGCTGGTCATGTACCCCGACACGGTCTCCGGCCAGAGGACGAACGCGATCACTGCTGCGGCGGCGATGAAGAAGCCGACCGCAAACACCGGCGTGTCAAGCTCCTCGAGGAACTGTCCGACCGGTCCGTTTGATTCAGCTCTCGCCATCGTAGATCACCGTTTCACCGCTGTTCGATCACCGCGATCGGCGGCGGACGTCCGCCACTCAATCGTCTCGTTCGACGGGGCACCGCGCCCCCGCTCGGTCCATCGGGTTCTCGTACGCTCGTTCTCGCCGATCATTGTTAGTGACTCACTCTCATTGTCTCTCTCGTTCTTCGTTATAAGCCTCCCCATCAATCTAGTATCGAATGTATTCGGATTCGGGAATTACCCCTCAAATCGACCGAACCAGAGCTCCTTTCCACAAGACATCATTACATTCTCATTTCTGGTTGACGTCCTCGACGGTGTATCCTTCGGCTTCGATCGCGTCGATGATCGCCGCGGCGTGTTCAGCGCCGCTGGTCTCGATTTGAAACACCAGGTACGCTTCGCCGACGGTGAGGTCCTCAACCGCGCGGTCGTGCCGAACCGTCTGGATGTTCGCTCCGTGATCGGCGATGACGCGCGAGATATCGTCCATCTTTCCGGGCATGTCGTCGATTCGGACGCGCAACCGCAGGATCTGTCCCCGTTCCGTGAGCGCGTGGATGAGGACGGTCTGCAGCATCGTCATGTCCAGGTTCCCGCCGCCGAGGACGGGCATGACGGTCTCACCACTGACGTCCAGCTGATCGTTCAGGACGGCCGCGACCGACGCGGCGGCCGCGCCCTCGACGACCTGTTTCGCGCGCTCGAGCAGCAGCAGGATCGCGTTGGCGATCTCCGCGTCGGAGACGGTGACGACCTCGTCGACGTGGTCCTCGATAAGTCGTAGCGTCAGGTCGGAAATCCCGCCGGTCGCGATCCCGTCGGCGATGGTATCGACTTCGTCGAGCGTGACCGGGATTCCCTTGTCAAGACTCTCGTGTACAGTCGCGGCCCCCTCGGCCTGAACGCCGACGACGCGCGTCTCGGGGGAGAGATGGTCGAGCGCGGTGGCGACGCCGCTGATGAGTCCGCCGCCCCCGATCGGGACGACGACGGTATCGATGTCGGGGCAGTCCTCGTGGATCTCAATGCCGAGCGTCCCCTGTCCGGCGACGATGTGCGGATCGTCGTACGCGTGGACGAACTCGATGTCGTTGTCGGCGGCGTACTCCTGTGCGTACGTCATCGCCTCCTGGAAGTCCTGTCCGACCAGTTCGACCGTCGCGCCGTAGCTCCGCGTCGCGTCGATCTTCGCCTGCGGGGCGTGGGTCGGCATCACGATCGTCGAGTCCGCGCCGCACTTCGTCGCGGCCAGCGCAACGCCCTGCGCGTGATTGCCCGCGCTCGCGGCCACGAACTCGTCGGCCCCGTCGTCGACTGCCTGTCTGATCTTGTTATACGCCCCGCGCGTCTTGAACGAGCCAGTCCACTGGAGGTGCTCCATCTTCAGGTACACCTCCGCGTCGACCATTTCGCCGAGCGACGTGCTCCGTTCGACCGGCGTCCGTTTGACGACCGTCTCGTCGTCGAGGCGGTCGCGCGCTCGTTCAATGTCTGCATACCGAACTAACGGTTCTCGTTCCTGAGGTTCACTCATGATTGAATACTGTGGGTGTTCGCCGGCGATCGCTACCGGCTATCGGATGATCTTGTCGCGGCCGGGATCGAACAGCGGCTCGTCGCGAACCGTCGCGTCGTAGGTCTCCCCTTCGCACTGGATTTGCACCGACGTACCAGCCTCAGCGTACTCGCTGGGAAGGTAGGTGTAGGCGATCGATTCCCCGACGCTGTAGCCGTAGTCGCCAGCCTGAACGTAGCCGACAGCCTCGCCGTCAGCGAGCACCGGCCGGCCGCTCAGCATCGCGTCCGTCGAATCGTCCAGCGTCAGACAGGCGACCTCGGTGTCGATGCCCGCTTCTTTGACCTCTACGAGTGCCTCCTTGCCGATGAATTCGGTATCCAGATCGACGGCGAAGGGGAGGCCGGCGGCGAACGGATCGACGTCGGTGTCGACGTCCGTTCCCCACAGGCGGAACCCCTTCTCGAGGCGCATCGACTCGAGGGCGCCGCCGCCCATGGGCCTAACGTCGAGATCTTGACCGGTCTCCCAGAGCGTGTTCCAAAGCTTCTGGCCGTACTCGGAAGGAGCCCACAGCTCCCAGCCGAGTTCACCGACGTACGAGACCCGCAGCGCGATCACGGGAACGTCGCCGACGTAGAGCCGCTTGCAACTGAAGTACGGGAACTCGTCGTTAGAGACGTCGGCATCGGTGACTCGCTGGAGCAGTAACCGAGACTTCGGTCCCCACAGTCCGACGGTGCACTTCGCGGATTCCTCGACCGCCACGGAGACGGTGTCGGGCGCGTGGTCCTCGATCCAGGAGCCGTGGATCCCCGGCGAGTTGCCGCCGCCGGTCGTCACCATGTACTCGTCCTCGTCGAGGCGGGCGACGGTGAGGTCGGCGATGATCGTGCCGCCCTCGTTCAGCATCGTCGTGTATCGAACCTTTCCGACGTCGATATCCATATCGTTGCTGCAGATCCGCTGGAGGAACTCGCCGGCGTCGTCGCCCTCCATCATGATCGAACTGAACGTCGTCATGTCGAACATGGACACGTTCTCGCGGGTGTGGAGGTGCTCGGCACCCTCGATCGAGGAGCGGTTGACTCCCTGCCAGCCGTCCTGTTCGGGGATCTGCTCTTCGTACTTCTCGACGAGGTCCGCGTTGAACTCGTACCACTGTGGCGTCTCCCAGCCGCCGCTCTGGTAGAACTCGGCGCCGAGTTCCTGCTGTTGCCCGTAGAACGGACTCACGCGCAGCCCGCGGTGGTCGTCGGGCTGCCACCGCGGCTCGACGATGCTGTACACCTGCTCGTACTGTTTGCCGCCGCGGTCCGTGAAGTAGTCCTTGCTCCCGGCATGGGGTTCGAACCGGTTGACGTGGATCCCGCTCGTGTCGACGGGTCCGGATGGGAGCCGTGGAGCGCCGTTCTCCATCCATTCGGCGAGGATCTTTCCGTAGCCGCCGGAGTGGGTCCACCAGATCGCCAGCCCGGTCCAGAGGCCGTCGACCGCCGCCGTCTCGCCGAGCACCGGCATCCCGTCCGGCGTGTAGACGAAGATGCCGTTCTCCGTGACGCGGAAGTCTTTGCTCTCGGTCGCGGGCAGCAGTTCGTCGAGCGCCTGCTGGGGCGACTTCTCGCGGTTCGGGTGCGTCGCCTTCGTCCAGTGTTTCTCGGTGAAGCTGTGGACCGACGCCTGACTGTCCTCGTCGTTTTTCCCCATCTCGTCCGGATCGACGACCAGCGGCTCGTGGTTGTACGAGCCGAGTCCATACCCGTCGCCGTGAGTCCGGAAGTACAGCGAGTTGTCCTGGTCGCGACCGACCGGCCGATCCGGCGGCTGGGCCATGAACTCCGTGATCTGGCTATCTCCGGGGACCTCAAGGCCGGCAGTGGCGTCGCCGATCGCGTCCTCGTTGCCTCGGAGCTCCTCGAGCGGCTCCGTGACGACGTACTGGTGCTCGACGGGAGTGATCGGCAGGTCGAGGCCCGCCATCTGACCGGTCTGGTATGCCCAGTTGTTCGTCGCGAGGACGCACCGATCGCACTCGATGCGGCCGTTGTCGGTGACGACCGCCTGGATTTCGCCGCCGCCGGTTTCGATGTCCGTTACCTCTGTGTCGCCGAAGAACCGGGCCGACGACGTCTCGATGTACCACTGCAGCGCGTCGGTCCCGGCCACCTGCCCGTCGGTCGGCGAGTAGTAGCCGCCGAGGATCTCGTCCTCGTCGACCAGCGGGAGCCGCTCGGTGACCTCCTCGGGCTCGAGGAGCTGCGGTTCCGGCAGTCCGTACGAGGTGGCCCACTCGACGCGTCGCCGGAGGAAATCCATCCGTTCCTCGGAGCGGGCGACTTCGATGCCGCCGACCTCGGTGTAGACGCCCGCGTCCTTCAGCAGTCGGCTCGTGTAGTGAGCAGTCTTGGTCTGGATCTTCGACGGCGACGTCTGGAACACGATTCCCGGTGCGTGCGTCGACGAACCGCCGGTCACTGGAAGCGGCCCCTGATCGACGACGGCTACGTCGTCTGCGCCGAGTTCCGTCAGGTGGTAGGCGATACTACATCCGACGGCCCCGGCGCCGATGATCACCGTCTCGGCTCTCGAGGGCAAGCTCTCTGTGCTCATGTGATACCCACACATGATACAGTCTCTCTCATAAATATACCGCTTCCTTAAGTGAAATGAGCGAGCGAGGTCGCTTCACGGAGCGAATCGCACAACCAAAAAGAACGTTGATACGTTTTTGCGAACACAGCATCTCACCGGCTCGACCGGGCGACCACGTCTCCGTCGCCGGTCACGGGAGCGATACATCGACGTCAGCTTGCAGACTCGCCGCCTTGATCGTATTGTAGAGGAGCATCGTGATCGTGAGCGGCCCGACGCCGCCGGGGACCGGCGTGATCGCGTCGGCCTCCTCCGCCGCGCTATTGAACTCGACGTCGCCCACGAGTTCGTATCCCCGTTCGGTGTCCGACTGGTCAGACGAAGTCTGGCTGTCCTCCGAACGTCGTTCGGAGACGCTGACGCGGTTGACGCCGACGTCGATCACGGTTGTTCCCGGTGAGAGCATCGATCCGTCGATCAGTTCCGGAACGCCGGCGGCCGCGACGACGACATCCGCGTCCCGCGTCTTCGCCGCGAGGTCGTCCGTACGCGAGTGACAGATCGTCACCGTCGCGTTCCCTGTATCGGACTTCTGGACGAGGAGATTCGCCATCGGTTTCCCGACGATGTTCGACCGGCCGACGATGACGACGTCCGCACCCTCGGTCTCGATGCCCTCCGCCTCGAGCAGTTTCTGGATGCCGTGGGGCGTACACGGCTTGAACCGGGGCGTACCGGTGACCAATCGACCGACGTTCTCCGGGTGAAACCCGTCGACGTCCTTCCGCGGATCAATCCGCTCGAGGACGGCTTGCCGGTCGACGTGATCCGGGAGCGGTAACTGCACGAGGATCCCGTGGACCGCCGGATCGTCGTTCAGTTCGTCGATCCGATCGAACAGCGCGTCGGCGGGCGCGTCCGGATCGAGTTCGTGGTGGATGCTCTCGATCCCGAGGTCGTTACAGGCCCGTCGTTTCATCGAGACGTACGTCTCGCTCGCGCCGTCGTCGCTCATCAGGACCGTCGCCAGCCCCGGCGTCACGCCGGCGTCTGCGAGCGTCTCGAGGCACGGTTCCAGGTCCGCAGTGATACGATCCGCGATCTCGTTCCCGTCGATGATCCGTGTCATAGCTGATCTTGTTCCGATCGCTGCGGGCCGCGTCCGCTCGAGGAGATGAGGCGCTAGGCTCGAGCCTCGCTCGGGTCTCGGTGCCATCGCTCGTCGAAACGGACCGCATCGACCCGCAGTGATGCCGACCTAACGGATTCCAGGGAGGGTAATTAATCCACGTGTTGATCGCTACTCCGTTCCCGATCGGATCGTCCCAGCAGCTGTCCGCCTCTCGAATCGCTCGCGACGATCGATCTCACGGTCGGATTCGACGAACTGGTTTGTACACCGGGAGTATTTGCGGTGGAACCGTATCCGTCTCTCTGCGGTTTCTCCGAACGGCACCCGACGCTGGTGCCGAAACCGGGACGGTGGAGTCTGCACCCGTGCCCAGCAACTCCGTCCCGACCCCCGGGTCCCGCCCCGGCTCCCGGGTCCTCATCCTTAGCCAGATCCCGCCTCCCCTCGTACGTCGGCCACTGGACAGTGACAGCGTCACCTCGAGTTGTCAGCGATGGCAGATAATGAGTCACCACTACGGCTCAAGCCGTGGGCTTGAGCGTGGGACTCCCTACAGCGGTTGTGCTGCACTCGCCGATGCCGACGGCAACGATGACTGTCTTTGCCGAACCCGGAAAACTAGATCGTGTATTTACAACTGCCATTGTACGATGCCGGAGACGGACACCGAGTTCTGTCCGAACGGTCACCGACCGTCAACAGATGGTCAGCGTGCTAACGGATGGAGTTTCGCGACCGACGCCGAAGGGCCGTGATCGCTCGGCTGAATAACAGTGATGTCACTGTGAAACCGGACGCTCGAAGCGACGGTATCGCGGCAACCCGACGGCGGACGACCCGCTCGTCGAGAGCCAGAGTTCGGCCGCGCCGGCGCGGAGTTCGGTCACCGGTGGGCGGGGCGGTCGAGATCCCGGTCAGCGACGGCCTTCAGCAACGCGATCAGCGCGTCGGCCGCCGCGTCGAGCAGCTCCTCGCCCAGTTCCTCGCTCGCCTCGCGCGGATCGCCGACGACGCCGTTCTCGGTGAACTCGGCCGAGTCGAACGCGAGATTGACCCGCCCCTGCCAGTCGCCCCAGCGATCGCTCCCGTTCTCGGCGGCCTCCTCGAGTCGGTCCTCGCGGACAGCACCGGTATTCGCGTGCTGCACAAGCGCCGTCTCGAGCGGCCCGCCGTGGCCCATGCGGGAGCTGTGTTTGCCGACCTCGTCGAACCACGTGAACGGCACGGCGTAGGCGTCGTCGCGTCGAGTGATCCGGCCGGCGACCTCCTGGAGAGCGCTCGTATTGCCGCCGTGACCGTTGACGAGAACAATTCGATCGAATCCGTGGTGAGCGAGGCTGCCGACGATGTCGCGGACGTACGCCTTGAACGTCGGATCCGAGGTCCAGAGGGTGCCGGTGAACTGCCGGTGTTCCTCGGCGATACCGACGGGGACCGCAGGCGCGACCGCGACCGTCCCCTCGTACCGCTCCGCGGCCGCGTCCGCGACCGCCTCGGCGTTGAGCGTGTCAGTTCCCAGCGGTGCGTGCGGACCGTGTTGCTCCGTGCTCCCGACCGGGAGCAGCGCGAGACTCGTTTCGGCCGCGTCTATCTCTGTCCACGTCGCTCGCTCGAGATGCATACAGCCGAATCGCTGAACGCGTAGTAGCATAAAACATCACCTCCTCGAAAGACGTGCAAACTTACAAGTCCGAACGAGGGGTTGAACGAGTATGGAGCACGAGACTGTCACCCACACGACCGCCGAACATCGTCTCGCTCGCTTGCCGTCCGGGACGGACGTCGCGGTAACCGTCCATCGGTACGACGGCGGAGCCGGACCGACCGCCTACGTGCAAGCCGCACAGCACGGCATCGAACTCAACGGAACGGCCGCGCTGCGTCGGTTGCACCGTCATCTGCTGACCGCGGACCTCGCCGGGACGGTGATCGCCGTGCCGATCGTCAATTCGCTCGCGTTCGATCACGGATCGTACGTCACGCCGCAGGCGGTCGACGCGGTTAACCCCAACTGCAATCGCGTCTGGCCGGGCGACGAAACGGGAACCCTACAGGAACGAATCGTCGCCCGACTGTGGGAGTTGATCGAGCCGACCGATGTCGTGATCGATCTGCACACCGGGACCCCGGACATGCTCGAGCACGTCAGATTCCAGCTCGAGAATCGGAAATCTCGGACCCTCGCGGCGGCGTTCGGGGCCGACTATCTCCTGACCAACGCGCCGTCCGACGGTGAACCGGACGACGGCGCGGCCGACGAGTCGTTTCAGGGTAAGCTCCGAACGGCCGCCGCACGGGCCGGGATTCCGGCGATTGTTCCGGAACTCTCGAACAGCCGCCAGATCGATCACGACGCGGCGCGCCGCGGAGTCCGCGGGCTCCGGAACGCCCTCGGCGAACTGGGGATGCTCCGCGAGGAACCGGAGCCGACGCCGTCGCAGACGATCCTCCGAAACGACGAGGGACGGATTGGGACCGATGCTTCGGGGCTCTTCGAACCAAATCCGGATGTCACCGTCGGTGATCGCGTTTCCGCGGGAACCGAACTGGGGACGGTGTACTGTCCGTCGACGTTCGAGGAGCGCCAGCGCGTGACGACGACCGACGCCGGCGTGATCTACTCGCTCACCCGTGAGTCCGTCGTGACCGCCGGCGAGAAGGTCGCCTGTATCGCGGAGCGAGCGTGATCGGCCGTCGATCGTCCGGTTCAGCCGCGGGCGATCGAGGTGCAGAAGTTCTTGACGATGCGTTTCCCCGGTTCGGTGAGAATGCTCTCCGGGTGGAACTGGACGCCGACGTGGGGCAACTCGGCGTGGCGAACGCCCATGACGATCCCCCGATCGTCGTCGGTGTGGGCGGTCTCGATCAGTTCTGCCGGTAGGTCGTCGCGTTCGACCGCCAGCGAGTGATAGCGACCGACCTCGAAGGGATTCGGCACGCCGTCGTACAGCCCCGTTCCGTCGTGGTTCACCGCAGACGTCTTTCCATGGACGACGTCGGGCGCGCGTCCGACAGACACTCCATGAGCGGCACAGAGGGCCTGATGACCGAGACAGACGCCGAACGTCGGGTACTCAGTCTCAGCGAAGATATCGACGGAGACGCCGGCCTCGGCGGGCGTCCCGGGGCCCGGGGAGACGACGATCCCGTCGGGATCGAGGTCGCGGACGCCCTCGAGGTCGATCTCATCGTTGCGTCGGACGATCACGTCGTCGAACTCGCCGACGTCCCGCGGCGTCGCCGCGGGGCCTGCCGGAGCGATCGCTTCGGCGACGTACTGAACGAGGTTGTACGCGAACGAATCGTAGTTGTCGACGACCAGAATCATCCCGCATCACCGACCGCGTCTGTCGCGGTCTCGAGGGTGAACGACGCCCGCTCGCCCAAGGCCTCGTCGACCGCCGTCACGAGCGCCCGTGCCTTATCGAGCGTCTCGTCGTACTCCCGATCGGGAACGGAATCGTAGACGACGCCAGCGCCGACGCGCAGGTGGTACTCCTCGGCGTAGCGGACCAGCGTCCGGATAACGATGTTCAGCGTCGCCCGGTCATCGAAGCCGAAGATCCCGATACTCCCGGTGTAGGGACCGCGTCGGGTCATCTCGAGTTCGTCGATGATATCCATCGTCCGCGGTTTCGGCGCGCCCGTGATTGTGCCTCCCGGAAACACTGCCGCGACGGCGTCGGCGATGCTCGCATCGTCTCGCAGGGTCCCCTCGACGAGGGAGACGAGGTGCATGACTTCCGAGTACCGGTCCACGCGGCGATAGTCCGTCACCGACACGGAACCGTACTCGCTGACCTTCCCGAGGTCGTTGCGCTCTAAGTCGACGAGCATCGCGTGTTCGGCTCGTTCCTTCTCGTCGTCGCGGAGATCGGCCTCCAATCGCTCGTCTTCGGCCGACGTCCGCCCGCGGGGCCTGGTTCCGGCGATCGGTTCAGTGACGAGCGAACCGTCGCGGACCTCGAGCAGCAGTTCCGGACTCGCGCTGACGAGGTCGACGCCCGGGAACTCGAGCAGTCCCGAGTAGGGAGCCGGATTCACGCGTCGGACTGCGTCGAAGACGTCGACCGGATGGGCGGCCGCCGGGGCGACAAGTCGATGGGAGACATTCGCCTGAAACGTGTCGCCGTCGCGAATGTATCGCTTGGCTCGCCGAACGCGGTTGGCGAACGCTGCTTGACCGCACTCGCTCTCGAACGCGGCCCGGGTCGCGTCGACCGGCGGACTGCGGTCTACTTCGCTGCCGTCGATCGCCGCCGTCGCCAGGGACCGAGCCCTCGCTCGACCGGTCTCGTAGGCGTCGGCGGGATCGTCGTCGACCACGGGACAGGCGGTCACTCGTAGTTCCGTTTCGCCGTCGCCCTCGCGCGGTTCGCTCCACGCGGCGACCCGATCGAAGACGCCCAGTTGAAGCCGCGGCAACCCGCGTTCGTCGGTCGTCCTCGACGACAACGACTCAAGTTCCCTGGCGACGTCGTAGGAGAGCCAGCCGAACGCACCGCAGGGATACGGAACCGAGCAGTCTCCGTGTACCAACCGCTCGCGCTCGAGGAGCGCGTCGATCGTTCGGATCGTCGGACTCCCGCCGTCCCGATCGACCGCGTTCGCAGTTACCCGAATCTGTTCGACGGGATCAACACCGAAGTAGCCCCAACCGGACTGCCCGCCGGTCGTCTCGAGGTAGAACCCGTCGGCCTCGTCGGTCCGGGCCCTACAATAGGCGTCGAACGGATCGGCGACGGAGACGCGTACTTCGACTGGGACGCGAGCACCATCTGGCGCGCTCTCGGAGGTCTCTACGAACGATTCGCTGTCTGTTACGACCGTGATCGTACTCATGGGAGATACCCGCTACCGGGACCAACCGCCCGCCGTCCCGGAAACGCTCGTATCAGGTGCGCAATCGGAGAGTATAAAAACGTTGTGCCACAGGAGGCAGCCCTCAATATAACAAGAACTTGATGATTCGAGAGAATTACCGCTCGCGGACGGGTTTTCTGGGGGAATATAAAGGGGTGGGCTATTCCTCATGTACCCTTATCCCAAATGAACGGATGTTTATTGATATCATGGGAGTTAGTGCCTTGATTGGAAATCTCTCTCAAACAATCGAACGATACGAGGCGGCCGGGGGCGAGATTCATCGCGTCGACGCGACGGTTCGAGGGGACAGTGATGAATCGAGCATCGCGATCGACGTTGTTGTTCCGCTGTGTTCGGACGCAGGGATGCCAGCCAGCGAGACCGAAGCGACACCACAAGCGGCGACGGTCGGGGAGAACGGCGGTCTCTGCCTCGAGTTTCCGCCGTCGGTCGTGCCGGAAATCGACGAGTTCGCGCCCGCGGACGCGTCGTGCGTCACGGAGGAAGCGACGGTTACCTCGGAGGGAACCGTCGTTGTCACGTTCGACCTCGGCCTGGAGGCGAACGGGGAGCCGAGCAGTGAAACGGCAAACGGGAACACCGAGTCCGAAGGGAGCGTAAGCGAATCGACTGCCCCCATCGAGTGCGACCGCTCGGATCGTGAGGCGTCGGTCGATTCGCTCGAGGGGACGGTAACGACCGGCGAGTCGAAGTCGGAATCGACGACCGAAAGCGAGGACGAACGCGCGCCCGAGCCCCGCGACCGATCCGCCTCGGGTTCGGCTCCGAACGCGGTGACGAGTGACGTCACGATCGACGACGAGACCGAGCGCGCACTCGCGGCCGCACGGAACGAAGACCTGTCGCCGTACGACGACGTCGAGTATCTGGAGTGTCTGTACGACTCCTTCGATACGTTCACCGCGATGGCGGAGGTGCTCGAGATGGATGTCGCGTCCGAGACCGTTCGGCGATATATGATCGACGCCGGCATCCACGAGCCAACGTCCTACGAAACGACCGCGACAGACGAGGACGACGCGACGACCGACGGTTCGGAAACGACGACCGGCCAGCAGGATTGCTCCGCCGCTGAAGACCGGGAGCCGACGACCGACAGCGAACTCGATCGATCGGCGGCGGCCGACGATTCAGCTGCATCCATCCCGGAGAAAGAGCTCGTCGCCGACGGGATCGGACTTCCCGAAGATGTCGAAATCAACGAACTGATGGACGCGATCGAGTCGTCCATGACGTTATACGACGTCACCCGGAAGCTTGGCCTCAAGCGCGGTCGGACCCGCGAACTGCTCGAGCAGCTGAATCTGCTCGATCTCGTCGTGAAACGCGTCTACCACTCGGACGAACCCACGCGACACCCCTCGCGACACGAGATCGCCGACCGGATCCGCGAGAGTGTCACCGACGACCAGTAATGCGAGCCGCCGTGGGACGACTCCCGAAGCGCCAGCAGTGCGTACCGCCCTTTCTCCCGCTGTTCCCGCCCTCTGGTACCCACTACATCCATGAGTCACCGAGACAGACTAGATGTCCACGACCGGGACATACTACACGGGATACCGGTTGACTCGTCTCGACGGGCCGCAATTGCCGTCCTCGATCGCGGCGCGATCAGTCTCGACGACCTTACGCGAGAAGTCGCGACGGTCACTCCTCGCGATCGGTCGCGTCCGTCTCGGGCCACTTCTCGTCAGGATCGATCGGTTTCACCGCGCGAACGAGTTCGTCTTCGGTGTAGTCGCGGTCCTCGAGTCGCATGCTCCGGATCCGCCACTGACGGCTCAGTTCCGGTTCGCCCTCGGGCCCGACTCGCCCGCCGTGAGTCCTGAAGAACGCTCCGTCGCGGTCGAGCCGCTTCCCCTCGTAGGTGTGCTGGTCGAAGATGGCGTCGTACTTCCCGCCGGGCTCGAGTTCGTCGATAGGATGGTCGTAGCGGGGCTTGCGGCCCTCCTCACGTGCGGCAGCGCGTTCTTCAGAGAGTTCTCCGAAGTAATCGTCGGCGTGTGCGGCCTCGCGAGACGACGGCGCTCGAGCGGCTGCCAGGGCCGCGTGGACCGCACAGAGCCGACCGCGCCAGGAATCTGCCGACCACCGTTCGCGGGCCAGTTCCTCGTAGCGAGCCACCGTGAGCGCGACTTCGTGTCCGGCGCGCAAGTCCTCGACGACGTAGAGGTTGATCCGGTCCCAGAAGTTCCAGGCGTATCCCGAACGGACCAGTTCCCACGCGGCCCACGCCGCGATCTCCTCGTCGGATCGCCGAACCGCCTTCTGGAGGAGACTCGAGACGACGTACCGGTTCGCCCCAGATTTGGTCTCGTTTTCACCGAGTTCGTCGCCGAAGTCGTCGCGCTCGGGTCCGGAGTCGGAATCGTCGGCGGTCGCGTCCGTCTCGTCGGTCCGGAGTTCGCCCTCGGTGCCAAACGTGGCCTGTTTCCTGTCGTCCATACTCGGTTCTCTCGCCCGTCGACAGAAATAGCTGACTGGTCCGACCGACGGGAGGGCGGGCGACTCACCTCGATCAACCGTGTCCAACGATTCCCGGAAACCGGTCGCGGTTCGGCCACCCGACTCGACTGTCGATACGCTAACGGCACCAGTGGTCTGTGAGAACGGACACCATGCACGGAACGTCCGATACTGCTCGCGTTAGTAACGATGCTTGCCTGGGGACTGTGGGCGGTCTTCGCCAGGCTCGCAACGGATTCCGTTCTGCTGGAGACGGCGATGGGTATCTCCGACGCGACGGGAACGCTTGTCGCCGGTACCTATATCGTTGCCACGCGGAAGATCCCGACGGCCATGGTCGACGACGGCTTATTCTACGCCGCGCTCGCCGGTATCGCCGTCGTCTTTCCGGAAGAAACCATGCAGACGACCGATACGGCGGGAATCCTCTTGACCGGGAGCGCCATCGCGCTGATCGCGAACTGACCGAGATTGCGGACGAGTCGAGCGGATCGCGTGCGCTCGCGAAACACATCGTGGCAGATTTGTTATTGATCAGGTTCGCGAACGCTGCGAAGCGGTCACCGGTCCCCGGTCGCGGTCTCGATGACGCCTTGCCGTAGTTCCGCTCGAGAGGGGACCCTCTGTCGTCGACGTCGGGATATCAGTGTGAGGCGCCGCCGGTCACGAACCGTGCACACTACGTTTGCACCCGCGTCCGAGCGCTCGGATTGAAGGCAGCCCCTTCGAACTCCGTGCGAAGCGACACGCTAGTCATCGTCGTCCTGTCCCTGTGGGCGTGAGGTATCGGTGTTCGCGGACGTGATCAACGTGTCCTCGTTCGTCAACGTCACCTCTCCCCGATAGTATTCGCGAGCGGTGACGTAACTCGCGTAGACGATCGCCAGGAGGAAGAGCGTGAACGGGAGCGCGAGCACCGGCGGGAACGCTTGCATCGCGTCGAACACCGGGAGTTCGAGCGTCATCACGCCGAGGAAAGAGAGCAGGACGCCCCACCACGCCCGGTTTCGAGCGTTCGGCTCTTCCGTGCCGAGCGTGATCGAAGAGAGGATGTATACGGCCGAGTCCAGGGACGTCACGACGTATCCGGCGATCACCAGGATGAGCAACGCTCCCAGCAGGGGTGCGAGCGGCGTGAGAGTGACCGCAGTCGCGATCGAGGCGGGGATACCGCCGCTGGCAAACGCGTCACTGACCGGCCCGACGTATCCCGGTGCGAGCACCCAGCCGCCGACGATGGAGTGCTGTATCCAGAGCAACACGCCGGGAATAACGACCAGGCAAACGAACGTCTCGCGAATGGTTCGTCCCTTCGACACGCGGGCGACGAAACTGCCGACGAACAGCCCCCACGCGGCCCACCACGCCCACCAGAAACTCGTCCATTGTTGCGGCCAATTGCCCGCAGCCGTCGGAGCGGAGTACAGCGAGAGGCGGAACATGTTGTTCAGCCACACGCCGCCGGCGTCGAGTCCGAGGTTGATCGTGAAGAGCGTCGGTCCGACCGCGAGGAGCAGCGCGAACGTGATCAACATGAGGACGACGGTGATCCGAGCCGCGTTGCGAATTCCGCTTCGCAGTCCCAACCAGACGTCCCCGAGGAAGACCAGTCCGAGAACGCCGAACAGTCCGTACGTGAACAGCGTCGAGGGAACGCCGAACACCGTATCCAGCAGGGCGGCGAACACCTGCGCGGAGAACCCGATAGCCGCCGCGACGCCGCCGATGATGGCGATCAGCGCCGCCAAGTCGACGGTCCAGTAGAGGAGCTCGTACCGGTCGTCGTCGAGGAACACCTTCAGCATCGAACTGAACTTGTACGAGTCCGTACCGCGCGTGTAGATGATCAGTCCGAACGCCAACGCGAACGGCGGATACCACATGGCGAGTCCCGGGAAGACCTCGTGGATGAACATGAACGCGAGCGCGAGCGCTTCGATCGAGGCCCCCGTGATCGGAAGCGGCTCCGGAGGCGGACTGTTCACGATGGAGATGGGCTCGCCGACCCCCCAAATGATGATCGAGCCGCTGTACCCGACCGTGAACACCATGGCGAGCCACGAGAACAGATCGAACTCCGGCTCGGCGTCCTGCCCGCCGATCCGAATGTGGCCGTATCGTGAGAAGACCATGTACGTCGAGAAGACGAGCAGCACCATCCCGAGTAACATGAACCACCAACCGAAGTAGGTCAACACCCATCCGAAGGCCTCGTTGAACGTATCGTTGAGGACCTGTGGGCTCCGAATCCCGATCGCTGCTAACGCCAGCAACGCCCCTCCCGTGATGAAGAACAGGAGCTTCTCACCGATATCTGCGCTTTCCAGGCCGAATACGTGCCAGAAGTTCATTGTTTTTCGGTGATTGAACTACACGTCTCCGTAATCGATCCCCGGTCCGATGCGTGACTCATGTTATGTATTACCAGTCCATCTGCTATCCCAACCGAGAGCGACTTATGCTTTTCGACCGTAGCGACGCTTCGATCGGAGCATTCGGCCGCGGATATCGAAACGAGAACCGTCGTCGGATGCGATCTCGGCGCGAACGACGGAGGATTCGGTCCCGTGCTCCATCTCTCGTATTCGAGATCGCTCGAGCGTGTCTCCGTCGCCTTCGGTCAGCGGTGGCGGAGACCGTCGCCTCGACCACGCCGCGATGTCACCATCTCGTCGGTCGCGACGACACTGTCTCTCTGAACCCTCCCGTCAGAGCTCCGGCTCATCGAGATTGACGTAGACCGATTTCGTCTGCTGGTAGTGGTCGAGCACCTCCGTCCCAAGATCTTTTCCGATGCCCGACTCCTTGAAGCCGCCGTACGGAGCCTGCGGCAGGATCGGGCCGTACTCGTTGACGTACACGAGCCCCGCTTCGATGTCCGCCGCCGCGTTGTGGACGACGGACGTCCGCTCGGTCGCGACGCCGGCCGCGAGTCCGAACTCGGTGTCGTTCGCGAGTTCGATCGCCTCGTCGTAGCTGGAGAACGTGTTGATCGTCTGTACGGGACCGAAGATCTCCTCCCGAGCGATACGCATGTCGTTCTCCACGTCGTCGAACACCGTCGGTTCGACGAACCAGCCGTCCCGGAGATCGGAATCGTCCGGCGGTCCGCCGCCCGTGAGCAGGGTCGCACCGTCGCTCTCACCGATGTCGATGTATTCCGTGACCGTCTCGTACTGGGACTCGGTGGTGAGCGGCCCCATCGTCGTCTCTTCGTCGAGCGGATCGCCGAGCGTGTAGGACTCGGCCTTCTCGACGAACCGGTCGACGAACTCCTCGTGAACCCTCTCGTGAACGATCGCTCGAGAGAACGCGTCGCAGATCTCCCCCGTGCTGTAAAAGATCCCGTCGGCGACGGCGGAAACCGCCTTCTCTAAGTCGGCGTCGGGAAACACGATAAACGGCGACTTCCCGCCGAGTTCTAACGTGACTGGGGCGACGTTTTCGGCGGCCGCCTGCATCACCCGCTGTCCGACGCCGACGCTGCCGGTAAACGAGATTTTGCGGACGCGGCCGTGCTCGGTTATTGCGCCACCTACCTCCGATCCGGTGCCGGTTACGACGTTGAACACGCCGTCCGGGAAGATACCCTCGGACAGTTCGGCGATGCGGATCGTCGTCAGGGGGGCCTCGGCCGACGGCTTGAGCACGGTCGCGTTCCCCGTCCCGAGCGCGGGCCCGAGTTTCCACGCGGCCGCCCAGATCGGGAAGTTCCACGGCGTGATCTGTCCGACCACGCCGTAGGGCTCCTTCCGCGTGTAGAGGTGCAGATCCTCGGACGTCGACACCTGTCTCCCGTCCTGACTCTGGCCCTGACAGACCGACGCGTAGTATTCCAGCGTTCCGATCGCTCCTTCGACTTCGCCTCGAGCTTGCGACATCGGCTTTCCGGTGTCTACGCACTCCAGGAACGCCAGCTCGTCGACGTGATCGCGGAGCACGTCGATCCATTCGAACATGCGCCGAGATCGTTCGGCAGGGGTCGTCTCCGACCATTCCTCGTCGAACGCTCTCCACGCGGCGTCGACCGCTGTATCGACTTCACTCGGGCCGCAGCGCGGAATCGCGGTGATCGGTTCACCGACGACGGGATCGACGGTCTCGACGACCTCGTCGGTCTCGTATCGAGACCCGTTTATCCACGAGTCGAACGTGCTGATATCCTCGACCCGGTCTCTGGCTTCAGCGTGATTCTCCTGTAACTGGCCGCTAACAGTCTCTGATGCCATCTACAGGAAGTGGTTTGTTACCATCCTCCATATATTTTAGCATAGGCTCATCACCGCTAGAGCTTCGCGTTCGAGAATCGGACCCGCGAACGAAACTCCTGCTACACCGTTCTCGATGATCGACGGGACTACCGATGACCGATGTCCGCGGCGGAGCGGTGAATCCGACGCGGTCGCGTCGGTTCGGAACTACCCGTCTCTTCCGTCGAAACCAACGCACCACCGTCGGCCGTCGCTCCGTTCGAGTCGCCGGTTCCGAACGTTCATCCTCCGGCAGAAGGCGGGGAAACCGAATCACTCCGACGGTATCGGAAACGGATGTGCTCGGCCGAGTCGACGGGTAACGGGGCCAACTCTCTCGATCGGCTGCGTTTCGCGATCCGCGACGATCAGTACGCGTCTCGAGCGACTTCCAGGAGGTCGTCGGCGTCCGCATCTCGAGGATTGTCGTGGATCTCGATCGTGTCCAACGACTTCTCCGCGATCGTGGGGAGATCGTCTTCCGCAACGCCGAGTTCGCGGAGGCTCGAGGGGAGATCAACCCTGTCGATGAGGTCCTCCACGGCGTCCACCGCTTCCCTCGCGGCTGCCTCGTCGGATAACCCGGACACGTCCACGTCCACGTCCATCGCTTCGGCGACTTCGGCGTATCGTCCGGGAACGGCTTCGATGTTGTATCGCATCACTGCGGGCGTGTACGCGGCGATGGCCTCACCGTGTGGAATGTCGGGATACATGCCGCCGGTCGTTTCGGCCAGGGAGTGGATCGCTCCGAACCCGGCGAAGTTCTCGCAGATCCCCGCCACGTGAGAGCCGAACATCATCTGTTCGCGTGCCTCCATCTCACCGTCCTCGTAGGCGGCGGGGAGGTGCTCCGAGACGAGTCCCATCACGTGTTTGGTCAGCGGTTCGACGAGGGGCGGGCGGGCGGAGGACACGTGATTCTCGAGCGCGTGGGAGAAGGCGTCGAAGCCGGTTGCCGCAGTCTGTCTCGGCGGGAGCGTCTCCGTCAGGGCGGGATCGACCAGCGATATTTCGGCGCCCAGGTACGGTCCGCTCGGGTACAGCGGCGATTGGCCGAGGGCCATCTTGAACTCGCGCTCTTCGTCGGTGATGACGGCCCAGTAATCGACCTCGCTGCCGGTTCCGGCGGTCGTCGGTACCGTCACCAGCGGGAGGGGGTGGTTCTCGATCGGTTCCTCCATCACCTCCTCGGCCGACGTCACTTCGTAATCGGCGATCTCTCCCGGATTGGTCGCCATCAGTGACGCACCCTTTCCGACGTCGATCGAACTTCCGCCGCCGACGGAGACGATGAAGTCACATCCTTCTCTCTCCAACAGTTCGGTCGCTTCGTCGACCATTCCGGCCGTCGGGTTGGGCTCGACGCCGTCGTAGGTCGCGTACTCGATGCCTTCGGCAGTGAGCGACGTTCGGATCCCGTCGACCAGGCCGGCGCCGAGGATCCCCTGATCCGTGACGATCAGCGCCTTCTCCCAGCCTTGAGAATCGACGATCGATCCGATGTTCTCGCTGGATCCGTTCCCGAATTCGACCCAGATCGGGAAGGTGAGCGTGTAGTCGCCGAGGCTCATCAGCGCTCACCCTCGCGTTTCGCGTCGAGAATGCCGGGTGATTCCGTGGCCGTACCGTCTATGGACGTCTCTCGGTCCGCATGGGTGACTTTCTCTCGCATTCCAATCGAGGATTCCATATTTTAGTATATAAATCTTAGTGTCAGGTCACGCCCAGTCGCGATTTCGCGACCGTCGCGTCTGCGTCCGTGTGACCGGCAGAAGCCCGCTCGCGACGAATACGATCCACCGGCTATACTACACCTCGCTCGAGGAGGAGCTCTCGGTTCTGACGTCCCCGTTAGCCGTCCAAACAATTCGTATACGGTAGATTGACAGTATCCCAGTCCGATGCGTTTCGAATGTGGAAACGGTCCCCGAGTAGCGATGATCGACGAATTCGCGAGTCGCCGTCTCGGAGAAGCCGCGTTCGATCCGCTACGGACCGTCACTACGGTCGTTCATCAACCGTCGCTCGAACGAGTCGACGGTCCGCTCGAGCACCGGAATGATATTTTGCTCGATCACATCGTCGGTGATGCGATAGCTCGGTCCCGAGACGCTCATGGCACCGATGGGCGGGACGTCCGGTCGCTCGACCGCCATCCCGACGCTGCGTAGTCCCTCGGTGAACTCTTCGTCGTCGATCGCGTATCCCCGATCGTCGACGCGCTCGAGTTCCTCGAAGAAGGCCCGACGATCAGTGATCGTGTTGGCCGTGTTCGCCGGTAGTCCCCACCGATCGAGGATCGCTTCGGTACGCTCCCGGGGCAATTCGGCGAGAATCGCTTTCCCGGACGCGGTAGCGTGCATGTGGTAATACGTCCCCATTCGGGCACGGTAGCGGTTCGAATCGCTTTCGTCGGGGTGTTTCACCCACTTGTGGTACGATTCCGAGATCGTGACGACGCGGCCGTGGTCCTCGATCACGAAATCGACCTCTTCGTCGGTCGCGTCCGTCAGTTCCCTCACGGCGTCGTCCGCGAACTGGTAGCCCACCTTTCGGCTCCGGGCGTGTTCGCCCAGGTCGAGGAATTTCGGACCGATGTGGTATTCGTCGCTTTCTTTCACCAGATAGCCGCACTCGTACAGGGTACTCACGTGCTTGTATACCGTGCTTTTAGCGAGCGATAGATCCTCGGCGAGCTGGGGGAGGTTCGCACCGCCGCGTTCCCGTATTCGATCGATCAACGCCAGCGAGCGGGCGGTCGTTTTCAATGTCGGATCCTTCGGTCGGTCCATCATGCGGAATGTCAATATATACCATGGTAATTAAGAATTTCGCAAATCGAAACGCCGGCTCGAATTTCGCTCCTCAGAGTAACTGGTGGCGGACCCGGGACTGTTATCTCAGTATTTCGACGATCCACAATTCATAGGGAGTGTTACCATTCATATATTCGAAATCACCCGTCGTTCACTCGCAGTTGGTGAGATAACACCACGGTCGCCCGAAAGCACCGTGATAACGCCTATGTATGGGGGCAGCTCTCGGTCTCGAGACCCGCTCGCCAATCACAGTGCCGAATCAAGCGTCGAGGAGCGAGTCGAACAGTCGGCGGGCGACACTGTCCTTCCCTCGGGTTCCGTTTTCAGATCCGCCAACCGGCCTCCTCTACGGTTGTTTCTCCTGTCCGACTACGGTACATCGGTCCTCCTCGGCCAGTCCATTACACGCGTACATCTGTAATTCTCCACATTTACGTCCGCCATCTCAGTATCAAGACCGATACATACGGCCCCTTCTCATCGGCGCGATAGGCAGTATCTGCCGCTAAGTCCTGACATCACGTACCGAACTGCAGGTCCGAACGAGGGCCACTGAGGTCGTGGTAGCCTGATAGGCCGCGGCGAACTGCGATACCGGAACTGCGATCCCATCGTCTACTTTTACGCATTCGAAACGTTCGGGCGATATTACGTCGGTCATCCGTGGTCGTACGTAGCCGGCAGCAGTTCTATGTCCTCCTCTTTTGTGCCGAAGTCGGAGTTCCGTTTGGAAACGTGGTCCCGAGATATCGTGCACCATCAACGAAAGGCAAGACTTCTAAGGTGTTGTGTTTCACAATCCGGGCGGACTGAAAGACGACAGTTTCGGGGGCTGTCAACTGTCACTACCTCATCGCTTCCGACGTGATTCGGACTTACATCAGACACCGGTCGCTAATTATGCATCTACGCGCAGTCGTACTGTTTTCCGACTACGTTCACCGCGAGCCGATCGTCAATCCACTCCGAGGGTCGGCACGTGCCCGCAGTGATCGCACATCGGCGTGGATCGTTCGTACGGTTCGACCACGTCTATTCGCAGTTCGGACATCGCATCCCACCCTTTGTGGCAACTCAGCACATGATAAGCGTGGGGGTGCTAAATGACGAGTCGTTATACCGGACCGTCGATAGCAGCAAACGCGACACTATGGGACCAGCAGACGGGTGGGCCAGTCTCCGACGGAGATTTACAAACAGTTTGTCGGCGAGGCCGGCCGCGACAGGTCGACGCAGACGTTGATCCCTACCGTAACCTCGGTGACTTCGGTAACCGCGTCATCAGTGTGATCGTGGATACCTTCAAAGACGGAAACGGGTTCGATCAGTTCTCCTGATCTTCCACTCGGTTCCACCGGCGCGGCACCGATTCAGTATACTGACAATTCGCTTCCTATCATGTTCGACTTCTCGCTGCCGGGTATCGTAGCGCTTCAAGAGCGTAAAGCGGCGAGCCGATGGCTCGAGAAAGTCGAATCGGTGTCGCAGAGTAATCCGATATTCGGATCTAGAAACCGGACATATAATGGGATTCTATATAACTGGTGAACGTTTTTTCGGAACGCCCTCAATTGTGCTACTGCATGACGCAATGGAAACGAAGCCAGACCGAGGCAGTGAGCGCAGACATCACGGAGAAGACGAACGCGCTGCCGGCCCGGTACTTCACCGATGACGACGTTTTCGAGATGGAGAAAGAGAAAGTGTTCGGCCAGTACTGGGTCTACGCCGGCCACGCCAACAGCATCAGCGATCCCGGGCAGTACTTCACGCGAACCGTCGGCGGGCGCGATCTAATCGTCGCTCGAGACGACGACGGTGACGTCTGCGCCGTGGAGAACTTCTCCGCTCGCGACGGCGACGCGCTCCTCGAGGACGCGCCGATGACCGATCCCGAACGCGTCGATCCGGACGCGCTCGACGATGCAGAGTCGGTGCACGTCGACAGCATCGGTCCGCTGCTGTTCGTCAACCTCAGTGAGGATCCGATGCCACTGGCCGAGCAGGCCGGCGTGATGAAAGACCGCCTCGAGGCACTGCCCCTCGGGGAGTACGAACTCGCCACTCGGATCAGTTCGGAGGTCGAGTGTAACTGGAAGGTATTCGCGAGCAACTACTCGGAGTGTGACCACTGTCAGGCCAACCACCAGGACTGGATCAAGGGCATCTCGCTCAACGACTCCGAACTCGAGGTCAACGACTACCACTGGGTGCTCCACTACACGCACGCCGAAGACGTCGAGGACGAGATGCGGATCCACGACGAGCACGAGGCACAGTTCCACTACTTCTGGCCGAACTTCACGGTCAACATGTACGGCACCGCCGACGGCTACGGCACGTACATCATCGACCCGATCGACACCGACCGCTTCCAGCTTATCGCGGACTACTACTTCCGCGACAGCGAACTCTCCGAGGAGGAACGCGAGTTCGTCCGCACCAGCCGCCAGCTCCAGGAGGAAGACTTCGAACTGGTCGAACGCCAGTGGGACGGGCTCAGAACGGGCGCGCTCGCCCAGGCCCAACTCGGCCCCAACGAACACACCGTCCACCGCTTCCACCAGCTCGCTCAGGAGGCCTATAACTCATAACTGATCTGAAACGCCAGAGGGGGACCCATCCGACTGAGTATATCGTTCCGTTTTTCGGAACACCGGGATTCGTCATCTGAAATTGTTGCGACGACACTCTCCGATCTGGAGTCGCGTTTCGCACCGCCTCTGCTGGCCGACCGGCTGCATCTTCTGATGGAGTCGTCGTCGAGTACCTGCGGAAGCAGGCGTAATCGCTCAGAGGCGACGAGAGCGTGAGTTCCTTCCCGTATTGCGCTAGACGAAATGATACGTTTTCCCGTTCTCCGCAACACATCAAGTAGATTAGCTGTTGTGGGCAGTGCGAGTGAGTCTATAGCGGACGTGTCCCCGTTCCGACTCGATGCCAGCCGCGAACACAGAACTGCGATAACGGTCTCTATATTGCCGCTATTGGGGCGGACAACGAACTATCACTCTCGGCGATGACGGGAGATTCATTATACGTCGATACGAGATGTTATACGGAATGGTCACGTCTCCATCGGAGATTCCGATCACCGTTATCAGTGGACCGCTAGGTGCGGGTAAAACGACGCTGGTCAACCGACTGCTGAACAACCCCGGCGATAGGCGAATCGCCGTCATCGTCAACGACATGGGCGAGGTCAACGTCGACGCGGAGTTGATCGCCGACGAGACGGAGGAGGGTGTCGTCGACCTCTCGAACGGGTGTATCTGCTGTCGGCTCCAGGACGATCTCGTCGCTCAAGCGACGCGGTTGGCCGAGGAGCGCTCGTTCGACTACCTCGTCGTCGAGGCGTCGGGAATCAGTGAACCGGTTCCCATCGCTCGCGTGCTCACGGAGGGGACAAAAGAAGGCAGCCTTCCGGACCGGTTCCGCCTCGATACGACAGTTTCGGTCGTCGACGCCTATGGGTTCTGGAAAGCGTTCGATTCCGAAGAATCCCTCCCGGATGCTGCTCCGGATCCGGAGCGCCCGCTGACCGAGGTGTTAGTCGACCAGATCGAGTTCTGCGACGTGTTGCTGCTGAACAAGTGCGATATGGTACCTGATGATGCGCGGGAGTCTATCGAGGCCGCCATCCGCGAACTCCAGCCGCGTGCGACGCTTCACCGAACGACGTACAGCGATGTCGACTCGAGTGCCGTTCTCGATACCGGATCGTTCGACTTCGAAGCGGCACGGCGACAGCAAGGCTGGAAGCGAGCCCTATCCGAAGAAGCAGCAAACGAGCATCCGGACCACGACCACGGTGACGATACCGTTTCGGCGGCCGAGGCACACGGCGTCGAGTCCTTCGTCTATCGGCGAGAGCGCCCCTTCCACCCCGAGCGGTTCGACGCGTGGCTCGACGACTGGGACGGCAAGATTCTCCGCGCAAAAGGGTTCGCGTGGGTGGCGAGTCGCCCGGAGACGGTTCTCGGGGTGAGTCAGGCCGGCCCGTCCGTTCAGGCTGGCCCGATCGGCGAGTGGGGAGACGACGACCCGGCAACACGGTTAGTGTTCATCGGTAGCGACCTCGACGAAGCGGCCGTGACTGACGAACTCGATGACTGTCTGGCGGCGTCCGACGAACGCACCGAAGCGTACGCTACCGATCCCTTCCCCCGCGGATCCGCTTGATCTCCGCCCGAATCTGATCCCTTCACTAGTCGTTCCAGCGCCCGCATACTCTTCGCAGCCGACGTTGACTGATCACCGGTGACTGCCCGGTCCGCGTCGTACTCAGGTACTTGGCGCGTCTCGTACTCGGTCCCTCGCGTCCGGCCGTCTAGGAACGAAGAATCCTGTGCGAGTAGCGTATTGTCAGATAACGTAGAGTGACGTAGTCACGCTAAAAACGGAGGCGTCTGATCGCGCGAGGGTTACGGTTCCAGCAGGACCTTCGTGACACCTTCCTCGCGGTTGTCGAATTTCTCGTACATCTCCGGTGCGCCCTCCAGGTCGACGCGGTGTGAGACGACCCAGCTGGGATCGGCGCGCCCTTCGATGATCATGTCGCGGAGTTCGCGGTTGTACTCCTTGACGTTGCACTGGCCGGTACCGAGCGCCTGCCCCTTCTCGAAGAGGAGACCAAAGTCGATGCCGAGACGTCCCTGTGCGGCCATGTCGTCCGGTGCACCGGGGTCATCGGGGACGTACAGTCCCGGAATCCCGAGTTCCCCGGTCGGGCGGACCGTCCGAATGAGATTGTTAATTACGACAGCCGGATTCTCACGAGCGGGGTCGTATGCGTCGTCGCCTTCCTTATCCGGGTCGATAGCCTGGTATCCGACGGCGTCGACGCCCTTGTCCACGCCCCCGCCGTGGACCTCCTTGATCTGTTCGACCGGGTTGCCCTCTTCGAAGTTGATCGGCGTCGCGTCACAGTGTTCCTCGGCCAGTTCGAGGCGACTGGGAACGCGGTCGACGACATAAATCTCTGCAGCACCCTTGAGCTTGGCACTATAGGCTGCCATCAGGCCCACCGGCCCGGCGCCGTAGATAGCGACGGAGTCACCGGACTGGAGGTTGGCGAGTTCCGTGCCGTGCCAGCCCGTCGGGAAGATGTCCGCGAGCAGTGCAAACGAGTCCTCGTGTTCGTCTCCGTCGGGCAGTTTGAGCGCGTTAAAGTCCGCGTACGGAATGCGGAGTTGCTCGGCCTGTCCGCCCTGGTACGGCCCCATCGCGACGTATCCGTACGCGCCGCCGGCGAATCCGGGATTGACGTTCGTACAGAAGCCGGTGTAGCCGTTCTCGCAGTTCTCACAGAAGCCGCAGGCGACGTTGAACGGCGCGACGACGCGGTCGCCCACCTCGAGGGAACTCACCGCATCGCCGACCTCGGTCACGGTCCCCATGTTTTCGTGCCCGAACACGATCCCCGGCTCTGCGGCCGTCCGCCCTTCGTACATGTGTAGGTCGGACCCGCAGATACACGTTGTCGTGATGTCGATCACGACGTCGTTTGGGTGCTCGATTTGAGGTTGTTCGACTTCTTCGACCGCGACCTCGCGTTCGCCTTTGTAAACGACGGCATTCATGGACATTGATCGATATCTCCATTCTCATCCACGAGCGGACTATATTTATATTCGGTGTTTATACTGGCGGTCAAAACTCAACATGTAAAAGTCCCAACCTTCGATGGCGTGTCTGTGTATTCTGTCGGATCTAATTGGCGGCCTTTGTTTGGATCTGATACGGTTCTTCGATCTCGTAATCCGCGCTGAGCAGGTCTGCGAGCCGCATGACTAACTACGACCTGCTCGCTTCGTACATTGCGTTACCGAAACGGTGCCTCTGGTTGCATCCGTTCTCGACCGAGAGCGACACCTCCAGCAGAGCCGATGACCGGTTCCTTTACCGGAACGGAGAGATCGGCGTTAGTAGTGCATTCGTTCGGCTCGTCTCAGCGTCTCAGTAGGCCGTTTCATCCGGTGTTTTTCATTCCGGCAGCGATTCCCTTTACCGTGAGCCGGAGCGTTCGCTCCTCGATATCCGTGCGATGGGTCTGCTCGAGCAAATGGACCTGCAGTACGTTTAGCGGATCGACGTACGGATTCCGGCGTTCGAGGTTCTCACCGAGCCAGTCGCGAGGATGGAGTTCGTCGCGTCGGCCGATCTCGGTGATCAGTTCGAGCGCACGTTCGTACTCAGCAGTTATGCGTGAGAAGAACCGCTCGCGAAGGTCGGGATCCGCGATGTCCGCGTATTGCGCAGCGATCTCGAGATCGGTCCGGGACAGCGAGAGCGCCGCGTTGTCCAGCGTGGTGCGGAAGAACGGCCACTGGTCGTACATCTCCCGAAGGATATCCATCGAGCCACCGTTGTCCAAGTACGCGTCGATACCGGTCGCGAGGGCGTACCAGCCGGGGAGGATACATCGCGACTGCGTCCAGGAGAACACCCACGGGATCGCCCGGAGATCCTCGACGCTGCGCTCGCCGCTACGGGAGGCCGGCCGCGAGCCGAGGTTGAGGTCCTCGATGACGGTGATCGGCGTCGCCTGCTCGAAGTACCGGACGAAGCCGTCGCTCTCGAGGAGGTTCCGGTACTCCCGGCGGGCGGCATCGGCCATCGTCTCCATGGCGTCGATCCACTCCGCGATAATCTCTTCTTCGGGTTGGTTGATCGCCTGCTTGCGCGCCCGGAGCTGGGCGTTGAGCATCTGCTCGATGTTGCGCTCGGCGATTCGAGGATTGCCGTACTTCTCGGCGATGGCTTCACCCTGTTCGGTGAACTTGACCTGGCCCGTGATGGTGTTGTTCGGCAGCGCCAGCAGTGCCTCGTTCATCGGGCCGCCGCCACGGGAAATCGATCCACCTCGGCCGTGGAACAGCCGCATCTGGACATCGTAATCGTCGCAGATCTCACCCAGCCGCTGTTGGTTTTTAAATAGTGACCAGTTCGCCGCCAGGAACCCGTTTTCCTTGTTCGAGTCCGAGTAGCCCAGCATGATCTCCTGGGTCCGCCCGCGGGCCTCGAGAGCCTGACTGTAGGCCTCGTTTTCGAACAGCGTGCCCATGATCCGGCGGGCCCCAGAGAGGGCGTACTCGGTCTCGAGCAGCGGAACGATGTCGATCCCCGCGTGTTCGGGAAGCGCGACCACGCCGGCCTGATCCGCCAGAAACAGCACCTCGAGGACGTGGCTGGGCTCGTCAGTCATCGAGATGCAGTAGGTGTCGATCGTCTCGACGCCGTATTCAGTTTGCCAGTCGGCGAGGCCGCCGAAGAGTTCGAAGACGCGCGCCGAGTCCTCGGAGATCCCGTTGGTTTCGCTCAGGTCGAGTACGGGCTCGTCCTGTAACACGGCGTCGGTCAGGAACGTGACGCGCTCCTCTTCCGAGAGATCGTAGTAGTCGATCCCCTCGCTCTCGAGGGCCTCGGCGATAGCGTCGGTATGCTTCTGCTGATGTTCGCGCAGGTCGAGGCTGGCCAGCGAGAAGCCGAAGGTGGCGACCTGGCGCCGGATCGGGTCGACGTGGGCCTCGACGACGTTTTCGGCCACGTTGTTACAGAGGCTCTGTGCGATGACCTCGAGGTCGTCGAGGAGTTCGTCGACGTCGTCGTAGCCGCCCGGCCGGACATCGCCGACGCGCGCGAGGCGCTCGCGCATGAGTTTGAGCTTCTGGCGGTACGGTTCGTCGGGGTAGCGTTCTTCGGCCATGCGGGCGCTGCCGGGAAGCCGTTCACGGTCTTCCTCGAGGGAAGCCTCGAACTCGCCGCCGGTGTCGATGCGGCTGCCGTCTTGGCTCAACACGCCCGAGAGGCGCTTGAGTTGCTCGCGGTACTTCTCGAGGACGACCTCGCGCTGGCGTTCGAGCGTGTTCGCGGTCACCTCAGGCGTGACGTAGGGATTCCCGTCTCGGTCGCTGCCCGCCCATGAGCGGAACTCGAACAGCTTCGGAATCTCGAGGTCGCCGTCAACCTCGGCGTCAATGGCGTCGGCGAGTTCGTCGTAGACTTCATCGACGACATCGAACAGCGTGTTCTCGAGATACCACTGGACGTTGCGCGCCTCGTCCTCGGGTTCGGGCTGGCGGTTGCGCACCTGTGGGGTCTGCCAGAGGCTCGTCACCTCCGCGTCGATGTCCCGCCACACCTGCTCCTGCTCCTTGTCGGTCAGCAACTGTTCGTCCAGCGTCTCGAGATGCGTCGAAATCTCTCTGAGTTTGGATTTGACCGTTTTCCGTCGCGCTTCGGTCGGGTGTGCGGTGAACGTCGGTTCGATTAGCACATCGTCCAACACCTGATAGACAGTATCGACGTCTTCTTCGCCCAGTTCTGCGGCCGCAGCGTCGAGACCGTCCTCAAGCGTTCCCTCGTTCGATTCAGTGCGGATAGTACGCACTCGCTCGCGTTCCTCCGCAAGATTGATCAGTTCGAAGTAGGTCGTAAACGCACGCACGACGATCCGCTGCTGATGGGGCGACAGCCCCTCAAGTTCCGCTACCAGCGGGGCACGGGACTCGCGCTCTCCGGAGCGGTATTCGACCGCGGTCTGACGACACGACTCGACCGTTTCGAACGCCTGTCGCGATGTCTGGTCCTTCAGTACCTCGCCCAGCAATTCGCCGAGTTCTCTGACGTCTCGTGAGATTTCTCTATTGTGAGTTGGCATGATCTCCCTCTGGTGATTACATCGAATACCCACATAAAGTCGATGATTATTGATAATAGCCCCATCTATACGGACGTAGACCGGTATCCGTCTCGGTCCTGCTCTCGGACTCTCGAACGCCGGAATCGGGATCGCAGAGTTCGTCGACGGAGGCGCGCCGAACCGTATCACCCATCCTGACGTCGTCGGTGGTCAGTTGACCGATTGCGCGGACGGATTCACTGTCTCCGTCGAAATCAGGCGGTATAACCGTTCTTCGCTCCCTTCGTGAGATGTGTGCTAAGACAGCCGAGTTTCCCGCTTCGGGTACAGAGCCTCATTATGTAATTATATGGATAATGGTTCCACAGCCGATACCGCGACCCCAACGTCTCTCATCCTTGCTGTTTCGCGTATCTAGATAGCACTGAAAGGGTCACTCTCTCGTCAACAGTACCGGTCCTCGTAGGATCAAGACGCGGAACCATTCGACGCAGCGTCGAGGGTACCGTCATGAATGCCGCTGTATAGCGGATCGATCCGAACGCGAGAACCTCCGAATCTTCCGTGGTCAGACACATATACTACACAAATTCACTTGTAAATACTCACCTTCCACTCGCGATTTCCAATTCTAAAACCCATAATATATATCAAATAACATTTAGTGTTTAATAATTCAAACGAAATCCTCTCATACACGACTCTTTCGGCCGATCACGGCCGTTCACATCACAGTTGTTTCCGGTTGCCGTCTCGGAACAGAGTCACGTTCCGTGGAAAAGGCGAAAATACCTTGATACAGCAGCTATTCTGTCGACATCAATGGCTGTACGCTGGTTAGACACGGTCAGTGCCGACGATCTCGAGACGGTCGGTGGTAAAGGCGCCTCCCTGGGCGAACTCATGGGAGCTGGGCTGCCCGTTCCTCCGGGATTCGTCGTAACCGCCGGGACCTATCGATCGTTCATCGAGGAAGCCGAAATCGACGAGGAACTGTTTGCGGCCGTCGACGTCGATGCCGACGACTCGGCGGTGCTGGCCGAGGCGGCCGACCGCGCCCAGGAACTCATCCTCGAGACACCGTTCCCCGACGAACTCCGCGATGAGATCCTCGAGTCGTATCGCGAGATCAGTGAGGGAGAGGCGTTCGTCGCAGTGCGGTCGTCGGCGACGGCCGAGGACCTGCCCGACGCCTCCTTCGCGGGCCAACAGGAGACGTTTCTCAACGTCACCGAGGAGGCGCTGCTCGACCGCGTTCGGGCGTGCTGGGCCTCGCTGTTCACCCAGCGGGCGCTCTACTACCGCCAGGAGCAGGGCTTCGATCACTCTGCAGTGAACATCGCGGTCGTCGTCCAGCAGATGGTCGACGCCGAGAAGTCGGGCGTGATGTTCACGAGCCACCCCTCGACGGGCGACCAGACGATGATCATCGAGGCCGCCTGGGGCCTGGGCGAGGCCGTCGTCTCTGGCGCCGTCTCGCCGGACAACTACGTCGTCAGCCGCGACGACCGCTCGGTCGACGTCACCGTCGCCGAGAAGAAAGTGATGCACGAGAAAGACGACAAAACCGGTGAGACCGTCGAGCGGGAGGTCCCCGAAGACAGACGTAACACACGCGTGTTGGGCGAGAATGAGATCGATCAGCTCGTCGACCTCGGCGACCTCGTCGAGGACCACTACGGCGAACCGCAGGACGTCGAGTGGGCTATCGTCGAGGACGAGGTCTATATGCTCCAGTCCCGGCCGATCACGACCATTGACGACGATTCCGGCAACGCGGCCGAAGTGACGGATACCGTCGACGAGGTCGGCGACGCTGCGCAGGGACTCACTGACGGCAGCGGTGTCCAGGCCGCAGAGGCGAGCAGCGCTCCCGGAGCGGACGGCGACGCCGGCGAGATTCTCGTCGATGGCCTGGGCTCGAGTCCGGGAACGGTCAGCGGTCCCGCAAAGATCGTCGAAAAGCTCGACGATCTGGCAAAGGTCGGCGAGGGCGACATCATCGTTACCGAGATGACGATGCCAGACATGGTGCCCGCGATGAAACGCACGTCGGGGATCGTCACCGATGAGGGCGGCATGACCAGTCACGCCGCCATCGTCTCCCGCGAACTCGGCGTTCCAGCCATCGTCGGGACGACCAACGCCACGACCGTCCTCGAGGACGCCCAGATCGTCACGCTCGACGGTGACAAGGGCCAAGTCTTGGAAGGCGAAGAGGTCGAACCCGACGAAGAGACCGACTCCGTCGAGGAGGTCCGCCCGCAGTCGCCGGTCAAGCCCATGACCGCAACCGAGGTGAAGGTCAACGTCTCGATTCCAGAGGCCGCCGAACGCGCAGCCGCGACCGGTGCCGACGGTGTCGGCCTCCTCCGGACCGAGCACATGATCCTCTCGCTGAACCAGACGCCTGCGAAGTTCATCGACGAGAACGGCACCGGCGCCTATACGAAGGAACTGATCGACGGCATTCGTGGCGTCGCTGACGAGTTCTACCCCCGCCCCGTCCGCGTCCGAACGCTGGACGCCCCAACCGACGAGTTCCGCCAACTCGAGGGCGGCGCGGACGAACCGAAGGAACACAACCCGATGCTCGGCTACCGCGGCATCCGGCGGTCGCTCGATCGACCGGACGTCTTCGCCCACGAACTCGAGGCGTTCCGGCGGCTCTACGAGATGGGCTACGACAACGTCGAGATCATGTTCCCGCTGGTCACCGATGCCGAGGACGTTTATCGGGCGAAGGAACTACTGAAAGAGGCCGGTATCGATCCCCAGACGCGCCGCTGGGGCGCGATGATCGAGACGCCGGCGTCCGCGCTGGCGATCGAAGAGCTGATCGAGGCCGGTATCGACTTCGCCTCGCTCGGGACGAACGACCTCACCCAGTACACGCTGGCCGTCGATCGGAACAACGAAAACGTCGCCGACCGATTCGACGAACTCCACCCCGCTGTCCTGCAGCTGATCAGCGGCATCATCGAGACCTGCCGCGAACACGACGTCGACACCAGCATCTGCGGCCAGGCCGGCTCCAAACCTGAGATGGTCCAGTCCCTCGCCACGGAAGGGATCACGTCCATCTCGGCGAACATCGACGCCGTCCGCGACGTCCAGCACGAGGTCAAGCGCGTCGAGCAGAAGCTGCTTCTCGAGTCGCAGAGAACGGAGTGACTTCGACGGACAAAACGTGACTCGAGACTGTGGGCGGATCGGACGAGGGTCGACGCAAGCGCTGACCGAGCGACCGGGGCGTCGGCCCTACTCGAGGGTGTCGTCCGATTCGCCAGGTATCGGTCGAGAGGCCGAACGGTTCCATAGAGTCACGGTCATTTGACGTGACGGTCATTACGGTATATCGATGTTCGGTGAGATGAAAGGTTAATTCGAGAACTGTCGATCGTTCGAAAACGCCCGCTTCGGCAGTCCGATAGTTTGTTGTCCTCGTCATCGGACCGCCTTCGTCGCGTCCGTTGCTCGACGAAATCGTCGATGACTCCGATCGTGGTCGCGGTCTCGTTTTCGGTATCTCTGTTACTGTGCACTGGGAGATCGTAGACGGTAATTTCCGCACGCTTGAGGGCGGTTAGATCACCCTCACGGCACTCGAGGTTGAGGATCTCGCCGGCGAAGATAACGACCGCACGATGGTCGTGGACATCGAGAAACGGGATTTCGAGTCGGTCCAGAGGAAGAACCCGAACTCAGCTGTCAGCGGCGACTTCGAAGCACGCGACTCGGGGACTCGGGGATCGGGACTACCGTTAGAACGCGCCCAGATGATCGTCCTGTGGTTCGTACAGGCCGCCGGTCATCCGCACCTCGTGGATCTCGTCTAACGTCTCGCCGATCGAGAGTCCGCGGTCGGACATCACCGCCGCGACGACGCCGATCGGGACGCCGTTCTCGTACTGCTCTTGTAGCTGCCAGATAACATCCTTGAGACCGTCATTCGTGACATCCTCGTCTACATCCAACTGCGCGTGTTCGAACTCTACCTCGTGACCCGTCACGCGATAGTGACGGCGGTGGAAGTCGACGATCTCGTTCGGAGCGTCGGTTTGCAGATCGACATCGCATTCCGGACAGGACGCGACGTACGGAGCCTGATCTTGGGTACTCATGGGTTCTGGTTCTGATTGTCGTGTTTCAGTGCCGATCGGTTATGCAGAGGCGATACCATCACGAGTCGTAGGCCTCCTGGGCGAGCTGGTGGAAGCGGTGGACGGTGTGTTCGTTGGGGCCGAGTTGGGCCTGAGCGAGCGCGCCCGTTCTGAGCCCGTCCCACTGGCGTTCGACCAGTTCGAAGTCCTCTTCCTGGAGCTGGCGGCTGGTGCGGACGAACTCGCGTTCCTCCTCGGAGAGTTCGCTGTCGCGGAAGTAGTAGTCCGCGATAAGCTGGAAGCGGTCGGTGTCGATCGGGTCGATGATGTACGTGCCGTAGCCGTCGGCGGTGCCGTACATGTTGACCGTGAAGTTCGGCCAGAAGTAGTGGAACTGTGCCTCGTGCTCGTCGTGGATCCGCATCTCGTCCTCGACGTCTTCGGCGTGCGTGTAGTGGAGTACCCAGTGGTAGTCGTTGACCTCGAGTTCGGAGTCGTTGAGCGAGATGCCCTTGATCCAGTCCTGATGGTTGGCCTGACAGTGGTCACACTCCGAGTAGTTGCTCGCGAATACCTTCCAGTTACACTCGACCTCCGAGACAATTCGGGTGGCGTGTTCGTACTCCCCGAGGGGCAGCGCCTCGAGGCGGTCTTTCATCACGCCGGCCTGCTCGGCCAGTGGCATCGGATCCTCGCTGAGGTTGACGAACAGCAGCGGACCGATGCTGTCGACGTGTACATCGTTCAGGGCGTTCTCTTCGGCGTCGAACTCCTGTACTTCTTCGTCCTCGAGGTCGGGGTTCAGACCGGCTTCATCGAAGCTCTTGGGCGTGCTTTTGAGCTCTCCCTCGAGGTCGTACGTCCAGAGGTGGTACGGACACTTGATTCGCTTTGCATCGCTGGGGTCAGTCATCGGCGTATCCTCGACCATCTTCGAGCCGCGGTGGGCACAGACGTTGTCGAATGCTTTGATGTCGCCGTCGTGACCGCGGACGATGATCAGTTGCCGATCGCCGATGGTCCGCGTGAAGTATTGCCCGGGATCGCTGATGCTGTTGGCGTGGCCGGCGTAGACCCAGTACTGGCCGAACACCTTCTCTTTCTCCATCTCGAAAACGTCGTCATCGGTGAAGTACCGGGCCGGCAGCGCGTTCGTCTTCTCCGTGATATCTGAACTCACTGCTTTCGTTTGTGATTCGTCCCACTGTGTCATACAAGGCCACAAATGACACACCTATAAAAAACAGTTCACCTGTGATACTGAACCTTAATATAAACTAGTGAGGATTCGGGGTGTGGACGAACGGACGGAACACGATCCACAGAGGAGGACGGAAGCGTATTCTTGATCCGGCCCGTGACCAGTCGATACATTCCGGGTAATCAATGACGGTTCCAGGTATTGAGTTGCAGCGACAGTGATCAGGGAGGTATCTCAGAACAGCTCTATCTCGTCAAGCGTGACCCCGTCTCTCACACCGTTCTGATGGTCGAGACGTTTCCAGGAACGTACTCGTCTAACCCCGGTAGCGTCGACGGAGAGAGCTCTATTTGTACTCCCCCGTCGCCTGGGGTGACGCATCAGTTCCAGTTGCTTACCGTATGAGTGTCTCGAGTCTCTCGCCGATCAGTCGTCTGCCGTGACCGCTTCCTCTTTGATGAGTTCGTTCCACCGTTCGACGCCAGCTTCGGCGACCTCGCGGTCCTGGCTTACGGCGCCGCCAGAGACGCCGATCGAGCCGACGATGTCGCCGTCTCGTTCGAGCGGATAGCCGCCACCGAAGATGACGATCTGGTCGTCGTCGGTCGTCTGGAGGCCGTACAGTGAGTTGCCTGGCTCGGAGGGCTCCGCCAGTTCGTGTGTTGGCATCTCTAGGGCAGCCGACGTGTACGCCTTGTTACGCGAGATGCTCACGGAGGCCAGCCAGCCGCCGTCCATGCGATGCTGAGCAATGAGGTTCCCCTCGCTGTTTGCGACCGTGATCACCATCGGGTTGTCGATCTCGTCTGCTTTCTCTTCTGCCGCTTCTATCAACTCTGTCGCTGTCTCCAGCGGAATGGATTCTACCATGCAAGCGGAAGATGCAGAGTTATCATGAAATAAGTTGTCGTTATTTCTTCGATAGGTGATATAATTTCGGGAAGTTAGTTGAGAATACTGTTTTGATGGGGCCCTCTATGTACGGAAATTCTAGGATCTGCTTGATTAGTCCTGATAGCTGCATATGGAAGCTGTCACCCCCCGTCCCAGCGTTACTATCGCCAAAAGTGATACCAAGAGATCATTTTGTGCTTCTCTACGACCTTACCGAGGCCTCTGACGGCTGGTGGCGTGTCCATGCACGAAACCGAGCGCTGTCGCTTGGCGATGGTGCCGTAGAATAACAGTGGTATCATCGTTAGCCACAGCCACCCCTCGAAACTCTAATTATAATATTTCTGCCACCATATGATGAAGATCCGGGTGAGCGATACTTATATTTGTACTCGACTGGCACCACGGAGTGTACACTTATGAACGCAGATGATAGCTTGCCGGACCAAGCAGACACTGTTATCGTTGGTGCCGGTATCGTCGGGTGCAACCTGGCGTACCAACTCACTGAACTCGGCCGAGACGATGTCGTTGTCGTCGATCAGGGACCAATGCCAACCACTGGTGGATCTTCCAGCCACGCGCCGGGGATCATGTTCCAGACCTCCGAGTCGAAGATCCTCTCGAAGTTCGCCAAATACAGCCGTAACCTGTACTCGGACCTGGAGGATGACAACGAGGTTCAGGCCTACAAGGAAGTCGGCGGCATTGAGGTCGCGCGGAGCGACGAGCGGATGGACTACCTACAGCGCCGCGTCGAGTGGGCCGAATCCTGGGGGCTTCCGAACCCGGAGATTCTTTCGCCCGAGGAAGTAGAAGCAAAGCTGCCGCTCGTCGACAGCGACGTGATCCAGGGTGGGTACTATTCCCCGACTGACGGCCAAGTGTCTGGCGTCGTCGCCTGCGCTGCCCTCGCCAGAGAAGCCATGGACCGGGGAGCAAAGTTCGTTCCGCATACCCGCACCGAAGACATCGAGACCGAGAACGGGTCGATCAGCTCGGTTATCACCGAAAACGGGACGATCGAGTGTAACGAAGTCGTCATCGCGACGAATATCTGGGCGCGTCAACTGGGTGAGAAACTCGACGTTCACCTCCCGGTGACGCCGGTCGAGCACCAATACACGATGACCAAGTCGCTTGAGGAACTCGCCGACAACCAGATCGATGTCAGCGATCACCCGCTGTACGAGAACTATAAGGGCGTCTCCGGAGATAAAGCCGACCGCCTGCTCGCGGGTCCCGACCGGCCGATTCTTCGCGATCAAGACAACGCGATGTACTTCCGGACGCACGGGGACTCCTACGGAATCGGGTCATACAACCACGAACCCGTCGTGCCTGATCCGCAGGACCTCGGCGGCAACGAGGAAGATGCCGAACAGGGCTCGGTCCACGAGTTCACCGAGTACCACATGAACAACGCGACGCATCCAGACCGGCCGGACAAGGCGCCGCGACAGGCAAGCGACGAACTGTTGCCAGCCACGGAGGGCAAGGAACTCGAACACAAGTACAACGGCATGTTCTCGGAGTCCCCGAACGGCCTGCCGGTGATGGGTCCGGTCCAGAAGTACGACGGTCTCTGGACCGCGGCTGCCATCTGGGTCACTCACGCCGGCGGCGCTGGCAAGGCGCTCGCCGAGTGGATGGAAAACGGTGTCCCCCGCCTTCCCGACGGACCGATCGACCTCCGGCATTGCAACGTCAATCGGTTCGACGCCCACGAAGGCAGTTGGGACTTCGCGCGAGACATCGGCGGCGAGGAGTACCGTATCGTCTACAACATCATGCACCCGAAGTGGGTGTGGACGGATCACCAGCGCGACATCCGCCGCACGCCGATGTATCACAGCCACAAGGAACTCGACGCCGAGCTGTGGGCTGAAGCCGGTTGGGAGGAACCGCAGTGGTTCGAGTCCAACGCCGACCTGCTCGCTGAGTACGGCGAGCAGATCCCAGATCGTGAGGGCTGGGAGGGCAAGTACTGGTCGCCCATCGAGGGCGCGGAGGCGCTTCACGTCCGCAACAAAGTTGGCCTCCACGATATGACGTCGTTCAACAAGATGGAGGTCATCGGGAACGACGCCGGTGACTTCGTCCAGCGCCTCTGTACGAACGACATGGACCTCGATGTCGGCGATGTCCGGTACACCCTGATGTGTAACGAGGAAGGCGGCATCCGCGCGGACATCACCGTCACGCGCGTCGACGACGACCGCTACCTCCTTCTGACGACCGGTCGCGAGGTCGGAAACAACCACGTCGCGTGGGTCCGCGAGCAGTCCCCCGAGGATGTGGTCGTCAACGACGTTACCTCCAGCCTGACGGCGATGGTCTGTACCGGTCCGAACGCGCGGAAGGTTCTCTCGAAGGTGACGGACGTGGATCTCTCCGACGAGGCGTTCCCGTTCTTCACGAGTCAGCAGTTCTTCATCAAGAACGTGCCTGTCACCGCGCTCCGGGTGTCCTACGCCGGCGAACTCGGCTGGGAGCTGTACACGCCCTCCGAGTACGGCGAGCAGCTCTGGGAACATCTCATGGAGGCTGGCGAAGAGTACGACATTCGCCCGTACGGCAACGGTGCGCTGAACGCACTGCGCATTGAGAAGGGCTTCCGGCTGTGGGGAGAGGACCTCCACACCGAGCACAACCCCTACGAAGCGGGTCTCGGGTGGGCCACCGACCTGGAGACCGACTTCATCGGGAAGGAAGCAGTCGTCGAAGCGGCCGAGGGGAACAACATCGACCACAAGGTCGCGTGTCTGACCCTCGACGACGAAGCGGCGACAATCCTCCCTCACCGTCCGATCTTCGACGGTGATGAACCGATCGGCTACGTCCACAGCGCCGAGTACGGGTACACGGTCGGCGCCTGCGTCGTCTACACGTACCTCCCACCGGAGTACGCGGAGCCCGGGACCGACCTCGAGATCAAGTACGAGGGCGAACGGTACGACGCCACCGTTCGCGAGGAACCGCTCCTCGATTGAAAAGGGCGCACTCGACGGCGCAATGCAATATTGTATCTAGTCTTTCATTTTCTCTCGATGGGACCGACGCTCTGTCGTGCGATTAGGGGGACCATCGTCAGCAAAACCTGAGCGTATATGCGCACCTCGATCGGGGAGCCCTAGTCCACCCGGCCGTTGACCACGAGTTCGTCAGTGACAGTGGCAGCCCGATCCGCGACGCAACGTCTCAGCGGAGTCGCCGGCAAGGTCGGTGACCGCCTTATCCAGTTCGCTGATACGGTCTGCTGTAACGATTTACCGACACAACCGCAGGACGGGCGCGGTTGCGCCGGAAATAACTTACAGCTGCCCGTATGAAGCACGTCGAACGGCTGCCGGCGATTGGGGCCCACGCGCAGACACCACGGTTGTCCGCGCGGTGCTATCAGTTCGGAGACGAGATACTTTTTGCACTGCAAGGGGATACGTAATCCATGCACCTTCGCGCGCCCGACCGACTCCTCCGCGTGGATCTCTCGACGGGGTCGGTGGACCGCGTTTCCATTCCGGACGAGTGGCGACGACGCTACGTCGGCGGCAAGGGTCTCGGAGCGCGGTACCTGTACGAGGAACTGGATGCCGATACCGATCCGCTCGGGCCGAACAACGTTCTGCTGTTCATGCTTGGCCCGGTCTCGGGACTCCTGCCAGGAGAGAGTCGCTACGCGGCTATTACGAAGTCCCCGCTGACCGGGGGCTTCCTTGACTCGTACGCTGGAGGGACGTTCCCGGCAGTGCTCGCGGGTGCGTTATACGACGCCAGTGGCATCCTCGTCACCGGTCAGGCGTCAGAGCCAGTCCGACTCGTCGTGGCGGACGGAGACGTGGATATCGAGTCGGCCGAGACCTGGGGAGCGGATACCGTCGCCACTGACGAGCACTTTTCCGACGCTGCAGTCGCCTGTATCGGTCCCGCTGGGGAGAATCAGGTCGCCTACGCGACCATTTCGTCCGACGGCGGTGACCACCACGCCGGTCGGGGCGGCGCGGGCGCCGTGATGGGCGCCAAGCGGCTCAAGGCTGTTGTCGCCCGGGGTGATCCCCCGTCGGGCCTCGGGGACCTGCGCGAGCGGTACGCGGAACGCTATCGCGAATCAGACACCGGGAAGTGGCTGCAAGCGAGCGGCACCGTCGAAACGGTCGACTTTGCCAACGAGACCGGCGTCCTCCCGACGCGCGGATGGCAAGACGGGCAGTTCGAGGGCGCCGACGACATCGGCATCGCCGCCGTCCGCGAACTGGCGCGAGAGCGGGAGTACCCGGACGACGACCCCGGAGGGTATCGAGTCGAGACTGACGCGGGCGAGAGCATCCCCCGCGGTGCGACAGCGATGACGCTCGGCGCGGGCCTGGGCATCGACGATTTCGACGCCGTGGCGGAACTCGGGGCGACGTGTGACCGCCTCGGTCTCGATCTGATCAGCGCGGGAAACACCGTCGCGTGGGCCGTCCGTGCCAGCGAAGCGAACCTGCTCGATCACTCGTTTGCGTTCGGTGATCCCGACGACGCACGATCACTGCTCCGCGACATCGCGACCCGAGAGACGACGCTCGGCGACGTACTGGCGGATGGAGTCGACGCGGCGGCCGAGCGGTTCGGCGGCGACGAGTTCGTGCCGACGGTCAAGGCGATGGAACTGCCCGCGTACGATCCCCGGGGCGCCGAAAGCATGGCGCTGGCCTATGCCACAAGCGATCGCGGCGCCTGCCACCGGCGAGCGATCCCGATCGAGCGGGAGATCTTCGAGGACTGGAGTCCCGGGCGGGCCGCCCGCACCGTCGCGACTGAACAGGACCAGCGATCGATTCTCTGGAGCCTGATCGTCGACGACTTCGTCGGCGACGTCTTTGAGGATCTCGGTGCCGAGTGGCTAGACGCCGTGGGGTTGGACACCGACGGAGATCTACAGACAATCGGAGAGCGCATCTGGACGCTCACCCGGTTGTTCAACGTTCGCGAGGGAGTCTCTCGAGCGGACGACGAACTACCGCCCGCGCTCCGAAAACCCTTGGAGTCGGGGCCGAACGACGGGCAGGCGGTAGACGAGGACCGTTTCGAAGCGATGCTCGACGCCTATTACGCGGAGCGGGGATGGGGAGCCGACGGTCGACCGGCCCGCGAGACGGTCGATCGTCTCGGGTTGGACGAGGTCGTCGACGACGAGACGCCGCTGGCCGAGCAACCCATGGAACGAAATTGAAGCACGCACCGACGGCGCTCGTTCGACAGAATCTCGAGCGCGCTATCCGCTGCTATTGATTCGATATCGGTGGGATCCATCCCCGGGACTGCAGCCAAATAGGGATGTTATCTGGCATTATAGTTACTCACTTCCTCATTATGCTAAAAGTGTTTTCGCCTACCCAAACACAGAACTACGAAAGTAAATAATTCGGACATGTTATGTTTTATAGTCTGCACCACGGAACAGCGTGTGGCCGTGTTAACCGAGCGGATTCGGCCACGAAATCCCAGCCATCAAGCGCTCACCGAAGCTCCATTTGCTCGGCGCGCTCGACTGCGAGATCGGCTATCTCCTCGACAGGGCTGTCGGAACGGTCGGCGAGTACGCGCACCAGCATGCCGAGGTGAATCGCTGCAGCCTCCCGAAGTTCGGCCGCTTCCTCGGTATCGTTCCCGAAATAGTACTCGTGGCGACCGTCTTCGTGGACAATCCCGGTGTACACCGAACGGAGGTCGTCGCCGGAGACTGCCTTCGCCGCTTCCGTTTTGACTTCCTCGAATCGAGGGTTCGTCATCATGCCTGATATTAGCTCAGGGGTTCCTAATCTCTTCGATACCCCACGTGGGCGATCGTTGAGGGACCGACGCGCGTCGGTTCGCTGGAACCAGAGTGGCAGAGTGGCTGTGGGTGAGATGGGCGAAGGACCTATAACAGAGAATACCGAACCTCGAAAGCCTGGTTCTGGCACCCTCATGGCTTCAGTCGTGGATTTTGTTCCCACATAATGAAAAAATAATTACAGTACCCTGGTTATGAGAGTTTTTATCCCTGCGATTCAACGGTATAACCAATGAAACGGGGTACAAGTACCGCTGGTCGCTCACCTCTCGTCCGCGTCGCGACCGACCTCGCGACGAACGGCGACGAACAGGTCGTGACGGCGATGCGAGACGAAGCCGATTCGATACCGGTAATCCGCACGGGACCGACCGGTGTGACGGGGAGCGAACCCCTCGTCATGGCGACGCACGAGGGCCGGACGGCGTTCTTCGCCAAACCGGAGTCGTCGACCGCTCGAGACGTCGTCGACACGCTGGAAGACGGAACCGTCCCAGCGAATGACGCTGACATGGTCGTCGAACACGGGCCCGAGACGACGTCGCTCCCAATCCCGAATACGGGCCCACTCTCGGTCGGTCAGCGGTCGGTGCTCGGCCGGTGTGGATGGGCTGATCCGCTCGGGCCGAACGAATGGCCGATCGTCTCATCTGACCGAGCCGCCGAGACGGTGACCGATACCGGACTCCTTGGCCGGGGGCGTGGCGACGCCGCCGCCGATGACCCTGTAGCCGACGTGTGGGAGACCGTACGGGACGCGGACGGAGACCCGGTCGTGGTTGCCAATGCGAACGAGACACGCGACGAACAGCGAGCGGACGAGGTGCTGCTTGGCGGAGCGCCGATAGCCGTCCTCGACGGGATAGCGACCGTCGCCGAGTACGTGGGTGCTGACGACGCCGTTGTCTACCTCAACGAGGCTGATAGCCATTTACATCGACACCTCCGCGAGGCGATCGATGCAGTCGCCGGCGAACTCCCGATCGTTCCGCAGCTGGTCGCTGGCCCCGACGAGTACCGGGCCGGCGCCCCGACGGCCGCGCTCGAGGCGATGGAAGGCGCTGACCGCATCGAACCACGTCTCCAGCCACCGTCACCCGCAACGCACGGTCTCTACGGACGGCCGACGGTCATTCACACGCCGCGGACGTTCGTACAGGTACGGCGGGCTATCCGCGATCCGGACGCGTTCGACGCGGATGTCGCCGATCCGGGCACCCGGCTGATCACCGTCACCGGCGACGTCGCTAATCCGGCGACCATCGAACTCCCGTCAGACAGCAGTCTTTCGGTGGTACGAGACGCCGTCGAACTGACAGGATCGTTCAAGATGGCCTGCGTCGGCGGGATACTCGGCGGTATGACGCGGGACCTCGATGTCACCCCGACCGCACAGTCGCTCGCTGCAGCCGGACTCGGGACCGACGGCGTAGTCGAATTGCTGAACGATGATCGGTGCGTGGTCGCCGATGTCGGCGAGCGCGCCCGATTCGCGTCCACCGAGAACAGCGGCCGCTGCGTGCCCGGCCGCGAAGGGACGAAACAGCTCACCGAACTCCTGCGAGAAATCTACCACGGATCGCTCAAGGCCGACACGATCCGCGAACTGGGTCGAGTGATGGAACGATCGAGCAACTGCCAGATCGGCGCTCACGCACCCCGCCCCGTGACGACCGCGCTCGACGAGTTCGAATCGGAATTCCACGCACACGCCGACGGTCGCTGTCCCAGCGGCACCTGTACTGAGAAACTATGAGCACTGACCACACTCTTCCAGGCGTTCCCGATATCGAAGACTCGCAACCGAATACGCCAGTCTCCGCTACGTTCGAGACCGGCACCGCGAACGACCCCGTCGTCGGTACCGACGGTGACGAGCCGACGACAGTGACGATCAACGGCGAACCGGTGACCGTCCCGCCGGATTCAACCGTTATCGACGCGATGCAGGCCGTCAGCGACGAGATGGTTAGCGTCGACCCCGGTGCGGACGGTGTCGAGGACGACGTCGATGTCCCCGCGCTCTGCTACTACGACCGCGACGGCGACTGCAGCGGTGAGATCGGACCGCGAAGCGAGTGCCGGACCTGCATGGTCGAGACCGACGAGCACGGTCTCGTTCCCTCGTGTTCGTTCCCGGCCGAAGACGGGCTCTCCGTGCAGACGGATACCCCTGACGCCGAGGAAGCTCGGAGCGTCAACCTCGATCTGGTCCTCTCGAACCACAACCTCCGGTGTACGACCTGCAACGGCAACGGCCGCTGCGAACTGCAGGATACCGCGATTAGCGAGGGCGTCGACCATCCGCGCTATGGCGTCTTCGACGACCGTGATGAGTACGAACCCCTCGACGACAGTTCGTCGTTTATCCAGATCGATCGGAACAAGTGTATCCTCTGTAACCGGTGCGTCGAGGGCTGTAACGACGTCCAGGTCGAGGGCGTGCTCCGCATCGAGGGCCACGGCGAAGACACGCGCATCGGCTTCCAGTCCGATGCCGAGACGATGGCCGAGTCGGACTGCGTTTCCTGTGGTCACTGCGCGACCGTCTGTCCGACTGGCGCGTTAACGGAGAAGGACATCGGCGGCGCTGCGACGCTTCCGCTTCCAGGGTTCACCCAACGTAACTCCATCGGGACGGTTATCGAGCATGAGGAAGTCGAAACGCTTGACGACACGGCGGCACCGAATCGCTCGCCCGACCCCGGCGGAGAGAGTCGGATCGGAACCAGTCCCAGCGTGAGCCCGGACGATCGAAGCGGCGTCGCCCGATTCATGGCCCAAAGCAGGCGCCGCGCGTCGGACCTCGCCACAGAGTACAGTCGGAAAGCCATGCTGGCCGGCGAACACACCGCCGAGAACGTCGCCGCGACGGTGCTCCCCGAGGGACGACTGTTCGACGTCGCGTCGGCCGTGAGCGGCTACCGACTCGGCAAGATCGACACGGAGGAGACGACGTGCGGGTTCTGTGCTGTTGGCTGTCGGTTCGAGATGTGGGGCAAAGACGGCGACGCGATCGGTGTCCAACCCGTCGAAGACCCCGCGAATGCGCCAGCCAACAACTTCTCGACCTGCGTGAAAGGGAAGTTCGGCCACGAGTTCGCCAACAGCGATGAGCGACTCACGGAACCGCTCGTGCGCAACGATGCCGGCGAGTTCGAGACGGCGTCCTGGGACGAAGCGCTCGATCGCGTCGCGAGCGAACTGCGCGCGATTCAGTCCGAACACGGCGTCGACGCGGTCGGCTGTCTCGCATCCTCGAAGGGGAGCAACGAAGAGGCGTATCTCGTCCAGAAGTTCGCCCGACAGGTTCTCGGGACGAAAAACATCGACAACTGTGCGCGGCTCTGTCACTCGACGACGGTGGCGGCGCTGCAACAGACCCTCGGGTACGGTGCCATGACCAACCGTATCAACGAGGACGTCGGCGAGGCCGATGCCTACCTCATATCCGGGTCGAACACGACGGAGTCGCACCCGGTTCTGGCAACCCGCATTAAGCAAAACGTCCGAGACGGGGCCGACCTGGTCGTCTTCGACCCCCGTGAAGTCGGCATCGCCGAGCACGCAGACCAATACACGCGGACCAAACCCGGGTACGACGTCGCCTGGATCAACGGCCTCATTCGATATCTCATCGAGAACGACCTCCACGACGAGGCGTTCATCGAGCGCAACACGAAGGGATTCGAGAAAGTCAAGGAGAAGGTGCAGGCATTTCCGCCCGAGAAAGTCGAAGAACTGGCGGGTGTCCCGCCCGAAGAGCTGAAGTCCGCCGCCGAGACGCTCGCCGACGCCGAGACCGTCGTCTTCGGCTGGGCGATGGGGATGACCCAGTCCAGCCATGGCACGCAGAACCTCCTCGCGATGGCCGATCTCGCCCTCACGCTTGGCCAGATCGGCAAGCCCGGTGCCGGACTCTCACCCTTCCGGGGACAGAACAACGTGCAGGGCGGCGGTGGCGATATGGGGACGCTCCCCGGAAGCCTTCCAGGGTATCAGGACCCAGCGGACCCCGAGGTCGCCGAGAAATTCGAAGACGCATGGGATAAGCGTCCGCCCGAGGAGCCGGGGCTCAAGGTGCCGGAGATGCTATCGGAGGCACACGAAGGTAACCTGCGGGGAATGTACGTCGTCGGGGAAAACCCCGCGCTGTCCGAACCTGACATCCAGCACGCCGAAGAAGCACTCGAGAAACTGGAGTTCCTCGTCGTCCAGGACATCTTCATGACGGAGACGGCGACGCACGCGGACGTGATCTTGCCCGCAGCGACGTCGCCGGAGAAACACGGCACGTTCACGAACACCGAGCGCCGCATCCAGCGGGTGCGCCCGACTGCGACACCGCCCGGGACGGCGCGCCAAGACTGGGAGATCACGCAGGACCTGGCCAACCGGCTCGGGTGGGACTGGGACTACGACCATCCGCGGGAGGTCATGGACGAGATCAGCGACCTCACCCCGATTTACGGCGGTGTCAGCTATGACCGTATCGAATCGGGCGACGAGCACGGACTCCAGTGGCCCTGCTGGGACGAAGACCACCCCGGAACGCCGTATCTCTACGATTACGAGGACGGAGCGTTCAACTTCGACGACGGCATGGCGCGCTTTGTGCCCGCGGACGGTGGACACCCCGGCGAGCTACCCGGCGAAGAGTATCCGCTCACGCTCACCTCCGGGCGGGTGCTCTACCACTGGCACACCGGGCAGATCACCCGCCGTGTCGAAGGACTCATGAGCCACGTCGGCGAGAGCTTCGTCGAGATCAACCCCTCGACGGCCGACGAACTCGGCGTCGCCGACGGCGAGTACGTCCGGGTCGAGTCCCGCCGTGGAGATATCGTCGTCAAGGCGAACGTAACCGACCGCGTCAGCGAGGGAACGTTGTTCATCCCGATGCACTTCGCTGCGGGCGCGGTCAACAAACTCACCCAGGAGAGCTTCGACCCGCACACCGGCATTCCCGAGTACAAGGTGTCGAGTGTCCGTGTCGAACCGCTCGGACCGAACGCCGACCCGGACGTGCTGCGGGCACCCGACGCCGGAGCCGATAGCGACGGCGGAACCGCAGCCAGCGACGACTGATCGTCGCGGGCATCTCGCTCGTTGACTGCTTCGGTTCGAGCGAACATCTTGTGTTAGGGCTGTCACGAAGTCGCCGAATCACTGCCCGGTTCGGGCGCTCTCGAGTCGCACGAGCGGAAAAACGAACGCTGACCAGCGAGCCTTTCGCCGGCCGTGTCGAGAGACTCAGTCTGCCGGTTCGTTCGATTGGCTTCCCTGTACGGCCTCGTCTCGCGTCTGGTCGGGGAGTCAGACCGATTTTCTCGGCGGGGATGACCGGCGACCGGCGCGGATCGACCACGTAGATTGCCGCGTACGCCTGGAACTCGGATGGGGAAACGTCATCCGAATTGATCTGTCAGAACGCGCCGTAGCCGATGTCCTCTCGAAGTTCGTCCCACGATTCGTGGAATCCGTACGTTGCCTCTGACTCTGTACTGACAGTGTTCTGGTACACGTCGTCGTACTGTAATAACTGCGTCCAGCCGTCGTGGTACCGGTAGCTACAGTATTGACACATAGACGAGCATATACCGCCAGCCGAAAAAGGAGTATCGGTAAAACCGAGCTACGACTGATGTACCGGAGTCGAACCGAAGCTCGACCGTGTGAATGCGGCGAAATCTCTCTACACGCTACGGACGGGCGATCGCTCCTATAGTAGCCACTGATACGATTCACATACTGATCGTGATCGCGGAGCCATCCTGTGATCAGATGTACAATGACTTCCAATGGCTGCTATAGTCGACCGGGATTACTCGACTACCGCGAGCGCCTCGATTTCGACTGCGGCGCCTTTGGGAACGCGGCCGACCTCGACGGCGCTTCTGGCGGGCGGCTCTTCGTCGAAGAACTCGCTGTACGCCTGGTTGAAATCGTCGAAGTCATCGATATCGTTGAGGAACACGGTCGTTTTGAGGACGTCGTCTATCGATCCCTCTTCGGACTGGAGGATCGCGCTAACGTTTTCGAGACATTGTCGAGTCTGTTCATCGACCGGCGCATCATCGAGAAGTTCGCCGTCGGTTGTAAGCGGGAGCTGACCCGCGGTGAAAAGCAGCTCGCCGTTCGTCGTTGCCTGACTGTACGCGCCCACGGCTGCCGGTGCATCGTCGGTACTGATTGCGCGCTTCATAGCCACCGATATCCGCTCCTGTCTCTTAAAGCCAGGTAGTGCGCGGACTTACCAGCATATACCATCATATATATTACTTTTTGAGGTTGCAAGCCCGCTGCACGCAAGATACTTACCGTCTATAATCGACGTCTAGATATGGCGTTCAAACACTCGCTCGAGCAGACAGATCCGGATACGGCCGAGGCCATCGACCTCGAGCGGGAGCGGCAGGAATCGACGTTGGGGATGATCGCCTCCGAGAATCACGTCTCGAAAGCCGTGCTCGAAGCACAGGGGAGCGTCCTCACGAACAAGTACGCCGAGGGGTACCCCGGCGGGAGATACTACGGCGGCTGCCAACACGTCGACACCGTCGAGGAACTCGCTATCGAACGCGCGAAGGAACTGTTCGGGGTCGACCACGCCAACGTGCAACCCCACAGCGGCACGCAGGCCAACATGGGCGTGTACTTCTCCGTGCTCGAACCGGGCGACAAGATCCTCTCGCTGTCGCTGTCGCACGGCGGCCACCTTTCTCACGGCCACAACGTCAACTTCTCGGGACAGTTCTACGACGTCGAACAGTACGAGGTCGACCCCGTGACAGGGTACATCGATTATTGCGAACTCGAGAGCCACGCGCGCGAGTTTGACCCGGACATCGTCGTTAGCGGCTCCTCGGCGTATCCCCGCGAATTCGAGTACGACCGTATCGGCGAGATCGCAGACGCGGTCGACGCCTACCACCTCGCGGACATCGCTCACGTGACGGGGCTCGTCGCCGCCGGCGTTCACGCCTCGCCCGTTGAACACGCGGAGTTCGTCACCGGAAGCACCCACAAGACGATCCGCGCCGGCCGCGGCGGGATCATCATGTGCGACGAGGAGTTCGCGGACGACGTCGACTCCGCAGTGTTTCCCGGCGCGCAGGGCGGGCCGCTGATGCACAGCGTGGCCGGCAAGGCCGCAGGGTTCGCAGAAGCGAGCACCGATGCGTTCCAGTCCTACGCCGTGCAGACCATAGCCAACGCGAATACGCTCGCCGACGAGTTCAACGACCGAGGACTCTCGCTGGTGAGCAGTGGAACGGACAAGCACCTCATGCTCGTAGACCTCCGTGACTCCCACCCCGACATCACGGGAAAGGAGGCCGAAGAGCTACTGTCCGACGTCGGCATCATCGTCAACAAGAACACCGTGCCCGGTGAAACGCGGTCGCCGATGGTGACCAGCGGGATCCGCGTCGGCACGCCGGCGCTCACGACCCGGGGATTCAGAGAAAAAGAGATGGAGACCGTCGCCGACCTCATCGTGAACGTGCTTGACAATCCCGAGGACGAGGACGTTCACGACCGAGCCGCCTCGACGGTCGAACACCTTTGCCAGGAGTTTCCCATCTACGGGTAGTGGGCAGGCTATCGCTCCTCGAGCGTCGTTTCTGCGGACTTCAACGGGGGTGAACTCGCCGACGCGGAGAGAGTACTCGTCGCGGTGGCGCACAAGTGTTCGCGGAGAGCGTGGCGGTCGAACACCTGATCGACACGGTCGAGTCCGCGATGACGCTGTACGAGGTCCAGCGGGAGTTATACCTTAAACGTATCGAGACGCGAAAAATGCTGGAACGACTAGGTTTGTTAGCTCACGTCGATAATCGGTACTAACAACAGGCCAACGGTTGGACCACCGAGGTCAGTAGTCGCAGATCAGTTCCAACAGAGTGCCGCGAACGGCGCCTGAAAGCCGATATACGAGGTGGGGAGAACACGGACCGGCCAGCGAAGGTGGCGATGTTAGTCGTCGTCGTCCGTGTTCGTCGCAAACACGGGCGGCGACTGTTCGTCGATTTCGGTGGACTGATCGTTGGTGTTCGTCTGCAGGACCGGGCGGATACGCTGGAACTCCAGACACATCCCGATGATAGCTAGGACGCCGATGACGGCAAATGGTCCGCCGGTGATGATAGCCGAGGAGCGCAGCGCGTCGAGGCCGCCGCCGACGATGAGCAGCGATGCGAGATCGCCCACCAAGCCGCCCCAGAGCACGCGATTGATGGTCGAGGGGTGTTCCTTGCCGCCGGTCGTGAGCATTCCCAGCGCCAGCGTCGAAGAGTCGGCGGAGGTCACGAAGAACGTGAGCACGAGCATCATGAAGATGAGCGACAGCAGCGACCCCAGCGGCAGATTGGCGAACAGCGGAAACCCGGAGACGGCGACGCCGTGTTCCGAAACGGCGGCGAGCATCGGCGCAGCACCAGTCTGTTCGAGATGAATCGCCGTTCCCCCCATTGTCAGGAACCACGGGATGGTAGCGACGGTCGCGCCGATCAATGCCGTCGCGGTCACCTGCCGGATAGTTCGTCCGCGAGAGATGCGTGCGACGAACAGGCCGCCGAACGGCGCCCAGGAGAACACCCACGCCCAGTAGAACACGGTCCAGTTGCCGACCCATTCCCCGGACCCCGAAGCGTTCGTGTACAGACCCATCCGGAGAAAGCCGTTGGCGTACTCCCCGGTGGCCTGCAGACCGGTGTTCATGATGTAGGTCGTTGGACCCAGCAGAAACGTGGCTAGACACAGCAGAACGAATCTGTACATGTTGAACATCGAAACTTTCCGAATGCCACGCTTGACACCCAAGACGACCGAAGCAGTAAACGCCAGCGTCATCCCCGTAATGACGAGAATGGTACCGCCATCGCTGAGAGTGACGCCGTAGTTGTACTGCAGACCGGTCAGGAACTGACTTCCGACGAACCCTAGGGTTGTCGCGATACCGCCGATAGTCGCGAACACCGCCAGAATATCGACGACCTTGGCGATGGGACGGTCCAAGTTATCGACGCCGAGAAAGGGAGCCAACAGCGTCGAAATGCGCATGGGCGCGTCTCGCCGGTACGCAAAAAAGGCGATCGGAAGTGCGACGATCAGGTACGGAACCCAGTACGAGATCCCCCAGTGGAATAGCGTGTACTGAATAGCGCCGATCGCTGCCGACTGAGTCTGTGACTCCGCACCGATCAGCGGCGGGACCGTGTCGTAGTTGAACAGCGCCTCCGCCGGGCCCCAGAACACGATACCCGCCGCGATACCCGCCGAGAACATCATCGCGAAGAACGCCGGGGTGCTGAACTCGGGCGACTCGTCCGGACCACCGAGCTTGATGTCTCCCCACGGGCCGAACATCAGCCACAGAGAGAACACGACCATGAGAAACATCGAGAACACGTATACCCACATGAACTCCGACCAGAGGTACTCGTTGACTGCGTCCATCTTTTCGGCGGACGCCTCTGGGTTGAGGAAAAACACGACGATCGCTATCAGTGCTACGCCGAAGCCAATGCTGAACACACCCGCATTAGTTCCTCGACAAAGCGTTCTACAGCGTTCCGTATTTTCATACGTGACTCTTTCTCACAATTACCGCGTGTGAACTTGTGTGTGTAGAATATATCGGATATCTATTATATCGGTGAATCTGTCCACCGGCGGGAGTCACTAGCGGTGATGTATTCTTGCGTCACGTAACTCATGATTGACAGCGGACGTCACGCGACGAAAACAGGCCATGAGCGAACCCGACCGCGGATACAGCAGATAACGTAGGCAACGAGCGTGACAGCGGGTGTCTCGGCGCACAACGGTGGTATTTGTACCGCACAGAACGATTCGCGAAATAACAGAGTGAAGCTCCCACTTACTGGGTCGTCTTTAGTTTGTAGCATTGTGCCAGACGGCGAAAGCTTGAGCCACGAGTCGGCTGTTGACGGTTGTGCGTGACTGAAACAGTTTGGGAACAAAGAAGTACAACTTTTTATATTATAGGGGACATTTTCTGAAACGTTTCGGTTTCCATGTTTTTCGTATCGAAATCGGAGCCCAGATCGACGGAATGCAGTCTGGAGATGGTTCGCTCTATCGACAAGGAACACGGTATCGGCAAGGTCATGTTTCTTAGTAAGTTCGTGGAGAACACGTTCTGCCAACGCGGTTGTAGTCGTCGAAAACAGCCGTATATGGAGGATATTGTTCGTGTCTGGATCGGCGGCAGTGTACAGCCAATAGCGATGTTTGTCAAGTTGAATCACCGTCTCGTCGAGTGCGACGTGATTCGGTTTCTCGTTATCTGCCGGCTGTAGATCGCACTTGTGAACCCAGTCATGGACTGCCTTGCGACTGCGTCTGACACCAAACTTCTCTAATTCCCGAACAGTATTCGAAAGGGAAAGGACAGTAAGATGGAGTCGAATACCAAGTTCTATCAGTTGACGTGGTGTCCGCTCTCGCTTCACAAAACTCAAATCGATCTAATCGCTATACCCCCTGAGGCGGTCGATTTTTGGCATGGACACCACAAAATCGTGCTGTCTCACTTTTCACGCTTCACGAAACAGTACCCTCCCAACAGAACTGGCAGAGTAACACCCTATAACGGGGTTTCTAACCGCGGTACGGTTGTCAAGGAAATCGCTCTCTCGTTAGAGACTGAACTGTTCGCCGTCCTCGGGAACGTGTACGTCCTCTGTCTCCGCTCGCAGTTCCTCACGGGAGAGCAGACAGTGATTGATCGCTTCCATGTGGACGACGACGATCTCGGCATCAGTGGCCTCTCGGACCGCGGTAATGTCTTCGACGCCCATCGTGATCGGTTCCCCCTGGTCGAACTGTGCTTCTCCACCGTTGAGGACGACCAGATCAGGGCCGAACTCATCGAGTGTCTTTTCGACCGGCTCGTACCAGATTGTGTCGCCAGCGACGTACACCGTCTGCTCGCCCTCGAAGACGAAGCCCGAGACTGGGGCCATCCCCTCGGCGAGCTCGCCGTGCCCGTGCTGACCCGGCGTCCGGTGGATGGTGATACCGTCGAACGTCATCTCGTCGTTGACCGGCCGGACATCAGTGAAGCCCTCGTCAGTGAATTCGTCCGCGTCCTCGGGCTGACAGAACAGCGGCACGTCTGCGTCGAGTTCCTCTCTGGCCGCCTCGTCCCAATGGTCAGGGTGACGGTGCGTGACGACCACGGCGTCGTCCGAGAGGTCGACGTTGGGGAACGGGACGAGTGGGTTCCGTTTCTGGTTCTCCGTCGTCAGAAACTCAGGAACGCCCGGAGAGTCTGTCACGGTCGGCATCTCGTTCTGTGGCGTAAACATCGGGTCGACGAGAAACGTCGCGTCATCGATGTCCAAGAGGACCGTGGCGTTACGAATCAGCTGTCCGCTGGCACTATAGTAGCCACTGAAAGTCAGTGTACACCTGATCGTGCGACAGCTGTACGGTCAGTGTGTAAACCGTTTCAGTTGTTACTATAGTTGTAGACATATAGCGAGCTACGGAAGCCACCGGGGTAGGAGTTAGTTTGGCATATTTCAACTGACGCAGCATCGCCCCGCGCTTACTGAATGAACTCGATGTCCTCAGGGTCGAGATTCACGTGTCCCCGCAAGGCGACGATCACAATCAAGGAAATCAACGATAACCGCTACTACTGGCAGTGGCGGGAAGGCCACAAGGTGACCTCCAAATATAAGGGCCCGGTCAACCTCAATAAATAGGGCGGCTCACATCAACGATCAACGGTTTTGCTCTCCGCGTGCAAATTGAAAATCGGCGATAAGCAACACAGAGAAAGCCAAGAGAGACTGGTTTTCACATCGATGACGGGGAGTGTGTGAGATGGGATTTTACACTTCGAAGACGGGGTGTCAGATGCACGGCTTACACATCGACAACGGGGGGTGGGGAGCATAGTGACCGATCTAAGAGATGCAAATTCACAGGAAGTTGAGAGGGGCTATAGTTACACATCGATGACGGGGGGTCTTTGGGACGGGTATACTTCGGTGGTGGTCTATTGATTAGAACCTGTAACGGGAAAATACTCGCACTATGTCCGCCGTATCCTCTGAATAAACATCGATAGAGGTGAATATTTTTAATGCTCGGGTGAATAGCAACCATATGGTCGGTAGTGATCAGGATGACGTGGAGCAATCTACTCTTGATGGCGGAACTCGGTCGGAAGTTGACGGTGGGCAAACAAACACGCCTGGTGAAACGTCTACAGACGAGGTTACGGACGAAGGGAATGAAGCATCTATTGAAGAGAGCTCTCAGCGGTCGATTCGGGACATGCTCGACGATGAGGGGGAATCATCAGTTTTCGTCAATAGAGACCTCGTTGAGCCGGACACAATAATCGATGAAGAACGAATCGTTGGCCGTGATGATCAGCTTGAATCGGTCGTCTCGTTTCTGAAACCGACACTCCAAGGGAATCGCCCTCCGAATATGCTACTGTACGGTCCCGCCGGAACGGGAAAATCGCTTATCATCGGGGCAGTCACACAGCAGATTATTGAACTCTGTAAGTCGAAGGGTGAACGGTTCGGGGTCGTCGATATCAACTGCCAGCCGATTAACACCCTGGACCAAGCCGTCTACGAACTAGTCCAGACCGTCGCGAAAGATGTCGATGCCAACATCGGCGTTCCTGAAACAGGTGTCTCCACGAAGCGCAAGTACAGACGGTTGTACGAACTCATCAACGAACATTACGACTCGGTGATCTTCATCCTCGACGAGATCGATCTACTTGTGGGCCGCCGAGCAAACGATGAACCTGCCTATTCGAAGCTGCTGTATCAACTGTCGCGTGCGAGTAACACGAACGAGATTGAAGGACGTGTCTCGGTCGCAGCATTGACGAATGACCCAAAGTTCATGGAGGACATCGACGGACGGGCTGAGAGTTCGTTCAACCCACGAGATATCTACTTTCCTGATTACGATGCGAACCAGTTGCGCGAAATCCTCAAGAATCGGCGGGATGCCTTCCGACAAGACGCGCTCGAGGATGACGTGATTCCTCTTGTGGCGGCGTTCGCAGCGCAAAGCCACGGTGACGCACGAAAAGCTATTGACCTTTTCCGGGGTGCTGGCGACCTTGCAGATGAACGTGGAGACGAGATGGTCACGGAAGACCACGTTCGTGAGTCCCAGGAGGAGATCGATAAAGACCGCTCGCTGAAACTCGTAGAAGGACTTACTACGCAAAAGAAAATCTCGCTATACGCGACTGCGGCTGTCGCCTGTCACTCGGAACAGACGGGAAGTTCTGTCCCGAGCCCGGTTGGATTCAAAGTCTATCAGTGGGTGACTGATGAGCTTGATGCCGACCAGATGACGCGCGAGACATATGTCAAATACGTCAAAGAGCTCTCTACCTATGGATTGATCTCGGCATCGCGAAAGAGCCGAGGACGGGGAGGTGGGATGTATATGGAATTTACTTTCACCGGAGATCCGGAAGCGATGATGGATCGGATCGTCGACGACACACGGTTAGAGGGGATGACTGAACAAAAAGACCTCCTTCGGACAGTCGTTAACGCCCAACTGAAGGAGTTCCACAAGCAGTAGGGGGAATTAAATATCTGAGTCTGTTTTGTGTGTGCCTCCCCCCGTCATCGAAGTGTAAACTTGACCTGCCAGGGTAAGATACTCGCTAGAAGTCAAGAACACCGATCATCGAACAGACTGAATTGAGAGTGTCATATGATATTCATTCCAGTCATAGATTTGCGGGAAGGATCTTTCAATAGAAGAATTGCTAGGCCCCCTCCCCCCGTCATCGAAGTGTAAACAACAGGGAGACAGGCTATCCTCGTTGGCCACGATGACAGCGTGATCAGGAAGAGAGACTACGAGAGCCCTGAAAATGGCACTGAGAGTAGAGTCTGTAAGGGTTGCGGTAGATGTCGTTACTGCAAATTAGTTGTATCTGTCATTCTATTACTGATTGTGCCTAGGTCCACTACGGTTACAGTTACTACGCCTAGCACATAAAACTTTGCTATATCTTGGGTGTCCGTTATGCAAATATAATTTTACGGGTTGAGGTCATCTCTGGCACGTTTTTAACGATATCGACGGTTTTGGTACCTCTTTCGCTCTTCCCCCCACTCCCTTCAAACAGTTTTACACATCGATGGCGGGGGGAGGGAGTGGTGTGAGTCACTCCTACAATGAGGTTACTCATCACTCCTCGCCGTGAACACAGCTAGATGTATCTCCTGAGTCTTGGAAGTTCTCGGCAAATCCTTATTTTATCCCATTCAAGAGGAGAGAGCACGTCTTCGGCAGCTCGGACAAGCTGTGTCTCATTGTTTGAGGGGCCATAGGTATCGATCAGGGTAGTGAGATGCTCGCCACGCTTCCGACGTTGTTCAAACGTGTGGTTCGAAACGGCTTCGCCGTTTCGTCATCACGAAAGAGTTCGCTCTGTCAAACGACGACAAGAAGTGTGCAACGGCGGTTGTGGCCGAGTGTCGGTTTGGTAGGGGTGGGACACTCCGAACTGCCTGTAAAGGGAGATCGCCTGCGGAGTCCAGGACCATTGTGGGCCTGTTCCTGCACGTTCCGACACAGAAACAGGAAGCCCCGAACTCAACAAGCGAGGTCGGGTAGGCTCGAACGCGGTAGGTCGGGGTCGTTCACTTGGGCTTGAACTGTCCAACGAAGCTTGAAGGGACCGATTCACCAGATTCGTAGAATCGGCTCCGAGCATTGTACCCCATTCGAATTCGTCGTTCCCCTTCAATGTGAGTTCGAGCGACCTCATAGATTCGCTCACGGCTGTTCTCATGATTCTGAACGACGATTTCATCGCCAACGGCTACGGACAGGTGATTCCGGACCGTTTCACTGATCGAACAAGACTCTTCGTCATTAAGGATATCCCAGCTTGAGTACGCACTGCGCACTTCCATAACAGTAGATAGTAGTACGATTTCTTTATTCAGTTTCGCACCTGAAACTGAAACAGGCGATTCGGTAACTACGTATGCTTATTGACCGCTGGGTTCTTACCAATCAGCGTATCTCTTCGAAAGGTCGTGATGAATACACAGCGCGAGTCGGTCACGGGGCCGATTAGGTGAGCTCGTCTGGAGATCAAAGCAGTTATAATATTTTAGGCGGACCTAAAAACATGTCCGGAAATAGCGGTGAGCACGAGGCACCGACGCGCAGAGAGTACATGAAGTACGGCACCGCGATTGTGGGTGGGGGACTGCTCGCCGGGTGTGCTGGACAGTCAACCACTAACGACGAGACTGAGGGCGGGAGCTACAAGGTCGAGATGTTCCCCGTCGGTGAGGTGGAGTTCGAAGAGGTCCCTGAGACGTGGATGGCGTACTACCGGGACGGCTGGGGAGACATGGCGATTGCACTCGGACAGGCTGAGGGGTCACGCACGGCGACGCTTAGACGACAGGAGATGTTCTTTAACGAAGTCGGCATTGACTTAAAAACCGACTGGACGGAGTTCTGGCAGGATGGCCCCTCGAAGGAGGCACTCTTCGAGTTGGACTGTGACGTCCACTTGTGGGATCCAATCGACCTGAAACAGCGGGACGGCTGGGGAGACACAGACATCGAAGAAGTAGAGACGAACATCGGCCCATTCTTTGGGTGCTACAACCGTCGGCTGAACAGCAAGTGGCAACTTGAAGAGGGATATCCCGAGAAAGCGCCGACGATGCTCGAAGCGTTTGAGAAACTCGGAGAGGTGTTCAAACAGCCTGAGCGGGCCGAAGCGTTTCTTGATCTCCACGACGAGGTGCAAGCCGAGGTGGAGTCTCGTCTAGAGGGAGTCGAACCGGTCGAGATCGGTCTCGTCAACAAGGCATCAGACCCGGAAAAAGGAGAGTTCTATCCACTTGACCCGACGAAAGCCGGCTACGAAATGAAACAGTACCGAGACCTGAACGTTGCGAATGGATTCGCTAACATAATCGACGACGTGTACGGCGGAACAATCGACTACGAGGGACTTCTAGCTGCTGACCCTGACGTGATCGTCCTCCATTGGGGGATCGTCAACGACACCGATAAGCACCGATTCGATGCTGATCTGTTCCAGCGCGAATTTGTCGAGAAGATGGAAAACGACGAGGTCGGCCAAGATCTCACTGCTGTCCAGAAAGGTAATATTTACCCGGGAGCGTGGCCTGAACAGGGCCCAATCACGAACTTGTTCAATACTGAACTGGCCGGGCAAATCCTCTATCCAGACCAGTTCGGGGAGTTCCCATTCGAGCAGTATCCCACGATCCCGGAGGAGAACCAGCTATTCGACCGCCAGCGCGTTGCGGACATCATCAGCGGGGACTTCTAACCACGGACTCACATACCTCTCTTCTCGGCGCTTGATACCCACTCCCAGTATCGGCGCGTTCAGTTCCCCCACTGTGAAACACAGACCAACGAATTGCTGCACACATCCTCTATATTCAGCAGGTTGTTTCTGACACCTGTCAGAGGGGTAGGTAACTGCTCCGGTAACGTCTCGGCCTGTACTTACCGCGATTTTCACGGAGAACTCTGAATAAAAAAACCGTGCTACCAACTACTGATAAGCGACCACTTGCCGAGATCATGACCCTGTACACTTGTGTCAAAGAGGGATGGAATGTCACCACTGTAGAATCGATCTCTGGCGTTTCGGCCCATTCGGATGGTTCGTTTCCCGCCATCATTATGGGTTCGGGCAATAACGAAGGGTCGGATCACGTCGTTCAACTCGTTTCGGACGAGCAGATTGCCCCCGATCCGAACCGGGAGGCGTCCGAGGAATAGTTCATGAACCGAACACGCAACGGCTTGACCTCCTCCACGCCCTGAAGGACGTGGAATCCGACCATCGGATTTCCGCCGAGTGTGGCGTTTGAGGTTCCAACCCGCACTCACGGGGAACCGGCAGCATACCGGAGGAACTCTCGTTTCCTCCCCTGTATAGGGCTGTGGCCCGGTCAAACAGGCCCCGTCAAATACCATGTCATCGCCGTGCGAACCACTGCTGGTCCGCTTCCCCTTGTGGTTCGAGGACGGCATCTCACGGTATTCGTAGCACTCTATGCTATGTGGGGCCACACCAAAACGGTTACGAAGGAAATCCAGTCTGGCTATCGATGTCGGACGCTGCACCGAGCCTACCGCTCGACCCGCGCCTGAAGACGCGGGTATGCGCTTGCGGTTTGTATCACTCGGTTGTTTGTAATTGTAATCCTTGGCCCCGGGTCATGTTGGGCGGGAGAGTTCTGGTTCGACCGTTGATTCTCAGTTACCATCACTGGCATTCTCTCTCAACGCTTGGTGAGCATTCTGGTGCAATATTCGAAATACACGTACTGTGAGTCGGTTATCGAGGCATGTGATGTTGACATCGACTAAACCAGCACGTTCAGCCCGGTAATGTTGATTATTTCATGTTAATATCAATGAATAGGATGGGTTTGACTGTGAGTTCGAAATCTCTTTTATTCTCAATAGTTCACAGAAGTGTAGGACAAATAGAGTTCCAACAGAGCGAGATATTTCTGCTTTGCAGTCACCACACACTTCTATCGAAGTGTACCTACCTTCCGGATCTTGGAATTCGTTTGAATGATACTTCGTAGTTTGAATGGTGGCTCCTACTCCACCTCTCCAAAGGAATAGCTACAATAGCTACAACAGGTCCAATAGGTAGTGCGAGTACGGATTGTTCAGCAGATGTACTACATCCACTTTGCTTCAGTAGATTCACTGGATTCAGTCCGTAGTGTAGCTATCTTCCCTACAATAGGTACTCCAGGTAGGGTGGGTGGTGTACCTATTGCATCTATTGGGCCTAATCTACCTATTGTACTTGGACAAGCTATCTCTCTATCAGTAGGAAATATTAAGTTGATGGGGCGTAATTCCTTCTCTGAGCACTGAAATAGCGGATATTGGGACAATAGGTCCCTATTCCGTTTGTCAAAGCAAATAAAATCCAACAATGAACGCTACTACGACCGAGTCTCGTGCCGTAAGCGTGGTAATTCTGAAAGGCGGTGTCGGAAAATCAACGACGTCGATAAATCTCGCGCGTCAACTTGCTGAGCGCGGTAAGACCCTCTTCGCTGATCTCGATCCAAACGGTCACGCGACGAATGGTCTCGGTTTCGATGCCGCATATCAAGGCGAGATCAATTTAGGAGACGTGATTCTCGAAGGGAATGCAACCCCACACGACTTGATACGACCGACTGACTATGGATTCGATTTGCTCCCTTCGTCCGATACGCTCGAGGATGTAGAGAAGGATCTCGCAGGTGCGATGCAAGGGTCGGCGCGAATCAAATCAAAAATCGTCGATCCACTCCTCGGTGATGAGTACGATCACGTTGTCTTTGACTGTCCAGCGTATCCGGGAATGCTCAATAACAACGCACTTGTCGCAACGGGAAACGTTGTCATCCCGATCGAACCCGGATCAAGCGCGATTGGTGGTTACAAGCGAACGATGGAGCGACTAATCGAACCAGCACGGGAGTACATCGATGTTGATGTCCTCGCTGTCGTTCCAAACAAGCTTTCCGATCGAATCGACCAACAGACTGAGGACCGAGAACTCCTCGAGAATTTGAATACTGCGACATACGAGGTTAACCCCGGCCAAGCGCTTCAGGAAGCAGTTCCGAACTTTGCTCGGATTACTGGCGATGAATTTGACGCAATCGACGCTGACGAGCTGACTCCACCGAAACCGGGTATTCGTCACCGGTCAGCACTGTCACGATCGTTGCAGCACAACCAACCGCTTCAGGACTACGACCCGGAGAACGACCAGATCGATTACTACGAAGAACTCGCCGAAATCGTCGCTACCGGAGGGATCGAACGATGAGTAATCCGTTCGACGATCTCAAAACAGACGACGAGTCAGAGTCCCCCTCAGAGTCCGGAGATACGGATGATTCCGCTTCAAAAACCGAAACTGACTCGGTAGCAGTGGACGGCGAGTCATCAGCGCCAGAGACATCTTCTGTGAAGACAAGCAACGAACAGACCACTGATCCATCCGAACAGAGTGTCTCTGATGAGACGCCTCCCGCTTCTGCATCACCTGCAGAGACTGGTCCAGCGTTCGAATACAGCGAAGTCCAACAGAAGCCCTTCTACGCTCGTACTAAGACGGTGAACGAGTTCGAGAACAAGATTCGGACGACGATCGTTCCGAAACTCGCTGAAGCGGGCGTTCTCGACGAGGAAAACCGCGAAATCCACGATGCAGCTCTCCGTCTTGCCAATGAGCGCCCTGAGCGGATTGCCGAACTCATACTTGAAGAACGCCGACAGAACGATTCTCATTGAAACGTCTTAATTAAACCACCGCGCGAGTTCCACAGTTCCACAGTTTCACGTACAACCAGTCTGGCTTCAAGCTCGACAAGAAGGGCGGCCAAACTGTGCTGTCACTCTCGAAACTCGCAGACATTCCAATCGGATTCCATCGAGAGATCCCCGACGACGCAAAGCTGAAGGAAGTCACACTCAAGAAGGAGCCGACGGGCGAGTGGTTCGCCACGTTCAGCGTCGAAATGGGTCGAGAGCCGCCAAAGAAACCAGAGAATCCAAAGAAGTCCGTCGGCATCGACGTGGGCATTCTCAAGTACGCTCACGATACCGACGGCCACGCGATCGAATCGGTCGACCTCTCGAAAGAGCGCGACCGGCTTGAGCGCGAGCAACGGAAACTCTCGCGGAAAGAACACGGCTCGAACAACTACGAGAAGCAACGCCGTCGTGTGGCCGAATGTCACGCCGACCTGAAGCGAAAGCGCCGGGACTTCCTGCACAAGCTCTCGGCGTACTACGCTCGAGAGTACGACCTCGTGGCGGTCGAAGATCTCGATGCGAAGGGTTTGGTCGAACTTGACGGCAACTCCCGGAACCGTGCCGGAGCGGCGTGGGGAACGTTCTTCCGGATGCTCGAGTACAAATGCGAACGCGAAGGCACGCACTTCGTTGCTGTCGATCCGGCCGGGACGACCAAAGAGTGCGCGGCCTGCGGTGTCTCGACCGACAAGCCGTTGTGGGTCCGCGAACACTCGTGTCCGTCGTGCGGTTTCACGGCGGACAGGGATTGGAATGCAGCGTGGAACATTCTTTCTCGCGGTATCAAGCACGTAGGAGCGGGACGCTCCGAATTAACGTCCTCAGAATCGCAGAGCGATTCTGGTGTCGAGGCGAATCAGAGATTCGCCGACCATTGGAGAGCTTTGCTCTCCAAGAGGCTGCGAAAATCGCAAAGAGATTTTCGAACGCCTGTGGAGACTGCGCTCCCTACGGGAACCAATTCGGTTCCTGCAAAGCGCGTTCGTGAGATCGCATCTCACGGGCTGTCAGACGCAGTCTGACAACGTCGTGGAAGCAGGAAGCCCCATCTGCTCACGGGCGCGAAGCGCCCGTTCGCATGGTCCGTGAGACCTTCATCTCACGCTATCCTCAAGGAGCGAACGGCGTCAGCCGTGAGCGAGTAGGGTGGGGTAGTTCACTACAGTATGTGGACTTATCGAGTCGCAGGAGAACCGCTTATATCAATAGCATCAGCTATCCACTGCGGCTGCATCGAAAGAATGTTGGATGGCAGGTCGTTCACGTCGAAGAACCCGACCTCAAGAGCTTCCTCCTCATCGGCTTCAGGTATCCCCTCTTCGACAGTGCACCGGAAGCAATTCGTGACGAAGTGCACTATCTTCCCGGATGGATACGAAAACACCTGCTGCTCTGGATGGGAATACACGCCCGTCAACTCCTCAACCTCGGCATGGAGTCCCGTTTCCTCCATGACTTCTCGTGAGATAGCCTCTCGAACTGGCTCACAGCGTTCGACCGAGCCCGTTGGAAGCGCCCACTGTTCCTTGTCAGCGCGTTTCAACAACAGTATCTCATCCGCATTGGTAACCACGACGGCAGCGACGCCCGGACGAATCTCATCCGGCCAAGAATACGGAGGCGATTCCCACGTTTCGATACCATTCGTGAACAGGTTTGACAGAGTCGAAATAGTTAGGTCTGGCTCCTGCAGGTCACGAGCGGATGCAGCAGTCGGTTCCTCGTCAGCCACTAGAATCCCGGTGTGCCCCGCGCGGTGAGCACCGAGAATGTCCGTGGCCGGATTATCTCCAATCACGACAGCGCTCACATCGTCGGCCAATCCATTAAGGGCCATCTCGAACATGAGTGGCTCAGGTTTCCCGACGATCGTTGGTTCCGTTCCTGCGGCTGCTTCGACCGCTCGGACAATGGCCCCGGCACCGGGTGCAGGGCCATCTGGAGTCGGGAATGACCCATCGGGGTTGGTGCCCACGAACACTGCTCCCTCATCGATATGCCTCGTTGCCCGCTGGATGTCCCGATACGATGTCTCTTCATCCGCGCCGACAACCATCGCTTCTGGATCCTTGTCCGTGATCTCAATTCCCTCTGCTTGGAGTTCGGTTTCCAGTCCCTCACCACCGACGACAGCTGCCGTGGTCACACTCTGCTGGGCGAGATACTGTGCAGTAGCCCAGCCTGATGTGACGACCTCGTTTTCTTGTGCGTTGATCCCTAACTCTCGAAGATTGCTTGCAATCGTCTGTCTTGTCGGGCGAGGGTCGTTTGTCAGAAACCGTAGTTCCTTGTCCAACTCGTAGAGACGGTTTACCGAGTCAACTGCATCAGGTAGTGGCTTATCCCCGACGTAGACCACCCCATCAAGGTCAAGCAAGAACACGTCGAATTGCTCAGCAATCATGCTACAGAGCAGTACGATCAACTACTTATATTTCCTTGTGATAGCCAGAATAGGCCACTACGCTCGTATCTGTCGTGTAACGTAGATTCACCTAAAGAAGAGGATTTCAACAGAGCTATCTCACTATATTTAGATAGCTAACAAAGTTTGAGAATAGGTATATTCGATATTTTACTTCCTGAATGATATTCTCAATAGCGTTCCGGTTTTTTCGTCTCTTATATTGAAATCGGAGTCCACACCGACGGAGTACCGTCTGAAGAGGGGGTAGATTCATCGACGAGAAATACGGTGTCGGAGACATTATGTCTCTCGACTAATTCACTGAAGAAGATCTCTGTTAGCGCCGTCGTAGTCGTCGAAAACAGTCGTATATACAGCAGTTCACTGGACTTGGGATCGACAGACACATACAGCCAGTATTGCTTATCGTTGACTCGAACTACGGTCTCATTAAGTGAACTGTGATTCGATGACACATCATCGGCCGGCTATAGGTCACATTTGTACACCCAATCGTGAACTGCATTTTGCGACTGTTTAATTCCAAACATCTCTCGTTTTCGAACAGTATTCGAAATCGATAGTCAGGGGAAAATATACACCAAATATTCAACTTCCTCTGTTGGCCGGTGTCTGCTCGCGCTCTACAAATCCAAATCAATCCAGTCGCTACTATTACTACTACTAAAGAATGCAATTTCTGCTATGAACCAGCTGAAAATCAGCGTACCTCGCTTTTCATACTTAACTAAATCTCCCGCGTAACTTTCGCTGAGCAGGTTTGCGAGCACCTTGTCAAATAAAACCAATTACTTCTTAATCTGATTCAATCAGACAGTATCGATAATGAAATATTCTCCATTTAGCATAATCAAGATAGAAATCTTTTAGTACAGAGTGAGTAAATACTCGTTTGGAATGGGAGATAGAAGTAGTAATATTGAGTTGAATAGACGTGGTGTACTCAAAGCAACCGGCGCAATTGGCGCGGCCGGCCTCGGACTGGCAGTCGGAACTGGATCTGGGGCCGCACGTGAAACGGGCGAGGCCAGCGCGTGGACGCGTGAACATGCGAATAACATTGAACTCACAGATGATCTGACTGCGCCAGTGATCAACGAAAACCCCGACGTGATCTCGGACGACTACTGGATCTGGGATACCTGGCCGCTTCGATACCGTGACGGTTCAATCGCAAAGATCAACGGCTGGCAAGTTGTCTTCTCTCTGACGGCGCCGAAGGACCTCGTACCCGGTGCTCGTCACAACGAGGCAACAATTCGATACTTCTATTCCCGAAACGGCCATGACTGGCAGGAGGGCGGCACGGCCTTGGACGACCCACTCGGCCATCATCAGTGGGCCGGATCCGCGATGTATGACCGCAGCGAGGACCAGATCTATCACTTCTACACGCCAACCAGCGCAGAACCGGAGTTCCGCCAGCGGCTTGCGCTTGCGAAGGGCGCGACGCTAGAGACAGGCCCGCATGGCGTTGAGGTGGTTGGAGAGCAAGAACACATCCTCATTGGTAAGGCTGACGGGGAACTTTACCAGACCTTAGAGCAGTCCCGGGACCAAGGTATCGTTTATGCGTTCCGTGATCCGTGGTACTTTCAGCACCCTGAAACGGGAGAGGACATGGTCGTGTTTGAAGGGAACACGCCCACGGAAGGCGAGAACCCGGACGACCCACAGAGCTATAACGGGAACGTTGGCGTGGCACGAGCGACGAACGACGGACTCACTGAGTGGGAGCTGCTCCCGCCGAACCTCGAAGCCATTGAAGTCAACCAGCAACTTGAGCGCCCTCACTACGTCTTCCAGAACGGCAAGTGGTACCTGTTCGTGCTGAGTCACGAGTTCACCTTTGCTCCCGGTCTCCAGGGCCCTGACGCACTGTACGGGTTCGTGAGTGACTCGCTCTATGGTGACTACGAGCCGCTCAACGGCAGCGGACTGGTCATTGCCAACCCCGAGGAGGCCTCCTTCCAGGGCTATTCATGGCTGGCGATGCCCCAGGGGAACGACGCACTCGTCGAGAGCTTCGAGAACTTCCGTGGCCTTGACGACACTTCTCGGGGTGAAATTAGTCTTGACGAAGTCGGATACCTCCCTCCCGAAGAGCAAAAGGAACTGTTTGGTGGTACGCTTGCCCCGAGTTTAAAGCTGCAACTCAATGGGACGGAAACGCGAGTCGTAACCGAACTCAACGATGGCCATTTCCTCCCCTCGGGTGGATCGAACGGAAGAGGGAAATAAGAGAATCCAATTGCCCAGTGAGTGCTGCTATTCGCTTGGTTTAGATCCCTGAAAAATAGACGGAGAGGGGGAGGGATTTACTCCGTCATGAGGACGGCCATGGTAGTCTTAGCGAGCGGTCTTGTGAAACACATTGTTGGTGGAGAGCTGTCTGGTGGTTTCGACACAATACAGAGTTCATCGAGCGCCGATCAAGCTACTGATTTGAGCATCTATGAGGGTGGTTTTCCAGTCGGCTCTGCACGCTAACCGTGGGTACCAATAATCTCCTTCACAAAGGGATTTACAATAGTACATTCGTAATACATTCGCTTTTCCACCGTTCGGTTCAACGCCGTCTCTCTATCTCACTTTCCCACTGTCCTCATCTGCAACCGTGATACTCTATCCGGATCCTCAACGGTGTTTGTTGTTGGTGAATCTTCCCGGAACCACTTATCCGCTGGACGTAGTCATATCGCTCGGTATTCTCAGTGATAGTCACAGTCATGTATTTCAGTGAAATTCGAAATAGTCGTAATAGCCACCCTTTATTTGTTACCACCACTCATGTCATGATGGGGCATTCGGGAGACATTCTGACTATCTCGAATAGCCTCTAACCCAGAAGTCTCTTTCCGATACATACACTTGTATCAATCATCATCCATAGGATGGAAATAATGGGTTATAATGAGGGGAACCACAGTAGTGTACAGGACGTAAACGCATTCAGCGACGGGGATACGCGTTCGACAACGAGTAGTGCTTCGAGGTAGATTCATCTATCGGATGAGCGTGCATCGACATTCTTCAAGGAAATCTCGAATACTCGCGATCGCTTTCGGTTATCCTGTGAGTTCGCTCTCCAAGTTCTGTCTCACTCATTTCGCACCGATCTCAGCGGCCTCTTGCAACGGAGACGATCGTACAGTACAGGATTTCCGGCGGCGTCGAAATATCCAACTGTGGGCCGATTGCACTGTTAGATGCCCACGGAGACGCGTTCTCGCTGGATCTGTGTAGCATCCTGTTCACTTCCAGCGACTAATGCGTCTTCGATAGCTTGACGGACGCGTTCGGGACTCGCCTCGCTACCCGCCTGACGGACGCTCCCCAGGGCGTCCGGATCAAACGGGATATCGAGTTCTGCATAAACCGGCTCAAGGACGGCGATAAGTTCGTCGCGGTCGCGAGGGACGACGATGCCGGCCGTCAGCGCCGCGTTCTGGCGAACGCGTTGGGCGATGCCGACGAGCTTACCACCGGCCGATAGGGAGTGCGTTCCGGGACAGAAGGCTGCCTCGGGCTCGCCCCGTTCGGCCGCCACATCGACAGCATCGAGTGCGATCCGTAGTCGGTCGAGAATCCGCTCGTAGCGGCCCGTCAGTCCCGCTCGTTGGTCGGCCACCGTATCGATATGTGCGAAACAGATGGTCGTCCCCGTGTACGCCACTGCCCGGCCACCGACGCTGCGCTCGTACGTTCCGTACCCCAGCTTTCTGGCGGTTTCACACGCCCGTTCGTACCGATCTTCCCGGACATCGCGAGGTCCGAACGCGACGTGTCGAAGCGGACGCCACACCCTGACGGCGGTTTCGATCGGTTCCGAGAGTAGTGATTGTGTTACCGCGTGATCCCGTTCGATGGTGGACGCTCGACCGCGGAGTACACGCATACAACCGACAGACGTTGTCCCCCGAAATAAGCGTTATAGGTACTGATCAGTAGATGGCCAGCGCTGGAAGGGAGTAGAGTGCGTGAGGAGGGCTACTCGGACGGTACCTGCAGCGAGTCGGCCGCTCGGTATTCGCCGCTAGTCATTCGGCCTGACAAGGATTTTGATGTGATCGCTTTCAGGATCGATGAGCCGCTCGAACCCGTCGTCGACGATTTCCTCGAGACCGATCCGGTCGGTGATAAACGGGTCGGGATCGAGTCGACCGTCGGCGAGCATGTCGATCACCATTCCGTACTCCTCGTCGGATCGAGGGCCGCCGAGATAGGCGAGCGTTCCAGTGACCGTCCGCTCACCGAGCACGAGATTGTTCGGATGAGTGCTCACTTTTTCCTCCCAGATGCTCACGACGGTCGTCTGACCGCTCGGAACCGTACTCTCAATTGCCGCGTTGAACGAGGCTTCGACACCCGCGACCTCGAACGAAACGTCGACGCCGCCATCGGTATTCGAGGCAATGTACTCGACGGGATCCGTACTCGCTGGATCGATGAGTTCGTCCGCGCCACACGCTACTGCGCGGTCGCGCCTGGCCTCTCGCGGTTCGGAAACGAATATCGACCTCGCGCCCGCGACCCGGGCGCACTGAATCACGGCCAACCCGATCGGTCCCGCTCCGAAGACTGCGACCGAATCACCGGAGTGAAGTCCGGAGCGTCGCACCGCGTGCAACGCGACGGTTAGCGGTTCGACCAGCGCACCGTACTCGATCGGCACGTCGTCACCGAGTGCTACGGCGTGTTCCGCGTCTAGGACGACGCTTTCGGCGAATCCACCGCCGCCGCCGGAGAGTCCGATGAAGCCGATCGAATCACAGATGTGGTAGTTTCCTTCCCGACACTGGCGACACTCCCCGCAGGAGAGGATTGGGTTGACGGCGACAGCGTCACCCGAATCCACTCCCGTTACCCCCTCGCCAACGTCAGAAACGGTTCCGCTGAACTCGTGTCCCATCCTTATCGGTGCCGTTTCCTGTGACACTGGATGCGGTTCATCATCGGGTACGAAGATCGGTCCGGCAGTGTACTCGTGGAGATCTGAGCCACAGATACCGCACGAATCGATCTCGATACGAACCTGCCCTCTCCCGACTGACTCCTGTTCAACGTCCTCGACACGGATGTCTTTCCGCCCGTGATAGGTAACAGCTCTCATACCAATCGATAGTTACCATACACCGTGATAAATATAGTGGACGAGTACTGCTCCCCCAGTGAGGGGTCTTGGATGAAAAATCGATAATATTATGTCTTAATGTATGGTAGGCGTTAACGGAGCATGGCAAATTATACGCTAGACACGGAAGACGGCAGACTCGAAGCCTTGCGTCGAATGCTGACGATCCGTGAATTCGATACGAAAGCCGGCGAGTACTTCGCCGACGGCGAGATTCCCGGATTCGTTCACTTGTATATCGGTGAGGAGGCGGTCGGTGTCGGGACATGTGCTGCTCTTGAACCGGACGATTACATTACCAGTACACACAGAGGCCACGGTCACTGCATCGCGAAGGGGCTGGACACCAAGCTGATGATGGCCGAACTGTTCGGCAAACGGAGCGGATACTGTAACGGGAAGGGTGGTTCAATGCACATCGCCGACGTGGACGCCGGGATGCTGGGTGCAAACGGCATCGTGGGTGCGGGCCCGCCGCTTGCGACCGGTGCCGCGTTGTCGATCGACTACCAGGACCGCGATCAGGTCGCGTTGGCCTTCCTTGGCGACGGAGCGGTCGCACAGGGACAGGTCCACGAGGCCGTGAACATGGCCTCGACGTGGGATCTTCCGGCGGTTTTCCTGGTCGAAAACAACAAGTACGGTGAGGCCACGCCCGTCGAGAAGCAGCATAACGTCAAACAACTCAGTGACACCGCACAGGCCTACGATATTCCCGGGGTCACAGTCGACGGGATGGACGTGACGGCCGTAACCGAGGCCGTCGAAGAGGCGCGAAAGCGGGCGCGAGCCGGTGATGGGCCGACCATGATTGAAGCCGAGACCTACCGCTACAACGGCCACTACGAAGGTGACGAACAGAACTACCGTGACGAGGAAGAGGTCGCACAGTGGAAGGAACGCGATGCAATCGAGTCTTTCAAGGAGCGACTTATCGACCGCGGCGAACTGACCGAGGCGGAGTTCGAAGAGCTCCAGGCCGAGGTCGAGGACGAAATTGCTGACGCAGTTGAATACGCACAGAACTCCGACCTGCCGGAACCCGAGGAAGCTTACGAAGACATGTTCAGCGAACCGGTACCCGAAGTCGAACAGTTCGCAAGCCGCCTCCGTACCGACGGCGGTTCCAGTGGAGGTGATTCGCGATGACTGCTCAAGCAGAACTCGAGCGGGAAGAGACGGAGACGATGACGGTCCGGGAGGCTATCCGAGAGGCATTGCGCGAGGAGTTGGCACGCGACGAGGATGTCTACATCATGGGTGAAGATGTCGGTGCGTTCGGCGGCGTCCTCGAGGTGACCGGTGACCTTTACGAGGAGTTCGGCGAGGAACGGGTCCGTGACACGCCCATCGCCGAAGCCGGGTACGTCGGTGCTGCGACGGGAGCGGCCGCAACCGGAACGCGCCCTGTCATCGAGCTCATGTTCTCGGATTTCATCGGCGTTTCGATGGAACAGATCATGAACCAGATGGCGAAGATGCGGTACATGTTCGGTGGGAAGACCGAGATTCCTGTCACCGTTCGCGCAACCGAAGGTGGTGGGATGGGTGCCGCCAGCCAGCACTCCGGAACAGTTCACGCGTGGATCTCACACTTCCCCGGCCTGAAAGCCGTCGCGCCGGGTACTGCTGCTGCCGCGAAGGGGTTGACGAAGGCCGCCATCAGGTCAAACGATCCCGTGTTCGTCTTCGAGAACAAGATGATATACGAGCAGCAAGGGGATGTTCCAACTGACGAGGACTATATCGTTCCAATCGGCGAGGCGGCCGTCGAACGCGAGGGCGAGGATGTCACCGTGGTTGCGACCCAGCGACTTGTCGGCGAATCACTCGATGTCGCTGACCGCCTGGCCGGTGACGTGAGCGTCGAGGTCATCGACCCGCGTTCGCTCTATCCGCTCGACACTGAAACTATCGCCGAGAGTCTCAGAAAGACCGGACGGATGGTCGTCGCCGACGAGACGCCACTCTCGTATGGCACCCACGCCGAAATCATCACGCGGGCACAGGAAGAGGCGTTCTTCAGCCTCGACGCGCCCATCCAGCGCGTCGGTACGCCCGATACGCACATGCCGTTCAGCACGCCGCTCGAACAGGAGGTCCTTCCCGACGGCGAGGGGGTCGAGAATGCCATCAGGCGGATAACCTGACCACACGTGGCCCACGTTGGACTCATCGTCAATCCATCGGCCGGCCGCGACATCCGCCGTCTCACCGGCGGTGCGAGCGTCGTCGACAACTACGCGAAACGCCGTGTCGCCGAGTGCGTTCTCGACGGCCTCTCTCTCGCCGTCGAGTCCCCCAGTGTCGCCGTTATGCCGGACAAGACTGGTATCGCCTCGCACGCCATCGCGGAAGCACCCACCAAGATGGACATCGAACCGGTCGAGATGCCAATCACAGAATCAGCCGCGGACACGCGGCGCGCCGCAGCGCATTTCCGCGAGAGCGCCGATGTCGTCGTCGTTCTCGGCGGCGACGGGACGAGCCGCGACGCGGCGCTCGAACTCGGCGACGTTCCGCTCGTCTCCGTCTCGACGGGAACGAACAACGTCGTGCCGACGCCCGTCGATGGAACCGTCGCTGGCGCGGCCGCCGCCGCCGTCGCGAACGACGCGGTCGACGCCGACGCCGTGACCTACCGTCACGGACGGATCGACGTCCGAGCCGACGACGTCACCGGAGAGAAGCGACTCTCCGGTCTAGCGACCATCGGCATCATTGATCGGCCGTTCATCGGAACGCGAGCCGTTATCGATCCGTCGGAGCTGCTCGGTGGCGTCGTTTCGCGGGCACATCCCGCAGCCATCGGACTCACCAGCGTCGCGGGGTGTATCGAACCGCTGGCTCCAAACGCACCCGGTGGTGCCGCACTTCGCCTCGGTGACCCTACTGAGACTGACCGGTCCGTCCGTGCGGTTCTCGCACCGGGAATGACGACGACGGTCGGTATCGAGGCACACGAGCCGTTAGACTGGGACGAGCCGGCAACCTTCGCGGTAACGGACGGCGTCGTCAGCGCGGACGGAGAGCGCGAACTCGAGCTCACCGACGCGATCGTCAGTATAACGCCCACCGCCGACGGGCCGCGTCTCGTGGACGTAGACACCGCCTTAGAGGCGGCCGCAGCAGCTGGATCCCTCGTCAGCAGCGAGACACCGATCGGAGACCGATAACCTCGTGTTCCGTTTTCGCCACTATCGAGTCGATTATACCTACAGACCTATCGTGTCCGTTTCGACGGATCGTCTCGAGTGACTCGACCAGCTTCGAGAATCTCGGTTGGTCCGAAAATGGATTCGGACAGAGTTCAGATAGACGCTCGATGAGGAGTGATGGCTTCTTATTCCGTACCGCGATACGATTCGAGAACGAGTTCGGACGCGCGTTCGGCCCGCTCGAAGAGCCGCTGTAAGAAGGCGTCGGCCTCGGATCCGTCTATCGCTCGCGTGTCGTAGGTCAGACTGGCAGTCACGAGTGGGCGGAGATCGACACCGCTTCCCTCTGGAACCGCCCGCTGGCCAGTCGCATCGAACTCGAGAGCCGCGACGCACGGTGGATTGACGAGCATCCCGTCGGAGTCCGTCTTGGACGCGTTTGCGAGGGTGAACGAGGGCTCCCCCTCGCTGTCATCGTCGAGCCGTTCGCGTGTGTCGACGATCTCGGTCAGCGACTTCTCCTCAACGTTCGGAACGACGCCCGTGTGGAGTTCGCCGTCGAGTTCGGTCACGAGGGCGATGTCCTGGCTTTCTCGGAGCTGGTGCGTCGATTCCGCGTAGATTCCGTTCATGAGCGGTCGATCCGCGAGCGCCGCCGAGGCGACCACGAGCAACACGTCGATACTTGTGACCCGCTCCTCGAACGCCGACCGAACCGCTTCCGTGGTTTCGAGCAACGCCGCTCCGGCGGACGGGTCGGCCACAGCTGTGGCTCGCTCGAATCGGTTGGAAGCGGTCCGCTCGGGGGTGATTTGCCGAACTTCCGAACCACTCTCCCGTGTGGCTTCAGCGGCCGCCTCGACGTCGTCTTCGGTGATCGAATCCATCGGTCCGGTACCCTCGACGGACGTGAGGTCGACGCCGGCCTCCTCCGCGCGCTTTTTGGCTCGGGGAGAAGCTTTGATGGACTCTTCTCTCTCTGTCCCATCGCTGACTGCCGCCTCGACGTCGTCCTCGGTGATCGAATCCATCGGTCCGGTACCCTCGACGGACATGAGGTCGACACCGAGTTCCTCCGCTCGGTTCCGTGCTCGTGGGGACGCCTTCACTTCGGTCGTCTCCTCTGTGGCCGCGGGAGCGGCCGAACTTCCCGCGGACGCGGCCGATTGCGTCTCGACCGTGACGGCATCGTCTTCTGTGTCCGATGGTTCGGCTGTGGTATCCCGTTCTGTCTCCGTCTTTCCGTTGATTTCGGCCTCGGCTTCGGCCTCGAGATCGGAGATATCAGTATCGGCCGCTGCGAGGATGCCGATCGGTGTGCCGGGTGGAACGGATTTGCCTTCCTCGACGTAGATCCGGCGGAGGACACCGTCTTCACGCGCCTCGACCTCGCCGATACTCTTCTCGGATTCGACTTCGGCGAGCTTGTCTCCTTCCGACACGTCATCTTCTGACTCACGGAACCATTCGAGGACGGTCCCCTGTTCCATTTCGAGCCCTAGCTTTGGCATCTTGATAATATACGCCATTATAAATCATCCATGTGCGCCAATCTACTAAAACGTATCTCTTGAACGATGATGATTTCGACGGAGTACGTGACAGGTTCGGCCCGCGAGGCGCTCGCGTGCAGTCATTCACGCCTCTCTTCTCCGAATCGGAATCAGCCGAGAAGCCGGTTACGTCGACCACACTATTGGATAAAAACATGCTGCGCCGGGAATCCTCCTCTAGAGGACGTTCTGGAGAATGCCACCGTCGACGACCACGGACTGTCCAGTGACGTTCCGGTTCTCCGCGAAAAAGACGGCGAGTCTCCCCATGTCCTCAGGCGTCTGGTCGCGCCCCATCGGAATGGCTCGGTCGATAGTCTCGTCGTACGATTCGCCGATTTCCGGCGTCAAAACGTCTTCCCACATCGGTGTCTCGACGATTCCTGGACAGATAGCGTTGACCGTAACATCCGGCGCCAACTCGAGACTGAGCGACTTCGTGAGCCCGAGTACGGCGTGTTTCGACGCACAGTAGTGTGCGAGGCCGGCGGCGCCGATCTCACCCGCGATGGAGGCGGTGTTGATGATGGTCCCCTTCGACTCGCGGAGGTGTGGAATCGCGGCGCGTGCCGCGAGGAACATCCCCTTCGCATTCACGTCCATCACCGTCTCCCACTCCGCTTCCGCCATCTCCTCGACCGGTGTGGCGGTGATGACGCCCGCGTTGTTCACGAGGATGTCAATCCGACTGAACTCGTCGATGACCTCGTCGACCATCGCGTCGATCTGATCGGATTTCGTGACGTCACAGTCCACGACGTGTGCGCGCTGGTCTTCCGACTCGATGCGATCCACGAGTTCACGTGCACGCGTCGCCCCGCCGATCTCCGCGGATGATTTCTGGTTGTACTCCGTCTCCAGGATGTCCACGTCGGCGATAACTATGTCACTTCCCGCCGCCGCGAGTTCTGTGGCGATCCCACCACCAATGTCTCCGCCGCCACCGGTCACAATCGACACCGCTCCGTCTAGTGTGTTCTTGTCTACCATCGTCTCTCGATTAGAGGTGGTATATGATTATAAATCATGGTGGTAGTCAGAACCGAAACGGGTGGAACGCGACAGACAATGGGACTGGTATCGGATGACGGAGACTCGTCGTGGCTTGTCCTCGAGAGGTGGGTGAACTCGCTTACTGCAACTCGTCTCGAACTCTCTCACCGATTTCCTCGAGAGCCTCGTGTGCCCGATCCAGTTCTGGATCAGAGAGCATGATCAGGAACCCATGAATCATATCTTCATACTGCACGTGGTCGGTCGAAACGCCGGCTTCAGACAGCCGACTTGCGAGTTCCGTGCCGTCGTCGCGAAGCGGATCAAACCCGCACGTCAGAACGAGCGTGGGCGGGAGCCGGTCCAGGCTCTCGGTACGAAGCGGCGACGCGTACGGATGCTCACCGTCCAGTTCGCTCTGGAGGTAGCCGTCCCAGAACCGCTCCATGTCCTTTCGCGTGATGAAGTATCCCTGTGCGTTCTCCTCGTAAGAGTCCGTATCGAACGCGTAGTCCGAAGCGGGGTATGCGAGCACTTGATAGTCGATCGCTGGTCCATCCCGATCGCGTGCCAGGAGCCCGACACCAAACGCGAGTGATCCCCCGGCGCTGTCTCCGGCGATAGCCAATGTATCGGGCCTGGCATCGATCGCTTCGGCGTTGTTCGCGACCCAACACGTCGCGGCGTAACAGTCCTCGAGTCCGGCTGGGAACCGGTGTTCGGGCGCACGTCGGTAGTCGACGGAGATGACGATGCACTCGGTCGCGTTCGAGAGCGCCCGACACAGCGCGTCGTACGTCTCTAAATCCCCGAGCATCCATCCACCACCGTGGAAGAAGACGAGCGGTGGATGCGGTCCGTCCCCAGTTGGCTTGTAAATCCGCACGGGGATATCCGTCGCTGGACCCGGGATAGTGCGGTCTATCACGGATGCGACCGAGATTGGAGGTTCACTGGGAATACTGAGATCGCGATATGTCTCACGGGCTTCTTCTAGTGACAGCCGGTAGAGCGGTGGTAAGCCCTGTTCTGACAGCCCGTGAAGGTACTTCTCGACTTGCGGGTGGAGTGTTGATGACATTGCTTCACTTACGCCATCTGTCTAGAGCGGCATAATTGTACCTTTTATCAGACGAAATAGAGAACGAGAAGGGTTCTCTTTTTTATCCTTCCGCGTGACAGTGACAGTAGATGGTTGAAGAATCCATCCCGGTAGAAACGGATATCGTAGTGATTGGTGCCGGTCCCGGCGGATACGTAGCCGCTATCCGGGCTGCCCAATCCGGCTTCGATGTAGCGCTCGTCGAGAAAGATGCCTACGGTGGGACCTGCCTCAACGTCGGCTGCATTCCTTCGAAGGCACTCATCGCAGCGGCCGATATCACACACGACGCTACTCACGCTGAGCACATGGGGATCCAAGCCGAACTCGATGTGGACTTCAGTCGAATGGTCGACTGGAAGAACAATGTCGTGAAGCAACTCACCGGTGGCGTCGAGAAGCTCTGTACGGCCAACGGTGTAACCCTGATCAACGGAACTGCGACCTTTACAAGCGAAACAGCGGTCCAGATCATGCGGAACGGAACGAACCTCGGGTCGATCGCGTTTACTCACGCCGTCATCGCTACCGGATCGCGTCCGGTCGAACTTCCCGAGTTCCCATTCGATGGCGAACACGTTCTCTCCTCGACGCACGCGCTCGGACTCGAGTCGCTTCCCGAACGGCTGCTCGTCGTTGGCGCGGGCTACATTGGTATGGAACTCTCGACGGTGTTTGCCAAACTGGGCGTCGACGTGACGGTCGTCGAAATGCTCGATCAGATACTGCCCGGCTACGAGCGGGATATCGCCCGCGTCGTCAGGAAGCGTGCCGAAAGCCTCGGTATCAACTTCCACTTTGGCGAGGGGGCTCAAGGCTGGGAGTCAACCGGCCGCGGCGTCCGCGTCTTCACTGAGAGTGACGACGGCGATCAGTCCGAATACGAGGCCGACCGCGTGGTGGTCGCCGTCGGACGAGAGCCCGTCACCGACACGCTCAACCTGGGAGCAGCAGGTATCGAGACCGACGACCGGGGGTTCATTCCGACCGACAAGCAGACTCGAACTGTCGCCGAACGGATTTTCGCCGTCGGCGACGTCGTCGGCGAGCCACTGCTTGCTCATAAGGCGAGCAAGGAGGGCGAAATTGCGGCCGACGTTATCGCTGGTGAGGCGGCCACATTTGACTCCCGAGCGATTCCGGCCGCCGTCTTCACCGATCCCGAAATCTGCACGGTCGGGATGACCAAGGACGAGGCCGAGAACGCAGGTCTCGATCCAGTCGTCGGACGGATGCCGATGCGAGCCTCGGGGCGTGCACTCACACTCGGCGAGACTGATGGGTTCGTACGTATCGTCGCGAACGGGAGATCAGGCGCGGTCCTCGGCGCGCAGCTAGTCTGTCCCGACGCCTCGGAGCTAGCTGCTGAACTCGCCCTGGCTATCGAGACGGAAGCCACGCTAGAAGATATCGCAACGACGGTTCACACGCATCCGACTCTCACCGAGGCGGTCATGGAGGCAGCCGCGAACGCTCGCGGCGAAGCGGTCCACACGCTCAACAGCTGACGAAACAGTAGCCGCCAACTCAGTTACGGTGCGACCGGCGGCTAGGATGGGTACGAGACCCGAAACGAGATGCGTCCGTCGTCTCGTCTACGCGCTATTTATTTACATTTGTCTCTTCCATCGGGGGCGATCAATCTTGATTGAGGGTATCCGCTAGCAGCGTGTCATCTATTCAACGATCCCGCGGGTATACCGTCCTGACAGCTTCGATCGGCAGGATGAAACGCTCCGCTACGAGAGCCGCATTCCACGGTTACGTGCCGACTATCGTACGCTACTGTTCGATTCTGATGACCGGCTCGTCCTCGTACTCAATCGTTACCACGTGTCCTGCGTACAGAAAATCGATTTTCCCCGTACGCATCGTCCCACCCTCCGTCCGTGTGAAGATCATTTCAAGCGCCTCCGCATCTATTGCTTCGTAGAGCGGTGGAAGTTCTGCCGGGTCCTTCCCTTCGAGATCCGCAACTTCCTTGACGATTCGTTTGGAGAGACACCAGGCATCGGACCGATCGCTCTCAGTCATCCACCACCCTTCTCTACGACGTTCCCCTTACTGTTTTCGATCGTCTCAGTCTCAGTAAACGAGAGTCGCAAGGTATGCGGATCATCCATACGGACGTCACGCGATTTGGCGGAAAAGGGACTCGTAGGATTCGGTGACGATGATTTCTCAGCGTTAGCGTGATGCTTGTTCCGATTTCAATAACTGGAGTCGCTGAAAAGCCAGCGAAACGTCTTCCAATTCGCAACGCACAGCGTTACTGAGTGTAGAATAGAACTGACAATATTCACCCATGTGATCACGAATATTCCAGATTTCCCTGGATGATGTTTGCATATTCCTGCACTACTGATGGATACTTTTTGAAGAAAACGTCATCAGTTAGACGACTCGGTGGCCCATACAGTGCGATACCACCCACGAGATCGTCTGTTTGACTAACGACCGGAACGCCAATACCACGCATCCCATCGAAGCATTCCTCGTCATCAAGCGCGTATCCACGTTGACGAATGAGCTCAATTTCTTCGAAGAGAGGATCAATTTCAGTTATCGTGTTGTCTGTTCTGGGATGGAGGCCGTATTGATCTATTACATCCTGAATCTCTTTATCAGATAATTGGGCTAAAATTGCCTTTCCATAGGCTGTCGTGTTGAGTCGGGATTTGACGCCTGGATGTGTCCGGCTGACTTGGAGCCGTTTTACCTTGTCCCCTTTTTTCATCGATAATAACACTCCGAGATTGTCCTCTTTTACCATTAAACCGGCGAACTCTCCCGTTTCTTCGGCCAACCGTCGGGTTTCCGACTCTCCAACCCTATAAATAGCATAGTTCCGTCGAACTTGATTTCCGATCTCGAGAAAGGAAAGGCTCACACAATAGCGGCCATTTGGTTTCTTGGTAATGTAATTGATCGTCTCGAGCGTGTTCACATACTCATACATCGTGCTTAGCGGCATATCAAATTCGGCAGCTAACTCACTTACAGATGCGGACTCCATTTCGACAAGCCGTTCTACGATACGATTAGCGCGACAGAGAGATTTGAGTGGTTGTGATGACATGGTAACAGACTCTCAATCAACCTCCATTATAGTTCCGGTTATTTCGAAGAGGGAAGCGTTGAACTGAAGAATAGTGGTCTGCTATGATTGTGTGAGCGAGTTAGGCAGATTGATAGGAGTCTATTCGAAATAGTCGGAATGGATTCTTGAGAAGAGGCACGATATAAGTAGAGGCTAGAACTCCGGTGATCTCATTCTGATTATTTCGAATTCTTTCTGATGATCGAGTCTATGACTCTCATTATTCAGCACTGGTCAGCACTGCCACGATCGTTGCAGCACAATCAACCGCTTCAGGACTACGACTCGGAGAACGACTAGATCGATTACTACAGAGACCTTGCCGAAATCGTCATAATTTGTTGGATATTAAATATGAATCCCAATATGAACTGGGTAATCGATTCTCCTCAGTTCCCGTACTTCCCCCTCGATAGCGGCAGTGGGCCGTAGAACGGATTACAAACGTACACATGTAATTATCGAGGGGGACATCTGACTCCCGCTGAGGCGTCACTGAAACGCAGTCGTGCCGGGAGAACACTCCGGCCCGTACCTACTGGAGCGGACAGAGCGCATGGATCAGAGACAGTGTCCAACGACAGTGGACACCAATGGGCGCAACAGTGCCCTGCTGACGGTGCCGCTGGCTGCGTCCGCGTTCCACCGGAGAGGAGATCGGACACGTTCGCAAGCCACGAGGCCGCTCGCGCACTCATGGTCATTTCGGGGCTCAAACCAGGCTTTCAAGGTCAGATCTGTCCCCGTTCTAGTCGCCCCACGTTCCCAGCGACGATGTCGGCCAGTTGTAACCTGTATTCGAGCACCTGTTTGGCGTATGGATGCCCGAGATGTTTGTCACTGCAACGCCGTGGTCGGCCAGCGCGTTGAGCGGCGGTGGTCGTACCCCACCGCGGCGACTGTGAATAGTTCGAGTTCCGTCGTGTTGTCGAGCAGGGCCGCGTCGGGGCGGATCGAGCTGATCACCATAGTGTTCGCGGCGAGTTGCCGCTTCCTGGGTACCGGTGCCACCTCAATGCGGTGATCGGGTAGCCGGTCTCGCAGTGCGGCGGCATAGTCCGCCGCGGGTATCCCGTGGGTTACGCTTCGCGGGACCAGCACGTCGATAGTACTCATGGGCGTGTAGTGATTCTGAACGAATGCGTACCAATGCTTTTCTCTGGAGGCTACTGTCGGACCGATTTGACCGTGGAGCCAGCCGTGTCCAACGACGTTGGATCCGTGGCTCAGTTCCGGCCCAACCCGAGGAATTATTCCGCAGGCAGACGGACGTGGGGGCGATGTCGAGAGACCTGTACGGTAAGAGCGCGTTCGTTGTCGGAGCGAGTCGCGGGATCGGGAAGGCGATTGCTGAGGAATACGCTGATCGGGGAGCTGATGTGGCCGTGGTCGCCCGGTCCTCGGACGACCTGGAGACCATTGCTGAGTCGCTGCCGACTGAGTGCGTGCCGATCGAGTGCGATGTCCGGGACGATGAGACCGTCGACCGGGCCGTCACGGCTGCGGTCGACTGCCTGGGAGCGATCGACGTGGCTGTCAACAGCGCGGGAATGATCACACGAGGACGTCTTCACGAGGCGGACGAGGCGGATATGACCGCGGTGCTCGACGTGAACCTTCTCGGCGCGCTTCGGGTCAGCAAGCATGTCCTGCCAGCGCTGATAGAGACGGAGGGGACGCTCCTCCATATCACTTCTGAAGCGGGGTCGGTCGGCGTGCCGGAGCTTCCCTCGTACTGCGCAAGTAAGGGTGGCCTCGATGCAGCGGTCCGGCAGCTCGCGGTCGACTACGGCTCTGACGGTGTCTCAGTGGTGGCGATAGCTCCAGGGACAACGAAGACATCGATGAATGAGGAGGTCAGGGCGGAGGACCCGTCGTGGGTCGAGGAGCGGGCCGAGAACGTCCCGTACGGCCGCCTCGGGACGCCGGAGGACATCAGCGACCTCGCGGCGTTTCTCGCGCGGGATCAGTCGGACTACCTTACCGGCGAGGTGATCCACGTCGACGGCGGATCGACCGCGTGAGGGTGGTAGGGCTCAGTAGTGTTTGGTCTTGAGTTCGACTACGTTCGCAGTGTTCTGGAGCGCCGGGAGCAGCTCCTCCTGGATGCGCTCGGGGGTGAACTCGTGTTTCGGCCCGGCGGCAGAGATGGCGGCATCGGGCGTCTCACCGTCGCTTTCGACCTGGACGGCGACGGACTTGACGCCCTTGACGCGCTCCTCGTCCTCTATCGCGTACCCCTGCAATCTGATGGTCTCTATCTCGTCGAGCAGGGCATCGCGGTCGACGATCGTGTGCTCAGTCGCCCGCGGGAGCCCGTGGCGGTCGGCGATCTCAGTGATCTCCTCGTCGGACTTCTGTGACAGTATCGCCTTGCCGAGTGCCGTCCAGTGCATCCGGGTGTACTCGCCGGTCGACGCGTTGTTGAAGATGGCACCGGTCGGCTCGGTCCGGTACAGCATCACCCGGTAGCCGTTCTCTTCACAGCCGATGGTGGCGACCTCACTTATCGTCCGGGCCAAGTCGTCGACCTCGTTGCGGCCCACCTGGTAGAGGCTGTTGTTGTGCCGGACCTGTCCCCCTACGTTTAGGAATCGCAGGCTGAGCTGGTACTGCTCATTCCGCCTGACCACGTACCCGGTGTCTTCCAGCGTCTTGAGGTAGATATGGGCTGTGCTCTTCGGGAGGTCCATGTGATCCGCCAGCTCCCGGACCCGGCAGCCGTCGAGCTTCCCCACGTTCTCGACGATCTCGAATACGTTCTCGACCGCCTTGATCCGGTTTGGACCGTTTGTCATTGTGTATGTATCACGTACCAACCCATCAATATTCCTTTCGAAATTTGTCCAACGATACTGGAACCGTATCCTCGGTATCCAGGACCAATATTCGTTATAGCTTGGGTCGTCAACGGCCGCCGTGAGGGTGCCAGCGAAGCACCGGATAAGCATGAGCGACTGACTGAGGGACACGGGAGAGAGGCGACTATGGCGGAACAACGAATAGCCGTCACACTGGACGGGAGAAAGAAACTGTGTGCTTACGCGTCGACGCGGCAGGCCGACGACGCGTCAGTCGTACTACCGCTGGGTCTGTTCTAGCAGACCTCGCATGTAGCCGACCGCGAACAGCCGTCCCTTCGTGTGGTAGCCGGGGTTAGAGTTATCCTCGCCCACCATTGTCGGGACATGGTCGGGGCGCATCACCACGTCGTCGTCGACGGCGTCCTGGTAAGCCTCCATCGCCGCGAGCATGTCGCGGGGGCCCTCGTCGTGCCACGTCTCGACGAAGTCGTCGGCGTCGCCCTCAATGTCCCGAAAGTGAACGAAGTTGATGCGGTCGCCAAACCGCCGGATCGTCTCTGGGAGATCGACGCCCATCGCGGCGAAGTTGCCTTGGCAGAACGTGATACCGTTGTGCTCGCTGTCGTAGCTGTCGAGAACGCGCTGGTACGCCTCGGTGCTGTTGATGATTCTGGGGACACCGCCCACCGACTCCCGAGGCGGGTCGTCCGGGTGGAGGCCGAGCTTCACCCCGGCCGCCTCCGCGACCGGCGTCACCTCCTGTAGGAAGTACTCCAGCGCGTTCCAGATTTGCTCGCGCGAGGCGTCGACCGCCGGTCCCGCCCTACACCTGTGCATCCGGTCGTTCGAGTACGCGGTCACCAGCGAACCGCCCCGAGACTCGACGTGGGCCTCCGTGCGCGCCCAGCGGATGCCGACCATCCAGTCGTAGCAGACGACCGGAATATCGAGATGTCCGCAGTGCCGGATGAACTCCTTGAACTCCTCGATGTCCTCGTCGCGCCCTTCCATCCCGAGCCTGACGCGGTCGGTCAGGGGGACGCTCCCCTCGATGACGCTGACGTCGAGCCCAGCGTCCTCGTACCAGTTCTTGAGATGTAGCAGATCGTGATACGACCAGGTGGTCTTGCCGTCGCCGATCTCCAGGGTGTGTACGACGGCGTTTTCTACGCCCATCTGCTTGGCCATCTGCCATCTCTCGTCCGGCTGTGGCGGTAGGACTACCGCTAAGTCGACCATAGCGTGACGAATTGGAACCACGGTTAAATAGCTTTCTTTTAGTCGGGTTGCTGCCGAACGGGCGGCGGGAAGCTGAGGCGTGGCGAGCGAGTGGGTCCGCGGTATGCGAGCGGAACGGTCAGGACAGGTGAAAAGAGGGAAAAATAGAAACTCCCCGCCATGTGAGTCTTCGATGGATCACGAATGAGCGATACGTTCGCAGGAGACGCGGCCATCGTTACGGGCGCATCGAGAGGCATCGGTAGCGGAATTGCAACCAAGCTCGCGGAGCAGGGAGCGTCGGTGGTGGTCAACTACCGTTCCTCCGAGAAACAAGCGGAGTCGGTTGTCGACGAAATCGCTGACCAGGACGGCGAAGCCGTCGCGGTGCAGGCCGACGTGAGCGACGAGGATGACGTGGCGGCGATGGTCGAGGCGACCGTCGACCGCTTCGGCTCGCTGGACGTGATGGTGAACAATGCGGGCATGACGACGCTTGGTCCGGCGGAGGAGATCACCATTGAGGACTGGCGGCGGGTGGTCGACGTCGACTTGACGGGCGTGTTCATCAGTAGCCGTGTCGCGGGGCGACAGATGCTCTCCCAGGACGACGGCGGGGCAATCGTCAACGTGGCGTCGATGATGGGTGAGATGGGCTTTCACATGCGAGCGCCGTACTGCGCGGCGAAGGCGGGCGTCATCAACCTCACCCGGACCCTCGCCGTGGAGTGGGCGGAGGACGGCATCAGCGTGAATGCGCTCGCGCCGGGATTCATCAAGACGGACATCACAGACCAGACGCAGGACTCGGCGAAGTACACCGATATCGACATCCAGCGGCGGACGCCGATGGCGCGATACGGTACCGTCGAAGAGATGGCCAACTGCGTGAGCTTCCTAGCGCGGGCCGACAACTACGTCACCGGCGAGGTGCTCCGGGCCGACGGCGGATGGACCTCGGACGCGTGGCGATACCGCGAGAACCGCGCGTAGCGGTCGAACGCGCTATCCTCGATAGAGTGGTGGCGAAATTCACCACAGGGGAAAGTTTTTTACTATTAACGCTGAATCTGTGTGATGAACCATGTTAGATGGAGCTTCCGGTGTCAGTAGACGCTCGGTCATCAACGGCATCGGCGCAGGCGCAATCGCGGCAACAGCCGGCTGTGCCGGCGGCGGCAGCAGCGGTGTCGAGATGACGATCGCCAGTACATTCGAACCGGGTCACATCCTGGTCCAGGCCGCCGAGAATTTCAAGGAGCAGATTGAGGAGGAGTCCGACGGCGATATCTCCGTTGAGATTAGTCCTGGCGGCTCCTACGGGTCGGAAGACGAGATCGGCGAGGTCGTCAGCCAAGGCGGCGTTGAGGCGCACTCTGCAGGTAGTTTCCCCTACTACCAGTTTGCATCAGAATACTGGTTCTTTGGCTGCCCGTTCGTCCTCTCGGGCTACGATCAGTTGCTCTCAGTGCTCGAAAGTGAGCAGATGCAAGAGGGCCACGACACGCTCATCGAAAACGGAAACCAGCGGCCGATCGGCCAGCAGATCTACCGCGGTGCTCGGCACTTCACGTCGAACACGCCGATCCGGGAACCGGGCGACGTCAACGGGCTCAACCTGCGTCTCCCGGAACTCGACCCGTGGGTCCAGACCTGGGAGCAGGTCGGCGCCTCGCCGACTCCGGTCGCGCTGGACGAACTGTATAGTGCGCTCGAACAGGGCACGGCCGACGCCTCGGAGGGCGGCGCGGAACAGATCAGTTCGTTCAACCTTCACGAGGTCCAGAGCCACCTGAGCCTGACGAGTCACCTGATCGCGAACGGGAATATCTACATCAACGAGTCCTTCTACCAGGGGCTCGACGAGACCAACCAGGATCTGATCATGGAGGTCGGCCAAGAAGCGACGCAGTCCGCCGCCGAGAAGTCCCAGGAGCGCGAGCAAGAACTGATCGACGAACTCGATGATCAGGGTATGGAGGTCATCGAAGACGTCGACACCGAAGCGTTTCAGGAGGAGGCGTCGCCCGCCGTGGAACAGTTGTTCGACGAGACGTGGGCTTTCGACTGGGAAAGCGTCCGGAACATGTAACTGTGAACCGGCGACACACGTTACGTACCTACAATCATCACCCTTTCACTGATCATGGAAATCGACCAATCACTCGACCTGAAGCGCGATCACGTTTTCGACAAGATCGTACTCTACAGCGCGACGGGGCTGTTTACGTTCACGATCGTCTTGACCACGCTTCAAGTTTTCATTCGATTGTTGAGCCTCCCCACGTTCGGGTTCCTTCACTGGACCGAACCGGCGGCACGGTTCGTACTCATCGTCGCGACGTACCTGGGTGCTGCCGTTGCCGTCCGGAACAACGAACACATCTCGATACAATTCCTCCTCGAACGCCTTACGAGGTGGAACTCCAGTATCGGTCTGCTGGTCCAAATTCTGGGCGAACTGATCGTCATCGGCTTCCTGTCAGTCGCCCTCTGGGGAGCCATCCGTACAACCATCGGCGACTGGACGACGTCGATCGGCGGGATCGAGGCCGTTACGTCAGGACACCTCTATCTCGGGATCACGATCGGCATCGCGTTGATGCTGATCTACGCTCTGATCGACATCGTAACGTTGGGACGCGAGATAGCGGCGTCCAGGACCGACAACGCCGCCGCCCAGTTCGAGGAGGGGATAGCCGATGAGTGAGCTGCTCGTAATCGGCACCCTGTTCCTCGGAATGCTCCTCGTCATGTACGCGCTCGGCGTCCCGGTCGGGATCGCGATGGGCGCGACGTGCGTCCTAGTGATGCTCTCCCCCTTCGGAAGGGGCCTCAACTACGGCCTCATCTCCCAGCAGTTGCTCTACGGGCTCAACAGTTTTACGCTACTCGCGATCCCGTTTTACCTCCTGCTCGGGCGGTTGATGAACCGCATCGGGATGACGCAGCGGATTTTCGACTTGGCGAACTCGATGGTGGGACAGTTCCGTGGCGGGATCGCCCACGTCAATATCGTCGCGAGCATGATCTTCTCCGGGATGTCGGGCCTCGCTGTCGCCGACGCTGCGGGGCTTGGCCGCGTCGAGTACGCCGCGATGCGCGACCAGGGGTACGAAAAAGACATCTCGCTCGGCGTCACTGGGTCGTCGGCCATCATCGGTCCGATCATCCCGCCGAGCGTTCCTATCATCATCTATGCCGTGCTGGCCGAGGAGTCGATCGGTCAGCTGTTCCTGGGTGGGATCATCCCCGGGATCCTGATCGGCGTCTTCCTGATGGCGCTTGTCTTCCTGTTCGTGTACCTGCGGGAGTACGAGACCGAGGACTCCTTCGACCTCGCTGACTTCTGGAAGAGTTTGAAGGAGGCGGTGTTCCCGCTGTTCGCGCCGCTCCTCATCATCGGCGGGATCCTCTCCGGCACATTCACCGCCACCGAAGCGGGCGCAATAGCCGTCGTCTACACCATCCTCCTCGGAATGTTCGTCTACAGAGATCTCACCCTCGAAGGGCTCTTCGAGGAACTCCAGTACGGGATGGTCGAGACGTTCTCGCTGACGTTCATCATCGGCGTCGCGTCGCTGTACGGCCTCGTCGCCCTCCAGCTCCGCCTGCCGATCCTGATGGCCGATTCGATCACGAACTTCTCCAGCGATCCGACGGTCGTAATGTTGCTGCTGGTCGGGCTTCTCCTCGTCGTCGGGACGTTCATGGAGACAATCGCCGCGATCACGATCCTCGTCCCGATCTTCATGCCGATCCTGGACATCACCGGCATCGATCCGCTCCACTTCGGTATCGTGATGATTCTGACGCTGATGCTCGGCCTGTTGACCCCGCCGTTCGGCGTCATCCTCTTCGTCCTGGAGAAGGTGACTGATGCAACACTGGAGGAGGCGATGAAAGCGGTGTTGCCCTACTACGTGCCGATCCTCCTGGTGTTGCTGCTCACCATCTTCATCCCGGAGATCGTCACGTACCCGGTGACCACGCTGATGGGTGCCTGACGCGGTGATCACGCTCGGTTGTTCGTCCCGTCACCCGGCGACGGCTGCTGACGGAAACGTTTTTCCCGGTTGACAGTGAGACTCAACCATGGCAACGTTCGATGGATACCCACGGGAGAGCGGTCCCGCCGGGGTACGAAACTACGTCGCAGTGATACCGTTGTCGGTCACGGCGTCGCCGATCGCCGAGGCTGTCGCCGACCGGACGGCCGGAACCGTCAGAGCCACGCCCCACCAGATGGGGACGGACCCGCCAGAGGCGGCTTGCAAACAGGTCGAGCGGACGCTGTCAGGCGTCGCCCGCAACCCGAACGTCGGGGCGGCGCTCGTCGTGTCGCTGGGCACGGAGACGGTGGACGCCGACGCCGTCGCCGACGCGGCGGTGGCTGCCGGGCGGGACGTCGAGACCCTCTCAGTCCATGAGGCGGGTGGGACGGCCGCAGCGGTCGACGAGGGAACCGAGCTGGCCCGCGACCTCCACGCCGAGATTACCGACCGACGCCGGGAGGAGCGCGACGCGAGTGAACTCGTCTTCGGCGTCGAATGCGGCGGTTCCGACGCGACGAGCGGGATCGCGGCGAATCCCGCGGTCGGCGCGGCCTGTGATCGCCTCGTCCGAGACGGCGGCACGGCGACGTTCTCGGAGACGCCGGAGTTCATCGGCGCGGAGCACGTCCTTGCGGAGCGGTGTGTGAACGAGACGGTTCGCGAGCGGCTTCTGGAGCATGTCAATCGCCGGGAGGCGACGGCCGAACTGATGGACGTGGACCTGCGGGGCGCACAGCCCAGCCCCGGCAACCAGGAGGGCGGCCTGACGACCATCGAGGAGAAGAGTCTCGGGGCCATTTCGAAGGGTGGGACGACCCCGGTCCGCGGCATCGTGGACTACGCCGAGCGGCTTCCGGTCGGCGGTGGCCTGGTGCTAATGGACACGCCGGGGTACGATATCGAGAGCGTCGTCGGCAAGGTCGCAGGCGGGGCGCAGGTCGTCGCCTTCACCACCGGGCGAGGGTCGACGACCGGGAACCCGCTAGCCCCGGTGATCAAGGTAACCGGGAACCCGAAGACAGCGGACCGACTCGCGGCGAACATGGACGTGGACGCGAGCGGCGTCATCGACGGCGAGCCGATCGACTCGGTCGGCGAGCGGATCTACCGGACGCTGCTTGACGTTGCCAGCGGCGAGTGGACCGCCGCGGAACGCCGCCAACTGGAGGAGTTCGCGGTCAACGAGCTCCAGCCGAACGAGCTCGCCGAGCTGCGGGGGGACGCATGAAGGGGACGGTCCTCGGCGACGCGGGGCTGCACATGGCCGCGCAGGACAACGTCGTCACGGCCATCGACGACCTAGATGCAGGGGCGGGGATACCGTACGACGACCGGACGGTCGAACTCGTGGAGGCCATCCCGTTCGGCCACAAGGTCGCGTTGGTCCCGCTGGAGCCGGGGGACGCCGTCGTGAAGTACGGCGAGACGATCGGCGAGGCCGTCGAGCCGATCGCCCCCGGCGAGTGGGTGCACACGCACAACTGCGAGAGCAGGCGCGGTCGGGGCGACCGCACCGCAGACGGGGAGGTGGCCTGATGTCGTCGCCGAGTGGAACCTCACGGCGGCGCGTCCCGGAGACGTCGTTCGACGCGTACCGGCGATCGGACGGGCGCGTCGGCGTGCGGAACTGCGTACTGGTCGTCCCGTCGGTGATCTGCTCGCACCTCGTCGCCGAGCGGATCGCCGCGGAGCACGACGACGCTGTCGCGGCCCCGCACGACCACGGCTGCGGTCAGGTCGGCGATGACCACGAGCGCACGGAGCGAACGCTCCTGAACCTCTCCCGCAACCCGAATGTCGCTGGCGCGCTCGTCGTGGGGCTGGGCTGCGAACACCTTCAGAGCGGCCCGTTCGCCGACAGGATCGGGGAGCGCGGTGTAGCGGTCCGCGAGACGGCGATCCAGGACGCGGGCGGGACGGAGCCCTGCGTCAAGGAGGGCGTCGCCGCGACCGCCGACCTCGCGGACGCCGCGGCGGACGCGGACCGCGCCGGCACTGGGCTCGCGGACCTCACCGTCGGCGTCGTGAGTTCGGATCTCGATGGCTCGACGCGCGCGGTCGCGGATCCGCTCGTGGGCGAGGCTGTCGACGCGCTGGTCGACGCCGGGGCGCGCGTCATCGTCGCCGGGACGGAGCGGCTCGCCCCCCACACGGACGCCGCCGCCGCCCGCGCTACGACGGTGGCTGTCGCCGACGCGATCCGCGAGGTCGGAACGCGCCACGCAGGCCGCCCCGGGAACGTCCGACGGATCGCCCGCCACGCTGCGGACGCACCGTTCGACGAGGTCGTCGGCGTGTGGGGGAGCGCGAGCGTCGACGAGTTCATTCCGTACGGTGGCCGGGCGTCGGCCGACGCCGGGGTGACGCTGGTCGACTCCTCTTCCCGCTTCGAGGAGGCGGCGACCACGCTCGCGGCGGCTGGGGCGTCGGTCGTCATCCACGTCACGGCCGACGGGGTGCCGACGGGCCACCCGGTCGTCCCGGTCCTCAAGGTGACCGGCGACGGGACCACGGCGGACGCGCTCGCCGACGACATGGACCTCGACGCCCGCGGGGCCGACGCGGATGCGCTGCTATCCGAGATCGCTCGCGTCGCCGACGGCGGCCGGACGGCCAGCGAGGAGCACGGACTCACGTCGTTCGCCGTCAGCCGCATCGGACCGTCGCTGTAGAGGACCATGTACCGCTGGCGGCGGCGTGGACACAAAGCTTAGGATGCCTACTCGCGGAGTACTGGATGAGATGGCACTGCTCGAACGGCAGTCCACGGCGGAACAGGAGCGCCGGGAGCCGACGCTCGGCGACGACGCGATAGAACGGATTCACGGAGATGTCTCTGCGGTGCAGGGGTGGCGAGCGTGAGGGCGGTGTCGCTCGTCGAGTCGGGGACGTTCGAACTGAACGCTCGGGAGCGCCCCGCGCCCGGCCCGTCGGAGGTGCTCGTCGAGGTGAGCGATGTCGGGATCTGCGGCTCCGATATCCACTGGTACGAGCACGGCCGAATGGGTGACCTGGCTGTCGAGGAGCCGCTGGTGCTCGGACACGAAAGCGCGGGCACGGTTGTCGAAGTCGGTGCGGACGTCGACGGCCACGCTGTCGGCGACCGGATCGCGATCGAACCCGGCGTTCCGTGCGGCGAGTGCGAGTACTGTTGGCGGGGAACGTACAATCTCTGCCGGGACGTCGAGTTCATGGCGACGCCCGGCACCGACGGGGCGTTCAGGGAGTACGTCGCCTGGCCCGCAGAGTACGCCTACGGCCTCCCGGACGCCGTCTCCACCCGGGAGGGGGCGCTGTGCGAGCCGATCAGCGTCGGTATCCACGCCGTGCGGCGCGCCGACGTGGGAATGGGTAACTCGGTGCTCGTCATGGGCGCGGGTCCGATCGGGCTGCTCGCTGCAGACGTAGCGCGGGCAGCGGGAGCGGCGGACGTGGCCGTCGTCGACGTGGTCGACTCGAAACTCGACAGGGCCGTCGACCGCGGGGCCGACCTGGCTATCGACGCCCGCGAGGCGGATGTCGCGGCGGCGGTCCGCGAGGCGTTTGGCACGGGCGTCGATGCCGCGATAGAGGCGACCGGGGCCCCGCCAGCGATCGAGTCGGTACTCGACGTTACGCGGCCGGACGGCACCGTCGTCCTGGTCGGCCTCGCGCCAGACGCCGAGGTGCCGGTGGACACGTTTGAACTGGTTCGGCGGCAGGTCGACGTACAGGGGAGCTACCGGTTCGCCAACACGTACCCGACGGCGATATCCCTGATAGCGGGCGGTGACGTGGACGCGGCGGAGATCATCGACTTCGACCTGCCGCTCGACCGCGTGAGCGATGCGTTCGAGCGGGCCACGGAGCCGGCCGTGGTCAAGGGCATGATCTCGATGGATTGAGGCGGACCCCCAGGCTAACATTTATATTCGAATGGATACCTCCATTCAGCATGGTCATCGTTGCAGCGATTAGTGGTTCCGATCAGTCGACAGCGATCGCCGCGCAGGCCGATGAACTCGCACGGGCGTTCGACGACGAACTCCACCTCGTCCACGTCATCGAAGAGACCGAGTACACGCGGCTGGTGGAGAAACGGTCCAGCGTGCGGGAGACCGGGCCCGAGGGCTCCATCGAGGACGACGCTGCGGCCGCCGCGGCCGAGGGGATAGACGAGGCACTCGACGCGGACTACGAGGTCGTCGGCCGGGTCGGGACGCCGAGAAAGAAGGTCGTCGAGTACGCCGACGAGGTCGACGCACGGTACGTCCTCGTCGGCGGGCGGGCGCGGTCCCCGACCGGGAAGGCGTTGTTCGGCAGCGTCACGCAGTCGATCCTGCTGAACACGGAGCGCCCGGTCGTCACCATCATGGAGGCGGAGTAGGCAGCCGTGGATCGACCATGGAGTCGCCACGAACCACCGGTCCAGTGGGCCGATCCCCGGCCGGGACGGACGGGAACAATGCAAGACGTATTTCGATACAATCCATGAAGAAGGTATGAGCACGGGTTCGGTGGAGCAGTTTCAGCAGTCGCTGTCACGCCTGGACACGGCGTCGACCGCCGTTGCACCCGACGAGCTGGTGTCGACGGTGGCCGACCTGGTCGAGCCCCCCGCGGTCGGGGCCGAACTGCCGTTCGACGGCCTCTCGCTCGCGGACGCGCCGGTGACGCTCGATCCGTCGCCCTCCAGGCTCAGCGAGGCGGTGACTGGCGTGAGCGGATCGCGAATGGGCATCGCCTCGCTGGGGACCGTCGCGGTCGAGTCCCGGGCCGAGGGCGACGAATTCATCGCGCTGTACCCGGAGCGGCACGTAGTCGTCGTCAGGGCGATCGACCTGCGGACGGATCTGTCGGACGCCTTCGGCTGGCTCCGGGCGGAGTTCGAGGAGGACCGTCAGTCGTTCATCCTCGCGACGGGGCCGAGTTCGACGGGCGACATGGGCGCGCTCGTCCAGGGCGTCCACGGGCCGGAAGAGGTCCACGTCATCATCGTCAGAGACAATGAGTGAATCACAACAACTGGATGCCGACCGCATCCGCACGCTGCTCGAATCGGAAGGCGACGAGATAAAGGAGAACACGCGTTTATTCAACACCGAACGGTACGACGCGGTGAAAGCCGTCGGCGAAGACGCACACGAGGACAACCGCTCCCAGGCGCGAGCGATAAAAGCGGACGCGATCGAGCGCCTCCCCGAACTCATCGACCGGACACGGAAGGCCGTCGAGGCGAACGGCGGGACGGTGTACGTCGCCGACGACGCCGAGGACGCGAACCAGTACCTTGCCGAGGTAGCCGACAATGTCGACGCCGACAGCGTCGTGAAGTCGAAGTCAATGACTACCGAGGAGATGGACCTGAACGAGGCCCTGGAGGCCGACGGATTCGACGTCTGGGAGACGGACCTCGGCGAGTTCGTCATCCAAGTCGCCGAGGAGGCGCCGTCGCACATCGTCGGCCCGTCACTCCACAAGTCCCGCGAGGAGATCACGAAGCTGTTCGAGGAGGAGTTCGACCCAGACGAGTCGCTCGACTCCGCGGAGAAGCTGACGGCGTTTGCGCGGGAGTACCTCGGCGAGTGCATCGACGACGCTGAGGTCGGGGTCACGGGCGCGAACTTCGTCCTAGCCGAGAGCGGGTCGATAGCGCTGGTGACCAACGAGGGCAATGCCCGCAAGTGTGCATCGATCCCCGACACGCACGTCGCCGTCGCCGGGATCGAGAAGATCATCCCATCGATCACGGAATTGGAGCCGTTCGCGGAGCTCATCTCGCGGTCGGCGACGGGTCAAGACATTCCGCAGTACCTGTCACTGCTGACACCGCCGGTCGACACGCCGGCGATCGACTTCGACAGCAGTGATGAGCCGCACTTCGGGAACGGCGATGCGGGCCGCGACTTCCACCTCGTGCTGCTCGACAACGGGCGGCGGGAGATGCGCGAGGACGACGATCTTCGCGAGACGCTTTACTGCATTCGATGTGGGGCCTGTGCGAACTCGTGTGCGAACTTCCAGTCCGTCGGCGGCCACGCCTTCGGCGGGGAGACGTACACGGGTGGCATCGCCACCGGCTGGGAGGCCGGGATCGAGGGAAACGACGTTGCGGCGGAGTTCAACGACCTCTGTACCGGCTGCTCCCGCTGCGTGAACGCCTGTCCGGTGAAGATCGATATCCCGTGGATCAACACGGTCGTTCGGGACCGCATCAATCGCGGGAAGGACCCCGGCTTCGACGACGTGCTAGTCGACGGCCTCGTGCCGGACGAGGAGGAGCCCGGGACGTCGCTCCGAAAGCGTTTCTTCGGGAACTTCGAGGCGGTGGCGAGGATAGGCAGCGCGACCGCGCCGCTGTCGAACGCCGTTGCCTCGACGGGGCCCGCGCGGAAGGTGATGGAGTCGGTGCTGGGGATCGACACCCGGCGCGACCTACCGGCGTTCCGGCGCACGACGCTCCGCGAGTGGGCGGCGTCGCGCGAGTCCCGCGTCGCCGACCCGGAGCGCCGCGTCGCGCTGTACCCGGACGTGTACACGAACTACGTCCGGGCGGAGCGCGGGAAGGCCGCAGTTCGCGTGCTAGAGGCGCTCGACTGCGAGGTCGTCGTCCCAGACGTGGGCGGCTCCGGCCGCGCGCCGCTGTCTCAGGGGATGATCGCCACGGCCGAGAAGAAGGCCGAGACCGTCGCGGAGTCGCTCTTGACGTACGTCGAGGACGGGTACGACGTGGTCGCCGTCGAGCCTAGCGACCTGGCGATGTTCCGCCGGGAATACGAAAAGCTGCTCCCTGAAGCGGCGTACGAGCGGCTCGACGGGAACAGCTACGAGGTGTTGGAGTACGCCTACGGCCTGCTGGAGAACGGTGCGGACCCCGACGCCCTGCCCGCGGGTGACGGCGACGGCGTCGCGTACCACAGCCACTGCCAGCAGCGGACGCTCGGCTTGGAGGGGTACACTGAGGCGGTGCTGGAGCGGCTCGGGTACGACGTGTTCACCTCCGATGTCGAGTGCTGTGGGATGGCTGGGAGCTTCGGTTACAAGAGCGAGTACTACGACCTGAGCATAGACGTCGGAAAGACGCTGGCCGACCAGTTCGAGGGGGCCGCTGTCGAGCGGACGGTTGTCGCCAGCGGCACCTCCTGTATGGAGCAGCTCGACTCGCTGCTGTCCCCGGAGACGCGCCACCCGGTCGAGCTGCTCGATCCCGAACGCCAGTAGGCGCAGCGCACGGGTCGCTCCCGGCCGCGGGAAACTGATTTGTACCGAGGAGGCGATGTCCGAACGAGCCATGAGCTGGACAGCGACGAATACGATACGCACAGCCGACACCAACCTCTACCGCGTGCCGAACGACCAGGCACTGGAGGACGCCACGCAGTCGTTCGACACGCTGGAGGTCATCGCAATCACCCTGGAATCGGAGGACGGCCACCGCGGCCTCGGATTCACCTACACCATCGGCCGCGGCGGTGCGGCGACGAAGCAGTTTCTCGACGACGAACTCGTCCCGCTACTGGAGGGACAGCCAGTCGCCCCGCGGACCGTGCGCTCGAATCTGCGCGGAGAGACGACGTTCATCGGACGGGAAGGAATCAGCGAGTTCGCCGTCGCGGCCGTCGATGTCGCCGTCTGGGACCTACTCGGGAAGGTCACGGGGCTCCCGCTATGTGAATTGCTCGGCGGGAGCCGGGAGGCGGTACGGATGTACGAGACGGACGGTGGCTGGCTCCAGTACGACGCCAATACCCTTGTCGAGAACGCGCGGAGGATTGCCGAGGATGGGTTCGCGGGGATGAAAATGAAGGTTGGATCGTCGGTCGACCGCGATGTCGAGCGCGTGCGGGCCGTCCGGGACGCGCTTCCGGCCGACCTGGACCTGATGCTCGACGCCAACTGCTCGTACACGGTGCCCGAGGCGCGGGACCTGACCGGGCGCTTGGACGACGTCGCGATAACCTGGCTGGAGGAACCGCTCCCCAAGGGCGACTACGCGTCGTATGCCGATCTCCGGGAACGAATCGATGTCCCGATTGCTACCGGCGAGAACTTCTACAACGAGACGCAGTTCCGGCAGGCGATCGCCCAGGACGCGGTGGATTACGTCCAGCCCGACGTCTGCCGCGTGGGTGGGATCACGCCGTGGATGAACGTCGCCGAACAGGCGGCCGCGATCGGCCTCGCCGTGTCGCCCCACTACATCGAACCGCTCCACGCCCATCTCGTACGTGCCGTCGACAATGTCCCCTACATTGAACACCATTCAACCGTGTTGGACGAGCTGCTCGCCGACCCTGTTCCGGTCGAGGACGGCGAGATCCGGCCGCCGGACCGGCCGGGTCACGGGATGACCTTCGAGGATGCGGACGAGTACAGGGTGGACTGATCCACGACGGCAATTGGTCAAATTCAGTGGTAGAGAACACTAAAGGATACGAAAGCATTCCTCATATCTTTATTTAACAATATTGGACAAGGTGTGGGGCGAGTCAACACGGATTGGCCCTCGGAAATTACAGCCATATGTTCGTAATCCTGCGGCCGCGTTCAGAGATAGACATAACGGAACATCTCGCGTTCCGCGATCAACGGTGTTGGACGCCGTTCGGGCGTGTTTCGTTGTTTCCAACTTTGTTGGACACTGTCGAACCGCGTCCCAGAGTGGGGGCGTAACAGTCAGCTGAACGAGAACACCAGCTTGCAGGTCCCGACGTTCACGAACGCCTTGAGCGACGCCGTCGGGTCGTCGATGTCGAACGAGGCGTCGAGCATCGCCGACGGCTCTATCATCCGTTGCAACCGGCGAGCGATGCGGTCATCAGAACGCTTTTGACGGTTGGTACTGACTCACACCGTATGCGACGAGTTCGATTCAGCGACCCAGCGGGGAGCGTACGGACCGGCTTCTGGACGGACGACGGAATCGAGTTCGGTGGACGGACGTACGACCCCACCGAGGTCGACGTACTACCCCCGGTCAAGCCGAGCAAGATCGTCTGCGTCGGCCTCAACTACGCCGACCACGCCGAGGAAGAGGGGATGGAACTGCCCGACCGGCCGATGCTGTTCCTGAAGCCGCCGAACACCGTGTCTGGCCACGGCGACACAATCTCGCTCCCGCAGGGCAAGGAGACGGTTGAGTGGGAGGCCGAACTGGGCGTCGTAATCGGCGAGCAGTGCCGCAACGTCCCCGAGAGCGAAGCGATGGACGCCGTCGAGGGGTTTACCTGCCTCAACGACGTGTCGAATCGCGACGACCAGCGCGTCGAGCAGAACTGGGTCCGCGGGAAGGCGTTCGACAACGCCGCGCCGATCGGCCCGGTCGTGGCGCCGCCAGAGGCGGTGCCCGACGACGCGGGCATCGAACTGCGTGTGAACGGCGAGGTCCGCCAGGACTCCGGCCGCGACCAGTTCATCTTCTCCGTCGAGGAACTGATCGCCGAGATCACGGCGTACATGACGCTGGAGCCGGGCGATGTGATTTCAACCGGGACGCCCGCGGGCGTCGGCCCACTCTCGGACGGAGACATCGTCGAGGTCGAAATCGAGGGCGTCGGCGTGCTGGAAAACGAGTTCACCCGACAATGACGTACCGAGCCGGGATCATCGGCACCGGCGGGATCGCTGGGATGGGTATCCTCGGGATGCACAACGAGGAGGCCATCGGACAGGAGAAGATCCGCGCCAGTCACGCCGGTGGCTACGACGAGACGCCGGGCGTCGAACTCGTCGCAGTCGCCGACATCGACGAGGAGAGCCTCCACAAATTCGGCGAGGCGTGGGATATCCCGCCGGATCGCCGCTACGAGGGCCACGATACGATGCTGGCCGCCGAGGACCTAGACGTGGTGTCGGTATGCACGCCGTCGTTCCTGCACCGCGACCACGTCGTCGACGCCGTCAAATCCGAGACGGACCCGGATGTGATCTGGTGCGAGAAGCCGATTGCCTCTGCCGTCTCCGACGCCGAGGAGATGATTGAGGCCTGTGATGACGCCGATGCGGAGCTCCTCGTGAACCACTCGTTCCGGTTCACCGACAAGCTTCAGCGGCTCCACGAACTGGTCCAGGAAACGGGCCTGCTGGGCGACGTTCACTCGGTGTCGAGCCAGTTCCGGATGGAACTGCTCCGGAACTCGACGCACTTGCTCGACACGCTGGTCTACCTGCTGGACGCCCGCGCCGACCGGGTGTCCGGCTACATCTCCGGGGAGAACGAGGCGGTCAACTCGCTCGATGCCGGCAGGGCCGTCGATGACGCTGCGGGCGGTGGCTATGCCCTCATGGACGACGGCACGTTCACCACGATAGACTGCACCATTCCCCGGAACGACTCCTCGATGACCCTCTCGTTCGTCGGGACCGAGGGCAAGCTGTACATGAACAACGACGACGGAGAGTGGCGCTACTGGTCGCTGGAGGACGGCGAGCACGTCGAGGAACCGCTGCCCGGCATCGAGGGCGCGTGGACGTGGGAAGACGACTACGAGTCGGCGTTTAGCAACGCGGCGAGCCATGTCGTCGAACTTCTCGACGGCGAGGCGACGAACCGGTCGCCGGGCCGGGAGGCCACCCGGTCGCTGGAGATCATCGTCGGATTCTACATCTCCCACTACACCGGCGGGGACGTGTCGATCCCGCTTGACCGGCCACTCCGCGACGTGACGATCACCTCCTGGTGATGGTCGAATCGCCCAGTTCGGCCCGGGACCCGACGCACGAAATCGTGCCGAATCGTAGCCGCTAAACACATCAAATTTCACTCTTAAATGGTGCCGCGGTCGCCCGTTTGTGTAGGCCGATCGGGCCCCTGGTACGATCGGCCGCTTGAACTCCTTGCCTGTGAACCCAAGCGGGAAACATGTAGGGAAATCGACTGCTCAGTGAAGCCTGGTTGATCTCCTCAAATGCGGACCAGTCGTTTCTGGCACCGATTTGTCTCCTATAGAACTACCGACTCGGCCAGATCATGGCTTACCGCTTTCGTTACTCTTCAAAATGCAACGTTCTACCCTTGATATCCATAACTTACCTAAACCTGTGAAATATATCGAGTAATAGTGAATAAGTCCATAGCTACTTCGTCACATATTCGAAGTAACTAATTTTCGTTCACTATCATCTTCTGTTTAGTGATATTAAACTCGTGTCTCGAAAAACACATTATATATCTGTCTGGAAATAGACAGAATATATTCATTTAGTGGGTATTTTACAACTGTACTCCCGTAACAGATCGCGATACACGTCGAAATTTGATACTTGTGTCGAACGAATCTCAGCTCATCATTACAACTATACACTGTATTTGAGGTGCTGGCGTCTGCAGCCGTAGTGCAACGAACGGTTCTGTTTAGCACTGTAAAACGCTATCTCGGTCGAACGAGGACACCCGGTGGCCGACGGTCGAGTTCCTCGAGCGATATCGAATCACAGGAGCGGACCGAAATCTGATAGACCCGTCAGAGCGAGACTGGTTCGCCGGTTTCGATCGCCTCGTTCGCGGCCAAGGTCAACTCGAGAGTTCGTGCGGCGTCGGCGTAGTCGGTCCGGATAGATGACTCGTCTCGCTCGGTGACGGCGTCGACGAACGCATCCACTTCGCGGCGTAGCGACGACGCGGCGTCGTCAGGTTCGTACTGGATCGACTCGTTGTCGACCGTTCCGGTGAGCGTCTGGTGAGTGAAATCGATTTCGAGGGCGAATTCCTCGCCGGCCAACTCGAGTTTGCGGCCGACCGATGTCACGCAGTTCGTCGAGACGTAGCTGACGATCCCGTTCTCGTGTTTCATCGTGGTCGAGTTGACGTCCTCGAAGTCGATCGACTCGAGATTCACTCGCGAGCCGCCGACAGCGGCGAGGTGATCGACCTCGCCCCCGAAGTAGCGAACGAGGTCAAAGATATGCGTCGACAGTTGGACCGTGCTCCCGCCGGACTTGGCCTTCTCCCGCCCCCACTCGCGCCCGGGGACTCCGCCCCAGTAACGACCCTCGATGAGGCTGACCGTCCGATCGCTGATCACCTCCTCGGCGCGATCGACCAACGGCGAGTACCGTGAGAGGTAGCCCGACTGGGAGATAACACCGTGCTTCTCGATCGCGGTGCGAATTTCTGCAGCCTTCTCGGTCGTCCGCGCGACCGGTTTTTCGACAAACAAGTCGAGGCCGCGCTTGGCGGCACCGATCGCCTGGTCGGTGTGTGCGAACGAGGGGATCGCCAGAACGACGGCGTCGAGCGATTCGTTCCGGTAGAGCCGATTATGATCCGTGTATACCGTCGCGCCACGCGTTTCCGCTGCTTCGCGAGCGGTTTCCTCGTCGAGATCGCAGATCGCCACGATACGGACATCGTCGTGATGGTCGAACTGTTCGAGCAGGCGCTGGCCCATGATGCCGGCGCCGACGCAGGCGAGATCCATACCAGCAGTAACCAATTCGAATACTAATAAGCGTGCCGCCCGACGGGATTTGCCGATCAGCGGGCTCGAAAACGGATTGCGGATCGAAACGACAGATGGCGTAACCGTTCGAGTGCCGGGGCTTGCTAGTCCGACGGAGAAACGTGGCCGCGCTTCAGGCCACGGTACGCACCGCGGTACGCCTCCCAGTCATTGGTCTCAGTGTTGAACTCGTAGTCTTGGGTGTTGCCGAAGGTTCCGGTCTGCACCTCGACGAGGTTGACTCCGGGCAGATGGAAGTTCCAGTACCACGAGAACGTCTCGGCGATCTCCTGGTTGCGCTGTTCGTCATTGACGCTTCGCCATTCCTGGCCGAGTTCGAAAAGATTGACCTCCTCGGTCGACCCGGAGAGATCCTCCTGGCCGACCTCCGTCGGCACCTCGACGACGATCTCGCGGCCGTTATACGGCGATCGCGTCTCGCCGGCGTCGAGCGCCTGCTCGATGTCGACAGTTTCGCCGAGCTCGTTGCCCGCCGTGTGGTTGTGCCGGAAGTAGTAGAACGGGTGTGCGATCTGTCCGCCGTGATTCTCGATCGTCAGGTCGAAGTCGACATTGTTCGATTTCCGATCGTTGTACGTCGCCGACTCAAGGACGTTGAGATCGATCTCGAAGCCGAAGTTGATGAGTTGATCGGAGATTGTTCGGGCGAGGTTCGTCCGGAAGTCCGGGAGGACCAGCTGCAATGAGACGAGATCGCCGTCCTCGTCGACCCATTCGTCGTCCCTGAGTTCGTATCCGGCTTGTTCCATCAGTTCCGTCGCGCGCTCCTCGTCATCCTGAACCGGATAATCGATATAGGACTCGACGTAGCTATCGTCGAGCCAGTTCTCGGTTACCGCCGATGGGAGTCCGGTCTGTGCCTCCCGTGGGACGCTCTCGGTATTGTAGTTCGTCGAGATGTGTTCGAGGTTCAGGACGTGCGCGATCGCTCGTCGAACCTCGCGTCGGCGGAGGTGTTCAGCTCCTGGCCCCTGCCCAAAGAACTCGAGTTTTCGCATGAACGTATCGTTGTAGACGGTGATGTTGTCCATGGAGTTGGGCGCCGTTCCTTCGCCGACCCACTGCTGGAGCAATCCGAAACCGAAGTCGACGACGCCGCCCTGAATCCGCTGCGCGAGGGCATCGTCCTGTGCGAGTACGAACTCGAACTCGTCGATTTCGATCTCGTCCGCGTAGGGGTGGTCCTCAAACAGTTCGCAGTAGATCCCCTCCGTGTCGTAGTCGACGATCTGGAACGGCCCGTTCCCGAGTCCTTCGTCCATGACCGTCGAGATATGCAGCGGCATCTCCTCAGCCATCTCCTCTTGAATCTCCAGTCGTTCGTCGTGGTCCGCCGCATCCTGGAGTTCTTCCGCCCACGGCTTGAACTTGTCCCGATGAACGCGTTGCATCTCGCCGAGGTAGCCACCCAGCTGGTACTGGACCAACTCGGGGTTCTGGGGTTCCTTGTACACCCGGGTGAGTGTCATCTCGTCCTCGAGGATTAGTTCCTCGATGTCGCTGCCGTCTCCCTGGAAGAGGCGAGCGCACTCCTCGTACCAGTACTTGTCCTCGGCGGTGATCTGGTCGCCGTTCCACCAGTACCAGCCCTCCTCGAACTCTACGGTTACCGCCTGTTCGTCCGGATCGTACTCCCAATCGCTGATCTGCTCGAGCGTCATCGAGCCGTCAGCATAAAATCGCTGAACCGGCTCGAGGAGCATCCACGACTGCGACCACGGGTATCCCGTCGCCCATGAATTGAAATTGATCTCGTCCGGGATCGTCGGCTGCCACGAGGAGATCCCACCTTCTCCTCTGCCTTCTTTTTCACCACCCATGCAGCCAGCGACCCCCGCCGCGACCATCGCCGAACTCGCGGCGAGCATCTGTCGCCGCGTCAGGAACTCTTCGGCAGAGTCCACGGTTCCGTGTCTGTCACTACTTGGCATACAAAACTATCATTACAAGTCATGGGTTAAATATTTTTCTCGGGTTCGCACGTTCGGACCGACGGTACATTCACTTCGGAGAGACGTGACCCCGTTTCACGTGATTCTCCCGGGTCGCTCGCTAGTGACGGAATTACGGGTTTCTCGCCGATTCCCAACGCTAGACCGGATAGACGCCGGATCAGTTCCGTCGAAACCACGTCAACAGCACGTAAAACGATCCCGCAGAGACGATCGCCGTGATCCCAAACACGCCGAGTATCCCAGCGATGACACCGTCCTGACTAGTGAACTGGAAGGGGAGCTCGAAAACGACGCCGATGACCAGCAGGAGGACGCCGATTGCCACGGCCGACAGCAGGAGCGATCCCCGAAGTATCTTGAGAATCCTGTACAGTGGTTCGTCCGTCTGACTCGGGTCGCTCTCCGAAGCGGTTGCCATTGTGTCTGCTCTACGTTCTGTAAGATTCGATATAAAACTTTGTACGCCGTTATCGGGTTCGGTCGGCAAGACGAGACCGATCGGCGCAAAGATTAATATGTGTGTTGTGATAAACCATCCCACAGAGAAATACTGATGTATCATTCCGCCGAAGAATCGAGAGATGAGAAGCGACCGATAGCTGATAGCTGAACCATGACGCGAACCGAAACAGAACTCGAGATTACGCACGACGACCGTAGCTCGCACGACGTCATCCTTGAGGTACGCGACGTGGACGTGACCTTCGACATGGAACGGGGCACCTCTCGTGTCCTCGATGGCGTGAGATTCGATGTCCACCGGGATGAGATGCTCGGCATCGTCGGCGAGAGCGGGAGCGGCAAGTCGATGTTCGCGTCGGCTCTGCTCAACGCTGTCGTTGACCCCGGCCAGACATTTGGCGAGATCATCTACCACCCGCCCGACGGCGAACCCGTCGACGTACTTTCGCTGAGCGAATCCCAACTCGAACGGTTCCGCTGGGAGGAAATCTCGATGGTGTTCCAGGGAGCGATGAGTTCGTTCAACCCGACGATGAAGATCCGGGAACACTTCGAGGAGACGATCAGAGCCCATGGGGAGGACATCGAAGAGCGGATGGAGCACGGGTGGCAGTTGCTCGCGGATCTCTATCTCGATCCAGAGCGGATCTTCGACTCGTACCCGCACGAACTGTCCGGTGGGATGAAACAGCGGACGCTCATCGCACTGAGCCTGATACTCGAGCCGAAGGTCCTCGTGATGGACGAGCCGACCGCGGCCCTGGACCTACTCATGCAGCGATCAATCATGAGTCTCCTGGGGAACCTTCAGGAGGAATACGATCTGACAATCGTCTTTATTACCCATGATCTGCCGCTCGTCGCCGGACTGGCTGATCGGCTCGCCGTCATGTACGCCTTCGAGTTCGTCGAGTACGGTCCGAGCGAGCAAGTCATTCGCGACGCCGCTCATCCCTACACGCGGGCACTGTTAAAGTCGGTGCCGAGCGTGGACGCGTCGCTGGAGGATATGCACCCGATCGAGGGCGAGAGTCCGGACCCGGTCGACGCACCGAGCGGGTGTTCGTATCATCCGCGCTGTCCGCTCGCGACCGTGGAGTGCGTGCAGGCGGATCCCGACTATCACGAGTTCTCCGAGGAACGAGGGGCAGCCTGCTTTCACTGGGAACAGTCGGGCGACGAGATCGAGTACGCACTCGGCGTCGATCCGGATGAATTTCCGGAGTCCACCGCGGCGTTCGAGTCCGAGGAGGAGACCGTTGTCTCGCTGGACGACGTCGACGTCCACTTCGAACAGACGGGACTCATCGACGAACTGTTCGGCAAGGAGAGCGTGGTCCGGGCGGTCAACGACGTGTCGATCGAGCTGCGGGAAAACGAGGTCGTCGCCCTCATCGGCGAATCCGGGTGCGGGAAGACGACCCTCGGAAAGACCGTGATCGGACTCCAGGAGCCGACGGCTGGCTCGGTTAGCTACCGCGACCAGGACATCTGGGAGGCGAAAGCCGGGGGCGGCGACTACGAGTTCGACGACATCCGGCGCGCCCTCCAGATCGTCCACCAGGATCCGGGGAGTTCGCTGAACTCTTCCCGGACGGTCCGTGCGAGCCTGTCGGCGCCGCTGAAGCGGTGGCGGCCGGACCTCGGCCCGAGCGACCGGGAGACGGTGATCTATAACCTGCTTAAGCGCGTCGGCATGAAGCCGCCTGAGGACTACGCGGCGCGATTCCCCCACCAGCTCAGTGGCGGCGAGAAACAGCGCGTCGTCCTCGTCCGCGCGCTCCTGATGAGTCCTGATCTCATTCTCGCCGACGAGGCAGTAAGCGCGCTCGATGTCTCCTTGCGGGTCGAGATGATGGATCTGATGCTCGACCTCCAGGAGATGTTCGACACGTCGTACCTATTCATCTCTCACGACTTCTCGAACGCACGCTATCTCACCGAGAAGTCCGACGGACGGATCGGCATCATGTACCTTGGCAACCTCGTCGAGATCGGGCCGGCACAGGAGATCATCTCTGACCCGAAACACCCCTACACCAAGGTGCTCCGGTGGGCGACGCCACCGCTCGATCCGGACGAGGCCAAGGAAGCGAACGCCACTGATCCGCCGATCCGAGAGATCGACATTCCGGACCCGACCGACCCGCCGAGCGGCTGTCCGTTCCAGACGCGGTGTCCTGATGCCCGCGAGGTCTGTACCCGAGAGGTTCCCGAACTGCAAGACACCGAAGGGGCCGCTCGCGTCGCCTGCTTCCGCGAGGACGACGATCACGAGTATTGGGCGAGCGACCCGATCGAAAGCGACACCGTCTCGCTCACGACGGAGAGCGAAGCCGACTGAACCGACCGAAGGTTTTTGCTACCGTGACGATATCGCAGAGGTAGATGAGCAGAAAATACGACAAGACGTACCTCGATCACCTCTGTGATTACGAGAGCGCGTGGCGGATGCTGTTTACGTTCTCGTCCGGTCTGCTCGGGCTCATGGTCATCTGGCTCGTCGTCGCCGACTCGGGCAGTGAGACGTTCGTCGTCGCACTCATGAACGTCGCAGGACTCTCCGCACTCACGGCACTGAGCGGCGGGCTCCTGTGGCGGTGTCAGTAGTGTCCTGCGGACGCGAAAATTCATAGAAGGACAAAATATATCACTACTGGGACGAGATACCATACCATAGTAGATGAGATACTTTGTCAAGCGGGTCGTTCACGCAGCTGTGACGCTCGTCTCCGTGACGACGATCACGTTTGCGCTCTTTCGGCTCATGCCGGGCAATCCCTCCCAGGCGATGCGCGCCCAGTTCGAGGCAGATATGGAAGCGGGTGGCGGGACGGCTGATCCCGAAGTGCTCGACGCGATGGTCGAACAGCACATCGGATTCAATCCGGACCAGCCGTGGTACGTCCAGTACGCCGAGTACCTGCAGGATATCATTCTCTACCAGGACTTCGGCCAGTCGTACTTCTACAACGAAGCCGTGTTTGACATCCTGTTCACGGCGATGCCATGGTCGATCTTCATCAGCGTCTACGGCCTGGCGCTCGGCTACACGACGAACATCCTCCTTGGAGCGGCAATGGCCTACAAGGAAGGCTCGCGTTTCGACAACTACGCAACCGTGCTCGCGACGTTCCTGAACTCGGTGCCGTACTACGTCGGCGCGATCCTCTTCCTGGCGTTCTTCGGCTACGAACTCGGGCTCTTCCCGACCGGCGGCCGGTATAACACGGATCTACAGACGGGTCTAAACGTCCGGTTTATGGCGAGTATTTCCTACCACGCTGTCTTGCCGGTGATGTCTAGTTTCATCGTCGGGTTCGGCGGCGGCGCTCTCTCGATGCGAGGAAACTCCATTCGAATCCTGGGAGAGGATTACCTCCGGGTCGCGCGACTTCGTGGGATCAGTTCGCCGCGTATCGCGACCCGCTACGTTGCGCGCAACGCGATCCTGCCGCTGTACACCCAGATGATGATCGGTATTGCCACGGTGTTCTCGAGCAGCGTCTTACTCGAGTTCATCTTCACGTATCCCGGTGTCGGCTGGTACACCTACGACGCGGTCATGCGTCGGGACTATCCACTGTTGATGGGGTCGTTCCTCTTCTTCACGATCGTCACGCTCATCGGCATCCTCATCGCCGAGTTCACGTACGGACTCGTCGACCCGCGGATCGGTTCAGGTGATCACAGTGAGTCATACTAACGAATCAGGTTTCGAGACGGACGAACAGCTCACCGATGAACAACTGTTCGGCCACCTCGCCGAGGACGACACCGTTTCCCTCTCGAGACGGGAGCGATTCGAGCGGATCCTGGATGCGTACTTCCTCGCGCCGGGACGGGTCGCCTGGAACGACTGGCGAACGCGAATCGGAATCCTGGTCGTCATCCTGTTCGTCTTCTTCGGGACGATCGGGCCGCGACTGGTCACGCCGCCGGCGACAAACCAGGCACCGAACAACCTCCAGCCGTTCGACGGTGGCGTCGCCGCCTTCTGGGAGGAGGGTGGCTGGATCGATATTGGCGTCGACCATCAGCTGTCCATGGGGCCGATCTCCGTCCCGGGGGTCGACATCCGGTATCCGCTCGGCGCCGACAACTACGGGACGCCGATCGGACGCAACCTCATCCACGCGACGCCGGACATGCTAGAGATGGTGGTCGCCGGCGCGATCGTCTCTGTCGGTCTCGCCGCGATCTTCGGGATCACGGCCGGCTACAAGGGCGGAAAGACGGACGAGTTCCTCATGTACATCACGGACATCGTCATGACGATGCCCGGCCTGCCGCTGCTCATCGTGATCGTGGCGATTTGGTCTCCTCGCCAGGCGTGGCTCATCGGGGTCGTGCTGGCGATCGACGCCTGGCCGGGGCTCGCGCGGGCACTTCGCTCCCAGGTTCTGACCCTCCGTGAGGAGTCGTACGTCGAGGCCTCCCGGACGATGGGTCTGCCCTCGCGGACGATCCTTGCCAGGGACATCTCGCCACAGTTGATGCCGTACATCCTCATCAACTTCGCCAACGCGGGCCGCCAGGTCGTGTTCGGCTCCGTCGCGTTGTACTTCCTCGGCGTCCTCCCGCTTACGACCGCGAACTGGGGAATCATGATGGACACCGCGTACTCCGAGGCCCACGCGCTGGTCAACCTGAGTAACTTCTACCAGATCTTCTGGCCGATGGCCGCGGTCGTTGTTCTCTCGTTTGGGTTGATCCTCTTTGCACAGGGTATGGACCGCGTGTTCAACCCGCGTATCAGGGCCCGACACGCGAAGAAGGTCGGCAGCGACGAAGAGCAGATCAACTGATCAGTCCTGTTCCCCGTTCATCGTAGAATTCCGAGCCGTTTAGACGAGTTCGCTTCGCCTACGAGAGCGTCGCCCGAATGCGATCGACCACGTAGTCGGCCTCCTCGTCGGTGAGACACATCGGGTTGACCGTGAACTCCTCGGCGTCCAATCGATCGGCCCCGACGAACACGCGCGGGGTCTCTCGCCGGAGTGATTCGACGAGTCTCGTCGCGTCGGTCGCCGCGCGGTCCGAGTCGACGGTCGCAACCACCTGGGCGACGGCGTCGGTCTTGTCCCCGCCCTCGAGTTGCGTCTCGAGTCCCGTGATATCGGCCAGTCCCGCTGCGAGATGTTCCGCCCGCTCGTTCCATTCTCGGAGGCAGTCCCCGTGGTCCTCCTCGAGGAACAACTCGAGCGCGCGGATCAGGCCGACGATTTCCTCCTTGCCGACTTTCATCGAACGACCGATTCCCTGGCGTGGCACGCCCGGTAGCTCGTCAGTGGCGAGAAGATCGGCTGGCGGATCGTACACCGCGTCGGCCGCGTGCATGTCGAGGTGCTGGCAGGCGACCGATCGGATCAACGCTTCGTCGCCGGCGAGGATGCCCGTCGACTGGGGGCCACGAATCGCCTTCCCGCCGCTGAACGCGACGAGATCAGCGCCCTGCTCGACGAATCGAGAGAGGTTCTCGGCCGGCGGGAGCTCCGCCGCCGCGTCGACGATGACCGGCACGTCGTGGTCGTGGGCAATCTCGCAGACCGTCTCGAGCGGTGGCTGCGTGTAGGGTTTCTCCATGTAGGCGACGGCGGCGGTGTCGTTCGTGATGGCTGCCTCGATCTCCCAGGGCTCGACGTTTTCCGAGCCGGTGCCGAGGTGGTGGTCGTTCGTCCCGATGTCGACAATCGTCGCTCCGGGCAGGCGAAGGGCGTGATCGTAGCCGTTCCGGTGGGTCCGCGGCATGACGATCTCGTCCGCCACACCCTCGGTATCGGGGAGTCGAGCCATCACCTCGAGATCGTCTCCGGAAAGACACGCCGCGGCGGCCATCGACAGCGCGGCGCTCGCACCGCTAGTGACGTAGCCGGCGTCGGCGCTGGTCGCCTCGGCGACGAGTTCCGAGGCGCGCTGTTGCAGGTCCGAGATGCGGACGAACGAACGGGAGGCGTCGCGCATCGCGTCCGCCGCTTCCTCGCGCATCAGCGACCCGCTGATGCGGGTCTTCGTCCCGGTCGCGTTGATGACGGTCGGGACCTCGAGATCGTCGTAGATCGTCGCCTTGTCAGGCACTCCGAATCACCGACTGCGATCGAACTGACATACTTACTCGGTTCGAAAACGGACCGGAAAAACCTTCCGCCGTCGGGTGAGGGTTCAATTCCCAATGGAGATCGGTTCGCGAAGCGACCCAGTGGTCGGTAAATTTCACTCAGGACTTATGTAACCGAAGCTTATTTTATTGGTTACGGTGATGTGCTCATTGATGACACGAGACATACGTGACCAGGTCGATAGCCCCTGGTCTCGAGAGCGATTGTGTTCGGTAGCCAATAGCGGGGATGCGTTTGATCTGTCGCGACGATCGATACTTGCGACAACGGGTGCCGGAGCGTTCGGCGGACTCGTCTCGATCGGCGACACCGCCGCAGCGGCCGAGAACGACGAGCGGTATCACCTGAAGACTCGGCCAACGATGTGGACCGAGAAGATGCGGACGAACGCGCAGACGAATATCGATCGGTACAACTGGGCCGAGAGCCAGCGCGACAGCGCGGTTAGCGAGGCCGACACGCGTCTCGAACAATATGGGCCGGACCTCGAGAGCCTCTGGAAGCTGGTCACGTCCCAGAAGATCCCTCGCGGCGGCGGCGAGACGTTCGAGCGCCGCATCCTTGGCGGACACAGCCAGCCCGGAACGGACCGTCTCTGGAAGATCGAAACGACGGTTGAGAACCCCCACGGAGAGGGGAACCTGATCGTGCCGACGAACGACTTCGGGGCCTACCGGAACAGCGGGCTGGACGACCGCGGCATGTTCGATCCTGAGCTGGCCGACGATTCCTTGCTGGTCAACGAGGAACACCCCGAGATGGGCGAGGGCTGGGGCGTCGACGACGGCTGGGGCTGGCACGACCAGGACGACGACCTCGGCGGTGGCGAGGGGAACCGCTGGAACTTCGTCGCGTACTACAACCACTGGTTCACGTGGCGACCCGGCGGGATCAGACGACTCGTCAACGCCCTCGTCGACGCGTACCTGCTCACCGAGGAGTCGGAATACGCGATCGCCGGCCTGGTCGTCCTCGACCGGATCGCCGATGTCTACCCCGAGATGACGATCTGGGACTACCAGCGCGGAGAACACGGCTTCTGGAACAATTCCGGCGGCCGCCAGACCGGTCGTATCATCGGCTCCCACTGGGAAGGCAATCTCGCACGCAATCTGCTGGTCGCCTACGACGCGTTCTTCCCCGCACTTGATGATGCCGAGGCCGCGGACGCAGTGGTTGACTTCCTCGAGACCAAAACCGACGAGTATCCCGACCTGCCGGAGAAGGACTCGGTCGCGAAGATTCGCGAGAACATCGAGGAGAACTACCTCCAAGAGATGCTTCCGGCTGCGAAGGAATCGGACATGGCGCCGGGACGAGGACAGCTGTCGGCGGTTACGATCTCCGCGCGCGTCCAGGACGACACCCGCGAGAACGGCTACACGCGAGAGGCGCTCGAGTGGGTATTCCAGCCCGGCGACGAGTATTTCGACGGCGATCAGTGGAACGAAGAGCCCGAGAACTGGTACACGACCGGCGGGAACGTGCTCGCACCGATCGTCGACGAGTGCGATCGCGACGGCTACTGGCACGAGGGATCGCTGGGGTACAACCGGATCCGGATGTCGTCGATCCAGCAGGTGGCCGAGAACCTGGAGGGGTACGACGGGTTCGATGGTGCCGACCTCTACCAGCACCCGAAGTTCCAGAACGCACTCAAGATCAATGCCGACCTACTCCTGCTCGACGAGTTCTCGCCTGCACTCGGCGATACCCACCACCCCTCGAGAACCGAGTGGAGCCAGAGCGCGGTGTCCGAAGGGTACGAGGCGACGGAACGGCCGATCTTTGCCAAGCTCTGGCACTACTCGAACGGCTACTCGACGGCGGGCATCCGGGGATCGATCTACGAAGCCGAACCCGAGGGGCTTGCCGACGATATCCAAGCGGTCATCGACGCGGACGGACCGCTCGACCTGTCTAGTCAGAACCTCGCCGGGTTCGGCTTCGCCGCGCTTCGCGATGGCACAAATCACGAGATCGGGTCCATCGGCGAGACCCACGACACCTCTGCGCTGTTCGCTGAGGCCTCCGCACCCGTCGACGACAGCTTCGAGGAAGCCATCCAGTTCGAGGCGACCAAGGCCGGCGAGTGGTGGTCCTTCGAGTTCGACGTCGACGAGGCGGCGGAGTACGAACTCGAGATCGAGACGCTGTTCGCCGATACGTACGGGATCTACGAGTTGTACGTCAACGATGAGTACATCGCCACGGTCGACTTCATGGCCGACGGGACCGGGCAGGAGACGCTCGCGTACCCGCTCGACCTCCAGGCGGGCACCAACGAGATGCGCTGGGAGTGTATCGGCCGTAACGAGGACGCGAACGGGTACAGCATGGCGCTATACTACCTGACGGTGCTCGACGAGGGCGACCGGGAACAGCGGGACGCTGCTGACGAGATGGGGAACGCCAAGCGCGCCGTCTGGATGTACTACGGTCGTAACGGGAACGGGGCCGGCGGGACGACCCACGCCCACCGGGACGCGTTACAGATCGGCGTCGCGGCCAACGAGATGGAGCTCTCGCGCGACCTCGGCTACCCAGAGGCGACCGGCGACCACCCGCCGCGGCTGTTCTTCACGGACAATACGATCAGCCACAACACGGTTGTGGTCGACGAGCGCGGACAGGACCACCACTGGGTCGGCGTCCCGCGCCACTTCGACGGGAACGACGAGCGGGTGAGCCTGGTCGACGTTGAAGCACCCCACGTCTACGAGGAAACCGACGAATACCGGCGGACGATTGCCACGATCACGGTTGACGAGGAGCACTCCTACGCGATCGACTTCTTCCACGTCGACGGCGGCGACGATCACCGCTTCAGTTTCCACGCGACGGAGGCGGATGTCTCCACCGAGGGACTCGAGCTCGACGCCCAGAACGGCGGAACGCTGGCTGGCCCGGATGTCCTGTACGCCGACGACGACTATAACCAGGCTCGCTCGCCGAACTCGGCGGGCTCTGGCTTCAACTACTTCGATACCGTCGAGCGCGACGCTGATCCCGACCGGCAGGTTGTCGTCGACTGGGACGTCGCAGACCACTTTAACCGCCGCGACGACGACGCCGAGGACGTCCACCTGCGTCTGACATCGTTCGGCGAGTTCGACGAAGTTGCCCTCGCTGACGGCTACCCGCCGCACAGTCCGGAAAGCACCGCCCCGGAAGACAGTCTGCGCTACGCGTTCCTCAGCCGGCACGGTACGGACCTCGAGACGACGTTCACATCCGTACTCGAGCACTACGAAGGCGACCGCGTCGTCGAATCGATCGAGGACGTTCCGGTCACCGGCGAGAAGAGTCGTGCCCTCAAACTCGAACTCGCGACCGGACGCACCGACTACGTCGTCTGTACGGACGGGCAACCGAACCCGGTCACCGTCGACGACACGTTCAGGTTCCAGGGCTTTTTCGGCGTCTACTCGCTCGAGGACGGCCAACCCGAGTACGCGTACGTCCACGACGGGACGCTGCTTGCCCCCGTCGGCGGCGAGCCACTCGTGCAGGAATCGACCGGACAGGTGCGAGGATTCATCGAGGACTTCACGCGCGGCATGAGCCTCGAAAACGAACTCGACCTCCGAATTGCCAACGACCGAGACGAACTCGATCGGCACGCGGGGTTCGTCTACGTCGACAACGACGATTCGAACCAGTGGCGTGGACCGCCAACCTCGGAGATTCCCATCCTCGAGGGACCGCGCGCTCCCGACAACGGCGCGTACCCGATCGAGGACCTGGAGACCGGTAACGGGAACACGGTGACCGTCGATGTCGGCGAGCGGACACTCGTCCGGCAGTTCGAGGATCCGGACCAGCTCGAGGACGGCGGTTACGAGCACATCATCACGGAGAACGACGACATCAGAATCCCGCTGACGTCGACCTGGTCGCGGGAGTAACCCTCATCTCTCCTCCCTGGCCGTTCCGAGACGCACTTTTTCGACCCGCGGACGGCTTCCTACGACGACATCCGACGGAGGTACTCGAGGTCGGTCTCGATCGCCCGGCGGTAGGGGCGATCGTCGGCGACGAACTCGACGTTTACGAAGCCGGAGAAGCTGGCGTCCTCGAAGATCCCGAGCAGTTCCTCGAGGTCGAAGAAAGCGTCTTCGAGCGGGCAACGGTCGCGAGAGCCCCGTTTCGGAACCGCCTGGACGTGTGCGTTATTCGAGAGCGGCGCGAGGTTGCGGGCCGTCTCGACCAGCGCGTCGGGCTCCATCGAGAACGTGGGCTGCCAATTGAGCCAGCAGTTCTCGCGGTCGACCGCCTCGAGAAGCCGTCGCGCGCCTTCGCCGTCGTTCGTGAGCGTGTTCGCGTGCTTCTCGACTGTGACGCCGATCCCCCGATCGGCCGCGAGGCGGCTCGTCCGCTCAAGATCCGCAACCGCCTGCTCCCAGTGTGCCTCGTCGTGGTTACCGTACTCCTGGCTGCCGGCCCAGACGCGGACCAGATCCGCGTCCAGTCGACGCGCGATCTCGAGTTCACGCTCGACCGTCTCGCCGAAGTCGGGTGAGCCGACGCGCAGGTACGAACTGTAGACAGGGATCTCGACGTCCGCTTCGCGGGCGGTCTCGCGGATCGACCGACACGTCTCCGGATCGCCATTGCCGACATGGTCTTTGCCCCACACTTCGACGCCGTCGTAGCCCGTCTCGCCGGCCTGGCGAATTACGGCATCGACGCTCGCGTCCTGGTTCGAGATCGTACAGAGTCCGATCTGCATGAGAAACGCGTGAGTGCGAGCGGGCTAAACTGTTTCGTCGGCCGACGGGTGGCGGTACCGCGAGAGGTCGCCGTCCCAGTCGATGTCGCGGTCCTCGAGCGCCGGCAGCAGTTGCGGAATATCGAACTCGCCGACGATCCCGTGGACGTTCAGCCGGTGATCGACCGGGATCTCCGCGGTTGTAGCCTGCTCGTGGAACGAGGGGAACGGTTCGACGGCCGATACCGTCCGGATCGACGGTTCGACGACCGCCGTGAGCAATGCCTGGACCCCCCACGGACCGCGACTCTCGATCGCGAGTTCCGTGTTACCCTCGTCGAGTCGAGAGCGGAGGTACTCGGTCGCACGGAGGATGTCGAACGTCTGCAGCGCGAGCAGTGACGTGCCGAGCATCAGCGCGTCGGAGGCGAGCTTGTACACGGTGCCATGATAGTCGTAGTAGTCGCCACCGTTCTGCAGCCGCGTGTTGACGTCGCGTGCGCAAACGCCCCCGACGCCGCGAGGGTCGGTGACGACGACGGTGCCGTGTTTGCGCGCGAGCGCCGCGACCTCCTCGCGGCGTTCCTCAATCTCGTCGGTCCCCTCCTCGAGCAGCAGGACGAGCGGCTCCTCGGTCCCGCCGTCGTCGACGGTCGCGATGATCGCCGTAACGATGACCTCCCGCTCGCTCGGGAAAAACACCTTCTCCCACGTTACGTCGCCGTTGCGCTCGGTCTCGATCGTCCGCGGGTACAGATCGGGTCGGTCGCGCTCAAGGTCGAACCGGTCGACGAGGCGTTCGCGGAGCTGGCAGGTGTAGTCGTCCGTGTCATCGACCGCCGGAGCCGTCGCGGCCTCTGGCGCGGTCTCTGCGAGGTACTCCCGGTTGAGATCAACGACAGTTCGGCCGTCGGGGTATGCATCCCTGACCTCGCCGGCCTCGGTGCACCGAAGTCGCTCCCGATCCTCGGTCGAGGGATCGTCTGTCTCGAACGTCGGCGGCTCCCCGGCCAAGTGCCGTCGGAACCAGTTGACCGTCGCCTCGCGTAACTCCGGGCCGAACCCGTGGGTCGAGTCGGCGACCGTCAACTCGAGCGCGTCGCCCGCCTCGTAGAGGTTGTACACACTCGAGGCGCGCTCGTAGGACTGGTGGGTGCCCTCAATGCAGAGGAAATCGGACTGGGAGGCCCCGATCAGCGCGGGCTTCGGTGCGAACGCCAGCAGGAAGTCGTCGTAGCGGGGGCCGCGATCGATCGCGCGGTGGATGATCTGCTCGCCGTCCTGGCCTTGCCCGGTCCGCATGTAGGCCTCCTTCGAGGTGATAAAACAGCACGGCGCGGCGGCGGCGATCCGGTCGTCGGCCAGCATGAGGTAGCTGGTCTGCATCCCGCCGCCGGAGTTGCCGGTCACGCCGAGGCGGTCGGCGTCGACCTCAGGGCGGGACTCGAGGTAGTCAAGCGCGCGGATTCCGTCCCAGACGAAGTAGCGCGCGACGTTCGCGCCGGCGAACATACACTGACGGGCGAGGTAGGTGTGCTCGAGCGTGTTCACCCGCGGGTAGTCCCGCGAGTCATCGGAGATTGGAATCGACTCCGCCTCGGAGTCGTAGAACTGGTGGCGCTCGCCTTGGCCGATCGGATCCATCGCGAGGACGACGAAGCCGTTGCGCGCGAGGTCGATACACCCCTGCTGGTAGCCGTCGGCGGTCTTCGCAGTGGCGGCGTGGCCGCAGACGAACAGGACCGCAGGACGAGGATCGTCGGCAGAAGCACCCTCGGGGACGTAGACGTTCGTCGTCACGTGAAAGCCGGGGAGACTCTCGAAGATCACCGTCTCAACCGCGTACCCGTCGTACTCGAGTCGACCGGTCCGCGTCGCGTTCAGGTCCGTCCGCTCCTCGGGCAGGCCTCCGATCGCCTCGAGGAAGTCCTTGCGGACACGCTCGCGGTGTTCCTCGGCCGCCGCGACCGAGTCGATTGCCTCCCGACGCTCGTCGCCGCGCTCGAATTGCGGTTCGGCCAGCCGCCGGAGGTACCGCGGCAGCTGGTTCTCTACGTCGTAGTAGCCGTCGACGTTCTCGTCGAACTGTCTCATTGAACGGTCCGATACTAGCAGTAGGACGGATTATAAGTTCGGGTCCTCAGGGGCGGTCGATCACGCCGCGCCCCTCCCGGTCGGCGACCCCGACGAGCCACTCGAGACAGTCTCGGTACGCCGTCGCCGTCTCCGGATAAACCACCTCATCCGCTTCCGAAAGCGACCCGAGCGTCTCGAGGGTGTCTTCGTAGTCGTCGCGGGCCTCGCGCGGGGACCGATCCCTGAACGAGCGGTGCGCGTGGGCCGGCGGTGAGGGGGCGTTCTCCCCTTCCGTCGGGAGGATCGTCCCGCCGAGTTCACGGTAGATATCGAAGCCAGCGGGGACGAACGGGCCGAGCGCGTGTCGTGTCAGCGCTGTCGCGAACGATCGACGGTCCGCGATCGGGTCGGGGTTCCAGAGTCGGTCGGCAAAGACGGGAATCGCCGACGGAAGCGCGCGTTCGAAGTACTCGCGGGTCTCCTCGGCGGCGGGCTCCCACGCCAGGAGTTCGCCGCCAATCACCTGTTCCGCTCGTTCGTCCGGAATGGACGGGCGACTCCGCGGTTCCCAGCCGAGCAGGTACTCTTCCGAGATCCAGCCGTTGACGTAGGCTGCGTAGACGTACGAGTTGACGACCTCGAACTCCTCCTCGAGGAACCGCTCGAGGCTGCACCCCTCGACGGGGCCGCGTCCCTTCCCGGCGACGCGCCAGAACTGCACCAGCGTGTCCCGCGGCACGTCCGGCGCTTCGGCGATATCGATCTGGTCGTTCCAGCACATCAGCCGGCGGTCGTTCGCCTCGAGCATCTCGTGGAGCCGGCGGACGAACTCGTAGAAGTGCTCGGCGACCGTCTCCGACCCCTCGCGGATCATCCGTTCTCGGCACCGCGAGCACTCGTTCCACGAGCAGTTCATCGCCCACTCGTCGCCACCGACGTGGACCGTCTCGAAGGGGAACAGCTCGATCACTTCCCCGAGCAGCGTCTCCACGAACTCGTCCGTCCGCGTCGTTCCGAGACACAACGTCCCGTCGCTGGGCTCGCCGTCCTCGACGGTGCACTGAAGTTCGGGGTACGTTTCGAGGACGTGACTGGCGTGGCCGGGAACGTCGACCTCGGGGAGAATCTCGATCCCGTGGCGGCCGGCGTACTCGATCAGGTCCTCGATCTCTTCGGGGGAGTATGCCGGTCGATTCTCGCCGTCGGGGCCGCGGTTCAGTTCGGGAAACGCCTCGGACTCGAGGGCGTACGATTCGTGATCGAGCAGGTGGAGGTGAAGTCGATTCAGCTTCGCCCGGGCGGCCTGGTCGATCCGCCGTTTGACGCGTTCGAGCGGGAGAATACCCCGCGCCGGATCGAGCATGAACCCTCGCCACCGGGTCGCGGGCCAGTCTCGGATCTCGCCGGCCGGAAACCGCCAGTCCCCATTACGCCGTTCGAGACCCCCGACGATGGTCTGACAGCCGTGTCGCAGGCCGTCGGCCGTCGGCGATCGAACGATGATCCCGTTCCCGTCGGCCTCGAGGACGTACCCTTCCGAGTCGTCGACCAGACTCGAGGCAGCGTCGTCGATCGTCAGCCGAACGTCCGGCCCCTCGTTCGACCTGACAACCCGTTCGTTCGTCTCGCGCTCGAGGAGGTCCGACAGCAGCGCGACGACCGCACCCGCACCGTTGTCCGTTCCAACCATGAATGGGGCCTCGAGACGGACCGCCTCGCCGATCAGGTCCGCTCGACGCGGTCGGGGGACGACGTCGAGTTCGCGTGAAGGCATGTGGTGGGTAGCAATGAAGACGGACGCCTTAATGGTTGTCTACTGGCCGGTTCTCGTGTACGTGCTCGCCTTCGAGCCGTTCGAGTGCGCGCGTCGCGGCGTCGCGAACCACCGGCTCGGGGTCGTCCGCCACGAGCACCTCAAGGTCGTCGACCGCATCCCTGTAGCCGGTTAGCCCGAGCGTCAGCGCCGCGTTCGCCCGAACCGGTGCGTGGTCGTCCGCGAGGAGCTCGCGAACGCGCGGGAGCAGCCCCTCGACAGACGAGGGATCGACCTGCGTGACGTAGGTGAGGAGGCCGATTCCGACCCCCCGGATTCCGGGATCGCGCCGCTTGAGGAGGGCGTCGATGTCGTCGACGACTGACCCGAGGGCTGCGCCGACAAGCTCTGGATACTCACCGCCGACGGCGTTGAGCGCGTCCGCCGCGCGCCACGGAACGGGGTGGTCCGTGTCCGAAGCGAGGCGATCGACCAGTGCCGGGACAAACGGGGCCACCTCGTCGGAGTGGCCCTCGGCGAGCGACTCGAGCACCTCGCACGTTCCCGACCGGATCAGGTGGTGGTCGTCCTCGAGCAAAGCTACGACCTGATCGACGTGACCGACGATCGTCTCCGGCCGCTCGGCTGCAATCCGCGTGAGTCCAGCCATTGCCTGAACGCGAGTTGCCGACCTCCGGTCGCGTTCCGGGCCGACGCTCGACGACGCTCCCGGCGACGCGTCGGCCGGTGGTTCCGCCGAAACGACTCTAGCGTGGCAGACGTCGAGAAGGAGTTCAACCGCCCCCGTCACCGATTCGGGGCGCTCGAGCCCGATCGTGGCCAGCGCACGGACCGCGGCGTCGCGACCCGGCTCAGCGGGATCGCTTCCGATCGCCTCGAGCGGCGGGACAAGCGCTTCGAACGACTCGGTATCCGCCCCCTGTATCGCCGCCCCCGCCGAGAGCGCCGCCCTGCGGCGGACGTGCGGATCGCCGTCCTCGAGCAGTCGCTCGAACGCGGTGACGGCGGCTTCGGACGCCTCAGGCCGGACGTCAAGCGTGGCCTCGAGACACTTCATCGCAAGTCGGCGCGTCTCCGGGTTGCCGAGCACGAGCAGTTCGACGACGTGCGCGAGCGAGATCTGCGCGGGATCGGCCGTTGCCGCGTCCAGGAGTTCACTCGCGCGGTCGGTCGCGTCTTCGCCGGGCGAGATCATGGTACGTCGTATCGAGTCCCGTGCCCTCTTATAACTGCCGTCGCCGAGCGGACGACCGCGGGACTCGGCGACGGAGCACCGAAGTAAAGGGGTCCGGTACCTATTTGTTGATACGTTCACAACCATTCTGGCACCGTGTCAGACTACGACATAGCATTCATTGGAACAGGACCGGAGCCGGACAACCCGGTGTGGGGCGAAAGTGCGGCGATGGCGTACCACCACGCAAGCGCGTACGACGGGGACGAGCGCTGCTCGCTTGTCGCTTGCGCCGACATCGTCGAGGAGAACGCACTCGCATTCGCCGAGCGCAACGAGATCGATCCGGCGAACGTCTACACCGACTACGAGCGGATGCTTCGGGAGGTCGAACCCGACATCGTCAGCGTCTGTACGCCGGTGCCGACCCACGCCGACATCGTGACCGACTGCGCGAACGCGGACGGGCTGCGGGCGATCCACTGCGAGAAACCGATGGCCGATACCATGGCGGACAGCAGGCGCATGGTGGCGGTTTGCGACGAACGGGACATCCAGCTGACGTTCAACCACCAGCGGCGGGTCGCAACCCCGAGCCGGCGCGCAGCGGAGCTGGTCGCGGCGGGCGACCTCGGTGAGGTCACCCGCGTCGAACTCGCGACGAAGAATCTCTTTGACGCCGGGACCCACCTCGTCGATCTCTGTAATTCCATTCTCGACGATCGTTCCGCGGCGTGGGTGATGGGCCAGATCGATTACCGTAAGGAGAACGTCCGTTACGGTGTCCACAACGAGAACCACGCATTCGTGCGCTGGCAGTACGAGGACGGAACCGACGCCGTCATCGCGACCGGCGACGAGAACCCGTTCATCGACTGCGACGTTCGCGTCGTGGGGACCGAGGGCGTCCTCGAGCTCAATCCCGACGGCAACGCCCAGATCCGGGTGCGGACGGCCGACGCTGCGGCGTGGGACGAGATCGACACGGGCGAGCCGCTGGCGGACATCCCGGCCGCGGTCGGCGACATTATTCGCGGCCTCGAGACGGACGCAGAGCCCCAGTTGGGCGCGCGGCGGGCGTTCGCGACGATGGAGATTATCCTCGGCTGCTACGAGTCGGTGCGCCGGCGCGAGCGCGTGGAGTTCCCCCTCTCGATCGACGATAACCCGCTCGTCTCGATGGTCGAGTCGGGCGAACTCTCTCCCCGTCCGGCCCACGAGGAGGTCGCGCCGGACGCCGACTCCTGACCGAGCGGCGCGCGGGACGCGAAGCTACCTGCGAGAGCGGCGTCCGTTCTTCCGCCGCTCCGTGACGATCGTTCAGTAGTACGGTTCGTAGTCGGCGAGGAACGACTCGCTGTCGACCTCGGTCGTCTCGAGCGCGCCGGTGTCGGGTGTCACCGGATCACCAGTCTCGAGGGCAGTCTGCACGCCGACGAGGAGCGTCCCTGCGTCGGTGACGCGGTTTCGGTCGTCGCGTTCACCGCGGGCCGCCGCGAGGAACTCATCCAAGAACGGTTCGTACATCTGCTCGAGTTCGGCGGTCGAACTGCCAATCTGGACGGTTTGCGTGCGTTCGCCGACCGTGAGGAAGCCGAACGTGCCGTCGCCCTCCGGTCCGTCGAACCGGAGCGTCGCCGCGGAGCCGTCCGCGAAGTCGATCGTCGCGACCCGACCCGGGCCGTGGTTCGGCGTCACCTGCGTCCAGTCGGTCCCCGCAAGCAGTCGAACGCTGTCGACGAGGTGAACGCCGTAGTAGAACGTATCTCCGTAGCCGACGGAGAACGCTGTGTCCGGCATCGTCTCGGCGAGCGACGAAACCGACGGGTGAAACGGGAGTGCCGAGCCGCCGAACAGCGGCGCGCCGCCGCGGACCGCCGCCCGCTCGATCGCGATCACGTCAGCGACTGATCCTGCCACCGGTTTGTCGACCATCGTCGGGACACCCGCTTCGAGAAACGGCACGGCGAGGTGACGGTGCCCGTTCCAGTCGACCGTGAGGACCATCGCCGCATCGACGTCGCCGATCATTGCGTGCGGATCGTCGTACCTGGTCGCACCGTAGCGCTCGCAGAACTCGCGCGTGTACTCGCTCTCGCGGACGTCACCGCCGTCCCAGACGGCCGTAACCGACGCGTTGGACCGGCTTTCGAGAATGTTTGCGAATGTTTCCGAGTGACTGGTGTCTAGTCCGAGTACCCCTAGCTCGATCATTGTAGATACGTCTACTTTCTTGATATATAATTCTGATTACTGCTGAAACGGGTCTCGCCCTCGAACTCGGTGACAGAATGCGCGGGTCGACCGACCCAACGAGTTCGCCGGTGTGGCCGCGTCGTCGCGAACCGTCGTTGCGGCTCGCGACCGGGTAGCCTTGCGACCGGACCGGTTGAACGGCCGTGACGTTCTAGACGTGCTCCGTCGGCCAGATGTAGAACTGGAGCGGGAGTGTCGCCTCGAGGAACGGGTCCTGTTGTCGGAGCGTGCGCTTCCGATCGTGGAAGCCGAACAGCAAGCCCGTCATCGAAATTCGATCGAGCGAGAGATCGGGATCGTCGGCGACGCGCTCGACCGTCACGCGTCCCGGACCGTACGAGAGCTGAACAGCTGCCTCCTCTTCTTCGAGCGCCAGCGAGATTTCACCGGTCTCGGTCCGATCCCCGTCGCGCCAGCGCCGCTCGAACTGTCCCTCGAAGGCCTCGAGGAGTGCGGACAGATCCCGGATGTTCAACTTCCGGTGCGGTCGCTGTTGCCAGAACCGGCTATGGCGGTGAAACACGTCGTCGAGCGGGTGACGCGGATGGACACAGGCCGTCAGATCGTTCAGGTCGTACATCGCGAGCACGTGGCCGAGCAGCGCCTCGAGGCCGTGTTCGGAGCCGCCGAATTCCTTTATCGTGCGGCTACGACTCTCCCGTGTGAGGCTGAGGTACGCTGGGTCGCTGTCGTCCTTGTACAGGAGCGTCTCGAGCCCGCGTTGGCCGAACGTAATCCGGCTTCGCTCCCGGTCGCGCCGAACGCGGTACGGTTCTTGGCCGTGGATCCCGCGGAGCACCTCGAGGTGTGCGTCCGATCCGTCGTGAGTTACGACGGTGTCGACCGCGGGTTCGGGCGTCGTCGCGAACGAGCGTTTCGAGATCGTGTACCGGAGTTCCGCGCCGGCGTTCTCGTACCCGAAGTGGTTGTAGCGCTGGCGGTTCCCGCTGAGTTCCGACAGCGGGACGCCGGCGTCGTCCATCCGATCGAGCCAGAACTCGAGCAGCTGACTCATATACCCGTTTCCGCGGTACCGTTTGTCGGTCGCGACGCCGCCGATCCCCCAGCACTCGACGGTTCCCTCGCCGACGACGAGCGTCTGCGGTATCGCGGCAATGTGACTCACGATCTCCCCGTCCTTCTCGATGATAGCGTGGCGTTCGCTGCGTTCCGAGTCGTAGCAGAACGGGAGTCGAGCGGCCATTCCGTAGCGCTCGTAGGCGAAGTGTCGATCGAGCAGCGCCGTCATTTCGTGGAAGTCGTCCGCGGTCGCGAGCCGCGGACTCTCAGTGTCTGCCATGCGATACCGAGCCAGAGGAAGTCCTGTCACAAAAGCTTTGTCAGCGGTGTGCTCTGCAGCGGCCAACTGCGGAACGCAACTCCGGTTGTCGAAGGACGGAGCGACGAGTTGCTCGGGGAAACTTATTTTATCGATACTGGCCGTTATCGGTGCATGCGGATACTGTACATCGACTGCGACTCGTTGCGGCCGGATCACCTTGGCTGCTACGGCTACCACCGCGAGACGTCGCCCAACATCGACGACCTGTCGGCAGAAGGGCGAACGTTCACCACTGTCTATACTTCTGACGCGCCCTGTCTCCCCTCGCGGACGGCGTTCTACACGGGCCGATTTGGGATCCACACGGGCGTGATCAACCACGGCGGCCGCAACGCGGATCCTCGACGCCACGGCTCGAGTCGGCGCGCGAACTACCCGGGCCGGTTCAGGACGCTCGCGTCGGCACTGAACAACGCGGGAATTCACACGACGATGATCAGTCCGTTTCCGGACCGTCATGACGGCTGGCAGGTGGTCGAAGGATTTCGGGAGCTGTACGACACCGGGGGCAACGGTGGCGAGCGCGCCGACGAGGTGTACCCCTATGCCCGCGACTGGCTCGAGGCGCACGCGACGGAAGACGACTGGTACTGCCACGTCAACTTCTGGGATCCACACACGCCCTATCGCACCCCGGCGGAGTACGGAAACCCGTTCGCCGACGAGCCCGCACCAGAGTGGTTGACCGAGGACCTGATCGAGCAGCACTACCAGGAGTCGGGTCCCCACAGTGCGCAGGATCTCAAAGGGTGGGTCAGGTCGTGGGACCGCCCGCGGATGCCGCCGGAGATCTCCTCTCGCGAGGAGTTCAAGACGATGATCGACGGCTACGATGTCGGCGTCCGCTACATGGATCACTACATCGGGAAACTGATCGATCTCCTCCGCGAGCGGGACGTTCTCGAGGAAACGCTCGTCGTGATCAGCGGCGACCACGGCGAGAATCTCGGCGAACTCAACGTCTACGGAGACCATCAACTGGCCGACAATATGACGTGTCGGGTCCCCCTTATTGTTCGCGGTCCCGAAGTCGAGCCAGGAACCGACGACGATCTGCGCTACCAGCTCGATCTTGCACCCACGCTCGTCGATCTCGTCGGCGGCGACGTGCCCGAGGGCTGGGACGGCCGCTCGTTCGTCGACGCAGTTATCAACGGCTCCGCGGACGGGCGCGACGAACTGATCGTCAGTCAGGGGGCGTGGACGTGCCAGCGGGGCGTTCGCTGGGACGACTGGCTGTTGCTCCGTACCTACCACGATGCCTATCGGAGCCGCCTCGAGGACGTCATGCTGTTCGACCTCGCCGCCGACCCACACGAGACGACTGATCTCTCCACGGCGAAGCCGAACGTCGTCAATGACGGGCTGGCCAGGCTGCAGCGCTGGCACGACGACCGACTGCTCGAGGCGGCCCGCGGCGAGCGCGGCGGCAATCCGGACGCCCCGAACGGCGTCACCGACCCGATGTGGCAGGTACTCCGCGAGAAGGGACCCTACTACACCTGGGACCGGGTAGACGACTACGCCAGCCACCTCGAAGAAACGGGTCGCGAGGAACACGCGGCGGAAATTCGCGACCGACTCGAGTAACGGAGATACTCAGCCGAGCAACCGGTTCAGCTCCGCGAGTTCGTGCTCGGCGACCTCGCGTTCGTCCTCGAGGTCGTCCCGCGGAACGTGGCACTCATCGGTGACGTAGCCATCGTACCCCGCCTCCGCAAGTGCGTCGAACAGCGGGCCGTGGTCGACGGCGCCCTCACCGAGCAGCCGCGGCTGGAACGTCTCAAGCCCGTCGTCAGTTTCGAGTTCGAACGCGCCCGGCCGGTCCGGATCGTCGATCCGCTGCTCGTCCTTGACGTGGACGTGGACGAGGTCGTCCCCGAGTTCGCGCACCGACGCCAGTCCGAAGTCGTCGAGCGTGATGTACATGTTCCCAGCGTCGTGAATCGCGCCAACGTTCTTGCGGTCGATCTCCGCCAAGAGTCGTTGCGTCGAGTCGACCGTCTCGGCGATTGTGTGCGCGTGAATTTCGATGCCGATCGTCACGTCGTACTCGGCGGCGCGGTCGGCGGCGCGAGCGAGCCACGACGCGGCGTGCTCGTAGTCGTCGTCGGTCGCCTCCCGGACCGGCGGTCCGCCGGGACCGTGCCTGATGAGTCCGCAGTCGAGCGCGTCCGCGAACTCGAGGAACCGTTCGAACGTCTCAAGTTCCGCCTCACACTCTTCCCGGGTCTTGCCGACGTAGTGACCGGTGTACGTTGCCAGACACGGGACCTCGAGGCCGAGGTCGTCGAGATGATTGCGGAATGCGAGTACCTCTTTAAGCGAACGGTCTGCGTCGAGATGGGGGTCTCGGCACATCGGCTCGAACCCATCGTAACCGATCTCCGCTACGAGTTCGGCCGCCTCCTCGAGCGAGCGGTCGCGAAGCACCTTGCTAAACAGGGCTGTCCGTATCGCCATTGCGACTACGATCGCACCGCTGAACCTTAAAGTCTGGTGTACGATCAGTCTCGCTTACCGACGTCGAGGTCGAGAGCATCGAGGACCAGATCGCACGGACTCGAGAACATCGGCGCCGAGGTCGAGTTCGTTGCGAAACTGTAGCGAGGGGCTCCGCTCCGAACGGCCGTTATTTCGACCCACGAGAAACCAGCCGACAGCGGTGCTGTTGCCGAAGGCACCGCGTCAGAGATACTGCACGAGTTCGGAGACGACTTCGTAGAGGTAGTTGCCGACGATCCCGACGATGGCGAGGTAGCCGACGACGCCAAGAACGGTGGCGAAGCGGCCGTTCGAGTGCGACCCCATGACGTCGTCGCTGCTGGCGAGCGCGAGGATGAGGAAGCCGAGGATCGGGAACGCGACCACGGCGGCTGCCTGGGCGATGCGGAGCAGTTCGACCGGATCGCCCTCGAAGATCAGGACGACGACGAGTCCGAACACCACGGCAACCGTCGACCAGATCTTGACCGGACGACCGTCCATCGAGGGATCGAGGCCGAGTCCGTCGACCAGCAGTGTCGCCCCGATGAGCGCGTTGACGACGAGCGACGAGAGGCTTGCGAAGAAGAACCCGAATGTGAACAGGTAGAACGCACCCGATCCGGCGACGGGCTCGAGCTGGGTGGCCATATCCGTCGCCGAGAAGGCCGGTTCGCCCGTCCCGGAGATGACGCTCGCGCTGGTCAGGAGGATGACCGTGACGATGAGTCCCAGCACGGCGATCCCGAGGATGCTGTCCATCCCTTTCTCTGACAGCTGGTCGATGCCCCAGTCCTTCTCGTGCACCAGGTAGCTCTGGTAGGTCGCCGCGGCGATGGAGAAGGTCGTCGCGGCCATCCCGAGCGCGAGGAGCGCGGCGTCCACATCGGGGATGGTCGGTACGATACCGGTCGCGCCGGCCCGGATGTCGAAGCCGACGGTTGCGAGCGTCCCAACGAACGCGAGCAGCATGACACCGACGACGGCCTTCACCAGCAGTTCGACCTTGTCGTACAGGTCGGGCAACCAGAGGAAGCCGATCGCGGCGAGCGAGAAGATTGCGGCCCACAGGCGAATGTCGTAGCCAACGAGCGCATTCGTCGCGAACCCGATTCCGGCGTTGTTCCCGGCCTGGAACGCGAGGATCGCGAGGAAGCCGAAGAACCCGCCGGCCGTCGCGACCGCCGACCCGTATCGTCTCCTTGCGACTTGCAGGATCGTCTCGCCGGTCACCAGCCCGATCCGCGCGGCCATCCACGTGTACGTGATCATGAAGATTGTCGTCGCGATCGGTACCCAAAGCAGCTGGTAGCCGTACGTACTTCCAGCGATTGTGCTGAGCGCGATGCTCCCCGGACCGACGACGACTGCTGCGAGAACGAGCGCCGGTCCGAGCGCCCGCAGTTGATTCCACACCGTCCCGCCCGTTATGGCACCCGAGATGCGTGTCGCCATATATATTGGTACGTGATGACGTATCATAAATAACTACCGGCGAGACAGTCCGTCATGAGTGGATTACACGCGCCGCAAGCTACATTAGGAACTAGTTCGTCAAGCTAGATCAACGAATGCCTGTAAACAGCCATGTGTTCGGGGAGAGACCACGGTCCCTCCGCCGCACCGACGACAGAATTCTTCTCGCCGCGACCAACGGAACCGAGAACGAGGTGATGCGAGCGTGAAGTTCGGCGTTTTTTTGAATCAGTACTACACGCCCGACGACGAGTTCGAGGCCGCCGGTCTGTACGAGCAAGCCGAACTGATCGAGGATGTCGGCTTCGACGGCGTCTCGCTCGGCGAGCGACACGTCCACGACGAGGGCGTCGTCGAGCCGATCACGGCGCTCTCGGGGATCGCGGCGCGAACCGAGACGCTCGATCTCTCGACGATGGCTATGCTGCCGATGCTGTACAACCCGCTGCACCTCGCCGAGTACGTCGCGATGATCGACCGACTCTCAGGCGGGCGCATGCACTTTGGCGCCGCGGTCGGTTACCGCGAGCGCGAGATCGAACCGTTCGGGATCGACATGGAGGAACGATCGAAAGCGATGATCGAATCGCTGCACGTGCTCAAGCGGCTGTGGAGCGAAGAGAGCGTTACCCACGACGGCGATCAGTGGTCGTTCGAGGATGTGTTCGTCAGCCCTCGCCCGGAAGGGGAGCTGCCGGTCTGGATCGGCGGCCACGCAGACATCGCGATCAAACGAGCGGCCTACCGCGGCGACGCCTGGATCGCAAGTGCCTCCTCGACGACGGCCGACCTCGAGGAGCAGATAGACGTCTACGAATCCTCGCTCGAGGAGTTCGATATGGATCGCGAGGACAACGACGTCATCCTTATGCGCGACTGCTTCGTCGCCGACTCCGTCGAGGAGGCGAGAGATACCATCGAGCCCTACCTCCTGAAGCTCTACCAGATGTACGCCCGCTGGGGCCAGACATATATGGACGAACACGAGGTCGAGGTCGACTACGATGATCTCGAAGAGAAGTTCGCTATCGGCTCGCCCGCGGACTGTATCGAGCAACTTCGCGAGTACGAGGAGCTCGGCGTCGACCAGGTGTACGTCCGCTGTCAGTTCCCCGGGCAGCCCCAGGGCACGACCCTCGAGACGCTCGAGCGCTTCGGCGACGAAGTCATCCCTGCGTTCGAGTGACCATGGCCGGATCAGACACTGAGACTGGCAACGGCACTATTGGTGACGGGACGGAGGCTCCAACCGTCGGCTACGTCGGTCTCGACCACCACCACGCCGAGCCGTACCTGCGGACCCTCGAGACGCTACCGGCGACGGTGACCTGCGCCTGTGAGCCGAACGACGCGTTCGACGTCGACTCCGTGGCGAGCCTCGGCGACGTACCAGTCTACGGCGACCTCGAAACGATGCTCGCCGACGCCGCCGTCGACGCGGTGTTCCTGACGCTCTCGAACCGGGACACGCCGGCGGCCGTCGAACAGGCCCTCGAGCGCGGCGTCGACATCTACACGGAGAAGCCGGCGGGCCGAACCGCCGCCGAACTCGAGCCGCTGCTCGACCTCGAGGCCCGGACCGACGCGACGGTTTGTGTCTCCTACCCGTGGCAGAGCCACCCGATCGCCGCGCAGCTGAAGTCCCACCTGGACGACGGCTTCTTCGGCGACCTCCGCGGGTTCGAGGCGCGGTTCGTCGCCTCGCAGCTCGCGTACCGAAACACCGACCACTTCGTCTTCGACAGGGACGCGAGCCGCGGCGGCATCCTCCAGTGGCTCGGCATCCACTGGATCCAGTTACTCACTTGGCTCCTCGAGGCACCGATCGCCCGGGTGAACGCTAGCATGACCGCGGGGTTCGACGGAGTCGACATCGAAGACGGCGCAACGCTCCAGCTTGAGACCGGAACCGGAACGCTCGGGACCGTCCACTGCGGCTACTACCTGCGTGACGGAATCTATGACACCCAGCTCAATCTCTACGGCAGCGGCGGCCGAAGCAACTGGAATCCGATGGGTCGGACCTTCGGCTTCGACGGCGAGACCGAACTCGAACTCGAGTCGGCGGACGACGACTGGAGCGCAACGCCACACCGGACGATCACGCACGAGTACGAGCCGGGAGCCGGCTACGGCGGTACGTGGGGCCGAGAGTTCGTCCGGGAATTCTTTGCGGCCTGCGAAGCCGATGCGGAACCGCCCGTCACCCTTGAGGACGCCCTGACCGTTCTCCGGGTTCTCGATGCGGCGTACGAATCGGCCGAGACGGATCGGTGGGTGACAGTCGAGAAGTAGTTCGCCGACTCGTTCTCAGCGCGCGACGACGTGATTCTCGAGCGTCCCGACGCCTTCGAACTCGACCTCGACGACGTCGCCCTCGCCGAGCGGACCGGGGCCGAACGGTGTGCCGCTCGCGATGATGTCTCCGGGCTCAAGGGTGATGAGTTCGCTCACCTCGGCGATGAGATTCGGGACGGAGAAGATCATCATGTCACGGGTCGTCTCCTGTTTCACCTCGCCGTTGAGCCGAAGTTCGAGGCGGGCGTCGTCGGGCACCTCGTCGGGCGTAGCCAGCACCGGGCCTATCGGGAGCGAGGCGTCGAACGCCTTGCCGCGGACCCAGTTGCGTTCCTCGGCTTGGTCGTCGCGGTTCGAAATATCGTTCACGCAGGTGAACCCGCGGACGAACTCCATGGCCTCGTCCTCGTCGACCGCGCGACACTGCTCGTCGATCACGATGCCGAACTCTGCCTCGAACTCGACCTCGTCCCGTCCTGGCGGCAGTTCGATCGCGTCTCCGTGGCCGACGACGCAGTTCGGCGTCTTCAGGAACAGTTCGGGCCGGTCCGGCAGGTCTTCGAAGCCGGACTCCTCGCGGTGGTCCACGTAGCCGCCGGCCTGGCAGACGATCTTGGTCGGCTCGCTGGGTGGGAGAATCGTCACCTCGGCGGGGTCATACCGTTGGTTGCCGGCGTCGATACCGCTGTCGGTCCACGTTCCGGTCCGGGTGAGGCCGGACGGATCGCTGAATCGGACTGTGTGCATCCTCGTCCGAGCATTGATCTACCGGAGTAATGATCTTTCGGTTGCAGCAACGAATCGGTCGCGGCGGTCGGTTTCGATCGACAGGAATCGTCCCTGGCTGACTGGCACTACTCGTACTTCTCGTCTTCATCCCAGTCGAACGACGCACCCGATCCGCTGACGACGGCGTCGTACGTGAACGTCCCCGGCAGATCACCCTCGTCACCGTAAACGAATGGACCTTAGCGTCGAATCGCGCCGGAACTTCTCCGTCATCGTCATGTCGTTGTACGAACCGTTCAGCAGTGCAACCTGCAGCGTTCCCATGATCGGAACTGGTGTCTCCGGGGGAACAAAACCCTTCGTCGTCACCTATTGATACTCGGACAGCCGAACCGCTTCTCCGCGGTCGCTCGAGTCGTAGATCGCCCGCAGTACCCGCTGCACTGTCAGCGCGTCCTCGACGGTGCCCGCAAGGGCGGTCCGCTCTCCGGCGAGAGTCGCGAGGAACGCGCGGTCCTCCGCAAGATGCATGTCGCCTCCGTCGACCGAGAGCATCTCGTCGGGACCGGTCGGCCGACCGTCGGATTCGTCGGTCCCGACCGGGCGGGTATCGAACACATCGAGAGTCGGCTCTGTGACGTTGAACTCGACACCCGCGTCGCTCCCCCGGACGATGCACCGCTTCGAGGACGACCGCGTCGCTCGCCACGAGACCCGGATCGAAATCGTCCGGTCGTCGCCACACCGCACCAGCGCGTGCGCCGAGTCCTCCACGTCGTAGTCCCCGAACTCGCTGCGGGTGACGCCGGTCACCTCTCGAACGGTCGGATACTCGAGCAGATACAGTGCCAGATCGAGCGCGTGGACGCCGAGGTCCATCGCGACGCCGCCGCCGGCCAGGTCGGGATCCGTGAACCAGCCCCGTCCCTCGCCGGGCAGCGCGTTCCGCCGAAGGTAGGTCGCGTCGACATGACTGACCGAACCGAGGCGACCCTCGTCACGTAGCGCCGCGACCCGCCGTGTCGCGTTTGAAAAGCGCATCGTGAATCCGACCACACAGGACGCCTCCGCGTCGGCGGCCGCGGCCGCGATCCGCTCCGCGCTCTCTACGGAATGGGCCAGCGGTTTTTCAAGGAGGACGGCGCACTCGTGCTCGAGGGCGTCGATCGCGACCCGCTCGTGAACGCGATTCGGCACGCAGACGAACACGGCGTCGATATCGGCGTCGGCGAGCATCGTCTCGTGATCCGCGTACGTCGGGACGTCGTACTCGCCGGCGAACAACTCGCGGGCGTCGGTGCTGACGTCCGCGCCGGCGGCAAGCGCAGCGTCCAGTCGGAGGATTCGCTCGGCGTGAATGCGACCGATCGTCCCGAGTCCGACGATCGCGACGCGCGGTGGCGACTTGGGAGGCATCGAGATGACTAACGACCGGACCGGACAAAAACTGATCGGCAAGCGTCACCGTTCGACCGGGAAGGCAATCTTCGGCGAGGGTCCTCAGTACTCGACCTCGACCGGTCGTCCGGCCGACGCAGATTCGTAGGCTGCCTCGACGACGGCGACTGCCGCCAGCGCGTCCTGAGGTGAGACGGCGGGATCGCTCCCCTCGGCGACGCTGTCGACGAAGTCCCCGAGCATCTCGGCGTTCGGATCGGTTCCGTAGAAGACCGTTCTAATGCCCTCGTCAGCGCCCGACGCCGCCGTGTGACGAAGCAACTGATCGAAGCAGTCCACGGCGATCGTTCCCTCGCGGCCGACGAACTCGACCGTCGCGTCGCCCCACGTGTGCCATGCCTCCGGCCGGCTCCAGGAACCGTCGAGTAGGAACGTCGCCCCGTTGGTCAGCCGCATCGAGAGCACGTTGACATCCTCGACCTTGATATCGTGGAAGCGGGTCCCCGTCTCCGCATACACCTCCGCAACCCGCTCGTCGATGAGATCCGAGATCAGATCGACGATGTGGACGGTGTGATCCATCACCGCGCCGCCGCCGGCCGCGTCGGGATCGGCGAACCAGCCGCCGGGCATCCGCCCGCGGTTCGTCCCGGAGATCGATTTGACGGAGCCGATCTCCCCGGACTTGAGCGCCGTCCGAGCCCGCTTCGCCGGCTCGCTGAACCGGAGGGGCATCGCCACCCCTAGCCCGACGCCGGCGTCGCGACAGCAATCGACGATCCCTCGGGCCTCCTCAAGGGTCGGCGCGAGCGGTTTCTCACAGAGGACGTCGACCTCGGCGTCGACAGCTCGGCCAACCCACTCGGCGTGGCGGGCGTTGCTCGAGCAGACGAGCGCACCGTCGAGTCGCTCAAGCAGCGCGTCGGCCTCCGCTTCGGAGACACACTCGACGCCGTGTCGGTCGGCGATTTCGCGAGCGCGGTCGAGTTCCGCGTCCGCGATCCCGACGAGCTCGGCATCCTCCCGCTCGGCGAGCAAGGCCGCGTACTCGCTCGCGTGGACGTGCGCCGCCGACAGGATGCCCAGGGAGACGGTCATCGTCCCACCTCCGTCGGCGAGACGGGTTCGCCGCGCTCTGCCGAGCGCCGCGCGGCGAGCGCGAGCCGGAGCGATTCGACCGCTTCCTCGAGGTCGACTTCGGGCTCCGAATCCGACTCGAGACAAGAGATGAAGTGGTCGAGTTCACGCCAGTAGCCGTCGGTCGCGAGCGGGCGTTCGACGGTCGAACCGCCTTCGGTCCAGTTCGCGTACGGCTCGCCGTCCTCGCTTGAGAACTCGACGAGCCCGTCGTCGCCCGCCAGTTCGAGTTCGGACGTCAGCGATCTGCTCGAGGGCTGGGCCCACGAGGCCTCCACGTATCCTACCGCCCCGTTCTCGAAGCGCAGCGTGGCAAACCCGTGTGTCGAATCCACCTCCCCGCAGGTTCTGGCGAAGACGCGCTCGACGGGCCCCCAGCACCACCGGAGGTAGTCAAGGTCGTGGATCGCCAAATCGACGAAGATCCCGCCGCTCTTCTCAGGATCGGCGAACCAGCCGTCCGATCCCCAGTCGGGGAACGGCGAGAGTCGACGCGCCCGCGCGACGCCCGGGGATCCGATGTCTAGCTCCTTCGCCCGCCGGTACGCCGGAAGGAACCGGATGACGTGACCAACCATACACGTCGCGTCCGCGTCGTCGACGAACGCGGCCAGCTCGCGGGCATCGGCGAGCGAGGAGGCGACGGGCTTCTCGAGGAAGACGTCGAGCCCCGATTCGATCGCGGTTTCGACGATCGGGACGTGCGTGTGCGTCGGCGTACAGACGTCGAGGAAGTCGAGGTCTTCCCGTTTGCACATTTCGCCGACATCGGTGTAGGATTCGGCTTCGAGGCCGAACTCCTTGACCGTCTCCTCGGGACCGCTCGGGGACGAGACCGCCACTATCTCGACATCCAGTTTTCGGTACGCTTTGAGGTGCGTTCGCGCCATGAAGCCCGCACCCGCGATTCCGGCTTGCATATGGCGTGCGTGTCTATCACAGGACAGATAATTGTTTGGTCCATTGAAACCTCTTGAGCGACCCGGATCGCGTCCTGCGAACGGTCGCAAGCGATCACGTCACGCGCTCGATGTCGTCCCCCTCGTCCTCGATGGTCTCGATGGTTCGGCCCGCGTGACCCGCGCCGCTCGTCTCGACGAGGAAGACGAGGTCGGCCTTGCTAACCAACAGTGAGCCCTCCGCGCGATAGTGATGGACGGTCCGGATGTTCGCGCTGTGCCTCGGCGATACACGAGATGTGGTCCGTCTCTCCGGTCGCGCCGTCGATGCGAACGCGCAGGCGGGTGAACCGGTTCCGCGAAGTGAGTTTGCGGTACACCTCCGTCGGAAGCAGTACTGTATGTCGTCTGCCCACCCGAGAATACTACTATCCTCGGATTCGTTCCGCAGAAATTAAGAGAATTCGAAGAGTGAGCATGTGTATGACAATCAGCGTCCGTTCCGTCGACCAGTACGTGCTGGACATGGAACTGCGAATGCCGTTTCACTTCGGAAACACGACCCTCACCGAACTGCCACACCTGTTCGTCCGGATCGAGGGCGGCGACGATCTAGACGGGCAGGAGGGCATCGCGGCCGAGGGGCTCTCTCCGCTGTGGTTCCTCAAGGAGCCGGGTGTCACCTTCGCGGACGGGCTCGACCGGATGCTCGAGGTGATCGACAAGGCGGCCGCCCGTGCCGCGGAGATCGAGGCTGACACAGTCTTTGACTTCTGGCTGGCGCTCTATGAACGACAGTGCGAGTGGGCCACAATGACCGACCACCCGCCGCTGCTGTGGTCGTTCGGCGTGAGCCTCGTCGAGCGCGCGGTGATTGACGCGTTCTGCCGGGAGCGGGAAACGACGTTCCACCAGGCGGTGTGCGAGAACGCACTCGGGATCGAACTCGGAGCGATCTATTCTGCGCTAACGGGCACCGAACCCGCGGACTATCTGCCAGACGAGCCCCAGCGGACGACGGCGATCCGGCATACGGTGGGGTTCACCGATCCGCTCACCGAGGCCGACCTCGACGCGGAGAGCCGACTCGACGACGGACTCCCACAGACACTTCGCCAGTACATCGAACAGCAGGGTGTGTCGTACTTCAAGATCAAGCTCGGCGGCGACGTCGAGCGCGATGCGGACCGTTTGACGCGGCTGGCCGACGAACTTGCGGAACTCGAGGAGTACGCCGTGACCCTCGACGCGAATGAGCAGTACGGCGATGCCGACTCGTTCCGGACGGACTGGGAGCGGTTGACGGACGAACCGGGAATCGATCCGCTGCTCGAACGGTTGCGATACGTCGAGCAACCGCTCGCTCGCGGCGACGCTCTCACCGACGCCACCCGTGAAACGCTTGCCGAGTGGGACGATCGGCCGCCGATGATCATCGACGAATCGGACGGCGAACTCCGGAGTCTGGGACGGGCGCTCGAGTGTGGCTACGTCGGGACGAGTCACAAGAACTGCAAGGGCGTCTTCAAGGGCCTCGCAAACGCCTGCCTGATCGAACACCGCCGCCGCGAGGACCCCGACGGCGAGTACGTCATCAGCGGCGAAGACCTCTCGACCGTCGGTCCGGTCTCGCTCCCGCAGGACCTGGCCGTCATGGCGACGATGGGAAAGCGCCACGTCGAACGAAACGGACACCACTACTTCCGCGGGATGGCGATGCTCCCGACTGACCTTCAGGACGACCTCCTTGCGACCCACGGCGACCTCTACCGGGAGCACGACCAGGGGTTCCCGACGCTCGACATCGACGACGGCCAGACTGAACTCGAGTCGGTCGTTGACGCATCGTTCGGGTACGGCGCTGCTCTCGATCTCGACATCGAACAGTTCACGCCACGAGTGGAGTGGGAATTCTCGCCTTCGAGCGACTGAACTGAACATCGTCCGTTTACTCTTATTAAACGCTGCTCTCAGCTAGGCGATTGCGCGAACGCATCTATCGCTATGAGTAGCGGTAGTTGGACTTCGTATCCGGAGAGCGCCCAATCTCATCATCAAGGAGACACTTTTCCCGAACTGACGTTTGACACATCCAAACATTTAATCTGGTACGTAGTATCATGCCATACGATAAATGAACTCAGCAAAACACCCGATACAGGCGGTCCAACGCACGCTCGATATTGTCGACGTGCTCAAAGAGAAGCGAGAGGCCCGCGTGACCGACATCGCCGACGAACTAGATTTCTCGAAGGGGACGATCCACTGCCACCTTGCGACGCTCGAGCAGAACGGCTACGTCGTTAAGAACGGTCAGCAGTACTCGCTCGGCCTCCAGTTCATCGACCTCGCTCACCACGCGACGGACCGCGTCGACATCTACGACATCACGCGTGCCGAAGTCGACAAACTCGCGGCCGAGTCCGGTGAGATGGCGCTGTTCACCGTCGAGGAGCACGGAGAGGGCATCTGTCTCTACAAGGCCGAGGGCGAGGACGCCGTGCAGACGGAGCTGTACGTTGGCTACCGGAACAAGCTGTACCATACCGCTGTTGGAAAGGTGCTGCTGGCGTTCATGCCGGAGGAACGCCGGGAGGAGATCATCCGAGAAACCAACTTCGAGCAGATCACGCCGAACACGATCACGGACCCGGGTGAACTCCGAGCGCAACTGACCGAGATTCGCGAGCGCGGCATCGCGTACAATCACGAGGAGACGATCCAAGGGCTCGTCGGGCTCGGGGCGCCGATTCGCGACCAAGATGGAACGCTCTACGGCGCCGTCTCGCTCATCGGTCCGGTGAGCCGGATGGAGGACGAACGGCTCACCGAGGAGTTGCCGAAGCTGATCCGCCGGGCAGTGAACATCGTCGAGGTGAACATCACCTCGCTGTAGTCCGATCGACCGCTCAACGGCCCCTCGATCACTCGAGGTACGAAACCGGCGTCGTGTGGAGCGATGTGAACCCCTCCGCGAACGGGACGCCGGCCCGCTGGCCGAGCGTCCGCGTTCTGGCGCGCACGTTCTCGACGAAATCATCGAACTCGCCGTCTATTCCACCGTGTTCGTCCAGCCACGCGGCCTGGGACTCGTGAGCCTTGACTGCTCGCATCTTCTGTTCGACGTGTTCGGAGACGTCCACGAACGTGTCCGGATCGAACGACGATGTCGGCTTGCCGAAGCAGTAGACGTTCGACGGATCGCATGGCTCCGAGTTGGTTTCGACGAGCGGCAGCGATGCCATGTAGTACGCGTCCGTCACCAGCCGCGACGTGACGCGGTGGTCCGGATGCATGTCGTCCCGGAAGTGCGTCAGGATCAGCTCGGGATCGTGTTCGCGAATCGTCTCGACGATTTCCAGTCGGTTCTCCATCGAGTAGGTCACCCGACCGTCGAGGAACTCGAGGAACTCGACTGACGCGCCGAGTTCGGAGCCCGACTGTCGCGCTTCTTCTTCCCGGACGGCGGCGATTTCTTCCTCGGTGCCGTCCGCCGTTCCGAGCTCTCCGCGTGTCATGTGAACGATCGTCACATCGTCGCCCCGGTCGGCATGTTTTGCGAGCGTTCCACCGCAGAAAATGTCGGCGTCGTCCGGATGTGCAACTATTGCTAAGACGGACATGGCAAAGGCGAGCCATCGCAGTAGGAAAATACTTTCGGCCGATTCTACTCGTGAGAGAACGATTTAATACTGTAAAACGATCGCGGAGTCCGAGTGGCTACCGAATGACTCCTCGAGAACGTTTCTCGGTCGATTACACCCGTACTCATGTAATAGGCCTTCGCCAGCTTGGCCCAGAAAGCCCGAATGAGAGCGTCTATAGCAGTCGTTAGAATTTTCAACTCGAATATTGTTGCTAAACACAGTGGATCATCTCGACGAGATCTCCGTCAAAGAATTGCAAGATACCCTCGACAACGTGGAAGGAAAGAAGCCAACACAACGACTCTTAGCGGCAATAGAGTCCTCGATCGTGCGCTCGCCGCTGGCTCAGACCGTTCAGACACCATTACAACCACAATCGGCCGAATCGAGCGCTCACTGGTCAAGTGACTATGAGGAGGTGCTGAACTAGACAGTGCCGTAAGCGAGTCTTGTACTGAGCCCGTTATCCGATATTCGTTACTTCCGAATTATTGGATGGGGCTATCGAAAGCAGTCGTTTACAACCATACTGTTGTAATCTAAGGCCACAACTTCGCCGTGGTCACCCACATCGGTGGCGCGACTCTCGTTCACTGAAGGTGATCCTCGATGGATACTACGAGATAATTCGCTATTTCGGAATTATCTCACGGATCATCTGTTATACTGTCTGTTCGTGGCTCTGTACCATGGTGATCGATACCCCAGAACACAGCTTGTCGTTATGATTTTTCGCCAGCGATAGCAGAAATTCGGCACAGGCGAAAGTCGTCTTTCTCCGGATGGTGCCGGACTATCACCGCTCCGACCGGAGCGCCTTTCGAAGTCTGTTTGCAGAACTGATGACTAGCCCAGGAATATCCTGCTGGAACCGCTTGCCGGACATCGTATCAGTGGGACTCCTCACGCTGATCGCACCCACCGGGCTGCCGGTCTTGCCTTCCACCGCTGCGGCGATTCCTCGAACATCTTCTCGCCACTCCTCACGATTGAAAGCGATTCCTCGAGACTGGATGTCCTGTAGTTCCTCATCGAGGGCCGCCCGACTTGTTAGGGTATTCTCCGTGTATTCTTGCAGTCCGTGGTCGTCAATGATCGAGTCGACGTCCTCCGGAGCCATCACTGCAAGGAGCGCTTTCCCGGGAGCAGTACAGTGCAATGGAAGTGTCTCGCCCGGGTCGCCAACAGATCGGTCCGACTTCTTTCCCATCGCGGTGTACAGGCAAATTCCACGTTGACGCTCGACCACGACTAAACTCGCCACCAGCCCTGACGCTGTCGCCAACTGCTGAACCTCCGAAACACCCGGCTGATAGAGTGGATATCGGTTTCGCGCGACACTGCCGATTTCAAGGAACCGGAGGCTGACCTGATAGGCCCAGTTGTCGCGAACGACGAAGCCCAACTGTTCGAGCGTCTCCAAGTGACTGTGAATGGTACTTTTCGAGTGCGGCAGGTGATCGTCGAGTTCGGTAATTGTCGCGCTCTCCAGTTCGAGAAGCGCCTCGATTACACGTGCGCTGGTGGCGGTCGCCTTGACCGGTGTATCTTCTCTGTCAGCCATACTGGGGACCTGTATGTGAAGCAGTAAAGAAGTATTCCCTCATTCCGAAAAACCCACAGGAGCGTTCACCACTCGGCGATACTTCCGTCGTCGTGGTACCAGATCGGATTCTGCCAGTCGACCTGCGCATCGGCCTGTTCTCGGACGAATGATTCGTCGATCTCGATACCGAGTCCTGGTTCGTCCGGCGCGTCGACGTAACCGCTCTGGAAGCCGAAGATATCCGGATCTATGAGGTATGCGAGAAGATCGTTCTGCTCCGGATTGTGGATATCGAGGTTCTGGCTCTGGACGAACGCGTTCGAAGTGGTGGCGTCGATGTGAAGACATGAGGCGAAGGCGATCGGGCCGAGCGCGCAGTGGAGTGCAACGGCCACGTCGACGGCTTCGGCGGCGCCGGCAATCTTCTTGACCTCGGTGATACCGCCGGCGTGCGACGGGTCCGGCTGAACGATGTCGACCAGACCGTTCGCGAGCGTCTGCTGGAATTCCCAGCGCGAGTACAGGCGTTCACCGGATGCGAGCGGTGTCTTCGTGTGGGACTCGATCCGCGGAAGCGCGTCGAAGTGTTCCGGGAGGACTGGCTCCTCGTAGAACATCGGATCGTACGGGTCGAGTTTTGATGCCACCCACTTGGCCATCCCGCTCGTTATCCGTCCCCGGAAGTCCACGGCGATATCGATGTCGTCCCCAACTTCGTCGCGGACGGCGGCGAGACGCTCTCTGATCCTTTCGACGACTCCGGGAGAGTCGATGCGCCGAACTTGCGAGTTCGCTGCCATCTTGAGCGCGGTGTATCCGTCGTCGACGGCCGCTGCAGCGGCTTCCCGTATCTCTTCGGGCGTGTCACCGCCGATCCACTGGTAGGTAAGAATCCGGTCTCGTGCTCTGCCGCCCAGGAGGTCGTACACGGGTGCGCCGTAGTGTTTCCCCTTGATATCCCAGAGCGCCTGATCGATGCCGGCCATCGAACTCATCAGGATCGGCCCCCCTCTGAAGTGGCGACCACGGTACATCGCCTGCCAGTGGCGCTCGATTTCGAGCGGATCTTTTCCGATGAGATAGTTATCTAGGATCTCCTCGACCGCCGCGATTGTCGTCTTCGCGTGCCCCTCGACGATTGGTTCTCCCCAGCCGGTCAGCCCCTCGTCAGTCTCGAGTTTGAGAAACACCCATCTCGGGGGCACCTCGAACAGTTCGTAGTTTGTTACTTCCATGAACTACGGTACCCACCCTACGTTAATGGTAGTTGTCCTATGGCGCGAGAGCGATTTATAAAAGGACGATCAGTCTGTAGTCTCAGTCTGATTGCGGAGGTGCCGCGGCGCTCTCAAGTTGGTCCATCGCATCCTCGCGGGTATCCCAGACCTCGAACATCGCCTCGTAGGAGTCGCGGAAGTACTCGTACCACTCGTCGTACTGCGAGGCGCACTCCGGCCGGGGTTCGTACGTCCGGTCGATCGTCGTCGTCTCCTCGGCAGCCGAAGCGATGTCGTCGTACACTCCGGTGGCGACGCCGGCCAGGAACGCCACGCCTTTCGCACCGAACTCATCCCCAGCGGGGACCGAGATCGGCGTGTCGAGGCAGTCGGCAAACATTTGACACCAGAAGTCCGAACGTGCGCCGCCGCCGCTAATCATGATTCGGGAGGATTCACCGGACATGTGTTCGTAGCAGTCTCGCATCGCCAGTGTGACACCTTCGTACACGGCGCGGAGCATATGCTCCTTGGAATGTTCGGGCGACAATCCGAGGAACTGTGCACGAGCGGATGTCTTCAGGAATGGACTCCGCTCACCCGATGTACTGAGATAGGGATGATACAGGGCCCCCTCCGATCCGATCGGCAACTCTTCGAGGTCGGGGACGACCTCTGTGAAGTCTTTGTCGTCGGCGAACTCCTCGAATGCCCAGTCGAGATTTGGCGTCCCGGCCATCGACGCCATCGCCCGGACATAGAAGTCGTCTTCGACGGCGAAGAGGAATCCCGTTCCCTCTGTCTCTTCGGGCGGTTCATCGAGTACCATCTGGTTGAGAGACGTCGTTCCGACGACCGACGAACTGTCGCCCGTTCGCGCAGCGCCGCTGCCGATGCTCGACGCCACGATGTCGATCGCCCCCGAGACGACCGGCGTTCCGATCGGCAGTCCTGTCGCGTCGGAGCCCTCCGTGGTCACGTCGCCGATGATCTCCGACGCTGGCTCGAGACGCGGCAGTAACTCGTCGATGCCGTCGACGTCGACGAGTTCGGGAACGACATCCGAGTACTCGCCCGTCTCGATGTCGATAAACGGGAGCGACGCGTCGCTCAGATCGGTCGTTCGCTCCCCTGTGAGCCGATACTTGAGCCAGTCCTTCGAGCAAAACACGGTGTCGGCGCGCTTGATGGACTCCGGTTCTTCATCGGCGAGCCACTGGAGGATCGGTAGCGACGCCCCCGGGAACAGATCGCTGCCGCAGATGTTCGAGATGAGCGGGGCTACGCCAGTCTCCTCCCACTCGTTGACGTACTTCGCCGCGCGGCTGTCGTTCCAGAGGATCGCATCGCGAACCGGATCGCCCGCTTCATCGATCAGCCAGCAGCCGTCGCCCTGTCCAGTCACACCGACGCCGACGATGTTGTCAGGCTCATCGAGCGAGTCTACGACCTCCCGGATCGTCTCGGCCGTCATCGCCCACGTCTGTTCCATATCCTGTTCGATTTTTCCGGCCTCTGGTTGTTTTAGAGCGTTGTCTCTCGCGGCCCGGTGGAGTTCGTTGCCGTCGAGGTCGAATGCGACCGATTTGATGCGAGTGGTACCTGCGTCTATGCCTATGAGTACGCGACCCATACACATCCCGTTTGGATTATTAATAATAAAGGTTTCCGTACTACGAGAGCTCAGACGCAGTACTATATAATATCTATATACAAACTGACAAAAATACTTATTATCATTGATTGCCGATGTCGTAGTGCTGAGAGAAGTTCGCGGTAGTAGAGCGTCGCTCGGAGATTCCGCGGCGTTCAGCCACGGGCTTCGCAGTCGCAGCAACCGACCATGGGACCAGACTTGACCACGAACGAACGGCCGGCACCGGACCGGTGCGCCAGCGCACAACGACGGGATGATCGACGTGATCATGGAGGGGTAATCCGCCGGTCGGCAGACGACCGTCCAACTGCTGGCGGGTCCCTCTGTGCGCTACCGATTACGAAACATGAAGGCACTCGTCACGGCGAACTTCGACGACGCAAACCTGAACAGACTGCGAGACGAACTCGGTATGGAAGTCGACTACCGGCCGATCGAGGAGCGTTCCAAGCGGTTGTCGTCGTCCGAGCTTGAGGACCTCCTGGAAGGCGTCGACGTGTTCGTCGTCGGTTACGAGGGCGTCTCCGCCGAGTTGATGAACGCGGCCGAGGATCTCCAGCTGATCGCTTGCGCCCGGGGCGGGCCGGACGCCAACGTGGATATCGCCGCCGCGACCGAGCACGGGATTCCAGTCCTGTACGCGCCCGGGCGTAACGCGGTCAGCGTCGCCGACTTCACGTTCGGCCTGATCCTCGCCGTCGTGCGAAACATCGCGCGAAGCCACCACCTGCTCCATACGGGAACGTACACCGGCGAACCGGTCGCGGATGCGGCAGACAGCGGCGAACGCGACGACGTAACGTGGGGCATCGCGAACGGATCGCCGTACGTCGAACTCTCGGGGCCGGAGCTACAGGGAAAGACCCTGGGAATCGTCGGCCTGGGCGCAATCGGTCGGAACGTTGCTCAGCGCGCCGATGGATTCGGGATGGAACTGCTCGCCTTCGACCCCTTCGTCGACGCCGAAGAGATGACCGAGCACGGTATCGAGAAGTCCGACCTGGACGACCTCTGCGAGCGGTCGGACATCGTGACGGTACACTGCCCTATGACAGACGCGACTCGCGGCCTCATCGGCGAGGCAGAGTTCGACCTGCTGTCACACGACGCGTACTTCGTCAACACTGCTCGCGGCGCGATCGTCGATCAGGACGCGCTAATCGAGGCGCTCCGGAGCGACGAACTCGCGGGCGCCGCACTCGACGTGTACGATCAAGAGCCGCTTCCCGATGACCACCCGCTGCTGGAGTTACCCAACGTCGTCACGACGCCGCACCTAGCGGGCGCCGCAGATGAGGTCGTGGACCGTCACTCCGCGATACTCACCCACGATATCGCAGCCGTGCTAGCTGGACGGGAACCCGACCACGTCGCCAACGAGGCGGCGCTCGCTGGGCCGACTGCCGACAACGATGGCTGAATCGCCTACAGACACCGACGTGGACGCGGAGACAGTCCACGAACCCAAGCACACGATGGCACAAGAACTCGAACTCACAGAAGAACGAACCGCAGTCGCAGAGATCGGACAGAAGATGCTCGAACAGGGACTCACCAAAGGAACCGGCGGTAACATCAGCGCCCAGTCGGGCGAGTACGTTGCGATCAGCCCCTCCGGGACGCCGTACGACGAGATCACGGCAGAAGACGTTCCTATCGTCGATCTTCACGGCGAGCGCGTCACCGGCGAACTCGATCCCTCTAGTGAATTCCGGATGCACACCGACGTGTTGCGCAAGCGCGACGACGTCGGTGGTGTGGTCCACACTCACTCGCCGTACGCCAGCACGTTCGCCAGTCTCGGCGAGGCGATTCCCGCGTCGCACTACCTGATCGCGTTCGTCGGCGATCAGGTCCCCATCGCTCCGTACGAAACGTACGGCACGGCCGAACTTGCCGAGGCGGCGCTCGATGCACTGGGCGAGAAGTACAACGCCTGTCTCCTCGAAAATCACGGCGTGCTCGCAGTCGGCGAGTCGGTTGAAGCGGCGTTCGAGGTCGCACTGATGACGGAGTACTGCGCTCGCATCCACTATCAGGCGATCAGCGTCGGCGAACCCAACATCCTCCCCGACGAGGAGATCGATACGCTCCTCGACCGGTTCGCAGACTACGGACAGGGTAACTGACCACAGACACATAGCTACAATTACGACCATGATTCCATCAATCACACTCGAGACGGCAAAGGAAGTAATCGACGCAGCGGAAGAGGCGGCGAAGGCAATCGATAACCCGATGGTGATCACCGTCGTCAATTCCGAGGGAAACCTCGTCGCACAGCGGCGGATGGACGACGCTTGGCTCGCTTCCGTGAACATATCCCGGAACAAGGCGTACACGTCTGCCGCGCTGGACATGCCCACTCACGAACTCGAGGAGGCTACGAAACCCGGTGAGTCGCTCTGGGGACTTCAGACAACTGACGACAATCAACTCGTTGTTTTCGGTGGCGGGTATCCCCTCATCCGCGACGGCAAGGTCATTGGCGCCATCGGCGTCAGCGGCGGCGCCGTCGAACAGGACAGAACGGTCGCCGAAGCCAGCGTCGAGGCCTTCGAAGAGTCACACTGACATCGCGACCGCCAGCGAGAGCTTTTTCTCCGTTAGAGTGTACTGTACATTTAATTACCATCAGTTATATTTATGTTCGATGGGATCTATGATCAGATCGAAGTTAGAGATGATCAATCATCGAAGACACCGTATCGAGCGAGGCGAGTCGACGAGTCAGGTATCCCGTGTTCGTCCCAGTGCGGACGGCCGGAGCATTGGCAAACGAGGTGCGAGCCAGCATGGTTGACGTCGCGGCGATCTGGTCGATCGAGTACTTGCTACTGGCGCTGGCGGGCGGCGCGTTCGGGGCGGCGATTGGTGGGCTCCCCGCATTCATCTTCACCGGTTTCATGGTGATCGCCGGGGAGGCGGCGAATCTGGCCGGCAAAGCAGCAGCCGGCAGCGACGCCGCGGCAATTATGATCACCGACGCAATCGCGTTCGGTCCCGTGTTCGGTCCTCACATCAGCTTCGCGGCCGGCGCGGCCGCGTCGGCGTACGCCGCCAGGCGGGGGTACATGGATACCGACTTCGACTACCATCAGGCGAAAAACATCAACTACGCGTTCGGCACGAAGCCAGATGTCCTCGCGGTCGGCGCACTGTTCGGAGCCGCCGGCTACGTGATGGTCGAGCTGATGGTCGCGTTCGCGATGCCGTTCGATCAGGTCGCAATGGGCGTCGTTCTGTCGGCCGTGCTCCACCGTGTCGCGTTCGGTTACGACGTCGTCGGTACGCCTAGCTCAGGGTGGCTCGACATGAAGCCGTTCGAGCAGGAAGAACTCCAGTCGCCGGACGCCGTCGCTGCCGACGGAGGCGTTATCGGCCAGCGGTACGCCGTCGAACCGTGGCTCCCACAGCAGTACAAGTGGCTCAACGTGGCGGTGCTCGGAGTTGTTGTAGGGATTCTGGGCGCGTATGTCGGCTACGTGAGCGAGAGTCCGTACCTCGCCTTCGGGATCAGTGCTGCCTCACTGATCTTCCTGAGTATTGGTCACGAGAACTTCCCGGTCACGCACCACATTGCGCTCCCATCGAGTACCGCCGTCTTTGCTCTCGCCGGATCGGCTTCCGTCGCGACGGTGTCGTTGTCCGGCGTCGTCGCCGTCGGAGCGATCTTCGGCCTGATCAGTGCGCTCTTCGGCGAAGTGTTCCAGCGGGTCTTCTACGCGCACGGCGACACCCATCTGGACCCGCCCGCCGCAGCCATCGTCTTTGGCACCTTCCTGATCTCGGTGTGTGCTGCTCTCGGTATCCTACCAGGGAGCGGATGGGTCCCCGCGCTATGACTGAGAGACTATAGTCACCGCCGTCCCATCTTCTGGACGGATGTTCGCCAACCTACCAAACACAACCATTATAACGTTTCCACACAAGATATTCTTCGTACTTGTATGCCCCATTCCATCGTCGTCATCGGCGGCGGAGCGACTGGTACGGGAACCGCCCGTGACCTCGCCATGAGAGGGTTCAACGTGACGCTCGTCGAACGTGGGAATCTCACCGAGGGGACCACGGGCCGAACGCACGGCCACCTCCACAGCGGTGCTCGCTATGCCGTCAGTGACCAAGAGAGCGCCGTCGACTGCATGCAGGAAAATCGGATACTGCGCGATATCGCCGGCCACTGTATCGAGGACACCGGCGGGCTCTTCGTCCAGCTCGAGGGCGATCCCGACGAATACTTCGAGAAGAAACTCGAAGGGTGTGAAGAGTGTGGTATCCCGACAGAAGTGATCTCCGGGGAGGAAGCCCGTCGACGCGAACCGTATCTCTCCGCCGATGTGGAACGAGCAATCTGGGTTCCGGACGGTGCAATCGATCCGTTCCGCCTCTGTGTCGCGAACGCTGCCGACGCTGTCGACCACGGCGCAACCGTCGAAACACACGCAGAAGTCGTAGACGTGCTGGTCGACGATGGATCAGTTACCGGCGTCGAGATCGAGCGTCACGGACCGACCTATCTCGGCAAGGGGTCGGAAGGAGACATCGAGACGCTCCAGGCCGACTATGTGGTCAGTGCGACAGGCGCGTGGGCCGGGCAACTGGCGGAGATGGCCGGTATAGAACTGAAAATGTCCATCTCGAAGGGCGCGATGGTCGTCACGAACGTCCGACAACTCGACACGGTGATCAACCGTTGTCTCCCGAAAGGCGAGGGGGATACGATCATCCCTCACGAGACGACTGTCCTGCTCGGCGCCAACGACGACCCGGTAGACGATCCGGACAACTACCCCGAAGAGCAGTGGGAAGTCGACATGATGATCGACATCGCCGCGGAGATGGTCCCGGTCGTCGCCGATGCGCGTATGATTCGCGCGTACTGGGGTGTACGACCGCTGTACGACCCCAACCCCAGATCGACGACCGATCCCAGTGATGTCACCCGTAACTACTTCATCCTCGATCACGCCGAACGCGACAGCGTCGAGGGGTTCGCTTCCGTCGTCGGCGGGAAACTGACGACGTACCGGGAGATGTCCGAGTCCGTCGCTGACCACGTCTGCGAGGCGTTCGGTGTCGACGCTACCTGTCGAACGCACGAGAAGCCTCTCCCGGGGAGCACCGATCCATCCGCGCTCGACGATCGGATGGACGAATTCGACCTTCGATCACCGATCGCTCGCCGAAGCCGTCAGCGACTCGGCGACCGCGCTCCGGAAGTACTGGACATTGACGGGGCGAACCCGACGATCTGTGCGTGTGAGGGGGTCTCTAGAGCCGAAATCCAGGACGCAATCGACCGGGTCGGCGCTAACCTGAACGGCGTCAGGCTCCAGACTCGCGCATCGATGGGGAACTGTCAGGGCGGGTTCTGCACCCATCGGCTGGGAGCTGAGCTGTACCCCAACCACGAGAGGGGTGCTGCTCGAGACGAGATCGACCGGCTGTACCAGGAGCGCTGGAAAGGGCAGCGTCACACCCTTTGGGGCGAACAGCTCTCTCAAGCGATGCTGAACCACATGCTTCACGCGACCACGATGAACCACGACGCCGATCCCGCCGTTTTCGACGACGAGATCGATTACGGCGCGTACGACTCTGGTGTAACTGCGGAGGGAAGCCGTGGCGATTAAGAGCGATGTTCTCGTCGTCGGCGGAGGGCTCGCCGGTGTGACGAGTGCAGTCGCAGCTGCCCGCAACGGCGCTGATGTCCGCCTGATCTCCCACAAGAAAACGACGCTCAGGCAAGCGTCCGGACTCGTCGACGGGCTCGGATACGTTCCCGGACGGTCTCAGTCGACCGATCGGGAAGACTCTCCCTCCCAGAAGCGAAGGGACTTTCGAGCATTTCGGGACAACCGGAGTGAGTACCGTGGGCCGCTAATCACGCCGTTCGACGGAATCGACTCCCTCCCCGATGGCCATCCCTATTCGGTTCTCGGAGCAGACGCTCTCCGATCGGGGCTTTCGTTGTTCGATGATCTCGTCGACGGCGCGTACCTGGGCGGACACACGGAGAAGAACGCACTCGTTCCGACCTTCGGCGGGACGGTGAAGCCAACCGCGCGATATCCGCGCTCGGCGGCGGCAGGAATCGCGAGCGATAATCGGTCGATGCTTGTCGCCGGATTTCGGTCGTTCACCGACTTTGACGCTCGCATGGTCGCTGATAACCTTGACGCCGCTGGCGTCCCCTTCGGGGTAACCGGTGCCGAAATAGCGTTCGCTGATACGTTCCCTGCCGACGCCGAGGTGACTCGCTTCGCGAAGGCGCTTGATCACGACGAACGCATCGACGGGACGCCCGCCCGGCAGGCGCTGGCCGACGCCGTTTCCCCGCACGTCGGTGACGCCAAACGCGTCGGGTTCCCCGCCCTGCTCGGCGATGATAACGCCGACGAGGTCCGTGCCGAACTCGAGGAGCGACTGGGCGCAGCCGTGTTCGAGATTCCGACCGGCCCACCGAGCCTCCCCGGCCTGCGGCTGGAGGATCGGCTCTACGCAGCACTGGATGCCGAAGGGGTGAAGTATGAGACCGGGTGTCCGGTCGTGGGCTACGAAACCGCCGCGGGTACACCGTCCAGAGTCGAGACAGTACTGGTCGATCGGAGCGGTCAAGAGATTCCGTATTCGGCTTCGGCGTTCGTGCTCGCAACCGGCGGATTCGTCGGGAAAGGGCTCGACTCTGACCGCGATCGGGTCTTCGAACCGGTGTTCGACTGTCACGTCCCGCAACCACCGGATCGGTACGACTGGTTCGTCGACGACGCTTTTGGCGATCAGCCGTACGCCCGGTTCGGCGTCAATCCCGACGCAACGATGCGACCGCTCGACGCGGACGGTGACCCGGAGTTCACCAACCTGTATGCGGCCGGATCAGCGGTCGGCGGTGCGGATGTCGCCCGCGAGAAATCGGCCAGTGGCGTCTCGCTGGCCACCGGAGCTGTCGCCGGCCGAGCGGCCGCAGCAGCGATAGACGACTTGAATCTAGAACTAGGAACGACGGAAATTTGACTATGACTAACGAAACTACCGAGAACGACGACCCGACTGCGCAACCTCGCGCTACTGACGGCGGTTCCGCTGTCGAACCTGTCGACGACGCGTCCGCCGGAGAGAATTCTGAGATTGTGGAGGTGTTCCCGGAAGGAGATTTAGACCTTCGTGCCGGCGCGGACGACTGTTACAAGTGCACCACGTGCGATATCTCGTGCCCGGTTGCGGAAGTAGACGAGGAGTTCCCGGGGCCGAAGTTTCAGGGCCCCGAACAGTGGCGACTCAAGCGGAAAGAGGACATCGATATCGGTGACTCGATCACGTCTTGTTCGAACTGCATGAGGTGCGACTCGGCGTGTCCGTCGGATGTGCCGCTTTCGCAGATGCACAATGAGGCTCGGGGAGAGTACGTCGACGAGCAGATGTCCATGCTCTCGCGGGAGTACATCCGGAACCGAATCCTCTCGAACTATCGGACGTCGGCCCGGTTCGCGTCGAAAGTACCCCGCTTCGCTAACTTTATGATGAACTTCGGTCCCGTCCGCTGGGTGATGGAGAAGACGCTCGGCGTCACGAAAGAGCGGGAATTCCCTGAATTCGCGGAGCAGACATTCCGGGAATGGTGGCATGACCGCGGCGGAGCACAGGTTCAAAACGCCGACAAGCGAGTGGCATACTTCCACGGCTGTTACTCGAACTACAACACGCCCGAAGTGGCTAAAGCCATGGTGCGGGTGTTCGAGTACTTTGACTATGAGGTGCTGGTCCCGCCGCAACAGTGTTCGGGAACACCGATGTTCGCTAACGGAATGCTCATCGATGCCAGGAGACACGCCGTGACGAACGTCGCGGAACTTGCCGCGACGATCGACGACGGAGCGGATATCATCGCATCCTGCACGTCGTGTTCGCTGTCACTCCGGCAAGAGTATCCCGAACTATTCGATATCGACAGGATCGAAGATGTCGCCGGAAACACGTTCGAGGCCTTGGAGTACCTGCGGATCCACGAGGACCTCGAGGAAGCGCTCTCGGACGCCGAACTCGACGGGCAATCGTTCGCCTACCATGGACCGTGTCACGCCCGTAACCAGGGACTCCACAGGCAGGCGGTCGAGTTGTTCCGAGATGTCGACGATGTTCACGTCGAAGATGTCGGCGACTCCTGTTCCGGCATTTCGGGAACCTACGGGTGGAAGGCTGAGAAGTACAAGACGTCAATGAAGATCGGCGAGGAAATGTTCGATCACTTGGAACGTGCGGAGGGCGACACCGGGATGACCGAGTGTCCAACCTGCGCGATGCAGATGGAACACGGAACGGGATACGAGATTCGCCACCCCCTTCAGCTGATCGAAGACGCGCTTCTCGCGTAAGCGAACTGGAACCCCTTCTCGATCAGCCTAGCGGGCATTGGGTCGCTTCGATCTACAACTTCCCATCCGACGATCGGCTGCGTTGATAGCTAGTCTGGGCCGCTAGACCGTCGGAATTTGCGCGTGGAGGTTTGCCTTACTCCGAGGGGGACACGGAGCGGTTCGCCTTGTCGATTGTCGCGCCGGTTTCCGTCGCTGACCATCTGACTGCGTTGTCGATAACGTCCTGCACCGTCTGCTCCCGGTACACGGGGTACGTCTCGTGTCCGGGTCGGAAGTAGAAGATTCGCCCGTTACCTCTGTGATAACAGCAACCCGAGCGGAACACCTCGCCCCCCTCAAACCAGGAGACGAAGACCAATCGATCCGGTTCGGGAACCGCGAACGGTTCGCCGTACATCTCCGTCTCTGGGATGACGAACGATCCATCAATACCGTCGGCGATCGGGTGACCAGGGTCGACGGTCCAGACTCGCTCACGCTCGCCCGACTCGCGGTAATCGAGCGAACACGGAGTCCCCATGAGCCGTTTGAAGAGTTTCGAGTAGTGCGTCGAATGGAGCGGAACGAACCCCATCCCGTCATAGATGCGATCACAGACTCGCTTAACGATAGCATCGTCGACGTCCTCGTGAGCCCTGTGCTCCCACCAGACTAACACGTCCGTCTTGTCCAGCACCGACGGCGTTAGCCCGTGTTCCGGATCGTCGAGCGTTGCTACGCGGACCTCGTGTCCGCGTCGCTCGAGAGCTTCCGAGAGGACCGCGTGAATGCCGTCCGGGTATACCGCTTCGACATTGTCCTCCGTTTGCTCCTGTCTGAACTCGTTCCAGATGGTAACAGATACCATACGTTAGCTTTGTTAGACGCCAGTCTAAATGTATCGGTAGCTGATCGATGTGAACCCCCTCGTGGTCAAGCTCCAAGGCACTCGCCTTGTCTATCTGTAGAAGCATGTGTACTTTCACTGGTGTTCTTCGGGTTCTTCATCAGGAGTCTCTTCCTTCTATGGACAGGCCGGTCATACGGGCACTGCTAGATTGGTATTGAAGGGCTGCGTTGAATCACTAGGCGGCGTCGGGGAAGGTCAGTAAATCGAAGGAGTTGAAGCGGAAAATTTGGTTACCCATGACGCAAATCTCCTACTTCATCGAGCATTGTGTCTCGATTGCACAAAGAGTTACAGATTCGCCGACTATGCCCTCATTTTGCTATATTGTCTCCGGATTTACCTCGATACGTTCTATCGGATGACGACCGGTCTGCTGAAGAAAATGCCCAAATAACAGAGGAAATCGGTCTCGAAGCAGTTGACCTCCCTGCACCTTCCCCGCTGTGTAAGGCGTTTGACCGGATCGAATGAACGTCTGTCGCGTGCTGCGCCAGTCGACGTTCGCAAAAGTGGAGCTTTTGTGCAGCCCACAAAATCGCGAAGCGGTCTTGGGACGCAGTTATACAACCTCTCTGAACACGCTACGATCGACGCAACATTCTATGAACGAGATCGTGCGAGCCGCCACTGCTGCCACCGAACGAATTATCGCGTCCAGACGCTCAAAGTCACAACACTCGTCGATACAGCAACGCAAGCTGTGCTTGATCTTTACTGCTCGACAACGTGAGACGGCAGTGACGCGGATCTCTGTGAGCAGATCGCCTGCCGGAACGTGGGTAATCTGTGGTCATTAGCCGCTGGTATGGGCTGCGACAAGCAACAACTCCGCGAACAACTCCGTGAACTCGACATTCGCCCGCTAATCAAACATCGGATCTTCGCACCATACGACCACGCACACAACGCCCGTATTGATGATGATCGGTACGCTCAGCGGTCAATCGAACCCGTCAACTCAGCCGTCAAGCGCTCGCTCGGCTACGCCGTGCGAGCGCGGAGTTGGTATCGAGAGTTCCGTGAAATTGCGCTGATGTGTGTCGTCTACAACATCAAAGTGCTATCAAACAGTGAAATCCAACGCAGTATGGCGATTCAACAGAGCCGACTCAAAGAAATGGTTGCTGAGTACTGCTTGTAGTTGTCTCTAGCACTCCTCAACTGGATTTAGTTTGGTAAGTACGCCGGCAACGTCACGAGGGTCCTCACGCGCCGTTAGGTCTGTGACGGACGGTAACTGAAATATGGCGCTCTATCCAGGATTATAAGTTGATCATCTTCGAACTCTTTCCATAACAAGAAGATGATAAATTCCTCGTGGTGGCAGTAACGTGCTCATCAAATCGAGAGAAAAAGCAATTACCATCCTCGGTGATCGCGCCTAACAGACACGTCCAGTCACGTTGCTCGGATAATTTGACAAACAGCTGCACGCCACGGGGAAATCACCCGGTACGCGGCTCAAATTGGAAAGATTTCTTGGTATGATCGATACAGACTACTGTAGCGTCCATTTCTCGGCGTTTTTGTAAGTGTCTCACGGGATATTTCTTGCTTATTAGGAGTAGACTCGGCATCTATATGGGATATACCTTTAATATCTTAATTATACTTCTTGGAATAACTACTAGATACTCGATATTGAACACTCTAATCGTACGTCTCCTCAAGATACCGTTGGACGAGCGCCAGCGTCCACGCCGGTGCGTTAATCCGAACCTCTTTGGACGATTCCTAGATAGCGTCTTCGACCTTTTGTTACTATTTTTGATGGTTTCCAATACTTAACAGGATAGTTATTATTAGCAACGGCCTGCTCAATCAACTTGACACCGAGAATCGCTTGAGTCAGCTATAGATCGTGCGCCGTTAAACGTTGTACCACTCGGCGGGTTCAGTCCACGGGAGATCACTTTTGTAGATTATTGCTGCTAATAGCCGTTGTGTCGGCTTCTTTCCCTCGACATTGTCGAGAGCATCTTGCAATTCTTCGATAGAGATCTTGCCGAGATTATCTGCTGCAGTCAGCAACTTTTCTAAGTAGGAAGTTCTAACGGATACTATAGACAGTACACCGTTGAGCGTTTCGCCTATAACATTTGATAGTTTGGGAGCGGAAACCGTCTATGGAACGATGTCTTTTCCGAAATCAGATCAATGGCTGTTAGTTTAGTTCTGCAGCCGTAATCTGCGTGTATTTGTCCGTGATTTCTGCTGCGTCTTCGGGGAGTAGTGCGACGATGAGATACGGTGCGTACTCCGAAAAGTAGTCGATGAGGTCGGCGATACGCTCCGAGTCGATTGCCTCAAGGGAATCGAGTAGCATAAACGGTACTCGCTGATACACTTCATGCACTAGATAGCCAGCGAGTGCGACTATCAGGCCGATTACTTCGCGTTCGCTTTCGCTCAGATTCGCTACCGTATCCTCGTATACAGATCCCGTGTCTGACTCTCGGACAAGATGGAGGTCGAACGTCGCGTTCGACTCACGACTCCCGCTTTCCGGTTCTTTTCTCTCGATCCAGACTCGGGAGATGTTTCGGTAGTTAAGGATATCCAATACTTCTGCCATGTGCTCGTTGAACTTCGACACGGACTCGGATTCGAGGTCGGCTACTCGTCTGCGCTCGGAGTTGAGTTCCTGACGGAGTTCGTCGAGTTGCTCTTGCAGTGCCGATTTGTCCTGCAGCGATTCGATTTCCTCGATTTGGTCTTCGACGGACGCCAATTCCTGTTGAGTCTGGCCTTGTTCGTACTGTAATTCGCTCATTCGCTCGTACGTCTCCAACAGATCACTGTCGCGCAACTCCTCAGTATCCGCTACTTTGGTCTCGAGTTCGCGGATCGTTTCGCGTACCTCCTCGAGCTCTTCCTCAAGATTTTCCTTCCGCTTCTCTTTCGTCTCGAGTTTCCGTTCCACGTCGTCAAGTTTCCGATTGAGTTCGTCTCGTTCCTCGATCGCCGCTCGAATCTCTTCCTGTTCGTGCTCCAGTTCGGTGATCCGAGACTTGAGATCGGTTGATTCGTTTCGTTTCTCCGTAATTACGTTTCGGAGGTTCTCCAGTCGATCAGCTATTGCACCGCGTTTGGCCCGATTTCCGCAGGTCCAGCAGGTGACCTCTTGGTCCGCTTCGGGAGCGAGTTCCGCAGTCGGATCGTCGCTAGTTGATTCCTCGGGCAGATTTGAGATGCTGTCGGAAAGAATGTCTTCGTTGAATTCGACGATTGCAGATAGATCAGCGGCCGTATTTTCGAGCTCTCGTTTTCGGTTCCGGACCGATTGGAGTTCTTCTTGAACGGCCTCCAGATCTGTTTGAGAATACTCTGGGAGTTCGTCGCGCTCAGCGCGGAGCTCTTCGGGTTGTTCCCGGAGAGCCTCGATTTCGGCCGTCACGATATCGATCTGGTCTGTGAGTTCGCTTTGCTCTTTCCGCCGCTCGTCAAGCCGATCAACCAGATCCTCGGCTTCTTCCGCCATTTCAGCATCGGCTTCGTACTGAGCCACCTCCGACCGAAGCGTCTCGATCTCCTCCTCGAGCGACTCGAGTTCCGCAGTCAGCGTCTGTCGCTGTTCCTCGAGTGCCGGTAGCTTTTTCGAGCGCTGGTCGATGTGATCTATCGTCTCACTGATCTCGTCGCGCTCGCTTTTCAGTTGCTGGATCCGCTGTTCGATCTCGGTCGTATCCACTGGTCGCATGATGAGTTCGCGGAGGTCGTCACCGCGTTCGACCGCCAGTCGGGCCGGGTTGTTCTCGAGAAGAGAGATGAAGAGATCGATGAGTTCACTGTTATCCTCGTACGGTTCGCCCGTCACCTGGACGCCGGTTCCCGTGCGATTGTATTGGCGCGAGTACTCTCGGTCACCGATGGTGAGCGTCACGTAGCCTTCGTCTGCATCGCTTTTGAGTGTAGCGCTCGTTCCACCGAGAACGCCGCTGACCGCTCGAAGTAGACTCGTTCGATTGGTTGCGTTCCGTCCCGTGAGGAGATTGACCCCGTTCTGGAACTCGATAGCACACGAATCGATTCCGCCCATGTTTTCAGCCTCTAACTCGACTATTTCGTCGACAGATGTATCCTGTACGGGTCTATCCGAATGTGACATTACTTGTCTTATCGGCGCTCTTCCATTTATATCCATCGCATGAGTCGTAGTTACGAAAACACCTTTGGGCAGAAAGTGTATCTCCTTTGAGCAAGCAGTTCCAAAGAAATCGGCATTCAAACTGTGGACTCATCGTATGCATCTCTAGACCCACGGCCAACTGGTGACGCAGTTTCAGTGCATACCGTTAATCGTAGTCGTGTAACAGAAAAGAAACGAGATAGCGCACCGGAGAATACGGGAGACTACGGGGAACCTGATTCGGTTGTCTCATCAGTGGAGCAGGCACACGATTCGTGCTTGAGTAACTCTCCGAATCGGTACGTCGATCCACAATCGGGGCACGTTATCTGGATCGTGACAGAAACTTCATGGTCACGAATCGATATAATTTCTGCGCTGACGAGTCGAGAGATCGTCTGTTCGACGACTCGAGCGCACCGCGTTCGTGCCCATTCGATCGTATTTCGGGCCGTTTCGGCCGTGATCTTCGTTGTGTGAGAGGTATCAATATGGAGACAATCGTTGAGATGCGAACGAACGGTGGGATGCGTGACCCAGTCGGACTCGATCGCTTCGAGATCAATCCCGTTCTGTTCGAAGCGTTTGCGGACCCGCGCTTCGCGATCGGCGGGCGCTGTGTCGCTCGCCAGGGTATTGTATACCGCTGAGAGTGCATCATCGGCGCTGACAGCACCATATGCGACGTCTGTTAGATCGGTCTCTGCTTCAGCAAGCGCCGCCTCAAGGACTCGTTCGTTGATGTAATTTGCGAGTGTTCGAAGGCTCGCATCTTCTGTGTTACGTTGGCGCTGGAGTTCGCTGTTCAGCTCGTCGAGATTGTACCGTTCGATGTTGCGACCGATTTTGCACGAGCATTGGTGTCCGTGCTCGATAGCGTCACTCATCGTGGCCTCACCTCCGGATATCTTCCGTGATTGCTCGATTCCCGGCCAGACATTTTCATGCTAACCGTGGTGTATTACGGGGAAAACTGTTTCCCTTCAGACGGCTCATCTCTCATTCGCTTGCTACCTAGCTTTCCAAAAGTACTGTTGGAAACTCAGCCGCTGATAGCACACTCTGTCACGATTTGTTCCGTGGTACGGAACCACTGATTCCCTCTCTGTGGTGGCAACTCTCAAAGTACGACTTCTCGCCTACCCTGCCGAAGCATAGCGTCAAACGGGCTATCGCCGTAATTCGTCTTCAATGCTCTCTCGGTGAATTCAGATACTATTTCGACGTTTCAATTGAAGGCTCGAAGGACCGATAGCCGACCGGTAGTAACGTGCATATCGGTTCTGGTTCCTCTTCGATAACCGCGTTCGATAATCCCGAACGACCTCTGTTTGGTTGTAGGTAACAATGCTCTTCCATAGCTAGCTAGCAACTGTTCTGACTGTCTTTTGCACGCATATGGTTCCTATTTCGGAAATATCGTGGATAGTCAGTCATTTTACTGCCCCAATCGTTTCGTTCCTATTCACGGAACGGAGCCGGGTGAATCTCTTTGGAAATCACTGGTGGACTGTCTCATTTGATCGGCGGAGCTGTTAAGTAGGAACTCGTGAGAACGGACTGTATGGTCGATCATGGATACATCCTTCCGACTCGGGGGGTCGTACTCGACTCCAGTGGAGCACAGGACCAACTCCTACGCACGCAGTCGTGTTCAACGCTCGCTCAAGCGGCCGAATCGATGGGATTCGAATCGGTCTGGTCTGGCGACAGCGTTCTCGCGAAGCCGCGCCTGGATCCGCTGTCGACGCTCGCGGCCGTAGCGACCGCCACGGATGCGGTCGAACTGGGGACTGCGATCCACCTGCCACATCTCCGGCATCCGGTCATCGTTGCCCAGCAGGCAGCGACGGTCGATTTACTCTCAAGCGGCCGTCTATCGCTTGGAGTTGGCGTCGGAAGCGGTGAGTCAGTCGCAACCGAACACGAACAACTCGGCGTCCCGTTCGATCGACGCGGCCGCGTACTCGATGAAACTCTCGACGTGATTCGTAGGCTGTGGGACGGCGCGATAGACACGTACGACGGTGACTTCGTCACGCTCGAGGGTGCCGATATCGGATTGCGGCCGACAGGAAATCTCCCCGTCTACATTGCATCAGCGACGTTCGATCCGCGCGACGGATTTCCGAAACAGATCCGTCGGCGGATCGCAGACCACGGCGACGGCTGGCTCCCGATTTCGAAGTCACCGGAGATGTATGCCGACGGGATTGCCCGCGCTCGAGAAATCGTCGCGGATGCCGGTCGCAACCCGTCATCGTTCAGCGCGGCGTACTACCAGGACATCGTCATCGCCGAGACACGCGAGGCGGCGCTCGATCAAGCACGTGATTTCATCGCTGCGTACTATCCTGACTGGGGAGAGCTATCCGACGCCCAACTCGAGCGCCGAGGTGCTTTCGGCCCACCGTCAGTCGTCGCCGAGCATCTCGACCGGTACGCCGATGCAGGCGTCGAGACGTTCGTCACACGGTTCGCAACGACCGATCAACACGCACAACTCCGCCGGTTTCGAGAACTATTATAGGCCGAAGTGAGACAGTTTACCTCTACTATTCTCTAGGGAAACTTATCGTCCGTCATCGAGGGATATCCGTATGGGCGACGCTCGTATTTTGATGCGATGGATCGGTTTCGTAGGCAGGGAAAGTTCGTCCGTCGACCGACGCGATTTCCGACAGCGTTGGTAAAGGAACATTTTTGAGTCTTGCCGAAAAACTCGGTGGCGTGTCGATGATACAGTCGCTCTTTGGAGAGAAAGCAGCGGTTTTGCGCGATACGAACTTCCAGTTCCTACTGTTGGCGAACCTGGTTGCACCGCTCGGAACGGCACTGCTCTCTCCGCTTCTGGAGTCCCTCCAGCAACCCTACGGTGCAACGGATGCGACCATCGGCTTACTGATGACCGCGTTTACCGCCCCAGCGATCCTGGTGATACCGGCGGTCGGCGTTCTGGCCGACCGATACGGACGGAAGCCGTTTCTCGTCGTTGGCGTACTCATATTCTCCCTCGCCGGAACCGCACTCGCAGTAACGACGGACCTTCGTATTGCCATGTTCCTTCGGTTCTGTCAAGGTGTCAGTTTCGCCGCGGTGACGCCAGTCATCATCACGAGTATCGGTGATCTGTACACCGGTCGTGCCGAAGCGACGGGACAGGGCTTACGGTTCTCGGTGTCCGGCCTCTCACAGGGATTATTCCCGTTTATCGGCGGCGTACTGGTTGGTATCGCGTGGCAATACCCGCTATTGCTGTACGCAATCGGGATCCCGATCGCGATCGTTCTCGCTTTCGCGTTTACCGAGCCGACGGATCCATCGCGTGAGGCCCCATCCGATGTGGATCGTGTCGATCGGAGGACCTACGTCCGAGAATTGGTCACGACCTTACTTCGGCCGCGTGTCGCGTCGATCCTTGTATTCCGAATGGTTCCGATACTCCTGTACATCACGTTTATGACGTACGTATCGCTGTTGGTCGTGAGATCGATGGGCGGCACGGCTGGCCAGGCCGGTATACTGGTCGCGTTGGCCAGCGTCACCTACGCCGTTGCGGCGACGCAGGCCGGGCGATTCAGCTCATCGTTCGACAGACGGATCCTCCCGCTCGCGGCCGCACAATCGCTCATGGCAGCCGGTCTCGTGATCGTCGCGTTCGTCCCGACGGTCACCCTAGCGACAGTCGGCGCGTTGGCGCTTGGTACTGGGTTCGGGCTTTCGCTGTCCCTCTTGCGAAGCGTCGCAACCGGGTTTGCATCCACGGAACTTAGAGGAGGTCTCGTGAGCGTTTTCGAATCGGTGGGCCGGCTTTCGGCGACTACCGCACCGATCGCGGTCGGGTTCGGGATCGAACTTCTTGACGGATCGGTTCCTCAGACGGAATCCTTGCAGTTGATGGTCGGCGGCATCGGTGTCGTTGGCGGACTCGTCGGCATCACCTGTCTCGTCGTCGCCCGTACGGTGTCGCCCCTTCCACAGCAGCCCGAACTCGCTGGTTCCGATTGATCGCCTGGATCCCCGTCCGTTACAGATGGTCTCCCAGCTTTCTTGCGGCCTTGTTCTGCCACCCGACACCGTCGTACAGGAGCTGACTCGAGAACGTTCCAGCACAGTTCGAGACCGACCGAAGAAGATCAATACGTGACCGACGCGTCGGTTCCGTGCCGAACGTTGGACCGTACCGGGCTGGGTCGAGACTGTGTTCTCGGCAACTGCTGGAACATGAACTCGAGGAAACCGTGTCGAGTCGATACGGGCGTTCGTTAGCGACCGGATAGCCAACTTCGGTCGGGATCCAAATCGAGCAGGAAGACACATCGCAATCCGATCGACGAGACGCCAGTGACTCCGTAAGGTGGTTACGTGAGCGAGGGGAGCCCATCACGCTTGAGGGCCGCCGCAATCTGGTTCTTCTGGATTTCGTCGGTTCCCGCTGCGAGCCGGCGGCCCCGCGCGAGCCGGTGGAGGTACTCCAGCGCGTGTCCCTGCTGATAGCCGTTCGCACCGTGGATCTGCAGCGATTCGCTAACTACTGTTTCGACCATCTCCCCGGAGTATAGCTTCGCCAGCGAGGCATCCATTCGATCGGGGATCCGTCCCTGTTCTTCCGCATTGAGCGCCGCCCGATACGTGAGCGAGCGCGAGGCCTCGAGTTCCTTGACCATGTCGGCGAGCTTCCACTCGATACCCTGGAAATCTGCGATCGGCTGATCGAACTGTTCGCGCTGTTGGCCGTACTCTAGCGCCTTGTCGATCGCACACCGGCCGATGGCGTTCGAGAGCGTCGCGCTGCCGAGGCGTTCCCAGTTCAGTGCTTGGAGTTGTTGTTTAAATCCGTCCTTCCCTCGAGTCAGGACGTGCGTTTCAGGAACCACGATGTCGTGCATGCGAAATTGCGTCTGGGTGTGGTTCGCCATATTCGTATAGTGTTGCTCGATCTCGACGCTGTCCTCGTTATCATCAAGGTCGATGATGACGGAGCCGAGTCCGTCGGGGAATTTCGCCCATACAACACAGGCTGATGCGTGCGGAATGTTGCTTACCCACACTTTTTCCCCGTTCAGGATCAGTTCGCCGTTCTCTTCTTCGACTGTGGTATTCATCGCCCCGACGTCCGATCCGGCTTCGGGTTCGGAAATCGCAATCGCAATCGCGTCTTCACCAGCGGTGACGCCAGGGAGGTACTGGTCTTTTACGGTGTCGCTCCCGAACATCTCGACCCCGCGGGGAGCGACCATTTGCTGGGTGTAGAGGTACTCGGCCGTATCCGGGCAAACCTTCCCGACGGCTTCGATGCTGAGCATCGTCTCAAATTCTCCCATGCCGCCGCCGCCGTACTCCTCGGAGATGTTCAGTCCAAGATACCCGCGGTCAGCAAGTAGTTCAATATTCTCCATCGGGAGATCCCCGTCCCACGAGAACGCGGCATCCGAAAATTCGTTTTGGGCGAACTCTTCCAGCGATGATACGATCATCTCCTGTTCCGCCGATAGGGACAGCATTACAACCAGTATTACGCTTCCCACAGTAAAATCTTCTGTCTAACCAGATGTCATATTCGGAATCCACAGAGAGAGAGAGAGAGAGTTCACCCTCTCATCGATGACTCATCGAACGTATCGGTGTTTGTACGGCACATCTCCTCGAGGCTCACCGCTCGAGTTCGTCTGAAGTGTCGATGGAACGATGCGCTCGACGCCGTTCGTATTGACTCACGGCGGTCATCGGAGAATAGCCCGGAGAGATAAGTAGGTGGAACTAGTAGTGAAACTATGTACAAGGTACTACTAGCGGTTGATATGGACGAAGACCGTGCAGCGTTAGCGGCCAAAGCCGTCGCGGATCTCTCGGGAGACGTCGAAGTCGTCCTTTTGAACGTGTTCGAAGAGTTCAACGTAAGCGATGGCGATGCGCGGATCGCTTCATCCGAATTGTACGATGATGACGACTTCCCGGAGAGCGTGACGACTGCGGCGCAAATCCTTGAAACGGCGGGTATTGAACCGAGAAAACGACGCGAACACGGTGAACCCACCGAAGTGATCCTCGAGGTTGCCGAGGAAATCGACGCGGACAGTATTGCTGTTAGCGGACGAAAGCGAAGCCCTGCCGGCAAGGCTATCTTCGGAAGCGTCACGCAATCCTTGCTCCTCTCGGCCGACCGCCCCATGATCGTCGCCACGAGCGACTGAGCTGCTACCGGTTTTGACGGGTATGAGTTGATTCGACACTACGGTAGGTCTTGCTCGAGGATTCACGGGGAAACGTCGAGATCGATTCGCCGATGCAGTTGTGTTCCGCGATCAGTAGAATGCTAAACGCGATTCGGGAGAAGACGAATGATGAAGAAAACGACTCGTCTATTGCAGTCTTCACAGGTCACAGTCAGGTGTTTCACGAGTTCAGGCTGATCCAACTTGCCGCACTGCTCGGGAACTCACTGGTGTGGCACTTCTCTGTGCCAGTCTCGCCGTGATGTTGCTCGCTCAATCGGATGACTGAGAATGGAGTTCGTACCGTCACATCGATTCCTGGGAAACCGGATTCGGAACGGAATCACCACTGTTCAAGCGATTCTCCCGGGTCAACCGCGAAGGCATTCAGGACGCAGGCCAGCATAGCGTAGTAGCCGAACGTCGCCGTCAGTTCAGTGATTCCTTCGACACCGAACCGGTCTCTTGCCGACTGAAAGAGTGACTCGGGGACTTCGTTTTCGCGGAACAATGCGCGACCGTAGCGGACGACGAGAGCGTCGACCGCCGAAAGGAGATCCGTCGGCTCTCGACCGGCAACGATACCGATCGTGTCGTCAGTGACGCCCTCATCTCGGGCTAGCGGCTCGTGTATCGCCCACTCGTAGGCGCAGTCGAGTTCCCGGGCTGTTGTGATGATCGCGAGTTCTCGAACCGACCCCGGGAGCGTTCCTTCGAAGCGCACATACGTTCCAACGTCCGCGATTCTGGTTGCGACCTCCGGGCTGTTCATGAGGACGCTGAAGGGACCGCTAACGTGGCCCCGACTGGCCGCGATCCGATCGTAGTGCTCGTGCCAGTCATCCGAGAGCTGGTCCTTTGCGGTGATGTACGGCATCCTGGACGATCCGTCGTTCGACATCGTATCGACTAGAGCGGACGGTGGCCTCATTAATGATACGGCGCTTTCTCGGGTGGGAAACAGCTAAGACGGTCTCTTTTCGTTTGTTATAGTATGCCATCGTACGACCTTGCGCTACCGTTACCAGCTACCGGCGACATTACCACAGTAGAGCAGTGTGACCTCGCTCTCGCGGCGGAGGACGCCGGATACGGCCTCGTGATGGCTCCCGAAACGTGGGGACGAGAAGCGTTTACCCGTCTCGGCTATCTCGCGGCCCGGACGGAAACGATTGGTCTCGGAACGGGGATCATTCCCGTCCACTCGCGATCACCTGCGCTGATCGCCCAGGGAGCGGCGACGCTGGACGAACTCACGGACGGACGGGCGGTACTCGGGCTAGGCCTTTCGGGGCCGAAGGTCATCGAGAACTGGCACGGCGTGGACTTCCAACCTGCGTTGCGCCGCCAGCGCGAAACGATCGACATCGTTCGGCGGGCCCTTTCCGGAACCGAGGTGACCTACGACGGCACACTGTTCGACCTCCGTCATTTCCGCCTTCGATTCGAACCGCTTCGCTCAGACGTTCCAATTTACGTTGCTGCACAGGGAGAGACGAACATCGAACTGACGGGCGGGTTCAGCGACGGATGGATGCCGAACCGCATTCCGGTGTCGGCACTCCCGGCGAAGCGCGACCACATCGATCGCGGCGCTCGAAAGCAAGACCGTGACCCAGAAGCGGTCGCGACGATTCCGTGGGTGACGACGTGCGTCCTAGAAGACGGCGAGCGGGCTCGAGACAGGTGTCGGGAGATGATCTCGTTCTACGTCGGCGCGATGGGCGATTTCCATTACGATGCGGTGGCCACTCACGGATTCCGGGAGACCGCCAACCAAATCAGAGCTGAGTGGGAGGCCGGCGAGAAGGATGCGGCTCGAGCGGCCGTCAGCGACGATCTCCTCGACGAGACCGCGATCGCCGGCGATCCGGATACTGTCGGTCACCTCTTCGAACGATACGACGGAATCGCCGACACGCTCGCATTGCTTCCACCGACCACCGCCACCGTCGAAGAGATACACGAGACGATTGACAACGTCGGCGAGACGGTCGCGTAACTCGTCGGCTTAGATCCGGTCGTCTGCGGCGTCGCGCAGCGCTTCGATGTGATCGCGAGCAGTCGGACCGACGTCATCAGCCCACTCGATGAGTTGCAGTTGGAGGCCGAATAGCGATTTGGGGTGCAGAGTGGCTTCCGTCCGGACTCCCGAAACCTCGTCTTCCATGATGACCTCCCCACCGGCCGCTGTCAGCTGCACAACGGCCGCTTCGAGATCCGAAACGGTGACTCCGATGTGATGGAGTCCCTGGCCGTTGCGCTCGAGATAATCGGTGACGAAACTCTCTTCGCTCGTTGGCGAAAGCAGGGTGAACATATCGCTGCCGAATAGGATGTACGCCGTTCGGTACTGCCATTCGTCGCTCTCGAGGGTCCAGACATGTTCAATGCCGTCTACAGTCGTGATGGTCTCGAGCGCGGCCGACAGGTCCCATACTGCGTGTGCGATGTGATCGATTTCCTCCATCGTGGTTTGGTAAAGTGAACTACACATATATTCGTTTAGCCAGACCGGCCGCCGCTCGAATGCTGGGCCGGACGCCACCCACAACTGCCATCGACCTTCACTCACCGCGTGACTCATCTGGAATCTATTAGAAAGCTTAAGAAATATCGGCACGATGGTGGATCTGTATGAACAATATTTCGGATGCGATACTGTCAGATGAACACACGCTGCTGCGCAACGAAACGAAGCGATTCGTCGCGAACGAGGTCCGTCCGGAGGCGAGCGAACGCGATCCGAAGAAAAAAGAGATCTCGACCGAACTCGTCGCTGAACTCGGGGAAATGGGGTTTTTCGGCGTTCTCATCGACGAGGAATACGGTGGACTTGGGATGGATCTGAAGTCATATGCGGTTATCGCCGAGGAACTCTCTCGAGGGTGGCTCAGCGTTGGCAGTATCATCGCTCGCGGACAGAGTCTCGCGGGAGCGACGGACGAACAGAAAGAAGAATATTTGCCGAAGATGGCGTCCGGAGATACGCTCAAGAGTATCGCAATCAGCGAGCCGAACGCAGGCAGTGACGTCGCAAACATGCAGACCCGCGCCGAGCGCAACGGCGACGAATACGTCCTCAACGGACAGAAGACGTGGACGACGTTTGCGAAGGGATCGGATTTCATTCTCACATACGCGGTCACCGATCCAGACGCGGAGCCGGCCCATCGCGGCATTTCCGGGTTTATCGTTGAGAAGCCGGCCGGAACGTTCGGCCGTGACGGCCTCAGCGGCCAGGCAATCGACAAAATCGGCTACCACGGCTGGAAAACGTGGGAAGTGAATTTCGACGACGTGCACATCAGCGCCGACAAGCTCGTCGGAGGCGAGGAAGGGAACGGATTCTACCAGATAATGGATTTCTTCGAAGAAGGGCGCGTCCATACCGCTGCTCGATCGGTGGGATTAGCGCGTGGCGCGATCGAAGACTCGGTCCAGTACGCGAAAGAACGGGTCCAGTTCGACAACCCGATCTCGGAGTTTCAGGCGATCCGATTCAAGTTGGCCGACATGGCGACGCAGGTTGAGGCCGCACGAGCACTGACGCTGCTCGTCGCTGACGCGGTCGACTCCGGCGAACGGGCCGACGCCGAAGCCGCGATGGCAAAGCTGTTCGCAAGCGAGATCGCTGAGGAGGTCACCAGCGAGGGGATTCAAATTCACGGTGGATACGGTTACACGACGGACTTCGACGTCGAGCGCTACTGGCGAGATGCTCGAGTGACGCGCATCTTCGAGGGAACCAACGAGATACAGAAACGCATCATCGCCGACGATCTACTGTCGTAATGACCGCTGTCGAATCCCGTGCAACCGAGTCCGTCTATCCCCCAGGTGAGCCACGAAGACGAGATCCAGGCGACCGTTGAGAAGATAACTCTCGGAGTTCGGCTGTCTGGACGTTTTGGTACCAATCCGAGATCGTGACCGATTCCGAGATATCCATCGAGGAGTTCCCGACAGATCAGTATCGAACCGTCATGAACGTGAACGGAGACGAGATGTTCTATACGGCCCTGGCGGCGACCCCACAGCTCTGCGAGACGAACGAACCAGCGATTTTCATCACAGGCGACGCAGACAAGAACTCGCATCCGAACGCCGCTGTACGCGGCGACGAACTGGAGAATTCGTGGGTTCACGAAGAGCCTCGCAGGACAGGGCGGCACCGCCGATATCGCCGTCAGCATCGTGAACTCGTCGGAAGTCAGGACCGAGTTCGACAAGGGTGTTGCGAACAGCTGCGAGGAACGCTACGAACCGAACGACATCACCGATCTCGAATCATTGCCGATACAATCGCAGTCGTCGCACGTCGGAGACGCCGAACACGGCGAGCGAACTTGATCTGTTACGAGAGGAGATTCCGACGCGTCGGCGCGGTTCCGTTCTCCATCAAGGAATGAGCGATAGTACTGCATCGGTGCATCGAACGGATGCAGATCGATCAGAACGGGCTCAGGGATAATCTGATCTGACTGAACCGGATCCGGAATACGGTATGTTTCTCCGGAAACGAACGGCACAGAACGAGTTCAGGAGTATTTCATATCCAGTTCGAGTTCGTTCGCCGTCCCGAGAAGGATGCTCGGAATTGTTTCCTCAAGCCGGTCACCTTGTACACGGTGTGTGGGTCCGGAGACGCTGAGTGCGCCGAAGACGCCGCTGTCCGGGCACTCAATCGAGACGCCGATCGCACGAAGACCGGGAATCGTCTCCTGGTTGTTGATGCTGTATCCTCGCTCTCGAATCTCCGCAAGTTCTTCGTAGAGTTCGTCCTCGTCCGTAATCGTGTTCTCGGTCATCGCTGGCAACCCGTTCTCACGAATGATTTCCGTCACACGCTCCTCTGGAAGGTGTGCGAGGATCGCCTTTCCCGCAGCCATCGATTGGAGTGGCCGAGACTTGCCGATCGTCGAGTTAGTTTGCACGGCGTGTTCACCGGTTTCTCCGAACACGTAGACGGCCTTTCCGTGTTCTTCGACGACGAACTGGGCTCGCTCGGAGGTTTGCTCGGCGATCTTCTTGACTTTCTGACTCGCCATCTGGTACGTGTCGGTGCACTTTCTCGTCTCTTCACCTAGTTTCAAGAATCGAAAGCCAATCCGATACATATCCCCGTCTTTGACGACGTATTCGAGGTCCTCGAGCGTCGCCAGATGCCGATGGACGGTGCTCTTTGCGAGGCCGAGCTTGTTCGCGATTTCGGTGACCTGACCGCCGTCAGCTTCGGCGAGCGTTTCGATGATCTCGAACGTTGTCCGCGTCGCTTTCACCGTCCCCGGATCGGAATACGTTGCCATGTGGTGAGTCAACACATCTCTGCTGATAAAGGTTCCGTATACTCGAACGCCAATTCGTCCCGGTCGAGACCTGCTTCGCCTAACGAGTTCGATGAATTCGACTGTTTCGTGACTGGCTGTGCACTGGCTACTGACGGACGTGGGCGAACGGACGCGAGAAACGAAAGCCGTCGAGGGGAGATTAATTCGATGAGCGTCGTTCGACCTCACGCTTTCGCTCATCCGCTACATCTTGCTTCGATGGCGGACGGCACTGTTTGTCTTGCAGTCGACAATGACCGGCCCGTCAGGTTGGTGGCCGAGAATATCGCTGATAGCGGTCAGATCGTCCTTCGATCGAACGGTGTAGCTATCTGCGCCGAGCGACCGAGCAACATCTGCGATATCAGGCGCCTCCAAGAGGGCGACGTCGGCGTACTTGTTAGCGGTTTGCAGACTGTGGTACTCTGTTCCGAGAGCGTTGTCGTTCATGACAATAATTATCATGGGGATCTCGTTGCGGACGGCGGTATCCACCTCTTGAATCGCCATCATGAATCCCGCATCGCCACAGAACGTGACAGGGGTACGGTCACCCGAGTTCAACGCCGCACCGATCCCGTGGGGAAGCCCCTGTCCGATGGCCGCGAAGTCGAGCGTCCAGTGGAAATCGGCCGGTTTCGGCGTCGAAATCCCGTCGAGGACCCACCGCGAAAAGTGTCCACCGTCGCTTACAACCACGCGGTTTTCGGGCAAGAGACGATCGAGATTCCGGACCAGTTCTCGCGGATCGATTCGCCCCTCCTGTTCGGGGAACTCGCCCTCGTCCAGCGCCGGGGTGTCTTCGATCTGGTTTCGGAAGCGATCCGTCCAGAACTCGCCACTTCGGTCAATTCCGCGCGCCTCTAGCTGTGCGGTCAACGCGTCGACCGTTAGCCGGGCGTCCCCTTGGATGCCAAGATCGACGGGCACGTATCTCCCGATTGCGCTCGGGTCCGTATCGATGTGGACGACTTTAACCCCGTCATCGATGAGGTGTCCGGAATCCGTCGTATACGGGTTTAGGCTACAGCCGACCGCCAAGACAAAGTCACTTTCATGCAAGTGTTCGTTCGCAATGTTGCTCCCGAAATCGCCAACGAACCCAAGCGAGAATGGATGATCGCCAAAGTACCCCCGGGCCTGCAGGGTAGTGGCGAGCACGGCGTTCGTCCGCTTGGCGAACGACTCGATCGCCTCCTTCGCATCCGCCTTAATTGCGCCGCGACCGGCGATGACCATCGGGATTTTGGTCGCGTCTGAATCGAGGTACAACTCGGCGGCCGCATCGATCACGTCGTCGTCAGGGTGGAGACGGGCGTCCGATACGACGGCGTTCGTCGTCGATCGATTTCGGGCGATTTCGACATCGGAATCGGTGAGTTCGTCGTCCAGTACGTCCCATGGAACCTGTACCGCTATCGGTCCCTCTCCAACTCGAAGACTCCGAAAGGCATCCTTGAGCGTTGGAAGTAGCGTTTCGGGGCTCCGAACGGAGCGGACGGTACCGACCGTCGACTTTAGAAAGGACTCCTGTTCGAAGTCCTTGATATCGTACGTGTCGGAGACGGGCATCTCCGGGACGATGACGAGCAACTTCGCACCCTTCTTTCGAGCTGTGACGAGCGAGGTCCCGGTCTGTGCGACTGCAGGCCCTCGACCGACAATACAGACACCGACATCGTCACTTGCCCGCGAGTAGCCGTCGGCCATCGCGACGGCACCCTGCTCGTGGCGTGTGTGGACGACGCTCATGTCTTCACTCCATTGCTCGTGTAACGTCGACAGCATGCTCATCGTATCCTCGCTCATCAGCGCGAATAGCGTCTCGACTCCCTCCTCGTTGAACAGTCTACTGACTGCTTCGTGGACTTTCATCGCTTCTCCTCGATACTATACCTCCATTGTTATCGTAGTACCGGTGAGCCTGATCCGTCCCGGTTCAAGCGGAAAGAAATCCATCGCGAACGGAAGGTCACGTCACTCGAAATACGTCGAGAAGCTCTTTTCCAAGCCAGAGACACGGTCGTACAAGTATCCATCCTCGGGAAACGAGTGATCGTCAACGTCAACGACATCGCAATGGGGTGGCAGCGTCAACGTCGCGTTGGCCAGTGACTTCGTGTTCGCCGCCGAGCGGACTCGACGGTCAGTGAGGTGTTTAAGAACATTGGACCGTCGGTCGAGTTCGGGGGCTCGTTCCTGTTTCCACAACTCGCCCGCTCTCACAAAGCCAAAGAACTCGTATTCTCAGACAAGCCTATTTCGGGCGTCGAAGCGGCCGAAACCGGCTTCGTTAACGATACAGTTTCGGCAGCGGAACTCAACAGATCAGTCGATGAAGTGGTTTCGGATCTCTCGTCGGCCCGACCGAGGCGCTCGCACTGGCGAACCGAGGCTTCAACACGGCCACTACCGTCGACTTCGCACGGCGCTTTGGAACGAAGCGACGCCACAGGGATCTCCAATCGACTTGAGATCATCGAGAAGGCGTCAACGCGTTCTTCGAGGACCGGACCCGGAGTTCCACGGGGAGTAACTATAAGCCACAGGTCGAGTAGCATCTTTGCATGGGTGATAGACCCTTGCAAACATCGATAGCGATGTCAGACGAGCAATGCATCACCGTCAGAGGGGCGGATCTCACGGAGGAACTGATGGGGACCCTCGACTTCGGCGAGTTCTTTTACTTCCATCTGACGGGCGAGATGCCGACCGACTCGGAATCTCGAGTATTCAACACCCTCCTGGTCACGGTCGTCGAACACGGAATCACTCCGAGCGTGATCGCTGCGCGGCTCACCTATGACTCTGCACCCGAGGCAGTACAGGGTGCGGTCGCGAGCGGTCTGCTCGGCGCGGGGAAGACCTTCCTCGGATCGATGCAGGACGTCGCGGAAATGGTTCAGAACGGCGTCTCGCGGATCGATGCCGGTGAGCCGAGCGACGCGGTCGCACACGACGCCGTCGCTGCGCATGATCGACTACCGGGCTTCGGGCACCCCGAACACGACCCGACCGATCCTCGGACCGAGCGAATCTTTGCCATCCTCGAGGACGAAGAGATGGACGGTCCGTATCTCGAGTTCATCTATGACGTTCAGGATGCGGCAGAAGCGCAGTTCGGGTCTCGCCCGCTGATCAATGCGACGGGTGCCATCGGCGTTGGAGTATCTGAACTTGGTCTCGATCCGCTCGTCGCTCGCGGAATCGCGCTCGTCTCGCGTTCGGCGGGACTCGTTGGACATCTCAATGAAGAGGCCGATGAGCCGATGGCCCGCGATATCTGGGATATCGTCGAGGAGAACGTCGATTACCGGGGTGAGCCGTAATAATCGATGGTACGGTTGTCATCGTCACCGGCGGTGCCAGCGGTCTCGGACGCGAAACGACGATTCAAATGACCGAGATGGGTACAAGTGTCGTCGTCAGCGATTTCGGCTCGAGGCCCACAGCGAGGATGTGAACGAGGAGCCGCTTCGAGATGTTGTCGACGAGATCCCCGAGAACGGCGGCGGTGCCGTCCCCACCGTCACTGATTCCAAATTAGCGTGGTCGTTGACGGCCGAAGGTGGTTGGGGCCCGACCTCGCAGCCGAGTTCGACGGCCTGCTCGAGGGAGCATCGCGGTCGAAGACCGAATCCGGCGGCCCGTTGAACGAACTCGTCGAGTGGCTAGACGAGCAGTGCGAGTGATCGCTGCTATTCGTCCGCTATCTGTGTCGGCTGTTCGTCTTCGTTCAACCAGGGAAGCCCCTCGCGTTCGTTGCCGACGAGTTCGGCGTCGAACTCCTCGTCCAGAAGCTGCTTGTAGGCGTCGTGTTGGACGACGCTTTTCATGACTTCGGTCGCACCGCCCATGAATCTGCCAGCGCGAACGTCGCGCTGAGTTTGTTCGACTGGATACGATGTGGTCGTCCCGACTCCACCCATGATCTGGATGCAGGTGTCGGCGATTTCATGGGCCAGTTCGTTGCCGAGCCACTTTGCCATCGCACTCTCCATTCGACCAGCGGAGACACCACGATTGTCCATGATCCGCGCTGCGCGGGTGTTGAGTAGGTAGGCCCCGTCGAGTTTCGTTACCATCTCGGCGACCTTGTGGTTGACCGCCTGATATCGCGAGACCGGTTGTTCGTTAACCTCTCGGTTGGCGGTATAGTTGGCGGCGATTTCGAGTGCTTGTTGGCTCGCTCCGAGACAGTAGCGGGCAACGGTCAGGTGTTCGAGGTTGAGCTCGTCGGTGATATACGACCACGCCTCGCCCTCGTTCCCGACGAGATTTTCCTCGGGAACACGGACCTCATCGAACCGCATCCATGACGCCCCCGTTCCTCGAAAGCCGTGCCAATCGGACTGGTCCTGGAGAAGTTCTATGCCGTCGGTATCGCGATCGACCACGATGATCGAGACGCCCTCGCGGTCGCCGTCCTCGCCACTCGTGCGTACGGGGGTGAAGTAGAAGTCGGCGTAAGGCGCGAAGTCGATGAACCGCTTCTCGCCGTTGATCACCCATTCGTCTCCGTCCTTCTCGGCATTGGTCTCGAGATGAGCGAGATCGGTCCCGCTTCGGGGTTCCGTATAGGCCTGCGCAACGACAAGGTCGCCCGCGGCCATCGGCTCTAGATAGGCCTCCTTGATGTGTTGATTGCCGTGTTCGTACATTGTACGTCCGACGTGTTGTGTCAGCGATGTCTGACAGGCGTGAACGATGTTGCCACAGTAGCCGATCGCTTGTTCGGCCAGCACTGTCTCGGTGATCGTCCCACCCGGACCGCCGTGCTCCTCAGGAACCGAAATCGCATTGAAGCCGGCGTCTCCCATTCGACTGACGTATTTCTGCCACTCCTCGCGAGAGCCGTTGTTCTCGTCAAGGGCTCGGAAGTGGTCGTGGCCAAGGCCGTCGACAAACACCTCTGTCTCGAGAGTGGTTATCGCGTCGGCTAGGTACGCTTCTTCCTCTTCTGTCAGGACTGTGTCCTCCCCGATCATAGCGGATAGAACAACGAATACGAGCGACCACTATAAGTGTTACAATAGGTAATAAAATACTGGTATTTGGAATAACACTATTGGAAAGAGAACGAAGATATCCATCGTTCGAAGGGTTGGCCGCCCCGCCCGGACTGTCGGTCGAGATTCGACTTGCCAACTGGCAGGAGAAATTATTATATTCAGTACTGTAAAACAGGATTCCGATCAGTCAGGGTTGAGTTTCTCGCGTTTCACTCGGTCGCCGCACCCCGATATTGGATAGCAGGTGGTGCTATTCGACAAGGTGTTCGGTGACCGCTTCGCCCGACTACTTCAATTCCGGTAAAACGTATATGATATATACGATCAAGTATATATGGTTTGGATTGTGTTATCATGACAGTGATGTCGTACAACAGACGGCACTTTATGACGGCTGCTGGTGCAGCAGGATTAGCAGGGGTAGCTGGCTGTATCGGTGGCGAAAACGGCGATAGTAGTGTTGAGAGTGATACTACTGATTGGAGTTTTGGGATCACACGCGAGGGAACGATCGGATATATCAAGGCTAGCGGGTGGGCCCAACTTTTCGAGAACTCTGACACGGATATTTCCCTGACCCTCAATACAACTGGTGGGTCGGAAGAGGCGTACAGGCTCTGTGCCGCAGGTGAGAACCACATTACCAGAGGGACGAGCGCAATGGGAATGGCATCCTACGAGGAGGAGAGTCGACCGGGTGCCCAATTCGGCGGTGACAACACCATTCCGACCGTCCCACAACAGGTCATGGCGATCGCCGATATCCGTCCGTTCTGGGTAACGATGGATGATAGCATCCAATCCATTGACGACTTACAGGGCAAAACAGTACACAACGGCGCTGCCGGCTCCCGCTTCGTCGGTGCGATTCCCTTCGACAGTGTCGGGCTCTACGAAGACATCGAACTCACACAGGGCGACTGGTCGGACATTCCCTTCGCGCTCGAAGAAGGTCGCGTCGATGCCGCGTATACGTACGTGATGGCGAACGGAACGTCGCTTCCTGGATGGGCCGAACAACTAAACAGCATGGACAATCTGCGAATCCTTGAGTTCAGCGACGATCAGCTTTCGACGGTCGAAGAGGACCCGTACCTCAACGTCACCGAGGTACCGGTCAACGAGGTTTTCGGGTTCGAAACGAACATCGACACGGTCCAATCACCAACGGCGCCGTACCAATGGTACGTCCATCCGGAACTCAGCAATGAACTCGTCAAGGAGTTCTGTGAAATCTCGTTTAGCAACGTAGACGAGATACAGAGCGTCCACGACGCACTTGGACTGTTCACTGAAGAGTACGCGGTAGACGGTCTTACTCAGTCACCAGTTCATCCGGGAGCCGCCGAATGGTACCAGGAAAACGATCTATGGAACGAAGACCTGATCGAAGGATAAGTATCGATCTCTTCATTTCCAATTATGTCGAACACATCCACCGATCAGGAACTGAGTCTAGAAGAGAAAGGAGACCAGTTACCGGCACTGAATTTCACCTTCAAGAACGCACAGTGGCTGTTACTCACCGTCAGTGCACTCGTCTTCTCGGTCTATCACATCGCATACGGGTATTCGTATTTCGTAAATAGCGACCAGCATACCATCATCTCGCTGTGTCTATCCGTATTTTTGATGGTCCAACTGGTCGAAGCCGATCTGAGTAGGATTTCCGGAAAGGCGCTGTTCGCCGCAAAGGTGGCCACGTCAGCGTTGCTACTCTACATCACGTACTATTTCGTGACGAGGTACTCCGAGCTGTTGTCACGGATCCTCAACTACACGCAGATGGAGTACGTGTTCGCACTCGTATTAATCGTATTAATACTCCTCTTCACGTACTTCAGATATGGGTTCTTCGTCTCGGGGATCGTCGTTCTGTCGGTCGGATACGCGATGTTCGGTTCGTACATCCCCGGAGCGTTCGGTCATAGCAGTATTTCGCTAGCTCGAGTCCTTGAACGATCCTCCCTCGTGTTCGACATCGGACTCTTCGGCTTCCTCCCCGGCGTTGGCGCCCAGTGGATCGTTATCTTCCTTGTCTACGCGAGTCTCCTGATCGAGTTCGGCGCGCTCCAACTGGCAATCGACTTCGGGAAACGGATGAACGAACACCTGCAGTCCGGGGTGCCGCAACTGGCAGTCGTGACGAGTTTCGTGATGGGATCGATCTCGGGTAGTGCAGCAGCCAACACTGCAACGACGGGTTCCGTAACGATTCCGCTGATGAAGAGTTACGGGATGGACGGCGAGACCGCTGCAGCCATCGAATCGAATGCCTCGTCGGGCGGCCAGGTCCTTCCCCCGATCATGGGGGCGTCGGCGTTCGTCATGGCTTCGTTCCTCAATATTAGCTACCTCGATGTCGTCGTCGGGGCGTTGCTTCCGGCGGTCATTTTCTATCTCACCGTATCAATTACCGTCTACTACGTCAGTAAAGGGTACGACCTCAGCAATTCGGACACAGACGAGGAGCAGATTCTGGAGACGACACAAGCGGCGAACCAACCGTGGTACGTCTACTTACCTTTGCTCGCATCCGTACTGATCCTTATCTACGATCTCGGCATCCGCCAGACGGGACCGCTTACCGCTGGCTTTCACTCAGTTATCTCGCTCATCGGACTGCAGCTTATCTGGAACATGGTCCTTACGGACGACAGACGATCTTCGCTCCGTGACTTCGGTCGTAACCTGCTAGTCGGCCTCCAGAAGGGTGCGATAGCCAGTGCAGAGATCATGGTCGTCCTCGGTGCGATTGCAATCTTCGTCAGTATGCTCGGCAGCGGAAACATCGTCCAAGAATTGTCCTTCCTTATGTTGGGTCTCTCGGGAGAACTCCTCTTCCCGCTGCTGCTCGTTGCGATGATTCTGTCAATCATGTTCGGCCTGGGGATGCCGACTGTCGCCGCGTACGTCGTCGTCGTAGTGTTCGTCGCACCAGCCGTCGGGGACCTCGGAATCTCGGAATTTAACACGCACCTGTTCGTGTTCTACTTCGCGATTCTATCCGCCATTACGCCACCGGTCGCGCTGGCGGCCGTTATCGCCAGCGGTATTGCCGAAGCGAGTTTTACGCAGGTGGCGAAAAAGGCGATGATCATGGGAGCACCGCTGTTCATCCTCCCGTACACGATCATATATCACCCGAGCATCGCTCAGTGGGGCAGTGATACACCGTTGACGTTCATCTACTTGCTCGCGACCTTCGCCGCGATTGTCACCATTATCCACTTCGATCTCGACTACAACGAGTTCGTCTCTGGCGGTATCAAATCCGTCGGAGTGGGTGTACTGGTTGTCATCATGTTTTGGGGAACGTCTACCATCCAGATGGGTGGATTCGTTCTGGCGGTCCTTGTCGTCGTTGCGTTCCATTATCTGGAGCGTCAAGAGTCGATAACGGCCACTCCCGCCTGAGGTGCCTTCTCTTTTCGAGTGGCGGTCACCGGGTACGCTCGCTGGAGCGCAGCGAGACGAACGGGGCGGCCGTCCGTCGATCGATAGCGGTCTCTCCGAGTTGAGCGGTCCGCGGCCACCCTGCCTTAGCGGCCGTGTCTCGACGGAGAATGAACGCTCTCTTGAGGAAGCACAAAGTAATCCCACCACAGGTGGGAGCGGGGCCAGTTCGGACGCGAACCGGGCCGATCTCAGCCGGCAGTCCAGAGATGTGTCCCTAACGACGGTCGGTGGACGGTCAACGCCGTTGGCATCGAGCTACGGTGATTCTCGCAGGACGCCCGCGTCTAGCAGGTCGGTGATCGTCTCCGCGTCGTAGCCGTACTCGTCGAGGACGGCTCGCGTGTGTTCGCCGTTCCGCGGCGGCGACGACATGGGCTCGAGCGAGCGATTGGCGAATCGGAACGGCATTCGCGTCGTCCGACAGTCTGTCTCGAGGTGTTGATTGTATGTCTCGACGAACAGATCCCGATGGTCGGCGTGGGGGTCATCGTTGACCAGTTCGTCAATGGACTGAAGCGGGCCGACGGGAATGCCGGATTCGGCCAATAACTCGACGAGTTCTCGGCGATCGAATTGCTCGAACTCGGACTCGAGTTCCGCCCGAAGCGCGTCGCGGTTCTCCCATCGATCATCGGCGGTCTCGAACCGCTCGGCCTCCAACAGGTCCGGCCGATCGAGGGTGTCACAGAGTCGGCCGTACAGTTTCTCCGAAGCCGTCGCGAGGTAAAACGGCTGCCCGTCTCCGGCCTCGAAAATACCGTAGGGTGCCATTCCGTAAAGCCCCGCTCCGGAGCGGTTGGGGAGTTCGTCGGTCGACGTGTAGTGAGCAACCCAGTACCCCATCCACGTCGTGGCGACGTCGAACAACGAGAGGTCGATATGGGTCCCGCTCTCGTTCTCGGGCCCGTTGCCTATCAACCCGCCCATGACGAGCATCGCACCGGTGAGCCCGGTCGAGTAGTCGATTGCGCTCGTTCCGACACGGACCGGTTCGCCGTCGGTCGGGCCGGTGACACTCATGAGACCGGACATGGCCTGTGCGACCGGGTCGTAGGCTGGATACTCCTCATACGGCCCGTCCTGCCCGAATCCCGTGATCGAGCAGTAGACGATGTCGTCGTTTTCCGCGCTAAGATCCTCGTAGCTGAGGCCGAAGCGATCCATCACCCCCGGTCGGAAGCTTTCGACGATGACGTCCGCGTCGGCCGCGAGATCGCGAGCGATCGCCCGACCTCGTTCGCTTTTCAAGTCGAGACTGATACTCCGCTTCCCACGGTTGCACGACGCAAACATTGAGCCCTCGATAAGGGGTCTGAAAGCGTCTCCTTCGGGCGGTTCCACCTTCACGACGTTTGCTCCCAGGATGGCCAACGACTGGGTGCAGATGGGACCGGCGATCGACTGGGTAAAGTCAAGTACGTCAATTCCTCTCAGTGGTTGCATGCAAACAGTTCGATCCACGTGACGCAATGGGTTATCACTTATTACACGTCAGTGTCAGGTCGACTATACGGATGCACACCCGGTGACGTTCAACGGAATAGCCGTACCAAGGTCTATACCCACACCTCGCTAGAGGTGACGTGTAGATGAGCGGCAAATACTTCGAGGAGTTCGAGATCGGAGAAACGTTCGAATCGAGAACCCGGACGATCACCGAAGCCGACGTGACGACCTTCGCTGGCCTGTCGGGTGACTACAACGAGATACACGTCAGCGAGGAATACGCCGAGGAGACGATCTTCGGCTCTCGAATTGCCCACGGTCCGCTCGTGTTCAGCATTGGGCTCGGCCTGACGACGCAGATCGGTTACACGGAGGGGACCGTCGTCGGCCTCTACGGAATTGACAATATGCGGTTCCCGACTCCCGTCTTTCCGGGCGATACCGTTCGGACGGTCCAAGAAGTGACTGGCCTCACGAAGAAGGAGAAAGGCGGCGTCGTTACGCTCCGAACGACTATTTATAATCAGAACGACGACATCTGTGTCGTCTGGGACCACCGGAAGATGGTCCAGTATGTCACTGAGTAACTGAGCACGGTCGGCCGTATCACGACCACCGGCCAATTCGGAAGCCACTCTGGCCCCGATTTCGCGACCGAGGCGCTCTTTGCAACAAGAATTATGTAGATCTGTGGTGGGGAAGAGGACATGGGTTCGACACAGCGAGCCGCAGTAACCGGTATCGGCGAATCGCCAATCGGGAAGACACCGGAGATGGATTCGATCAATCTCTACGCGAGCGCCTGTCTCGAAGCGGTCGACGACGCCGGGCTCGAAAAAGCGGATATCGACGGTCTCGTGACCGGATACTCGCTCGTCGATCCGAAGTTGATGCACAGCACGGTTGTTGCCGATTACCTGGGATTGAATCTCACGTACAACGAGAGCCTTCGGCTCGGCGGTGCGACGCCGTTCGTCGGCGTCTGCCATGCCGCAAACGCCGTCCGACAGGGCCAGTGTGAAAACGTCGTCGTCGCGTTCGGTGATAATCGTCGAACGGGATTCGCGAAGGGCGACGACGGGGTCAGCAGTCTCGCGACGGAGGTCGGCCACCCCGAGTTCGAGAACCCGTTCGGGCCGTTGGTGCCGTCGATGTACGCGCTGATCGCACAGAAGCATATGGCGACGTACGGAACGACCGCGGCGGAACTCGCGACGGTCGCCGTCGCCTGCCGTGAACATGCGTCGATGCGTGGAGCCGGACAGCACACCGAACGGATCGATGTCGACGACGTCCTCTCCTCGGGACTGATTTCGTCGCCGCTTCACAAACTCGAGTGTGCATTGATCAGCGACTGTGCTGGTGCCGTCGTCGTGTCCTCGGCCGATGCGGCCAAGAAGACACGAGACCCGGTCGAGTTGGCCGGTTACGGGGAGGGACACGGGTCGGAGTACATCCACCGACGGGATGACCTGTTGGAGACGCCCGCGGCAGCGAGCGGGACGACGGCGTTCGAGATGGCCGGTCGAACCCCCGACGATGTCGACGTCGCGCAGTTGTACGACTGCTTTACGATCACGCCACTTCTTCTCCTTGAAGATCTCGGATTCTGCGAGAAGGGCGAAAGCGGATCGTTCGTCCGCGAGCGTGGGATCACGACCGACGGGGAACTGCCGGTGAACACGCATGGTGGGGAGCTCTCTTATGCCGGCGCGGGCGTCTTCCACATTCTCGAGGCTGCACGGCAGATCAGAGGAGACGCCGCGGAGACGCAGGTGGATGCCGACCTTGCGCTCGCTCACGGCGTCGGCGGTGTCCTGTCTACAAACGCGACGCTGCTAATGGAGGCCTGGTGAGATGAGCGACAGACCCGTTCCGACGCCGTCGGAAGACACGGCCGAGTTTTGGGACACCTGTAACGACGGGCAGTTCGTCGTCCAACGATGTACCGACTGTGAACACGAGCGGTTCTATCCGGCAGCCGTCTGCCCGAACTGCTGGAACACGGGGTCCGAAGCAGTCGAACTGGACGGGAGCGGGACCGTCGAATCGTTTACCGTCGTCCACCGCGCTCCGACAGAGGCGTTCGAGGGGGACACACCGTACATCGTCGCGCTCGTGAAGATGGGGAGTACAAACGACGTGACGGTATTAGCCAATGTCCTCGCGGAGCCGGCGGACATCTCCGTTGGCGACTCGGTGGTGCTGGCCTGGGAGGACCGGGGCGACAAACAGCTGTACCAGTTCGAACTCGCGGAGCAATAGCTGCCTCCGTTCAGCGGTGATGGGGTCGAGAGAGGATTTTATCGTTCCATCCATCCGGTGGCACCACACACCGACTCGGCGAGCAGTGAGTAACGTCCCAAACACTTACCCCACATCAAGAGTAGAGCCAGATATGGAGGCAGCGAACCCCCCAGAGACGGATGTATTACCCCTTGATGACGTTACCATCGTCGATCTGACCCAGGTCGCAGCCGGCCCGTTCGCAACAATGGCCCTCGGCGACCTCGGCGCTGACGTAATCAAGATCGAAGCGGTCGGTCGCGGCGATCGGAGTCGGGATATTCAGCCCACGCCCGCCTACTTCGATACCCTGAACCGGAACAAGTACAGCGTCGCCATCGATCTCAAGAGCGATGCAGGGCAGAAAGCGGCCCAGCGTCTCGTCGCCGATGCCGATGTCTTCATCGAGAGCACGAAACCGGGACGTGCAGACTCGTTCGGACTGGGGTATGAGACCCTGGCCGAACTGAACTCGGAGCTCATCTACTGTTCGATCTCCGGATTCGGCCGCGACAGCCCGTACGAAGACCTGCCGGCATGGGACATGTTGATCCAGGGAATGAGCGGTATCATGAGCATTACCGGCGAAGAAGGCGGGGAATCGCTGTGGTCGGGGCTTCCCAGCGGCGATCTCATCGCCGGCTCCTACGCCAGCCAAAGCGTTCTCGCCGCGCTGTACGCTCGAGAGCGGGGGCGCATCGACAGCGAGTGGATCGAGGTGCCCATGTTAGATGCGGCCATCACCTGGCTCACTGCTCGCGCCGGATACACGTTTGGCTACGACGAGCCGTTCCCCCGCCTCGGCACACACCACCCGTCGATCGTCCCCTTCGGAAAGTACGACTGCGACGACGCACCGATCATCATTGCAGCGGGGACACCGGACTTCTGGCGCGGCTTCTGCCGGGCGCTCGAGCGACCTGACCTGCTCGAGGACGATCGGTTCGTGACGATGGAAGACCGGGTCGAAAACCGGGAGGAACTGGACGACGTCATTGAACCGATTCTGGAATCCGAATCGAGTGACTACTGGATTGATCGGCTCCACGCCGAAGACGTTCCCGCCGGGCCGATCTACGACACAAATACTGTCTGGGAGGACGAACACGTCAAACGGCGCGGCCTCCATCAAGTCATGGAACGCGACGGACGGGAGGATGCGGACGTGATCGACCAGCCCGTCCACTTCACCCAACTCGGCACCCAACTGGAGACTGCCCCGCAGCGGCTGGGCCAGAGCACCGATTCGATCCTCGAGCGCCACGGCTACTCCGCCGAGGAACTCGAGCAGCTCCGCGAGGAAGGCGTCATCCAGTAGTTCAGGACACTCAACGCGAGACGGTGACAACGAGGGACCGTCGCCGGTTGCTGCGATTCGAAAGCGTCGACCGTGAATCGCACCTGTCCGAAGAACTAAGACGATCTGCGGGGGCGCTCTTACCTATGGCTCGCATTACGCTACCGCGACAGTCGGAGCTGCCGGAGGAGTACCAGTATCTCCTGAGCGAGGACGCGCTCGGTGAACTCGAACTGTTACAGGCAGTCGGATCGAATCCGCCGGTTCTCCAGACGTACATGCGCCACGGCACCGTGCTGTGGGAACACGCCGGTCTGTCGTCTCGTGCGGTTGAGCTCGTCGTTCTGGCAATCGCTCGTGAACTGGAAAACGAATACGAGTGGCACCAGCACGTCGGACTCGCTCGAGACGCCGGTGTCGAATCGGGGGAGATTAGGGCGATCAGTGCCGGGCGCGTCGACGAGTTCAACCCCGCGGATAGCACGTTGCTCGAGTACGCGCAGCTCGCTGCTCGACGAACGGTTGACGACGAGGCACACGAAAAGATCCGCGCCTACTTCGATGAAGAGACGATCGCAGGAGTCGCATCAGTGGTCGGTCACTACCTCGGTACCGCCGTCGTCATCGACGCGCTCGACGTCCGACCGGAGACCGCGTTCGTCGGCTGGGAACCCGACGACGAGATAATCGAGACGTACGATCGCAGCGACTAGAAACCCATCACATCCGTGTTATCGTTCACTCGTCGCTCCTCTATTCGTCACCGAACGCGCCGTCCGCCTCGAGGACGGTGTATCGATCGCCCAGCCCGAGGGACTCGAAGACGGTCGCCGTGTTTTCTCCGAGGGACGGGGGGTCACAGCGGTGGGAAACGCCGATATCAGTTCCCCCTAACGGCGTGAGCATCGCCTGAACCGTCTCGTCGCCGCTCGACTGCGTCTCCACGAGGAGATCGAGAGCGGTCAGGTGTGGGTCATCGAGCAGTTCCGACGGGTGATTGACGGGAGCAGACGGGACGCCGACGTCCAGTAGCGCGTCGACCACCGCCGACCGATCGCGGCCGCGAAGGGCCTCCTGAATCAGATCGTAGAGGACGTCGGCGTTCGCCTGCCGTCCCTCGTTCGTCTCGAAACGCTCGTCTGCGAGTAACTCCGGCGCGTCGATGGCCTCGCAAAACGCCGGCCAGTGGTGTTTGGTGATGACGCCGGCGAAGAGCCATTCGTTCGGTTCGGTCTCGAACACGTCGTAGAGGCCGAATGCGGGATGAGAGGACCCGAGCGGCGGATGATCGTCGAAGAGTTGCGCGAAGACGGTCCAGTAGTGCGTCCAGTGGGAAGCCGTTTCGAAGAGGCCGGCGTCGATCTTCTGGCCCGTTCCGGTCGTTTCGCGCATCCACAGCGCCAACATCGCTCCGAACGCACCGTAGACGCCGGTTCCGAAGTCGACGACGGACGTTCCCGCCCGAAGCGGCTTTTGCCCCGAAGAACCAGTCATCCGCATCATTCCTGACATGGCCTGGCCGACGACATCCATTCCTGGCCGATCGTCGTACGGACCGCCCTGGCGGAAACCGGCGATAGACACGTAAATCAGGTCGTCACGCTCGTCGCTGAGCGCGTCGTACCCAATACCCAGTCGTTCGGTGACTCCGGGCCGGAGGTTTTCGACGACGATGTCTGCCGCCGCGACGAGTTCACGATAGGCCTCGCACCCGGCGTCGTTCTGGAGATCGATCGTCGCGCTGTGTTTGTTCCGGTTGAGCGCGGTAAAGATCGCGTCGCCGGTGTCGCCGGCCTGGCGAATCACGTCGCCGGTTCCCGGCCGTTCGACTTTGATCACTTCGGCACCGAGATCACCGAGCATAAGTCCCGTAAAGGGTGCTGCGATGAGATTACCGAGTTCGATGACGGTGATTCCGGACAGCGGGAGTTGCGCTGCTGACTCAGTGTCGGTCATGGATTAGTGGTGGACAGAGTGTGTATTACTATCGGAGGACGTTGTTCTCGGTGGTGACACGTGACCATACTGTACCCGTCGGCGTTCGGCCTCCCGGAGCAACGAGGAACGACGACTCATCGGTTCTCGATCACACCGCTCGCGATGATGGAGGGGTGGATCCCGCTCGTGCCGCCGATTGACATATTGGTATTGCTCATCACAGTATATCGGTCTGGGACTGGAACCATATCTGTTACGCTGCGGCCGGGACGCGTGACAGTCAACTACAGTTGGGCGGTGTGACCGTCCCCTGAGTCCGAGACGGCGAACCTCACCTTGAGGTGACTGCGGCCGAGGGAAAACGTTATTCCCCGACGTTCCGTGGACTTTCACATGTCCGATGACGTAGTCACCGCCACCGTTACGGAAGGAGTCGGTCGCATGCGAATCGAGCGGCCGGAGAGCCTAAATGCATTCACCCCGCGCGTCCTCGAGAAATTACACGACGCGGTTCGGTCGTTCGAGGCGGACGACGACGTCCGTGCGATCCTGTTTACGGCTGCCGGCGACAAGGCGTTCTGTGCAGGGGTCGATCTCGGTGACGAAGGTGGACTCTCAGAATCAACGCCGGAGGCGCTGGATACCGTCCACCGAGCGCAGCGCGTGCTCAAGGCGCTCCGACGCACGCCGCTTCCCGTCGTCGGCGGTGTCAACGGCTACGCGATGGGTGCCGGAATGGACCTCGCGCTGGGCTGCGATATTAGAGTAATCAGGGCCGACGCCGAGATGAGCCAGTCGTATGTGAACGTGGGGCTATCGCCAGGCGATGGCGGCGCGTACATGCTTCCCCGTCTCGTCGGCGAAGAGGTTGCAAAGGATCTGATCTTCTCCGGTCGCCGTATCTCTGGGACGGAGGCCAAAGAACTGGGCATCGCCTCGACGGTCGTGGACGGGGATGCCGAGCGAACTCGAGAGGTTGCCTTCGATCGAGCCCGCGAGCTAGCGGAGGGACCAACCGTTGCGCTCGGGAACGCGAAGCAACTTGTCAACGAGGCCCAGGACATCAACATGGAAACGGGGCTCGAGCACGCGATTGAGGCACTCGGCGAGTGTCGCGAAACGGACGATCACGCGGAGGCCATCGCCGCGTTCGACGAGAAGCGCGAACCCGAGTTCCAGGGTGAGTAACCGGCCCAGACATCGTCAGCCTGCCGGAGACGCGCAGCACCTGCTCCGTGACGAACGCCGTGACACCCTCCGCAATTCACCAGATAGCAATACAAAAGTTAACGTATCACTCCCGTGAACTCGTGTCTATGTCTGTAAGCCTCGACCACGACACTGACCGGAACACCGTTTCTCACCTCCGACTGGACTTTGGTGATTTGAACCTACTTTCACCCGACGCAATCGCCACCCTCCGTGACCGGGTCGAGTCCGTCCCCGACGACGTTTCGGTCCTCACTATCGGCCCCGATGCCGACGACGGCGTCGGCGGTCTGACCGCCGGGCTGAAACTCGACGCGGTGAAAGACCTTTCCGTCTCCGAAGCGCGCGAGGTGCTAGTGGACCTGTACGAGCTCAATCAGGGGGTTCGAAACCTCGATGCGGTCACCGTCTGTCGGTGCGGTGACTACGCGCTCGGCGGCGGCCTCGAGCTCGCGATGTCGTGTGACTTTCGCGTCGCAACCGAGGATGCCGCGCTCGGGCTTCCGGAGATCGACGCTGGACTCGTCACCGGCATCCAGGGCGGACTCCTCATCCGCCTAGTCGGCCTTCAGGCGGCGAAAGAAATCGTCTACACCGGCGACCCGGTCTCGGGCCGAGAAGCCGAGGAACTCGGGTTGGTCAACCGGGCGGTTGCACCGGACGCGTACGACGAAACCGTCGATGAACTCGTCGAGACGCTGGCCAGCAAGAGCCCGCGAATCATCCAGTGGCAGACGCAGGTCTTTCGGGCGCTCCGATCGAACGGCGTCGAATCGGGCATCGATCACAGCCTCGAAACAATCGCCGCGTGTTTCGACACGTCCGATCAATTGGAGGCGATGACAGCGTTCCTCGAGAACCGAGAGCCGGAGTTTCACGGCCGGTAGCAGGCCCGGCGATTCGAACAGGACAACGCGGTTTCCGAAACCGACTCAGTAGGAGCGCGGAAGATCAAGGACGTGCTGTGCGATGTAGTTTTTGACCATCTCGTTCGAAATCGGCGCGAGTACGTTGATCATGACTTCGCGCCAGTATCGCTCCACGTCGTACTCCCTTGCATACCCCATTCCGCCGTGAACGCGAACGGCGCGTTCACAGGCTTCGATCGCGTCCTCGCTCGCCCGGAGTTTGACGGCATTAGACTCCGGCCCCGAGTTCTTCCCGTTGTCGTACAGCCACGCGGCCTTCCGGATCATCAGTTCGTCCTGCGCCAGCTTGCTCCACGATTCCGCGAGCGGGTGCTGAATTGCCTGGTAGGTGCCGATGGCATTGTCGAAGACCTCGCGCTCCCTGGCGTAGGATGCGGCCTTTTCGAGCGCGGCCTGTCCGATCCCGACCGCGTTCGCAGCGATGCTGATCCGCTCGGAGTTCGCGAACGAGAGGAGATATTTGAACCCCTCCCCTTCCTCACCGATTCGATCCGCGGCCGGAATGCGGAAGTCGTCGAACCAGACCTCGTTCGAATCCGACGCACCGCGACCAGCCTTCGGAATCTCGCTCACGTCGACGCTATCCATATCCTTGTTGAACCCGGTGAAAAAGAGCGTGAGGCCGCCGAATCGATCGCTCGCCTCGCGCGATTCCGTCCGCGTGAGAAGCATGATGACGTCCGCTTCCTGTGCCTTCGAAGTCCAGATTTTCTGGCCGTTCACGACGTACTCGTCGCCGTCTCGTTCCGCAAACGTTTCGATCTGTGACGTATCGGTTCCCGCGTTCGGTTCCGTGACGCCCGTACAGACCATAACCTCTCCGTCGGCAATTTTTGGTAGGTACCGTTCCTTGTGGTCGTCCGACCCGTATTCCACCAGCGGGGCGGCGCTGAAGACGTGGTGTGACGTGAGCGACGTGCCGGCCATCGCAGCGCCAGAGCGGGCGATTTCCTGCTGGATGATACTTGCTTCCTGGACGCCATACCCCTGTCCGCCGTACTCCTCCGGAATCGTGACGCCACACCAGCCACCATCGGCGAATTCCTCGTAGAACTCCCATCCGAACTCGTGTTGCATATCCTTTTCACGCCAGTACTCGTCGCCGAACTGGTCACAAAGATCCTGAATCTCGTTTCTGATGAGTTGTTGCTCATCGCTGAGCTCGAAATCCATACTGGTAATTTTCTGGAAGAGAACTTATAGGCATCGGTGGTCCCCACGCCGCTCACATCTCGTGGCTGCCAAGCCGTACTGCTCGCAATGCTAACGACTAATTAGCGACCGGTCGTAGAGTCGCTGATAGCAGAGAAGGTCTTGCTCGACGTTTCGAATCGAATAGCTACGCTGACCGTCAACAACCCGGACAAACGGAACGTGATGGATCAGGAGACCCGGACTGCGCTCCGCGAACGTCTCGACGAGACCGATGCGAACGATGATATCAGAGCCGTTATCCTTCGGGGAAAAGGCGACTCGTACATTGCCGGTGGAGACATCGGAGCGTTCACCGACTTCGATCGGGTCGACGCGCTTGAGTACTTGACGAACTACGGTCAAGGGCTGTACAACGACGTCGCAGATCTCACTAAACCGGCGATTGCGGCCATCGATGGCTACGCCTTCGGCGGCGGACTCGAAGTCTCACTCGCTTGTGACCTGCGCGTTGCGACACCGGACGCGATGGTCGGACTCCCGGAGGTCGGACTCGGGATCCTTCCCGGCGGTGGCGGCACCCAGCGCCTCGCTCACGTCGCGGGTGCCGGCGTCGCGAAGGACCTCATCTTCACCGGCCGCGCGGTCGACGCCGAGGAGGCCGCAGATCTCGGTATCGTCAATCGCATCTACGACGAGGGTTCGTTCGACGACTCCGTCCGCGAACTGGCAGAAACCATCGCGGCGAACGCTCCGCTGGCGATTCGACTGGCGAAGGAGTCGATCAACCGCGGGTTGGACGACGAAGTGGGACTCGATTTCGAGCGGATCGCATGTGCATTCCTGTTCGGGACGGCGGACCAACGCGAGGGCGCTGAAGCGTTCCTCGAGAAGCGGGATCCGACCTTCGAGGGCCGTTGAGATCAGAGACACGCCCGTTTTGACAGGCCGTCCCAGTTGCCCGTGAACCGCCAGTATACGAGAGTAGAGATGGCGATCCACCAGTTCGCTCCGAATTGTCGGCAGTGGTTGGGCAAAGACGGCTACTGGCGTTCGATGAACTCGTCCAGCAACTCTGTTACTTCGTCGGGGCGCTCCATCATCGGATAATGGCCGACACCGTTGAGAACGATCGGCTCACAGTCGGGCAGTCGTTCGACCGTCTCGGCAAACACATCATCCTGAATGAAGTAATCGGCATCACCGCGAACCAGCATGACGGGACACTCCGCCCTGTGAAGGTCCTCGAGGATGTCGAAGTCCGCCCACGCCTGTAGATCGTTCGTAGCGACTTCCTGTGCGCTGCGGTGCTGCCAGGCGAGTTCCGTTCGATACTCCGCTGGACAGTCCGGTCCAGTGGAGTCAATCACGGAGTAGTCGAGAACGTCCTGCCACCCTGGAATCGCGTGCGAATGCGAAAGCCGGCCGAGCTGTGCGCCACGGGTCTTCCCTGCACCCTCCATGGCGACGGCCGCCGTGAGGTCGGTGGCGTGGTTGACAGCGATGTCGAGCGTCACGTCGCCGCCGATGGAACAGCCGCCGATGGCCGGCTGATCGAGGTTCAAGTGTTCTCCGAGCGCCCAGACCGCGTCGGCGTGCTGGCCGATACGCACGTGTGGTTCCCACTCGGTCGGATACGACTTCCCGTGGCCCGGTAGGTCCGGGACGACCACGTGATAGCCGCGGTCGGCGAGAGCGGGAGCAACGTACCGCCACTGTCGGCCGTCAGCGCCCGCCGTGTGAACCAGCACGACCGACTGGTCGTTCGAATCACCAACCGCCTCGTAGTAGATGCGCGTTCCGTCGACGTCGGCGTACCGGCCCGCCAATTCGGTCATCGTTCTCCCACCATCCGACTCGGATCATCGGGCGTGGTTGTCTGGAGGTGTCGGACGAACAGTTCGATGGCGTCGCGCAGCCGATTCGCCTCGAGTTTGTTCCCTCTCGTTCGAACGGTCGTCTCGTACAGCGCCTGCGAGAACGACGTTTCCCCGGCGGCCAGCCGCTGCCACGCCCGCTCGCTCCCGACCAGTCGAAACGTCGCACCGAACTGCGGGACATACCGTTCCGTGTCGATGATCTCGCCGCGATACACCTTCAGCCAGACGATATCGTCGCCGATTTCCATCGCGACGGAGCCGTCGAAGTGTTCAGCTGCTCGTTCGAACGCCTCGTCGCCGTTGACGGCCGCGACGGTCTCCGATACCCACGATTCGTTCCCGAACATCAGTGGATACTGAGACGAGTGCCTACGTAAAACTGCCGTTGGTCGAGGTCAGAACGAGTTCTCCCGGCGGCCGTCACAGCGCGGCTCAGAGAAACTCCTCGAGTCAATCGGAAACGTCGCCCTCGTCGTACGCTGCCCTCATCGCCGCCTGCTCGTCGCGTCGCGCCGTCTCAGCGTCCGGAAGCCGCAGCGGTGCCATCTGTGATTTGAGCGCTGCGATGGCGTCCGTGCTGGTCGTCGCCAGCGCTCCGAGGACGTCATCGAGGGCCTCGTCAAGCGCATCAGGCTCCGTGACACGGGTTGCGAACCCCGCTTCCAGCGCCGATCTCGGCACCGGTGAACAGCCACTCGCGAGCGCGATGGTCACCGATCGCCCTGGGGAGCAATGGGGCGGCGAATCCAGCGATTGGGATCCCCAGATCAGCCTCCGGCACTGAGAAGATCGCATCCTCGCTTGCGATGACCAGATCCGCCCCGAGACACGCGAGAAATCCCACACTGACCGCGCAACCGTGGACCCGTGCGACGACCGGAAGCGGGCACTTGCGCAGCGACAGCACCAGATCTTCGACACCCCGGGCCAGGGCCGCGGGATCCTCGAGCGCGTTGGGAGCGAGATCCGCTAGGTCCGCCCCCACCGAGAAGTTCTTACCGTCGGCGGAGACGACGAGGGCGTCTCCATCGGTCCGGCCGATAGAGCCGATCAACTCGGCGAGTGCCGCGATGGTGTCCGTCGGAAGCACATTGTGTTTCTCCGGCCGTGACAGACGGACGTCGTAGATTACTGCGTCGGGAGCGGTCTCGAGGGCTCTGATAGAGCAATCGATGTAGTCAGCTGCTGGTGTTTCAACCATACTCACGGATCGAAACCGGAATAAAAAGGTGTTACGCCGATCAGCCGATCGTCTGCTGGAGGATGCGATCGTATTCGTCCTCGAACTCGCCGCGGCTGCCGAGATACTGCAGGGTGTTCTTTCGCATGAGGTACAGCTCGTCGGCAACTTCCTTCGAGAGCCGGATCTTCTCGTCGACGAGCAACACCGTCACGCCCTCGTTACTGATCTCTACGATCGTGTCTCGGACGTCTTCGATAATCTTCGGTGCGAGGCCGAGTGTCGGCTCGTCTAGCATGATGAGATCCGGGTCGATGACCAACCCCTGCGCGATGGCGAGCATCTGTTGTTGGCCCCCGCTCATCGTCCCGGCCTGCTGGTCGCGTCGCTCGTCGAGGATCGGAAACAGGTCGAACACCTCCTCAAGCGGGTCGGGGACGGAGCTCTCGGCTGGGACTAGCGCTGTCCGAAGATTGTCGAGGACGGTCATCTCCGGGAAGATTGTGTGACGTTCCGGGACGTACGTCAGCCCCCGTTCAATGAGTTCGTGGGGTTTGCGGCCGACCGCATCCGCTCCCTTGAAGCGTATCGACCCGGAGTCCGGTGCTTTCGCGCCGGCGATTGTCTTCAGCAGCGTCGTCTTGCCGGCACCGTTAGCGCCGACGACCGAGACGACGCCGCCTTCACTAACGGCCATGTTCACGTCCCGGAGCACGATCATGTCTCCGTAGGACACCGCTAGATCGGATACCTCGAGGACGTCATCGCTCATAGGGCCATCTCCCCCAGGTACTCCTTCTGAATGTGGTCATCGTTCTTGATCGCTTCGGGCGTTCCCTGACCGAGGACGCTCCCCTGGGAAAGAACGATCACGCGGTCAGCGAGGTCGAATGCCGTTTCAATGTCGTGTTCAATGAGCATGAGCGTTTTCTCCCTGGCGAGCACGTTCAGGTACTCTACCATCGCGGGCTTCTCTGCCGGATTCAGACCCGAAAACACCTCATCGAGCAGCAGTAACTGGCCGTCGGCGGCCAGCGAGAGCGCGACCCGCTTTCGCTCGAACAGCGTCAGCGATTCGCCGCGTTTGTGCCGGATATCCATGAGGTCGAGGAGTTCCATCAGATCCCGTGGCTCGGTCTGGAACGCGCCGAGGCTGATGTTCTCGGCGACGGTGAGCTCGTCGAAGACAGCCACTTCCTGGAACGTCCGGCGAACTCCCATCCGGGCGACCTCGTAGTCGCGCTTCCGAGTGATATCCTCACCGTCGAAGCCGACGGTCCCGCTGTCCGGCATGTGGTAGCCAGTGATGCAGTTGAACAGCGTCGTCTTGCCGGCACCATTCGGTCCGATAATGACGTTGGTCTCACCCCGCTCGACGTCCAGCGTGACGCTGTCGAGCGCAACGATACCGCCGAACGTCCGCCGAAGATCGGTCACTTCCAGAAGGCCCATGCACTGACACCTCCGTTGGAATCGAAGAAATGGAAGCGGTCGTAGATCCCGCCGACGAGTCCGCGCGGCAAGAATAGGATGACCAGGATGAGCGTCGTACCGACGAAATATGGACGGAAGTCACCGAGTCCGGCCGAACGGACGACCTCGGGCAGGCCGACCATCAATACGGCGCCAATGATCGGGCCATAGACGGTCCGAAGTCCGCCAACGACTGCGATGACTAGCAGGAACACGGTCTGGTCAAGCACGAACGAATCCGGCGTGATGACTGTGTTGATGTGCGCGTACAGCGCCCCGCCGACGCCAAGGATGAACGCGCCAAGGACAATAGACACCAGCTTGTACGTCGATGGGTTATACCCAATCGATCTGAGCAGATCCTCGTTCTCGCTGGTCGCGATGGCGAGCGTGCCGAACAGCGACCGGTCGAACGCGGCGACGAGAAATACAACCAGCACCAGAATGACGAGTAGGAACACGTACTGTTCGACCTGACTCGCAAACGTGAGCGGGCCGATCGAGGGCTGGGGGATACCGATGACGCCAGTCGGCCCAACGCGTTCCCAGTTGGTGAACGCGTAGTAGACGATCTGTTCGAAGGCAAGCGTTGCGATGACGATTTCGAACGCCGATCCGATGACGATGACCGACGCGGCGACGGCCGTGCCGACGACCGCGGCGACTGCGCCGGCGATCAGTAGCGTAGCGATGAACGGGAGTCCGTGATGCATCATCAGCAATGCGGAGGTGACACCACCGGTGATCGCCAGCGCGGCCGGACAGAACACGAGCAGGTTCGGCCACCCGAGCATCATGTTGTACCCGGAGGCCATCACGCTGAACAGGAGAATTAACAGCGCGACGTAGCCGATGTAGTTCGACGAGACGACGAGCGGAATCGCCACGAGGCCGACGACGAGAACGATCACCGCCGGGCGAATCACGTCGGTCCACGCGATGCTTTGCATGTCAGTCGAGACTTCGTCTTCCGGGATGGCAGTGGCTTCCGGATTGCTCATCCGCCGACACCTCGCTGAATGAATCCGCGGAAACGGTTGCGGATGCCTGTCATGAGCGACTCCTCACCTTCGCTCAAAATGATTGCCTTCAAGAGGAAAAAGGCGATGAGCACGGCGAACTCCGAGGCGTAAATATAGTACGACGAGAAATACAGGACGGCGAACGCTTCGTAGATTCCCAGCGTGTAACCTGCGATCATAGCGCCCATGACGCGACCGATGCCGCCCAGGATAACGATGATGAACGCCTTGATGAGAAGTGAGAACCCCATCGTCGGCTCCAGGGAGTACATTGCGGCGTTGAGTACGCCAGCGACGGCGGCCATCGCGCTCGCGAGGGCGAACGCGACGAGAAACACGCGATTCACGTCGATACCGCGAACGACGGCCAAATCTCGGTTCTGGACGATCGCTCGTAACCCGAGACCGATCTCGGTATAGTTGATAAGCCAGTAGAGGAACGCGAAGTTCGCGACGGCAAACACGAACACGAGGATCTCCAGGTAGTTGGTCGTCACCGAAAGCGCCGAAACCGATCGGTCCTGAAGGCCCGCAACCGAGATGTACTTCGGCGAGTGTCCCCAGATCTGTGCGTAGAGGCGCTCGAGGATAGAGGCGAGGCCGATCGTGACGAGGATGACGCCGAAGATATACTCGGATTCCTTGCGATCGTACAGCGGTGCGAGCAATACTATCTCGATAATGGCACCGAGTAGTGCGATAACGACGATGGTGCCGAGAATGCCGATCGGCCATGGAACTCCGGTCACGTTGACCAGCTGATAGAATACGTACGCGCCGCCGGCAAACAGTGCGGCGTGTGCCATGTTCGGGATGTCCATCACCCCGAAGATGATGGTAAAACTCGCCGCGAAGACGGCGAAGATACTCCCCTGAACGAGTCCGTTGACGAGGGATTCCAGTAAAGCCATTTGTCTCGGATTAGAGGTCTACTTCCGGGGGAATATTCGTGATCGCCGGGAGCTGGCCGCTCCATTCGACTGTGTCGACAACCGCTTTGTCGCCGTCGGTCCCGAACTTGATGTACGCGGCCGGAATCGCCGGCTGCCCTTTATCGTTGATAGTGGCGTTTCCGAGGATCGTCGTGAACTCGTTGTCGACGAGCGCCTCACGTAGATCCGACCCGTTGGTTGAGCCGGCTTCCTCTATCGCGTATCGGGCTGCCTGTGCATCCGCATAGACGTTATACGCCGTTGGATGGTCCGCCGTGTCCATCTCCTGATACTCCTCGAACTGCGAAAGCGCCTCGTCGGAGATCGTGTTTCGAATTTCCTCGTTGTCGGTGTACGAGAGTCGCGTGTAGACACCGAGTGCGTGGACGTTCTCCATGGCGTTCCCGACTTCCCCGAGGTCATTATAGTCGGCACCACCCAATCCCGTCAGGACGGGCATTTCGTCGTTGAGTCCCTCGCGATTCTGCTGTAGAATGAACCGTTGCATCGCGCTGGCCCATGTCTGGATATACAGCGCATCGATGTCGGCATTCCGCGCACTCGTGATGAACGACGAGAAGTCCTGCTGATCGAACGAAAACCGGCCGAGGTTTTCGTAGTTTCCGGGGTTGCCGTCCGTCTCGAACCACCACTCCATCAGATCTAGCGTATCGTCGCCCCAGTCGCCCTCTTCTGCGATGACGCCGACGGTATCGATATCGTCGCTATCACTGACCAGTTGCAACGCGGGGTATGCGTCCATCACCGTCGACACCGTCAACCGGAACATGTACGTCCCCTCCTCGTTGACCTGCGGCGTGAAGCCGTGAGTGAACGTCGGTATCTGGTTGCTGTTGATGATTGGATTGATGGCGATCGCGCCGTTCGACCGCCACGACGAGAGGATCATCGAGACGTTGTCGACGTTCGTGAGGCGCTGTGCCGCCGACTGGGCCTGATCGTTCGACGACTCGTCGTCGTATTCGACAATCTCCACTTCGCGAGTCGAATCGCCGACTTCCAGTCCGCCGTCCTCGTTAACGCGGTCAACCCACGCATCCTGGGTTTCGGTCGCGAGTTCACCATAGGCCGCGGCCGATCCGGACAACGGGTTGATCGCGCCCAACTGGATGGCGTCACTATCGCTACCGAGACAGCCCGCCAATCCAATGATCCCACCGGCAGTTACACCGCTGTTCACGAGAAATGACCGTCTATTGCCCCGACTCATGTTATACAACCTCACTCATAACTAATATGAGTTAAATCTTTGGTTGGTATCCGGCTCAGTACTGGGATCAGTTGGCGTCGTCAGTCTGGTATCGGGCCGCGACGCGCTCACGGAGTTCGGTCTTTTGAATTTTCTCCCCGTGTGGCCCCTCGGATCGCGGGAAGGTGTCGACGAACTCGATATCCTCGGGAACCTTGTAGTCAGCCACGTGGTCCGCAAGGAACGTCCGAAGTTCGGCGATGTCGATATCGGGATCAGCGCGCTGGACGAACGCAACCGGTACTTGTCCGTGTCTGGGGTGGGGTGCGCCGACGACTTGGGACAGTTCGACGGCGGGGTGGTCGTCGATAACCGTCTCGATATCCCGTGGTGTGACGAGGAATCCGCGAACGCGGAGGGCATCGTCGATCCGGGATTGGTAATAGAAGTAGCCGTCTTCGTCTCGGGTCCCAAAATCGCCGGTGTGAAACCAGCCGTCCTCGTCGACGACCTCGGCGGTTTTCTCGGGCTTCTCGTGGTACTCGTTCATCACGTTGTATCCGCGGAGGCAAATCTCTCCTTCCACACCCGGTGGTAGCGTCTCCTTGGTTTCGGGGTCGGCGATACGGAGTTCGAGATCCGAATGAATGGGCGGCCCACCGACCTTTTTTCGCTGTTCGATCGGGTCCGACGGATCGCCGACGAAGATCTGACTGTTACCCTCCGAGAGTCCGTAGGGCTGGACCAGGGGGAAGCCGAACGCGTCTTCTAGGTCCTCGAAAACGGTTTCGTCGTATCCCATGGTGATGAACCCGGTCGCGCCACACTCCAGCGACGCGACCCGTTTCGGCTCGAAGTTATCGTGGCGCATCATCCGCAGAAGCATCGTCGCCAGCGCCGACATGTACGTCACCTCGTAGGCTTCGACGAGTTCGATGGTGCGTTCGGCGTCGAAGTGGGTCTGGACGACCAGCGGGATGCCGTGGACCAGCGCGCTCAGGAACATATTGTACCCCCAGATACCGCAGAACGGAAGGACACCCAGCGCAATATCGTCTGCAGAGAGTTCGAAGAACTCACCGACGTTATAGGAGTGATTCAGTAGCGACCGGTTGGACTGGAGACAGCCCTTCGGATCGCTGGTCGTCCCGCTAGTGTAGAATACGGTCGCGGGCGCGTTCGGCACCTCAGCAGGTGAAATATCGTCTCCATTCCGTCCACGGTCTATGACATCCCCGTAGCTCCGGGCTGCCGGGTAGTCCGAGTGATCCTCGAGGGCGATGACGTGGTTCAGCCCACCGGTACTCTCGGTGGCGAAGGACTCGGGAGGGGTCTCACAGATTTCTGGAACGATCTCCGAGAGCATCTTCAGATAGTTGTTGCCGAGGAATGATTCTTCGGTAAGCAATAGCTTGCAGTCGGCGTCGTCCAACATGTACTCCAGTTCGTGCGTGCGGTATCGAGTATTGACGGCGACAACTGCTGCGCCGAGGGACGACGCGGCCAGTTGTGCCGTTATCCACTCCGGTCGGTTACCCAACCAGACGGCGATCCGATCGCTAACCCCCACGCCGAGTTCCGACAGCGCATCTGCGAGCGCTTCACTCTCGGCGATCAATTCAGCGTAACTCGTTTGCTTGTCCTCGAAGATGAGTGCCGTTCGGTTGGGATACCGGTCGGCGACGGCCGAGACTCCCTGATATACAGTGTCATCATTCCGCTTGAGCATAGCACCCGTTTTCGGTTCATCGACCAAAAGTCCTCGCGTCGAGGGTGTTCGCGCATTCGATCGGCTGTTGGGTGTGAATCGATGAATACGTGGACATTGTGAGTTCGTTCTGAACGAGGACGCGGTCCCGAGGAGACCCAGTGTCGATTGCGATCCTCGATCTGCAACCAGTTACTGGCCCACACTTCTAGTCCCAAACGAATCGGATGTAGCGATGCTGTCCTGCGTGAGAACTCTACGCAAGATTGATGGCGTCGCGGTCGCTCCCCGGCTAGTTGTGTCCGAGACCTCGACGTCCCGGCTAGCCGATAATCTCCGCTTCGTGCAACACTTCGATTTCGGCGTCGTCGTAGCCGAGTTCGCGGAGGGCATGATACGTATCTGCACCGAGCGGCCGCGGGTCGGTGTGGACCGGCGCGTCGAACTCGTCGAAATCGACGGGATAGCGGATCACCGGAACCGAGTCGTCACCGTCCGCGGTGGTGAGTTCCTGTACTAATCCCTGCTGCTCGGTGTACTCGTCCTCAAGCGCCTCGAGGGTGCTCCGGACGGGGCCCGATGGGACGCCGTGCTCCTGCAGAATGTCGAACCACTTTTCGGTCGGTTTCCGCCGCATGATCTCATCCGTGATCTCGTACAATTCGTCCATGTTCGCCGTTCGATCGGCGCCCGTCTCGAATCGCGGATCGGTGATGAGATCCTCTCGACCGATCGCACGGCAAAACTTCGGCCAGAGGCCGTCGCTCGCGACGGCGACCACGATGTACGAGTCGGCTGTCTCGTACACTTTGTACGGTGCGACGGTCGAGTGTCTGTTCCCGACGCGGGGGTACGGTTCGTTTTCCACACCACTCGCAGTCGCACGGATCCCCAACCAGGACATGATGCAGTTGAGCATCGAAACCTCGATGTATTCCCCACCGGCGTCGTTAACGTCTCGATCGTACAGTGCGCCGGTGATCGCCTGGACGGCGTACATCGACGCCGCGATATCTGCTATCGGGATGGAGGTGTTCGTCGGCGGTCCGTCGGGCCACCCGTTGATACTCATCGAACCGCTCATCGCCTGTGCCACCATGTCGTACGCGGGGTTGTCCTCGTAGATCGAATCCGATGCGAATCCCTTGATCGAACAGTAGACGATCTCCGAATTCCTCGACGATACGGCGTCGTAGCCGAGTCCGAACCCCTCGGCGGTGCCGGCCTTGTAGTTCTCGACGAAGACATCCGCCTCCTCGAGGAGTTCCATCACGAGGCGTTGTCCTCGCTCCGACCGGAGGTTGACCTCGATCGAGCGCTTGTTTCGATTGAGCGCGACGAACTGGGAGCTCACGCCGTCGACGAACGGCGCTAGATTCCGGGAGATATCCCCTGACTCCGGTCGTTCGACCTTTACCACGTCTGCACCCATGTCGCCGAGGTGCATCGTCGCCACCGGTCCGGATACCATCTGGGATAGGTCGACCACTGTAATCCCGTTCAGAAAGGCCATATACAGAAGATTATCCCGGACCCAATTACGTGTTTGGGCGTCGGCTTTCATTCGATGTCCGCACCGATTCGATGCGAACACAGTTGATAACGTACAGAAAGAGGTCCGTACAGATGTCGAAAATCGCGAGGTGGATTGGTGACTGTGAACGCGAGTCAAATCAGTGCCAGCGTTCACTGCAGTTTCAGTCGATCATATCGAAGGCACTGGCGCGGTCCAGAATATCTTTTCCGCGTTTGATGTGTGCGATATCGATCATCTCTCCCTCGAAACGGACTGCACCACGTGACTCCTCAAGCCCCGCCGTCTCCATCTCTTTCATCACTCGCTGCCAGAATCTCACGTCGTCCTCGTCGGGGGTAAAAATCTCGTTAACCGGATCGATGTGGCTGGGATGGATGATCTGGTAGCCGGTGTACCCAAACGATCGAAGCCGCTCAGCTTCCCGTTTGAGTCCCTCGATATCCCCAACGTTCGTCCACGCACCGCCGAAAAATTGCTCGACGCCCGCCGCTTTGCCGTCGAGAACAACCTTCGACAGCATGTGGAGCTTCTCGGTTCCCGCTTCGGTCCACTCCCAGCCGAGTGCCCGTTCGACATCGGCACCGCGGCTAGTTCCGCCAACGATGGCGGCGACCCGGTCGCTCGCCTGACAGAGTTCGTGGGCGTTGTAGAACCCTCGTGGCGTCTCTGGGAGTGCGATGATCTCGGTCGGACTGTCGATTCCGCGTCGTGACTCGAGATATGAGAGGACGTGATCGGTACGCGTTATATACTCCGTTCGCGGGAGTTTTGGGACGATGACGGCGTCCAGTCGGTCGTGGATGACCGCGTCGAGATCCGCTTCGAACAGCCCGGTATCGGGAGCGTTGAGACGGACGGTAATGATCTTGTCAGTGGTCCACTGTTCGTACGCATCGGCAACGATCTGGCGTGCATCTGCCTTCTCGCTGGGAGGAACGGAATCCTCGAGGTCGAAGATAAACGCGTCGGCATCGTATTTTTCGGGTGCTTCGAGTACCCAGTCCTCGTTATTTCCAGGGATGTACAGAATCGACCGAATTGGACGCATCGTCACTCGTCCTCCGGTTGGAAGAGCATGAGTGCGATCCGCGTGCACTCACAGACCAGTTCTCCGTCTTGTGTGTGTCCTCGATGCTCGAAGGTGACAATGCCGCTGTCGTCTCGGGAATCGCTCGTTCGCTTCTCGAGTACCTCGGTCTCGGCGTAGAGCGTATCGCCGATGAAGACGGGATGTGGGAACGCGATCTCTTCGAATCCGAGGTTTGCGACGGTCGTTCCGAGCGTAAGATCGTGAACTTGCAAGCCGACGACCGTCGAGAGCGTGAACATGCTATTGACGAGACGCTCCTCGAATTCGGTTCCCGCCGAGTAATGGGCGTCGAGGTGCAAGGGCTGCAGATTAACGGACAGTAACGACCACAGCGTATTGTCGAATTCTGTAACGGTTCGACCGGGCCGGTGTTCGTACACGTCACCCACTTCTAGTTCTTCGTAGTACTTCCCGCGTGTTTGTGTCGCCATCGCACAGAGAGGACTGGTTCAACAGACAAAAGCATTTGGGACCGATACAGGCGGGGAATACGGCTCTCACTCCACGTACGCCGATTGAACACAATCGAAGACAGATCCATCCCATTCAACCTGGCCGGCGACGGAGACGAGTTCAAGAGCGCGTATCCGCTCTTCTAGCTCTGGTAGCTCACCACCCGTGAACGGATTTAGCCACGTTTTGAACTCTCGTAACACCGAGAGACTGGCATCTGGCATAATACTACTTCGTCTCTACTTCTCCGATATACAAATCCTTCCGCAGGGTATGGAGGCTATTGTGATCGTCTACTGTTGGGACCGCGGTTTCCATCTCTCGTCTCTTTTGTCGGTCTCCGGTTCCCGTTCAGGGCTCGTCTCGGTCAGTTTCCAGCTAGGATTCCATCGGAACGAAGACGGGGATCGAGACGGACTCGTCTTCGGTATCGACGAACCGGACCTCGACGCGCGTTCCGATGTCAATATCCTCGGAGTCAGCATCGATATTCGTCATGATCCGGGGCCCCTCGTCGAGTTCCACGTAGGCGACGACGAGTGGTAGGTCGTCTTCCGGCCAGCCGCTCATCGTCCGAGCAGTCGAATACGAGTACACTTCGCCGCGACCCGATGTCTCACGCCATTCGACGTTTTTGCTGAAACAGTCGGGACAGAGCGATCGCGGATAGTGGTACACGAGCCCACAATCGGCACATTCCTGAACTAGAAGCACACCGTTCGTGGCGGCCTGCCAGTAGCGGCTGGTTTCCGGGTTCACTTCGGGCACAGGACGTGGTTCCCAGGTCATCGGTCTTCCCTCCCGAGAACGACAGTTGCCGCACCGTGGCGAGTTGCGATACTGCCGCCCGTTCCGTGGGCGAGCGCGACATCAGCGTCGACTTGTACTTCGGGATTCGCCTCACCGCGGAGTTGGCGAACAGCTTCGATGACTTTGGTCATCCCACCGCGGTTCGCGGGGTGATTCGAACACAGGCCGCCTCCATCGGTGTTGAACGGAAGGTCACCGTTCGGTGCCTGCAGCGCGCCGCCTTCGACAAATTCCCCGCCGTCGCCCTTCTCGCAGAACCCGAGATCCTCGATCGCTTCAAGGACGGTGATTGTGAAGGAGTCGTAGATCGATGCGTAGTCGATATCTGCGGGGCCGAGACCGGATTCCGCAAAGGCTTGTTTACCCGAGTATTCGGCCCCAGTACGTGTGATGTCGATACGTCCAGCGTCGTGGTGTGAGGGCGCTTCACCGTGACCGAGTACTTCGACAACCTCGCCGTCGAGATCGTCACGGATGTCCTCCGAGACGAGTACCAGCGCACCGCCGCCATCGGAGATGACACAACAATCGAGCAGATGGAGCGGATCGGCGACGACACGAGACTCGACGACGTCTTCGACTGTCACCGGATCCTGAAACATCGCATCGTCGTTATACTGGGCGTGTTGGGACGCAGCGACGCGTATTTCTGCGAACTGTTCCGCTGTCGTGCCGTACTCGTGCATATGGCGCTGTGCGGCCATACCGTACATTGTGATGTTTGTCGCGCCATAGATACGCTCGAAGCTGTCCTGTACGGTCCGTATTTCTCGTGCCCCAGACCCCGTCGCCTGGCCGCGCGAACGCGGCCGGCCGGCGAGCGTGACGAGCGCAACGTCACACTTTCCATTACGAATCGCGCTGACCGCATGGCCGACGTGTGCGATGTACGACGAGCCGCCGTAGTCGGTCGTATCGACGTACGACGCGTCAACTCCAAGATAATCCGCGATAACGAGCGGAGAGAGTCCGAATTGATACTCGGGGACGCCAGCGGTGAAGAGCCCGTTGACATCGTCTTTTGCCAGACCTGCGTCAGCGAGCGCTCCTTTGGCAACTTCCGCGTGTAACTGCATTGTCGATTTATCTGGCGCTTCTCGTGTCGGATGTTCGAATGCTCCAGCTATGTACGCTGGTTCGCGTTCTGTCATCACGTCTATTGAGTAGGTCGGTTCTCCTAAACCTTTGCTTTGGCTTACTTCCCGTTGGCGTGCCGCTCTGGAGTATATCAGAGACTCTCAAGAACCGATATCGAAAGCGTATCCGGGAAATCGGCAGCGTCAAGCGCACACCGGTGGTATCTCAATCGTTGGTTCGTGCGAACGATCGAGGTCATGCACTTGAACCTGCTCGAATAGGGTCTGCTCGCGCTCCTCCTTGCATCCCGGATCGCGGAACGGTATTCCCTCTCGATTTTACCGCTATTTCCGTTCAAAAGCCGCTCCTTACTCCGTTACTGGGTATCCGACGGCACTACATGTGTTCTATGGTATGAAACACCACGGCCATATGTATCGAGTGTCTCTTTCCTGCTTGCGATCTGTTTGACAAGCGTATGGCTGTAAAGTAATGGCGGTATCCAACGGTGAGATCGGCATTGACACGCGTACCAAACCGTATTAACTGAGGATGCGGACAGTAGTTCTCGACCGCGAGAAAGGTTCCGTAACACGGAACAGAGCTCGGCTTCTTATCTACCTGAACGACGGATTCGTGCCCGCCATTTCCGGAAAGCGCCGTACACCTCCCCTCTCGCGGTCGTCAGTCGATAGGAAAGGGGAGAGCCGTTGTCGGAGCCGAAACCTCCCTCAAGGCCCGTCTGGGTGCCGATAGCAGCCGGGCGTTTAATTGCCTGAATTGCTAACGGTGTTTCAACGCGATCGCTTCAGCAAACACAGTGTCGTCGTCATCACACTCGTCTGCACCGTAACCGTGGTTGCTGAGCTCGCACGCTCAGCAGAGATGGGTGCAGGTCATTATAATCTCCGAACTCGAACCCAACAGGGCGATAGCGGAGGCCGATTAGAAGTGTGCCAACAATTCAGTCGCATCCTCGACGGTACGCAGTTCGGTGAGTATCCCGAGGGTCGCTTCGGTCGCTTCGAAGTCCGGTGCTCGATTTCCACACATGCGATACTTTTCCTGGAGTTCCTCGATAGTAAGCGGATCGGTGTGCGTCCCTGGGGGATGCTCTTGAGTGCGTTCGTACTCCACACCTGACGATGTGGAAAGGGTGATCTGCGCGGCGTTCGAATCGTAGTCGACGGTCGGGTCAGTGTCGAAAGAGATGCGTTCTCGAACCCGTTGTACGTCGTGATCGCCGATCCGTGCATCGTCGAACGCCGCTAATCCAATGTGGCCGTGAACGAGTGCGCGGGCGACGACATATTCCATTGAGAACTTGGCTTCGAGTCCCGTTGAGGGATCCGCATGGTGGAGTGCATCCGCTGCACCTTGAGACGCCGTTACGCGTACCACTTCGATCTCTGCCGGGTCGATGCCCTGCTCCGCCGCGAGTTCGGCTGCGCAGTAGATCGCTGCGTGCGTGTAGTAACAGCATGGGTATTTCTTGACGTCGATCCCGTCTTCTAACAGCGCCCAATCAGAGCCGAGATCGGGTAGTTGTTCGGCGTCCGGTTCGGTACTGCTGTAGAGATCGAGGAACCCTCGCTCACCAGTCATGGCGGCGGCGTCAGCGGTAATTCCCTCTGCGGCGAGCAGGGCTGCGGTCATCCCCGATCGTGCAGCCTGGCCGACGTGAACCGACTTCGTCATCGAACCGAAGTTGCGTTTAAGTCCTGCAGGCATCGATGCGGCAATGTTCAACGCGTGAGCAACCTCCTCGTTGGAGCATTCGAGCAATCGTGCAACGGCCGTGGCGGTGCCGAAGGTTCCGACTGTCGACGTTGCGTGCCATCCATCTTCGTAGTGGGTGGGACTGATCGGACGCGAAACGTACCGCTGCGTCTCAAATCCGGCTGTGTACGCGGTAATAAGATCCCTGCCGGTGACGCCGTGTCGTTCTCCGACGGCTAACAGCGGCGCGACCATGGGGACGCTCGGATGGCCGTCCATCGCCGCTAGCGCGACATCGTCGAAATCCAGACAGTGGCCGGCCGTCGCGTTCACGAATACCGCGTCGTGAAGGGGAAGTCTCCGCTCGCTTCCGAATACTGTCGTCTCACCGCTGTCGATATCGAGTGCTGCGATAACCCGTTCTGCGGTGTCAGTAGCCACCCCAGCAAGCGTAACACCGACCGTATCGAGAAACGCTCGTTCGACGAGACGGACGGCATCGTCGGGAACGTCCTCGAACGAAAGGGAAGTAACGAACGTTGCAATGTCCGAACACTGCTCGCTGCCGAATTCCGTCGCCATGTCTTCATACGTGTAAGACAACCACATATAGCTTCTCTTCTCTGTGAAGAAGTCGCCTGTACGACTCGCTTGGACGATGAGTGTGTTCCACTGATGATGGCGCTTTCGACGGTACTCGGTCTTCACACGTTCACCAATTCGTCCGGCACTTCCCATAAGGGCCTTCGTACACCCACATAGGATGTCGGTTGTCCTGGTATCACTATCGGTTTTCGTACTCCTCTCTACGTTTTATCTCCTTTCCGTTGTGGATCTCCATCGTTCGAATTACCGGAATAACCGTCGTTTTTCGGACTACACGCCCGCTCTGTGGAAGTCTACGGTAATGCTGACTATCTTCTCTTGATTCTATTTGTCCTCACAGTTATTCGGTTTCCAGCGTAACTAGCACCTCGCCCCCTCTACCGCTCCGTCTTGGGAGCGACCTATCCACTCTGAACTCTTGGATGAAAACGATAAACGCACGCCGTTCGAATAATTCGAACTGATTGACGAGCCCGATAGGAGAAAACCTACCGACATTTATACCTGTACTGTTGTAAATCGTCTTCCGAGTGGCTGATCAGAAAATAGGTATAAGAATCGACGGTAGTATGCAGATGAAAACGGCGGCAGGCGGATAGAGTCGGTATACCCTTTCGGAGAACACAGCGATGTGCGAATACGCCGCCTCCCGCTGGACGACCACCAGTACTATCCTACGAGTACTTGATGTTGAGCTCGAGTTCGTTCGCGGTGCCAAGGAGAAGGTTTGGGAGCGTCTCGTCGAACAGCGTCCCCTGAAAGCGATGTGTCGGGCCGGAGACGCTCAATGCGCCGAGTGGCTCGCCGTTCTCGTACTGCACAGGGACGCCGATCGCTCGCAGCCCGCTCGTGTTCTCCTGGTCGTTGATGCTGTACCCCCGGTCACGAATCTCTGCTAGCTCCGCCCAAAGCGTTTCCTCGTCAGTCATCGTCTGTTCGGTCAGTGCTGGTAACCCTCGTTGGTCGATGATTTCGTTGATCCGTTCGTCCGACAGGCTGGCGAGAATGGCTTTTCCCGCTGCAGTTGCGTGAATCGGAATCCGCTTTCCGATTTCCGAATCGGTGTGGACGGCCCGCTCTCCAGTTTCCCTGAAGATGTAGACTCCTTCACCATACTCTTCAACAATGAACTGGGAGCGTTCTTCGGTCTCGGCGGCGAGATCTGCGACTTTTTCCTCCGCAAGTTGGTATGCGTCGGACCGCGTTCGCGTCTGTTCGCCGATCTCGAGAAATCGTAGTCCCGTTCGATATACGTCATCCTCCCTCGTGACGTATTCGAGGTCTGTCAGGGTCGATAGGTGCCGATGCACGGTGCTCTTGGCAAGGTCGAGTTCTCGAGCGAGTTCGGATAGTCCCATTCCGTTTTCTTCCATGAGTAACTCGATCATCTGAAATGCAGTTTCGGTCGTTTTCACCCGTCCACTGTCGTTGTTCTCGGCCATGGAAACACAATTCTTGTCCACCTCATTAAGTGTTCTGAATAATCGAACGAATTATCGCCGCGCTCAACGCGGCTATTTAAACTGTCTGCTTCGGATTAAGCCGCTGTATCCCGGATATTTGCGTTTGGCTGCCCGTCCCATCTGTTCCGAATACTCGAATAGGCTCTTCCAGTTCTCCTGAGAGACCGAACCTCGTTCGAACGCTGCTGCGGCGTAGTTCCATCCTTGACGCTTCCACATGATTTATATGCCCGCTCACTTGAGATTCGATATGGTTCACTCGTGGAGGGATAGCGTACCGCTATCCGATGAACAGACGCTCGTCCGGGATAACATCCGGGACATATGCGAAGAATTCGATGCGGAATATTGGCGAGAGCGAGACAAAAACGAGGACTACCCTCACGACTTCGTCGACACGCTTAGCGACCACGGCTGGCTGGGGATTCTGATCCCGGAAGAGTACGGTGGTGCCGGAATGGCAACGTCGGAAGTCGCCGTTATGATGGAGGAGATCGCTGCGAACGGCGGCGGATTCAGTGCTGCCCAGGCGGTTCACGGCGGCATTTACAACAGCACTCCTCTCGTCAAGTACGCCGATGAAGAGCTCAAGTCGGAACTGCTGCCCAAGGTAGCCGAGGGGGAGGTCGCCATTCAGTCGTTCGGCCTCACGGAGCCGAACGCGGGCTCTGATTCGACATCGATCGAAACCAGTGCCGAGCGAGACGGCGACGAGTACGTTATCAACGGACAGAAAATCTGGATCTCGCGGGTCGACGCAACGGATTATCTCGTTCTGATGGCTCGAACGACGCCACGGAAGGAAGTCGATAAACGGACACAGGGCATCTCGATGTTCCTCGTCGATATCGAGGATGCGTACGATCAGGGGGCCCTCGAGATCCAGCAGATACCCAAGACGGCTAGCGGCTTCGTCCACTCCTACGAGCTGTGGTTTTCGGACCTCCGACTGCCGGCGAGCCGGCTCATCGGCGAAGAAGGGCGCGGGTTCTATCAGGTTCTGGACGGACTCAACGAGGAGCGCCTGGCTATCGCAGCAGAGTGTGTCGGGCTTGCAGAGGTCGCGCTCGAGCGTGGCATCGAATACGCAAACGAGCGGGAAGTCTTCGGTGGCCCGATCGGGGCGAACCAGAGCATTCAACACCCGCTCGCGGAGGCGTACACCGAGTCTCTGGCGGCGAAGCAACTCCTGTACGGCGCCGCTGAGACGATCGAGAGCGCCAGCCAGAAGGAAACCGGTGCGATGGCAAACGCCGCGAAGTATCGGGCGGCAGAGGCGGCGTTCGCCGCGGCAGACGCCGCAGTTCAAACCCACGGCGGATTCGGCGTCGCTCGCGAATACGACGTCGAACGGTACTTTAGGGAGGCCCGGCTGACGCGGATCGTTCCGATCACTCAGCAGCTCGTCCTCAACTACCTCGGCGAGAACGTTCTGGGACTGCCCCGTTCGTACTGACTCGAATAGCACCAAGCGCGACGATCACACCAAACGAGATTCACCCACATGACCGCAAACGATGATGCGACAGAATCGGAAACGGACGGACAGCTTACTACCGGCTGGCACGGCCGCTACTACGAGGATTTCACAGTCGGTGACGTCTACAAACACCCATTCGGTCGGACCATTACCGAGACGGACGACGTCTGGCTGACGAATTTGACGATGAACCTGAATCCGATGCACTTCAACGAGGCCTACGCAGCCGAGACGGAGTTCGGCGAACGACTCGTCAACGGCCTTGTCGTCATCGCGACAGCCGTCGGGATGAGCGTCATCGATGTCTCAATGAACGCGACGGCCAACCTCGGGTACGATAATGTGCGCCATCATGCCCCGGTCTTCCACGGCGATACGTTGTTTGCCGAGAGCGAAGTAACTGACAAGCGCGAGAGTTCGTCCCGCGACCACGTCGGTATCGTAACGACGGAACTGCGGGCGTACAACCAGAACGACGAACTCGTCCTCTCACTCGATCGGACCCCGATGGTACTCAAACGGGAGTACGCGCAGCCAAACGCCGCCCAGCCGCCAGGGTGGCCCGAGGGAATTGGCACGCAACCGGACGAGACGACTGGCGAAGGTACCGGTTCAGGCGAATAACCTCGCGGTCCGTGGTCGAGCGACCGATTCTCCTTCGTTGGCAGACGGACGTCATCGGACGGCCGCTTGGCGACAGAAAAACCTAAATTCTGTGACGGTCAGCTACGAGCATGGCTTCGCTTACCGACGAGCAGCAAATGCTACTCGAGACGGCGGCTGATCTCGCGGAAAACGAGTTCGCCGACACGGCATACGAATGGCAGGGAGAGACACCCTGGGAAAACCTCGAAACACTGGCGGACCACGGGTTCCTCGGAATCAACTTCGATGAAGAGTACGGCGGCGCGGGGATGTCCGAGTTCGAAGCGATGCTCCTCAACGAAGCGATTGGCCGGGTATGTCCGGACACGGCATCGTTCCTGAACTCGCTGCATATGGTTGCGCCCCGGGCGATCGATATGTTCGGGACGCCTGAAGCGAAGAAGAAGTATTTGCCCCACTGACGGAGGGCGAAGACTTCATTGCGATCTGCATCTCGGAACCGGAGGCCGGCTCCGACGTCCATTCGATGAATACCACGGTCGAGGAACGCGACGAGGGCCTCGTTCTCAACGGCGAGAAGACGTGGGTCTCGCGTTTCGAAGATGCATCCGCAGGTGTTACGTGGGTAAAGTTCCCCGAAGGGCTCGGCACCGTCATTGTCGACTTCGACGACCCCGGTGTCGAGGTGAGCAATCACTACACGAATATGGCCGGCCACGAACAAACCCATTACTACATGGAGGACATCGTGATTCCGTCCGAAAACGTCCTCACACGCGGCGAAGACGCTTTCAAAGAGCAGCTGAAAGCCCTCAACTGGGAGCGACTTGCCGTTGCGTCGATTTCGAACACGTGGGCACTCGCCGCCCTCGAGCAGGCGCTTGAGTACGCACAGGACCGCGAGCAGTTCGGACAGCCGATCGCCGAGTTCCAGGGCCTCGAGTGGAAGCTCTCCGAGATGGTGACGTATCTCGAGGCATCTCGCGCGCTCACGTACCGCGCAGCCGAGGACGCCGTCGCGCAGGGACGAGTGCCTGATCCGTTACAGACCGGTGCCGCGAATCTCTTTTCGGGGCAGACCGCAGAAAGCATCATCAGCGAAGCGCTTCAGATATTCGGGGCGAACGGCTACCAGCAGGGCCACCCGCTCGAGTACCTATACCGACTCCAGCGCGGGTGGCGGTTCGCCGGCGGGACTGACGAGATTCAAAAGAATACGGTCGCACGATGGCTCAAACGCGGTGGTGTACCGTCGCTGCTAAACTAACGGCGACTCGAGAGTCCCCGACCGTCGATCACCGCAGCTTTTTCGTCGGGAGCACAGGGATCCGACAGTGAAAGAGACTCGGAAAACGACTAGAGGCCGCTTCGTGGCGGTGGCGCCCGATCAGTAGAACGTCTCTCCGTTCGTCGCCTTCTCGACGAGTAGGTCGCACGGGAGCGTCTCGGCGAGCTTGTTCGTGTCTTCGTGGCGGCTCGCGACTTCGGTCAGCTTCTCGAGGATGACGTCAGCGCCGACCTCGTCTGCCTTCTCGAGCGGACCCATCGGCCAGTTACCGCCGAGGCGTGCGCCGGTATCGATATCTTCGACGCTGGCGACGTCGTTTTCGACCATCTTGGCTGCCTCGTTGACGATCGGCGCCCAGACGAGCAGCGTGTCGAAGCCCTGGCCCGCATCGACGGCGATCTGCGGTTCGTCGCGCTCGTCGTAGTCGTAGTAGCCCGCGTCGGCTTTTCGGCCGTACCGCCCTTTGTCGTAGAGCTGATGGAGGATCGGACAGACCGTCGTGTCGTAGGACATCGGACGACCGTCCTCGAGGTGGTCCTCCTCTCCTTCGACGCGGATCTGGATACCGCCCGTGAAGTCGGCAAGTTCGAACGGTCCCATCGGGAAGCGTTCCATGTACTTCATCGCGGAGTCAATCTCCTCGATCGAGTGTTCGCCTCGGTGGACCAGCCATGCCGGGCCCTCACCGTAGGGGCGCATTAAACGGTTGACAATAAACGAGGGAATATCTATTTTGCATCGAATCGGCGTTTTGTCGAACGATTCGATGAGCGCCTCGGCAGTGTCGGCTACGCCGTCTGGAGTGTGTTCGGTCATAATCACCTCGACCAGTTCCATCAGCATCGGTGGGTTGAACCAGTGCGTACCGACGACCTGCTCGGGGCGATCCGTCGTCTCCGCGAGCTGCGTAATATTGAGTCCGGATGTGTTCGTCGCGAGGAGGGCGTCCTCCGGGGCCGCCTCGTCGAGATCCTCGAAGATATCCTTCTTGACCGACTGCTGCTCGACCGCCGCCTCGGTGACAAACTCCGCGTCCCCGACCGCTTCCTCGAGGTCGGTGGTAAAGGAGAGACGCTCGAGCGCGTCGTCGACCTCTGACTCGGTTGCAGCCCCGTTCTCGACGGACTTTTCGTACGACCATTCGATCCGCTCGTTCGCCTCCTCGAGCTGTGACTCATCGATATCGTTGACGTATGTCTCATAGCCAGCTAACGCGGCGACGGCGGCGATTCCGCGCCCCATCTGTCCGCTACCAATTACTGCGACGGTCTCGATATCGCTAATCTCTACGACCATACTCGTGCCATCTCAAACGACGATCAAAAGTGTACCGTTCAAAGCAAGGCCGTACGGACATGCGCCGTCCCTGTGTTCGGTCCGTCCGTCGAAGGAGTAGTTATATGATGGTCGTCGATAGTGATGGTAATGCATGCCAACCGAATTCGAAACGGCCAGTGTGGAGTTCGATGCTGAAACCGGAGTCGGCTCTCTCACGTTAAACCGCCCCGACTCACTGAACGCGCTCAGCGATCAGCTTCGATCCGACATCATCGCCGGATTAGAAGAACTCGAGGCAGAAAACGACGACGTCGACGGGATCGCACTTCGCGCAGTAGTGATCGAAGGTGCCGGCGGAAACTTCTGCGCCGGTGCAGACATCAACGAGTTCAGTGATTCCTCCCCCGGCGACAAGTCAGACCGATCTCACTACGAGTTCATCCGGAACTTTCCAGTTCCGGTCATTGCCAAGGTCAGTGGATACTGTCTCGGCGGTGGCCTTGAGACGGCGATGTGCTGTGACTTTCGGATCGCCCACGAGGAGGCGCGACTTGGCCTTGCGGAAGTCAATCTCGGGCTCATCCCCGGTGCAGGTGGCGTGCAGTTGCTCAGCGAACTCGCCTCCCCTGCTGCTGCGAAGGAAATCGCGATGACGGGCGACCACATCAGCGCCGACCGTGCATGCGAACTGAATCTCGTCCGTGAGGTCTACGGGGCGGAGTTCGACGATGCCGTCGCCGAGTTCGCCGAAACGATTGCGTCGAAGCCGCCGCTTGCGATTCAAGCGATCAAACGGTCGGCTGCTATCGCCGCACAGACCGGCGTTGAAGAAGGGGTTGCCTACGATCGACAACAGTTCGAGTCGCTGTTGGAAACTGAAGACCACAAGGAGGGCGTCCGGGCGTTCGCAGAAGACGACTACGAACCGACGTTCACAGGCCGATAACGGAACCGGTTGACCAGCAACACAGCGGATTTGCACCGAACACAACTGATACATCATCGATGGGAGATAGACAGGACACGATGGACGAGTACACCAACCTCGACGTTCGACACGACGATGGAATCGCCTGGGTAGCGATCGAGAGCGACAGTTCGATGAACTCGCTCAACGATACGCTGGTAACCGAACTCATGCACGTTGCGACTGGGTGTGATGAAGACGACGACGTACGATGTCTCGTTCTTCAGGGGTCTAATGGCGTTTTTTCCGCTGGCGGGAACATCACGTCCTTCGACGAGGATCAGGAGGTTGCAGCAGCGGACATTCGACGCGGTGCATCTGCCCTACACGACGTCATTACCCAACTCAAGCGGAACGAGACGCCGCTCGTGACGGGTATCAACGGGCCCGCCGTCGGCGCCGGATTTAGTCTTGCACTGCTCGGAGATATTTCGGTCATGCATGAAGACGCCTACCTCCAGTACGGCTATCCCGGTGTGGGGCTGACCGGTGACGGGTCCTCGACGTTTTATTTACCGCGGATCGTCGGTTTGCAGGAAGCAAAACGTATCGCCCTCCTCAACGAGCAGATTTCGCCGACCGAGGCGGACGAACTCGGACTTGTGACGGAAGTACCGGACGCTAACGCTTTCGACGATCGGCTCGCCGAAATCGCTGACCGGATCGCGCAGGGACCGACGAAGGCGCTCGGTCGCATCGCGCGACTGTTCGACGAAACGTACGCCCGGCAGTTACCCGATCAACTGGCCACCGAGACCGAACAGATGGCGGCCACCGTGAAGACCGACGACTATCTCGAGGGCGTCTCCGCATTCAAGGACAAGCGAGAGCCGGAGTTCACGGGACAGTAGATCGTCAGCTTAGGCGCTCCGAAGGTCTTCGAGGATGTCTTTCCAGTAGTCTCCACCGTCGAAGTTGAGTTGTATTCGATCCGCGGTTCCGCCGTACTTCTCGAGGATTTCGTCGGCGAGCGCGTTCGGCGGCGCATCGATGGCGAACGCGTGGACCATCTCGTCGGTCACGAGTTCGGTCATCTCGTCCCACTTGTCTTCCTTCGACAGTTCGTGGAGTTCCATGCCCACGTCTGTCCACCCGTGCGTCTCGAGGACATCGTGATAGGTTCGGGTCGACCCGTAGAACGCGATTCGTCGCTTCACTTCCTGTCGGCGCTTCTCGCGCTCGTCCTCGGTGGCGCCAGTGATGAGGAACGGGCTCGCGGAGAGCGTCACTTCGTCGGGATCTCGGTCGCCGATTTTAGCCCCCTTTTCGACTAGCGGGGCGATGACCTCGTCGGTGTACTTCGGCGTGTTGAACGCGTGCATACAGAGCCCGTCGGCCACGTCCCCGGCCATTTTGATGTTGTACTCGTTGACGCCCGCGACCCAGATATCCGGCGGCCCGACCTCGAGCGGGCCGGGATTGAACTCATCGGTCATCAGGGAGAACTGATAGAACTCTCCGTTGAAATCGAGGTCCGGTTCGTTCCCCTGAAACACGTCGAAGATGTGCCGGAGCGACAGCACTTCCTCGCGAAGTCTCGATCCCGGATGTTCCCACTCGAAGTCGACCGAAAATCGACGCTCGTTGTGGCCTTTGACCTGCGTTCCCAATCCGAGTACCATTCGTCCGCCAGAGAATCGTTGCAGACTCCACGCCATATACGCGAATATCATCGGCGAGCGAGTAAACGCCGTCGCGATGCGCGTCCCGATTGTCACAGACTCCGTCCGGTCTGCGATCAGCGAAAGCGGGAGAAACGGATCCTCGTCGAGTTCCGACGTGAAGACACCGTCGAACCCGAACTCCTCTGCTTTTGTAGCTAACTCGACTACCTCGGACGAAAGGCCAGCGACATTCGTATCGATCTGAATCTCTGCCATCTTCGCTGTCATTGTGTCGTGGAGTGTTAACGCTTTTCACTATCGAACCGATCAACTGCGGACCGAGCCCAGGATACCCCCATCCGATAAGAATATATATGTCGGTGAGAACGTACCACTATGTTCGACCGTAGCAAACGGTCCCTCCGGTCCGTTCCATCGGGTGCCCCTATCCCCACCGCTCGTGTAGGACCATCGACGACAGACCGGACCGTGCGAGACCGCACAAATGATGGACCGTCTCGTGAGAACCGACTGCTGGAACGTGGTCACTGATGCTTGCGCTGGATGATATCACCGTTCTCAGTCTCGAGAGCGGCGTGAGCGCCCCACTGTGTACCCGGATGCTCGGCGATTTCGGTGCCGAAGTAATCAAGGTCGAACGACCCGGCGTCGGCGACGTCAACCGATACTGGGACTCGGCCGTCTACGGAGACTCGTCGGCACACGTCTGGGTCGACCGAAACAAGCTGAGCATCGAGCTTGATCTCAAGTCCGACGAGGGATCAGAGATTTTCTCCGAACTCGCCGCCGAGGCGGACGTTGTTGTCCAAAACTACGCCCCAGGCGTCGTCGAGCGGCTCGGAGTCGATTACGACTCCGTCTCGGAGATCAACGAAAACGTGATCTATCTGAATATTTCTGGATACGGACGAACCGGCCCGTACAGCGATCGGAAGGCGTACGACCTCGTCATGCAAGGTGAATCCGGAGCGATCCTTATGAATGGGTCGCCCGACGAGCCGGCGAAAATCCCGCTCAGTATCTGCGACATCAACGCTGCGACTTACGGGACGATCGCCACGCTACTGTCGCTCTTCCATCGCGAACGGACCGGCAACGGCGACGAAATCGACGTCACGATGTTCGGCGGGATGCTCTCTTGGATGGGCTACTTCCCGCACAAGTACTGGCACAACGACGAACTTCCCGAGCGGATCGGAATGCGTCATCACCTGATCACGCCGTACGGACCATACAAAACGGCCGACAACCAGTATGTTAACTTCGCTATTTTGAGCGAGGCTCACTGGAAGGAGTTCTGCGTCGAGATCATCGATCGGCCTGCCCTCCTCACGGACGACCGCTTCGAGACGAACGAGGACAGGATCGACAACCGAGATGCGCTCGAGTCCACCATCGAATCGCTCATCGAGAGCGAACCGCGCGACCAGTGGGCCAAACACCTCTCCGAAAGCAGTATTCCCTGGGGCGACGTCAACCAGCTCGATGACGTGCTTGCTCACCCGCAGACAGAACACCTCGACCTCGTGAAGGAACTCAAGACCGATGACGGGCCCGTCCCGTACGTCGATAACCCGATCTCATTCGCCGACCTCGAGACAACCGCCGATCGAATGCCGGATCTCGGCGAGCACACCGACGATATTCTCGAGACGATCGGTTACAGCAGCGAGCAGATCGACGAACTACACGCGAAGGACGTCGTGTAAGGGCAAGGTCGATCGAACCCGGGGAGCGGGAGTTCTGCCGGCTTGAAGCCCGGTTCTGGTCCCGGTCCCGAATACGTGGCTTCAATAAGCGGATACTATAGTAGCTACTGCAAATCAAGATGGAATCCGCGTCCTTGACCTGATGCATCTGTTGCTCGGTCGTACGCGGCCCAACTCTCGCCGATTTGGGTGGGGAAGTCGCGGAGACCAGAGACGGAAAGTGGATGACGCTCGTAGCGCTCGAGCCGCAACTATCGGATGCGTTCTGTGAGGCAGTCGACCGAAAGAGGATTTATGTGCGAGGGAAATGAGGTATGCACACATGACTCAGCAGCCGGGTGACGGCGGCGGGGTATCCTTCGATACCGACGAAGAAACGTACCTTATTCTTCAGAGCCTTGATGACTTCGTTGAACAGGAGATCAAACCGATCGTCAACGATGTCGACGAGGAACTCACGAATCCACGTCTGGGACACGACGTGGATGGACGTATCGTCGACGACGTCCTCGACGCAATTGATGAAATCAGGAAGAAAAGCGCCGAAGCCGGCTTCTACGCGATGAACTTGCCTGAGGACGCTGGCGGAGACGATGTCTCGACTGTGACGTGGTATCGAGCGAACAAACGGCTCGCGGCGACGGGTGTTCCTCTCGCCGAACACGCGCTCGCCGGCCCCTCCGGACCGAAGCCGCTGCTCGCCCAGGCTGAAGGTGAGCAACGGGAGAAGTATCTCAAACCGTCGATGCGTGCGGAGAAGACGACTGCCTTCGGCCAAACAGAGCCAGGCGTCGGTTCGGACTCACCAAATATGGCCACTCGAGCCGAGAAAGACGGCGACGAGTGGGTCATCAACGGCACCAAACAGTGGATTACGAATGCCCCGTACGCGGACTTCATTCAGGTATTCGCACGGACGACGCCACAGGAAGAAGTCGGCCGCTACGGTGGCATCACCTGCTTCATCGTCGAAGAAGACGAGTATGAGATCGGCTCCTACAACAATGCCGTCGGTCGCGAGGGGATACAGGCAGAAGTCCATCTCAACGACGTCCAAGTCTCGGCGGATCGCGTCCTCGGCGAGGTCGATACTGCGTTCTACGATGCGATGTCGTTCCTCGGACTCGGCCGCGTCGAAATCGGCGCACGAGCGGTTGGAAACGCCGAGTGGCTCCTCGATAAAGCAACCGACTACGCGAACGAGCGTGAAGCGTTCGGCAACTCCATCGGTCAATTCCAGTCGGTTTCCCACAAGATCGCACGCGGTCGGGCGAACGCCTTCGCCGCGGATACCGTTGGACTCCGATGTGCATGGCAACTTGACCAAGGCGATGATGCCATCGCCGAATCGTCGATCCTGAAGTGGTTCGCGACGAATACGTTCTGGGAAATCGCCGACGATGTCGTCCAGATTCACGGTGCAAACGGACTCTCCGAAGAGAACCCATTCATGGACCGTTTGCACTACGCACGGACCCAGCGTATCGTCGAAGGCACCGACGAAATCCAGCTTAACACGATCGCGAAACAGTACGGCATTGAAATGTAACGTCGGTCCGATTCGACGTCTCTCGCACGACATCTTGCTCCTGAGCGCCTGACCACCGTTCCGTCGATTTCGTTTCTTTTTGTGGGTTAGTGGTTATAGTACACAAATCCGCTGTACAACCCCGCGATAGCGGTTAGGAAGTTGTTTCGGACTGCATCACGTTCGACTTGGATACCGCCCAGTCTATCGCAGCGATCGACGGACGAGATTACAAGCGCTCGATGATGGTCGCGACAGCCTGGCCGAAGCCGATACACATCGTCGACAGCGCGGTGTCCTGGCCGGTGCGCTCGAGTTCGTGCGCGAGTTTCGTCAGTAGCGCGCTGCCGGTTGCTCCAAGCGGGTGGCCGTGGGCGATTGCACCGCCGTTGACGTTCGTCTGCTCCAAGGAGATTCCCGTCTCCTCGAGCCAGGCGGTGACGACCGACGCGAACGCCTCGTTGACCTCGAACAGGTCGATATCGGACGGTTCCATGTCCGCCTTCTTGAGGACCCGTTCGGTCGCCGGGATGGGGCCGGTGAGCATCATGACGGGGTCGACACCGACAACCTCGGTCTGGACGATTCGGGCCATTGGATCCCAGCCGTGTTCCTCGGCAGCCTTTTCGCTCGCGATCAACAGAGCACTGGCCCCGTCGACGATGCCCGAAGAGTTGCCTGCGTGAATGACTCCCTCCCCTTCGCCGCGGAACACCAACGGCAGGTCGGTGAGCGTCTCGAGGTCCGTACCGGGTCGGGGATGTTCGTCCTGTTCGACGGTAACCGGCTCGCCGTCGAGTTCGGTCTCGACGGACACGAGTTGACTATCAAAGCGGCCTTCGTCGTGGGCCTGCTTCCAGCATCGGTGAGAATCGACGGCTATTTCGTCGAGTTCGCGCCGGGAGAAGCCCCATTCGGCGGCGACTCGCTCGGCGCTTTCGCCCTGGTGGACGAGTTCGTCGTAATGCTCGAAGTACGTCTCCGTCATATCGGGTTCGGCCGTCTTCCCGCTCCGATTGCTGGACATCGGGACACGGGTCATGTGTTCGACCCCGCCGGCGACGACGACATCGTGGAAGTCAGCACGGACGTTCGCCGCGGCCAAGTTCACCGACTGCTGTCCAGAGCCACACATCCGATCCAGTTGTACTCCTGGCACGGAGTCACCCCAGCCAGCGACCATGGGGGCGATCCGACCGATGTTCGAGCCTTGTTCGAAGACAGGCTTGACACAGCCGTAGATGACATCCTCGATAATCTCGGGCTCGAAGCCGTTGCGCTCCTCGAGTGCCATGAGTGGAGCGGCGGCGAGATCTTGGGGGTGAGTATCGCGAAACGAGCCGTTATGTTTTCCGAACGGTGTCCTGACGGCGTCGACAATTACAGCCTCAGTCATCATCAATTGGGATGACAAGACATACCGTATTAGGGATTATGGTAGGACAGATACATAACAGCGTCACTGAAGTACTTCGAGCTAGTCACGAACGATTTCGTAGTATTCGACGTATTTCACGTAGTCACAGCCGTCGAAATCGACTTCAATTGGAGGCATTGTAGCGCCACCGTTGGATTTCAACAGAGCAGGGAGCCGTTCCTTCGTCGCCTCGGCGAGCTCGTCGTAGTGACATACTCGTGAATCGCCTTGGATGTCAGTAGCATTGCAGTGAACGAGTTCATCATCCATGGAATTCGTTATCACGCCGAAGCTATTCAATGTTATCACCAGGCGTGTCGCATTCGTAATCAGCTAGTTGCGTACATCTTTGAAACATCACTATATACTCCTCTAAAACGGTGATTTTATGCGCTTTGACGGGCAGGAATATGCTGATGAAGATCCTAGTTACGGTTAAAGAAGTGGCGACCGTCGAAGATGAGTTCGAAATCGAGGGAACGGAGATTGCGGACCAGTATCTCGGTGCTGATCTCAACGAGTGGGACGACTACGCGATCGAAGAAGCTGTCCAGCTCCAGGAAGATGGCATTGCCGACGAGGTTGTGACCGTCACCATCGGGCCGGAGAACTGCGAACAGACCATCCGACAGGCCCTCGCGAAGGGCGCTGACCGCGCCGTCCGCGTCTGGGATAATGCACTCGACGGCGTCGATCTGCTGGATGTCGGTGCGAAAACCGAGATCCTCAGCGCTGTCGTCGAGGCCGAGGATCCTGATCTCGTCCTGAGCGGCGTCCAGGCCGGCGACGACAGCTTCGGCGCGACCGGCGTCTCGGTCGCCAACAATCTCGGCTACCAGTGGGGTGCCGTCGTCAACCACCTCGAGCACGACCTCACCGATGGAGTCGCTACACTGCGGCGCGAACTCGAAGGTGGCGTCGAGGAACTCACTGAGATCGAACTGCCTGCCGTCATGACGATCCAGACGGGTATCAACGAGCCCCGCTACGCCAGCCTCCGGGGCATCCGCCAGGCCCAGCGCAAGGAGCTCGATGTCCAGAACCTCGGCGACCTCGGCGTCGACGAGAGCGCCATCGAAAGCGACCTCGAGCTGATCGACATGTACGAGCCCGAAAGCGAGAGTGACGTCACGGTCTGGGAGGGCAGCGCCGACGAGACAGCCGCCGAACTCGGTGACCTCCTTCGCGACGAGGGGGTGGCACAATGACGGACGTCCTCGCAGTCGCGGACCACCGCCGCGGCAACCTTCGCGACGTGAGCTACGAGCTCATCACCGCCGGGAGCGAACTCGCCGACGAGACCGGTGGCGACCTCCACCTCGCGGTCATCAGCGGCACCGTCGACGAGTTCGCTGAGACGGTAAACCGAGAGGGCGTCGACGCCATCCACACCGTTTCCCACGGCGAGGAGTTCAACCATGACGTCTACACCCAGGCAATCGCCCAGCTCTACGATGAACTCGCACCGCAGTATGTGCTGACGCCCAACAGCGTCAATGGGCTCGACTACGCGCCCGCAGTCGCCACCGAACTCGAACTGCCGATCGTCACCGACGCGGTCGATCTCGAGACAGACGGCGAGACGCTCGTCGCGACCCGCGAGATGTACGGTGGAAAGGTCGAGACGACGACCGAACTCGACGGCGAGACCATCGTCACGATCCGCGGTGCCGAGTGGCCCGCCGCCGAGGGAACCGGCGATGCCGCCATCGGGGACTTCAATGCGGACATCGACGAGGACGCCATCGGCTCTACGGTGACCGGCTTCGAGGAAGTCGGTGGCGGCGACATCGACATCAGCGAGGCCGACCTACTCGTCTCGATCGGTCGCGGTATCGAAGAGGAGGAGAACCTCGATCTGATCCGCGAACTGGCCGACACGCTCGACGCGACGCTCTCGTCTTCGCGTCCGATTGTCGACAACGGCTGGCTGCCCAAAAATCGGCAGGTCGGCCAGTCCGGGAAGGTCGTCACGCCCGACGTCTACATCGCGATCGGTATCTCCGGCGCAGTGCAACACGTCGCTGGGATGAAGGGCTCGGACACGATTATCGCGATCAACACGGACCCGAACGCGCCGATCATGGACATCGCCGACTACGCGATCCACGACGATCTCTTCGACGTCGTCCCTGAACTCATCGACGAGTTCCAGTAATCGAAGCGGTGACGAAGCCCGCGGCTTCAACTGAAGCAGTAGCGGAGTCCCTTTCCTCAAGGAACGAGCAAAGCGAGTGAGTAGGGAGGGGAGGAGCGCGTTCGTATAGTTTACAAACACCGGTCTATAAGTAGCTACACGACCACATTGAAGTTGTGGCAGACGACTACGTGCGACGGACGGCAATCACTCATCTTGAGGTTACTGACGAGCAACGCGACCTTCTCGAAGAGACCATCTCCGAGTGGAAGCGTGGTTGCCAGATCGCCACTGATATGGCGTGGGAAAAATGCAACGCCAAAAGCGACGTGCAACCCCTCGCCTACGACGATGTACGCGCTCAAACGGACCTTGGTAGTCAGCACGCGATTCTCGCCACCCATCAAGCTGCACAAGCCATCACCGGCTGTATCGAACGCCTATCTAAAGACAAGAAGGCGAGCAAGCCTACCTTTACCGCACCCACGGTGAAGTACGACAGCCGGACGATGACGTTGTTTGAGGACGACACCGTTTCTCTCTCCACAACGGAGAGCAGAGTCCGGTGTCCGCTTGATCTTCCCGAATCCGACGATGGCTACCAGCGACAGTACCTCGAATCGGACACGTGGAGCGTCACAGAAAGCACACTCACTGCCCGTGACGGCGACTACTTCTTGCATATCGGCTTCCGCCGACCGAAGAATGATGCTGAGAGGAACACCGCCGAGGACGGAACAGTCCTCGGGGTTGACCTCGGCATCGAAAACATTGCTGTCACCAGTACCGCCTACTTTTTCAGCGGCGGGAGTTAACCCACAACCTCCGCGAGTTCGAAAAAATACGCGCCAGACTCCAACAGACCGGGACGCGAAGCGCCCACCGAACGCTCGAACAGTCGAGTGGGCGCGAACTCCGTTACGTTCGCGACGTGCTACATAGAGCCTCGAACGCGATTGTAGATGAAGCACTCCGATATGAGTGCGACGTAATCGCGTTCGAGAACCTGACCGATATCCGCGATCGCACAGGCGCGTCGTGGGGTCACAAATGGGCGTTCCGAACGCTGTACGAACAGGTGGAGTACAAGGCCGAAGCGGTGGGGGTTTCGGTGAAGCAAGTCGGTTCAGCGTACACGTCGAAACGGTGCGCCGAATGTGGATTCACGGCAGACGAGAATCGCCCGGCACGCAACGACTTCCACTGTGTGAAGTGCGAGTCGGAGGCGAACGCGGATTACAACGCGGTCGCCGGACTACGTCCGGCGCGCAGCAAAGTCGCTACGCGACTTTGCGACGGCGAAGAACATCGGAATGCGGTATGTCCGTCGGGGCCAACAGTCGTCTCGGCGGACGGGCAACAGTCAGCTTGCCCTAAAGTCTGGAACAGTGACGCCAAGTGGCGGATTTACCGCCCACCCGGAAGGGTTTGAGGCCGAGTTCATGGACAAGCCCCACCCTCCACGAGCGAACCCGTCAGGGTGAGCGAAGTAGGGTGGGTAGTTGACTTGAGCCGCGTGTACTGAATTCGTCTCACTCACAGAAACGGTCGGCACGATTCTGATCGGCGGGCCCGTTCGAGACCGCAGCCAGGAGGTCAGACCGTCTGAGATACGTCCACAGTACTCGAAAGTGTATGTTCTGCATTACGGAACAAACACGGGAAGGAATTCACTCCGAGGAAGACACACAAGATATGATATCCGACGCGAAACGGACGCGATAGCGGGTGTCGAGTGGCCGATCGACGGTAGCGAAGCAGTATGCTTTCCAAGCGTATGGTTGGTAAGATACGGCATCACCCAGAACGCTTGGTGACGGCAACAGTTATCGATACGTTCGCTAGGAAGGAACGACATCGCGGGCAGTAGTTTGGCGATTATCGGATCACCGTGTCGATTTATCGGGTTTTAGATAGCGACTGATGGCTCTATTCCGTTCGAGAATACGGAACTACGAACGGTCCTGACCGTGAGTCGGTAGTATTCTACCCTCGTTTGCGGTCGGATCCGGTTTCCGTATGAGCCGAGAACGCCAACCTTCGATTCCGACTGGTACCGACGCTCCAAAGGGCGTCAGTCGTCCTCATTCGTCCGTTACCGTGCTGTTCACTGTCCAACGCCCGATTCAGCTATCGACTGCCTGGAGATCGGTGAATCGATCGAAGACTGGGCCTTCGGTACGCCCACGCTCGATCACAACGGTCACTCCTTCTCTTCGTCATCGACAACACGAAATATCGTTCGCCGCCGCCGATAGCTACGACAAGTCGGCCGATCACTATGATCTCGGATGGACTGTTAGTTCGGTAGCTGCTGTCAGATTCGACTGGAATCGGTGTCTATTGATCCGATAGCTACATGCCAGGTCGTGTTAATCGTAGGCATGTGCCATTATCAGACGTTTCCGTAATCGATTGCGGACAGGTGATCGCTGGTCCGCTGTGTGCGACCTTTCTCGCCGATCTGGGCGCGGACGTTCTCAAGATCGAGCCCCCGAACGGCGAAATGTATCGCAGCTACCGGCGGACGCTTAACGGGGAGCCGTACAACCCGGGCTTCGAGTTGTTCAACCGGAACAAGCGGGCGCTCTCGATCGATCTAAAGTCCGATGAAGGGGAAGAGATAATCCACGATCTCATCGAGGAGACCGATGTCTTCGTGCAAAATTGGCCACCCGGCGTTGCAGAGCGCCTCGGGGTCGATTACGAAACCCTTCGCGATATCAACGAGGACCTCATTTACGTCCACGTCACGGGATATGGTCAGTCCGGACCGATGGCGGATTTACCCGGAATGGACGCGATGACACAGCACGTCTCGGGCTTTACGAGTCTGCTCGGCTACGACGACGACCGTCCGCCGATCCGCTCCCAGTCGTCGCTCGCCGACTACTTCGCAGCCTACAGCGCAACGATCAGTGTGCTCGGGGCGCTTATCGACCTGGACTCCACCGGCGGCCAGAAAGTGGAGATTTCGCTACTCGAGGCGCTCGCACACAACCTCGATGCGGCCTACGAGTTCTACAACAACCTCGGTGAGGAGCTAGAGCGGGGCGGACGGAACCTCTACTATCAGCCGGACATGCTCTACGGCGCGGCCGAGGCGACCGACGGCTACGTGTCCGTCGCGTTACTGTTGTACTCCGATCGGATCTGGCGAGCGTACTGTGAACTCCTCGATCGGCCGGAGCTGCTGGAGAAGGAGCGCTATCAAACCGTCGAGGGGCGGGTCGACGACGCCGAGTGGCTCCGCTCGCAGTTCGAGGACTGGCTCGTGGATCAGTCGGTCGAAGATGCGGTCGAAACGCTCAATGACCGTGGGATCCCCGCCGCCCCGTACCAGACGATCGCCGAAGCGGCGGAAATGGAGCACATGGACGAACTCGGCGTCTTCGAGGAGATCGAACACCCGCGGTACGAGGAACTGACATTGACGTCGACGCCGCTTTCGTTGTCCGAATCCGACGTCTCCCTTCGAAGCCGTGCGCCGTTTCTCGGGGAGCACAACCGCGATGTGCTCCGCGAACGCGGCTATGACGAGGACGAAATAGCGGCACTCGTCGAACGCGGCGTACTCACCGAGACCGAGTGACGAGGCGATCGATCGACGAGCGGCGACGTAGCTGACTGCTTGTGCAATTCGTTCGTGTCGATTTCGGCGACAGGGCATCGACGTGCGTCTCGCAGTCGATTTCGTTCCCTTCTCCCCGAATCGAAACGCCATCGCAGTGATTCCCACGAGCGCGTCTCCTTTCGTACTCGAGGACGTCATGCACGGCTGGGTCGGCCCGCAGCCGAGAGCACACCTTGGACTGACGCCTACTAGCCTCTGTCACTCGGTCCCGCGGCACCGGCCTCAATCATTCGCTCGATCTGTTCATCGGAGTAACCGAGTTCTTCGAGGACCGCACGCGTGTGTTCGCCTTGGGCGGGCGGGCGATCGCCGAGATCTGGCCGCCCGTCGGTCGTCGAGAACGGTGGGTTTGCGGTTTTGACCGGCGTGTCCGTGTAGAGGTTGTGCGAGTCGGTGAGCATATTTCGCGCCTCGAGATGGGGATCTTCGGTGACTTCGTCGATGTGCTGGAGCGGGCCGGCCGGAACGCCGGCAGAGGCCAGTCGCTCGCAGAGGTCCTGCCGATCGTAGATCCTGAACTCGTCGTTTAGTATCTCGCGGAGCTCAGTCCGGTTTTCCCACCGCTGCTCGTTCGTATGGAACCGTTCGTCGGTGATCAGGTCCTCCCGATCGATGGTTTCGCACAACCGCTCGAAGAAGTGATCGTTGACTACGCTGAGGTAGAACGGTTCGTCGTCCGCCGCGTGGAACACTTCGTTCGGTGCCAGTCCGGCGAATCCGGTTCCGGACCGCTCCGGGGGCTCGCCGGTGCCGGTGTAGTGGGCGATCCAGTAGCCCATCCAGGCGGTCGCGACTTCGAACAGGTTCACGTCGATGTACTCGCCGGCACCCGTCTGCTCGCGCTCGAGCAGCGCCGACGCAAGGAGGAATGCCGCGGTTGTGCCGGTACCCCAGTCGATCACGCTTGCGCCGATCCGAACCGGCGGTCGGTCTTTGTAGCCGATGGTGGACATCAATCCGCTCATCGACTGGATAATCGGATCATACGCCGGCCACTCGGTGTACGGACCCTCCTGTCCGAATCCGGTGAGTGAGAGATAGACGACATCCTCATTGGTTTCCGAGACCGACTCGTAGTCGAGCCCGAACTTCTCGACGACGCCCGGTCGAAAGCTCTCGACGACGACGTCCGTCTGGTCGGCGAGCTCCCTCGCCGCCGTTTGCCCCTCGTCGGTTTTCATGTCGAGACAGACGCTCCGCTTCCCGGCGAGGTTGACGGAAGAGAACATTGCCCCGTCGAGCAGGCCACGGAACGTATCTCCTTCCGGTGGTTCTACTTTAACGACGTTGGCTCCGAGCATCGACAGAAACTGCGTCGAGACGGGGCCAGCGATCGATTGAGTCAGGTCCAGCACGTCAATCTCTTCGAACGGCTGCATGTTCCTTCCAATCGAGTGGTGGGCCCAAAACAGTACCGGACGGTTTTCGCGCATTCCCTCGCTCCTCCGTTTCGACCGAGTTGGGGAATCGCGTCGTAACGTTGCCACCGTCAGTACTCGTAAGATCTCGAACTGACGTTCCTCCCGGTTCGCCCTCCGAAACGAGTTCACGGAAATACGACGCAGGTTCGTACCTCGTAGCGCCGTACTGTTCGCGTAAGGACTCGAACGACCACTCGATGCGCTGGTAGTTCCTCGCCGATTTCCTCTTGGACGATCCGCATCGTACTATCGTGGCCGGCCAGCACGGTGACTTCAGTGATTCCCTGACCCTGCACTGCTTTGGGCGTCCCCCGGCCGATAGACCGGACCAAAAGAGGTAATTGACCTCTTGACAAACTCCTGGCTAATGGTATCTGTTGACACAGAACTCGTAGAACTGAACCGTTCGGCGGATCTCCTCCAGATACGGCTGAATCGACCGGATAGTCTCAATGCACTGGTACCCGAGATGATCAATGGACTTCACGACGTATTCACCCAGGTCTCTGACGAAGCAGGTCTCGGGGTCCTGATAACGGGGAAGGGCCGGGTGACGTCTGCGGGAATGGACACCGAAATTGTGGCGGGCGACTACTACGAAGAGTATCCGGAACTCGACGACACCTTACAGGAGGCGTACCGATTGATCGAGACCCATCCCGGTCCCGTCGCGATCGCCGGCAAGGGCGCGCTGGTCGGCGCGGCCGCGATTATCTCGCTTTCCTGCGAGTTTGTCGTCCTCGGCGACGACGCGACGTTCGTCATTCCGGAGGTGAAATACGGGATTGCTCCGCAGCGTGCCGCCGATCAGTTACTCAACCTCGTCGGGCGGAAACCGGCGGCGGAGTTGCTGTTGACCGGCAAGGAGATCGACGCGCAACGCGCTCGGTCGCTCGAACTCGCGACCGACGTCGTCCCCGCCGACACGGCCGAAGACCGCGCTCGGGAGTTGCTCACGACCGTCGGCGAAAACGACGCCGAGACCGTCGCGGAACTGATTGGTCTGTTGAATCGGCGAGGGGACGACGCGTGAGTGACGTTCCACCGGCGGACGAATCGTTCGAAGTGAGCCGGGATAGCTGGTCCGACGACCTCCCCCGAACGCTGTCGTTTCCCGCCGGACGGCGGCCAGTCCACGAGTACGTTCGCATCCACGCTCGGAACCGCCCCGAAGAGTCGGCCGTGACGTTCTACGGCCGGACGCTTTCGTGGCGCGAACTGAACTTGCTCACCGACGCGTTCGCCGAATCGATGCGGGCACGCGGTTATGGTCAAGGGGACGTCTGCGGCGTCTACCTCCAGAACTCGCCGCAGTTTCTCATCACCTACTACGGCGCCCACAGGGCCGGAATGACCGTCACACCGATCAATCCGCAATTCAAAGCGCCCGCCGTCGCCAGACAGCTCGACGACAGCGGTACCGACGTGCTGGTGACCCACACGGATTCGATCGATGTCGCGCGCGAGTCGATCGCCGACGTGCACGTCTCCGACATCGTCGTGACGGCATACGGCGAATTCATCGGGAGCGTCGACGAGTCGGTCTTGCCGTCGGTCGTTGCTGACGAGTCGTCGGTCAACACAGCGGTTGGTGACGAGATGATCTTCGAGAAACTGCTTGCAGAAGATCACTCGGTTGACCTCCCTGACGTCGCCCTCGACGAGACGGCTCTCCTCCAATACACGGGCGGCACAACCGGGTTGCCGAAAGGATGTATTCATACCCACTGGAACCTGCTGTTCAAAGCGACGACGACCGCGCAAGTGCGGGGATACGAATCGCCGGACGTGCTCCTCGGGACGATGCCGCTGTTCCACGTTGCGGGGAAACAGCGGTACTGCGACGCCTTGGCGGTTACCGGCTGTCACGCGGTTCTCCTCGCCCGGTACGATCCCGAAGCGGTGATGGCAGCGATCGATGAACACGAGGTCACATCGACGTGGCTCGCAGTGCCGTCCATACAAGAAATCATCGGCCGTTCCGATGTCGGGCAGTACGACCTCACTTCGCTGTCGGACCGACGCGAGTTCACCAACTGTTCGAGCTTTGGGACGACGCTGACGCGGGAACTGAGCGACGCGTGGCGAGAGCTGACCGGGGCCTACGTTCAGGAATCCGGCTACGGGCTCACGGAAACCCACACGACGGACACGCACACGTACGGCAACTCTCGAACCGAACCCGGATTCGTCGGCCAGCCGTGTTACGGGGTCGAGATCGAAATCCGCGACTTCGAGACGAACGAACCGCTCCCGGCCGGGGACTCAGGAGAAATCGTCCTCCGGTCGCCTTCGGTGATGGAAGGCTACCTGAACCGACCGGACGCGACGGACGACGTCCTCCAATCGGATGGCTTCCTCCACACCGGTGATGTGGGCCGGCTGACCGACGACGGCTACCTGTACTTTCTGGGGCGACGAAAAGACACGCTCAAGGTGTCCGGTCATACCGTCTCTCCCCGCGAGGTCGAGGTCGTGCTCTCGGAACACGATGCCATCGACGACGTGATCGTCGTCGGTGCGCCCCACGAGCGACGCGGGTCGGTGCTCGAGGCTCACGTTATCCCGACCGACGCGGCGGCAGTGGGGGAGCGACTCCAGAACGTGATCTTCGAGTTCGCCGAGCGGAATCTCGCGGAGTACAAGGTTCCAAAGGAAGTCGTTCGCTGCGACTCGTTTCCCCGGACCGATGTCGGGAAAGTCGACCGCGTCGCCTATCGGGAGGAGCTTCCGGACGGCTATCAGTAACTCGGCCTCACCGCATCGGCTCGTCGCCGTTGACGTGCAACGGCTCGCCGGTAACGAACCACGCGTCGCAGAGGTATACCACTGCGCTTGCGACGTCTGCTGGCCGTTCGAGTGCCTCGAGCGCGTTTCGAAGCGCGCTCATACTCAGAGCACGCCCTGGTCGTTGAAGAACGACTGTGCACCCGGGTGCATCTCGACATCGGGGATCTCTGACGGTGGTCCGGCGAGCGCTTCAACGTCCTCCCAGTCCTCGGCGAGAGCGTGATATTCAGACACTTCCTCGAGATTCTCGACGATCATCTCGAGGAGGTCGTAGACGACATCTTCGCCTATGTCGGCTTTGACGAACGTGTTGTAGACCGTGGAGGTCCAGTACTCCTCGTCGCGGTCGCCGTAGTCTGGTCCCGGGGCATCCTCCGCACTGATGTACTCGCCCGTCAGCGGTCGGTCATCTCCTTCGATGGATTCGACGACCTCGTCCGGCCAAGTCAGCAGCCACGCGTTGTTGTTGATCGAGTACTGTTCCTCGACGTAGCTCGGCGTCAACGACGCGTTGATTCGGATGTCGCTCACGATGTCGGCCGTCCCCTCGCTGAGTGCGGAGCCCTCTTCACCATATCCAAGCGCGAGTTCGTCGTAGTCGCCGAGGTCGATCGCGTGTTCGAGCTGTGCCTCCATCTGGGTCCGCATCGCCGTTCCCACCGGATTCGGGTTCACTGACAGTCCTCCGAGGTCGGTCACCGATTCGGCGGTATCTCGATCGCGTGCGGTGAGACCGCCCTGGATATTGTAATACCAGAACACCGATTGGATCTCGTTCTCGAGTGGATTATCCTCGTATTCGCCGATCTCATTGGCGATTTGCCACGCATTGAGGGAGTCGGTGTATGCGATGTCGGCGGTGCCGTTGTCCAGTTGCCGCATACTCTGTAACGCGCCGTCCGATGGCCGCGCGTCGACAGTGAACTCGTCTTGTTGGTCGGCGACGGCAGCGATTCCCTGTGAGAGCTGATAGGCGGCCGTATCCTCCGTCGAAGTCCGCATCTGGATCGTGTCGCCGCTGCCACCGCCCAGTTCGTCGAGCGAATCGAGACAGCCCGCCAGTCCGAACGCACCGGTGGCTCCAATCGCTGTTAGTGTCTTTCGGCGGGTTGAATTTCGGTAACCCATACCACACTAAAGAGAACTATCATGCATATATGTATCGGAGAACGGCATTATTACTCCCCGGTCGGACACCGATGCTCGGAGCTATGATGATTTATTGCCATACCAATCAAGCGAGACGGCATCGCGCTATTTGCACGTTCGCGGCGCGGTGGCGTCGTCGCCGCGTCGCTTGAGGTGGTTCTACCACTATGTACGGCGACGTTTGATACGAAACGGGCAACAGAATCGCGATACCATACTCATCGACAGACTCGGCGTCTGCAACGCGTTTTATCGGCAGACGGTCGCGGAACTCAACGTCGTTCTCTGCAAGAAGGTCGCCGTGTTCAACGAGAAGCGCAACCTGGAATACGATCGGAACTATCGCTGACTCCGCCGAACGTGCTAGCGAACGGCCGTCGGTCGGGATGGCTGGCCAGCAGGCTCATCGTTAGTCCTGCCGAGCGCCCGAATCGATATTAATGTCCTGTGCGGTGATGTTCCGTGCGTTCTCACTCGCCAGAAACGCCACTAGAGCTCCGATATCACTGGGATCGACGATGCTATCGAGCGGCAGCCGATCCGTGATTCGCTGTCTCTTTGCCTCTTCGAACGAGATGCCGCGTTTCTCCGACTGCTTCTCGATCATTCGCGTAATACGTTCGCCTTCAACGGCACCAGGACAGATTGTGTTCACGGTGATATCGTGGTCACCCCACTCGTAGGCGAGGTCCCGTGCGAATCCGATCATCCCCGCTTTCGACGCCGAGTACGGCGTTCGAGTTGGATACGGATCCTTTGCAGCGATTGACGAGATATTGACGAGACTCGCCTGCTCGCTCTTTTTGAGATATGGTAACGCGTGCTTGCAGACGAGAAACGCGCCGGTGAGATTGACGCGTAATGTCCGCTCCCATTCCTCGAGCGGTAGCTCTTCGACGGTCTTGTGCGGGCCACCGATGCCGGCGTTGTTGACCACGCAGTCGATTCCGCCGAACTCCTCTGCGGTTCGTTCGAGCGAGTTTTCGATCGAATCGGCCTCCGTGACATCGGTCTTCACGGCGAGCGCTCGGTCGTCGCCGATCGCCTCTGCTGTGTCGTAGATACCGTCACTTCGTGCCGCGACGCCGACCGATGCGCCACGCTCCGCGAGTTCGATCGCGATTTGTCGTCCGATTCCCTGACTAGCACCGGTAACGTACGCGGTCTTTTCGTCCATCATATGCTATTAATTCACAATGAACGCTAAATGCGTTCCGATCTCCCGTCAGTGACTGTGACAGGGCTCGAGAACGTGTTCCTCGAAAGCGGCCGGTTCGATACCGGCCACGGAAGAGGCCGCGGCCGTATCAACGAGAGGTTCGTACAGTCTTGAGGGCTGGGACGCTCCCGTTCACGACGGCGAGCAGCCACACCACCAGCACGGCGCTGAGGACGATTTTGAGTGTCATATTCGGAACGAAACAGATAGCCAGTCCGGCGGCTATGTACACCGTTCGCGCGGGGTAGCCGAGGTTCGCGCGGAAGTCGTAGCCGACCAGCGCGATAACCACCGAGACGATTCCAACCGATGCGGCCACGAACATGAGAGCGGTCGTCGCGCCGTCCCAATAGATGAGCGACTCGTTGAACACGAAGACCCACGGAATCAGGAACGCGAACAGACCGAGTCGCATCGTCTCTTTACAGACATCCCAGAAGGTCGCACCCGCGATCCCGCAGGCCACGGCGCAGGACAACGCGACGGGCGGGGTGATCGTCGAGAGCAACGCGTAGTAGAACACGAACATGTGGGCGGTGATGTCCCCGAGGCCGAGACGCACGAGACCGGGAGCGGTCAGCACGGCGACGACGACGTACGCGGCTGGCGTCGGCATTCCCAGTCCGAACAGGATGCTCGCGAACATCGCGAGCGCAAGCACTGCGAAGAACACGCCGCCCGCGAGAGCGATCATCCGAAGCGAGAAACTCAACGCGAAGCCGGTCTGTGTGATGATCCGAATGACGATGCCGAGGGAGGCGAGGACGGCCGCCAACGGTGCCATATTGACGACGCCGATCTTGCAGCCTTCGATAGTTCGTCGGCCCCAGACTCGGACCGTCTTCGTCGAGGATCCGTCGATGATGAGATCGCGAACCAACGCGGCCGGAACGACGGTGAGAATCGCGTACATGCCCGCGCTCATCGGGTCCCACCGGAGGACGATGAGCGTGTAGATCAACACGACGAGCGGTAATGTGTACGGGGCGGTGCTGATTAGCGTCTCGACGACGCCAGCCTTCTCCTCGTCCGAAACGTTGCGGAGGTCGTCTCCGCGTAGCAGCCATCCGTGTCGGTTTGCCGAGAGGTGGACGGTAAAGGCCATGCCAATGTAGAAAAGCAGCGCCGGAACGATCGCGGCCTGAATGATGTCGACGAAGGAAACGCCGATGATGTCCGCCATCAGAAACGCGGCCGATCCCATGACCGGCGGCAAGATCTGTCCGCCGGTGCTTGCGATCGACTCGATCGAGGCCGCGTACTTATCGGAAATCTTGTTGTTCTGCATTAGCGGGATGGTGAACGAACCGGTCGTCGCGACATTAGCGGCCGAGCTCCCGGTGATCGACCCCATGAGCATGCTCGCGATGACTGCGGTTTGGGGAATGCCGGAACTGACTCGGCTGCCGACGGATTTCCCGACCTTGATTACGTACTCCATTCCTCCGTAAGACTCGACGATACCGGCGAAGAAGATGAAAATCACGACCCAGGTGGCACCGACCCCGATCAGGAACCCGTAGACGCCGTTCAGCGCCACCGAGTTGCTGTAGATGATCGTCTCCAAGGAGAAGCCGCCGTGGTTGAGAATTCCGGGGAAGAGCGGGCCGGCGTAGCCGTAGACAATCGCGAAAACAGTGACGAGACCGAGCAGTTTTCCGTACGCCTTCCACGTCGCGTGGATGGTGACCAGGATAATTATCGCACCGACGATCAGATCCGTGTTCGTGTAGAGCAACTGCTCTCGCGCCTCCCTGAGCCATCGCCAATAGTTAACATGTACGTACGCCGTTGTAGTGGCGATAGTGATAACCAACGCAGCGGAAGCGGCGTTGTTCAACCGTCCGCGCACGCTCTCGCGGGAGAAATCCAGATCAGAGAGGTAGAACGCGACCAGCAGCAGCCCCAAGTGGATGTTCGAGTGCTGTGACCTCGGCATTCGACCACTGTAAGCGTAGTACAGGTGCCAGAGGACGGTCACGATACCTAGCGTGTAAAGCAGGATGCGAACGCCGCGTTCGAGGGATAGATCGGACCGTGAGCGAGGGATAATTTCGGGAAGGTCGTCGATGTCGTCTGGAGTGTCTCCATCTCCGTCTGTTGGCGTCGCTCCTGTTTCGGCCATACTCTTTCCGATTGGCTACGACCTAATAATACTTATGCGAACAAATACCGTGAGAGCCACAGTCTCCCGCATCAAATTGAACTCCGATTGCCTTGAGGAACCGGCGTCTCTGATCACGGAAGGAACAACCCGTGCACAACGTATTTCTCGTCCGACGGTAATCTACCGAGTATGCCGGACGATGCCGTGACAGCAAGTTTCGACGAGGGAATCGCAACGATCACACTCGACCAGCCCGAACGACTCAACGCACTGTCGGACGACATCAAGCAAGGAATCGAGAGCGCACTGGACGCCGTCGACGAGCGGGACGACGTTCGATGCGTCGTGTTCGAAGGAACCGGAGACGCATTCTGTGCCGGCGGCGACATCGGCGGAATGGAAGACCGGGACGAGTCCGAACGGGGATCTCGAGACCGCGTCCGCGACCTCATCGAGTCCTGCGAGCGGATCCCGATTCGGATCTACAACTGCGACGTTCCAACGGTCGCCAAGATCGACGGCTACTGTCTGGGTGCCGGCGTCGGCTTCGCTCTCGCCTGCGATATCCAACTGGCGAGCGACGAGGCAGCGTTCGGACTCGTGTTCAGAAACATCGGCCTGTCGATGGACTTCGCGACATCGTTTTTCGTCCCCCGAGAAGTCGGCTGGAACGTGGCGAAGGAATTGGCCCTCACGGGCGAGATCATCTCCGCCGAACGAGCACACAAGCTAGGTTTAATCAACCACGTATACGGAACGGACGAGTTCGAGTCGGCTGCGGGCGAACTGATCGAAGGGATCGCGACCGGCCCGACGATCGCGCTCGGATACTCCGCACGGAACATCGATCGATCGTACGGTGGGACGATACGAGAGGCGGTCGAACGCGAAGCGGAAGCACAGAACATCGCCTACGGGACTGCTGATCACGACGAAGGCGTCGCCGCGTTTCGGGAGGATCGCGAACCTGACTTCAGCGGGCACTGATCCGGTCGATCGATCCGTTCGCTTCGGATGATTTCGATCGACAATCGGAGACCGGAAGTCCGCGAATCGGATGTTTTAATCTATTCCTCACCGATCCGATTGCTATGACGGATCACTACGAGGATCTGGAGATCGGTGAGACCTATGAGACGGGGAGCTATACGGTCACGGAGGAGGAAATCATCACGTTCGCCGAGCAGTTCGACCCGCAACCGTTCCACACCGACGAGGAAGCTGCGAAGGAGTCGATGTTCGGCGAATTGGTCGCAAGCGGTCTCCACACGCTCTGCCTGTCGGTTCGGCTGTTCATTACGGATATCATCGACGGCGACGACGGGATCGCGAACATGGGTGGCCTCGGTATGGACGATCTGCGCTGGCACGAACCGGTCCGACCCAGCGATACGCTTCGCGTCCGAATTTCGGTCCTCGAGAAGACGCCATCGTCGTCCCGGTCGGATCGCGGCTACGTCGATTTCCGCCGGATCGTTATCAATGAGGCCGACGAAGAGGTGATGTCGATCGTTTCGCATAACATCGTCCGCCGAGCCGACGCTGCGGACTGACGCCGCCAATGGCGACTACTGATCACGTGGGCAACTGACTACCGCCGGTTTGCAGGCGGATCCGCCGAATCGGAACGCGACTCAAGGATGCGGATTTGATATGTGAATCGTCAGGACGCTCGTACATCGGACGCGAGAGTCAGTGACGGGAGACTGTCCTCGACGGATATGGTTGGTGTTCGTCGTCCTGCACAATCGGTCTACGAGACAGAGATAGAGACGGCGTTCGGGTGTTGCCTCACGCGAGTTCTTCGCCGTTGACGATACGGCGAGCCCAGTCGACGAGCGTTACCGTTCGCTCCTCCATCCGCGGATACGTTTCGTTGTCCGCGTTCCCCTCGAGGTATCGCCGGTAGAACATCTCGCTGAGCGCGCCGATCTTATAGATCGCCAGCGCGCGGTAGAACCGCTCGTTCCGGAACGTGTAACCGGTCCAGGACTCGTAGTAATCGACGAGTTCGTCGCGCGAGTGATAGCCCTCCGCGAGCTGGAACTCCCTGCCTCCCGGAGAGCCGAAGATATCGGTCTCGGCCGTCGTTTCTGGCCAGAAGGTGAGGAGCCAGCCGAGGTCTGTAAATGGATCGCCAACCGTCGATAACTCCCAGTCGAGGACGGCGGCAATCTCCGGTGGCGTTCCAGTGGCGAACATGACGTTGTCGAGTTTGTAATCTCCGTGCACGAGCGTATGTGGGTATGTTTCGGGAACGTTCGACTGGAGCCACGACGTCACCTCATCGATGTGGGGCACCGGTCGATCGGTTTCGGTCACCTCGAACGCCCACTCGTACTGCGATTCCCACCGATCGACCTGCCGCTGCGTGAAGCCGCCAGGCGAACCGAATTCGCCGAGTCCCGCTGCTTCGTAGTCGGTGTTGTGGATCTCGGTGAGCGTGTCAATCAACTCGCGCCCGATCGTCTCGCGGTGTCGCGGTTCGGCGAACTGCGTCGGCTCTTCGGCCCTGCTAACGACGCCATCCTCGCGTTCCATCAGGTAGAACTCGGAACCGATGATGTCCTCGTCCTCCACGGGTAGCACCGTCGTCGGTACTCGAACCGACGTCTCCTGTAGCGCCTCCATCACGGTGTATTCTCTGAGGACGTCGTGTGCCGTGTCCGCGGTCTCTCCTGGCGGCGGCCGGCGGAGCACGAGGTCCCGGTTGCCCCACGTCACGAACAGCGTTTCGTTGGACTGCCCGTCGAGGTGGCGCTCCACCTCGAACTCGTCAGCCGGGCCGAGCGCGGACTCGAGATGAGATCTCAGTCGGTCCTCGTCTACGAGTCGGTCGAAGAACGCCTCGTCGCCGTCACTCATCGTTTTCCACCACCTCTCTCGAGGGAATCGGAAACGCGGTTACCCATGCTACTATCTGCGTTCCGGAACGTCAAATAGATCCCGGACCGCTTATGCGTCAACTGTTCGGATCGGTGATCGACGGAGGATTTACAGTGGTATATGATATCGTCCAACTCATGGAGTACCACGACTCCGAGACGGCCACGGAGGTCGCACAACGGATCGAATCGTTCATGGACGAAATCGTCATTCCACGGGAGCGGGAAGCGCTCGCCGACGACGACGTAATTCAGATGTCCGAAATCAAGAGGCTGTGGGAACTGGCGAAAGAACGCGATCTCTTCGCTCCGCAGATGCCCGAGGAGTACGGCGGGCAGGGGCTCGACTTCCAGGACATGCTTCCTTCGTTCGAGCAGGTCGGTCGATCGCTCATCGGTGCGCTCTCGATCCGCGCCAACGCGCCCCAGGAGGGGAACATGCACGCCTTAGAGAAGGTCGGAACGGAGGACCAGAAGGAGCGGTGGCTCCGTCCGCTTGTGCAGGGAGAGATCTCCTCCGCGTTTTCGATGACCGAACCCATGCAAGGGGGCGGCTCGGATCCGAAGATGTTGCGGACGTCGGCCCTCAAAGACGGCGACGAGTGGGTTATCAACGGCCACAAGTGGTGGACATCGTATGGAATGGATGCGGACTTCCTCCTCGTGATGGCGCGAACGGACTTCGACGCCCATCCCTACGAAGGGAGTTCGATCGTCCTCGTGCCGACCGACGCGGAGGGAGTGAACGTCGTCCGAAACATCCCGCACATGGGCGCCGATATCACCGATCGGGTCGGCGGCCACGCCGAGATCAAGTACGAGAACGTTCGCGTTCCCGTCGAGAATACGATCGGTGAGGAAGGCGAAGGCTTCAGGGTGGCGCAGCTTCGTCTCGGCGGCGGGCGGCTCACACACTGCATGCGGTACTCGGGAATGGCCCAACGGGCCCTCGACATCGCGAAGGCGTACCTGAGCGAACGAGAGGGCTTTGGCGAACCGTTATCGGACAAACAGGCCCTCAGACATCGCGTCGCCGATGCGGAGACGCGCTTGCACGCGGCACGAACGATGATCCGTCACGCGGCCCGCGAACTCGACCGCAGCGACGCCCGTATCGAGGTCGCGATGGCCAAGACGTTCACGGCGAACGTCACGAGCGACGTGATCGATCTGGCACTACAGTGTTGCGGGGCCAACGGTATTGGGAAGGATCTTCCGATCGCACACTTCTACGAGGAGGTCCGTAAGTTCCGTATCGTCGACGGTGCAGATGAGGTTCACCGCCGGTCCATCGCCCGCTGGGCATTCGAGGACGTTCCATCTGACGAGATGGAACGCGTCCTCCGGTTCGATCCTGATCGACTAGTCGAGCCCGACGATAGCCACTGAGTACGGCTTCGACATCAGCTCTCATCGCTACTGGACTCGATTCAGCGATTCTTTCGTTTATTGTGACATGAACGCTGGTCGTCTCCCTATCGCCGCCTCGAAAGAACGTCGGATCGTGCCCTCGTCGATAAGTCGATCGAGGGTCTCTGAGTCCGTTAGACGGGAATCATCAGTGTGGTGGGTCTCCGCCGGCTACGCCTCTAACTCCGAACGCTTGATTTTCCCGCTCGAGGTCTTCGGGAGCTCGTCGACGAAGTCGATCTCGCGGGGGTACTCATGTTTCGAAAGCCGCGATCGAGCGAACGACTGGAGATCCGACGCCAGCGCGTCCGAGGGAGTCGAACTCGATGTCGGCACGACGACCGCCTTGACGATACTCCCGCGAGTCTCGTGCGGTGCGCCGACGACCGCAACCTCCTCGACAGCGGCGTGTTTCATCAGCGTCTCCTCGACCTCCTCCGGTCCGATCCGATAGCCGGCGGAGATGATTACCTGATCCGCCCGCGAAACGTACCAGAAGTAACCGTCCTCGTCGCGTTTCGCAAGGTCGCCGGTCCGCCACCAGAGACCGCTGTATGCCGTGAGCGACGCCTCGGGGCCTCGCCAGTAGCCGCTCGTTCGTGTATTCTCGCCGCGCTTAACTGCGATTTCACCGACCTCACCAATACCAACGTCAGTCCCGTCTTCGTCGAGTAGCATCACCTTGTAGCCGGGGACCGGCTTGCCCATGCTCCCCGGTTTGATCTCCCAGTCGGGGAACGGGTAGTTCGCCACAACCATCCCTGACTCAGTTTGTCCGTAGGCATCGAGCGGCCGCGTTCCGAACGCGTCGTCGCACCACTCGACCGTTGACTCGTCTAACGATTCGCCGGCAGAGACGAGCACCCGGAGGTCGATGTCGTAATCGTCAGGAGAGACGGACGACGCTCGAAGCTTGCGGAGTCCCGTCGGCGGGACCATCGCGTTCGTGACGTCGAACTCTTCGAAGGTCTCGAGGAGCTGTTCAGGGTCGAACGGTCCGCGGTAACAGCCGGCAGCAGTTCCACGCAACCCCGCCGCGAGCATGCCGGCGGTGAAGCCGTATGACCACGCCGGCGACGCCGCGACGAAGTAGCTGTCCGTCGGTTGCACGTCCACCACGTGTTCAAGGTACGAGTGGAGTCGGATCGCTCCCTCGTGGGTCGACGGACAGCCCTTCGGCTGACCCGTGGTTCCGCTCGTGTATTTGATGGCATACGTGTCGCTCGGATGGGTCTCGACGGACCGGAACGCGGCCCCGGACCGCCTGACGACGTCGTAGGACTCGATATCGATCCCGTCCGGCCGGTCGTCGAGATCGAGTCCGTCGGTCCCGTCGACGACGAGTACGGTCTCGAGGGCCGGTACCGCCTCACCGTCGAGCTTCGAGACGTGCTTGGACGTGGTTACAAGCACCGACGAACCCGAATCTGCGAGCCGATATTGCAGCGCTTCGGGACCGAACAGCGGCGCTAGCGGCACGTAGACCCGTCCCGCTTTGATAGTGCCGTATGCGGCGGCGTAGAGTTCTAATTGGGCGGGAAGCATGGCGGCGATCCGATCGCGGGGTCCCGCGTTTTCGGCGAGGTAGTTGGCTACTCTATTCGACGCGGCGTTCAGCTCAGCGAACGAGTACGTCTTGTTCGAACCGGTTTCGAAGTCGCGCAGCCGAAGCCCGGTCTCCTCGGAGTCGCCGTGCCGGCCGAGCGCCTCCTCGGCCACGTTCAATGACTCTCTGTCGCCAACCGTAACCAGCTTGTCCCAGGCTCGTTTGCGGTCGTACAGTTCGGTGACGGATTCGTAGATGCTATCGTAGGTCATGCGTTGCGTGGCGTTCGTGGTCGAGGTCGGCTTCGGATACTCCCGGAGTGCGTACTCATCCGTCTGCTCGAGCGGTCGTCGTCGATCATAATGGTAGCTGTTCATACACATGTATATAACGCTAGGGGTTAGACGATGTCCGCAATGGCACCCGAGCCCGGCGTGAGGGACCAATAACGGCATCTATGTGTCCGCGAACACTCGCCAGTAAGCTACCGGTCGAGATTGCCCATCGCGGCCACGTAGATCGTCGGGCTGGCGTGCTCGCCGGCGTCGATCGCGAAGCCCGAGAGATCGAAAAATGGCCTGTCGTACTCGACGCGCTCGCTCTGACAGAACGACCCGGCGATTTCGATGAACTCGCGGACCCGTTGGAGCACCCGAAATCTTCGCCGTAGATGTCCTCGATCGATTCCGTTCGCTCGAGGAGTCGGGTCCCGGGCGGAGCAGCGCTATGACCCCAGCTTGTCACTCAGATCGTTTCGAGCCCACGGTCTCGGGGTCTGAGGTCCTAGAGACACGTCTCTCGCCCGAGTTCATCGACGCCGGAAACGGAGGTAGCGTGCATGTGCTGTTCGTTCACCTACCGGATACCGATAGGTATCGTCGCCTACCGATGCGATCTATTCCGATTCCGCGGCGAGTCGGGCCTCGAGGAGGCGCTCGCGGTACGCTTCCGGTGACCCGAGGAAGTTCCGCCAGCCCTTGGCCTGTTTCAGGTGGATGTGTGCGTCGTGATCCCAGGTGAAGCCCATGCCACCGTGGTTCCAGATGTCGTCGCCGAACACGCGGTGCAGTCGATCGGCTGCGAAGACTTTCGTCGCGGCGGCGGCGCGTCCCGCGTCCGGTTTCTCGTTGTCGAGAGCCCACGCGGCGTAGTAGACCAGCGAGCGGGCGCTCTGCATGTCGAGCCACATATCGGCGATCCGGTGTTTAACGGCTTGAAATCTGCCGATCGGGTAGCCGTACTGCTCACGTTCGTTTCCGTGTTCGACGGAGCGGTCAACCGCGCGGTCGGCCGCTCCAGTCAGCATCGCCATCGCCGCAACGGTAAACCGTTCCATCGCGTTCGAGAGCGCGGTTCCGCCGCCGTGAAGCGGTCCCAACAGCGCCTCCTCACCGACCGTGAGGTCGTCGAAGACGAGTTCGTATACCGGTCGCGTCCAGTCGAGACTGTCCATCCGCCGTGCCTCCACGGCCTCTCGATCTGTCTCGATAGCGAACAGGGAAACCCCCTCGTAGCCGCGGGCGTCCCGAGTCCGTGCGACGACGACAACCGCGTCGACATCACCGCCGTACGGGACGAGCGTCTTCGTCCCATCCATCCGAAACTCCGCCCCATCATCGCTCTCACGTCGTTCGGCGCGCATTCGAATCCCCTCCGGGAGCGGTTCGGTCGCGTCGTCATACGCGGCGACGCTCATCCGAACCTCACCGTCGGCGATCGCTGGGAGGTACCTCGATTTCTGCTCTTCGGTGCCGAGTTCCGTGAGCAACGGCACCGCGACCGCTGCCGTCTCGGGAAGCGGACCGGGTAACGCGTACCGACCCGCAGTCTCGAGAAGCGCCGCCAAATACACCATCCCCTCACCGAACCCGTCGTACTCGAGCGGGACGGTTATCGCGGTGTAATCGAGGTCTGCCAACTTTCCCCACAGCTCGTTGATAACCTCGTCGTCGCCTTCCAGTTGCCGCCTGGCGAGTTCGATACCGCCTTCGGAGTCGATGAACTCGCGTGCTGTCTCCTGTACTCGTCGTTGCTCTTCAGTCAGTCTCGCATCCATGATTACTCACTCCTGTGACTCGTTTCACTCTTGATGTCCTTCGGTAGGCCGAGCACCCGTTCGCCGATGATGTTTCGCTGGATATCGCCAGTTCCGGCGGCGATCCACGACCCGTACGATCGAATGTACCCGCTCGTCTCGTCGAAACCCTCGTGGCCGTTTTCCCACAGCGCCGCGGCCGGCCCCCGCACGTTTACCGCGAAATTGAGGAGGTCCTTTCGTAGTTCGTCGCTGACCACGAGGTCCATCGATCCCTCGGGGCCCGGTGACCCCATCTCTCGTTGCTTACTCACGTTCCGATAGTGACTCACCTTCGCCGCCTGAATGCGCGCGTCGAAGTCGGCCAGTTGTTGACGGATGTGCGGCTTCTCGATCAGCCGCGTCCCGCCGCGAGTTTCCGTCCGACAGTACTCGAGGAGCTTCTCATACCGCTGCTCGATGGAGTAGATCGATGTCATGCCGTGTTCGTACGCTGAGAGAGCCATAACGACATCCCAGCCCTCGTCGACCTCACCAACGACCATGTTACTGGTCGTGACCGCGTCGTCGAAGTAGACCTGATTGAAACTGCGGTCGTCGTTGGCTTGACGAATCGGTTCGGTGCTGATCCCCTCCTGGTCCATGTCGACGAGGAATGCGGTCAACCCCTCGTGTTTGGTCCCGGAAGAATCTGTTCGAGCGACCAGAAAGCACCAGTCGGCGACGTGTGCGTAACTGGTCCAAATTTTCTGTCCGTTGAGTTGCCACTCGTCGCCGTCCCGTTCGGCACGAGTCGTCAGACTCGCGACGTCGGAACCAGCTTCCGGTTCCGAGTACCCCTGACACCAGATCTCCTCGGCGCTGAGGATGTTCGGAACGAACCGTCGCTTCTGTTCTTCCGTGCCCAGCTCAATCAGCGTCGGACCGATGAGGTTGATGCCGATGACGTTGATCTGGGGCGGCGCGTTGATCCGAGCCATCTCCTCTCGGTAGATCGTTTGCTCGATTAACGACGCGCCGCGGCCGCCGTACTCCTCGGGCCAGTGGATGCCGGCCCAGTCGTCTTCCGCAAGTATTCGTTGCCAGTTGGTCAGGAATCGAATCCGTTCGTCTTCGTCGTCCGGCAGTTTTCGGTCGCCATCGAGCCATCCGCCCGGTACGTTCTCCTCGAGCCATGCCCGTAACTCGCGCCGAAACGCTTCTTGGGCGTCCGTGTAGCTGAAATCCATTGGTCTCTTGTCGCAATCCTCCGCTTCTCCCAAACACGTCAATTCCAATAAATCATGGCTTAAACTCCTCGACATTATTCAACGTAATGTTCCTCCGAAGACGACGTGCAGTAATCCGTAGCGAGCGAGCGAACGACCGCCGCCAGCTGTCAACGAAGACGCTCTTGAGGGACGGCCAGCGATCAATCGTCTGCCACCGGCTGTAAGTTCGGTATCGGGCGAAGGTATGTGTTCGCAAACAAGACGGCAATGATCGTAACGGCGGCCGTTTGAGCGGGGAATGGACCCATCATCCCGATCACAGATAACACCAGATAGCCCATCTGGTACGGCCGACTGATGACGGTTTTTCCGTTGAAGCCGGTCAGCGCGACGACGAGCGCACTGATGCTCGTGAACACGAGCACGCAGGCGATCAGCGTCTCGGGAAACGACCAGTAGATAAGGCTCTCATTGGTGATGAACGCGAACGGAATGACGAATCCCGGGGCCCCGATCCGGAGCGCCTGCTTACACGACCGCAAGAACCCGCTTCCAGCGATTTTCGATCCGATTGCGACCGAAATCGCCACCGGAGGCGTGATCGCCGACAGCATCGCGAAGTAGAAGACGAACATGTGGGTGGCTATTTCGGCAACCCCGTACTGGATCATCGCCGGAGCGACGAGAACGACCACGAGGATGTACGCGGCCGGAGTCGGCATTCCAAGGCCGAAGAGGATGCTCGTGATCATAGCGAGCAACAGCAGAATAACGAAGATGCCGCCGGAGAGGGAAATCATCTGGGCGCTTATCTTCTGCGTGAGACCCGTCTGCGTGAGCATATTGATCACGATGCCGAGCGACGCCAGAATCCCCACCAAGGGAGCCATCTCCACCGCGCCCTGTTTAAGCCCGAGGATGGTCTGTTTCGTCGTATGGACCACCGTCGAAAGGGAAACACCGTCGACGACGATATTCCGAACGTACATCGTCGCAACGAGCGTCAAAATCGTGTAAAACCCCGCACCGAGCGGCGTCAGTCGCATGCCGACAAGCGTGTAGATCAACACGATGAGCGGTGCCAGAAAGTGGATGCCTTTCAGAAGGACGCTTCGGTCAAACTGTCCGGTCTCCGTCGCCGTCCAGCCGTACCGGAGGACCAGCAGGTGCGTGGCCAACATCGCGCTGAAGTAGAATATCAAGGCAGGGATGATGCCCGCCCGGATGATCACGAAGTAGGACACGCCGAGGATATCGGCCATGAGGAACGCAGCAACACCCATCACGGGCGGAAGCATCTGGCCGCCGCTCGAGGCCACCGCTTCGATGGCAGCAGCGAAGTCGCCGCGGACACCCTGGTCTTTCATCATCGGGATCGTGAAGCTTCCGGTCGTCGCCGTGTTCGCAGCAGCGCTGCCGGTTATTGACCCCATCGCCATGCTGCCGATGACGGCGATGTGAACGACGCCGCTCTCGAGTACCTTCCGGACCTCCTGAGACGCTTCGATAATGAAGTCCATGAGGCCGTACACCTTCGCCATCCCGGCGAACATGATGAAGATCGCAACCCAGGTAGACCCGACGTTGAGGATAAAGCCATACGTCCCGCTGAAGGCAATTGCGCCCTCGCGACTGACCTGCTCCCAACCCATCCCTGTGTGTCGGAACAGACCAGGTAGGTTCGGCCCGATAAACGACGTCGCGTAGAGTATGGATGCGACGACGACCGAGCCGACTGTCTTGCCGTAAGCGCGGGCGGTGGCTTCGGTGACGAGCGCGATGATAACGATCCCGACGTACAGGTCAGTCTGCGTCCAGCCGATCATTCGGGCTTCGTTGAGGAGCCGATCGAAGTTGAGTTCGACGTACCCGGTCACGATCACTGCGACGACCGCGAGCGCGAGACAGATCGCCGGATTCGCACGCCGGTACGCGGACCGCACACGCCGGTAATAGGAGCCGTCAAAGGCGGGCAGTCTGTCACCGAGTAGCGAAGTCAGTTTATTAGATCCGTCACGCTCGGTGGACCGAGCGTCGACGGGTTCGGTCGTGTCCGGTTCGTCCGCCGCTGCATCGACCGATTCGGCTATCTGGGCGGATTCCGTTGTCGTGTCGACGGACTCGGAAACCGGTGGGGAGTCGGCCGTATCATCGGGATTCAACTGTTTGTGTGCCTCGACAAGATAGAACAACGACAGTCCGAGACCCAGGAACAGGTTGCTGTATCGGAGTTCGCTCATGGGAATCCGCCAAGCGTAGTAGAGCGTCATCAGCGTCATCGTCACTCCGATGACGAAAATAACGCCGCGTAAAATCATCGTCGGTTCGACCGATCGTCTGGAAATATCCCGGGAAAATTTCATTGGTGGTCTTGCTTGTGGGTGACATGTTCAGTTTCGCTACTCGTCGGCTCGACCGCCTTCAGCTTGGTCCCAGACTCCGATCTCCTCGAGGAAATCAGCGGCCGCTGGATGGAACGGGACCTCCGAATAGGAGTAGGCGACCCACTGTTCCGCGTCTTGATGATAGGTCATCAGATCGTGGATGTCTCCAAACTGGTCGCGGTGTTCCCACATGGCGGTCAGCGTATCGTACAGTACATTGTAGCTCACGTCGTTTCGGGTGACAAAATTGTACGCGTTCCCCGGCGTTTTCATCGGCTGATCGTCGGGGACCGAAGCGTACCCGTCCAGTTCGCTTGTGTCGATCTCCATCACCTCGATGAGCGGGTCGTTTTCCATCTCCTCAATCGCGTCGTCGGGCCACTCCAGCACGTGCAGGTCGACGACACTCTTCTGCTCTTCCGCATACGCCCCCTCGATCTCGAAGTTCATGATAGGGACGACGCCGACATCCAGTGACCCCTCCTGAAACGGGCCTGTCTGTGACGTGAAGTCGACGCTGACGGCCTTGTAATCGTCCAGAACGTAGTCGAGTGCAAGCAACAGGTTATCTCTGGTACCAGCACCGGTCTGAGTCGGGGAGACGCGCGTGTTCGGTCCGATGTCCTCGATCGAGTTCATGCTATCGTCGGGGGTGATGAAGAGCCACGGCGTGGTCAGCCAGTGCATGACCTCGTTGAGTTCGAAGCTCAGACCATCGAACGGTTCGACACCGTTCAATACACGACCCGCGTCGTAGTTTTGCGTGTACGCTACCTGTGCTTCGTCGCGCTCCAGCCGTCCCATGTTCGCACCAGTTCCTTCGCTCGGCCGCCCTTCCATGTATATCCCGTCGGTGTTCTCGTTGACGATCGGTGCGATACCTTGAACCGAAATCGTCGTTGAACTCGAAGACGACGTACACGTCCAGATCAATTCTTCTTCGCCCTCGGCAGGTCCGTCCGGACTTTCGCCGCCTGCGCAACCGGCTAAGCTCACCGCACCCGCACCCACCGCGGTGATGTACGATCGACGACCCAGCATTCGCTGATTGTCAGACATGGTCTCCCACACCTACATAGAGGAGATACTTCAAAATTTGCGGTTAAATGCACGCAAAATTCCCACGAGCATTTATGTCAGTTCGTCTTATCCTCTCGGAGAAATGGCGTGCAGGTAGTCCATCGACCGCTGAAATCGGGCCGACGGCCGAGGTTACGATGGCGAATAGCTTCGCCAGCGATAGCGCCGAACAAGTCACCAGGGAGGGGATCCAGATCTACGGTGGCTACGGCTACACAACGGAGTTCGACATCGAGTGATACTGGCGGCCCCCCGAGTGACGCGGATCTTCGAAGATACCCACGAGATTCAGAAATAAATCATCGTCGACACCTTACTGTCGCCGGGAGCTTCCGTAGTGATCGGAACACGTAGAGTTTAGAGCCACTGTGCCAAAAAGACGCACGATGGACACCAACCCGCTGGCGGACAACGGAGCAATTGTTACCGGAGCGAGCGCAGGAATCGGGCGGGAAACGGCGCGCGTTCTCGCGGCCGACGGCGCGGACGTGACGCTCGTCGCCCGTCGCGAGGACCGACTGGAGGAACTCGCTAACGAAATCGAATCCGAGACGGACACCACAGCGCTCGTCTGTCCGGCGGATGTCAGCGACGAGGCTGAGGTACAGGCGGTAGTCGAGGAGACGGTCTCGACCGTCGGCAGACTAGACATCCTCGTGAACAACGCAGGGATCGCGACCGACTCCGAAACGCCCGTCGAGGAGTTCCCGACGGACCAGTATCGAACCGAGATGCGGAGTCACGAATACTTCATGTCCAGTTCGAGTTCGTTCGCCGTGCCGAGAAGGATGTTCGGAATCAACTCCTCGAGACGCTCCCCCCGAACCCGGTGGGTGGGACCAGAGACGCTGAACGCGCCAAAAACACCGCCGTCAGGGCACTCGATCGGAACGCCGATCGCTCGAAGGCCAGGAATCGTCTCCTGATTGTTGATGCTGTATCCCCGCTTTCGGATCTCCTCGAGTTCCGCGTAGAGTTCGTCCTCGTCGGTAATCGTGTTCTCGGTCAACGCTGGCAGTCCGTGTCGATCGATAATCTCCTCGACGCGCGCTTCGGGGAGGAAGGCGAGAATTGCCTTTCCCGCGGCCATCGACTGGAGCGGTCGGTACTTGCCGATTTCGGAGTTGGTATGGACGGCATGCTCGCCCGTCGCTCCGAACACGTACACGGCCTTTCCGTGTTCCTCGATGACGAACTGCGCTCGTTCATCGGTCTGGTCGGCTATCTTGTCGACCTTGTCTCTCGCCATCTGGTACGTCTCGGTTCGTTTTCTCGTCCGTTCTCCCAACTTCAGGAACCGGAAACTGATCCGGTACTCTCCGTCCTCCTTGACGACGTACTCGAGTTCCTCGAGAGTCGCTAGGTGCCGATGGACAGTGCTCTTTGCGAATCCGAGCTCGGACGCGATTTCGGTAACCCGACCGCCGTCCTCTCGAGCCAGCGTTTCGATGATGTCGAATGCCGTCCCTGTCGCCTTCACCGTCCCCGGATCGGTGTGCGTTGCCATGGCAAGCTCTACCTTGTTCCCCGTGATAAATATTCCGTATAATCGAACGCCAGCCCATCTCGAGAGCATCCCGATAGCTCATACTGATTTCCCGGCTACCGACCGTCGACCCGACTATCCAACTCCGGATTGAACATCACGGATTCGGGGACAGGCTTGGTTGAGTACCAGCCCTTTCGGGTGGCTGGGTCCCACTTTTTGCCGGCGTATCGCGATACGGAACGACCCGTTAAGGCCCGTTTTCTGGGGGATTTATTGAGTATAACCGATATTGTTTGGGTGATGTTATCTGACAGAGTAATCATCGTGGCCGGTGGCGGCCACGGTCTCGGAGAGCAGTCAGCGATCGAACTCGGTGCTTCGGGTGCGACCGTCGTCGTCAACGATCTGGGATCCACCGTTCACGGGGAAGGTGAGAGCGTCGAGCCGGCCGAGGAAACCGTGGAAGCGGTCAAAGCAGCCGGCGGCGATGGGATGGCCCACTTCGGCGATATCAGCTCGACAGAGTACACCGAGCAACTGGTCGCCGACACCGTCGAGGAGTACGGCCGGGTCGACGGCGCCGTCAACTTCGCAGGCATTCTCAACGATTCGATTCTGTATCAGATGACCGACGAGGAGTGGGATAACGTGATCAAGGTCCACCTCCGCGGCCATTTCGCCTTACTCCGGAATCTGGCGGCACACTGGCGGGAGGTTGCGCGCGAGTCGGACGACTACCTTGAGGACGGGCGGTCGTTCCTCTCCGTCTCGAGTCGCTCGGCGCTCGGAAACATTGGCCAGTCCAACTACTCGGCGGCAAAGGCGGGCGTGCTCGGTCTCACGAGGGCCGCGGCGAAGGAACTCGGCCGCTACAACGTTCGCGTGAACGCTCTCCTTCCGACCGCATACACGCGGATGATCGAGGACATTCCGGACGATCAACAACCGTTCACCGAGGAGGAGCTCCCGCCTGAGAAAGTCGCCCCACTCGTCGCCTACATGCTCAGCAGCGAGGCGTCGGAGATCAACGGCTGGTCCGTCCGGGCGGCCGGCGACGCGGTCGGCTTCGTTTCAGACCCGGAAGTCATCCGTCTCGGCTATCAGAACGGCGGCTGGACGCCGGAGGATATCGCCGAGCGGTTCACCGACGAGGTCGGGGACGGACTTGCGCTCGACAAATCGGGGAACGCGTTCTGAACGATGCCGTCAAAATCACTCACCGAACTCGAGGAGCAAGTCGGGCGAACGGTGACGACGGTCGAGGATTTCGTCGTCGAACCCGGAAAGGTCGAAGAGTTCGCACGAGCGATCAAGGACAACAACCCAGTGTTCCGAGATGAGTCGGCCGCTCGCGACCAAGGCTACGAGGCGATTCCCGCGCCGCTAACTTTCACCCGAACGGCCTACTTCCCGCGAAACCGTCCCGACGGTGTCGACCTCGATCACGGGTTCGACCTCGGGTTCGACCAGTCTCGAGTCGTCCACGGCGAACAGGAATACGTCTACGAACGGCCGCTTTACGCCGGCGATGTCCTTTCCGGAGAAACGACGCTCGTTGACGTCTACGAGCGGACCGGTTCCCGAGGCGGAACGATGACCTTCGCCGTGCTCGAGACGGTCTACCGAGACGACGACGGCGAACACGTCCTCACGGAACGGTTGACGCGGATTGAACTCGCTGAGAAAGGTGGTGACGATGACTGACGCGTACGAACGACGGCCCACTGCGGCGGACATCTCGGTCGGCGATACGGGGCCAGAACTCGTGGTCGAAGAGTTGGAACGAGAGGACTTCGTCAGGTACGCCGGTGCGAGCGGGGACTTCAATCCGATCCACTACGACGAACCGTACGCCCGCAACGCCGGCAACGAGAGCGTCTTTGCACAGGGAATGCTCACGGCGGGGTTCGTCTCACACATGATCTCCGATTGGTTCGGGCTGGATCGGATCGAGCGGTTCACGGTCCGGTTTCAGGAGCGCGTGTTTCCGGACGATACGATCGCGGTGACTGGAGAAATTACCGACGTGACCGCCGGTGACGAGGACGTAACCGTCACTGCTGACCTCGAAGCGAAGACGGACGGCGGCGATGTCGTCTTGAGCGGCGAAGCAGTCGCGAGACTGCCATCAGAGTGATCGGATGACTCTAGAAGAGCGAGTCGCTCTCGCCGTCGCCGTCGGAACCGCGGCACTGTTTTGTCTGACTCGTTCACTCGGAGCAGAGGAACACGATCGCGTCGCTGAACGTACCGGAGGTCGATTCGATGACCGAAACCAACTCGATTCTGGCCGCCTTCGTCTCCTCGTCCGAATCGTATTCGCCTCGATCAACCGTTCCTTCGAAGTGCCACGCGCTGAACTCGCTGTCTAATTGTCACCTTTCGCCACGCCATTCCTACTCCATACGCTAGATCTGAGCACACTTTCATCCGAACAGTGCCATCACATCGCACGCATCGTTTCAGTGGTAAGACTATCGCTCCCGTCAGAGATAACGCAGATATTCGGCACGATTACACTCCTTCTCTTTCTCCGTTCGTGATCGAATTATACCGTAATCTTATGTGAATTGGTCTGAAAGTGGTGCGTGTATGTCCGATACACCATTCTCCGAGCAGTTCGACTTCACGGACGACGGAGTTGTCGTTACTGGCGGTGCAAGCGGTATTGGGAAAGCGGTCTGTGAAACCTTCGCGGTGCAGGGCGCAAATGTCACCATCGCCGATGTTGACGTGGAGGGTGCTAAAGACACCGCTTCGACCCTGAAAGACGAGTACGATACGCAAGCCATTGCCGTCGAAACGAATGTCTCCTCGTACGAGGACGCCACGGAGATGATTGAAACCACTGTCGACGAGTTCGGTTCGGTCGACGTCCTCGTCAACAACGCGGGTCTCAGCACGCGTACGTCGTCGTTCCTCGATTCGACACCTGAGGACTGGGATCGATCAGTCGGCGTCACCTACTTCGGGACGATGAACTGCACTCACGCTGCGCTTCCGCACATGATCGAACAGGAGGGTGGCTGCGTGATCAATTACGCGAGCGATTCCTACAAGGGGAACGACCCCTCGCTCGCCGTATACGGCGGCGCGAAGGCGGCGAACGTCGCATTCACGATGAATGTCGCCAAAGAAGTCGGCGAACACGGTATCCGTATGAACATTGTCTCGCCGGGGACGACCGAGACGCCTGCGACTGAGGACTGGATCGCCGAGTATCGCGACAAGATTCTCGACTCGTACGCGCTTGACCGTCTGGGAACGCCCGAGGATATCGCTAACACGGTCGTCTTCCTTGCGAGCGACGCTGCCGACTGGATCACCGCGGAAGTGGTGAGCGTCAACGGCGGCTATATCCGTGGTTGATTCGGACGATCGACGCCGCGAGACGCCTCGGTAGCGAGTGCAGTACTGTTCGGTCCCACACCGGTGCAAGTGATCGATCTCGGGACGGGTTCCCGAGCGGGGTGGACGTATCGAACGCTACGACATTCGTCACACTGTCGTCAGAGAACTATCTTCCGACGCCGTACGCTTCGCGATCGTATTACGTTGGAGCGCGTCGGTGCCTTCCGTGATTCGTTGGATGCCAGTGTCGTGTAGTTGGCCCGTAAACGGATTGTTTCCGATGAGATTGTTCGCCCCACGGATCTAAATGATCCGATCGGCCGAAGCTGTATCGCAGCGCTATTTTGAAGTCAGCGGACGTATACGAGCACATATGCGACTTGATGGCATTCGAGTGCTGGATTTGACCCGATTGCTACCTGGACCGTACGCGACGCAGCTGTTGGCCGACTCAGGAGCAGAAGTGGTGAAAATAGAAGACACGGACGCAGGCGATTACGCTCGTGAGGGAAAGCCCCGATCGGACCGCGGCGTTGGCGCCGTGTTCGAAATGGTAAACAGGGGGAAACGGAGCGTCTCGATCGATCTCAAGACCAGTGACGGAAGAACGGCTTTCTATCAACTCGTCGAAGACGCGGACGTCGTGTTCGAGGGGTTTCGTCCCGATGTCGTCGATCGGCTAGAAATCGATTACGAGACACTCACATCCTACAACGAAGAGCTCGTCTACTGTTCGCTCACCGGCTACGGACAGGACGGACCGTGGTCTGATCGGGTCGGTCACGATCTCAACTACGTCGGCCTCGCGGGACTGCTGGATATGACTCGTGAGTCCGCGTCAGACAAACCGCAGATGCCGGGGTATCCGATCGGCGATATGGCCGGTGGGCTGTTCGCCGCGTTCGCCATCACCGAAGCACTCCTCTCTAGAGAGTTGGGGAACACCGGCGGCGAATATATCGACGTCGCTATGACTGACGTAGTCGCCTCGTTCTCGCAATCGATCGCGTACCAGGCACTCACCCAAGATTCGGCCGCTCCTCGCCCGGGTGAGACCCATCTCACCGGGAGCGTGCCGTGGTACGATAGCTACAAAACTGCCGACGAGCAGTGGGTGACACTCGCAGCTCTCGAGCCGAAGTTCTGGCGCTCGTTCTGCGAGGCCGTCGGCAAAGAACACCTCATCAAGGCACACACCAATCCTGATTCTGATACGCTCGCGGATGTCACCCGAGAACTCGAGGAGCTGTTCGCCCGGCGAACGCGCGAGGAGTGGGAAGAGATGCTCGGTACCGTTGAGGCAGCATTTGGCAGCGTCTACAGTCCGGCGGAGATGGTCGACCACCCGCAGATAACGAATCGCGGTCTGATCGAGCGACCGGACGACGCCCCGCCTTGCGTGGGCTTTCCGGCTCGCTCGAGCGAGATGGCCGAGAGGTCGGACAAACGGCTCCCGGAACAGGGAGAACACACCGACAAATATCTCGCGGAAGCGGGATACACCGACGACGAGATCAATGAACTCCGAGACGCTGGAGTAGTGAAATAAGTCGCGAGTCGGCATTTGATTGATAGCGATTTGGATCGCGTCACCGTCGAAAAACGGTGTCGGTGTCGATCGGTTGTTCGCGAGGACGGTTCTGGCTCGCAGTAGCCACGGCAACGCGGTCGAACGCCCTCCACGAACGCAAGCCGTTTGCGGAACTCTTCTGATAACATACGTGAATAGCCACATCCCATGTTCCCTATAACGGAACAGGAGAACATCTATACATTCGCTTATAATGGGCTGAAATATTCAGATGCAAAGGTGATCATCGTTCGGGGATACGCTCGCGAGTAATCCTTCACGATGTTTTCCAGCAATACTATTGGAAAATCTGGTACTGAAGGTATCTTGGGGATCATTACCAATCATCCGGACATTCCATATCGAGGAACGTCGCTCCTGAGTACTACTCTCCCGGCGAATGAGCTGTGCAGAGTGATCAATTAGGATCGAGCTCGGGACTAGTGGCAAGGATCGTTCGGAAATACAGAACCTCCACATATCAGGATCACACTTGATGAGACTCGAGAATCGAGGCGATGTCACGGAATCCGGCTCGAATTGTACCAGCTGTATCTGATCTGAGCAACCTACCGTGGACACAATAGACTCATCAGCTTGGGTAAACATGATAGGTATAACTAGTACAATAGGTAGACTGTGTAGAATAGGTACAATAGATAAAGTATATAGAGCAGATACAATAGTTGGAGTATGTAGAATAGGTACAATAGGTGAATTAGGTAGAATAGGTGGGATAGCTACACTACCTTAGGAACCTATTGTACCTATTTTTCCTTGTTGAGCCCTCAATCGGTGATCGATTCCACAAGCCGTGATGAATACATATGCGTATCTTGCAATCGGTTCTGGACCGATTCCCCTGGGAGTCACAACACCGGGTTAGGATGGCATCGCCCTGTGTCTGAGAGGTGGAATTACCCATCAGCGTTAGCTATGAAGCAATTGAACAGTCGCCTATGCGTACGTCTCCCCTCTCAGCAATCGCCGTCGTCGCCCTCCTGGTCTTTGCGGGCTGTACTGGATTTTCAGGCACGGGCGGGAACGGGTCGTCTCCCAACGCGTTCCCCGACGAGTTCCCGAACGCGTCGGCCATCGACCAGTCGGTTCGACATTCTCGTTGAGAACGGCCTAGTCATCGAATCTTCAAACAACAACAAGCGACTCGTCCAGATTAACCGGGAACGGTTGTCAATCCCCGACGATCCGATTCTTCGCATCCCTCAGCCGGAGTTCCACGAACCCGTGAAGACCGCCGTCGACGAGCTGACTGTCAAGTTAGACAGCGTACTTGGGGTCATCCTCTATGGGAGTGTGGTCCGTGGTGAAGCTGACCGACGTAGCGACATCGACCTCTGGGTACTCACTCAGGGTGAACGGGCTGCAAACCAGCGGGAAGCGAACGCCATCGCGCGTGACCTGGAAGAGACTGAGTTTGACGGGAGTCGGTATGCCTTCGATATCGACGTTGAGGCGGTGCAAGCAGTGCCCACGTACACGGAGGACATCCGGGAAATCGTTGTCTCCGGCATCCCTATCTACCAGATAGACGCCTTCGAGACAGTCGAAAACCTGCTCCTTGAGGAAGGTGGCGGCGATGAGTAGTGGATCTAACCCGGCTGACGTCCGCGATACGTTAGACCGTGCTCAGGACGCCTTCGAGATGGTCGGTCGTGGCCGGGTTAAGTTCGAGGTCGGGATTAGCGACGGCAACGATTGGGTGACCCAATTGACGAAGGCGTGCCGCCTCATCGAAGTCACTGGGACGCTTCAAACGGTGGGTAGGTACCATACGGCGCTGATCGAGGTCAGTTTCGGGCTGTTGAACGGTCTATCGAGGCGTACGCGCTCGTGATGACAAACGATGAGCTTCAAGACTTTCAGGACCACCAGTTCGCCTACGAGCGCGCACAAGAGATTGGCCTGTTCACCAAGGAGACTGCAGCGGATATGAAGAATCTGTACAGCGAGAACCGGACAGAGAGCTACTACGGGGGTGGACGACCGACGGAAGAGCAAGCGGACGCGATGGCTGACCTCACAGCTGCTGTCCACGAGTTCGCCGGGAACCAAATTCGGGAAGGCGGCGTCTGTATCTGTGAATAACAGAGTTTAGAGCCTTAACAAGCGGTTGTATATCGTATGTCGGTATACCATATTCTGGCGAACCGTCGCATAAATTCTGCGTTTGGATTTCTACAAACCACCATTCAGATAAGTCTCAGTACCTCACAAAGCGTCCCTGCTCACTTGGGCTGAAGCCGCAGTTTTATCCTGATCGGTAGTGCTTAACGGGAGTTCTGACCGAAGATTGAGCAGAGTCGTTGCTGTCGGCGGCAGTCAGCCGCCGACGCGACGGCATTGCCACTCACAGGAAGGCTGGCTCGGTCAGGTCTTAGCGGTGGAACCGGTCGTCAGGTGGCCGGTTTGCGGGGACGGCCCAACGCACCGCGAGGGCCGTCCACGCTGCCCAGCATAGCATCTTGATGAACTCCTTGAACGACCAGGACCAGAGGCGACGCCCGCCACGGTGGGTCGTCGCCACGTACTTCCAGTGCAAGTACTGCCAACACGCATCTGGATCGTTCCCGCGATTGCCCTCGAGCACGCTTCCTCACCGGATCGCTCCGAGAACCCTCCTCGTGAAGGGCGAACCCGTCGGAATTTGGAGTGGCGATCGTGCAGTGAGACGACACACATTCGGTGGCTTCGATGAAGTGCCAGTTCCAGAGATTCCCGACTCACCGATCTGGGAGTGTACCAGGTGTCAATTCCCCTGACACGGGCCGGATCCTGACAATCCGAGGGGGGACACGCACCACTAAAATGGAAGAACTGACATCCACCACCGATCCGGAGGAAACACTTGCAATTGAAAATGTGGTCGGCTCAACCAGCCTTGAGCAGGAACTCGACCTCGAAACCCTCGCTGACGATCTCGAAGACATCTCATACGATCCGGAGCAATTTCCGGGATTGGTTTATCGCACGATCGATTCGAAGGCAACGTCGCTGATCTTTCGATCGGGCAAACTCGTCTGTACTGGTGTGTCATCAGTCATCAATTGATGATCTCGAAGACGCAGTCCGAATCACGGTCGAAAAACTTCGGACGTTAGGTATTGCGGTGCTAGCTGATCCAGAGGTGACGATCCAAAATATCGTGACGAGTGGTGATTTCGGGGCTCGACTCAATCTCACTGCGATTGCGATCGGTCTCGGGTTGGAGGCGGTCGAGTACGAACCAGAACAATTCCCGGGATTGGTCTATCGATTGGACGAGCCAGATGTCGTCGCCTTACTCTTCGGCAGTGGCAAACTCGTGATTACGGGTGGTGAACAACCGTCAGATGCACAAGCAGCGATTGAGACGGTTCAGACACAGCTGGTCGAGCTCGACCTTTTGGAGACGTGACCCCGTGTTTGGGCAGCAGCCCTTTAGGACAGAAGTGGCTATGGAGGTTTTCGTTGCTACTCGTGTATTAGCAATCCACTACAGATGTCAGACGTACGAGTCACGACGGTTTCGCGCGATTATCTCTCCATTACCCTTACAAATAAGAAAGTGCTGACAATATCACTTTAAGTAATAGGAGAACCTTTCAAATAACCATCGGCGATATTTTTATCGATTATTCCCGCGGTTGGTGCATGGTCTCAGATAGACCAGAAGGCGGCATCGACGACAGGGAGCAGTACGACGTGACGACCTGGGAAGAGCGAACAAGACTCGATCATCTTGCGGTCAGGACCTCCGGATTCATTGGTCGGTGGTGGGTTTTCCTCGCAGCTGTAGTCGCCGTGCTTTTTGCCGCTCACCCACTTGCGACCATCGGGTCCGAGCTGATCCAGTATCCGTGGCTCATCGGTGTGGTGTTGCTTTCTTTGCTGGTTGGACTGCTTATCATTAGGTACATCCGACGGATCAACCCGACGACGGTCTCGCGCAAAGCACTGGTCGTGACGTTCCTTCTCGGCGGGGCATTCGCCGGCATCGCCATACTCATTGAGGGGAGTCTTCAGCCCGTCATCGGGGCCCTCCCTGTCGTCGGGACGGCCATGTTTTTCCTCCTAGTCGTCGGGCCAGTCGAAGAACTCGTGAAGTGGGCGGCTGTCCGGCTGTACGCTTTCGAGCGGTCGAGCTTTCAGACAGCTCTTGATGGTGCGCTCTACGGAGCCGTCGCGGGGCTGGGCTTTGCCGCCCTTGAGAGTTCGGAATACATCGCAAGGGCAGTTGCACAAGGCTCGGCGAGCGATCCAGCACTCTCACTGGCCGTGGGCGGGGCGATCGGGCGGGTGCCCGCTGTGCCGTTCCACGTGGTCCTTACTGCCTTGGCCGGGTATTACCTCGGCCTCGCGAAGGCCAATCCAGAGTCGTATGCTCCTATCGTCATCAAGGGATTGCTCATCGCCGCGGTCCTCCACGGAATCTACGATACCCTCGTGACGTACCTCCCAGGCGTCGTTGGACTCGCCGTCGCAGTCGTCTACGTTGGAGGTATCGGCCTATTGCTGTATAAGAAACTCTCTCGGTACCGTCAGCAGGCCCCCAGTGATGGCTCACCTGCACCGACGACGGCGAGTTCGTAGATCACACCCTCGTACTGCGAACACGGTTATAGGAAGGTGATGTTGTTTGCTTCTCAGAGTGGTGAGAGGATCCTACGATGCCAGAGATTGATTGCACTGTTGAGTCACTGACGCCACAACAACGCCTCGAGTCGCTCAAACCCCCGGATCATTGACACGTGAACGGCAGTGCATTGACGCTTCTGTCGTGTGTCGCCTACGAAACCTAGCACCAACAACGCCTTCCGTTCCTCAACCAGATTGCTCGGCGAGCAGAGAAACTCCGCGAGGAGTGTAGTTAGATCAAATCGAGATATGGCCGTCCCACGTTGTGAATCAGGGATCCGCAATCAGCAGACACACTCAGTGGTCGTCAGTGTGAGAATCAGCTGACCAGCGGATACAGCGTCACTACGCACCCACGTCGTCGGTTTGAACGTCCTTACTCTCGAGTGACCCATCTAGTGAATTAGAGCTGTCATCGCTCAATGAGCCCGGTTCAGTCGCGTGAGTAGATCCGATCGTATTAGGGTATTGTTATGATTGCACCAATTACAGTAATACCATCTAAAATCTCAATTTTAGCTAACGGCGCTTTGTAAGGGACTGAATTTGTGTTTTCCCCTTCTCAGGCTGCAACTTCCTCCGCTGCGAACATCTCGCGAAGGGTATCTTCATCCGCCGGGGGAAGGTTCGTCCGAATCACTTCAGGATCGTACTGAGCAAGATCCTCGAAAACGCGCTCTTCGGAGACGTTATGAGCGAGCATGAACAGCGCGGAGTGGCCGGGTTCGACCGTGTCAGCCACTTCATCGATGAAGTCGTCATCAACGCCGACATCACTGAACTTCCCAGAGAGCGCACCGGTTGCGGCTCCGACCGCAAGGCCGAGCCATGGCATCCAGAAAATGATCCCGATAAGCAGGCCCCAGAATGCCCCGCCGAGAGCACCTGCACCGACCAGACTCCGTGCTTGTTTCACGTTGACGTGGCCGTCGTCTTCTCGGACGACGACTGCTGCGTCGTCGAGTTGTAGCAACTCTTGTTTCTGAAGGTCGTAAAGTTCGTCACGGACGGTTTTCGCGCCATCCATGGAATCGAACGCGAGGACGATGAGTTCTTTCATCGGCAACGAACGCACGTTGACACAGATCTTAAAGTTTTCACACAAGAATTTAGAAAAACACCACTGCAGACTCTCACGAGGATTGATGTTCGTACCCCACTCTTGTGTGACGATTCGCTTCCAGTGGAGGCTGTTCACTCAACCGTGTCGGGAGTGACTCCTTTCCTCTCGTCCTCGACAAGCGCTCGGTCAGGCAGCTCAGGGTTCGGCTCCCGACCCAGAGTCAGCAGTCGTTCGGTGAGCGTCAGCTCATCGGCAGTCGGACGCGGTTTCTCAATTTCCTCGTATTCAACCGCAACACCCTCGGGATCAGATTCGATGCGGACGACACACAGCTGGTATGAGGGATAAAAGACCGGAGGGAGATGCCCGGCAATGACATCCCGGCGGTGGAGACGCTTCAGCCAAGTCCCTGTGTTGACGAGCAACCTGCTGTCAACTTCCATCATCTTCGGTCGGTGGGTATGGCCATAGCAGAAGATAGCCGTCTCCGGACGTTCAGCGAAGACCTCGCTAGCGGCTTCCTTGTACGGCTCTTCGGGATCAACCGTAAGATCTGTTTCGACGATTCCGAACCGGTCAATCGTCTCCTTGGCATCCCGGAGGAAGAAAAACAGGAGGATTCCGATGAGCAACAGTAGCCAGATGACTGTCACGTTGATTACGAGTAGGAAGTGAACTGCCGCCCCGGCTAAACCGAACTGTTGGAGGAATGCGTCAGCTGTTTCGACCGGCATTGACCAGATGCCAGCCAGATCGAGCCCCGCGAGAACAGCGAGGATGACACTGATGTTGAACAGAAACAGGAACGGGACCGTGGCATACCGCAGAAGGGGATTCATCTCGCGGTAGAAGTATTTTGAAATGAGCCAGTTCGGCATCCTTTCAGTAGGCGTTACCGACTGAACATCCTTCAACCAGTTGTACCGTCCCCGGTCAGACAGCTGACCAGCTCGACTCGTCACATGCGTATTATAAAAGTACCCCAGCGGTGTCGCGTGTGGATTCCCGAAGTCCTCGATTCGATTGTTAGGATCCTGCTGGTGACCATGTTCGAACCAAATCGTTCGGTCGCCGACCGGCCGGGTGATCGACTCAGATTGAGCGAGCTCGATGTTATACTCGGCTAATTGCTCGACGTACTCGTCGTAGGCAGCGAGTTCGTGGTCGTGATTTCCTGGGAGCAGCGTGATCGGAATGGACTCACCGGTCGCACGGAACTGTTCGAACAGCGCTGAATACTTCTCGACCAGTACGTCAAATTTCTCCAGTCCCTCAATCTCGGTGAACTCCCAAAGCCCGAATGCGTCGCCGTTAATGATCAGCTCCGCATCCTCATCCGTCGTTTCCAATCGGTCGAGGAATTCGAGCAACTCATCGACAAAATCGACATGCTCCAGTTGCTCGTCCCCTCCGATATGGAGGTCACTGATCACGTAATAGATTGGGCCATCGGTGACATTGGTCATCGAATCAGATGTACAGGTCTAACACTAAAGTAATGGTGACATTCTTGCGCAACTTAGCGGATAACCAACAGCGAAATTAGAGTATCCCGCCAAACACCGGTTGGTGAAGTATAATCGCCTGCATTCGGCGGAATGCTTCACCAACTTGTCTCACTCGATACTATCGAGTATCGGCTTCAGTTGCCCGATGCGCTTCGCCACGTTGAGTAAGAGCGAATAGGTTTATTTACCTTGTTGAATGAATATTCACTTCTGGAAACATATCACATAACTAACAACATGTTGGTTTAGCTCCTATTGGTAGTGTACTTTTTGATCTGATGGCAAGAATGAAGAGTAATTTCTGAGATCTCGCGCTTTCACTTCTCGTTCGTACTCGTAGCACACCTTCCCGACGCTGCTCCCGAATACAACACAGCAACTCTGGCGAGTGCTGCTGCGCCTGTCGGCAAAGCTGCACGACCCAAGTGGTCACGCCGCCATTGACCCGACGTTTTTCGACTGTGAAAACGCGAACAAGCACTACTGTCGCCGAACGAATTACCGCGTCCAGACGCTCAAAACAACTGCTCTTATCGATACAGAAATTCAGGCTATTCGCTGTACAACCGAGAAACGTCACGACACACAGCTCGGCCGGCGACAAAGGATATGACTGGATGGTATTGCGCGAGAAACTCCGCGAAGAAGGCGTGGGCCCGCTGATCAAACTATGTCCGCCGATTCACTATGGCTGTTTTTCGTACCAACCAGGCAGCTGAGTCAGAGAGTAACCCCTCCTAGTTCCAGTGTAGGTGACCGAATCGATACAGGCTCGTACCACGGCGTGGCTCAAGTGTCCGTCACAAATAGACTCACTGAGAAATTGTGCAGTGTGCCGACCAGATAGTCAGAGGGTACAGCGTCACTAGGCGTACAGTCCGGTGGTTGGAACACCCCTACTCTCGCGTGATATCCCTAGTAAATTACAACTGGAATTGCGAACCTAGCTAGACTCAGTCATGTGAGTAGACCCTGTGGTAGTAGGACGTTGTTATGATTGCCGTGAGCATGATAATACTCCCCGCAATCTCACTCATAGGTTGTAATTTCTGTTGAGTTTAACACTCCCTATAGATACTACTTATCGAATACTGAATATGTACTCGTTATTAAACGAATACCTACCTAGTGGTCATAGCGAGTGGTTCGTCTATGAACAAACCACCTGAAACGCAATTTGAGAACCGAATTGGACGACGATCATATCTCCGAGCAGCTGCCACCGCAGGAATTGTAGGTGCAACGCTTGGAAGCATCGGTACGACTGCAGCACAGGATGCAGAGACGACGACTCAATACAACGTTGGTCACGAGACCGAGGCAGGAAGAGCGCATGCGAGAGATATCGCAGTGGAAGTCCACCACGAGTTCGAGGCGCTGGATATCACCACGGTCGAAGTTGCAGAGGGCGACGTCGATGCTCTCAGTGACCATGATGATATCCGATTCGTTGAAGAGAACATTGAGCGGAGTCTCGATCTCCCTGACACCGATCCTGACAACCAAATACAAGAGGATCTTGAAGCCGAGCAATGGAAGCCCTGGGGAATCGAACGAGTTGGTGCGCTTGCGGCGCACGAACGAGGTGAGACCGGGTGTGGCGTCCACGTTGCGGTCATCGATACCGGTATCGACCCCACGCACGAGGACCTGCATGCCAACATCGGCGAGGGTGTTGCCTTCGTCGAGACCACGGCCGAGAGCGATGCAGCGTGGGCCGATGACGACGGCCACGGCACGCACGTCTCGGGGACGATCGCCGCAGTCGATAACGACTTTGGTGTCGTCGGTGTGAGTCCGTCTGCGACGCTCCACGCAGTGAAGGTGCTCGATGACCAAGGAACTGGGACTGATGCGGATATCGCTGCTGGTATCATGCATGCGGCAAGAAAAGGCTACGATGTCGCCAATCTCAGCGTGGGCGAACCAGAGACAACGCAGACACAGACCGAGGCTGTCAAGTTCGCTCACGAGGAGGGGCTCCTGCTCGTTGCGGCGACTGGGAATGACGGTCACCCGCAGGTAGACTACCCTGCGGACCTCGATGAAGTGATTGGTGTAAGTGCGATCGCGAAAGACGATTCGCTCGCATCGTTTTCGAACACGGGCCCCGAAGTGAACCTGACCGCTCCTGGTACTCTCGTGCTATCGACGATGCCTGGAAATCAGTATGGAGTCATGGAAGGCACCTCGATGGCGACACCACACGTGACGGGTTCGGCAGCGTTGCTAGCCGCACATGGCCTCTCTAACGATGAAATCCGCGAACTCCTCACCGCATCCGCAGAAAACATCGGACTTGGGCCCGACCAGCAAGGATCCGGGCTTGTCAACGCGAATGCTGCCCTCGAGGAACTCGAGAAACTGGAAGGAAAGGCGCTGGCCAAGTAACAACGCCACCTGTGATACAATCATTTTTCACGGTTTGCGGTTGCTATTGACCGGAGGTCTCCTCACATTGGCTGGAAACTGAGTGGTTTTAGTGAAGCCTTCTCAGTGATGGTTTTCAGCCGACCTGCTGCATACATAGTGCGGATATAGCACGAGATTCGGCTCGGGTTCGTGGGTTACCCCATTCGGTTGGCTGCAATGCCAATATTGACACGTACCCGAATCGGATGATTGACACATGAGTATGGGCGAGGGTGACGTGTCACGGACAAAGGCGTGGTTGCTGGCTGCCCGCCCGCAGACCTTGCCCGCAGCCGCTGCACCAGTTATCGTCGGTGCGGGACTCGCAACCCATGAGAGCGTTTTTGAACCGTTGCCCGCGCTGATGACGTTCGTCGCTATCGCGTTGATCCAGATTGGAACGAACTTCGCGAACGACTACTACGACGCGATCAGAGGTGTGGACACCGAGGATCGGGAGGGATTCACTCGTGTCACGCAAGCGGGGATCATCCCCGCTCGGCAGGTCCAACTTGCAGCGTTCGCTATGTTCGCGCTGGCGATCTGCTCTGGTGCCTATCTGGTCTCCGTCGGCGGCGTGCCGATCATCGTCTTCGGACTCATAAGCGTCTTCTGTGGATGGGCCTATACCGGTGGTCCGTATCCGCTTGGCTATCACGGTCTCGGCGATCTCCTCGTCTTCATCTTCTTTGGTATCGTTGCCGTCGTCGGCACCTACTACATACAGGCCGTTTTCGCGGTCGAAGCGTTTGTGATGACGATTCCTGACGGAACCATCACCTGGCAGGTGTTTCTCGCGAGCCTTCCCATTGCCGGGCTCTCCACAGCGATGATTGTCGTGAACAACGTTCGCGACATGGAAACTGACGCCGAGACCGGCAAATGCACGCTCGCCGTCCGCCTCGGCTACCGCGGGAGTCGCATCGAGTTCACCGCAATGCTCTCGCTCGCGTACCTCACGCCGATCTGGTTCTGGCTCGGTGAGGGGTTCGGCGCGAGCATCTTGCTCCCGCTCGTTTCGCTTCCCTACGCAGTGATGATCTCTCGGACAGTCTGGTCCAGAACCGACGGTAAGGCGCTCAACCCAGCGCTCGAGGCGACCGGCAAACTTCTGGCGCTCTACGCGGTGTTGTTTGCCGTAGGGCTGGTGATGTAAGCTCGCCCTCGACCTCCTGGAGACGTGACCTGTGTTGGGGCAGATCAACAATCGAGAATGAAGTTCCGTGAAATTACGCTGATGTGTGTCATCTACAACATCAAACGTGCTATTAAACAGTGAAATCCAACGCAGTATGGCGATTCAACAGAGCCGAGGATACAAAATAAAGCAATGCGGCTCTGACACCATCTCGGTAACTTTGCACACGTAGTTAGCGAACTGCCCGACTCACTTTCAGGTATCATTCTACATAAATAATTCGGGCTACTACATACTGATGATTTTTAGTACGATAAGGAGGCCAAACAGCGGCAATCCCTTCTCCCACTCCCCAAGAGGTCTTTCTCGTGATCGAGGCACTTGTCGAATAAATGATAATCACATAGAGAACAGCCCGATTGCGTCCATCGTGCTGGACTCGTCGACGAGTTCAGTGGTCGCCGAATCGCACAGACTCTCGCTTGGGGATGCACTTCAACAGCGATCAGACATCAAATAGCCGACATCGTTACTCAAGTTCAGTGACCCACTCGCGTAGATCGGCGGCCAGTTCGCCGTTCTCTGTTGCGCCAGCATAGACGCGCAGTGCTGCCTGAGCTGTCGGATTATCGCCGGGAGCGATCACTTTCGCTTCGCTAGGATCGCATATTTAGGTGAGAGTTCCGTTGACAACATTGCAGACCAAAGCCATGAATGTCAAAGCTACAGATTTCGTTTTCCAGACCGTGACTGATTTCAGCACATCGGTACTGTTCTATCGTGATACGCTCGGACTAGAGCCGGAGTTGGTAGATGACGAAAATGGATGGGCGGAGTTTGCTCTCCCACCGACCACGCTCGCACTCGGAGAGGAAAGCCCGCAGATGCCCTTCACACCGGGAGAAAGCGGCAGTGGTGTCGCAATGGCAGTTGATGATGTCGAAACGGCCACCGATGAACTTCAAGATGAAGGAGTAACTATCCTGATGGACCCCATCGACAGTGGTGTGTGCCATATGTCAATAATTGCTGATCCGGACGGTAATCCAATTCTCCTCCATAGGCGCAACGATGGCACCTCCGGACGGGTTGATCCGTTCCCCTGAGTCTGAATGGTCGCAGGGAGATAGGTAAACCATGACCGGTTGAAACGCGTAGCTCAGAAAGTGGAAAGCGGATCGAGAGAATTACTTGCCGCCGTCTGGTGGTCGCTCGACGAAGACGACGCCGTTCCCATAGAGGTCACGTGCGACGGCCTCGATGCCGTAGGGCTGTTCTTCAGGCTCGGCCGTGAACTCGACACCGCGCTCGCGCAGGGTTTCGTAGGTTGCGTGGCAATCGTCCACGGTAAAGGCGAGTGCTGGTTGTTCACCGACCATCGCGGCTCGACGGTCGGCTTCTTCCTCGTCTTCAGACCAGTCGGGGAGTTCGAGGACGATCTCTGCAGTGTCGTCTTGTTCAGCTGCGACAGTGACCCAGCGGTTATCGGGTCCGAACGGTTCGTCCGCTTTCTTCACGAGGCCGAGCTTCTCGGTGTAGAAACGCAGCGCTTCGTCCTGGTCATCGACGAAACGAGTGGTGAGACGGAGCTTTTCGATCATAATTCCTCCATCTGTACCGACGACGCGTGCCGGCAAATACGTTCACCTAGTACACTGAAAGTGATAGCTGCTCTGCTCACAAGACATTCTCCCTTACTGATTGGCTGTCAACAGTGCACCCCTTCATATATGGTGAACCCATTTGAACTGCTGTTGCCGGTCGTCACTACTCGCGGGTCTTCCGAGCGACGACGCGAAGCCGCCGATAGTCCGCGATCCACGTCTCGTCCTGAAGCTGGTCCTCTCGAAGGCGATCCTCGACGGAGGAGATGACTGTTGACTGTTCATCATCGGGGATCGTAGACAATAGACTGTCACCGAACATACCGAGCCAGTCCGCGAGTCCATCGGTCCCGTTATCGAGTTCAGTCGGTCGGTCGAAGAGTGTCGCGTAGCGCGTTTCGAAACCGTGTGATTCCAGTTTCGAGGTATATTCGCCGACACTTGGGAAGTACCATGGACTCTCGACATCGTAGCCGCGTGCAGCCGCTTCGTCACGAACTGCGTTCACAATGGCAGCGACGTTTCCTGTTCCTCCAAGCTCTGCGACGAACCGACCACCGGGAACAAGTGCGTCGGCGACCGATTCAAGAACGGCATCCTGCTCAGGGATCCAGTGGAGGGCCGCGTTGGAGAACACGGCGTCGAACGGATTGTCGAACGAGAAGTCCCGGGCGTCCTCGTTGACGAATGGATACTCGGGATAGGTTTCGTGGGCCGTCTCAACCATCTCTTCAGAAGCGTCGAGACCGACGACAGTTGCTCCTGACTCGGCAATTCGATCTGTAAGGTGTCCAGTCCCGCACCCGAGATCGAGTATCCGCTCCCCGTGCTCTGGCTCCAGTAGATCGACTACCCCTTCACCGTACTCAAAGACGAAGGAGTGTCCCTCGTCATAGCTATCGGAATTCCACTTGTTCGCGGTCTTCTCGTCCGGTTTTCCCATACACATCGCTACTCTATACATTCACTTCTATCTGTTGAAATAACAGGTGTTGCTTTCTGTTCCACCAATCTCGGCCATACACGAGTTACCGTGACTGTGCTTTTCCTACCGCTGACATCAACTGATCGGAGGGACAAACCCCTGGCGCTCCCATGTAAATTATTTACATTTTCGAGTGGTGCGTATGCAGACGATGGCTCATAGCAATGCCAGTCTGTCAACCCGAGTGGTATTCACTGTTGCAGAGGCAATTGACACGGATCCCGTGGATCTTCCGTCGCTCGAAAAAACGATCAGTAGTGAGGCACTCAATAACCTCTTCCACGAGGACACATCACTTCCCGGCGCATATCTGGTGTTTCCGTACAGTGATGTCTGGGTGATGGTTCACGGCGACAGAACCGTTGATGTATTCATGGAGTACGCCGCGACCACAGCCGTTGACGACGTTCCAACCGATAGTGAAGGGCAACCAACTGACGATCAAATGGTCGTACTATCCGCTGAAAATGGACGACACGCATTCACCGACGACGAATTGAAGACACTCCACGAAATCGTGGAGGAGGCGGACGATGCTACGGAAGCGTGGGAGGACACCATTAACTATGCCGAGCAACGATAGATCCCGCGATCTCTGCGATCACGTTGTAAGTTAGTGTCTGGCGCGACCATACTCACTGAGAAGCCACAAGGTGTGGCACTCAGGTGCTCAGAGATACGGTCTCACTAAACGCACAGTTCATCGGTTGGAACGCTCTTACTCTCGAGTGATACCCCTGATAAATTATAACTGTGATTATTAAGTGAGTCAGATTCAATCATGTAAGGAGAGCTGATTGTAGTAGGTCTGTACTATGACTGCCGTGAGCACGATAAGATTCCCCAACAAGCTCACTCTTAGATTGCAATTTCCGTTGGATTTACCGCTACCTATAGATACTAATCATAAAATATTTATTATGTATGGGTGAGTGAACGAACACCTACTCAGGTGATATAGCGATTGGTTCGTCTATGGACAAACCACCTGAAACGCAATTCGAAACGCGTGTTAGACGACGGTCATATCTCCGAGCTGCTGCCACAGCAGGAATCGCAAGTGCAGCACTTGGAAGCATCGGAACGGCTGCAGCACAGGACGACACAGAGACGACGCGTCAGTATAACGTCGGCCATGAGACTGAGGTGGGAAGAGAACACGCGAGAGATGTTGCGGTGGAGGTACACCACGAGTTCAAGGCGCTGGATATCACGACGGTCGAAGTTACAGAGAGCGATCTCGATGCCCTCGGTGACCATGAGGATATTCGATTTGTCGAAGAGAACATCGAGCGGAGCCTCGATCTCCCTGACACTGACCCTGACAACCAAATACAAGAGGATCTCAAAGCTGAGCAATGGAACCCATGGGGTATTGAACGAATTGGTGCGCTTGCGGCGCACGAACGAGGCGAAACCGGTTGTGGCGTCCACGTTGCGGTCATCGATAGCGGTATTGACCCCACGCACGAGGACTTACACGCCAATATCGGGGAGGGTGTTGCGTTCGTTGAGACCACAATCGAGAGCAATAAAAAGTGGGCTGATGACTTTGGCCACGGCACACACGTGTCGGGGACAATCGCGGCGCTCGATAACGACATCGGAGTCATTGGTGTGAGTCCATCCGCAAAGCTCCATCCAGTGAAGGTGCTCGATGACCAAGGAACTGGAACCGATGCGGACATAGCCGCTGGAATCGAGTATGCGGCACGCCACGGCTACGACATCGCCAATCTCAGCGTCGGCGAGCCGGAGACAACGCAGACACAGACCGAGGCTGTCAAGTTCGCGTACGAAGAGGGACTCCTGCTCGTTGCGGCAACGGGGAATGACGGCCAACCGCAGGTGGACTACCCTGCGGATCTCGATGAAGTGATCGGTGTGGGTGCGACCACGAAAGACGATTCGCTTGCACCGTTTTCGAACACAGGTCCCGAAGTGAACCTGGTCGCCCCTGGTTCCCCCGTGTTATCAACGATTCCCGGAAGCGAGTATGGGGTCATGGAAGGCACCTCAATGGCCACACCGCACGTGAGCGGCTCGGCAGCGTTGCTAGCCGCACACGGCCTCTCTAACGTCGAAATCCGCGAACTCCTCACCACGTCTGCAGAAGATATCGGACTTGGGCCTGACGCAGCGGGATCGGGACTTGTCAACGCGAGTGCTGCCCTCGAGCACCTCGAAAAGCTGGAGTTAGAGGTGCTGCCCGAGTAGCAAATCCAACGTTGTTGAAAACCGTTTCGCATTTTGCAGTCCTGTCGACCGAAAATCCTTGCTAAGCTGGTTGAAAACCCGTTAGAGAGCGCCTTTTTCTGCACATGATTCTTGAGTGTGGCGTGTTGACCAGATCTTACAGAGTGCTGAGTTGGTTCAGGATCTGCGACAAATATCCACCAGTTGATGTTTTGTAGAAATCTAAACGCAGCATCTGTGTCAACTTCCAAAGGATAGAGACGTTGGGACTGGCCCCCTCAATGCATACAATTCTCGAACCGCTCCGTGATCAACAGTAATTTCCCCTTCAGTGTTTTCGTAGCTTTCTCCTACACTCCTTACAGTGGAGCACGCCTCCGCGTTCAACGATGCCCATCGACCGTGACACCTCCGAAAACACGAGCGAGGACGAACTCGCGGATCTTTCAGTCCCGGATCAGGTCTTCGGGTTTCTCGCCGCCAACGAGGGCCGGGCGTTCAAGGCCCACCGAGACACCGGACGAAGGTGACACTGAGCACAACACAGTCCTCGGTGTGGACCTCGGTATCGAACAAATCGTTGTCACGTCGACCGGGATGTTCTGGAACGTGGCTACCTGACCCACCGTCGGCGGGAGTACGAGCGGATTCGCGGCAACCTGCAACAGACCGGGACAGAATCGGCCACCGAACCATCGAACAGATGGGCGACCGCGAGATCCAGTGGGTCGAGGACTACCTACACTGTATATCGAAGGCAATCGTCCAAGAAGCCGTCGCGAACGAGTGCGACACCATCGCGTTCGAGAAACTAACAGACATCCGCGATCGGATGCCCCGAGCCAAGAAGTTCCACGCACGGGCATTCCGACGATTGTACGACTACGTAGCGTACAAGGCAGAGGCCGACGGAATCGATCGATGCACATAGACCCGGCCTACACGAGTTAGCGGTGCTCGCAGTGTGGGACGATGCTTCGAGAGAATCGACCGTCGCAAGCGGAGTTCTGTTGTCAGAAGTGCGGCTACGAAGTGAACGCGGATTACAACGCGGTCGCCGGACTACGTCCGGCGGGCAGCAAAGTCGCTACGCGACTTTGCGACGGCGAAGAACATCGGGTCTCCGACCGAGATTTCGGTCAACGGCTCCTGGATGTCCCCAGTTCCGATGAGGTTAAATGAAATGTTGATGTGTCCGGTCTCCTCGACCACTGCATCGACGAACTCGTCGACTGCCTGCTCGTCGAGGGCATCGACGACGGCGGTGTCCGCCTCGCCGCCACCCGATCAAATGTCCTCGGTGACCGCTTCGAGCGGTGCCGCAGTGCGACCCGCAAGGAAGACATTAGCTCCCTCGCTGGCGAAGGACCGTGCGACGGAACCGCCGATTGACCCGCCTGCGCCGTAGGTCACGGTGACCTCGTCATCGAGCAACACGACTACGATCCCTCCCTGGCGCTCTGGTGCACTCCGGTGACACGTTGATCGTTTGTGGGATGGTCAGGCTCCTCTTGCCCACTTCAATCTGGTCGTTGGTTTCGTCGGCTGTCATCGCTCTTCGTTTTCAGTTGCTCTTTCGTTCACGACGCGGAATCGGAGATGCGTCACGTTGGGTGACCCCACAATCCTCGTTCGTTCCAGTTCGATCGGCCTGGTACCGAGGTGATCGAACAATCGGATGCCGTCACCAAGTAGTACGGGAACGACGTGAAGCTGAATCTCGTCTACGAGTCCCGCCTCGACGTATTGACGGACGACATCCGCACCGCCCGAGATTCGGACGTCCCCGTCACCAGCGGCCTCCTCGGCCCGTTCGAGGGCGCGTTCGATTCCCTCGGTGACGAAGTGGAAGGTCGTCCCGCCGTCCATCTCGAGCGGCTCTCGTCCGTGGTGCGTGAGGATGAACACTGGTGTGCCGAAGGGCGGGTCGTCGCCCCAGGGCCCTTCGAACGGGTCGTCTCCCCACGGACCGTCGTCGTTGTCGAACATCCGCCGCCCCATCACGAAAGCGCCGACCCGTTCGATCGATTTCGCCACGATTTCGTCGTCCTGGCCAGTCTTCCCTCCGTCAAGCCCCTGCTCCGCGCGCCAGCTCTGCAACTCGAAGACCCACTCGTGGAGGCGCTCGCCCCCATCACCCAGGGGGTTCTCCTGGCTATCGTTCGGGCCGGCGATGTACCCATCAAGCGACATCGACATGTCTACGAAGACGGTTCCCATACTATGTGGCCCCTCCGTTTGCCAAGTGTTCGGCGAGGCGGCCCAGGGTCTGCTTCGCGCCGTCGTCGGCGCCGAACTCCACGGCCTCGTCTAGTTCCTCCGCCGAGGAGAAACACATCTCCATGGTGAGGTCGGTCTCGCTATCCCCTTGAGCGTCAAATGTTACGACGACCCGGAACTGCTCGGGGTCATCGGGCGAGCCGTGCGTGTACGCCAGGCGTTCGGGTTCCTCGACCGCGTCGTATTCGATACGATTCGGGAACTCGTTGCCGTTAGGGCCAGTCATCATGAACCGCCACACCCCACCGGGACGTACCTCCATCTCGTCCGTCGTGGTCGCGAATCCGTCCGGACCCCACCACTGGTCGACCTGCTCCGGGTCCGTCCAGGCCTCGAACACCCGCTCGCGCGGTGCGTCGAACGTTCGTCGGATGGTTAGCCGGTTTTCGCTGGTTTCGAGTTCAGCTTCTGCGTTCGTCGTGTCGTCTGTCATCGGTTTCTCTCCCTTTTCTCCGCCGTCTCGTAGGTAAGACCGACAACGCCCGAGTCGGTCGTCTCTATCTCGACAAGTGTCATACCGGTTGGCTCGCTCTCGTCCGTAAAGAGCCGCTTGCCGGTGCCGAGGACCAGCGGGTGGACCATGAGTTGGTATTCGTCGACAAGGTCGTTGACCATGAGCGTCTGGACTAGCTCCCCGCTGCCGATGACTACGAGGTCACCGCCAGGCTCCTGTTTCAATTCGGCGACCGCGTCGGCCACGTCACCCTTGAGGAGCGTCGAGTTCTGCCAGTCGACCGCATCCAACGTCCGGGAGGCCACGTACTTATCGATGCTGTTCATCCGCTCGGTGAAGGGTTCATCTTCGCTCGCGGTCGGCCAGTACGACGCGAAGATCTCGTACGTCTTCCGGCCGAGCACGAGCGCGTCCGCGGCGGAAAGCCCGTCGGCGACGGTCGGGTCCACGTCGTCGAAGTACGGCACCTGCCAGCCACCGTGCTCAAACCCGCCTTCGGTATCCTCGTCGGGGGCACCCGGGGCCTGCATCACGCCGTCGATCGTCAGGAACTCGCTGACGACGAGTTTCCTCATAGTTACGCCTCTTCGACGATGGCCGCGAGGTTTTCGAGTGAGTCGTTCCAGCCTTCGTTGGCGTCGCTCGGAGGAACGGCCTCTGGGATGCCTGCTTGGCGGACGGTGATCTCGGTCCCATCAGGAACATCCTCGAACGTGACCGTCACGGTCATCTCGCCGGCCATCTCGGGGGCGTCAGTTTCGAACGATTCGGTGTAGACGATTCGCTCGCCCGGCTCGAGTTCTTGGTAGGTGCCGCCGAAGGAGTGACCCATATCGGCGAATTCTGGGGTCTCCCCCGTGAACGTGGCTCGGAACGTTCCGCCCTCCTCGGGCTCTAAGTGGTGGACTTCGGCGCTGAAGCCGGTCGGGGGGAGCCACTGGGCGAGTTCGTCGGGGTCGAGGAACGCGTCGTAGACTCGCTCGGGTGGCGCTTGTATCACGCGGCTCACTGTCATGGTCCGCTCGTCCGTTGTCGGTTCTCCGTGTTCGTTGTCGATGTCGGTCATGCTTTGTCTTCCTCCAGATGGTTGGCCAACGCGTCGAAGCGGTCCTCCCAGAGAACGCGGTATCGGGTCAGCCATCCGAACGCGTCGCTCAGTGGCGCAGCGTCGAGGTGGCACCGCCGAACCCGACCGTCCTCCTCGACATCGAGGAGACCTGCATCCTCCAGCACGCGCAGGTGCTTGGAGACCGCGGCCAGCGACACATCGTGGGGTTTGGCCAGCTCACTGACGCTCTCGGGGCCGTCAGCGAGCTGTTCCAGGATTTCTCGACGGATCGGGTGGCCCAGTGCCTTGAAGACTGCGTCGAGATCCAGATCGTCCGGCTCTTGTTCAACCATCTGGTTAAGTGTACAGCGTTTGCAGTATTAAACCTATAGGTTAAACGAATAGGGCTATCGATTTGATCGGTACTCTGGACATCCGTCGACCAGAACAATCAGACAGAGTTCCGGCGCTGTTCGCGGTCTGGATCGGACTCCTGCTCGGCCTGAGTGCATGCCGAATGCATCGCGACAGCGTTCGCTAAATCGCACAGACTCCCATTCGAGGATGCACTCCGACAGCGCGCCAAATCGGATAATTATAGTAACCGTTAGAACTTTCTACCCATAGATTGTCACTCCTTTTAATGGATCATCTCGACGAAATCTCCGTCGAAGAACTTCACGACGCACTCGACAACGTCGAGGGAAGGAAGCCGACACAGCGGCTGTTAGCCGCAATTGAGTACAAAAACGGTGTTACACAGACCGAACTAGCCGAGTGGCATAATACCGGCCGGCGAACAATCTACAGTTGGCTCAAGCGACTCGACACTGACGAGTCGCTTGAGCAGGCTGTTACAGATGCTCATCGATCTGGGAGAAAGCGAAAGCTCTCAGAAAAAGAGCAGCAAGAGTTCGAAGAAACAGTCCATAGATCACCTGAAGAAGTTGGGCTCGACGCGCCGGCGTGGACGCCGGCGCTCGTCCAGCAGCATATCGAGGAGACATACGATGTCGAGTACTCAATCCCAAGCTGCCGGCGGCTGCTCAAAGAAGCGGGATTGAGCTTCCAAAAACCACGCCGTACAGCCGCCGAATCAGATGCTGAGGACCAAGAAACGTTCCGCGAGGAACTCAAAAAAAGCGGCGGGAAATGGACGCCACAGTAGTCTGTATCGACCAAACCAAGAAATCCGTGCAAGTTGAGCCGCGTACCGCGTGATTTCCTCGCGGCACGCGACCGTCTGTTGAACTGTCCGGACAACGCGACTGGACGTGTCTCTTAGGCGCGATCACCGAGGACGGTGATCGCTTTTTCTCTCGATTTGAAGAGTACGTGACTGCCGATCACGCAAAATATTTCATTCTCGCATTATGCCAAGAGTTCGAGAATGACTTGATTATTGTGTTGGATGGAGCGCCGTATCTTCGGGTGTCGGCCATCACGGACCTGGCGGCCCGGGACGACCTCACCTTCGTACCATTGCCGGCGTATTCACCGGAGCTAAATCCGGTCGAAGAGTGCTGGAGACAACTCCAAGCGGCACTCAGCAATCGCTTCTTTGACTCACTCAACGAGCTCACAACAGCGATTGATACAGCTATTGATCAGCTCTCGCTCCTGGAGACGAGCAATTATTTCTAACGTCTACTATAGTTTAGCACCTCCGCTGGCGTCTCTCCGTTGAGTGACTGGTGCGGTCGTTGTATGTTGTAGTAGTGTACGAACTGTTCAAGACACTTTCTGACGCTCGCCCGACTGCCGACCCATGAGTTATGGAAGCGGTCAACCCGCATTTTGAGGGTGTGAAACCACTTTTCGATGTGGTTTTGATCGACGTAGTCGAGATGGCCGCTCAATCCTAATTGAGAGAGGGCAGTCAGATAGACAGCACCATCGACGAGAAACTCAGCCTCAGAGAGATCGTGTTTCTCGCGGAGTCGATGGGGAACGCAGCTGCCGGATCAGTGCCGTGCCGACCAAATAACGCGACATCGAGGATTATCTCTGAGTCGTTGTCTATTGCAGAATGTACCCAAGACAAGTCTCCGTTGATTTTGACAGCGGTTTCGTTAACAGTGACCCGCGACAGTGTCGCCGTCGGTGGGTCGTATCCGCTGCCCACCAGCCGATGTATCCAGTTCCAGACTGCTCTATGAGGCCGCTCAACGCCTAATTCAGCGAGAATCGCTGTTGTCTCCGAAGCGAACAACCGGTCTGATGGAGGCGGATGGCGAACGCCCTGACGGACGTCGCCGTCCGCTCGTTCTCCCAATATTCTTCTACGCTCTTGTGACAGCGTGTCACAGAATACGTCTCACACCCTCTACCTGACGATTATACTGCTCTCAATTCGCGTATGAGCCTGTAGTTTCGCTGGTTATTGGTTTCGTCCAAGATTAATACCGTGAATAATGGCTGTTGAGAACTATTGTATGACACGCTCTCGTGTGAAGCACATTGTTGGTGGAGAACTACCCGGTGATTTCGAGACAATACGGAGTTCATCGAGCGCCGATCAAGCTATCGATCTGAGCAGCTATGAGGGGTTTTCTGGCTGCCCCTGAACACTAATCGTGGGTACCAACAATCTCCTTCACAAGAGCGTTCTTCTAAATCCCCACTCAAACTGGCTCAATTAGACAGTGTCTATTGAAACCTCGTTTCACCAGAAGACACAAAACAGTCTATTGCTCGTCCCGTTCTGACGAGGAACGGAATCGGAAGGCGACTCAAGCGAAACTGAAATGTACCGGCAGTCTGCAGCCAGCGATCGGGACACCCTGAAGTGACGTGTTAGTCGGCCGCAGTTGACTGGGACTCCGTGTCCGAGAGGTACGCCATCGTTCGGCTATCGACGTTCAGTTTCCGCAGACAGACGTAGGTGCCAAACCCAATAGGGAAACCGACCATCCATGACAGGTCCAGTACGGCGAGGCTCGCAACCGATCCGATTAGAACGCTCAGGACGGCCGTGACGGAGAATCCCTTCATGAACCCTTGCTCCGAAGTCCGCTCTGTATCGTAGAGCGCGGTGTTCGAACCGTCGGATCTGAACACCCAGTACTCGGCCAGCAGGACGCCGAATACCGCTCCGAGCGGAACGGAGTAGACGTTGATGACCAGAAAGTAGATGCCGCCTTGTGAGGAGAACAGCACCCACGGGAACGTAACGACCGACAGCACGCTCGTGAGTATCAGTCCCTTCTCCCAGGTCGTATCGAGCGTATCCTGAAAGATGTGAACGGCGGGGAGCATGTTCAGCGTCAGATTCGACGACGTCTGGGCGGCCAGCACGAACATGAGCAACGCGGCGCCGAGGGTCGGGTTTGGCGAGACGTCCATGATAGCGAACACCGGGTTCCCCGTGTCCGTCGTGATGGCCGTCCCGAAGACGATCCCCACGAGTGCCATGTACAACATGGCGGGGGCGACCCCCAGGACGTGACCGAGGATGTGATTCCACGACCCTCGACGCTGCTCGAGGTGCCGGCTCAAGTCGTTCGCGTTGAGCGCGGCGGTTATCGCCGTCCCGACGTGGGCCGCGACGATCGTGAGGAACGGGAGGCCCCAGGTACCCTCGTGCTCGATCGAGGCCGTTGAGATGCCCTGCTCTGTCGTCACCTTGAAGATGGTATACGCGAGGAGGGCGATGATGATCACCGCGGCCGCGGAGTCGAACCACTTTATCGAGGTGATCCCACCCCACGCGAGGGCGAGGTTGAGGAGGATAAAGAGGACGAAGTACAGTTGGACGTTTCCGAATCCGAACAGCGTCATCGTGATGCTCTGGATCGCCAGCGCACCGATCCAGTTGCCGATTCCGAGCCAGATGATCGCCGGAACCGCACAGACGAACTTCGGGATCATCGCGCCGCGGGGTCCGAACGCGGCCCGCACCTGCGTGACGAATGGAATGCCCTCTCGGTACCCCCCGAGTCCGTTTATCACGAACAGGACCGCCGAGACCGTCGCTCCGATCGTCATAGCGACGGCGGCCTGAACGACGTTTAGCGGCCCCTGTGGATACACGGCGAAGAACGCCGTCGAGAACCCTTGGACGATGATAAACGATGCCCACCAGACCAAAATGTAGTGGAAGAGACTCATCGATCGCTGATCTGACGGGATCGGCTCTAACCCCTCCGGGTTTGCTTCGTGACTCATCTGTCGGTCACCGGTCGTATCGCTGCCATACTAACAACGTCTCGAAGAGATGGTCCTATAGTACTTTCTCCGCGAGAATATGATCACTATGTACTGCTCTTATGCGGTAATATTCTGCCAGTATGTGATTCGATCCCCGATACTGGATTATTTTTCAAAATTCCAATACGGTGTGGACGATCGCGTCCGATTATATAGACGGCGTGTAACAGGATGCGAAATCGATTGCTACAGAAACGGATATTGCGGTCGTCCCTGAGTGGTTGGCTTCGCCCTCGATAGTCACGTGGCATCGAGTCGACCACGGAAACCGATTTCCTCGAGAGCACTCCCAGCGTCACCTCGCCGTCGGAGAACTGGGTCCCCTCTTCGCCGGTGAAACAGACGACATCAATCGGACGCTCGAGGTCGAAATTACCGGCCGTGGTCGCACGGACGCTTTTGAGCGCAGGATAGACGCCGAGCGGTCCATCGAAGATCCCGCTTTCCGGAACCGAACCCAAGTGACTCCCGGCAGCGACGGGTGCGATCTCCTCGTCACACCCCGTGGGAGCCCAGGGCCGACGCAGACCTAGTGATATTCAATCTGATCAGTCAAGCTATATCGGCTGTTATCCGCTACGGTTGCGACAGGCTGCAACATGCGTGGTTGGGCTAGTGAGACCGGCGACACAACAGCTCCTGATTATTTTCGTTATTGGATAAAGAAAGAGAAAAACTGAGTAAGTATGGATCTATTTTTCGGTGTCGTCGGAGAGCGTCCCTCCATCCGTCGCAGCAACTGAGGGGTCTTCGCTCCCAATTTCAGTCGGAAAGAGTTTAGGACGCGTCTCGCGAATTATCTCCCGTGCGAACTCGGGGTTTTCAACCTTAGTCATCAGACTAACTATCACGAAGACAGCTGTTGTAACGAGAAGACCCCAGAATCCTGCATGGACCGTCAGCGGTGTCGGCACAACGAACGTGAAAATACCAGTTACGACAGTCCCGGCGAAGAGACCGGATAGAGCTCCAGTTTTCGTAGCGCGAGGCCAATACATTGCCCCGACAACTAGCGGGATAAATTGGATGATTGCACCATATGCAGCGGCCTGTAACGGTACAATGTTGATCGAACTGAACATAGCGAAGTAATATGCGACACCTAGGGTGGGGAAGACCAAAACCTTCATCCAGAAGGTCTCATTCACCTTCTCGCCCTCCGGATCAGGATCAAATAGCGGTTTGTAGAAGTCTCGCATAATGACACTTACTGATGAGTGAACGATTGCGTCGGCAGTACTCATCGTTGCCGCAAGTGCGCCAGCGAAGAATAGTCCGATCAAAAGCGGATTCATATCGAGACTCATAACAAGATACGGGAGGATTCGATCAGGACTATCGAGTAGAGACGGCTCGACCACGGTTACGCCGGCGAATCCGATTAAGAGAATCGGAATAATAATGAATTGGAAGAGCGGATAGAATGCAGCCGTCTTTTTTACTGTAGCTGTGTCATCGGCAGTATATGCTCGCATGAACAGGTGGGGCCACATGATACTCCCGAGTGCTGAGACGACGATAAAGCTCGAATATTGAAGCATCGACATCTCTGGCAGCCCGACGAGCAGCTGTGAGGGATCACTTGCAGCTATGTTTTTAAACATCGGTTCTACTCCGCCATGGAGTTCAAAGGGGAGATACAAGCCGAGGAACCACGCAAGTAAGACCATCATGATTCCCTGCAGGACGTTTGACCATCCAACACCCATCATTCCGCTTGTGACGACGTAGATTCCAATGACGAGGAAGGGAAGTAACCCTGAAAGCCAGAACGGGATAATCCCATTACTGGCTTCGTTAAGGATGAATGCGACACCCTTTATCTGAACAACTAGATATGGAATAAAGGCGGCAACAGAAGCAATTGCCATAATTGCTGAGATCCACTTGCTATCAAACCGGTCGCTCACGAACTCCGCTTGTGTCACGTACCCCAATTTTCGACCGAGTCGGGATACCTTCGGACCGAATACGTACCATAATGCAAACCCGAACGCACTGTACGTAATAATGTAGAATCCAGCTGCCCCTCTGTCGAACGCGAATCCAGGGCCGCCGAGAAAGGCAAATGCACTATTGTTCGCCGCGCTCATAATGAAGAACAGTACGATAACACCAATACGGCGATCGCCCGCGACGAATCCTTCAGTAGTGCTTTGATCGGCTGCGCTGCGGCTCCGGACACCGACCCACAGTGCAAACACTAGATAAGCCAACGGTATTACCGTGATGATCAGTGTTGCTGTCGAAACCATGGTCAGCTTCCCCCCTGTAGCTTGCCTTCATCAAAGCGATACAGTAGTACTGAGTTGACAAGAACGAGCACGAGAACCAAGATATTCCAGAACATATTGAACGGTAATCCCAATACGTATGGTTCGAGCTGGTTAGCCATAGAGAATATTGGCCAGATGACCAACAAGAGTAGAACTACATATGCACCGAAATGAAGTAAAAATCGGTATCGCGCAGTCTGTGGTGTCTCTTCAGCGAAGAGATCAAGTCCTATTCCATCGGATTCAGTGAGCGATTCATCTATCTCTACAGTTGAATCTGATCGTGCCATATTTTCTATACTGGGGGCAGACCCCAGTACGTTGGAAATCTTACCGACCACTTAAATAAAAGTTGTGTTGCGGCCATCTAGATTGCCAATCTTAGCATGAATGGGGGAATAAATGGGAAATAAATGGGAATTCTTATATTTCTTCCTGCGTAGTTGGAGATTATAAATAACATGGCGTGTCTTCTCGAGAAGACACGTCGACAGGGCGGCATATCCTCGCAGTATTTCTGTATCATGCTGGCCTCTCGTACAGATGGATTGAACCGTTCGTTGATCGGTCCTATAAACCGATCAGACAGTGGTTTCACCCGCTCAAGAGCGTGTTCGAGTCTGGCTACTAGAAGCGATAAGAGGTAACTGTCGACGACGAAGAAGTCCATGTCTGGGCGGTGGTCGACTGTGAGATACTCGAAATCCTTGATGTCTCATCTGCCGATCAAGTTTTGACACATTGTTGTTTCCCATAGACGTGCTCAAACAGTGCCGCGGTCGGCCCGCACAAGTGGCCACTAGTACGATTGGTCGCTTGAGTTCCTCTACTGTAAATCCAAGCGAGAAATCTGTGCAGGTACAACCATCTCACTCTTCAGAGGCTGTTCCCATATCTGGGATTCACAGCCGCAAGCAAGTACCGTCGACAATCGATTCGAACACTCATCCACTTATAATCAAAACGAATGTAACCTTTTCCACTATGGAAACACCCATATAGATACCACATCAACTCCAAAACATGACGGATGCCGACTCGAGGTCGTACCGGATGCTACAAACGCTCTCGGTAGCGTCCGACGTGATCGAGGTGCTTACCGCTCGAGATGGGGCAACCATTACCGAACTCGCGGACCAACTCGATCTCAGCAAGAGTTCCGCGTACCGGTATCTCAAAACGCTCGAGGAACTTGGGTACGTGACCTGCACCGATGGGTGCTACGAGCTGTCCTATCAGTTTCTCCTTTTGGGTGAGTACACCAGAAATACGAGCGAGCTGTATCAGGTGGGAAAATCTAAAGTCGACGACCTCGCAGCCGAACTCGGCCACTACGCGCATCTCGTTACGGAGGCTGACAGCTACGGTGTAAACCTGCACCAAGCCACGGGCGAGGAAGCTACTGACTACGACTACCAAGCCGCTAAACTGCAGCAACGGGATCCGCTCCACGTAACAGCGGCTGGAAAAGCGATCCTCGCACACATGTCGTCCGAACGCATCGAAGCGATCGTCGAGAGCTCCACGTTCGAGCAGCGGACCAAAAATACGATCACCGACCGGGAGCGGCTGTACGACGAACTCGAGGCGGTTCGACAGCAGGGGTTTGCCCACAACGACGAGGAGGAGATCAAAGGATTTCGGGCGATCGGTGCCCCGATTAGAGATCACGAGGATCGGGTACTCGGTTCAGTAAGCGTTTCGGCTCCGACGAGCTACCTCTCAGGAGATGCGTTTACCGACGACGTTCCCGATCTGGTACTGGAAACGGCGAACGTCATCGAAGTGGACTTCAACATGACCCAGAAGCAGAACTCGATCACCGGCGTTTCATAGTTCCCGTTATGGAAACGGCTCCGCTCACACGTATTCTGCCGCGGCATTCGAACGGCTCAGATATCCTTTTTCTCGGCATCGGGACGAATGCGGACGACGAAACCCTTCGTGTCATAGATCGGGGTTTCCCCCGGTCGAGGCGCCGACTGATCACCTCTCCAATCACTAGCTGGTTCACTTACTGCCGAGTTCCATTTACACCCGTACTTATGTAATTGGTGTGTACTCGAACGCGCTGATGAGGTCACTCACGCATGATCTCGGGACTAGAATGACTTCTTCCCGTCGTCGTATTTTATCCCGATCAACCAATGAGGATTCCGGATCGATTGACACCCTGAATGTGACACAGTCGCTGCTCACCTGAACGCGAAGAGCCGATCCGGGAATGTAACACTCTCTGTATGAGATTTGAGACTGAGCGCCGACGATACCGACGAACTGCAATCCACGTTTCCATATCGGAAACGGATGATTCACTGTATGGGTTCGTTCAAAATGTCTGAACACCCGCGTTAGGAGCGGTATCGTTCACCGTCCGTGTGGTGTAATGGCTAGATAGAGGCTGAAGTCAACCAAGGAAGAGGTAGTTCCCCATATAGATAATAACACCGACCCATAATACTTTTCAGTGATTAGTCGAAATTCGCATATCGTGCTGAAAACGAAGACAAATGTACAGGTAATTCGGATCGGTACCGTCCGTTCAGGAACGTGTGCGATCGGATCCAATGAGATGTCACATGACGGAGTGAGGACTGCGCCAAACGGGACTGGAGACACGAGGGGTACGAGGTGACCGGTCACGTGACGCAACCAGAAAAACGACCAATATGGGACGCACGAGGAGTGCTTGGATGACGAAGTCGGCGCTACCGGTCGACGGAGAGCAGCTCCAGCGAGACATCGAGCAGATCGCGTTGTTCGGCGCCGTTGACGCCGACGACGGCCGCGGACGAACGGCGCTGCCCGGAGACGAGGCGAACGGCGAGGCACGCGACTATCTCGTCGCCCGCCTCGAGGAGGCGGGTCTCGATGTCCGAGTCGATGCAGTCGGCAACGTCGCTGGCCGATGGACGCCGCCTAGCGCCGATCCGAACGCCGCAGCGATCGCCGCCGGGAGCCACCTCGATTCGGTTCCGCGCGGTGGCATCTTCGACGGGCCGCTTGGCGTCTTCGCGGCCCTTGAAGCCGTTCGGGCGATTCGAGAGAGCGATGTCTCGCCCGACTGCGGGCTTGAGGTCGTTTGCTTCACCGGCGAAGAGGGGACCCGCTTCGCCGACGGCGTCCTCGGGTCGACGGTCGCGACTGGCAAACGCGGCGTCGACGAGACGCTGGCGCTGACCGACGGCAACGTGACTCTCGAGGAGGCGCTCGAACGAATCGGCTACCGCGGGACCGGTCGCCTCGATGCGAGCGAGTGGGACGCGTGGCTCGAGCTCCACATCGAGCAGAATTCGCGCCTCGAAGACGCCCGCGTCCCGCTCGGCGTCGTCACCGATATCACCGGAACGGTGCGGTGTCACGTGACCATTGAGGGCGAAGCCGATCACTCGGGGACGACCGCAATGACCGACCGACAAGACGCGCTCGCGGCGGCGAGCGAACTCGTCCTCGCGGTCGAACGGAGCGCCACCGAGGCCGCGGCGTCCGGTAGCGGAACCGCGGTCGGCACCGTTGGCCACCTGGACGTTGAGCCGAGCGTCGTCAACGTCGTCCCAGGAACGGTCTCCATGCGACTCGATCTGCGATCGGTCGAGCGGGCGGAGATCCAAGCGCAACTGGACGCTGTCACCAGCGTTCTTGAGACCGTCAAAGACAACCGCAACGTTTCGACGACCTTCGACTGTACGTACGACGTTCCACCGACGCCGCTCTCCGCTCGGTGTCGAGATACCGTGCTCAACGCGGCGCAGGACTGCGGCATCGAGGCGCGCACGCTTCACTCGGGGGCCGGCCACGACACGATGCAGGTCGCCGACGTGACAAACGCCGCACTCCTGTTCGCCGCCTCTGTCGGCGGACACTCCCACTCGCCGAAAGAGTGGGCCGACTGGGACGACTGTACGGCCGCAACGACCGTTCTCGCCGAATCCCTCGCACGGCTTGCAACGACCGATGAACACTGATGACTGCTGCAGTTATCACTGAAACCACTCATGTTAGAAATCGAGATCGAAGACACGACCTTCACGGCCGAATTGCACGAAGACCGAGCTCCGGAGTCCGTCGCAGCAGTCCGCGAGTTCCTCCCGCTCGAATCCGAACTGATGCACGTCCGCTGGAGCGGGATCGCAACGTGGATCAACATCGACGAGATCGATCTCCCCGAGATTCCCCGGGAGAACCACACGGTCTACCCCTCTCGGGGCGATCTCCTGCTTTATCCGGGCTATCGGAATGAACAGGAGATCCTCGTTCCCTGCGGTCCAACGTGTTTCAAGAGTCCAGCCGGCGAACTCGCGGGGAACCACTTTGCCACCGTGGACGCGACCGCCGACAGACTCAAAGCCGTCGAAGAGGCAACGCTCCGCGACGGCGTCCAGAACGTAACGATTCGGGAGGTTGAGAGATGACGGACATCGTCGTCCTCCACGACAAGATTCACGGACTGGACCCGACAGCGTACGCCGAGACGATTCGAGACGAGCTACCGGACCTCGAGGTTGCGGTTGCGCGGACACCCGGGGCGGAACGCGACCTCCTCCGCGAAGCGACGGTCGCGACCGGCTATCAGATCGACCCTGAACTCGTCTCGGCGTCAGACAACCTCGAACTGTTCGCCTGTACGTTCGCGGGCACCGGCCACCTCCCCCTCGAGACGCTCGAGGCCGAGGGCGTGGCGGTCACCAGTGCTTCGGGAGTCCACGGCCCGAACATCGCCGAACAGGTCCTCGGATACGTCCTCGCGGACGTGCGGAACCTCCGCCAGGGCTGGGAGCAACACGAACGCGGGGAGTGGAACCACTATCAAGGCGGCGAACTCCGCGGATCGACTGCGACCGTCGTCGGGATGGGCCCGATCGGACAGGAGATTTTGGCGCGGTTCGACGATTTCGGCGTCGAGACCATCGGCGTCCGCTATACGCCGGCGAAGGGCGGCAACGCCGACGAGGTCGTCGGCTTCGACGACGCGCTGGAGGCGGCTGCACGAAGCGACTATCTGGTGCTCGCCTGTCCGCTCACCGAAACGACCGAGGGGATCGTCGACAAGCAACTCCTCGGCACCCTTCCGATGGATGCAATGCTCGTTAACATCGCTCGCGGTCCCGTGGTCGACACCGACGCGCTCGTCGCCGCGCTCCGCGGCAACGACATCCGCAGCGCCGCCCTCGACGTCACCGATCCCGAACCCCTCCCCGCCGATCACCCGCTCTGGTCGCTCGGGAACTGCCTCGTCACGCCCCACAACGCCGGCCATACCCCCAACTACTGGGACCGCTGTACGGCGATCCTCTGCGACGCCCTCGAGAAGACGTCGCTGCGGCCGCTTGCACAGGTCTCGTAAGGATCGACACAGGAGGACCCCCGGCGGTGTTTTTCGCGTAACAGCAACAGCTATCGGGCGTTGAGACGATCGTCGGCCACCGGATCACATCTTTGTCCTTGAGAACGGATCGACGCACCATGAGGGTAACACAGCGGTGATCCTTGGGCGGTCCGAGATCCGCGACGCGTCCCCCACGGTCGAACGAGAACCAGGACTCGAATTGACACCCTACTGACCGGCGGCACCGTCGTGACGACTGAATCGTCGTTCGACGCTGCCGTCGCCATCGACGACGAAACAATCGTCGGCGTCAGGACGGAACGGATGCTGCCGACAGCCAATCGACGGATCACCGTGTCCGGAAATCTCATCCTCCCGGGCGTCGTCGATCTCCCCGTTCATGTTAACCGGCTACAACTTGTTGATTCGTATGAAATTGGAACTCCGGTGGCTGCTGCTGGCGACGCCACAGTATCGTTACCTTCGCGTGGCAAGGGTGGCAGGACGGGCCTTGAGGTGGCACTTCACTCGGGTCTTGAATGACGACTTAAGCCGCGCGATGACCAGAACTCCGATTATGCACCGAATCGAAGCGACCGCTTTATCGTTTTGATTGTGAAGTACGAAAACGATTGGCCAATTATCTACATATCTTGTGCCCAATTACCCCACATATACGAGGTAAACTAGATGTACGAGTGCATAATTTGCGCGTAGAGAGGGTTTTGATAAGTAACAGACGAGAAGATGGGGGGTATGAGTGGTTCAGCAACCACCGAATCGGAGAATGACTCTGTCGTACTGTACGACATCGAAGACAAGCCGCCACTGGGGAAGGCGATACCAATGGGTATACAGCATGTCTTGGCAATGTTTCTCGGGAATGTCGCCCCGCCGCTGATCCTCGCCGGGGCGGTCGGCTCCGTCACTGGAGAGACTACTTTCCTCGTCCAGATGGCGCTCATCGTTGCCGGCGTCGCGACTCTCATTCAGGTCTTTCCCATTGGGCCTGTCGGCGCGAAACTCCCTATCGTCATGGGGACGAGCTTCGCCTTCCTCGGCCCACTCATCGGGATTGGCAACCAGTTCGGACTTGCAGCGGTGTTCGGAACTGCGCTGATTGCGGCTCCCGTCGAGATGGTGATGGGCGTCACTCTCGACCGCTTCCGGAACTACTTCCCGCCGCTGGTCACCGGCATCGTCGTCATGCTCATCGGGCTGACGCTCATTCCGACTGGGATGGACTACGCTGCCGGGGCGTCCGCCGGCCCAGAATCTGAGGGCTATGCCTCTCTCACAAACCTCGGCCTCGCGGGTCTCGTTCTCCTGACGACTGTCGTCCTCAATCAGTTCTTTAAGGACTTTCTCCGGGTCATTAGCGTCTTCGTCGGCATCGTCATTGGCTACGTCGCAGCCATCGCGTTGGGTGTGGTCGACTTCTCCGGCGTCGCGGCTGCTGGGTGGATCACCGTGCCGACCCCGCTCAAGTACGGCCTCTCGTTCCCGCCTAGCGCCGTCCTGACGATGGCCTTCCTCTACGTCATTACCGGAATAGAGACCATCGGCGATATCTCCGGAACCGTCTCGGCAACGGGGCGCGACGCGACTCGGGAGGAACTCCGCGGCGGCCTCATCGCGGACGGCGTGATGAGCATGTTCGGGGCTATGTTCAACGCGATGCCAAACACGTCCTTCTCGCAGAACGTCGGCCTCGTTAACTTCACGGGCGTCGCGAGCCGCTACGTCGTCGGCATCGGCGGTGTCGTCCTCGTCTTCCTCGGATTCGTCCCGAAGATCGGGGCGATCGTCTCCGCGATGCCGGACGCTGTTCTCGGCGGCGGCGCACTGATCCTGTTCGCGATGATCTTCTCCTCGGGAGCACGCATCATCGTGCAGAACGTCACGCTCGACCACCGCAACTCGACGATCCTTGCGGTGTCGATGGCCCTCGGACTTGGCGTCTCGTTCCGGCCCGAGATCCTCCAGAACTTCCCGTCCGAAGTGCAGACGTTGTTCGGCTCCGCGCTCGTCACTGGCGGAATGGCCGCACTCGTGCTCAACGTCGTGCTTCCTGGCGGTGGTGTCGGGTTGGGGCCGACCGAGCACACAGACGGCCTCACCCCTGAAACGCCGATAGGAATCGAGGACGACGTCCCCGACGCTGCGTCCACCCCACAGGACGATGACTGACGGCCTCGACACTGACGCCGAGAGCGTGGTCGGAAGACAACCGTCGAAGTACATTCGATTGCGGGACAATATCATGAATCAAATGGACCCATGGAGCGCGACCGACCGCGACCTCCGTGATGCACTACGATCACTTCGCGACGCCAACGACGCGGCGGCCGTCGTGACTGTCGTTGACGTGGACGGCTCGGCGTACCGACGACCCTGTGCGAAGTTCGTCGCGCCGGCGGACCAGACTGCGCTGGGTGCTGTTACAGCGGGCTGTCTCGATGGTCCGGTCGCCGACCTCGCGGCCGAGGCACGCAAGTCGGGCACAGCAACCGTGGCGACGTTCGATCTGACGGGCGACGAGTGGGGCCTCGGGCTCGGCTGCAACGGCGTCGTCGACCTGCTCGCCGAGCCGCTCGATGACTCTTTGGATCCGCTGCTTGCGGCGCTCGACGACGGCGAGGCCGCGGCGGTCTGTAGCGTCGTCGAAAGCGATGACGACGCGGTGCCCGTGGGTGCGCGGACGGTCGTCACGGAGGCCGACAGCGAAGACGGCAACGACCGGGTTTCGATCCCGGCGGACATCCTCGCGGACCTGCAGAGCACCGCGGACGCCGTCCGCGACGCCGGATCGAGCACGACAGTTCGAATCAAACGCGAGGCGGGCGGCCTCCGTGTATTCATCGACGGCATCGAACCCGTCCCCCGACTCGTGCTGTTCGGCTCGCAGAACGATGTCCACCCGATCGCCAGGTTCGGTGCGCAGGCGGGTTTCCGCGTGACCGTCGCCTCCCCACGCGGCGCGCGGGCCGACGATGAGCAGTTCCCGAATGCTTACCGCGTCCGCGCGGCACACCCGACCGACCTCCCAGCGCTCATTGAAGATCCAGAGCGCACGTACGTCGTGCTGCTATCCCACAACCTCGTCGATGACAGGCTCGCGCTCAAGGCGCTGCTCGATGAGTCTGACGTGCCGTACATCGGTCTGATGGGACCGCGCAAGCGCTTCGAGGAGTTGTGGGCGGCGTCCCGGGATGACGGCCGGGCGTTCACGAGTTCGGAACTCGACTGCGTCTCTACGCCCGTCGGTCTCGACCTCGGAGACGGCAGTCCGACAGGTATCGCGATGAGCGTTGTCTCGGAAGTTCTCGCGGCGGCGAACGGCGCAGATGGCGGCCGCCTCAGCGAACGGGCCGGACCAATCCACGACCGACCCGATCTCACGCGCTGATCGCATCACCGACACCGGCTCGAACGGATTGCCGACTGGCACGGACCCCAAGAGTGGACTGCGTTGACGCAACGGCGATAGAAGTGCCCATAACACCCTCCTTATCGTAACTAGTGCACGTACCCAAGGTTTAATCAATGTGTGCTGTGTGTTTGTACGATAATGAGCGACGAAGAAGAGACAATCAGCTCTATCCACGTACGTATCAACGGCGAACGCGAGCAACTCGCCATCGAGCACGGCGAGACACTCATGGCGAGCCTTCGTCGTGCTGGCCACTATAGTGTGAAAAACGGTTGCGACGAGGGTGTCTGCGGGGCCTGTAACGTCATCCTCGGGGAACGGGGACTTACCCGGTCGTGCCTCGTGCCGGCCGCGAGCTGCGACGGCGCGGATGTGATGACCGTCGAGGGACTGCTCGACGACGCCGGCAACCTCCATCCGCTCCAGGAAGAGTTCCTCGAACACGGTGCCGCCCAGTGTGGATACTGCATCCCGGGCATCCTGCTATCGGCTTACGACCTCCTCCAGGACAACGTCAACCCGACTGAGGACGAGGTCGCTAACGCGCTGAGCGGGAACATCTGCCGCTGTACCGGGTACGTCCAGCAGATCGAAGCAATCCAGGCCGCGGCCGACCGCCTGCCCCACTCAGAAACGTCAGCCGAGGGAGACGCGTAAGATGAGCCAGTACGAAGGCGAGTCTGAGTCTGCTGACGAAACTGTCGCCGAGAACGATGCGGCCGACTCGAACGTCGGAGTCACGGAGAGCGTCGAGAAGGTCGATGGGTGGGGCCTCGTGACGGGTAACGCTAGGTACACTGACGACGTCCCGACCGACGACGCGCTCGCCGGGCGCGTCCTCCGGAGTCCCCACGCCCACGCCCGCGTCCGATCAATCGATACCGAGGCGGCCGAGGCGATTGAGGGCGTGACGGCCGTCATCACACACGAGGACGTTCCGGAACAGCGGTTCACGCGGACTGGTTTTCCCCACCCGGCTCCGGCGCCGTTCGACGAACGGGTGTTCAACGAGACAGTGCGGCACGTGGGCGAGCCCGTCGCCGCCGTTGCCGCAACGACGGTGGATGCCGTGGAGCGCGCACTCAAGGCGATCGAGGTCGACTACAAGGTGCTCGACCACGTCCTCGATCCCGAGGCAGCAATGGGGTCGGACACACCCACGCTCCACCCCGAGGAGTACGAGAACCAACAGGAGAACGCGGATCCCGAGCACAACGTTGTCTGCGAAACGCGCCACGAGGAGGGCGACATCGAGGCCGGCTTCGAGGCAGCCGATGAAATCGTTGAGGGTGAGTACAAAACCCAGATCGTTCAGCAGCTCCCGATGGAAATGAACACGGCAATCGCGTGGATCGACGACCGCCAGCGGCTGGTACTGCGGACGACGACGCAGGTACCCCACATCTGTCGCGACAAGATCGCCCGTGCGTTTGACATAGACCGAACCGATGTGCAGGTGATCAAGCCCCGCGTCGGCGGCGGCTTCGGCGTCAGGCAGGACACGGTCCCAATCCAGTACATTGCGGCGGCCCTCGCACTGGAGACTGGCGAGAAAGTACGGCTCAGGAACGAGCGAAAGGAGGACCTCCACGTTTCCCAGACCCGCCATTCCCAGACGATCCAAATCAAGACCGGAGTCCGCGAGGACGGAACGATCACGGTCATGCACGTCGATATCACCTCGAACACGGGTGCGTACGGCTGTCACGGCTTTGCGGTGTTGGAGAATGCGGCCCACGAGCCGATGTCGGTGTATCCCTGTGAGAACCGGCTGTTCACCGGCCGAGCGGTCTACACCAACGTCACGCCCGGCGGGGCGATGCGCGGGTACGGCGCGGTCCAGGGGACGTTCGCCCTCGAGAGCCACGTCGACAAGGTCGCCACCGAGATCGGCATGGATCCCGTCGAGTTTCGCCGTCGGAACGCGATCGAGGAGGGTGAAGCGAGCTTCGAGCCGGCCTCCAGCGAGGCCATGGACGAGCTGCAGTCCGTCGGCGCTCAGGAGTGTCTCGAGCGAGCCTGCGAGTCGATTGGGTGGTCGGACGGGCCGGATCAGCCTGCCAATGACCGCTACAGATGCGGCTACGGCGCCGCGCTGTCGATGGCGAAGTCGGGCGTCCCGAACAGCGAGTTCTCGCGCTGCAACGTTACCCTCGAGACTGACGGTACGCTCACCGTCCGGGTCGGCGTCGGCGACACCGGGCAGGGATCGGAGACCGTGATGGGCCAAATCGCCGCCGAGGTGTTCGGTCTCGACATCAACTCGGTCCACGTGAAGGCCGACGACACCGACGCGACGCCGTGGGACAACGGGGCCTACGCGAGCAGCACGACCTACGTCAGCGGGAACGCGACCGAGAAGGCCGCCCGCGACCTCGCGGAGAAGGTGCGTGATCTGGCGGCCGACTGGTACGACGTCGATCCCAAGGCCGTGAAACTGGCCGACGGGGAGGTGGCCCCTCCCAGAGGCGAGTCAATGACGCTGAGCGAGTTCGCCGAGGAGGCGTTCGCCGGCATCCGTGGACCGAAGCGTAGACTCACTGGCAGCGGCCAGCACTACACGCCGCTGTCGCCCAAGCCGTTCGCCGCGCAGATCGCCGCGGTCGAGGTCGACACCGAAACCGGTGAGTTCGAGGTGACCCACTTCGTGAACGCTGTCGACTGTGGGCAGGCGCTCAACCCAGCGAACGTGCGCGGGCAGATCATTGGCGGGGCGATCATGGGGCTCGGCCAGACCGTCTCCGAGGCGATTGAATTCGACGAGGACGGCCAGCCAGAGCTCCGTGGACTCCGGGATTACGAGGTGATCCACGCGACTGACCTGCCAGAGATCGATACCGAACTCGTCGAGACCCACGAGCCGACCGGTCCGTTCGGCGCGAAGAGCGTCGGGGAGGTGACGACTCTCGGGCCGCCGGCGGCCGTCGCGAACGCTATCGAGGACGCCGTCGGAGTCCGAATCACCGACCTGCCGATCACCTCAGCGAAGATCTGGGACGCGCTTCAGGGGGGTCGGTAAATGTCAGAGCAGCTTCCGGCCGCCTACGTCCATGCCGATACAGTGGACAAAGCGGTTGAACTCGTCTCAGCTGATGCCGAAACGCGCGTGGTCGCCGGCGGCTACAGCCTGCTCCCCCAGGTGAAAGACGGCATCGAGACGCCCGACCGCCTCGTTGACGTCAGCCGCATCGACGAACTCCGTGGCATCTCCCACGAGGCGGGCGAGACCTGTATCGGCGCACTGACAACGCACCATCAGATCGCGACGTCCGACCTCGTCCATGAGCACGTCCCCGCCCTCGCGGAAGCAGCCGACTCCGTGGGAGACTATCAAGCGAGACAGCAGGGGACGATCGCTGGCAACCTCGTGTTCGCCGACCCGAAGTACGACCCACCGGCTGCGTTTCTCGCCCTCGACGGTCGCGTCGTCGCCCGCAGTCCCGACGGCGAACGAACGATCGGAGCCGACGAGTGGTTCTGTGGTCCCGGTGAGACTGCACTCGGACCGGACGAAATCGTCACCGACGTCGCCGTGCCGGACGCCAAACGGAGCAGCTACGTCCGGACCTCTGAGTACTCCGGCTACGCCATCGTCGGCACAGCTGCCGCGCTCGATGTCGACGGCGATGCCGTCGCGTCTGCGCGGGTCGCGGTCAACGGTGTGAAGCCGTTCCCGATTCGGCTGCCGAACGTCGAAGATGAACTCGTCGGCAAGCATATCGACGATGAGCTTCGATTCCGGGCTGCAAGCGCCGCGCTCAGAGACATCAATCTCGAGACCCTGCTGATGAACGGCGTTGTGACCGATCACCAGCGCCTCCAGCTCGTCCGGACGTACTGCCGACAGGCGATCGAACGGGCGATAGAAGGGGATTGAGCGGCTGTTTCCTATTCGATCCCAACACGCTCGACGAGGTCATCGGCGGCGGCCGTCGCCTCCGTCATCAGCTCGTCCGTATCGCCGAGCGTCAGGACCTCGCGGTCCTCCATGACGACCTCGCCCGCACAGATGACCGTCTCCACCTCGTCGCCCTGTGCCGCGGTGACGAGCGCGAACACCGGGTTGGGCGACGGCGTGAGGTGCGGGCGATCCATGTCAACGATCGCGATGTCAGCCTGCTTGCCGACCTCGATCGATCCGAGATCGTCCTCACGGCCGATTGCGCGGGCGGCGTCGATAGTGACCATGTCGAAGGCCGTCTGTGCGGGCACGACGCCGGGATCACGGTGGAAACCCTTGTGGGCCGCCGATGCCGCACGAGCGTCGGCAAGGGGGTTGATCGCATCGTTCAGATTCGCATTGTCAGTTCCCAGCCCAACGACCACGCCGTTTTCCAGCATCGAGACGACGGGCGCGAACCCGGTTGCTAAGCGCATGTTCGCGAAGAAGTTGTGTGCGACCTTCGTGTTCGTCTTCGCTAGCAGGCGCACGTCTGCTGCGTCAATCTGGACGCAGTGACCCAGGAGAGCCCGTTCGCCGAGGTAGCCGACGTTCCGAAGGTAGCTGATGTTGGAGAGCGGGGCGCCCCTCTCCTGCGCTTCGGCCTCGGCGACGTGTGCCGTCGTCATCAGGTCGTACTCCTCAGCGATCCGGTACGCCCCCCGGAACCCCTCGGCTGTCGTCGATGCGAGGACGATCGGAGAGGGCCAGACCGACTGCCGCCCGTCGGCGTTCCCGTGAAACTCCCGGATGAGCGACTCCACCCGAGTCAGCGCGGTGTCCGTCTCCATCGTAAAGTAGTCTGCCGGCGGGTGGGCGATGTCGGGGTCGCGGACCTGGACATCAGCCAGTAGCAACTCAAACGCCTCGTCCGGGGGACTGTCAGCGAACCCGGCGCCGTAGATGCTCCTGATACCCGACCGCGCATAGGCGTCGAACTTCGCCTCGATGGCGTCGCGGTCGTCCCAGATCACCTCCGTGTCGCTCTCGACGAACGTCGTCACGCCCGCCCGGACAGCCTCAGTACAGTATAGCGCTGCGGCGACGGCGTGCTCCTCAGGCACCATCGCGACGCAGGCTGGCCGCTTGACATTGTAGAGCCAGTCGTGGAGGCCGCGGTCCGCCGCAAAGGCGCCTCGAAGGAGGATATCCGAGACATGCGTGTGAGCGTTGACGAGCCCCGGGATGATCGCACCACCGTCGGCGTCGATCACGCGGTCGGCGTCGTAGTCCGTCTCCAGTTTCGCCGCAGGTCCGACCGCGGCGATTTTGTCGTCCAGAATAAGGACCGCACCGTCGTCGACGACCTCCCGGTCGGCGTTCTGGGTGATGACTGTCCCGTTCGTGACGAGGAGGTCCGTCATCTTGACGCATCCTCCCCAAACCATTCGGTGTCCAGTACGTCGGCCAAATAGCCGTTCCTCTTGACGCTGCTCTCGTCAGCTGCCATGTTCCCATGTTTATCCTCCTCTAAGTAAACAGTTGTGGGTGGTATCTCGGTATAGTACCACGATAGAGGGATAGAAGTGAGGGAACTCGATGGATATTGCGGGAATCAGCATGTTTAGTTGCGTGCCCACACATGCTTTCACAGTGCTAACCCGTAGCGACGCCGCGCCGTTCGAGAGAATCACTGGAACCGTCCACAAGCAGTCCAGTTTCGCGGAGGGACAGCCGTCCGTCGCGCTCAGATGACGCGAACGGACCTCACAGTCGGTGCCGTCCTGCTCGCGATCGGACGGAGCGAACGCTTCGGGCCGGCGAACAAGCTGCTGGCGGACTACGAGGGCGAACCGATCGTCCGGCGTGCAGCCCAGACGCTGCTGGATGCTCCCCTTGAGGACCACATCACAGTCGTCGGCCACGAGGCCGCCGCAGTGCGGGACGCGCTCCCGGACAGCTTCGACGTCCGATACAACGATCGGTACGAAGACGGCCAGCACACCTCCGTACAGGAGGGCGTGATCGCCGTGCGCAAGCGTTCATGGGACGCCGTGGTATTTGCGCTCGGTGACATGCCCGTCGTGGCGCCTGCGACAATCGAGTGCCTCCGAGACGCGTTTGAGGCCCGGCGAGGGAGTATCGTCGCGCCGGCCTACGATGGTAAGCGCGGGAACCCTGTGCTTTTCGGCGCAGCCCACTTCGGCACACTCGCCGACGTTGCGGGTGATCAAGGCGGTCGACGGCTCGTCGTGACACACCCCGACGCAATCCGGATCGCCGTCGACGATCCTGGCGTTCGCCGTGATGTTGATTGGCCCGAGGACTTGCCGTAGCCCGCGACGCCGGCGTAAGTTTCAGGGAGACCGGTATACCTAACTCACCCCGGAGAGCAGTGTGATTCAATGGCTGTTGACACAGTAATCGCAGGCGGGACTGTCGTCACCGACACAGCAACGTTCGAGGCGGCAGTTGCCGTCGACGACGGCGAGATCGTCAGCGTCGGTGACGAAGACACCCTCCCGGCGGGCGAGGAGCAGATCGACGCGACGGACCAGCTGGTCATGCCTGGTGTTGTCGACCCTCACGTCCACGTCGACGATCATGTCTCGATCGATAGCTACCGCACGGCAGCCAGCGCGGCCGCACTGGGTGGAGTCACCACGTTCATTGACTTCGCGTGGCAGGCCTATGAGGGCGGGGACAGCCCGTGGGACGAGCCGGCCCCGCTGCTGGACGGCGTCAAGCGGAAGCGCGAGAACCAGTCCGAGGCGCTGGTCGACTTCGGGCTGCACGGCGGGATTATGCGGGAGGACGACGACCTCTTCGCGGAGTTGGCCGACGTTGTCGACGCCGGCGTAACGTCGTTCAAAATGTACACGGCCTACGAGTTCGGGCTCTCCAACGGGTTCATGCGACGGGTCTTCGAGGCACTCGCTGAGGCCGATGCCGTCGGCGTGGTCCACTCGGAGGACGACTCGGTCTGCCAGTCGCTCATGGAGGAACTCCGGGCGGACGGAGAAGATGCTCCGGAGGTGTATCCGCAGTCTCGCCCCGACTACGCGGAGGCGATGGCCGCGGAGGATGCCGTCCGCCTCGCAACAGAGGCCGGCGCAAAGTACTACGGGATTCACACCTCCTGCCGGGCGTCCGCCGCCGCACTGGACCGCTTCCGAGACGACGGATCGCAGGTCCGCGGGGAGACGTGCACCCACTACACGGCGCTGGATGAGTCAATCCACGCTGAACTGGGAAACCTGCCGAAGATTGCCCCGCCGATTCGGTCGCCGGACGACGTCGACGCAATGTTCGAGTACCTCCGCAGGGGCGTCCTAAGCGTCGTCTCGACGGACCACGTCGCTCAGCGGCGCACGAGTAAGGAAGACATGCCGTGGTGGGAGGGACCGTTCGGGGCAAACGGGATTCAAGCAAGTCTTCCGGTGTTCCACGACGTAGCAGTTAACGAGCGCGGTCTCTCCTACCCCTTCTTGGTCCGCGTGATGTGCGCGAACCCGGCCGAGACGTTCGGCCTCCCAAACAAGGGGACGCTTGAGCCCGGGACGGATGCCGACATCGTCCTATTCGATCCAGGCGAGACATACACGATCACTGCCGAGGACAATGCGTCGAAGGCCGATTACTCGATCTACGAGGGCCGCGAGGTCACGGGGAAGGTGACGAAGACGCTCGTCCGGGGCAAAGTCGTCGCCGACGACGGCAAGGTGGTCGGCGAACCGGGCCACGGGAAGTTCGTTGAACGGGAGTTGCCCGACTGGAGCGCGTGACCCGGTGCAGGCGCTTTGAACTGATCTACGGACTGTCGTCGAAGAGCAATCCAGACCTTATTAACGTCCTCTCTTTACGACGCGCTGGTGCCGTCCTGAGACGTCAATTTAAGTCCCCGGCGGATGAACGGTCAGATGCGATGACAGAATTCATCATCGAGGAGTTGAGCCAGTTCGACGAGGAGCACTTCGTGGACGCCCTCGACGACGTGTACGAGGAGTCTCCGTGGGTTGCCAAACAGGCGGCCTCGGAGCGGCCGTTCGATTCGCGTGAGGACCTGCGGGCGACCATGGAAAGAGTCGTCAACGAGGCATCGCGGGACCGGAAACTGGAGCTGCTACGAGCGCACCCTGATCTCGGGGAGCAGACTGAGATGACCGAGGCGTCCCGGGAGGAGCAGTCTTCCGCCGGGCTCGATGAATTGCAGCCGGAGCAGTACGAGGCATTCCAGCGGCTTAACGAGACATACCGGGAGACATTCGACTTCCCGTTCATCATGGCTGTGAAGGGTAAGTCGCCAGACGAGATTCAGACAGCGATGGAGGACCGGATCGACAATTCCGAGTCCGATGAGTTTCGCACCGCACTGGACCAGGTCCACGAGATCGCTCGCCTCCGCCTTGAGAACCGGATCGCGCAGTGACGACTCCACAGAAATGCATCGCCTGCAGTCAGACGCCGTCAATGGCCGGGCGCCCATCCCGGGGTGGAGAGGTGCCTGCCCGGTAGCTCGTACTGATCAATCTATTCGTATTGTCCTACTTTCGTTTGAAACGATTCGCATATGTTGTGGATACGCGAGATTTTTTGTACGACCAGGGAGTGGTGTTGAGTAGTCGATGACGACTGATAGCATGCCGATAGAGAGTGTCGACTCACCGGACGATAGCGGGCGGACGATGAACTACGGCAAGGAGAAGGTCTCCGTCTACCGGACGTATGCTACCCCGTTGGACGGCGTCAGGACGATTCCCGAGTCCCAGTTCGACGGCCGGGAGAACATTCTCTTCGGACACGACGTTCGCGTCCAGGTCGAGGGCGAGGAGTTCCTGTCATCCTTCAGCGAGAGAGACAACAGCATGGTGGTAGCGACCGACTCGATGAAGAACTTCGTCCTCCATCAGGCGGGCGAGTACGACGGTGCCACGACTGAGGGATTCCTCCACTTCGTGGGCTCGCAGTTCCTGGAGACGTATTCCCAAATGGAGCGCGTTCGGATGTCCGCCAACGAGATCGCGTTCGACGAACGATCCGTACCCGCAGGCAATGGCGAGTTCGAGCTGAGCGATCTAGTCTTCCGCGTGTCCGACGACGAGTCGGCCTTCGGAGAAGTGTACCTTGCCCGGGGTGAGGACGTCCCGGTCATCGAGGACCTCACGGGCGGCGTCACGGACATCGAACTGGTCAAGGTGAAGGGGAGCTCGTTTGAGGGCTACGTTCAGGACGAGTACACGACACTGCCCGAGCGGGCAGACCGGACGCTCTATATCACTCTGGATATCTTCTGGAGCTACACGGATCCGGAGAACGCGCTCGGCGAAGAACCAGAGCAGTACGTGCCGGCCGAGCAGGTGCGTGACATCGCTCAGGTTGTCTTCCACGAGGTTGACTCCAACTCGATCCAAGATCTGATCTACCAGATCGGCCAACGCGTCCTCAAACGGTTCCCGCAGCTCGAGTCCGTCAGCTTCGAGGCCAACAATCGCACCTGGATCCGCGAGCGCGACGACCTCGACGGCGACGCGAAGGTGCTGAAGGAACCGCCGCGGCCAACTGGATTCCAGCAGTTCTCGATGGATCACAGTGACCTCGAGGAGACCGCACAATGACGGCCGGACTGACGACGCACGTCCTCGACACAAGCCGGGAAGGCCCAGCCTCCGGCGTCGACGTAACGCTCCAGCGGCTGGATTCGACCGGCGAACCGGAGACGATTGCCGAGGGAACCACCAACGACGACGGGCGCCTCGATGACCCGCTACTTGGACTGGACGAGATGGAAACCGGGACGTACCAGCTGCTATTCGACGTCGATGCCTATTATCAGGAGGGACCGTCGAAGACGTCGTTCCTCGAGACGGTACCGGTCCGGTTCGTCATCTCCGATCCCGATGAACACTATCACGTGCCCTTGTTGCTGTCGCCCGGCGGGTACACGACGTATCGGGGAAGTTGACCAGATAGAAATCAAGCGAAAACTGGTTTCGGCGTAACAACACACCTCTTCGGTCAGAACAGCGCTCTGGACAACTGAACGATATCGCAGTTGCAGCTACCGTGGTACCAGTGGCTGGCCCCCAGACTACCATCGACGGGGTCGGAGCAGAGCCGCTTATGGCGAGTATTGGTGACCCACTGTCTGATCCGCCGTACGACCCTCCCTGTTGACACCGAGGCGGTCGGCGACGGTCACGTCGTTGTGTTCCTCGTTGACTGCGAGGCAGAGGCGACTGTCTAGCCTTGGGTTCGCCCCAAGGCGCTCCACAGCTGACTCGCCCGATTGGACCGTCTGTTACGGCCGGTCGAGATCCCCTCGGGAACAGTCAGCCATGGTGGCATATACCTTAGATCGGCACCGTTTAGTTAATCTTCGGCTGGTGTTCAGTCATCAAGTTCTTGATTCGGACAATCGTGGTTGTCATGGTGTCTAAACCGCCTGAGCCGCAGACTTTGGGCGTAAATTGGTACTCTTCGGATGTACTGTAAGCCGATCAACGACTGGCCGAAACGCTAGAAGTGGTGCAGTTTCTCGTTGGTTTGGACAGAGAAACTGTGGTGCTCGTCGGTACCGAAGAGTGGATTGCGGATTTGTATACGTTCTTGCACACTCTGATGTTTGCGGGGAAACTCTTTAATGACCTTTCAGATGAGTGATGGTCGAAGGCTTTGATAGGTGAAGGCTGGTCTTGAGAATAATAAGTACCACGTGCTAGGAAATTGAACTATACCTGGAAGGTGATGATTGAAGTACCGTGGTTCACCACAGGTTGGTAATCGTGGTGATACATAACAATCGATTACAGAAGTACGGGCGTAATATATGTGCTTATTTTACTATGGGTACAAAAGAGAACAGAGACAATTTGGAATATATACACGTATACTAATATCATTAGAGTATCTATATACTGCCTATTTATTCACAACCGACTGGTTTTGATCCACTACCTGATGTGTTCGCTTCTACAGTTCTTGAATGCGCAGTCACGAATATTATTTCTATCAGTCCCCTCCGTGAAATTGTCCTGATGTGCGTTATCTCCAGTATCAAGCAGGCTTGAACTGATCAAATCTAACGCTGTATAGCTATTTATTATAGGTATAAAAAGAGAGGGGCTGGGGGATTCTCTTTCCATTGATGCCTCTGGTGTAGCGAACCCATTGGACAACCTACGAGAACTGCTCATAATTAGACTGTCTTTAGTGCTCTTCTCCCATCGGAGATTTTATTTCACTGATATCTATTATTGCCATATCTATAGTATTATCAACATATACAATTTCGCCAGCAATGACTAAATTTGAGACAGGAGACGGCCCAACTACGATTGCGTCCCCCCCTGTAAGGTCTTGAATCGACTGTTGAAAATGTATCTGTGCACGACACAAGTCTGGGTGATGGATATTGGTGAAGTGGATTTCACTAACAGTCGCGCTGATACGTTTATAATTATGAGCCAGAGTGACTGTCTCAGCATTATTTAGGTGCTGGCGATCTATCTCTTCATATGCTTTCTGAGTTGGCTTATACCCCCCGTTTGGGCCAGGAACACCTTCAGCCAACCCAAGTGCCTTCAGAGTTTGCATTTGATTACGGAGTGTACCAGCGTTTCGGTTGATTTCCTTAGCGAGAACCTGTGCAGATACTAATTCCTCATCTATCTGGTACTTATTAATTAGAGTAGTAAGAGCCATTCGTTGCCTACTAGTTAGATCAAATTGACCCATATGTACCCTAGTATCTATTCGTATTTATTTGTAAGGGCCTATATTTGATAGAACGTACGACACTGTCTAGTTGAGCCAGTTTGAAGAACGATCTGGTCGTTGAGTTAATGTAGACTATTGCTCGCAGACCTTCTCAGCAAGAGCTATGCGGCGGAATTTGATGAATGTTGGGAGCGTGGGCGGACGGCGACGCCCAGGGCGTTCGTTGTCTGGCTCTCCGTGACCGATTGTTCACTTCGAGAAACACAAGCGATTCTTCGCTCACTCGGCGTTGAACGCTCTCATCAAGCAATCTGGAACTGGGTACATCGCCTAGCTGACAGCGTCCCAGACCCGCCGACGTCCACGAGAGCGGCGCTCTCGTGCGGCCCATCAGAACGCTTTGCGTTCTGAGGACGGCGCAACCGTTGCGGGTCGCGGTTAATGAAACCGCTGTCAGGATTAATGGCATACGATCTTGGGTGTACGATGCAATAGACCTTGACACGAAGCTCATTCTCGATGTAGCGCTCTTTGGACAGCGAGGCACCGATCCAGCTGCTGCGTTTCTGCATGGACTCACCGAGAAACACGGTCTCTCCGACACTAAGTTTCTCGTCGATGATGCTGGCTATCTGACTGCCCTCTCTCGATTAGGATTGAGCGGTCACCTCGACTATGTCGATTGAAACCACATCGAGAAGTGGTTTTACACGCTCAAATACGGATTGACCGCTTCCATAACTCATGGGTCGGCAGTCGGGCGAGCGTCAGAGAAAGGCTTGAACAGTACGTACACTACTATAACACACAGCGGCCGAATCAGTCACTAAACTGATAGACGCCAGCGGAGGTGCGAAACTAGACAGTGCCAGTGTAGCGCTGTTGTTGACCAGTTACTCTGGCCGCACGTCTTGGACATCCGGATGCTCGACGTGCGCTTTTAGTCCGGTCGGAAGTTCTGTTTGAGGCGTGTCGGCCAATCGGTCGTGGATTCGCTGCCACTCCTCGTGCCGGCAGAGGACGTACACAGGGATCTCGTCAACACCAAGCAGCGACGCGATCGTAACTTCGTGAAGCCAAATACGATCGTATGGAAGCGAACCTCAAGCCAGTTGAAGAAGTTGAGGACGCTGATGGGACAGGAGAGAACAGCGACTGAGACAAATATCTATAGCGGCTCGGTTGACTCTTGTGAAATCCTCAGTAGCCAACAAATTTGGCTCTCAATCGCTGAGTACAGAGGGCGTATCAGTCACGACTCTGTGAATCTGCAGTGGTACTAATAGAACATTCACTGATATATTCAGTGTTCCTGCAACCACGGGTCTTCGTAAGTCAATGCCCACATCGAAGCGTCCGATATCCCTTGTCTCTCGATCTGTTCATGCGTCAGCTTCGGCCGCTCACCGGCGATACCTCCGTCTTTTCTCCATTGAGGGAGCTTTGTGCCCCGCTCGGTCCAAAAAATACGGGAGGGCATTCCCGGTTGGCTCCGTCGTTCGGTGAAACGCGCCCTGACGGGCAAGCACGCTCGCTCAGTTGTCGCGCTTGACGGCGGGATTCGTCACCGCGCCGTTCGCAGCGGAGTCGAAGGCGTCGCCATACTTACGGAGGAAACCGCCCTCATACTGGATCTCGGGACGCTCGTATTCGTCGAGGCGCGCTTCGAGTTCTTCGTCGCTGAGGTCGACGGAGAGTTCGCGCTCGCGGATGTCGACGGTGACGGTGTCGCCGTCTTCGAGGGCGGCGATCGGTCCGCCGACCACGGACTCGGGAGCGACGTGGCCGACCATCGGGCCGCGGGTCGCACCACTGAAGCGCCCGTCGGTGAGGAGGGCGACATCGTCCTCGTGGCCCTGGCCAACGACGGCGGCGGTGACGCCGAGCATCTCGCGCATCCCGGGGCCGCCCTGCGGGCCCTCGTTCCGGACGACGATGACGTCGCCGGACTCGATGTGACCCTCCTGCACGTAGGACATCGCGTCCTCCTCGTGCTCGAAGACGCGCGCGGGGCCGGTATGGTGGAAGCCCTCCTCACCCGTCTCCTTGAGGACGGCACCATCCGGCGCGAGGTTCCCAGTTAGGATCTTGATTGCACCCTCCTCGTGGAACGGGTCCTCGGTCGTTGCGAGGAAGTCTGCATCGATGTCCTCGTCGTCCGGTAGGCCGAGCGTCTCCAACTCCTCGGCGATAGTGTTCCCGGTGACAGTCATCGCGTCACCGTGGAGGTATCCACCCTCCAGGAGGCGGCGAATGACGACGGGGACACCGCCGACGTCGTGGAGGTCCTTCATGACGCGCGTACCGCCTGGTTGGAGGTTCGCGATCTTCGGCGTACGCTTGCTGATCTCGTCGAACTCGTCGATCGTAAGGTCGATGCCAGCCTCGGCAGCAAGCGCGAGGACATGCAGGACGCCGTTCGTGGAGCCGCCGAGCGCTGTCTGGAGGGTAATGGCGTTCTCGAAGGACTCTTTCGTGAGGATATCGCTCGGCCGGCGGTCATTCTCGACGGCATCGAGAACGACCTCACCAGCCTCGCGAGCAACCTTGTAGCGCTCTTCATCCTCGGCGGGCGGTGACGCCGACCCGAGGGGGGCGAGACCGAGTATCTCGCTGATCGAGGCCATCGTGTTCGCGGTGAACATCCCGCCGCAAGAGCCTGCTCCTGGACAGGCCTCGTGCTCCATCTCGTAGAGTTCCTCCTCGGTCATGTCGCCAGTAGCGTAGGTACCGACGCCCTCGAAGACGCTCTGGACCGTGATATCGCGGCCGTCGTGGTGGCCGGGAAGGATGGACCCACCGTAGAGGAAGACGCTGGGGAGATCGGTGCGGATGGCGGCCATCATCATGCCGGGGAGGTTCTTGTCGCACCCGGCGACGGTGACGAGGGCGTCCATCCGCTCGGCGAAGGAGACGAGCTCGACGGAGTCGGCAATCAACTCCCGGGAGATCAGCGAGGCCTTCATTCCCTCCGTCCCCATGGAAATGGCGTCGCTGACAGTGACGGTACCGAACTCGATCGGCATCCCGCCGGTGTCCTCGATGCCAGCGATTGCAGCGTCCGCGACATCGTCGAGGTGGACGTTGCAGGGGGTGACATCCGCAGCGGGGTTGGCGACGCCGACCATCGGTGAGGAGAGGTCCGCATCATCGTAGCCCATCGCGCGGAACATCGCGCGGTGCGGAGCACTCTCGGGGCCCTTGGTCACTTCGGTGCTCCTCAGGTCAGGGTCCTTCTCGGGCGTCGATCCCTCCGTAGATTCGATATCCGTCTCGTCCGTGTTCGACTCTGGTTTGCCATTCATATCCAGTCGTTTTCGCGTGTGGCCATAAACAGTGTGATGTCCGCGTGTTGCCGTGGCGCACGCTCCTGCCCTTGACTCGGAAGCTACGGCTACGCGGGTACCAGTCGGGGTATACCCATCGCGGTCGACCACTATCCGGAGGGCGCGGGATACGCCACGCGGATGCTCGCCGTCGTGCGACAAAAATTTGATCAAAAGGCAGCGAGCCTCCTGATAACCGGTTCTCAACTTTACCTACGCCGAATGAATTGCGGCCGTCATGTGTATAACCGGAGAAAACGAGTGTGACTCAGTGAGAGCGAAGCCCCCTACGCTATCCCAGATTCTTCAAACCACCCCCAACTACGTGTACCCAATCTCCGTTCAGTACCAGGACTTCCTAACCGAGACCCGTGGACCCCCATGAAACCAAATACGGATACAATCTACAGCCGACACAGATCGCTGTTTTGGTGGCTCTGTTGTACCGATTTCTTCGACGAAATTCAAATGAAACAGCCAATTAGTAGAACTGCGTAGTTACCAAGGGATTACGGCCGGTCTCACTGGCTCAGTTCTTCGGCCAATTCACGGGCTCGTCCAGCCCGAATATCATCTTCGGCAACCATCCGCGCCGCAATTTCCTCAATTAGTTCATCGGGTGCGTCAGTCTCACGGGCAATATTCTTCGCATGAAGTTTCATGTGTCCAGTTTGGATTCCTTCATCAGCCAGTGCACGCATACTGGCGATGTTTTCTGCGAGCCCCACGGCTCCGAAGATTCCCACTAGCTCGTCACTCGATTCAACGTCAAGGATCTCCATCGCTGCACTAGCAGTTGGATGGGAACGAGTAGCGCCGCCAACAGTGCCCACTTGGACTGGTACCTCAATACTGCACGACAGATTTCCCTCTGTATCAATTTCGTAGGTCGAAAGCGGGCCGTATCCATCATTGGCTGCAAAGGCGTGAGCGCCGGCCTCAATTGCTCGCCAGTCATTCATTGTTGCAACTGCAAGCGCATCCATCCCGTTCAGGATGCCCTTGTTGTGCGTTGCTGCCCGGTACGGATCACCGGCGGCGAAGGCCCACGCATCAACGATTCGGTCCCTTACCTCTTCTCCAGCCAGCGAACTCTGCTCGCGCTCAAGCATATCTGGTGTGACAGTACACCGAGCACGCGCAACTCGGTGATCCGCTAAGTTTGACAACACACGGAGAACGGCTTCCCCACTGGTCTCTTCTTCAACGAGCGGGGCCACTGCCTCTGCCATTGTGTTGACTGCATTCGCTCCCATGGCGTCCTGCACATTTACAAGGAGATGAACGACAACCATTGGGCCACGAGGGGTGTCTACGACACGAGCAGTAACGTTCTCACACCCGCCACCGTGAGAGACGAGGACACCCTGATCATTAGCCATAGATCTAATCTCGTCAGCTCGTTCGAGAACCCGCATTTTCGCACTGTATGGGTCACTGATGTCTCGAATTTGGATCTGTCCGAGCATATACGGTCCCGAGACAGAGGTTGAGAATCCGCCCGTCTCACGCGTAAGTTTCGCCCCGTACGAAGCGGCTGCCACAACGGAGCTTTCTTCAACCGCCATTGGCACAAGTACGTCTTCGCCATCGATAACGAAGTTTGTCGCAACACTCAACGGGAGGGAAATACTGCCGATCACGTTTTCACTCAAACTATCCATGAGTTCGCTATTGGGCCCCTCCCCCAGAGCGTCAGAATCTTCTTCAGAAAGGAGGCAGCGACTCGTAATGATTTCACGTCGTCGTTCCGGAGTTTCTTCGTAGAAGTCAGGAATACGTGAGTCCATAGCAGTTAGTCAAATTCCATCCAGTTAGTTGATAGGGTTAGTGGAATGATTCTGTGGACCGTAGTATCCGGAACAGACCACGCGGGCGCGTCTAGTCCACTTTCGGGTGATTCGTGGAGTGCCTCAACGAACTTGTCGTGCTGTTGGTCAGTGAGCTTAGACGGTCTCCCGGAACGGTGTTCGTCGTAGACAACCTCCTCGAACGGCTCGTCGGCGAACTGTTCGAGTCGATCAAGCCAGCGTGAGAGCCAGCCAGCAGTGTATCCATAACGTTCAGCAACATCTTCCAGCGTCGCTTCGTCTTCTTCGAGATAGTTGATCGCTGCCATAACCCGCTGTGTCGGCTTCTTCCCCTCGACCTCCGCCAAGACCTGGCGGAGGTCGTCGGTAGACACGTCATCAAGGGAAGCCATATCGGGATAACGTATTCCTCTTTGAAAAATATTCAGCCGTCAGTATGAATCTGTACGAAGATAGGTTAGTCTCGCTCGTTGATTTCAAGAATCTTGCCAGCCGCGATGGTCTGACCCATGTCGCGGACGGCGAAGCTTCCAAGTTCAGGTATTTCACTCGATGGTTCGATGCTGAGGGGCTTCTGCGGTCGGATCGTAACTACAGCGGCGTCGCCCGACTGGATGAAGTCGGGGTTTTCCTCGGCGACCTCACCGGACGAGGGATCAACCTTCTGGTCAATGGATTCGATGGTTCCGGCCACCTGTGCCGTGTGGGCGTGGAGAACCGGCGTGTACCCGGCGGTGATCACACTGGGGTGTTGCATAACGGCGATTTGGGCTTGGAAGGTCTCGGCGACCGTCGGTGGGTCGTCAGCAGGACCGACAATGTCGCCACGACGGATGTCGTCCTTACCGATACCGCGGACGTTGAACCCGACGTTATCACCGGGCTCGGCTTGAGGGACTTCCTCATGATGCATCTCGATCGTCTTCACTTCGCCGCCCACGTCGCTAGGCTGGAACGAGACGTTGTCGCCGGTGTTCATGACGCCGGTTTCGACACGTCCAACAGCGACAGTACCGATGCCGGAGATAGTGTAGACGTCCTGAATCGGGAGCCGAAGCGGCGCGTCCGACGCTGGCTGTGGCTCGGGTAGATCGTTGAGCGCCTCAAGCACAGTCTCGCTATTGTACCAGTCTGTGTTCTCGGAGGCGTCGGCGACGTTGTCACCCTCGAATGCGGAAACGGGAATGAACGATGCATCGTCGGTGTCGAATCGGACCTGGTTGAGGAGCTGCTTGACCTCCTCAACGACCTCCTTGTACTTCGCTTCCTCGTAGTCGACAAGATCCATCTTGTTGACAGCGACGATAAGCTCGTCAATTCCCAAGGTACGGGCCAAGAAGACGTGTTCCTGGGTCTGGGGCGCGACGCCGTCGTCAGCAGCGACGACGAGGACAGCGTGGTCAGCCTGGGACGCGCCCGTGATCATGTTCTTCACGAAATCTCGGTGTCCCGGTGTATCGACGATGGTAAAGTCGTACGTCTCCGTCGAGAACTCCTGGTGGGCGATGTCTATCGTGACACCACGCTCTCGCTCCTCGGCGAGGTTGTCCATGACGTAGGCGAACTCGAATCCGCCCTTGCCTTTCTCCTCAGCTTCCTCGCGGTGCTGTTCGATTACGTGCTCCGGAACGCTCCCCGTCTCATAGAGAAGTCGCCCCACGAGCGTGCTCTTCCCGTGGTCAACGTGGCCGATGATAGCTAAGTTCTGGTGGGGATTGTCAGTACTCACTGTATCCTAACTACGGTTTTAGAAGTCAAAAGCTACCAAGTTAGAAGTGCAGTAGTAACTACCGGACGTGGAAGTATCGAGGCACACTCGCACAGGTTGGATGATGACTCAATTTCTCACAACATACATTACTACTGAATTCGTAGTGAGGCCATGAGCGAATCCGAGATAGTGGAATCACAGCATAATAATCGGATGAGCACGGTCTTTTCCCTGCTCGGGAAGGCCCACACGATAGCGATTCTCAAGGAATTTGTCCTGGACGACGATGAATCGATTCGGTTCGGCGAACTCGAAGACGAGCTCGGCATCTCCCCGAATACGCTCTCTCGGCGACTCGATGAACTCGTCGAAACCGGCTTCTTGGAACGGACGCAATACGATGAAATCCCTCCACGCGTGGAATACGAGATAACGGAGATGTTGAACGACCTCGAACCGATGTTTCAGGAGCTGGATGAGTGGATGGAACGCTACTGCTCGGACCAGCATGGAGACACTGAGTAGAGGTCGTGTAGCTCGTTTGGTTCTGGATAAGCCCATCAAGGTGTTCTGGATCGACGACCTCGTCGAATGGTTCAAGACCACTTCCGGAGGTATTCGTAACTGATGCGACAGTCCGAACGGCAGCACGGCTGTGTGGTTTACCCGCTCGAATTTCGTAGGCGCTGAAGCCGGTTAGGTAGCTTCGCCATGCACAGCTACCCGCGAAATTTAGAACCGAGGTTGTTTTCACCACCCGTCTCGTATGAGAAATCTACCTGCCTGACTTCAGAAGTATATAATAAAGGCACAAACTCATTACAGTATTGGGGATATGTTGAGGGAGACACCTGTAGGCCCTACCCGTCGTCTAATGTTCTAACTTAGAACCAGTACAAATGTTTTCTATTTGGTGGTTCGTCGAAATACAAACGCCAAACCTGTGACTTCCAATGCAGAGCAGTAGTTGAGACTGGCCTTCTCAATGCATACGACTCTTCGGCGTTACTTACTTCGAACCGAGAGTATCCAACTGAAGCCAGTGATATATTAATTGGTGACAGGGTCACAATCCGTCTTCCTCAACTTTCTTCGATCGCCTATTCCGTGATCAGTCCGACGACGTCATTGACGGTAAACAGGCGAAGATCGTCCCGTTCCGATTCGGCTTCCTTGACTGCAGACGAGAATCCAGACCGACTGAATAGCGCATACGTGTACTCTGGGTCACCACCGCTGTTTGGATGCCAGTCTACTTTCGGAGTTTCAGACTCGAGTTGACTGAGGACATCGTACCCGACCGCTTCCTGTCGGAACTTCACCTCACCGACGAGGAGTGTCTCTCCATTCGTCGGGGCAACGATATCGATTTCGTTTCCACTGCCGTCCCACCAGTTGCCAGGTTCCTCTACGAAGCGATACTCGTCGCCGAACGCGTACAGGACAGCGTGCTGGCATAACTGCTCGAACGTCCCGCTGACGAAGTCTGGCAGTTCTGGGTCGATGAGATCAGTGTAAGCATCCTCGCCATATACCTCGTACCGGGCTGTCCGCCCATAAACGAATTTGAACCAAAACCGAAACAATGGATCTGTAATTGCATATCGTCCTTTTCGGCTCCGATCTGGATCGACGGTGACTGGGTAGTCTCGTTCGATAATGCGCAAGTCATTCAGTCGGTCGAGATAATAGCCGACACTACTATTACTAATTCCGGCACCCTGGGCGACTTCGTTCTTGACTCGGTTTCCTTCCGCAAGCGACTTCAATATCGCAAAGTATCGGTCGACCTCGTCCAGTTCCCGGTGGAGCACGTTTTCGGGCTCCTCGTGGAGTCCTCCGTCACGCCGTAACAGCGTCCTCGTGACGTTCTCCTCGAGTGTCTCGTCGTCTTCGATGGCTCGCAAATACTCTGGCGTCCCGCCGAAGACACCGTAGGTCATCACCTGTTCAGCGGGGGAATAGTCGGGAAAAAATGACATCGCCGCTCCGAAGCGGAGCGGGCCAACTTCGATCTCCCCATTCGGGTTCTTGGCGACGCGACCGTACAGCGGCGCTGTTCCTTCAAGGGCGTACTCGTGCATCATTCCGATAGCAGACCCAGTCAGTACGAAGGCCGTTGCAGTTTTCTCAGCGGTATGATCCCAGACGCGCTGCAGGATCGACGGGAGTGCGTCGGTTTGCTCGACGAGGTACGGGAACTCGTCGACGATGATGACTGCATTCTGCTCGGCAAGAAATTCGAAGAGGGGTTCCCACTCTTCGCGGATCCGTGTGATCCCTGGATACACCTCGGCAGCGTCGTTGATGAACGAGGAAATCTGCTGGTCTGCAGTCCCTCTAGTCGCTTGGTAGTAGACGGCGTCGTCGCGATCTCGGATCGACTCGAGCGCAAGCGTCGTTTTTCCCATCCGTCGTCGTCCCCAAACTACCGCTAGTGCTGCGGTATCACTCTCGTAGAGTTTATCGAGGCGTTTCAGTTCCCGTTCCCGATTTACAAATCCAGTCATTGTGCCCGTTTCGAAGGGGACACGTAAAACCGTTCCTCTAAAGGAGTCTGAGCTAACTTAGCTTAGACTAACGTATCTTGGGCACCCTTAGATGAGTTCTTGACGCTGTAGTGTTTCGGCGCCAACTAGTACCATCAACACAAGTATCTCGACGCACAGTCTTCCGGACCATCGCATAGACGCCCTATTCCGTGTGGCCTGTCTACTTCATATTTGCGTGTCCAGGGTGTCATAGAACAGTTCCCATATCCACTCTCTGTGACTACCCGACAAACGGTAAGTACAGGTGAAGCACATACCGTTCAGTACGAGGTTTAAATATACCATTCAGAAATCGCCGGTAATATTATGTGTTCCCCCAAACATTTTAGATATATCTTAGGTTATATACACTATGAGCAATACTCAAAGCCTTAGTAGAGAACGGTTATTAATAGGGATCGGAGGGTTGGCCTTAGTAATTCAATTAACCGTGTTTCAGAATAGTCTTGGAATAGTAAGTAATCCAGGAGTCTCTGGGTCACTTAGAGATATTTTGAGTGGCGGATTGTTGCTTGTGGCAGTGGTTTGCCTCGTCGGGGGGATGTATCTCCGCCAGCGTGGTTCTTGATGAATACGCACACGTAGTTGCCGTTCAGTACAGGAGATTCAGTTACCGGAGAGAATTGCGATAACTATGAAACTTGTTAAAAGTTGACTGCGGACTACAGAGCGTGTACCTTGCATGTCAGATTGCTCTGACACCGACGTTACTGGAATAATCACGGTACAGAAAGCGTACGATTCTCGCTCGTCGTCATATGTGGGAAATCATCATATTTTCCAGATCATCGGCCTCAAGAGAACTGTGACCGGAGTATCCGGGCTTCGGCTTTCCGCAGGTGTTCAGCAATGGTACTTGGCGCACAGCCCAATTCCGCGGCAATATCTTCCTGACTGGTGCTCCGAGGGATGTCGTAGTAGCCCAGTTCCACTGCCGTTTCGACAACTTCGCACTGGCGATCGGTGAGATGGCCCTTGGTAACAGCCGTTGTGCCAGCGAGACTGCCTACTGCTTCGATAGTCACCTCAACCGGAACAGAGATGGCTTCGATTGCATCCTGTACCTCGTCGTCAGGACCGAACACCGAGAGCACCACCGTCCCATCAGGCTCGTATTCGATGGGGGGGACGACAATAAGGCCGCCGGAAGAGATGGGACTGAACATCTCTTGAAGCGAATCGGTCGTTGCGTCCCGGACGTACACGTAGCACGACCGCTCGTCGATACGTTCCATGTCGTAGCCGACGACCTCCGGAATCTCTTGCATCGCTCTTTCGAGCGCATCAGCGTCGCCAACAACGTAATGGAGGATGCCCAGTGCGTCTCCGGTATAGTTCCATTGTACTGCCGTCGCTCGCTCGACAAACGATGCCTCGGTCATCACGCCGTACATCGGGTGGATTTCACCTGCTCGTCCATGGGCCGTGATGCGCACCCGGATGTGTTTCATCGAGCGATGATACGAGGTTGCCTACTTAAATCCGCCGAGTAGACTCGGCAATATCCATTCGGGCCGGTGGAATGAACCATCTCGTATGATCCAAACGCTGGTGACCGGCGCAACTGGAACACTCGGAACGGCACTCCGACCGCGGCTCACGGCGGCGGACCACGCTGTCCGGGCGGCAAGCCGCTCGCCTCCCGAAGAAACCAGGGTGGAACTTGACTGGGTAGAACTCGACTTGATCGAAGGCACGGGTCTCGAGTCGGCGCTCGATAACGTCGATGTCGTTATCCACACGGCGACGGCCCCGAAGGGTGACACAGCGGCGGTTGACGTGCAGGGGACGAAACGACTTCTCAAAGCGGCCGAGGCAGCCGACGTGGAGAACTTCCTCTATCCTTCCATCGTCGGTATCGACGACATTCCCTTCTCCTACTACGAACACAAGGGTACCGCCGAGACGATAGTCGAGGAGAGCAATATACCGACGACTATCGTCCGTGCGACGCAGTTCCACTCGTTCATTGCGGAACTGTTGGATTCGGTGGCGAAACTTCCGCTGTGGCCCCTTCCGACGAACGTACAGATCCAGCCCGTCGATGTCGGCGAGGTTGCGGATATCATCGTGGATCACGCGACGCTGACAGCGAGTGGACGAACTGACCTCGTTGGTGGTCCCAACATCCACTCAGTAGGTAAACTCGCACAGGCGTACCGTAATACGCGTGGCCTACGACGTCCGATCATCAGATTTCCCATCCCTGGCAAAACGATGGCGGCGTTTCGGACTGGCTATGCGACCTGTCCCGATAACAGGGCCGGGACAGTCACTTGGGAAGAGTGGCTCGCGGAGCGATATGCGAGCGGAGCGGACGAACCTACCACTCGTGCGCAGTCGCCAACGTGATCGCCGATAAAGGACGGAAGCGTATTTTTGCTGCAGTGGTCAGCCACCTACTACTGTCAACTCCACGGGCTGGTTCACGTAGTTGTTCCCACAGTGACCGATACGCACTGTGGATCTTGCACGACTTTCGAAACACATCTTGCAACTGGCAGATGTCCTACTGGTCAGTTCGCAAGTGTAGTGAACGGATAGTTCGCTCCAGATTGGGTGAAAAGAACGCCATGCGGGTCGTTCTATGACACCCTCGCGTGTCTCCTGTACTCGATCTGGCGAGCGGTCGATCTGCTTGTGCAAGTCGAGTTGACCGGCGAATACGAGGACACACCAGTTGTGACGGCTGAGAACACGCTCACGCTGTTGAAGAAGGAAACAGGAATCGGATAGAAAATCGCTCGATTCGGTCAAAAGACGTGTTTCTGAGTGGTAACACTGTCAGGAATCTCGGGAGACCGCTGAAACTGCTCTGAAACCGACAGGAGTTGGCACCTGGGAGGTGGTCTGAAGAATTTTCGGTTAGTGATTCGTCTGAACCCACGCATTACAAGCCTGCTAAGCCCACTGTACTCAACTACTGGGCTTGTCCAGAAGTTGAGACTGCATCCTCCAATGCATATGGAATCGTCACCCGTTTCGCCACTTCGTTTCGACGAGTCTTCACCGAAAGAGCCGATACAGAGAAAGTGCGGACTGACCGTTGGAGTTCCTACCAACTATGGATGATGTTCGTAGCGTCGTGAAAGCCTCAGGGCGCATATTCAGCAGTGAAGCGATTACAGCTCCAGGTTACTTGTCATGATCGCCAGCGATCTGTTCAAGAAATCGACGCACCTTGTCGAATCTCAATCCTCGCCGTACCTCGTCTTCGACCCTGTCGAACTCGACAAGTCTCATATCCGCTAATTCGGGGAGTAGAACGTGATGGAGTTCGTAACGGATCGTGAGGTACTCCCCGGCGTCAAGAGTCTCTCCCTTTCGAAGAATCGGATCTGCAGACATCACACTCTCGTCCAGTAGCGCACGTAATACTCGCTACTGTTGCGCTGAGAGCACACGTTCGATGCGATCATCGTTACAGCGTTTCTCTCTCACGGACCTGTTATCTGCGACGACCGGTAACCCTCGTCGTCGGTCACTCCGAATGCTCGTTCTTTTCGACTTCCGTGACGATCACGTCCCAGTCAGGATGTTCGACCCCATTCCGACATTCGAATCCGCCTTCGACATCGATTCCACTCTCGTAGGCCCTGCGAAGGAGGCCTTTCAGCTCCGCGTTCAACTCCTCCTTCGACGTAAGCGAGGTCCCCTCAGACGTCATCTTCCCGCGCCCCTTTCGTATTTCTCCGCTGCGAGTTCGTGTTCTGGTGTGATGGTGATCACACCGTAGCTGTGTACGGTTATCGCGCGCCCCTCGTGCGTGATTGAAATATGGGAATCCCCATTCGTCCCGTCATGAGCTCGGACGAGCGCATCTAACGCGTCGGGGTCAACAGTGGAATGGAGCGGGTCCAGTTCTACAGGATCAGTGTCCATTACGTCCGCCAGCGTTGCGACAACAGCCATGCTCGCAAGTATCTTCTCCTGATCAAACTGCGTGCGAACAGTCCCAGATTCCTGAGAATACTCGATCGCTTCGACTCCAACCCCAGATACCTTTGTGTCCATCTTGCCCGATTCTAGCCGTTTGAGTCGGTTCAATAGGGGTGCTGATTATACAGGGGGTTTAATACAGAGGACCTATCCGAACGATCATACCGAACTACTGAGTGTCGCTCCAATGAGGCGTCGATGCCCGCGTCGAAGGCGTGACGATAGTGATTGCTGGGTGATGTCGAGCTCGTCAGCGATCTCTTCGAGCGACGCCTCGCGTGGGGTGTCGAAGTAGCCCCGCTCGTAGGCCAATACCAGCGCCTCACGTTGAGTCTCGGTCAACTCGTAGCCTTCCCCCTGGATCGGAAGCATTGCGTGGACGGCGGTGATCGCTATCGAAATATCGTTTTCCTGGCAATACTCTCGAAACTCGGTGATTGCCTCCTGACTCTCGGCGCGCACCTCGAATCGCCACTCGTCTTTCGTACCGATTCCGGAGAGCACAACGACCTTGGCCTCGGCAAGCGCACTCAAGATACCGAAGTACTCTTGCTCCCACTCGGCACGCATGAGATACTCGTCTTCGACGCTATCAACCACTCGGATGTTGCTCACGCCAGCGTGTTGTTCGAACGCCGCTTCGATGTCCTCCGTTTCCGCATCTCGTACCCAGAAATACGGGATAATCAGCGTCTCGTGTGGGATAAGTTGCTCCAGTTCGACGGTCACACCCGGCAAATTCTCGAACACAGTCCCCAGTGGAAACTCCGCTACCGGACTCGTGAACTCCATCACAGTCGCCATGTGGAAGCGTTCGTTCGGCAGGCGGATAACCAGCATGGGTGATATACCATGACTTCGAGACGAGCCAACGCACCGTTGATGGCCGGGATAATGTGTTCTGCGAGCGGGAAGTCCGTTGGTACCCGGAGGGCCATGGTGCACCATGTCGTCTCCTTTTGTACGACCGACCAATCTAGTCTTACAAGTTAGCATGAGTGTGATAACGGAGATTCGCATCCCACCCGATGATTTTGAACTCGGGCAAATTCTCAGTCTAGAGGATGCGTCGGCCATCGAACTCGAAACGCTCGTCCCGAGCGGGGACGTGACCGTGCCGCTCTTTTGGGTCTACGAACCGGTCGCAAACGGCTTTCTTGATACCGTCGAACGCTATCCAACTGTCAACAGCGTCACGGAGGTGGACGTGTTCGACGACCGGACGCTCATCAGGCTCGACTGGGATGCGAGCCAGGACCACCTTTTTCAGTGCATTTTGGAACACGACGGGCAAATACTGGGTGCTACTGGATAACCGGAAGGGTGGAATTTCGAAATACGATTCTCAGACCGCAAGGAATTGAGTCAGTGCCAGGACTGTTGTGAGGACGCACACATCTCTCTGGAACTAACCCGTGTATACAATCCGACGGACCCCGAGGCCGGCCCGTGGTACGGCTTGAGTGAGCCCCAACGAGAAGCGCTGACGCTCGCCGTTCGAATGGGATACTACGACATTCCACGTGGCTGTACGACCGCGGAATTAGCTGACGAGCTCGGGATTTCCGACCAGGCAGTGACAGAGCGACTGCGTCGTGCCATTGGTACGTTCGGAAGGTACGCACTTCTCACGCCTGAGTCAGCGGCACAAGTGGACTGACTGTTTCCATTATACACCATGGGGCAGGACCAGGCAGTTGGGCCTACGCTAGGTGAGTATGGATGAGAGTCGAAAGCTGGGGACACGTGATATCCAGTCAACTAAAGAGGTTTCCGGTTCTTCGGGGCGTGAGAGGCTAATCTCCCCCGATACGATTCTATCGGCAGTAGCGAACGAACACCGACGCGCCACCCTCAACGCGTTGGACAACGCTTCCGAGAAGACACTGGAATACGATGTGCTCGTAGATCGCGTTGCAGACCGGGTTCGAGACGAAGACGCGAAGCGGGAGTCAGACGAACACCGACAACGCATCCGGATCGTACTTCACCATACTCATCTTCCAAGACTGGACGAGGCACGGATAATCGACTATGAGGCTGAAACGGGACACGTCCAGTTTGTTGGCGGTGAACTGGAACAGAAGATCCGGAGGTTGGTCGAGCCGTACGACGTCCACGAGTAAGAGGCGGGTGTGATTGAGGATGAGTAGCTCCAGTTTCAAACTCAGTTCACTCGCCCAACGTGGTGATGTATTCACCAAGTGAAGAGTTGTGGCTCCATTCAGCGAATCGCTGCGATTCAGGATGGGTAGGAATTTGGGGGTCGTATTTCCTGACTTTGCAACAACGCGTGGATCTTTCGGATGTCTCCCGGACCAGACTATCGATTTTGATGTTTTCTTGACGATAAATAATCGAGATCCATTCAATGAACCACCAGAGCATTCAAAGCCCGATCAAAATGGCTTGAAACAATCGAAGCCAAAACGCTGAACCCATGTTCTACATGCAATTTCTATCAGGGGACAGTTAGATCACAATCTGTCGCGTTACATCCTTTGCCTGTACTGATCAGTATAGATAGACTCTTGCGATCGAGTTAGAAGCGTTCGACCAATGGCCTCCACGCAGTCTTCGCGACGCGATGTCTTTCGAGCGATCGCAACGGATTCGTATCGAGAGTGGCCAGCGTACGACACAACACAGTTGTACGACTGGAGTTCGCTCGGGACACTCAAAGAAGAGATTGGGACTGTCGTATCGGTCTGGTTTGCTCACAAAGCCCATAACTCGGTTGATGAGTTCATTTGCAAACTCCCGTTGCAATACGTTGATCTGACTCCGCATGATCAGTACAACGAGCCAGCAACGTACGAAATGCGAACGCTGGTACTGGCGTTTCTGCTGAAAGAAGCCTACGGCTGGGATCATGAAACAGCACTCCTCAAACACCTCAAAAACCGGCCATCGATCCAACAGCAGCATGGCTTCGAGACGGTTCCCGATCAATCAACACTCTGGCGGACGTGGCACTGCAGGTTCCCACCTGATCTGCGGGAGACAATCCAGAAGAGCGCACGACTTCTCCTCATCAACGCTAACAGAGAAGGCAGCGACGTTCCCAGAGATCCGTTTCATGATTCCGAGAGCCATGAAGAGACCAGCCCCACCGATTACGAAGTGCTCACCCATGCAGCCGAGATTACTGAACAGGTGAGCCACATCGTCTATCCGGCGTTCTCGCTCAATCGCGGAGACAGCTGTGAGATTCATCCGAATGCATTCTGGGATCTCCAGACGTATCTCGGGCTTCGGGAGAACTTGGCGGCGAACGAAGGAGTACGCAGCTTTCTCTATGACTCCCAGCGAGATCGGACACCGTTAGGACACGCTCATCGGGATCATATCCGTGGTCTCTCGATCGAATCGGTTCGCGAGATGTATCACGAGGCGTTGCAGCGGCTCCTCGACCGAGTGTCGGAGACAGAAGTTTTCCATCGTGCTGGACTCGTTGCGATCGACATGACCGAAGCAAAGCCCTTCACAGGCGATCGAACAGGCCACGAGGACGAGATACTCGGTACGAAAGATGGCAAGTACGCTTACCAGTGGGCAACCGTACAGTTGGTTGGGAAGGCTGTCCCGTTAGTCCTGGATGCTCGGCCGATCCGAAAGGGCGAGAGTCGCCGCAAGATCGTTGAGGACTTGCTAGACTCGGCGCAGGACCTTGTTCACGTCGATCGTGTGTTGATGGATCGAGCGTTCGACAGCCAACATATTCTTGAAGAAATCGATCAACGCGGCCTCGGTATGTTGTTCCAAAGCGGATATACACGAGCGAACGAGCTCAAGCAAAGCGTCTACTCCGGTGGGATCAGGATCGCTACGTTACTGACCGGAAACTGCACTTGGGGCAGAATGAATGGCATGAGACCACCCTAATCTACAGACGACGAGAGAGCGCTGAGAGTAACGACTACACGCAGTACAGTGTCTTCATGACGAACTGCCGACCAGGGGCAGTCCACTTCTACAATTCGCGGTGGGAAATCGAGAGCGGTTACAAGAGTATCAAGCGGTTCATAGCAGCGACGACCTCGAAGAACTTCGTACTACGGTTCTTCTACTTTGCATTCGCCTGTCTATTGTATTCGATCTGGCGAGCAGTTGATTTGCTCGTGCAGGTAGAGATGACTGATGAATACGAGCACACACCGCTTGTGACGGCTGAGAACACGCTCACGCTGTTGAAGAATGAGACGGGAATCGGGTGAAAAGTCACTCTACCCGCACGAGAGAGCTGTTTCTGAGTGGCGACACTGGAGGTGTTCTTGGAAAATCGCCGAAACTACTCTTTGGCTAACAGGAATTGGCGGCTGAGGGAGAGTCTGAAAGATTGCCGATAGACAGATTTGTCCGAATTCACCCATAACAAGCCTGCTAAACGGCCTATAGTCTCATCTTCTGACGCAATTGGAAGTTGAGACTGCGTCGCCCAATGCATATGGAATTGGTATCGTTTCGCCACTTCGTTTCAGCAAATCTTCACTGGAAGAGTCTATAGAGAGAAAGTGCTTGTTGATCACTGCGACCTTTATCAGATCTCTATAAGGTATCTCATCTTGTGCTGAATAGCAAGAGAATATGGTATCAAATGTTGCTCTAATTTTCTTTATTCCGTCATTCGATTGCATTATAGTAGATTTTATAACGATTATCACCGTGACCGGTAAGCTTTCATTGGAACCGCTTGATGCTTGTTGTGCATGACTCAAATCAAAACTATTACTTTCGCTTGTGAAAACTCGAGTCAGCTAGCATCGTTTTGGGCAGAGGCTATGGAAGGCGACCGCCGAGATCTTCCGTCCTATATTGATCCAGAGGTGGTTAATTTACCAGGAGAGGGACCAGATTTATTGTTCAAAGAAATGCCAAAGGGGACGCAACGAGATTTGCCGATTCACATTGATCTGACTGTAGAGGACCGCGAGTTGACCGTCAAACGGTTCTGTGACCTAGGAGCGTCCGTCCGCGAGACTAAGACTGAGACCTACGGACCGAACACGGAAACTTGGACAATAATGGAGGATCCAGAAGGCAACGGCTTTTGTGTGACTGAACAGTAAATTACCATCATCTGTTGTTCGATACACACCCAAATCAATCAAAATAGCTACTCCGCCTGTACTGATCAGTATAGATAGGCTCTTGCGCTCGACTCAGAAGCGTTCGACCAATGGCCTCGACGCAGACTTCGCGACGTGACGTCTTTCGAACGATTGCTACAAGTTCGTACCGAGGGTGGCCAGCGTACGACACGACAGGGTTGTACGATCGCAGTTCGCTCGGGGCACTCGAAGAAGATATTTGGACTGTCTCATCGGCCTGGTTTGCTCACGAAGCCCACAACTCAGTTGACGAGTTCATTTGTGAACTCCCGCTGCGATACGTTGATCTGACTCCCCATGATCAGTACGACGAGCCAGCAACGTACGCAATGCGAACGCTGGTACGGGTGTTTCTGCTGAAAGAAGCCTACGGCTGGGACCACGAAACAGCGCTCCTGGAGTATCTCAAAGACCAGCCAGTGATTCAACAGCAGCTTGGCTTTGAGACGCTTCCCGATCAGTCAACACTCTGGCGGACGTGGCACTGCCGGTTCTCATCTGATCTCCAGGAGACGATTCAGAAGAGCGCACAAACTGTTCTCATCAACGCTAACAGAGAAGACAGCGAAGTTCCCAGAGACCCGCTTCGTACCTCTGAGAGCCATGAAGAGACCAGTCCCACCAATCACGAAGTGCTCACCCATGCAGATGAGATTGCTGAACAAGTGAGTCATATTGTTTATCCGGTGTTCTCGCTCAATCGCGGAGACGGTTGTGAGATTCATCCGAATGCATTCTGGGATCTCCAAACGTACCTCGGGCTTCGGGAGAACTTGGCGGCGAACGAAGGAGCGCGCAGCTTTCTCTATGACTCCCAGCGAGATCGGACACCGTTAGGACACGCTCATCGGGATCATATCCGTGGTCTCTCGATTGAGTCGGTTCGCGAGATGTATCACGAGGCGTTGCAGCGGCTTATCGATCGAGTGTCGGAGACGGAAGTTTTTCATCGGGCTGGACTCGTTGCGATCGATACAACCGAGGCAGAGCCGTTTACAGGCGATCGAACGGGCCATGAGAATGAGATTCCCGGTACGAAAGATGGCGAGTACGCTTATCAGTGGGCGACTATACAGTTGGTTGGGAAAGCCGTTCCGTTAGTCTTAGACGCTCGGCCGATCCGAAAGGGCGAGAGTCGCCGCAAGATCGTTGAGGACCTGCTAGACTCGGCGCAGGACCTTGTTCACGTCGATCGTGTGTTGATGGATCGGGCGTTCGATAGTCAGCACATCCTCGAAGAAATCGATCAACGCGGCCTCGGGTATGTTGTTCCAAAGCGGATGTATACGAGTGAACGCGCTCAGGCAAAACGGCTACTCCGGTGGGATCGAGACCGCTACGTTACTGACCGGAAGTTGCACCTGAGGAAGAATGAGTGGCATGAGACGACACTGATCTACAGACGACGGGAGAGCGCTGAGAGTGCTGATTACACTCAGTACAGTGTCTTCATGACGAACTCCCGCCCAGGAGCAGTCCACTTCTACAATTCGCGGTGGGAGATCGAGAGCGGCTACAAGAGTATTAAGCGGTTCATGGCAGCGACGACATCGAAAAGTTTCGTGCTGCGGTTCTTCTATTTCGCCTTCGCCTGTCTGCTGTACTCGATCTGGCGAGCTGTTGATCTGCTCGTGCAGATCGAGTTGACTGGCGAGTACGAACAGACGCCACTGGTAACGGCTGAGAACACGCTCACGCTGTTGAAGAAGGAGACCGGAATCGGGTGAAAAACTGCTCTATCCGTATGAGAGAGCTGTTTTTTGAGTGGCGACACTGGAAGCTACCTCGGAAGAGCGCCGAACCCATTCTAAGACTAACAGGAATTAGCGGCTGAGAGGGAGTCTGAAGTATCGGAGCTGGACTGATTTGTCTGAATTCACGCTTTATAGGCCTGCTACACCTACTGTAGTCTCAACTTCCCGCTTGTCTATTTTATATAGCGACATATGGTTCACAGGTGCGCGTATTGTAGGTAGATGCTCTATAACCGCCGTCTATCCTCGATAGAGACAGTACCCTAATCACTTGGCTAAAAGGTAGTTTAACCAAGTAAGTTTAGGAGGGTGGACGCTGTACCCCACAGTGAGACTCATGGATTCGGGAAATTCGAGGCCTGCAACTGGTTCTCGCGATCGTGACCCCACGGATACGACCATCCAACAGTCGGTCGACCGCTACCTGAACTCGCTCGACTCGGGCGGTAGCCGCGCGAGTATGCGCCCGGCGCTGACCGAGTTCAGTTCGTTCTGCCACGAGGAAGGAATCGACGGCGTAGCCGATCTCGACTCGAGTGATTGCCGCGAGTACGGGCTTTGTCTCCGAGAACGCACGATCAACGGCGACCTCGCCGGGTCGACGGCGAATACGTACTTCCGCTACGTGCGGGCGTTCCTCTCGTTCTGCGTTCGCGACGAGCAGCTCGCGACGAACCCCGCCGACACCGAGCGCGCCGAGGAGTTCCTTCCTGAAGACCGAGCGACGAGAGACACGCAGTTCTGGACCGCCGAGCAGCGCCAGCAGTTACTCGCGTACGCGAACGAGCGCGTCGAAATGGCTCGCGAGGAAACCATTGAAGTACCACTCGAACGGGCCTATCGCGACCGAACCATCGTCGTCCTGCTCGCGGAACTCGGCGTACGCGGGGCCGAACTCTTTCGCGATCAGAACGACGACGATCGGCTCGGCCTTCGGTGGGGCGACGTCGATCTCGACAATCGGACCATCGAAGTGTACGGCAAGTCCCGCGAGTACGAGGCCGTCGGGCTGACCGCTCGGGCTCACAACGCACTCTCGCGCCTGCAGCGTGTTCACGAGCCGCCGATCGACGACTGGCCAGTGTTCCCGACCGGCCATACGGCGAGCAAGTACAACGCCGTCGAAGACGCTACGGGAGACCGGCCCGAGCCTGGTAGCGATATCGACGCGATCCTACGTGAGCAGGCGATCGCGCCGCCCTCGATTACGAAAGAGGCCGGCCGGCAGATTCTGAAACAGTTGACCGAGGAGGCTGGGATTGAACTCGAGGGCGACCAGGAGTATCTGAAACCCCACGGGGCGCGACGGGCGCTTGGTGCGGAACTGTACGAGCAGGGTCATTCTGAACTCGCACAGGCAGCGCTGCGGCACAAGTCAATCGAGACGACCCATGATGCCTACAGTGATATTCAGGCCGCTGACGTTGCCAAGTCGATCGATGAGGTTCGGGAGTGAGACGCGGGACGATCAGCTCGGTTATACCCGGTGTGTTCGAAATACATACTCGGTTTGACAATCCCTGTTATCGATTCCGAACCTAACAGGTTCGTCTGAAACTTGTCGGGACGCACATCATCTTCGACATCAGCGATGCACTGCTTCTTCTAACGGGAAACATTCAGAACTTCGGACTCTCAGCTACCTGCTCGTGAGACTCAGTACTTTACAAAGCCGTAGTTGAGAAGTCCGCTTGCTGAGTTGTATCCAAGTAACCAAAGCAAGCGGACGGTGAAATCCACGAGGACCATCTCCTTAACGTCCTTATCGGTACCTTCTCGCTTGATCTCGGTGAGAACGCTGAAATCAATCTTGGTCTAGGGGACCTCGCTGACTTGGCGAGTGGCTATCCAGCGGTCGTCCATGCACTGCGAGAGGGTACATCGCTCGAGGGAGGCGAGGCGTTCCATGCTGCCCTCAACGACTTTCTTGAGGCGTTCGGCCACCGTGCGACTGGTGAACTCGATATCAGCCGTCCTCGATGGTGCAATGAATCCTCCGGATTACTCACAATGGTTCGGGCGACCCTCAAACACGAGCAGGCAGGTGAACACCGTGAGCATCTCCGCCAGATGGTACGGCAGGCATCCGCAGTGACGGAGCAGCTCGAAGAACAGGCAAACCACGGAATATTCGGCCCGCTTTGCAAACAGATTGTCCGTCGTCTGATCCGAACCTATCGCGGCTACATCTAGATGTGCGAGCATCCGAAACATGGTCTTGCCCACCTATTCGCGGCGTGGCACAAAACCTTGGACGCACCACCCGTGTTAACCAGTCAGAGTGAAGCGCTAAGTGATCGCATCGAATGCGAAGACGTTCCCGAGGGGGCGCTCGTCGGCACTGGTGTCTCTGGTGGCGTCGTCAAAGGGGTCGCTCGGGTCGTCCGTGATCCATCCGGGGTGACGATTGAGAAGGGTAAAATTCTCATCGTGCCGTCATCCGATCCAGACTGGACGCCGTTGTTCCTGAACGTGGTAGGGATGGTCGTGGTGGTCGGTGGCCACGGTGCGCTCGTCGCCCCCGAATACGGACTTCCTGAGGTAGCGTTGGTGTCCGAAACAACCCGTCGCATCGAAACGGGACAATGGGTACGAATCGATGGGACACAAGGAATCGTCGAGATCATCGACGATGATGAATGACGAATCGGAGTACGGATTGCAGGGAAGTTTGAATTTCAGTCGGTAGTGAGAGAATCTCTCGGTTTCCCTATAAACATTCTACGCCTACTGTTCGGAGGTTTACTGCTTCTACTCGCTGATGATGGTTTCATATCGTTCCGCTGAGGGGGCGAGTTCAACCGGCAGGTCATGTCTGAAAGTGAAAACTGAGGGTGATACTCATCAGCTACGTGTATGCATCGGATAGACGGACAAAAGAAAGGTACGCATCAAACTCATCCTCCGAGGTTGTGCGATTGCTGTTAATCTCTTCTATAGCAATTATTCCTAGTAAATTCTTCTTACTTACTTCTGCCGTGAAAGGAGTTATGGAGAGTAGACTTAATAGCTGAAATGAAAATATCAATCTTAAATACTCAAATGAATTATATAATAGCATAATATAGAAACTACTATGAAGATAAAAATAATAATGGCTGGTAAGAATATCCCGTCTATTTCTTGTCCCAATAAGTAAGCAATATACAGCGAACTCGAGATAATTACAAGAGCATGGGAAGCAAGAGCAAAACTGGGCTTGCTATTATGGATGGACCGGAGAAATGATAAGTGGGCGATAAGATTCACTACCCAAAAAAAACCCCAATTCTATTATCATAAAACATTCTCTTCACGATAGTTTGGGCCAGGTTATATTATATCTTCCTATCATTCCCTAGTATAACTGTGATAGCAGAATTCCCTGCTGAGTTGAATAACGATCTAACCGGCTGATATCACTGGTTAGAAGGGTGAAGTCGAGGAAGTCGACTCTGTCCGTGCATTGATCACTGCAATTGCTTCCGAACTCCCGGCAAAACCTCAGCTTCCTCTCTCTCGGTTGAGCATCCTCAACATTCACATGGTTGCTGTCTGTGAGATAGATCCGTGTCTATCACCATCGACGACCGCCGTCTGGTTCAAGCAGGCAGTGATCAAACCTTGGACCTACACCACTTGAAAAACGTCCCGAAGCCCCGAGTTCAAACAGAAAGCTTCGCCCGTGCTGGATCTGTACAACGATGCCTGGAACGGTAGAGAACGCTGACAGGAACGTCATAGTCTGTGCTGACGAGAAGAGGGCCATTCGTGCCCGGTATCAGAGATCGCCGGGACCGGGCCGCCCACTTCGGGTTGACCATTAGTACGAATGCCACGGTGCTGTACGTATCAGGTAGCCCTCATCGTTGGGACAGAAGAGGTCTACGGGCCGTGTGTGGTGAAGAATTTGCGAGCGAATTTCGAACGGGTCGTTGAGATGGTGATGGCCAAGCCGATCTGCCAGTAGGCAGATCGCGTCTTCTGGATTACCGACAGCGGGATCTCTCACCACCCAAATACGTTCACAGGGTGGCGGAAAAAGTAGTACGATAACATCGAAGGGTTCCATCTTTCCACGGAAGTGTCATGATTGATTCTACTTTTCAGTGCTGACGCGGAAAGCGCTCAGCGGTGAGAGCTTCGATTCAAGTGACGTTATTGCATCAGATAAGTGGATTCGAAGTGCTATGGAACAGAGTTCCAGAGCCGTTCGAGTGGACCTACACGAACGAAGATTTGGAGAAGTTGCCCGCGATAGAATAAAGCTCGTTGGTGGCGTCTAAGTAGTATGATAATAATCCCTGTGCAGGCACGCCAGACCCTTACTGATCAGCTGGATTCCCACGCGCGCACCGCTTGGAGTGAGCGATGCGCGCGTGTTGATGCCCGATTCCGTGGCGAATACGCTTACACCGACGCCTTTGAGAGCAACCCTTGGTTCGGACCTAACGCGACCGAAGAAGAAAAAAGAACGAATTCGGCAGATCCCAACCAAGCTGTGCCAGTTAGCCTGGACCGAGGACCCGGACTCGTGGGGATTCGTCTTCTACAAGTATAGCGACAATCGGTACGAGCCGTCGATTATGCTCGACAACTCGTTCGCTAGCCCACCAGAATCTTGCTCCGACACCGCCGCCCAACTCTACCTCCAGTAGGGAGCGCAACCGGGTACGGGCTTAATGAATGGTCCACTGAGTCTCGCTCTCAAGAAGCGAACGAGTAAGGTAGGGCAGCCCATATATCTTAGCAAACTTTTCTCTCCCCTATAATCGTCCTATTATACTATACGCTTATTACAGATGTAGATAGATGACTGTTATCATTACAATCGTGCGACTGTAATATAACTCAACTTCGAAGTACGACAATCGCTTTATTGCTGTCATCGCTCCCTATTCTATCACTCTATGTCCGTATATATAGTACTATTATATACCCTCATCCCACAATTTCACCAAACGCTCTTCTGTAGGAGATTGTTGATGGTGCACAGCTGTCGCTCTGGAACCGAAGAAAGCAAGGATACCCCGTCAGCGGTGTCCGTTAGGCATGATTCCGCTGGATGTGTTTAGGTCGGAATCTGCCGCAGTGGATCTGTTGCAGCAGGTTCTCTGGCGAACGGAGTTACTTGCCCTTGCTGCCGTTCTGACCGAACGGTCAAGAACGGAGGCTATGGGCGCTTTCAGCGCTATCTCCGTAAGAATTGCGACCGCACGTTCAACGACAAGACTGGCACGATTTTCGCCCATTCAAAGATTGCACTCAGAAAGTGGCTGTTCTCGATTTACGCGTTTCTTCGGTTTAACACGAGTCTCCGTCAGCTTTAGTTCGAAATCGACATCCAGTACAAAGCGATCTACCAGCACGTCGAGCGCCTTCATGAAGCGCTCGACGCACCTTCGCTCAACCTCGTTGGTCCGGTCGAGATCGACGAAGTCTACATCTCTGTGGGGATGAAAGACCGCGAGCGCGACCGGTCGTCGCGCTCGCGTGGCCTCTTCAGGTGCGGACAAGGATCGTACGAACAGGACAAACCACCCGAGTTCACAATCGTCGATTGTAGCACCGGCGACCGATACGTAATCCCCGCGAAATCCACCGATGAATCGATGATTCGTCTCCTTCTTGTAAACCGCGAGAAGGAGCCACTGACCGTCTACACTGACGGATTTCTTGCCTACGATCCACTCAACGAGGACAACGCATTTGATCACGGATACGTCGTCCACGGTGACGGCCAATACGCGGATGAAGACGTTCACGTCAACACTGCGAGAACCACGGATCGTTGCTGCGACCGTGGCTCTCGCCACATCGAGACATCTCGAAGGATAAACTTACACAGTATCTCTGATCCTTTCATATTCGACAAGAATTGCTGCGGAAATAGGGGAAAGAAGTGCTCAAACACGCCATCAAAGCTACGCTGTGAGATCAGCAAAGTGCTACACAAGAGCGCTCAACCAAAATAATTCTTTGTTCGGCGACCTTAAATGGACAAGAACCGAACGGATAGGTATGGAGGCAATTGAACTAACGAGTAGCCAAGAGAAGATTCTTCGTACAGTGATCGATCTTCACACGAAGCTGCAGACGACAGTGAAGGGCGATGATATTGCTGATGAGGTTGGGTTGAAGGCCGGAACTATCCGAAATAAAATGCAGAGTCTCAAAGCACTACAGCTCGTAGAAGGGTTCCCTGGTCCAAAGGGAGGATACAAACCGACCGCTGCAGCATACACTGCCCTTGAAATTCAGCAGATAGATGACCCATCTGCCGTCACAGTCAAATACGACGGGGAGATGGTGGACAATGTGATTGTAGAAGGTATCTCCCTTTCGAGTGTACACCATCCCGACCTCTGTCGAGCCGAGATACGTATGCAGGGAGAGGTGGATAATATCTCTGAGGGTGATTTACTTACTGTTGGTCCAACTCCACTCTCGAGATTGACTGTAAAAGGAACAGTAGAACAAAAAGATAGAGCCTCTAATATTGTTACCCTTCAGATCGAAGGTATGCAAACCACGGAAAGTGAATCACCGCGAGTACGGTAGCATGTGACTTCCGTGGGTGGCTCAAGGTGTTTGAGAGACCGTCAGGGCCATAGTCCACGTGACTCGTGTGCATCAGCAATACGCGAAAGGGCGACAATATACGCAGCATCTCTCCACGAGACATCTCGACTCTCATATTCAACACATACCGCATTCCATGCATCGACCATTTCTGTCTCGAGTTCCTCCCGAACCGTTTCGAGGGTCCACGATCGTCGATTGATATCTTGGAGCCATTCGAAGTAACTCACTGTCACACCACCGGCATTAGCGAGGATGTCCGGAATGACCGGGACGCCTCGTTCATTAAGGATGGTATCTCCAGTTGACGTCGTCGGTCCGTTTGCACCTTCCACTACGATATCTGCTCCAATCCCATCGGCGGTAGCTTCAGTGATGACATTTCCTACTGCTGCTGGAATGAAAATATCCACATCGAGCTCGAAGAGTTCATCGTTCGACAGTACCGTGTCTGCATATTCTGTGACCGCATTAGGTTCCTCATCATACGAGGGAACAGCGTGAGTATTGATTCCTGCCGGGTCGTACATTGTGCCGTTCACGTCGCTAACGGCAACAATAGTTGCACCCCACTCATCGAGGAGGCGTGCAGCGTTTGCACCAACGCTCCCATAGCCCTGAATGGCGATCGTCGCTTCCGAGAGTGGACGGTCGTAATAGTCACAGGCCGCACGCGTAATTATCGCAACACTTCGGCCGGGTGCTTCAGTACGTCCTTTGCTCCCGCCAACGATGGGTGGCTTTCCAGTAACAACACCTGGAACTGTTTCTCCTTCCTGCATCGAATACGCATCCATCAACCATGCCATTGTCTGTGGGTCGGTCCCCATATCCGGAGCAGGGATATCGTGATTTGGCCCCAGTACATCTCGAAGCTCTTGAGTAAATCGCCGAGTGAGACGCTCTTTCTCGGCAGTGCTCAGATCCGTAGGGTCGACCGCAATACCACCCTTGGCACCACCAAAGGGCAGGCCCATGACTGCACACTTCCAGGTCATCCACATCCCGAGACCTACACACTCGCTTCTCGTCACCTCTGGGTGATATCGGATCCCACCTTTATACGGACCCTTGATGCTGTCGTGTTGAGCCCGGTATCCTGTGAACACACTAACTGACCCATCATCACGCTCAATTGGGACCGTGACTTCATGAACTTGTTTGGGGTGTTCAAGTCGCGTGATAATGTTCGGATCGATGTCAAGATGATCTGCAGCTCGACGAAGTTGTCTTCGGGCTGTCTCGAGAGCTGACTCTGGCTCAAATTCCTCTTCAGCCGTAGCTTGGTTACTATTAGACATTTTCTCTTTAAGGCGCCTCCCTTCAAATGGCGCCTTGAAGGAGATAATAGGTGTCTAAATATATACTTACTGCTCTGTGAGCTATATCTCGGAATTCTAACCAAAACCTGAGTGGTATACGATAATATATTAACAAGATCGGGGATCACTTCTATGGGCTCTTCTCTGAGACGTTTCTCCAGTCGAGTCAGCGACTAGGCTTGTGACCTCACGGACGCTTTGAGGAACACCGAGTACACTCGCCACGCGATCGATTTCGCTGAGTACGAACTGGAGTTCGCTCACCAGCACCTTCTCCGAATTCGTTCCTGCCATTCCCGTAGCCGATCCGTCTATGAACGCTTCTCCGTGGAAATCGAACGTCCGTATGCATCCTTCTCTTTCCAGTTGGTTTGGGTGGTAAGCCCTCTTGCTATGCAAGTTGAGCCTTCGAGGCAAACATGTACTGGTAACTTTTAGTCGCTGTCCGTAACTGCTTCTCGTAGATCAATTCGGACCCACTATGCTAGTATCTTCCCGTCTCGGGTTTAAACCACATCATCTCCAACGATAATAAATCAAATCTACAGGAGAATGGGTATCAAAGGAACGAATCTATGACCGAAGAGAGACCGGCGTATCCATCCCTCGAGAACCGAACGGCTCGCCACCGAACTCTGCAAGCAATCGGTCGCGACGGTACTACGACGAAGCCAGCCAGTGGCGACTGCTCTGATCGTAAGTGGCCGACGTACTGGATAACCGCCGCATCATTGCTTGAGTGGAGCGATCCTTACGAGCGCATCGTCGACAAGGAAAATGAGCCGTTCTATCGGTGGTTCGTCGGTGGGAGCTTGAACGCCGCGGAAAACTGCATCGATCGTCACCTCGAGGAGCGGAAGAATCAGGTTGCATTGCGGTGGGAGGGGAAACGTGGCGAGCGTCGAACCTATACGTACTACGACCTCTATCGCGAGGTGTCAGCTGTCGCAGCCGCGCTCCGCGAACTCGGCGTCGAAGAAGACGATGTCGTCACGATCTACCTGCCGAAACTCCCCGAGTTACCGATCACGATGCTCGCCTGTGCTCGTATCGGTGCGCTCCATAACGTCGTTTTCGCGGGGTTCTCCCCCAACGCGCTCGCTGAACGGATGCAACGTCTTGACTCACACACGCTCGTCACATGCGACGGTAGCTCCCGTGAGGAGACCGTGATCAATCAGAAGCGGAAAGCCGATACAGCGCTGGCATCGATCGAGGAATCGCTCCCAACAATCGTCGTCGATCGACTCGGTTCGAGTCACGATATGCACCTCGGTGGGAACCAATACGATTATGACAATCTCGTCGAGGCGTTCGTCGGTGCGAACGTGCCCCCAGTGCCGCGGAAGGCGACCGACCCCCTCTTTCATATCCACACGTCAGGAACGACCGGTGACCCGCAACGGATGACTCACGCAACCGGTGGCTACCTCACAGGTGTTGCGTGGACGGCCCAGACCGTATTCGACCTCATGCCGGGGACCACGATCTGGTGTACGGCCGGTGCTGGGTGGATTACCGGTCACTCCTATGTCGTCTACGGGCCACTGCTCTTGGGTGCGACAGTCGTCCTCGCGGAGGGGAGTCTCCGCTATCCGGACCGCTACCGTCCGTGGGAGGTGATTGAACGGAACGGCGTAGAGGTCTTCTATACGACACCGGGAGTAATCCGAACGTTCATGAAGTGGGGCGAGTCGTTTCCCTCGTCCCACGACCTTTCGTCGCTGCGACTGCTCGGTACCGTCGGTGAACCAATCAGTCCGGATACTTGGGAGTGGTACTACACCCACGTCGGCGATGAACGATGTCCGATCGTCGATACGTGGTGGCAGACCGAAACCGGGCGCGTCCTCATCTCGGACCGTCCCGGAATCGACGAACTGAAACCGGGTTTGGTCGGCCGACCGTTACCGGGAATTGAGATCCAGATCGTCGACGAAGACGGCCATGAACTTCCGCCGGGCGAATCCGGCTATCTGACGATTGACCGCCCCTGGCCGTCGATGCTCGCTCCGCTCGAGGGTGACCGGTACTGGGTGCTCGCAGAGTACTGGCAGGCGTTTTCGGACCCGCGGGCAGATACCTGGCAGTACTTCACCGGCGACCGTGCCGTCATCGACGATGACGGGTACGTGACGATCCTCGGCCGCGATGATGACGTTATTACGATCGGCAACCATCGTCTCGGAACGGCCCAACTCGAGGCTGCGATTACGACTGTTGACAGCGTTACCGAGGCTGCTGCCGTCGCTGAGCGTACCGCCGGCGAGACCGCTCTTTGCGTCTTCGCGACGCTTGAGCAAGGACAGCAGGATCGGACCGCCATCCGGAATGCGGTTGCGGATGCGGTCGCCGAACACGTCGGCGAATTTGCACGACCAACGAGTGTCGTATTCACACCCGAACTACCCGAAACCTACTCCGGAAAGACGATGTACCGACTCCTCGAGTGCATCGTCAACGACCGACCGCCCACGGACAGTGACACTCTCAGAAATCCAGAAATCGTCGGTGAGCTTACGACGATTTGGAATCAGGAGTGAGTAGGATGAGAGTGTTCCCGATTACGTTGTCTCGTCCACTGGTGATGGGGTATCTTTGCGGCCTCGAGTCTCTGCTGGCTGTTCGATTCTGTAGGTAACGATGAGAGGCGTTCGTGTCGCCTCCTTCGTCTATTCGTGGTCGATGCCTTGTGTCCTATTTAGTATGAGTCTCACCATCGTCTGTGCGTGGACGGACCTCTAGCGGGCGCATCATATCGTGATCTTCGTGTTCGATCATATGGCAATGCCACATATACGTGCCTGTCTGATCGTTGAATATCCCATCGTACTCTCCGAAGTGGACAATGACGTGGACGACTTCAGCGGGGTTCACAGTGACCACATCATTCCACCCGCGTTCATACGGTGCAGGTTCCTCGAGCGCGCCCGGGTTGATCTCGTCTTCAGCCGGATCGTAATCCCCGAGCGACTGTCGCCCCAGCACTTGGAAATGCACGAGGTGGAGATGCATCGGATGGGACATTGCACTCAGGTTGGCGAAACTCCAGATCTCGGTATCACCGAGCGCGGGTTCTTCGGTCACCGGATCGTCGAGTTCGAGACCATCCGGCTCCTGACCCGTTCCGAGCAAGTATAGCTGTCGGCCGTAGTCATCGGTTGCGCTACCGTTGAGCGTAAGATACCGCTCATTGTCGACTGACTCCACAGAGATTTCAGGAATCTGCGTCAGATTATCGGGGAGTTGATCGTTGTCTCGTGTGTCTCCCGTGCCACCCACGTCTACAAGCATGATCTCGGGAAGCGAGACGATGTCGTCATCGGTTGAACTCATCTCACCGCGGTACTGAGCGGGTGCGTCATTGTGGAGCAGCAGTGTCTCTCCAGCATACTTGGTAAAGTCGACGACGACATCGGCACGCTGACTCGAGCCGAGTTCAAGGCGATCGTCAATCTTGATTGGACTAGAAAGGAGTCCCCCATCGTTCCCGATCTGGACGAACGGTGGTCCTTCGTTGCCGATCTCATTCGACGACTCATCGTACTGGAGAAGTTTGAGGCTATAAAAGCGGCTGTTTGCGCCATTGAGGAGCCGAAAGCGATACGATCTAGGTTCGACAGAGAGCCGAGGCCAAGCCTTCCCGTTGACGACCGACGTATCGCCGTAGAACTGCGGAACGATACCCGGGTCGGGATACGACTCGTCTCCGCCGCCTTGCTCGTCTGAGACGGCCGTTGGATAGAACAGCGACCCGTCCTCGTTAAAACTCCGATCTTGGAGTACGAGCGGAATCTCGTACTCGCCGTCGGGCAGGTCAAGGTTCCGTTCGCGTTCGTTCCGCAGGAGGTAGAATCCTGCGAGACCGGCATAGACGTTGAGTCGCGTGATGCCGAGCGAGTGGTCGTGGTACCACAGCGTCGCCGGTGGCTGCTCATTTACGTAATAGTAGTCTTTCTTCTCGAACGCAGGTCCTGTCTCTTGGAAATCTCGAGTAAACCACGCCTGCGCGTGGCCATCACTTTCGGCTTCGACGTTCCCTCCATGAAGATGTGTGACAATCCGTACACCAGTTGTGTCATACGGAACGATGTCGCTGTGAATCGTCGGGTCTTCGGGCAGGAGGTGTTCGTCTGGGAGTTTGTTCTTCCACCGAACAGAGATCGGCTCGCCTTGCTCAGCCTCGATTGTTGGGCCCGGGTATTGACCGTTGTACCCCCAGACAGTCGTCGCTGGAAGATCACGATGTATCTTCTGCTCGACTTCGCGTATCTCAACCTCGTAATGAGGTTGTCCGTTCTTCGTTCCAGACGAGTCCATGACGTCTGGTCGAGGAACCTTGTCGACCCATCTCTCGAGGTCGGGCGACGAATGGTCCACTATCGTCGTCGGTTTCGTTTCGGAAGTTTGTGGATCTGTACTGTCCGTATTACAGCCTGCGAGAGCCGAAATGCTCGCGGTACCAGTTGCCGCGAGTACCCTACGGCGCGATAACTCCGGCCGGAATCCGCCAGCGTAATCATTCATAGTACATGTAACCGTATGAGCCCACCGTATATTCGGGATCAGCCAATTCCTATCGAGTCAGAATCCGAGGAAGGTACATCACTGGAAGCGGCCTATCGCGTCTGACCATCGTTCCCGAAACATGGAATGAGACATGCGAATCGATCCGGAGCCGATGTGGCTGGAGGATACAGCTACACCAACATCATTATGGTTCATCCGGAACAAACTACCTAGGTACATCGCGGTAGATGTGTCCGCTAGAGATACCTTGATCACTATGAACGAAGTTCCTCCCCGGTTACAGACGTTCGATATTGCGGAAACGAACGACGTAGTTCGAGAGTATCTGAAAACCGAGTGTCTGGAACATCCCACGAGAGGGCCCTACATAAAATCACGAGTACTGTATGAGGGTGTCGAAGACGAAATTGATGACCGGTTCTCCTTGGAACTATTCGGGTTATTCTGTGAAAGCCGAGCGTACCTTGAGAAGTGGTCAAGAGGATACAACGGATCGTATCGGTATCGAATCTTAAGAGAGCACCTCTACTAACGGTGCGTTGCATACGAGTTTCCGATAGGGACGACGGTAGGTACTTAATAGTTCGACTAGGGAGAATCTTTATGCTAACCCAACTGGTATGAAGAGCTATGACCAAACAGACGGCGAAAACGACGAAACGATCACTGGTCGTAATCGATACGATTCAGAAATTGGGCGGTGCAACACTCGAGGAATTGACTGGTGAATTGAAGATTTCGAGAAGTACGATTCACCTCCACCTCCAGACTCTTCTCGAAGAAGGGTATCTCACGAAAGAGGGTGCGGTATATCACATCGGGTTGCGGTTCCTCAATCACGGCGAGTATGCCCGCTCACGCAAGAAGGCGTACACGTTGGCGAAACAGGCTGTAACAGAACTTTCCGATCGAACCGATGAAGAGGTCGAATTCGTCGTCGAGAACGATAATCGCGGCATTCTCGTCCACGAATCCTTTCATCCGGACAGTCACTTTCCATCCAAGGAACGACATATCTCTACCGCGCCTAGCTCTGCTGGGATCTACTATTATCTCCACAGCGTTGCAACCGGTAAAGCGATTCTCGCCGAATTACCCGACGAGCGCGTCGAAGCGGTCTTGAACGACTGGGGGCTCCCCAGACAGACGGCACACACAATCACAGACCGGGACGATCTTTTGCAGGAATTCGAGCAGATTCGCGATCAAGGCGTTGCATTCGCGGACGAAGAGTACGTCGATGGTCTTAGAGAAGTTGGGCGGCGCGTGACAGGTCCCGATGGGAGTGTTCTCGGTGCGATTGCCATTATCGGCCCGAAGTATCGATTCACGGACGAACGGTACACTACCGAGCTGCCGGAGATACTGACGGAATATGTCAACGACCTCGAGACCGAAATCAGAGATTCGTACTTAGACGATTATCGCTAAGTAATCAGATCGCTCACGAGTTTCGGCGAATAGTCCGAATATACTAAGCAATTATATGGTTCCTATTTTTGGAACGAAGTTGTGGACATCCATTACACGCGTGTGCATATAATCCACTTGAAGATGATTTCGAAACTGCACGACACATCGTCAACATATTCGGAAAATAGGATTGCTGTATACTATCGAACATGAACATTGAGTTCTAGGAGAATCGCCGACCGTCGTCAACAGTGCTGATGGCAGCTAGGTTGGGAGGGACCAACTAAAATAAGAATTTCATCACACATTGAATAAAAGAGCCGTAATGAACGGGTCCACAGTACGATACCTAGCGAACAGGCGGTTACGATCCGTCCCTGTTGACTTCAACTACCGTCCCGATCATCGTCCATTCCGATTCGTCTACTCCCTTTCGTCCGACCAGAATTGATTCGTTATCCGTGCTCGTGATGAATCGATAATCCGCATCATCGTCCTTACGAATACCCTCTGCCTGAAATTCCTGCTGAAAGAACTCGGCCCCTGTAATATGAAATACGGCCGTCGTTCCGTCGTTAAGCGTAAGCTCGACGGGTTCGGGACTGATCTGGTGTATTCGCTTCGCGATCGGGTTGAGGTCTGCCATACCTGCGTACTAGCGGTCGCAGCCTATAAGTCGTGCTGATCTCGCGTTAGATCACTTCGGTGACGTTATCGAGTACATCCGTATCTACGAACAGAATGACGTGATCCCCCGGTCTGATTACGGTCGTTCCTCGAGGCGTCACGAGTTCACCAGTTCGAGCGATCGCTCCGATAATAACTCCATCCGGGAGGTTCGCCGTAGAATCCCTGATTTCACGATCTGCGAGAATACTTTCTTCTGTAACTACGATCTCGATCACTTCCGCGCGATCGTGGTCGAGCAGTACGATCTTTTCAGTTGGGATCAGTCGGGTGAATCGAATGATCTCTTCGGCGGTTTCTTCGCGCGGATTCACGGTCACATCGACGCCAGTGGTCTCGAATAATTCGGTGTACTCGGTATCCTCGACGATAGCGACGGTTTCACCGACACCAAACTGGCGGGCTACTAACGATACGAGTAAGTTCCGTTCATCGTGCGGCAATGCAGCGATGACGATATCGGTGTCTCCGATATGTTCGCGCTCCAGAAATCCAGCGTCTGCAGGGTCTCCCTTAAGTACTGTCGTACGTGGAAGCGCTTCGGCCGCGGTTCGGGCGAGATCGGGATCAGGTTCGATTACTCGAGGATGATAGCCATGCTCTTCGAACAGTTGGGCTATTCGAAAGCCAATCTCGCTCGCTCCAGCGATAACAACCTCGTCGGTCGGACTTCGCGATGACAGCGAAATACGGTTCGCGACGTTCGTAACGCCGCTAGCGCTTCCGATGACTACGATTCGATCGGTGGATTCTATTATAGTTTCACCAGTCGGAAGTATCAACTCATCGTTGCGAAAGATCGCCGCGACTGTTACCGATTCATCCAGATCGATCTCGCGCACGGTTCGATCGATGAACGGACTCTCCGGGTCGATTTCGAATGTAGCCATTCGGACGAGACCGTTCGCGAACGTATCGACCTCCTGTGCAGCAGGGAGTCCAGAAATCCGAAACACTGCTTCGGACGTCAACAAGTTCGTGCAAATCATGAAATCGGCACCGAACGCATCCTGACGGTCATTCCACGTTTTGAAGAGCGTTCGGTGCCTCACTCGGGCAACCGTGAATGCATTAGAGATCGTCGTTACGGTCGCACAGATAACGGTATTGACGTCGTCATCGTCGGTACACGCGATTACGAGATCTGCTTGATTAATTTCGGCCTCTCGTAGTGTTTCAATATCTCGGCCGTCTCCGTGGATAACGAGTACATCATACGCGTACGTGAGTTCCTCAATGATCTGCTCATCACAATCAACAACAACTACCTCGTGAAGGTCTGCGAGCGTTGCAGCGATCGTTCGTCCGACCTCACCAGCTCCGATAACCGTTATACGCATCGAACTCTCATTCAACGGGTAATCGAGGCTTGGCTTGAAAGTGACATCAGTAATCGTCATTGATCTCTGTGGACCATCCGATAGACTAATCGACGAGGCCGTAGTCGCTTTGTCCCGGATGTGTCCATAAATAGTACCCATTGACCAATATAAGTTCCGTTCATGACTGATGCAGTCCTCGGCCGGACCCAAATCACAGAGCAACGACGATTGAATTGATTACTATTAGTTCATCATCGTTTCTGTGATCAGTGGTGAAAGATAAGGTCAAGGACAGAAACGGGCTCTCATTCGGAGTATATCTCGTCTAATAGTTTGCTTACCAGTCAGTTGTGTGAATTGAGTGGTCGATTCACCCGATTGAATGTAACTCTCTACTCAAGAGTATAACAGAATAGTCCAGTATATATGGACTATTATTAGGCTATTATGTACGGAAAGAATTCTCAGGCTGACTCTTCAAATGACCGTTGGACTTATTTCTTCTATATTACTATTATTAAATATATGGAATAAAGCTCAGGAGGTGGACTGTTACAGACGTACGTTTGTATAAGCCTATAGATGGAATCGAACGCAAAACGATCGTAATCCTATTATATTGGACTAATAAGTACGGAGCCAGTAGGTCTCGTTATGGCATCTATATCGCTATTCTGTAGGTAACCAATACCTTGACTACGACTCCTCCCGAATATTTGGACTCACATGGGAATGGGTGACTATGACCAGCGTGAGTACGAGCGTCGCGAACAAACAATCTCTGAGATCGGATCCGAGTCGGACGACCAGCCGGACGAGTACCGAGGGAAACTAACGTTCGACGAGGGCAGTTCAACCGGTGAACTCCTCGAAAACCTCCGGAAAATCAAGTCGAACGAATTGTGATAGAGCTCGAGAACAAACCAAACCAAACGATTTATCTCAATCTGATGGGTACTACTGCATATGGGGCTTGACGAAATCCTTAACGGCAACCACCTCACAGGCCGGCAAGCCGCGATGATCTTCTTCGGATGGTTAACATTGGTGTTAATAGCTGGGATTACTCTCCTACTGATCACGAGTGGATCCATTGGATAGATGATCGCATTTGAACAAGTACTATGAGACGCATCGCTTTCCACTCTCTTCGAACCGTACCGTTCGACGAGAATCCTGGAGGTGTTCGGTCCCACCAGTAGATGAACCGACATTCACGCAGTAATCCGCTCTCCAAACACCAATGAGATGTGATCAAATACATGAATGCCCTAGGTAGTTGAACCGACTTGATCGATGCATCTGCTGAGTACTCGGATCAGTCTGGGCCGATATCATGTGGTGCCACTGGAGAATCTGATAAGGGACGATACCGTCGAAGAAGTCGCCTAGGCCTAATCCAAGAAAAATGCAGTTTGGACGAACGGTTTGGCGCATTGTGGAAGGCCGAGCCACTCGTCCTCGATGTCGCTCATAATATGACCCGCCACCAACAGGAAGAATGTGTAGTCTGAAGCAGAAAACATCGGATTACAGGCAACGTGTCGAGCAAACCGCTGTTCTTCCTCACAGATAATTTTGAGTAGAATATCACGGACAGTATAAAGATGAATGGGCCAGTTACCGGTATTTCCAATAGATCGTTCGTAAAGTTCATCCTCCGCCCGCCATGTTCGTGGTCGCACGGCTATGATTACTGCGCTGAAATATAGTACGGCAAGCATAGCCGCTACAAAGTACCCGAGTATGATCCCTATAGCAGCGCTTGTGGGCCACGGCGTTGACGTGAAGGTCAGAACGTGGATCAACCATGAACCTAACATGACTGTGAAAAGTAGTAAGTAAATTCGTCGTAAACGATGTGCGATCGCTTCTTCTCTGATGATTTTAACTATAGGATGGCGGTAATCTTAACTCAACTACTTTCGCCATACTGGATCTTCAATTCCCGCTGAGGGGTCTAATCCGTATGTAAAGACGTTTTTCTGCCTCATACGAACTCGTCCTCGCCATAGATCATATCCGAGATAGCGCTGGGCCTCCATCAGTAAGAAAGCGCACAGTGCGGCCATTCCTAACAGAAGAATGTAATGGAGACGGTTGGAACCGGAAAATGCCCACGTGAGGACGCCGCTCATGACGAGTATGGCCCGATTCGACGTCCGATCGAGGCGTTCTCGCCAGTACTTTATCCAGTGGATCTCGCCTTGATATAAGTGTGCCATCGACGAGCTGGGGGACATCTCTTCCTCTAACAGCCCTTCACCGATTTCGCGGTGATCAGCGTCAGTTAGATCAATGTCTTTTGCTGATTGTTGAGCCATTCTCGATGTATCTGTTCGGCAGCGAAACTAATAGAGGTAAAGCCAGCAAGTGAGCGACGGATACAGATCCCGTACAAGTTGAGCGGTGCTTATGGTCAATGTGTTCGTGTAGTGAGCGGTACTTCCACGAGCGAACACATCAAAAAATATATTTTTAATAGAGCAATCCGTTCATAATAGATACGGTCGTATCGGGAACGAGCAATCTATCTCGAGACATTCAAACCAGTCGTCGCGCTACGGAATCGTGTGAAGGAAGACGAATCGTACGAGCATGTTATTCTTGGCAGTGACGATGAACTAACCACGGCGGACGTCCGCGGATACGATTTTCGCGGGGAGTTCGACTTTCACGATCTCATCGAGTCTTACGAAACGACAGGGTTTCAAGCGACGCACCTCGCTGAGGCCGTCGATATCGCCGAGCGAATGCAAGAAGAGAAAGCGACGATCTATCTCACGTTCACCTCGAATATTATCTCCTCGGGATTGCGTGAAGTAGTTGCATATCTGGTCCGTGAAGGGTATGTCGACGTACTCATCACCACGTCTGGGGCGTTGACGGAGGACGTCATCAAGACCGCAAAGCCGTTCAAGATGGGGAAGTGGAACGCCAACGAGGCGACGCTCCGCGACCGCGGCATCAATCGGCTCGGGAATATTTTTGTTCCGTCTGATCGATACGTGTGGCTGGAGGAGTACCTGTACGACTTCTTTGATGACTTTTTCGCAAACGAAAAAGTGCGCACGCCGACAGCCTTCGCACGAGAACTAGGTGAGACGCTTGACGACGAAGATTCCGTCTTGAAACAGGCCGCGGACAACGACGTCCCCATCTACTGTCCGGCACTGACGGACGCCGAAGTCGGTAACTTTCTCTATTATTACCGCCAAGGATATGATTCGGAAGTCGGGATCGAAATTCTGGACGACTATGACTCGCTCATCGAGGACGGGTTACTCGCGGATACAACGGGACTGATCACCGTTGGTGGCGGCATACCAAAACATCACGCGATTATGACGAATCTATTCCGCGGCGGTGCGGACTACGTTGTCTACATCTCGACGGGGATGGAAGGTGATGGATCGCTATCGGGAGCGCCGCCGAACGAGGCGGTCTCCTGGGGAAAAATCAAGGAGAAACGGACGAACTACACTCAAATCGAGGCGGAGGCAACGCTCGTCTTCCCGCTGCTTGTGGCAGCAGTGTTCAAGTGATGACATTCAGTGGAACGCGACCCTCGAACGAACGGCTCAAGCTCGTCTCCCCCGTCGCGAATCCGTCATTCGACACGGAATCACTGTCGAAAGTGCTCTTAGGTAGCGAGACCGATTCGAGGGATGATGTACTGAAGGGATCTGGGGTGAACCTTTTCTTCGAGACGATGGTACGACAGCGTGGATTCTCTCCACCGAGAGCACAGGTTTTGGCCCCGGTCTGAGAAAGATATGAGCCGGTTCCTGTTTCAATGTAGATCGAAGATGGCTTACAATAGCTAGTAAAACGTTGTTCACTCGGCGGTGACTGAATCACTGACAGTCTTCGACAAGAACGAAGAAACCCATTTAGATACATGTATCTATAGGGAATAAAAAGGTGACAGGGTGTCCCGAGTGTGATAGCATGGTACAGTCTCGGAAAGATCGCGGTGAGCGCATCTGTGCTGATTGTGGCTTAGTGCTCTACAAAGCTGAAATTGAGTATGGACCTGAATGGCGATCGTTCTCCAATGAAGAAGCCGATGGACGTAGTCGAGTCGGCGCTCCTGTCACCGAACTCCTCCACGACAAAGGGCTTAGCACAACGATAGGTTGGCAACTGTAGTGAGCAATATTTTCGCGAGAGTTAATGTATGAAGGAGAGTGGTTTAACAGAGTCGGCTATCCAAAAATTAACCACGATCCCCAACGGAGATGATTAAAATTAAGAATCCGGCTCGAGAGTTTGGATACTTACCGAGATGAAGTAGACAAACATAAATAAGAAAAATCCAACACAGAGCGGGATGAGCCGCCGATCGATGACAGCGAGGTCCAGTATTGCTGTTACAGCGATTCCACTTACAAAGACCAGCATAACGAATACACCGACTGCATAGTAGAACCGGATATCAGATTCAAAGTATTCTTGAATTCCCATTATGCTTTGTTGGTGACTGGTGGCGAAAAGTATAGCGAAGTTCACTCAGTTCGCAGGTGCGGCAAGTAGGGATGTAGACACGTAATTCCTAACTGTTGGGAAGCAACTACTGAATTATATATAGCTACCTCTTAGAGTGCACGGTGCCACGAACTGATTCGATCACTCGGCGTGGAATCATGCGAATGACCGGAGCGACAGCCGTGGGAACAGTATTAGCAGGCTGTTCCGACGATGGTGGTAACGGCGGTGATGACGGTAATAGCGGTGGCGGTGGTGAGGCGATCGAGCCCGACACGCAGATTGAGTTCGACGGGCAGACGGCTGGCTGGGTCGGAATTGCGCCCGACTCGATTGCGGATGAGAAGAACCCGACGCTCACCCTCCAAGAAGGTGAAACCTACGAGATCGGCTGGACCACTGGCGACGACGCGAACCATAACATCGCGATTTACGACGATAGCGACGAGGTTGTCGACGACCTCGCGACCGAAGAGACAGCCGATCCCGGCGACGACCAATGGCTCGAGTTCGAGGCCAGCAGCGAGATGGTCACGTATATCTGCGAGGTCCACCCGAATTCGATGGTTGGCGATATTCAGGTCGAGTGACGGCGGTGGCAGTAATATGGTCGGCTAACAACTTTCACTTCGACAGAACTTGGCAGTAGTAATGGCGAAGCTGCGGGAGAATAGCTCTATCTTGCATTCGTTTCAATTGGAGTTGGAACTCGTCACTTCCGGTGGACGACCTGCTTTCTGTGGCTACTGACAAAGTCTTCCACAACTGGATTACGAAATACGAGTTCTACGCACTCGATGTCGAGACACTCATCTTACAGCGTGGGTCGTGACCGTTGACGTTAGGACATAAAGCTCTCATCCGGACAAAAGGCTACTCTCAGCGCTGGATGGCTGAAAATTCGTATTCAACAACGAAGCGCTCTCTCGGCGATGCCGTGAAAGCGCTCGGCTGGTATCGACAGTTCCGTGAAATCGTCCTCATGTTCGCCATCTTGAACATAGAACCGCTCTGTAAACCACTCTAACCGTGATTCAATATCTATTCACCTATGGAAATTCTGCTAACCGATCAAACCACGTTTGCTAAGATAGTTCTTCGGGCGACAAAGACTTGCTGTAGTTTTCGAGCGTAGAATCAACCACCGGCGAACCGATGGCTACTAAAACAGCCATCAGGCGGGGGACTTCTTGTTTGCGAGAGCAGTTGCTCACGCTGCCACCAACCGGCCAATGAGCGCCGCCCCGGCGGCGCTCAGGCACTTACCCCTGGTGGATCGTATACCTCCTCACGGTCCAGCATGTGATACATTGAAACCAGCAGCTTCCGGGCGGTTGCTACAATCGCTGTTTTCGAGTTCTTTTTTCGAGCTAACCGGTTGTAAAACCGGCTGAGGTACTCGTCTTCGCACGTATGTACCGCTGAATACGACGCTTGAACGAGCAGCCACCGGACTCGTCCTGATCCTCGCTTCGAGATGCTCCTCAAACCGCGAGTCGCCAGACTCGCGGATTATCGGGTTCAACCCAACGTAACTTACGACCTCTTTGGCCCGGTCAAACCGGTCGATCGCTCCCAACTCCGCATAAATCGTCAACGCGGCACTGTCTAGTTGAGCCAGTTTGAGAAGTGAGCAGGTCGTAACGTTGAGTTGGTTGATGCTCGCAGACCTGCTCAGCGAGAGCTATGAGACGGATTTAGAAGAATCTTGGGAGAATGAGCGGACGGCGACGCCCGTCAGGGCGTTCGCCGTCCGCCTCCATCAGACGGGTTGTTCGCTTCGGGAGACAACAACGATTCTCGCTGAATGAGGCGTTGAACGCTCTCATGGAGCAGTTTGGAACTGGGTTCATCGGCTGGCTGACAGCGGACACGACCCGCCGACGGCAACGTCGTCGCGGGTCGCCGTTGACGAAACTGCTGTCAAGATCAACGGCGAGTGGTCTTGGTTGTATGCTGCAATAGACATTGAGACAAAGTTGATTCTCGACGTTGCGTTGTTCAGCCGACATGGCACTGATCCAGCGGCTGCATTTCTGCAGAAACTCCGCGAGAAACACGATCTCTCTGAGGCTGAGTTTCTCGTCGATCAATGTGGGTATCGGACTGCCCTCTCCCGAGTCGGGCTGAGCGGTCGAGTCAACTATACCGACCGAAACCTCATCGAAAAGTGGTTTCACACCCTCAAAATGCGCATCGACCGCTTCCATAATTCATGGGTGGGCAGTCGGGCGAGCGTCCGAGAGTGTCTTGAACAGTTCGTGCATTACTACAACCATCAACGACCGTATCAAACTCTCGACGGAAAAACACCAGTTGAGAGGTGCAGAACTATACAGTGCCGATACACCAATAACATTATTTATATTATTTACGAGAATTAGAAATTAAGATAGAAGGACTGAGAAACGGGGCTCAACCTCTTCTGTGAGCAAGAGATAGTACAGCTATGAGCGAGGATGTATCGAATCAAAATGCAGCGACTGAAATCGCAGAGGAATATGCTAACAAAGAGTGTGTTGGGCAATTTGGTGAAATTACCGAAACTGAAGAACGCAACACAAAGTGGATAATCGAGTTCCAGACACACACGCTCTCCGATGCATATACACATCGTGTTCAAATCACCAAATCCGTTGGGAATGTGATTTCACACGATCGATCGAGCCGCTTTGATTGATCCTGGCTATCGCGGGTGAGAACCCATTCATCGACATTATCTGGAGAAATTAACCTGACATGATGTGTCTAAAGAATTATTGAATATAATTCACTTTATATAATCTGTGGAATTAATGTGTCATCACATGATTATAGTCCAGAGTCACTACCTGCTGGTTGGTAACTCAAACCACGTTACGTTTTTATTCCTAAAGCTACTGGCTAGTTGTTGTCTTCATCGCGGTTAGTGCAGTTCCCGAATTATCATCCACATATAACATGGCTGGGAAAAAAGATGTCCTCAAAGCGATGCATCGACTCGTTACTAGACAACTGCTCTTTCCACGGATCCGTCTGCGCACGACTCTACAGGAGGTGACTCTGGACGCGTGACTGAAACGCTTCTGAAAACCATCTCCCAGAAGCAGTTACCCTCTCTTTCGGAATTTTTCGAGCGGTTCGGGTTGGCATTCGTGATGGTTGCTAGCTATTTCGGTTCAGGCTCGGTATTCATCATGAGTACCGCAGGCGTGCAGTTCGGATATGCACTGATCTGGCTCATTGGGATTGCAGTTCTGCTCGGTATTATGGCTCAGGATATGAGTGCCCGGGTTGGTATCTTCGGCGACTCGTTAGGGCAGTTCACCCGCCGAAAACTTGGGGAAAATGGAGCAACAGTTGTGCTGGTGTTCGTGTCAATTGGTTGCATCCTGTGGGGGCTAGAGTTGACTGCTGCTGTCGGTCTCGGAACCCAGATTCTACTCGAAAGCGTCTTCGGCATCTCCATAAGCTGGATGATAATTGCCGGATTCACTGGCATCCTCGCTGCTGGTCTAGGAGTATTACGGTACCAGATTATTGAGTATCTGATGACAACAATGATGCTGGTGCTGTTTGTTATCTTTGGCATTGTGGCGGTTGCCAGTGACCCGAATCCTGCCACAGTTGCTACCGGAGTGATACCAGATCAAACATTTCTGACTCCAAGTGGGATGACGCTCGCGGCAGCCATTCTCGGAACAACGGCGTTATGGCCGAACTTGTTCCTCGAATCGCTGTTCGTTGAGGAGAAAGGATGGCAAGAACAATCAGACCTCTTCAATATGCGTCTCGATCTCGCGATGGGATATGGTCTCGGTGGCCTCGCATCGATTGCCATCGTGGTCGCGACGGCCACAGTTCTTCGACCCGCTGGAATCACTGAATTACAATCGTTTATCACACCTGGGCAAGCGTTAACAAACGTACTCGGCACATGGGCGATGTTATTGTTCCTGGGTGGAACACTGGTCGCTGCGTTCAACAGCATTATTCCCATTCTCTGGGCGCCGGCATACATTCTCCACGAAGCTCGAGGGAAGCAGATCAAGTCATCGAACCCGAGTGAGGCCCGGCAGTCGTTCCGTCTGTTGTTTATCGGCCTGTGTCTGCTTAGCGGACTCTCACCGCTGGTTCACCTTCTTGGCGGCCTAAGTGTGATGGATATGATTATTCTGTTTCCGGCTTGGAACGGCGTATTCGGGCTCCCTATCTCAGCAACCCTCCTGTTCTTGGCCGTCAATGACAGTGAGACAATGCATGGACACGAAAATGATTGGCGACTAAACGCTGCCAATCTCGTACTGGTCGTTCTCGCGATCATACTAGCGGTCCTTTCCGCTCAAGATGTTGTTGGCGCGATCTTTGGTGGCGGTCTCTGATTAATATGTTTCCAGTACTGGCCGCCATCTTAATCGCTATCGCGCTATTTGCTGGTGTCGGTATCACGACTGTCGGCCCTGGCGGTGTGTTCGTCACTGCAGCACTCTACAGATTGACGAACCTCTCCTCGGCAGCTGTTGCTGGGACCGCTAGTGCAACGTTTATCGCAACGGGCCTCATCGGGAGTATTGTCTACGCTCGCTCCGGCGAACTGACGACGGGGCCAGCACGCAAAGCTACGATACTACTCAGCGGAACCGGAATCGTCGGAGCGCTCGCTGGCACCCGTGTGAACCTTGTCATCAATGATCAACTGTTCGGAGTCCTCCTTTCGGTGTTTCTCGCTAGCGTCGGTGTCCTCCTTGCGTATCGTGAACTCGTCGGGATCAAACCTCGAGGGCTCCTAGGTGAGACGGCCATACAGCGGCATATAATACTCGCTATCGTGGGAGGGAGTATCGGTATCCTTGGCGGAATGCTCGGCATCGGGGGACCGGTTGTCGCAGTCCCTGTGTTAGTTGCGCTGGGAATGCCGATGCTCCAAGCGATTGCAGTTGCGCAGGTACAGTCAATATTCCTTGCACTCTTTGCAACAATTGGGTACCTAATTGTCGGAGCTGTCGACGTGACTACAGCGGTATTAGTTGGTATTCCTCAGCTTATTGGCGTTCTTGCTGGTTGGTATGTTGCTCATCAGGTTTCACCCCGCCGGTTGCGAATTGCGCTCGCTGGTATTCTCGTAGTTGTCGCAGTTATTATTCCTCTCTAATGACTTGATGCTTTTTTCGGCTCTGGTGAATCGCTAGATGACGGCGACTTCAGGCACTAGATCAGGCGGCTCGATGCACTACTCTGGGACAATTCTGGTTTCAACTTCTAGCGGATTTCTGCTGGCGAAGTGATTGTACTCATTCACAGTGCCACTAACATGGTCTAACCCAACGCTCTATGGCGATTCACCAGAGCCAATTTGATGAACGTTGAGAGCGTTCGCCGTCCGGCTCCACGCGACTGGTTGTCCGCTTCGAGAGACACAAACGATTTTTGACTTACTCGGCGTTGAACGCTCTTATCAAGCGATCTGACACTGGGTACATCGGCTGGCTAACAGCGTTCCAGACCGTCGACAGTGCAGCCGTTGGCGGGTCGCGGTTAATGAAACCGCTGTCAGGACTAACGGCGATCGATCTTGGATGTATGCTGCAATAGATCTTGACACTAAACTCATCCTCGATGTAGCACTGTTTGAACGGCGAGGCACTGATCCGACTGCTGCGTTTCTGCATGAACTCACCGAGAAATACGATCTCTCTGATGCTGAGTTTCTCATCGATGGTGCTGGATATCTGACTGACCTCTCTCGATTTGAATTGAGCGGTCACCTTGACTATGTTGATCGAAACCACATCGAAAAATGGTTTCACACCCTCAAAATTTGGGTTGACTGCTTCCACAATTCGTGGGTCGGCAGTCGGGCAAGGCCAGAGAATGGCTTGAACAGTTTGTCCACTACTATAACACACAGCGACCGCACCAGTCACTCAACAAACAACCGCCAGCGGAGGTGCTAAACTAGACAGTGCCTTATAGCCGTACTTCACATCATGCTTATCTAAGAGAGCAGTTGCCTTCTTGATCTTGCCATTATTAAGATGGTTCCGGACTGCGGTTTTGATTCTCTCTGTCTCTACTGAGCCGTCCTTTGGTCGGGCTGTCTGAGCAAAGACAGAAGTCGATAGGCCAGTTGTAACAGCTCTGGTCGCAACCGTGGCTTTCACGAACGTGCGCCGTGATTGGCGGGATGAATAATAAATTATTACAACAATATTGTTGTATTATATATACATGAATGTGGCACTGTCTAGATAAGGAAAGCCGCAAGGCTGAGAAACGTTGCCGTTGCGATATCAACTGTGAAATCACTGTCGAGGCGCTGAGACAACAAGGCTTTGTTCCACGAACGGCGAAAATTCGGCTGCATCGGCACACGTCTCACGAAGAGCGACTATCTCCTTTCTCACCTATAGTGCCTCAATAGGCGTTAAAACGTCTCTCTACACCAGAAGCGCTTAACTAGACAGTGCCATAAATGTTTTGCTAATGGTAATTACTAATGGACCAATCATAGTCCGGTATTAATATGTGCTAATAGCTACCATGACCTCGATGTTCGATATCGGTCGATTCGGGCTTTGTTCTCGGCGTACAACCGGCCCGAATCATAGATCGGGTCATCCGGAAGCGCCGCCTCACCCTCAGGAACCGTCGCGACGGGGAGCTCAGTCTCCGCAAGGAGGTCCTGAACCATCGATTCCCACGTGCCAAGTGGCGACTCATCGTCCATCAGCCCGCGTAGGCGCTCGAATACGTCTGCGACCTCCGCATAGGCGGCATTGAAGTCCTCGATCCACGCTTCCAGGTCATCGAGTTCATCGTCGACGCCGGCCTCGCAAAGCCGATCTTCGATTCGGGCCTGGACATCGTCTTCCCACTGCTCGCTGCGGCGGGCGTTCTTACGAGGGAGATCCGGATCGGTGTACCGTTCGAGGGCATCGCGAACGATGCGGCGGAACTCGTCAGGGTGTTGCTCGAGCGCGTTCAACTCGGTCGCGCCGGCCCCGTGTTCCTGCTCCCACTCGGAGATACGACGATTGTACGCAACGCCGCCAGTTCCTGTCGCTGAACTCTCTTCGATGGGTTTTCGCGGGAGGTCCAGGTTCTCGATTTGATCGGTCGTCACAGCCAGCCGTTCGATCACGACGCGTTGTTCGTGGTCGCTGCGTTGATGCAACCAGGCGAGTTTCCCTGCCATGTTCGCCGGCATATCGTAGCCTTTCACGTCGAAATCAGCCAGATACAGAATCACCGCGGGTTTGCCGGCATCGTCGATGCGCTGTGCCAGCTCGTTCGCGACGGTTAACGAGAGGTCGCCCTCGCCCTCGACGACGGCGTTACAGACGTACTCGACAGTCAACCCGCCCCGGCCGCGGCTATAATCGGGCAGTGTCTTCCCAGACCCCATATTGGTATCATATACATACATTCCAACTCACCTATTTACTCTAGGATATATACTATATTCCTCATTCTATATATTAGTTCTACCAGTGAATTTATATCAGATGTAGATAGAGTATTACCTGTGTGAGGACATAATATATGAGAACAAACGGTATAACTACAACCCAACCTCTCCCGTCTTTAGACGTATTGTGCTTCAAACAGAGCCGTAATACTATCTTAGGACCATTCGTTTGAATCGGTGTTTGAAACAACCCTTTCCAGATCACACTAAGTCATGAGTCCGAGTCCCCAAGCCCCATCTGAACAGTCTACCAACCATGGATCGAGTTACTCCGTTAGCTTACCGAGCTCCCAAAGCTGCCTCCATTCGATACGGTCACGACTTGTCCCAATTGCTGTGAGCATTGCCTTCCTGCTCCTCAGTACTACGACCGTGGCCGCCCAGTCAGACGTTGGCGATGTTTACTGCGGAACCGGTGTCGAGACTGGAATCGGGATCGTCTTCGGTGCCGTTGCTGGCCTTGGACTTCCTGCAACTGGGTTCTATGTCGGTCGAGCAGGGCTCTCGTATATGCGCGCTGGCGGAAATCCCGAAAGGAAGAACCAAGCCAAAGAGAAGCTTGTTATGTCGGGTATCGGGTTCGCCATTATTGTCCTCGCCCTCATTTCACCAGAACTCATCGACAAAGTCGGAAGCCAGATGGGATTCGGCTTCTCCAACTGCGTGAAACCGTTCTAACCCATCAGCTGACGTGGTTCACTGGAACTCCATGCCCTCGCCGCGGACGATCGCCCTCGCTCTAACGGTCCTCGCCGCTAGCGGAGGCATTATCAGCCTAACCGGAGCCGTCACTGCAGTTGAGTCGAGTTCAAACGCAACGATTCCAGCCGATGGACCAGCATACGGTGTGAACGAAACACGATACCCACTGCTGTGGTCCGAAGACGTCGATCACGGCAATCATTCGAGTAACGGTACAGAAGATACCGTTTCCTCCGGGTTGGAATTCTCTACCCGGCTTGCAAACTCGACAGATGTTCCGTTCGACGAGCCGATCACGGATGTTGAGACGTGGAACAGCGGTGATCTCCAGGATTTTGCTCCCGGAGAGGCAAATACGTCAGTCTATCCTGATGGAACCCACCGTGAGAACGGGCTGTACATCAAAGATGCGTATACGAGCATCGTTGCGGTTCAGCCGTCGACGATCCTCCATACAGAGAATAACTCAACTCGGTATATCGCTCCGGACGGTGAGGTCCTTACGATAGCTGATTATCGAGTTGCGCTTCCAGACAATGATGATAGCGGATCTACTCGTGATCAGTGGTCGATCGCTAGAAGCTCAATCGACAGTGTCACATTGCAGGCAGATGGTCGTGAACTCGACACTGACGGCGATCACCGCTCCACGCTCGAATATAGCGGGTTAGCAGGCACGCAAAATCTAACCGTCGAAACGAACATTTCCGTTCGGCTTCGTCACGAAACACAGACGTGCTGGCTGTACAACAGCACAGCCGATTCCTGTGACGGATCGTGGAAGAACGAAACTGAGTACCTGACCGACCAGGTCACAGTGACGGATTCTTACCAGGCAGTTGCAACCCAGATCAACGAACGTGGCGGAAAGCGCGTTACGTTTGAGAATGCCGAGAATCATACTGGTGTCGTCATCCATCCGGGAACCACGTGGGCGGGACTCGATATTAGCAGTGATGTCCGTCTTCGTGGGAACTGGCGCTTCTATTCCGCAGGGATAGACGGCTGGCAGACGATGGTGTCTCGAAACGAGACCACCACTACTCGACGGAACTCTTCGGTTCGTCCGGCACAACTCCACGCCGTTCCCATGCAGCAAGAGCCGGAGCTGGCGAGCGAGGCAACAGGTGATGCCGAGATACCGTTGGTGATCGAAGAAGCGTGGGGACGTGAGCAAAACGGTACATCACTCCCAGACACGATTTCGATTCCGGTCGTTGAGCGTTATGTGAACGCAACGTCCATTGCGGTCCGTTCGGAGACGCTCCCCGCAGCAACCTTCGATGAGGTAACCGTCCATGGTATTGTTCGTGGCCAGTCACAGACAATTTCGGTCACTGACAACGGCACCGTTAGTGAAACGAACCTCAACCTGACGGTTCTCGAAGTGGACTCCTCAGGAGCACTGGTACAGGCAATCGTTACTGAAAATACAACCGGCGACCCGGTCACGACCGGTCGAGTCGAGGTTGGCAACCAGTCCGCGGCTGTGAACGCCAGTGGAATAGCCGTTCTTGAACTCGAAGAGCGCCCATCGCTGGTCGTTGATGGCCAGTACGTTCCCAGAGACTGGTGGCGTGCAGAGCAGTTGTACTCCTCAGCATCGGATCGAGCAAAGATTCCTGCGAACTATCCTGAGTTCCAGAAACTCGTCGAGTTCGTTCTCGTAACACTCCTCTGGTTCTTGCCAGCTGCTCTGGCTGTCTATGGCTTCGACTATGTGACCGGTGGCGCGGCCCTTGGACTGAGAGATCAACAATGACAGAAGACACGCATCCAGACGAGAGTCGTATCGCTCGCCGATCAGTTCTTGCCAGCCTTGGCGTTGGCACAGCCTTGCTTGCTGGCTGTACCTCTAATCCCGTTTCTGGGCCATCCACAAACAGTACAGACGGAACTGGGCTCAGTGTCGAAGAGAGTGATGTCTTCTCTGCCGTTGAGATGAACGACGAGTACCTCGAAATCGAGGTTACCGATGAGACCTCTATCGAGTTCATCAATCTCGTTGATCCTGAGGGAGAACTCTACAACCAGCAACGACTCGAGAACGGTGAAACCAAAACGTCGTTCGAAGTTCTTGGTCGCTATGAAGATGCTTTTCCCACTGGGGACTACAAGCTGATCGCTCTCCAGGGTGACGAACAAATCGATACGACGACGATTACGCTCGAGGCCGATTGTACGATCACAGATGTACTCTGGGCTGCAGAGAATCCCGATATGGACTGGGATACAAAGCCGTCTGATTGGGAGACCTATGCAGCGGTCGTAATTGAGAATACGGGAACAATTCCGTCGTTACTCACAGAGCTTGAGTGGACAGAAGCCCCGGTCGCGAAACTACAGTCCAAGGGGTCGCAATCATATTATCACGAAACCCGATTGCCGCCAGGAAAAACTACAGTCTATTCGAAGGGGTCTGTTTATGCAACGAATGGTGCAGTGCATTCTCTTGACTGTAGTGATCTCGAGACGGAACCATTGACTGTCACGGCTACTGTTCAGGTCGGGTCAAATCCATCGTATACTCAGCAAATCCAGTATGGAGACGGCAAGTCTTGTGAAATCTCGATTGTCAATGACAGCGCTGACGCATCTACATCTAGCGAGGGTGAGAATTAAATGGCATGGCTGCAAGAAGAAGTTGAAAACGCAATTGAGAATGTCATTGAGGATTTCACTGATGCTCTTCTCGGCCTTATTAATAATATCTATGAGGCAATCTTAGGTCCTATTGTCGGCGTCCCGACTCCGAAGTCAGATTCTGGATACATGGTTGTTGGTGCCCCAGATAATGCGCCGTGGGAGAGTCTGTACCAGGATGTATACCTCTCGTACATTATGCCGCTGGCAATCATGATGTCGGTCATCGCTTTTGCATTCGTTGGTCTCCGAGCGGGATCGATGAGCGAGTATCGACGAAAGCAACTCCTCCGACGGCTTGGTCTCGTATTCATGGGAACATTCGTCTGGTTCCCACTCGTATCTATTCCCTTGCAATTCATCGATGCAGTGGGGATCACGATCGCTCCAACCGACGAGATGTCTGCGGGGCTCGGAGGGCTTATTCAATCATCTCTCGGAGGCACGTTTGCTGTTCTTGCGATGGTTGTTATAGCGAATTTCTTCTTGGTAGTTGCTGGGTTCATAGTTGCGCTTCGCTGGATTGCACTCTGTGTATTAACGCCGATAATGCCATTGTTGGGCGTTCTCTGGTCAATGGAAGTCTGGCCATTTAGCCCAGCAGCGAACATGGCCCGTCAAGCTGCTGGAATCTATCCTGGACTCGTGCTTGCTGGCATTCCTCCAGCTATCCTTTTCCGAATTGGGTGGGAGGTTGGTGGTCTTGAAACCTCTGTCAAGGGGCTTTTTTCGCTATTCATTGGATTAGCCTTGATCCCAGCAGCGATTATCGCGATGCTCATGACAGTCTACTGGAGCAGCCCAGCAATGCGGACCATCGCTCAGAAAGGTGTGTCTGCGACGAATCCTGGCGCAGCTGCATCGGGAGCGGCAAAGGCGAAACGCGCTTCTGGAAAGACCGTCCGTGGCGCCCGAAATGTCCACCGAGGATACGCAGACAACAAGATTGGCGCAGTCACAAAGAGCGGACAAACCACGATCGGGAGTAGCAGTTCGAAGGCGTACAAGCTCGGTGCATCCGCTCGCTCGACAAAGACCCATGCTGGCCGCTACAACAACCTTCGGAAGTCGAAGACGGGCCGAATGCGCGATAAGGCCGCCGATGACGCTCGAAAAGCGACACAGAAGGTCTCGACTCGAACGAAACGTGGACTCAAAAATACGAAGCGAAAGGTCTCACGGTGGTGATACTCGTGAGTACGAATACAGCTGACGGCGAGTATAACGCCCGAAAAATCCACCAATCACTCGGCGGCACAACAGCCTTCTTTCGAGGTTACACGATTGGCGAACTCATGCTGTTTCTCGCGGTGGCCTCCGTCACCGTCGTTGCAGCAACGTTCGTTCCAGCGGCACTGACAATCCCAGTATTAGGGTTTGGGACGATGGTCACAACAGTGCTGTTCTTGCTGCATAAGGTGAAACCGAGATATCTCTGGCTTACAGAGTGGCTTGCCGCTCGCTTTGGCTGGGCGATCAAGAACAAAGAATACACTCACGGCGATGCGGACAGCAGTGAAGTCCGGTATTTAACTCGCCTACAGCGAGTCTATCCCCACGCTCTGGAACGAACGGATGGTGCACTCGTCGGAGCGATGAAAGTCGAGCCAGCGAACATGGCTCTCGAAGACGACGATGCCTGGGCGAAGGCCGTCCAGTCCCTTTCAGAGTTCGCCAACTCGACGATTGACTTCCCGGTGAAGATCTACGTTACCAGTCGAGAGGTCGCCGAGGACGATGTCGTCCGTGCACACCGTGATCGACTTGGCGATGCTGATGTCCGCTCTCGCCCAGTATTGAAACGACTGCTCTCGGAGTACGTTTCTACAAACACAACCGACAACGGGGATATCGACGCCGAAACAACCACGATCCGAGAGTATTATCTCATCACTGCTGTCACTGACGACGATATCGACCAGTTCGACGAAACCAGCGACAGCGTCCTCGCGTATCTCGCCAATGTCCCTATTCTCGGACGGCTCTTCGGTCGCTTTCAGACCGATGATCTGACCGAATCCGAGCGTGAGCAACTCAAAGAGGAACAACTCGAATCTCGACTTGCACAGCTGCGTCGTGGCGGATCGTCGCTCTACCGGTGTACGATCAGCCCTGTGGATGCATACGATCTCACTCGGATCACGAAGGAGTACTGGACATGTCGATCGGAAGACTACGCTAACATCGCCGAGGCTCTGGGGACGTTCCCGGTCGTCTCCCACGGAATTAGCGACGGTGTGCCGGCGACACCCGATCCCGATGCTGTCCTTGAGGCAATGGCCGAACGAGGCAGCATAGCTAACACGGATTCAGATTCCCATGAAGGGGCCGCTAACGAGGATACTGACACTCCATCTGTTCCTGCTGCTGATCGATTACCAGATACGTCGACGATGCATCAGTCGGTTATTGCGCCGTCAACAGTCGACTGGGAGACGACCTACGCTGTGATCAACGACGAGACGTACGTTCGAACGTTCTGGATCGAGCAGTTTCCCGAGGAGCCAACGGATGGACTCCTCGAACGACTGCTACTCGAGACCGATCTCCAGACGGATATCAGCATCCACCTCGATCCGTTCGATAGCCAGTCCGCCCAGGATATGATGGCAGACTGGATTTCGGATTTGAAGATCAATCAGCACGACTCGAACAGCCTCAAAGCCGAGGATCTGCAGGAGGATATCGACCAAGCGAAGTACATGCGGTCACTCGTTCGCGCGAACAAAGCGTCGTTCTACCGCGGTGGCGTGTTCATCCGACTCGCCGCTGAGAGCGAGCAGGCACTCGACAATCAGACAACCCGCTTGCGGTCGATCATCAAAGACGCACCGGCAAACTGTACCCTCAAGGTCGCGAGCCGCTGGCAGGAACGTGGACTCGCAACAGTGTCGCCGCTTGGAACGAACGAACTGGGACGTGATCGGATGTCGACGCTCACGAATCAGGCGATCGGCGCGATGTTCCCCTTCTCGTCGAACTACCTGATGATGGACGACGGTATCGAGTACGGCTATCACGGACACAACGGCTCGCCTGTCCGCATCAATCCGTGGGCGCTCGAGACTGGCCACAGCGAACTCGTCGTCGGAATGCCGGGTGCCGGGAAAACGTTCGGCGGGATCATGCGTCACCTTCGAATGATGAAGCGCCGTCACGACACGATGCTCGTTCTCGTCGATCCGGTTGGCGGCTTCCGCGGCATTGCGGATGCCCTGAACGCGAAGACGATCACCGTTGGTGGCGATACGAAACTGAATCCACTCGAGATCCGTGAAACGCCCCAGCACGTTCTTGACTCGGGTGAAGGGATCTCTCCCCTCTCGGCGAAGAAAGACGAGGTCTACGCTGTCCTCGAGAACTTTCTCGATGCTCGTGATATCGACCTCGGGACTGAGACTGGCGTCCTCTCGTATGTCATTGACGAGACTTACCGGCAAGCAGGTATCGTTGAGGACGATGTCTCGACGCATACGTCGGCAAACTCGCCGACGATGCAGGACGTCCATCGAATCCTCTGTGATATCGCCGAGAACCCAGACGAGCACAATATCGCAGCATCCGAATCCGCCCGCGAACGTGCCGCCCAGTACGCCGATGAACTCGCGATTGCGTTCCAGCCGTTCCGAGAGGGTGGAGCCTACGAAAACCTCTCCCATCACTCGGAGATCGATATCCTCAAAGGCGACAACAAGGTTGTCTACATCGACCTCGGCCAGATCGAGGGGAGTGCCTCGGGGATCGACCGCCAGACGTTCCTAATGCAACTGCTGCTGTCGACGATCTATCAGCAGGCAAAGAACACCCAACGGAACGTTGAACTCGCGATCGACGAAGCTCATTACCTCTTCGAGGACCAGGCAAATCTCGATTTTCTCGAGACAGCGTTTCGTCACCAGCGCCACGCCGGCCTTCGGATGGTACTCCTCTCGCAGACGGCCCAAGAGTTCTACGAGACCGAACAGGCGGAGAAGATTATCGGCATGTGTCCGATCAAGGTATTCCACAAGCTTCCTGACCTAGATGATCGGACAGCGGATAAAATCGGGCTCACAGAAGAGCAACGCCGGTACGTCAGAGGGGCTGACGCCGGAAAGGAAGATCTCGGCTATAGTCAGTCACTCGTCCGCGTTGAAGAACACGGCACGTACCCGCTGCATGTCGTTGCCGACGAGTTCGAGAAACGAGTTATCGACTACGAGCCCGATGACCGAGAATTCATCCAGCGAGCGATTAGTGACGACCCAGTGGAACTGCTCGCCTTTGAAGAGTTCGTCGAGAGCGAGGTACAGCGCAATTCCCTATCGACACAGCTCGATATCACTGCAGATGAAGCAGCTCGTCTCCTCGAAGCAGACCTCACGCAAGAGGAGATCATCGACGCGGTCATTGAATATGCCACGGAGGCGGATACCGATGAGGTATCTGTCCGGGCCGATGGCGGGGAGTCAGCTACCGAGGATAGAGCAGCCGGAATAGAGGGTGAAGATCATGCCTAAGATTGGTCGTCTCAGAGAGATCCTGCGTACATCGCCACAATACGAGGCGACGCAACTCGAGTTCGGTGAGCAGGAAGCGTTCAGCCAGCGGCAAGCAGATACGTCAGGCACGCTTCTCCGGATTCGTCCCTACAAAGAAAACGAAGGTGTGGTGGATGGTGCAGGAGTTCTGCAGTCAGTCCACGATGTGACGACGAATTTTCGTGGGAAGAATACGAGCGATCACCACTCGTTCGAGGTCTGGTTCGACGAGGGAAAGATTAAATTCTACATGCATGCTGCCACTGAGGCAGCGGCGGACAAGTTCCGGCGGCGTGTCGGGAACAACTACGCCAACAGTGAGGTATTCCCCGTTGAGGACAGCCACGCGTTTCCGGTGATCGATTCCGGCGAATACGTTGCCGGCGCGTGGCTTGAGATGGAGAAGATACCCTACTACCCAATTCGACATCACAACAGCGAGGGGTTCGAGACGGATCCGTACGGCGAGATTACGAGCGAGATGCTGTCACTCGATGAGAGTACGGTCGTCACACAGGTTGTTTTCCGCCCCGCGAAACAGTCCTGGACCGACGGAGATCGGTTCAAGCACAACAGCGTCGACGAACTCGCTCATGCACTTCGGCAGGGAACATCCGTCGGATGGCTCAACCCGAAAACGAGGCCGCCAAGCGAGAAGGACAAGCAGGCTGCAAAGACGATCGAACGGCAACGCGGGCAACAGGCGTTTCACGTCAATATCCGCGTTCTCGCTGTTTCGTCGAATCGGGAGGAAGCCGAGGCCCGAGCCCGGGGTGTCGCGGGAATGTTCAGGAAGTACTACAACGCAATCACAGAGCAGGGTCTCGACGACAATCCGGTCTGGCATCGCAGGAAGCAAAAGCGAGTCAAGCGGCTTCGACAGTTCGTACAACGGATAAGCGACCGCGAGTGGATCGACCGCCACATGATTATGACTGTCGACGAACTCGCCGGCGTCGCTCATATTCCGAATTCGGATATCGAGACGCCGAAGATAGACTGGCGGTACACCCAGCGTGGCGATCGGATTCCAGCGGACAGTGTGCGATACGAGTCCGACGATTCTTTTCGAGGGGGTCAGTCTTCTGGTCTCCCGGACGAGGGTGCAGAGCAATTCCAAGGGATGACACGAGATGCGGAGGAATTCGATGGTCATTGATCGGTTCTTCAATCGGGGACGGGATTCCGCTGCTGACGACCAAACTGGTGAGTCAGACGTAGACGAGGGTTCCGGTGAAAACCTACCAGCGGTCGCCTCAAGCACGGATGAACAGACGACTCGTGAACCAGGTGACGTGAGTCAGCAATCTGGTCTTGACAGCGAATACGATATCGTCGATCGAGAGACGATTCGTGTCGGAGGGAAGCCGGTCATCACGGAGACCGTCGGCGAAGGAACTGTCGCCGGTCCGTTCGTTCGTGAGATGTTCGAAGCCGGACGACACAACGCACCTGCCCCGTTGTGGGTCGGCTACACTGAGGATCCACAGACTGGATTTCGTGAAGCACCACTGCGGTTCGAATCGCTCTTCCGGCACACGTGGATCGCTGGCACGACCGGCTACGGGAAGACGACTGAACTCCTGAATATGATGGTTCAGTGGGCCTACGCTGGCTACGGTTTCACCTACTTCGATCCCAAGGGGCGTGATTCACGAGAGTTGCTTCGGATGCTTCCTGAACACCGTCTTGAGGATATCGTCTGGATCGAACCTGGATCGACAACTCACGAGAAGACGATCGGTCTGAATTTCCTCGAAGTTCCCGAGTGCGAAACCACTGAGGAGTTCGAAAATGAGATCGAGAATCGTGTTGAGAACCTGAAAGCGGTGTTCGACACGTCCGACTACTGGGGCATCAATATGGAGGCGATCACCGAGTCGATGGCCCGTGCCATGATGAAGTCGGACAAGCCGTTCTCGGTTATCGATATGTATTTTACGCTGCTTAACGCCGATCGCCGCGAGGATTTCGCGCTCGATGTGGAGGACCCCTACATCCGGGAGTTCTGCCTCGAGATCGCAAAGATGGAGGATGAGACCGTTCGGCCACTGCTGAAACGCATCAAGTCGTGGGTCGAGAACTCGGTTATCCGTCGGATCATTGCTCATCGCGAGAGCACGATCAATTTCCGCGATATCATCGACAACGACCGCATCGTCATCGTTCGAACACCCGTCGAGAACGCGGATATCAAGAAGATGGTGACGCTTGGTGTAATGCGTAATCTCTGGTCGGCGATCCAGCGACGCTCGTACGAACTGGATACGACGCCGGACCCATACTTCGTCCTCTGCGACGAGTTCGATGATATTGCGAGCGAGAATCTCGATATCGAGTCGATGCTCGCTCGCGCTCGATCGATGCGTCTGTCGGTGACCCTCGCTTCTCAGTATCCCTCTCAGTTCGACGAGGACACGCTGAAAGCGATGCAGAACAATTGCGACAATCTCCTCACGTTCTCGGTCAACGATAGTGACGACGCCGAGCTGCTGATGAAACGCTTCCGCGACTATACAGCAGAGGACCTCATCACGACCGATCAGTTCAGAGCCTGGACGCGGATTCCGCTGTCAGGTGGTCGGTACTCGGAGCCAGTGTTGCTTCGAACGTTTCCACCATATCCTCCGCTTCGAGAACCGGCTGAAGTGGACGAGATAATCAAACGAAGCCTCAAGCAGTACGGAACGGATCCCGTGACCGATACGGAAATCCTCCGGAACCTCATGTACCGCGAGTACAACGAAGTGGCCAGTGCTGATGCACTTACAGTCGATCGGGTGATGGCCAAAGCGGTTCGTGCTGTCCAGTTACGCGAGAACGTGCGTGATCAGAACGGCTGGGTGCCCGTAACTGACGTCGACGAGGAAGTCATTGAGCGTCTCGAGAGCAATACTGAGACCGAGGGCCTCGACAGAGATCTCGAGAAGTTTCCCGATGTCCGCCAAGAGTCACCACTGATCGATGTTGATCTCAGCGTTCGCGATGAAACGGTCGTGGTTCGGTTGACCAGCGAAGGCGAAGAGATTGCCGAACCTGAGACTGGTGATGTGCGGTCTGCGGGAGGGGCGGCTCATGACACTCTCCTCTTTGATCTTGAGGCTGTACTCACGCAACTCGACTTCAGTGTCGACATTCTCGAACAGGATGGGGGTGAGCAGCCAGATGGGACGGCGACACATCCTAGCTTTGACGTCGAGTTCGCGCTCGAGGCCGAAACGACGACACCGAATCGCCCGGCGAAAGTCCTGCAGAACCTCAAGCGGGCACAGGAATCGAATCGTGTTCCGATGTTCGTCGTTCGTCCCGGTGAGGACGATTTGATGCAGACAGCAGCCCGTCTTGAAACCATTCTCGAGCCACCAGTACGGGAGATGGCAGATGGAACTACGCAGTTCTATAATATGGACGAACTCGTTACGTTTGGTGATGGAGCGGCTGCTCGCGGCGGCGTGACAGCTGTTCGACCGTCCAGCGACTCTACACGAACCGTTTGGACACTCGATGCTGGTGAACGCGTCCTTTCGGATGGGGAGACGGAGTTCGTTCGTACAGTGTCTTCGGCTACGCTTTCGAAGGACACGGTTCCGGCGTACTACAGTTTTGATCGTGAGACCGGTCAGTACACAGTCTACGAGCAAGGTGAAACACACGTCTATGAGACAGTAGAGGAATTTGAAGCCGATTGGACGCCCGTCAAACGGCCGTTTATGCCGTCTCTTGAGTTACCGGATCCAGAGTATAGCCGAGACAGCTATACCGTTGTGATCGTGCCAGAAGACGGCGAGCCACATCTCTATCGAGAGGGCGAAACCAAGCCATTAGCGGACAGTATTAAGAGACTTGATCAATCTAATCAGGATTTTCCACAGGATGAGGCCACCGGTAGCCGATCAACAGCGGATCGAGAACAAGATACGACGACTGACCTCGAGTTGGATCCGGACGAGGACGGTGTTGACGTCTTCGTCAATCGCTTCATCGTCGCCGAATCTGATAGATCGATCCCGAAAAAAGAGCTGTACCAAGCCTACCAGCTGTGGGCAGAGAGGCACGACCTCGACTATACTAACGACGTCTGGTTTGGGCGAAAGCTCGGCGACTGTATCGATGTTGGCAGTGAGCGACGACGGGAGGACGGCGAACGCATCACAATTCATACTGGAATCACACTGACTGAGGAAGGAACTCGTCTTCTCGAGGAGGCGAACAACTCAGATCAATGATTTGTAACGGAAGTCTCCGAATCCATCCGATGTCCAGGGAAAACGAAATCCAGGAATGTTGCTTAGACCCGCTTCCAACCGGTTTCACACCGATTTTGGAACCGCTGTCCAGGGTAAATCCCTGTCCAGGGTAAGCTCACATTTCGCTGTCCAGGGTAAAAATCGCCGGACGGCGTTACTGTCCAGGATAGAACCTGGCCGAAAACCAACTAGTATAGAGGAGGGTTCACCCGTTGGAAGACGGATACTTGAGCGAGAGCGCCTGCGAATTTTTGTTAGCCACCTGATAGTGAGTGGCTGGATCGAGAGCCAGGCAATAGATCGAGGTTCGATAGTATGACAAAAACTAGAGAGAAAGCAGTTCAGGCACACACGATTCCAGAGACGCTCATCAATCGAGAGCAGTGGATCTGTTGGCGTAGGCAAGAACGTGACGGGAAGACAACGAAGGTTCCGATTGTCCCCAAGACTGGCGAATATGCCTCAGCAACGGATCCCGAAACATGGCGACCGTTTGATGAGGCGCTCGAGTATCTCGAGCGTGGCGATGCGACAGGGATCGGTTTCGTGTTTTGTGAAGATGATCCGTTCGTCGGAATCGACCTTGACGACTGTCGCGATCCGGAGACGGGAGCGCCGAGTTCAGCAGCGCGGACGATCATCGTTGAACTCGATTCATTCACTGAGGTGTCACCATCGGGGACGGGCTATCACGTCATCGTTCGGGGATCGATTCCTGGCGACCGAAGCCGGCGTGGGTCGGTCGAGATGTACGAGACAGCGCGGTTTTTCACTGTGACCGGCGATCACGTCGATGCAACGCCAGCTCAAGTCGGTGAACGAACCGATGCACTTGAGGTAGTGTACAACGAGTTCATTGGCGAAACAGAGTCTCGAGAAGAAAGCGAAGCGGAGCCACAGCAGGCTTCTGAATCGGGTCCCACTACGGGGAGTAGGTGTAATCAAGAGGTCACGCTCGAAGATGAGGAACTCCTCGAGCGAGCACGGAACGCGTCGAACGGCGAGAAGTTCGACCGGTTGTGGCGCGGCTCGACCGCTGGCTATGAGAGTCAGTCAGAAGCGGATATGGCCCTGTGTTGTTTGCTGGCGTTCTGGACCGGTGGTGACGACGCTCAAGTTGATCGGCTCTTCCGACGGTCAGGGCTACTTCGAGACAAGTGGAACGAAGTCCATTACAACGACGGCTCGACCTACGGTGAGAAAACGGTTGAGCGGGCGATCGCGAGTACGGACGACGTCTATAATCCGTCGAGTGAGAACGAGACTAGCACTGCGACGCAGCGAGCGCAGGTAACGGCTGCACAGGGTACCAGTTCAGATAGATCCACATCAACGACTGGGCAGACTGTAGGTGGTACTGACGGCGCACGAGCAGCCTATCTGGCCGAGAAGAACCAACTCTTGAGTGAGCGTGTATCTGATCTTGAGGCTACGATCGAGCAGAAAGACGATCGCATCGAAGAGCTCGAATCGGAGAATCAGGTGCTTCGAGAGGAACTCGCGACCTGTAAGGAACAGCTCGAAGATCGTGATCAGTCTTCAGCAATTGACAACGCTGAGATTGCTGATGATGCGAACTCGATCTGGAACTGGACGAAACGGCTACTCAGAGGGACAGACGAGTAGTCCGTCTACAAATGAGCAAGGCGAGTGCCTCGGAGCTTGACCCCGAGGCGGTTCACGTACTCAATTTGCTGAGTGGATTTCCCTATACTAACCGATACGTGTGCCCCCTGTACTTACCGTTTGTTGGGTAGCCACGGGGAAGTATGAGAACTGATTTATGACACTCTGGAGTCTTGTTCCAAAACTCTCCGCCGAGTTTATCGACTCCCTGAAGGGGCGAGGAATTCAGAAATGATTGCAATCACCCAGACAGGTGACCAACGCATTGCATGGGTGGACGAACCAAACGAGGAGTGTCAGCATGATCCGATTCCAGCGACGCTTGGTTCTCTTGAATCACCAATCGACTGCTCGAGATATGGCGCATCAGACACTCTATTCACTTATGGTACGTAATTTGAGTGAGATCAGCCACGATATAGCCCGTGTAGTGGACTCCCCTCTTGTTATGAGAACCCGACTCCCATGGCTATCACCTGAGTGTTTATGTGCAACAAGAGCGTCTTTTCCAATAATGAGGACCACTGGGGAAGCAGCTCTCGGTGAATCCGTCCCGCTCGAGACCCTTCTGGAGGTCCTGCAGGAGCATCCAGTGAAGCTAGCGATTCTGTTCGGGTCTCACGCCCAAGGAGAGACGCATGCTGGGAGTGATCTCGATATCGCAGTTGTGCTTGAGACGGTTCGACCTGATCACCCAGACTACAACGACGTCTTTTTCGGTTTGAGTGCTGACCTCAGTGCTGCACTCGAGACCGATGAGATCGATTTGGTTGACCTCCAAACGGCATCACCGGACCTTGTAGAGAGTATCTTCGCTCAAGGTGTTCTGCTCATCGGTGAACCGGAGGATGCGGCAGCCATCGAGACCCAGCTACGACCAACTGAGTCCTCCGACCAATCACCACGTGAACGGTTCGATGCGGCACTAGCGAAAATCGACGAGCATCTTGGCAGTTCCGCTGTCACGGCTACTGATGGCGAGACCCGTGACCGATGACAGGCGAGACGTTTCCTTCTGACCGTCTCAATAGAATACTCACCGCTGTTGAGACGATCGAAGTGAGTTTGGGTGTCCTCGCTCGGAAGCAGGCGCTGAGTCGCGAGGCGTATCATGCTGATTCAGATACGCAGGATATCGTTGAGCGACGGTTCGTAAAAATGACTGAGGCGGCCATCGATATCGGCGAAGAACTGGTCAAACACGAACGGGGAACTCCACCAACGAGTAATCCGGAATCGATGCAGGCACTTGAGGAACTTGAGATACTGTCTGATTCAACGGCTGACGCAATGGCACAGGGTGCTCGATTCCGTAATGTCCTCGCACACACTTACGGTGAGATCATCGAACACGATGTGGTGTACAATGCACTCCAGGATCTCGAGCGGTACCGACAGTTTGTAGTCGAAATCCGTAGCTATCTCGAGTCTATCGGAGCTCTTGACGAATAACTAGCATCGACTGCTACCATACTGGGGAGATCCTACGTGCAAAAGACGAGAGGGCAAGTATGTGATCATGGCTGTTCCAGTAGCGCTCAGTTTGTATTCTCTTAGGTACTTCCGTTGAGGCGGCCGATACATTCAGGGTGAAACCTACATGGCAACTACGAACAGCATCACGCGACAGCAGCTACTGACCGATAGCACCGATAAGTTTGGATCTCTTCACTACTGAATAAGTGGAGCAGTAAGTACAGGGTATGCGTTTACCGATCAAGTGCGGTGAGACAACCGTAGAGCACGAATAGAACCCCTAATATCAGACCACCACCAAATTTGCCGACACTAGTTGAGGCGACGACACCGAGCATGGCAAGACCGATACCAATGAGTATCCAGAAGAGACCAGTCCAGTGAGGAGGAAGACTAGTAAACCACGGTAACACCCGGGGGCAAGGAACTCCGCAATGCCAACAGCCGCGAGGGCGCCACTCGTTACAACGCCACCAGTGTTGATTGGGTCCGACGTGAACACGAACACGCCTAATGCAAGCACTGAGACGAGGATGGTACTCAGTCCGGCCCAAACACCACTGAACTCGACTTTATCTCTCGCATTCATATTTCGTGAAGGTTCCACTTACAGCAGAGACTACCGAACATAACGCGATTTACAACTTGTGCCATTTCAACTGTTCGATGAGTATATATCTGTAGTATACGGCTGTTCCACGACCAAATTGACCTGAAGGATAGAATTTCAGGGATTAAAATATTGTCGAACTAGTATAAATGAACCCAGATAGTAACAGAGACCAGATCGTCATACAGTATACACATACAATTCAGATATGGAAATAAGTCAAATACAGGTTCGTTGATGACTCACATACAATGAACGACCTCACTGGCTTCCAGCGAGATTTGCTGTATGTGATTGTCGGTGCCGACCAACCATCCGGCCAAGACGTGAAGGAAGAAATCGAGGGGTATTACAGCGCTGAGATCAATCACGGTCGGCTCTACCCGAACCTCGATACGCTCGTCAACAAGGAGCTAGTCGAGAAAGGGCAACTCGATCGCCGCACGAATTACTACGCTATCACCGACGCAGGAACAGATGAGATTGAGGACCGACGAGAATGGGAGAGTCAATATGTAGACACGTGAACTGACCCTGATTCGGATTCAGAACATATTCACTGATTTCTACGTTTTTGTCGAAGAGAAGTCTTATGGAGGGAGAATAGCGTCATCAGAGTATGTTGACTGAGACTAACGATGTCCTTCCACATCTTCTTACGATCGTTGGCAGAGGCGTTCCATCGAACTACGAAATCACCGTCGACGGTGAACTCGAACTAGTGGGAGCCGATCCACTTGAAGAAGCAACCGTTGTCACAGACCACTCCGCAGAGGGCGCGGTCGATATCGGTGTGATGTGGTTCCGATTCTCTGGCCAGATGGCGAACGTGCACGTCGTTGACTGGAACGGTGTCGCCGCGCCAGACTCACCGAGCACGCCAGAAGTCCACATCAATTACGGCGTATCTGGTCGGTGACTGAGTCTTCAGCAAGCGTTAGCAGTGGTTGCGCCGCCTTGTGAGGGCGCTGGCAAGTGATTGGACCGATAACTAGGGATGGTGCAGAAGTCTCACTCTGTTCTCGGTGAATTCATGGAACAGTTGGTGAACGCAGGATGCATCACTCCAACTGGACGAGCAATTGGGTAACGTACGGACTAGTATCCCAACTTCGATAGGGACTAATCGTCGTGATGAGTGTTCGTCCTTTCTCAGTGGTCATGTGATCGTTACGAGCGTAGTCACGGATGAATCGCGGTGTCGGTACAATACGGGGGCTGCGAAGGGCTGCATGAACGAGCGCGAAGACCCTATATATTCTTGTTCAGGAGAGCCCGGCACGTCTTGAAATCGATGTTTCTGTGGCGGATGAAACACTCACAGCAATAGTCAATGAAACAGGGCATGTTATTGACGACCGCCTCATCAGAGAGTGACAGATTTTGTATAGAAAAAATCTTCGCCGAGAGCTTATAATATGACGAACCAATGTCGGAATATGCGTTCGAATACAGGAAAGCGACGGTACGTGTCCGACGCAACGTGGCTCAAGCTGAGTAGTGAAACTCTAAACAGGATGATGGCCGCTACGCTCCTTGCTACTACAGTGTACCTCTTCCTCATCTCCTCTGGGATGCACGAAACAGCGATCATCCCAATCGTCTCTGTTGTTGGCGTGATGGCAATCGGATTCGCTTTGATCAAGGTCTTCGAGCATTTCAGAGCCGAAGGCACACCGTTGACCGCATAAACTGGAACGTAGTATGTCCAAAATACCGTTTTCTAACAGATAGATGTCGAGGAATAGGTCAAGAATCTCCTCTTGGTTTCCATCGGGAGGATCAGTAACTGGATTTGCGGCTGTTGCCGTCCTTACGTGGATAGTTGTCGAAGTTGGCTTGCGTGGGGGTGGTGTGTGGATACTTGCGGATGTAGTTGGAAGTGCTCGTGGAGCAGACGTGATTTTCCTCGCTGTTGGGTTTCCACTGCTCGCATATGCGATCGCGCTAGGAGGAATGCGACGGGGGATTGCCCCGTCAGACTGGGACTACGATATTTCGCTTCGATCGATTGGACCCGCCCTCGCTAGCGTTGTCGTGTACTATGTTGTCATTGGAGCGTTTACCGTAGGATACACGCAGATTGTTGGTACGCCTCAATCGGCAGCTGCCAGTACTGCTCTTGCAGAAAGCGTTGGTGGGACACTCTGGATAGCTGCCATGCTCTTTTTGGCAAATGGAATCATCGTTCCGATTACAGAAGAACTCGCGTGGAGAGGAGTAATTCAGACGGCTCTCATGGACTCATACGGCACTTACGTCGGTGGGGTACTTACAGCGGTTGCTTTCGTCGGAAAACACCTCATTGTAGATGGTGGTGCTTCGGTTCTCCGTTTAGTCTCACTGGTCGTCCTTGGATTCGTTCTGTGCGGGTTACGAGCACGGTATGGAACAACCAGCAGTACAGTTGCCCACCTTGTGGCAAACAGTATTGCAACCGCGTCGGTGGTTTTCATCGCTCTCTGAGCAAAGCATTTAACCAGCACACCGTCGCGCTATTGATGCGCTCCGATATTAACTATACCAATCCCACTGCTTCGATGCTGGCTGGATACGAAGGAACTATGCGCGAATATAGTGACAACTATCTGGACTCGGAGATCAGTGCTTTGAAAATGTACAAGAGGGAGTAAAGTGATTGATCCTAGCTATTGTCGGGATTGACATACTGATTTTCCCACTCACGTCGGGCCTCAATCTCACGAGTTCCGCGACGCGTCACTGCGTAGAAGTTCGTTCGGCGATCTTCTTCCCCTTTCTCGACGAGGCCCTTGTCGACGAGTGTGTCGAGGTTCGGATAGAGACGGCCGTGATGAATCTCTCCCTCATAGTATGCTTCGAGTTCATCCTTGATTGCGAGTCCGTGTGGGTCATCCTGTCCGGCGATTACGTACAGCAAATCTCGCTGAAAGCCGGTAAGGTCGTACATACCTGATCTAGAATAGATTGCTAGATAAGACTATCTATTGCAAGACACTCTATGAATTCACATAAGTACTGAATATGGCGATTAAAAATCACAGCTCAGTACTCTGGTGTCGTCACACGGAGTTCGTCGTCGACTGCATAGAAGTAACCCCGTTCGAGAAGGCGAGTAAGTGCATGATCCGCATCGCCAGGTTCGAGCGCGAGTTCATCAGCACTGAGAAGGATATCACGTGCCTGCTCCCGAGGAACCGACTGTGCGCCTTCGTGATTCCCAGGATCGGTTCCGTGGGCACAAATGACATCGTAGGCATCCAGAATCCACTCTGGGAGCGGTGGCCGTGGATCGATGATGTCGGTCATTGCGTCTTCGTACTGGATTCTCCATCGTTGTCCGCTTAAGGATATCCCCGATAAGCCGTCGATCCGATATCAAGAAAAAGTAAACACAGAAATCGTATTTGTATAGGATCCTCCCAATCTATTTCGTTCGGACTGTGACCGCTCTGAGGAGTGGTCGCGGTGACTGCACGCAAGTTCCTCAGTAGAATCAACACGAACAGGTCAAGAGAAGCAACGAGTGCTCTGTTGAATAGCGATTTCTTCGTAGATAGCCGCTCTTTAGATTCGCTTGTGAGCGGCTGACACCACTAGTCTCAAATTGGAGGGAGCGATATCCTCACTCCGAGGCCGCTATTCAACATGGCAACTTCCTCAAGGGTTGACTCCGGGTAACTCATCTTGTTTATCTAGAGATCAGTGAAATGGGCTCGCCAAGACAATAATATCGGAAATACTCCGAAGAGAGAAGAATTAAATCCACTCGAGCGTTGCATTGTATCTCTGAAGATACTCAGGATCAATCGCCTTGTCTGGCAACGGAAGTCGCTCTCCCTGTTGATCATAAATTGTCTCTTGAAGTAGCGGACTGTCGGTCTCGAAATCTGGATTCACTCGGAGACAGTATTCTTCATCGATAGTAAAGAAACCACGATCAAAGGCAGCGTGATGTGTCTTGCTCAGTGGGAGAACGTTCCGAAGGTCAGCACGAGACTCCGGATATGCGGTCCACGGAAGGATGTGAGCAACATCTAATAGCGCCGGATGGTCGACACCAGATACTGGACAGGTCTGATCGAACTGTGAAAGTGCTATCGCCCTAAATTCCGGATCAATTGATCTGGCCTTGACCGTTGTCTCATACGTTCCGGCTGTCATCGGATCTGCTGTGACTGCGTCATCAACTGTCGTGGACCCAGCCCACGTTTCAACAGCTTCATCGATGAAGTGGTAACCGTCAGACGTTAGTGCGTATTGCTCACCAGCTGTGGTAACGAGACCAAGACTCCGGAGCCAATTGATGCGCTGGAGGGCCATGTCGTCGTTAGCCGGATCCCAACCCAGCTCCGGATGTGTCTCGAGCTGCTGACAACCAACTTCTTCAATCGACATTGGTCCGATAGCCAACGCATAGAGCAGGCTCCGAAGCCCGAGGTTCCGTCGACACATGATTTCGAGTAAGGTTTCGGTCGATTGGTTCGCAAGATAGCGTTCTCCTTCTGAACCAGTCGTCCATTCGTTAGCCTGAACCGCAAGAAAGCCAACGTTCTGGAGATAATTACACCGTCTTAGGATCGAATCCTGACTCGAGACTCGCTCAAATCTCCCTCGATGCCAGCCGACGAGTTCATCCGTCGTTGGCTGTTGAGAATTGACGTATTCGATAATTGCATCGAGTGTTTCAGCATAGTTCGTCGCTCCACCAAACATTGGAACGATACTCCGGAGTCGTTCAGAAGCCATTCTATATCTCCTTTTTAGCGTGCATATATCACTATTATGGAGGATTCTTCCTACTTACCTTCGAAGGTTTTGCGCGCCTGAGGTGGCTGCAAGTTCCTTTTGAGATTGTCTACATGAGAACCAATGAAACAAGGACCGACTCAACTATCCAGGTATATGAAGAATCTGTCTCTTGATTCAACATGTAAGTATAATAAAACTATCTGCATGGCGTTCTTTTCACCCAATCAGGGGTGAACTATCCGTTCACTACACTTGCGAACACGCCGTTAGGAGGACAAATCATGGCCTGAGGGGTCACAAAGTGCGATACGCACTTTATCGTTAGAAACGCTGACTATCACGACGTGTAACCCGTGTCTTTCAGCGATGTTCTGTATACTTTCCGGGGCATTTTCCGGGTTAGCATTCACAGCAGCACTACCCGGTAGGTAATCGCAAATACGTATCAAGAGCGACTGGTTGTCATTTTTCAGTTCTCCCTCCCGTGAAACCTTACCAATCAACCACTCTCCAGAGAGCCCCGGTACAGCGGTTTTTCCGCTATTGAACTCGAACCCAGCATAGCCCGCATCTCGTAGTTCCTTCTTCACCCGTTCCCAATCCATCGGTAGTCATCTAATCGAGCGATGATGATAACTCCTTGTCCTGTACTTACCGTTTGTCGGGTAGTCACAGAGAAAGGATGTAGGAACTGTTCTATGACACCCTATCAACATGCGAAATTCGCTGTCGACGGCACAACTACGCTGAATGTGGTTGTCTCCTGACTCGCTAGCGTTTTCTGTAGCGTTGGAAGCCCCAATATAGGTCTCTCAGTGAAAGATCTTGTAACTGCTCGCTGCCGGCGTGTCTTTTGAGACCCCAAAGGGGGTGGAGGTCTTCTCGAGTTCATCTCGGGAAGCACTGATTGACCATGACTACGAGCAGCAGCAATCAGGAATCGTTCGACGATTCGGACACCCGACATGACGAGATGCATCGGACGATCGAAGCGTGGGCTGAAGACCTCGTTGACGAAGTCGAGACCGCCGCTTCAAGCGACCAGTTCAAAGAATGGTTAGACGTCCAGAGTCGCTTCCACAATTACTCACATCGAAATACACTGTTGATCAATCTTCAATGTCCGACCGCAATACGGGTTGCCGGCTATCGAACATGGCAGACCGAGTTCGATCGGCATGTCAAAGAAGGCGAGAGTGCGATCTGGATCTGGGCGCCGATCATCGCCAAGCAGTGTCCCGAGTGTGAGAACTCACCGTCGTACCACGAGCGAAGTGATTGTGAATACGACGATACACCACCCGAGGAGTGGTCGAAAGGACTTGTCGGCTTTCGGCCAGCGCCAGTCTTCGATATTTCTCAGACGAAGGGAGAGTCACTTCCCGAACTCGAAACGGAGGCGACCGGGGAGGCCGACGAACTGGTGCTAGCGCTCCTCAAGGGGGCACCGATGCTTGACATGGAAGTTGAGGTCGTTTCTCCAGCGGAGTGGCCTCACGGTGATGCCAGAGGCGTGTGTCAGTACCGCTCTCCTGTGGAGCGACCACTAATCAAGGTTCGCGATCGAGAGAACAGTGCCGACCTTGCCGTAACGACCGTCCACGAGTATGCCCACGCACTCTTGCACGGTGACGTCGACGACAAGACTGAACGCTCGAAACGCGAAGTCGAGGCCGAAGCCGTCGCGTACGTCGTCGGGCGCTACTGCGGGCTCGACACGAGCAGGTCAGCGTTCTATCTCGCTGCGTGGGAGTCGGACGATCCCGAGGTCGTTCGCGAGCGCCTCGGCCGGATCAGTCGGACGGCAGAAGAACTTATCGACGTCCTCGAAGACTGAAGATTTAACCAACACTCAATCAGGCTAATTCGGGTATAGGTTAATTTCAAATTCCATCGAGAGGTGGAGGGTTTCGGCCGTGGACCAGAATACTGACAGGCTGTAGCGCTAAAACACCTAGGCGCGTAGGATTGTAGGTGTCACCATCATCCTAGGGGAACTGGTTTTTATTCTTCGCTAATATAGAGGTCAACAGTTGTTATGCCGGCGCCTACTGGGGCTGATGGAATCGGACGCGGTGTGGAGGAGGTGTTTGTTCCACCGATTGGTGTCTTCCTCATCGTTGTGGTCACAAAGGAGTTTGTGGGGCCGGTAATTGCTGGGCTGGTGTATCTGCTCTTGCTCGCTGGTATCTTTTTAGGAATCTATACATCGGCAAAACACTGGAATATCCGGTACACGACGGGGTTTGTCCTCTCTGGTCTCGTCTTGATCTGGATGGCTCCCAGCATCATCTCAACCGTGATCCACCCTGTGTTCGGATTCTTGGGTACCGTAATTGGGATGGTATTCCTCGTAGGGATGGCGTTCCTATTGCTCGAGAAAGCTGGTCTCGATGAACTATTGCGGTTTTGATTAGTAGTGCGGACTCGTCACTGGTGGGATCTGGCCCTTACCCCACGATGGGGGACTCAGACGATTCGAAAGTAATCCAAAGGAACCCTAACTTGATCAATCAGACATCGATGGGATTTTGAGACATTCGCGAAACTTGGTCCGTTTCTCCAACCCATTAACCAACAGTTAGACTATCCCCTGTCGTCCGTTGGTTAAGTTTTTCCGCTCTTATGTAGAACTGCGGAAAGACCGTATAGTTACACTGAGCCGGTACTAATCTGGCAATATGGCTTCTACTCA
>NZ_JAXHGN010000003.1:678493-739769 GCF_034808065.1 Natrialba sp. PRR66 | reverse complement strand
GATCATCGGCGGTTTCCCGCTTCATCTTCCAAATTCTACCGGTCGAAACCGACGCTGTCTAGTGATTCACCAAAGCCAAACAAGCAAACCGCCTTCGCGACCAGAAGCAGTTTTCCCAAGAGCGGAGTTTTCTATCGGCCACCATTGAATTGGCAGAGATTCTGAATATATCGACTTCAGACCTAGAGAGCCGTTACGTTGATACTTACCGACTCAATGCGAATCTACAATCGGAACGAAGTGCTTCTCTTGAGGCACATGAGCTTGTTCAGGCATTAGAAGATCAGACTGTACTTGATCGCCTATCCGACGACAAAAAAGAAGAGTGGAAAGCACGGTTACGCTCTGCTGTCCAGTCAGCAGCACAGGAACTGAAGCGAGAGGGGGCGGTCATAGACTCACCACATCAGCGGCATCTTCATCAGGTGAGCGTAGAGAAATTCGTTCGTCAATTTGAACATATCAAGTACGTGTACGATTCTGATGCTGCCTTGTTTTGGCTCCTGACTCACGATGAAGTCATTCCAGCTTACACTGAGGATACAGAATCATTCGGCATCCACGACATACTGTCTCAAACAATGTACTCTCTCCAAGGGCATCTCATTGAATTCGACCCTGACGACGCGGATCTCTCAGTTCGATATGCGATCGAAGCCCGAATTGCTATCTCTACGCTGGTCAGCGTGATTAGCACGCTCATTTCCACTGGTAGCCTGACAGAGGCAGAGATCTACGCCTCCCTTAACCGGGTTCCAGATCTGGATTCGGAGAATCTGTGGTACCTCACGCGGTTCATCTCTAACGTCTTCGACGGTAACGATCCTGAGGCGATCCATCTCGGTGCCACTCGAATAGAGGCGGTCTTGTACACTCTACTGCGTGAAGAAGGGGAGGACGTAGACGCGCTCATGGAGGACGGGACTGGAACGCGTACACTCGGAAGTCTCGTTCCAAAACTAGACCAGTACGTGAGTGTGGATTTTCAGGAGTATCTTCGCTATACGTACAATGAACCGGTCGGGCAGATGTCCAGTGGGAATATCCGAAACCGTGTTGCTCACGGATTATTACTCCCAAGAGAGAATAACAGATTGTACTCGTTACTCATACTGACCGATCTCCTCCGAATTGTTACTCGAATGAATCCCACGGTGCATCACGCCAGATCCGGTATTCCTGACGCTGTTCTCATACCTACTCGAGATATGAGTCCGTTCTTCCCCTTCGTGATACGGTCATATAGCCGATCAAAGCTTCCTGATCTGGATCGGTTCTTGGCCTATCTCGAAGGTCAATCCCGTACTGTCGATGAAATCTCTGAGTACTTCGACATCCCGTACAGTTTGGCGTTGGTATGGATTCGCCTCTCAGAAGCCACCGGCGAGGTTTTGTTCGATGAGGAATCCGGAATTGTAGAGAAAGACTGGATCTCCGATCTTGCGATCTTACCTAAGTGGTTTTAACTGCGTACAAATACCCTATCATAATAGTAATGACGTCTCCAGAGGATATTTTTCGAGATTTCACCGACAGTAAGGAGGCCAGTGACCATTATGAGGAACACAATCGCAAGCGGGACGAGGTCGCCGAGGAGGAGTTGCAACCACTCATTGACGACTTCCGTAGCAGTGAGGTAGACGTAGTCGAGTTCCGCAACCGGAATAACGGTCTCAACAAACAGCATCCACTCTGGGGATTCGACGGATTCGTCGGCGGGATGCATTTCAACAAATTGCTCAAAGCCGTCCCAGGGGAGTCCGAGTTAGGAGAGAAACTTCGAAACGTCATTCAGCCACCAGAGAACGAAGCGGACGCCCACGAAACAATCGACGCGTTCGCTGAGTACACACAACGACTCAAAGAGAACGATCTTGACTCCGACCCTTTTCCGAAGTCGACGATCTTCTTTCTCAGCTACTTCTGGCACGTCCAGCAGTCGACCGACTGGCCGTTGTATTATCCAACGACAGAGCAGTATCTCAAAGAGGAAGGGCTGTTCGAAATGGAGGAGTCGTACGGAGCGAGCTACGTCGACTTCATCGCAACGATGGATGACCTCCGCGAAGAGGCCTCCACGTGGCTCGAGACACCTGTTGAGTACCGAGAGGTTTCAAACGCTATCTACTGGCACGAGGAGTTGGACGAGTCTGAGATCGAAGACGAGGAAACGAGCGGTGGAGGCGAAGAGACAGAGACGTTCGTCAACGGTGACAAGCCGTACCTTCCGCCGGTCGTCGCCGATCTAGACGCGGTCGCTGCCGGCAGAGACGAAGCCGTGAACCAGTATGCGCCAGCCGACACGGATCTCCCGGTTATCTTCGAGCGAAAATGCGGAATTCTATTCAAGATGCTCGGGTTCGACACCGAAGTATTAGGTCAGGGTTCGGGCCGCAATCCAGACGGGATCGCCGAGGCGGTGCGGAACGACTATGCGGTCATCTACGACGCGAAGAAGCGGGAAGAGGGGTACCGGATCGGCCGGGACGATCGGACGATCAGAGAGTACATCGAGACGCACACGCGTCGGCTGCGCGATCAGGGCAAGCGGCACATCTACTTCGCCATCGTCTCGAGTTCGTTTCGGGACACCGAGGAATCGACACTGCGTGACCTGCGGACGAACACAGACATCGATAACATCGTCCTGCTCAAGGCCGACGTACTGCAGGAGTTACTTCGGATGCGGCTGGAGGAACCGTACCTGAACCTCGACGATGTGGAGTGGGTGTTCGGGAATCGGCCCGGGGAGATTCAGTCCGAGGAGTTGGAGAATATCGTCCCCGAATGGCGACAAAGTGATAGCGAGTTTTTTGTCTCGTAGACCGACAGCTCACAGACCATAAACATATACAACCCTCCCGTGTCGATGTAGGAGATAATCAATGTCTCAAGAGACCGGGAAATCTGAGGAGAGCGAGCGGAAGACACTGCCAATCGAACGCGGGTATCCAATTGAACAAGTTAACGAGATAGTAGACCGTGAGAATAGAGCCAAGCGTTACTATCGACCACTATCTACGATGCACAAGTGGTGGGCCCGTAGACTTGGAAGTGTCTTTCGTACGATATGCCTATACTCTCTTCTGGATGACTCAGACAATATATCAATTGTTGATACAGGTAAAAATGGCACTCTTGACGATTTTAGGGCTGGTCGTGGCAGGGTTGAAACGATCTTAGAACAAGTTGATTTGGCTGACTCTACAAGCCTCTGGAATCTCTATCATAAGGATGTTCGCGTAGACAATAAGAAAGTACTCGACCCGTTTATGGGCGGTGGGACATCGCTTATGGAGGCCTCGCGCTTCGGTGCCTCTGTCGTCGGTAATGATTTGAACCCAGTCGCATGGTTTGTGACGAAAAAGGAACTTGAGTCAAGCAGTACGGATATTGAAGATCTGAACTCGGCGTATCAACAAGTAAAAAACAAGGTCTATGAGTCGTTTGACTACTATTATAGTACTAGTTGCCCAGAATGTGAAAAATCTGCGGATGTAATGTATTATATGTGGGTGAACGAGCTGGATTGCACATCATGTGGAGAAACCATCTCACTATTCAAAGACTATCGAGTTGCTAAGGGGAGGTATGACAATAGCGATAAATACAACGTACTCTGTCCAACCTGTGAATCTATCTTCTTGGTAGATGAATGGCGAGAGCCTTGTACCTGTCCGGACTGCCAATTTGAGTTTACCCCAGCTCAAGGAAATGTTGATGGTGCTGATTACTCTTGCCATGAGTGTGGTCAGAGCTATGCAGTGATGGATGCAGTAAATGAACAAGATGGGCTAAAACCCCGTCTTTACGCGTTAGAATACTATTGCTCTCACTGTGATGACCAAGGCTTGGATCGTAGCGAAGTAAAAGGCTATAAGCCGGCTGAAGAGCGTGATATTGAGCGATACGAAGAAGCATCCGATGAATGGGACGAAAGTCCTGAGCTTAAGTCATACGTCCCAGCATCTGAGATTCCACTAGGAATCAAAACGGATAGTGCGGCATTTGAGGAAAGCGTAGGTGGCGGTCACAATCTACTCCGATATGGGTATGATGATTGGTCAGACTTATTCAATGACCGTCAGCTTTTGTGCCTTTCCAAACTATTGAAGGCCATCGATGACGTTGACGATGAAAATGCCCGTGAGTATCTACTTTTAGCGTTTTCTGACTCACTAATGTTCAATAATACGTTCACTATCTATAACCTCCAAGGCCACAAGATAGAAGGAATATTCAGAGGGAATTACTTTAAACCATCTAAAGAGTTCGTAGAAAATCATGCATGGGGGACAGAATTCGGGAGAGGTACCTTCAAGAAATCTTGGAATAAGATTATTGCTGGTGTTGAGTGGGCTAAGAAGCCTGTCGAGCGACATATTGTAGACGGTTCTACAGAAAAAACAGAACCATTCGGTCAACCAGTCGGAGAAGATTTCGAACTTCACCGTGGCGACGTTCGAAACCTTGACTTTGAAGATGAATTTGATGCAGTTTTAACTGATCCACCATATTACAATAATGTAATCTACTCAGAGTTGTCTAACTTCTTTTATGTTTGGCAGCGTCAGATACTAAAAGAAAAGTATGATGGTTTTGAGCAAGAAACAACGCCAAGAGCAGAGAGTATTGTAACTAACCCAGCAGAAGGAAAAACTGAAGAAGACTTTGAAGAAGAATTGCGCGAATCCTTCTCGGTAGTTCACGATGCTCTCAAACAGGACGGTGTTCTTGCGTTCACATACCATCACAGTAACGTAGAGTCATGGGGGGAATTACTCGAGGCGCTGTGTGACGTAGGGTTTGAGGTCACTGCTACGTATCCAGTGACGGCAGACACAAATCGGGCTACATATAAACTCACGGAAGGAGACGCAGTATCGTTCGACATTATTATTGTGGCTCGCCCAGCGAAGACCCGTGAACCGATCTCATGGAATAGACTTCGCCGCAACATCTACCGAACAGCCCAGAAAACACGACAGCGGCTCGAAGAGAACCGTGATCTCTCGCGCGGTGACATCGGCGTTGTCGAGATGGGCCGATGTTTCCACGAATACTCGAAGCATCACGGTGAAGTTGAACGCGCCGGTGAGGAGATGTCTGCCAAGGAGGTCGTCGACGAAATCTACGGTGTCATCCAGCACGGAAGCGACATCGGTGAGATCGATGTCTTCCTTGACCTACTGGAGACTCCAAATGCATCTTACGACGACCTCAACAAGCTTTGTCGCGGGACAAACGCGACGCCTGAGCGCATGGAGGACATGCATCTTTACTGGGTGAACGACGGCTTCAAACTCGGCACATGGGACGACGAGAAGCGTATCGCCTACATCCAGTCACGCGTTGACGGCGACGAGGAACTTACCAACCTTGACAAGGCGCAGTTCCTCCGTTACCGCTGGGAACATGGCAAGTCTGTCTCTGAGTACCTTAGCAAGTGGGAGATCACCGACGATCTGCGCGAGCTTTGTGAGGGGCTGGCCGACGCGACCGGCGACGACACCTATCGGAATATCCTGGAATCGCGACTAAGTGACTACTGACGAATGCTCACCTCTGGGATGACGTCATCCCAGACGAGGTCCAACTCCCCTTCTAGTTTCTTCGTATCTGCTGAAGTGATGTTAACACTCTGTTCAGTCCACTCGACTTCCTCGAAAACCTCTTTTGTTAGTTCCGGATTCGTTTCTACGACGGGGCGAGAGAAGTCTCCCTGGCGAGAAGTTTCGACCCGAATTGGCTCCGTCTCCCAGATTTCTCCTGTCTCTTCAATCTCCTCGAATGGCTTCTGATCCCCGAACCGAATATCAGTATCACTCCCGTTTGGTGGGGACGCCTCGGAGTGGACGGAGAACAGATCAAACTGGGCAGATTCGCCACGGTTCAAATTAATCCTTGTTGGTGACTCCGACTCATTCCAAGTCGGAACCAAATCGATGACGTATCTCTCTTGAACGGGTACATCGTGAAAATCGTCCCCATCTGGGCCAAATTCAGGCACTTTCTCGGACGTCTCACGAAGCCCACCGAGTCGAATCCGCGGTTTACAATTAGAGGCAACTGACCGGCCGGCATTCGAAATCTCTACTCGATATTGACCCCAGGCCATTAACTCCTCTGGATGCGACTCTCCCTCCTTGAGAACCCCTGATTTGAATTCCAGTTCGGGACGAGAGTAGAATCGCCAGAGCCACTTAGCACCGAGAGTTGCGACGAGACCACCGACAGCACCTGAGAGTAACGTTGTTACGATGCTCATCTTCAACAGTACACAATATCCTCTCCGGTGACAGATATAGTAGGAGGATTTTGAGTATGGTATTAGGGGATGTGTTCTATGGGAGAGGCTCGAATGAATAGGTCAGCCGGCGATTCTCAATTCACGATTGATTCAATTACTCCACTCAGAGGCCCGTCGAGCCATGTCAGGTCTACGATCGCGTACACGCACAGGCCGAGCATGAGCGTGAACAGTACGTAGTAAATCCACAAGTCGATCTTGAACTGCCGCTTCATGTTGTCGCTGCCGTCGCCCTGTTTGATGCCGTTGAATGTGTTCTCGTCAATTCGATTCTCGTACATTGAATAATATTGTTCCCGACCGTCCTCCGTGGCCTGGAACTGTTGACTTAGGCTGTAGGCCGTTCGAAGTCCTAGAGAAATATATACGAATACAGGTATCAGGGAAGCTGTCAGCGCAGTTTGAATCGCTGTGATGCCCGACAATTGCGATATTATTCCAGCCCAGGTAATTGCCACGTATGCGACCATTCGAAACAGGTCTCGATTCAGATTGTTGGCCAGACCCCTTCGAATGTCGGAAAGTTCTCGATGCGTGTTGAATACGTACTCCGTGACATCCTGCTGAACTTCGACAAATTCCTCGATGCTGTCTCGGATGTAGAACTCGAAGTTCGACCTGACACTCTCTTCGATGTCACCGATCTCCGTGATCATCCCAGAGACAGTCGTCGAGTAGAGAGTGGCGATGTTCCTGAACACGGAGATTCGATCGGTCGTCCGCGAGCTGTATATCCAGTTGAAGAGTTCAATGAAGCTCTCGACAGTCTCTTGGTCGGCATCTGCTAATCCATCATCTACGGCACTTTCCTCGAGTGTCAGTCCCTCCTTCTTATTGTTCAGAAGGAGATCCGATTCGATGACTCGGCGACCGTTGATTCGAACTTGCCATCCGTCATCCGTTACTCGACTAACGTTCGAGACACCCAAAATCCCAGAAGCTAGTCGATAAGGTCGTAATAGGGAGCGGACTTGGTCTATGAATCCAGACTGGGAAGAAGAGTCGAGTTTCATGTAATCTGGTGGGAGGTACTGGTCATCAAATCGGTCAATAGCACATTCCCGCCGAATCCGCTCGTGTTGGTCGTCGATGTATGAGTCCCTCTGAAAGAAAGAGTTCAAGTCCGTTTCACCAAGACGCTCTGGTGGAAAGTATCCGACTTCAGGGCCCGAAACCGCCTGATCCAAATTCCGGATGACGAACAACCGCTTGCCCTGGTCACAATAGAAGAGTTCCTTTAGTTCCTCGAACGAGGAACCCTGAATGTCACTGATTACGTCGGACTTCTCAAAATAGTAGCTCGCACAGCAACTCTGGTCAAGTTGGCTCTGAACGTATTCGTCGACGTGGGAGCCGTCAACCATGTATTGAAATTGGCAGTCGACCGAGCCCGTCTCCACTAGTGAACGGATATCTTCCTCGAGGCGGTCTCTGGAGGACACCGAGTCACTGCGAAGCGATCGGATAGCAGTCTGAGCCTCATCTTGACCAAACAACCGATCAGCGTCCGCGCCATTGTCGGAACTGTCGTTAATCGTTACGTCGCCCGAGGTTTCCCAGAGAACTTGGTACTCGAACGAACCGGCCTGATGGTCAAGTTCAAATACCAGGTTACGTCCATCTATAAACTCGCGGATATTCTCTACAGTATCGAAGACTGAGTCGACTTTTTCGGCGGAGAGGTCGTCTTCAATCTTTAGACGACGACCGACGATCTCAGTCGCCCAATCATCCTGAAGTCGGTCGATAGACGATTCCAAGCCAGACAACATTAGTTGTCGAGTACTTCCGTGTCGAGTTCAGTTCCGCGTATTGTCACGGTTACCCCATCGCCGCTCTCTTCCTTTTCAACCATGTCTTCCGCAGTCGACGGGAAGCGGACGCGTATCTGTTTGTCGACCTCGTACTTCACTGTACTTGGCAGATTCTCCGTATCAATGGCAAGAGAATCTGGATTATCCACCCCGAGGCGATCAGCCAACTCATCCCGTGAAACTTCTCGCCCGACGATGTCGCTCGCCACGTCGGTCACTTCATCAATCCCGACGATACCCGAGTCTGTGCGGTCTTTCAGGTCTCTAAAGCGCGAAGTATCAGCCCCGTCAGCACTCTGGCCGGTATGCTCTTTCTTTAATTCGCTCACAACCTCGAATACGTTCTTCGCCTGCTCCAGAGACCCTTCCTCTATATCGCATTGGAGGAACTCGTGGAAGTAGTCAGAAACAGAGCCGGATTGATAGAATTTGACGTCTCCGGGAAGTCGGTAGCCTTCCGACTGTACAATCGGATATACGAGGCCCTTTTGCAACTCTTTCGGCTCAGGGAAAATATCCTCCAAGTCCAATTCCTCGATACCTCGATCGTCCGCCAGTTTCAGTCGTTGTTCCTCAACTAGATCCAACTTGAGAATCGAAACAATCTGATGTTCGTCATCGTCGAGAAGAATCTCTCCAGAGATCGTGGCTTGGATGATAAACAAAACGCCATCGTTTGCCCGAGGGTGTATCTGTGAGTTTAATTCTTCGGCCAGTGACTTCGATGCATCTTCAAAGTCATCGGGAGAATATTCAAAATCCGTCGTTCTCGTCGTTTCTAGCCATTCTTCAGAATCTGTGTCTGAAGTGATAAAGTCGCCACGCGTGACGTCAGCTATGTCAGTTTTCACCACGACCTGTTGGATGTATCGTTCGAAGAGTTCCAAATCCTCGTCGATGTCCCCACCAACCGATTCCTTCCATTGATTTGCATTGTCAAGATCAGGAGAAACAGGTGAATAGGTCATCGAATGTATCTCCGAATTCATGTTGAAAAGGGAAACTAACGTGATTGGTAATAGGTTTTCCCTTAGTGTCTTGTTGGGCACCTAAGGGCCCAAATACAAAAGTGCCTTAGAGACGTCCGTCTCAACTGTTTCCCGTTTGAGTGACTCGACCATCTCCATCTCTTGTCGAGTACGGTGACTCGGGTATGACTCTCGTTCCTCGTGTCGGCTGGGAAGTTTCCGGACAACATCGTGGAAGTCCACCTCGACGACTTCCAGAATTTCAGAAGACTTCTTAGGCCTCACTTCAATCTTCCACCGCACTCCGTCGGTAGTGATCCCGACCGTAGCTTCTCCTAAGTCGCTCTTGAGGTAGTCTTCCATCTGCTCCTTGCCGTACTCGAATTTGTTCGGCGTTTTCACCTCGCCGATGACGGTACACTCCACGCCGCAATTGAAATTCTTGATCGCGAAATCCGGCCGCGTCTTGTCCCACTTTGGGAATCCATATGGCTGTGCCCAGAACTTGTAGTCGAGGAGTTCCAGCGTCGGCCAGATGAGATACTGCTCGATGAATCGCTCTGGATGCTGTCCGAGCTTCTTTCCCTTCAGGTACTTCCCTTCTCTAGTGACGTTAGAGAGATGCACCGGAACGTCACGACGAGAGAACTCGTCTGCGAAGTTCTCGTAGACGCGAAGGAGTTGCTCCGCAAGCCCAGAGTGATCGGTGATGCTGGTCGGTGTCGTCTTTTCAGAAGTCATCCCTGTGGAACTCTTCGATCGAACTGCAGTTGTGGTCGTCGCGACGCGTAATCCATCCGCCGAATCGGTGTCGTCGCCAGCACTTCTAGCTATCGATGAAGACGGGATTGTCGCCCACATTTGGGTCAAATTGTATCGCCCTCATCCTGTCCTCCTTCTCGACGATAGATTCCTGGTCAAGATTCAGGGGTTCTGTTCCCCGCCATGAAGTCAAATAATTAATTAAATAATAATATAATTTGCCAGTAACGGAGACAACTCCAGTCGTTCAATCTACCGCAATGGAGGGGCTACGGATAGGGGAAACACAAAAACCCCTCCGATGAAATGGTGGAAGTAGATGTCGAGAAAGAATCTCGTGGAGGCCGAGTTCCGCCACGAGGACGAGGATACGTTACTGACGGATGTTGGAAAGTCCTCTTCCCTTGTTGAACATCTCCTTTCGGTTCAGGCAAATCGACTCCAAGCTGGCCAGCCGGACTCTGAACTCCGTTCGCTCTCACACCTCGACGAGGAGAACGTCAAACTCCTCGAGCATCAGGTCGACGCCGCCCATCGTGCACTCTTCGAGATGGACGGGAAGGCGCTCCTCGCCGACGAGGTCGGTCTCGGGAAGACCATCGAGGTTGGAATGATCCTCAAGGAGATGCACCACCGTGGCACTGACGACGCGGTGCTGATCCTCACGCCGGCGCAGCTCGCCCAACAGTGGCAGGCCGAGATGCTCGAAAAGTTCGGTCTCAACTTCACTTGCAATTACGACGACGACTTCGAGGGCTTCAACGCCCACGACCATCTCATCGCAAGTATTGACACCGCAAAGAGTGACCGCCACCGCTCAACTGTTCTCGCCCGCGATTGGGACGTCCTTGTGCTGGACGAGGCCCACTACGTGAAGAACGAGGAAACGGATCGCTATGTACTCCTTGATAAGCTCTCTTACGACTATGCGTTCTTCCTCACGGCGACGCCGATTCAGAACGACGTCACCGACCTTTACAATATCATCTCTCTGCTCCGTCCGGGCCTGTTCGGTACGCGCGAGGCATTCCACCATTACTTTGTCAACTCTTCACAGGAGAAACTGGTCAACCGCAACGAACTCAAGAACCGACTGCGCGAGGTGATGATCCGAAACCGTCGCGAGGAAACGGACATCGACTTCACACCGCGTAACGTCACCACGCGTACCTTCTCTCCGTCGCCGGCTGAACGAAACCTCTACGAGGCGGTCACGGAGTACGTTCGCGGAGCGTACCGCGAGAGTCAGGGACAGAAGCTCGTCCTGATGACCCTCCAGAAGGAGGTCGTCAGCAGTCCCGCGGCGCTCGGGCAGACGATCGAACGCCAGCTCGACGGCGAGGGCAGCCAACCCGCTCATGCCGACAAACTCGAAGAGATTCTCGAGCGGATCGATGCAGTCGAGACACCTACGAAGCTCGATCGCGTCCAGCGGATCACTGACGAGGCCCGAGAGCGCGTTGACAAGGGACGCGTGATCGTCTTTACGCAGTTCCGTGCCACCCAGAGGGAGTTACTGGAGACGCTCGATAACGAGGGCTACACAACCCATACATTCCACGGCGGCCACTCCAGCGACGAGAAGGAGGAAATCGTCGAGCGGTTCGAGGAGGAGGGTGGCGTTCTCGTATCGACAGATGCGATGAACGAGGGGCGAAACCTTCAGTTCTGTAATGTGATGGTCAATTACGACCTCCCGTGGAATCCGATGAAGGTCGAACAGCGTATCGGCCGCATCCACCGAATCGGACAGGATCGTGAAGTTTACGTATTTAATATCGCGCTGGAAGATACCATTGAGGAGTACGTGCTGGAAAAACTCTACCACAAAATCGACCTCTTCCAGCAATCCGTCGGCGAACTAAGTGAGATTCTGACTCGACTGGAGGAGACCGGTCGTAACTTTGAGGACGACGTGTTTGAGCGGCTGGTTGAAGCGGGTTCTGAAGTTGAATTGGAGAACGACTTCGACGCGATGGCTGTTGACCTGCAGGAACAGCGTGACCTCGCTGACAAGGTCGAGGATTTCAACAGCGGCGTCTTCGAGGGCTTCGATCTGGGTGCCAGCGATGACTGATGCGACTCTGCTGGTCACGCAACGCGCGGTCGAACAATTCACTGAGAGCTATCTAGCCTCACTCGGCGCTGAAATCGAAAAAAACGGTCGACGATGGTCGGTCAAACTCCCTGATGGTGCTGATACCAACCTTGAACTAGACGGGTCCGTACTGGAGATCGTCGACGAGCCGAGCGATGTTGACGAGGGTACCCTCGCTATCGCTCCGGAGAGCCCGTTCGTAGAGCGGATGCTCAAGGAGGCAGCTGACCGAACTCCCGTCGGCTCGCTGTCTCTCACTGACGACGACGTGAAGACCCGACTTCCGCCATGGCTGACTGACGGCTCAGTCGATGTCGTGGACCGGGCGTTCACGCCGTACTACGACCGACGGGCAGTCTGTACACTCTTTCACGCTGGGATTGAGACCGTCAGCGAGTATCAACGGGAGAAGCTACACGCAATTGCGATTGATCTCAATGACCATGAGGTGCGCCCACGTCTCGCGGAAACCTATCTAGAGCTGGCGAATGACGAGCAACGAGAACTCAACGACGGAAGAGGGATTGGCGAACAGGCGTTAGCCGATGCGCTTGATGCTGCACAGACCGCCCTTGAAAACGAGCTAGCGACGACGGTACAAGAAACGCGTGAGCGAGCAACGCGTGCAGTGGAAGTCGAACTCGACGAGTATCGTCAGTACGCACGCCAACGGCGTGACGAGTTGGCTGACGATATTGATAACCTGACGACTCGGATAGAGGAAGTGTCCGAAACTATTGACACCGCCACTGAACAGGAGGAGCGTGTCGAGGCGCTCCGAAAGCGAAAAGACCTCCAAATAGAGTTGGATGATCTCCGTGCCAAGTTAGACGATCTGATAACTCAGATCGAGTCCGAGTTCCCCGAGAAACGCCGAGAGATACGAGAACGGCATGCGCTCACCGTTCGATTGCAACCGGTGGCCGCGACCGCAGTATCGTACGAGCGCGGCGATCTCGAGCTCACGCTTCGAGTTGGTGAGACCACGCTCTCGAGATCCTATGGATACGCCGTTGGAACAGGAGTGATGGAAGAGGCTACCTGCGAGCAGTGCGGGGAGCAACTGACGGCGGAAAATCCCCTCACCATAGATGCACATCGCGCAGTCGGAGAGGACTGCTGCAAGGACTAATTGGTTAGTCACCCAGCTGATAGAGGAGGAAGTCTGTAGGATCGGAGAGGACATCCATTGTTAGCGCATTGGCGGTCGACTCGGCGGTCGAAACGCCAAACGCACAGACGCTAGCCGGACTTCGATAACCGATGTCGATCAAGGTCTCTCGCAACTCGAGTTCCAACTCTGCCTTTCCGATGTCTATTGTTGGCACCCCTGCATCGCGGAAGGCCTCAAAGGCCGCTGGCGTCCTTGACAACACGATTCCGCCGGACTGTAGAAAGGAAAACTCCTCGCCGAGAATTGCCAGCAACCGCTCTTGACGATCAGGATCATCAGCCACATCCATTTGACGGGCAAGAGCCGATGTCGTTTCACCTGAGTACACATCTACGCCGTTCTCGTCGAGAAGTTCGACGACATCATCCGGGAAGGCTGCCTCAGCTTGCCCCCGGTAGAAGTCCCACACGTCGGTCTTCTGTACAGTCGATTGATTCTGGCCGGTTATTAGCTTGTGAAATGTTACAGGTACGTACAAGTCTCCGAGACGCGGTTCAGTTGGCATGCGACCGAGCGTGGCCTGCGTCTGCGATGCAAAGACGGGCGAGTCAGCAAGTCGCCTCAGAGCGCGGTCGGCGACAAGCAGAGACGGATCGAGTAATACGTCGATCGGCGGTTGAAATTTCCGGTCGAGTTCCGTTCGAAGTTGGTCATTGCTAGCGTTCATTGCTACCCGGTTCAATCTGGTTCCTGATAAACCACATCGGTAGCCTTTTTCTCACCGGATTCTGGTTTGCGTACTTTCCTGTCTCTCAGTTGGGTTTTGATATCGGTCGGGTGTGAGCCCAATCAACACAGATGAGTTGGAGTATTCACGAGATCAGTCAATCAGTAATCTAGCAACAGCCCCTCGTGATCCTTGTTAGGCCATCGCTGTTGAATGCGCTGTCTAGTTGTCAACGTTCACCGCATCATTTCTATTTCATCTGCTTCGACATCACCGCCGAGAAACCGTTCACCGAGTTCAGTTAGCCGATAGTTCGTTGGATCAACTCGTTGGAGCAGTCCAGCATCAGCGAGTTTTCGACATCGTCGAGAGATATACTCTCCTGTATAATCGATATTGGCTGCAATAACTGATGGAGAAGCAACGATATCTTTCTCTTGTAGAAACTCCATGATTCGTTCGTCTGCCTGAGTCATCCACTCTATACGAGGCCGCATTTCCAATACTATACAGGAAATTCGAACCTAAGGACAGGTGAGAACCTGTCTGTGGGCATATTATATTGAATCTCTAGACACAGATTTTTGTGGTTGATGGTGGAGAGGTAGACTAAGATTCCGAATATGGAGTATACAGAAACGATCACCACCGAAAAGAGAAGGGCAACTTCGGAATGACAGGGTGGGATGACTTTGCTGCAACGGATATAGATCGAATTGTTTCTAAACTCTATCATGCCCTTCGTGCCACGCGCCGTCGTCATGTGATCCGACTTTTGCGAAATACCGATGAAACGACTCTCACAACGAAAGAGACCGCCCGAAAAATAGCGAGCCTGGAGCAAGGGGTTGTTATCGAACAAGCAACCGGTGAACCATATCGGAACGTGTACAATGCACTTTCGCAGACTCATTTGCCTACGCTTTCTAGTGCCGACATAATCATCTACGAACCCAAGCGCCAGCGCATATCTCGTGGTCCGTATTTCCAAATGGCTGCACTGCTAATTGAGACTAATACACCGACAGTAAACGTGTTCATCTCGCTCACTGAAGCAACTGAAGATGAAGAATGTCGTTGATCACTATCTCCAATAGAGCATAACCGTATTGGAACGTGTATAACTCGTTCACCTATACGCATTTGTCGACTATTCGGACGCTGATGTTATCATCTATGACCCCGAGCGCAGACCGTTGCCGCAGGCCCATATCTCACGATAACTCCCTTCTAAGAAATCTCAATCCCGTGCTCGAACTTGAGCCGGTCGAAATTGCGTTTTAGCCACTTCGGAACCTCGAGGGGGGGAGTGATAAATCTAAAGTGTCTTCGTAAAACCCTCTCTTGGCCTATGAGTTCCTTGGAACGGCAGACGTAGATTTGCGTGATAAGCAGGGAATTAAACAACATATTTTGAGTGAAGAAAGGAATATATGGTCTTCTCCCGTTGGTGGAAGTATGACAGACAACACACGCCGCGAAGGGCCACCTCCATTCGACAGACCGTTCGGGGATGAGGACACGAAGCAGCGCGTATACGGAACGATATTGCACGCTCGAGAGCCGATGACGGCCGCTGAGATCGCCGAGCAAGCAGACTGTTCGGCGGAGTCAGCACGGACCCACTTATCCTTCTACGCTGACCTGGGCATCGTTATTCGGCATGAAGGGCGACCAGTCAGGTACGAGCGCAACGACGACTACTTCGAGTGGCGGCGAGTGAACGAGTTAGCGCGGAAGAATACCGTCGACGAGTTGCAGGCCCGCGTCTCGGAGTTGACCGATCGAATTGAAGAGTATCGCGACGAATACGGCGTCGATTCACCGGCAGAGGTCAATGTCCTTGAGTTCGACGCAGAGCGGATTGACGATGTGTACGTGGAACTCAGTGATTGGGCCACTGCTATTGAGGAGCGTCGTCATCACGAACGTGCCCGGAGAAAGGCCGCCAGTTCAACGGCCCCGTCCCACAGCTGACATGGTACCGGTGAATGACGGTCGGAGCCTTGCGCCGATCGACTGATCGGTGTTAGAGCGACTTCGATCCCAATTTCTCGGCAGCCGTATGTTTCAATCGGCAAAAATCATTACGACTTGGAAGATACACCTCCATGTCGACCTGTCCGACGAGTACTACCCGAATGAGGTATCCGCTCGTCTCGAGATCCGCTGGTACCGTAACGACGATTTCAATGTCCACTATCAAGAGGAACGGCAAGATAGTGCGTGGAAGTGTCGATGGGATCGGCATCCGAACGCGCACAACTCGAGAGATCACTTCCATCCGCCGCCGGTCGCGAGTCGCAGTGACGCGAAAAACGAGCAGTGGCCAGATGACCATCGTGACGTGAGCCGCCTCGTCCTCGATCGCATTGAGGAGCGAATCGTAGCACTGTGGGAGCAAAAATAGGTAGAGCGCTCTTCCGTAGGAGATTGTTGATCCAGTTGCGTTGCTCGTCTGCTTGATTGAGATCCACGTGTAGAGAGGTTCCTGATCGATGACTCAGTTCATCGCAATCAGCGCACAATCGCAAGAGGGCGCTCCATCAACAATGTGCTACACAAGAGCGTAGGTAGAGAGTATCGGTAACACCGCTCTAGTATGTTTTCTATCGATTGACTCGACAGAATTGATTGAAGACCTTCCGTAAGTGATGTCTCCTCGGATCTATTCAAAATATCCGAACTACTGGCGTTCTATAACCACAACTGGCGGTTGATCAAGTGGCTTCTCGTTGTCCAACTCACTTGTATGATTCGCAACCAAATCAGCAGTCGAGAGGGGCAATATGGGAGAAGTAGATAGTGATACGAATAGGGCAGGGACGTCCGAGATCCATCTGGTCAACGAAATCTCTGGAAAGCAGTTTCAAGACTGGTATCGGGAGCGAAAGTTCCGGAAGAATATCGAAAACGGAAAGCCGTATTTCAATGGACCACCGTCGGTTCCGTCACCCCAAAGACATAGTCCGAGTCAGTTGTTGCAGTGTCACCGGAAAATCGCATATCGTCAACACAACGCGCCAGCAGAAAAACCGAATCCAACAGGGATCTTTTGGTTCGGGTCACGATTTGAGGAAGATCTAGTGGTGGACTTTCTCAAGAAGGCTGTTGTCAACGACCAAGAGTACGTCGCGAACTCGTTATGGGTGGACTTTACTGTTCAGGCCGATACCGGTGAGATTCAGATCAAGGGAGAAACGGACCCAGTAATCGTAGATGCAGATGGCGAACCGTTGCTTCTCACGGAAATCAAGACTAAGCAATCGGTAGCAAACGTCCAGTCACCTAACAAGCACCATCGGGCTCAAGCGCATGCGTACATGAAAGGATTGTCCGAGAAATACGATCGGACAGTGTCGGAGGCCGTTATCCTGTACGGAAGCCGAAAAACGCTCAACGCTAAAACGTTCCACATTGAATTCGATCCCTGGTTCTGGCGCAACACGGTTCTAAATTGGGCGGAGACACACGCGACGTACCGTCTCAACGAAGACCTACCACCAGCAGCCCCGGAGTACAGTTGGGAATGTAGCTCTTGCTCTTATAGTGAGCGATGCGGACGAGGTAGTGCAAGTTACGAGGACGTAGATGCTACTGGATTGCTCCCTCTCCATGAGTACCCGGAGAGGGTGGTTAGAAGGTATTTAGAGGGTAATAAGGATACAAAACTCACACCAACCCTTTCAGAACGGTATCCAGAATTAGCGGACAAATTTGGGGTACACGATTGGCGATGTGAGCGTTGCGATGGAACCTATCCACACGATTCACCTGACTGGACTGGGAACGTCTCGGAACCGCCTCTCTGCCCGTCTTGCTGCGACGATGGTGTACCAGCTACGTTAAGAGGAGACTCCATCGACACTCAGAAAATAGGAGAAGGTCACCATGTCGCGGAATAGTTGGCTACATCTCGATGATCTTCGGGAGAGTTGGCTGTTCCTCATCGCTGGCGGGACTGAACAATCAGGCCAGCCAGAAGGTTCGCAGAGTTCTACTGGAGAGATTGAGTACTGGGAGATTGGCGTCGGGAATCCAGAGAAGTTAGTCGAAACAGCGGCATTGAGTTTGGCTGGAGGACATGTCCACTCCCAAGATGATCTTCTCACCGAACTCCATAACGAACTGAGAGCATATCGCTATCAAGACACGCTGCTTGTCACACTGGACCAAGAGGTAATGCAGCGTCTTCGAGCGGAATTTGTAACATCGGAGATCAAGATGCCGTCTTTTCGTGGATTCACACACGTTAATATCGAGTCACAACTACAGACACAGTTTGGGCAGTCACTCGCTGACTATGGACTTGCTGAAGAGGAGCGACGTCGACCGCGTGTAACGGACGACACGAAACAACAGGTCGTGAGCAGCGGAACAGCAGAACGTGTCTGGGAGGTCTGGACACGAATATATCGGTTAGTTCCAAGCACTGTAATCGAAGGAACAGCGCTATGATCGCAGTTAACAGCCTCTCAACTACAGACTTCCTGAGTACTGTACTCGGTGAGTGGGTATGAACGAAGCAGATCCGACGTTTGTCCGTCGGAAGTTCACAATCACGGAGAGACTTGACCAAACATTACAAGAAATGGCTGCACGTCACTATCAGGGGAATGTGAGCCTGTGTCTGCGCGCAGCGATCGAAAGTCATCGGGAAACTCTCGAGGGAGATGGCCAGTTTGCTGCGCGCCAGGTTGCACGACAGTTGGATCTACTCCAACAAGGGATGCGGGATCTCCAAGCAGACCTTGATGATGTCGTCGTGGAAATGGCTGATGAAGAGACGGAACCAGAGCCACGCTCTGCTATGTGGGGCGTCGGGTTGGCAGACGAGATGCAGGTCATACTTGACGCTCTGGACAGTTCTGGGTCACCATTACGATTAGAGGATCTCCTCGAGCAGAGCGAACTGAATCCACCGCAGCTTCAGAAAAACCTAGCGCGGCTGGTTGACCTGGGATTCGTGGTTGAGACAACTGATGGAAAACGACGATACGGACATGCTGGCCAGATCAATTCCTCGAAGAATCAGGGAGGATTACAATGACGCAAGATATCGATATTAGCTGCCTTCGAGTACCGGACAAATACGCGAAAGAGTATCTGCAGCACGCAGCGGGTCTAAAGCTGGCATCCAGTTCCACGAAGACGTACGAATCCCATCTCAGAGGATACGTTACATTTCTTCACGACGGTAATACCTCTGTCCTCGAGGCGACGTTCACAGACGTGCTAGAGTTCGTCGAGGAGTGCGTCCGACTCGGAAATCGTCGATCGACGATTGAGGGGAAAGTAACGACGATTAGTGAACTGTACAAGTACATTCGACTCCGAACGGAATACGATCTACAATTAGAACCATTACGGGTAGAAAATATAGATGTAAGCGGTTACCAGACTCCAGAGCCAATCAAGCGAGAAGCGCTCTCTCGGGAAGAGTTACGCCGGTTGTTCGATGCTTTCGATTCCTATCGAAATCGGCTCATGGCAGTGGTTGCAGTTGAGACTGGGCTTCGGAACTCAGATTTACGGGAACTCAAAATCACGGATCTAGATTTCGACTGTTTACAAATCCATGTATCTGATCCCAAAGGATCGAAACCCTACGATGTCCCAATAAGCGACGAATTAGCGTATGAATTGGAGTTCTGGCTCCAACATCACCGAACCGGCTATGCAAGGTCAGATGAGAGTCCATATGTGTTTCCGAGTCTGTCTGGTCTGAAATTAGAAACAAACAGTAGTTTTAATCAGATAGTTCGTGACGCAGCTGAGCAGGCTGGATTGCAAGAGATAGTCGGTGAATCACAGATTCAGCGGAATAACGGATTAATGCTAGAAAGTGATATCCGACAATGGCATCGAGTGACGCCCCACACGCTCCGCCATTCATTTGTCACTCTTCTCGCGGATTCAGGCGTAGATCTATCATATAGACAACTAGTGGCTAATCATGCGAGCGCAGAAACGACGCGCAAGTATACCCATCTGACTGAAGATCGTTTTTCGACGATTCGGGATAGATTCGTGCCACCGAGGTAGGACTAGGCACCTAATACAGAATATTCTGAACACCCAAATTCTTTGATGCAAGTTTAGAATTTGATGTGCCGTGAAACATTGTAAGGGTGTCCCAATCCCCAATTTGCCATCTCCTAATGACTGATATTTAGGTGAGATATTTTGAATATTACTTTTTAGCTGTTTTTGGACAATTCTTGTTGAAAACATCCTCCAGTAACAAGAACATAGGATTTGAAACTCCACAAATTGACAGGTTATTAGTTCATGGGCGAGCAATAGTAGGATGTAGCGCAGAGGAAACTCTGTGCGACCATGCTCCGACCGCCCAACTCCCTTACCAATAGCCACAGGTGTGGTCCACTTGCTGGGAGAGGCCGGGGCGCCATAACGCCCCGAAGGCGGAGTCTACGACCATGAAAATCGTAAACCCCGATAAGCATTTTCAGTTGTACAGAGATAAGCCCTATGGGCTAGGTAGAAGTAACCGTTCAGAACGCCAGACCCCTGCACAAAGAGTCACCGAATATCCCTGCAAAACACCGCTAAAAGTGGGTGGTCTGTGTTGACCCGGGATTTTTCACCAACGGTTGGTGTTTCTTCCGGGGACCAGACAGAGAATTCCTCCTCCGATGTTGTCCGGCCAAGTGTGACGATTCTAGAACGACATATTCAACTGCTTGATCAAATGGCAACCGAGAGATACGCCGGGAATCGAAGTGCGTGTCTACGAGCGGCCATAGAGGATCATGCAAGATCACTTGAAGGAGAGAATGAATTTGAGGTCGAACAGTTAGTAGTGGCAGTACAAGATTTGGAGGAAAAAATAGGTGATCTCCAGAGATCACTGAAAGAGAATTTAGAAGAAAAACCAACTGGTGAGGATCTCAGGCAAAATCACCAGCACCAGAGCAAGGATTCAGGGAGACAGCACCAGATATATGAACTCATTCCCAGCCAAGGATCGATCTCACTCAATCAGATCATATCGCAGGTTGATGGACCACTGGTAGAACTTGAGAGTACACTCCAAACCTTGTGTGATCGAGGTTTAGTCAATAAAACTGGGTCTCCGAGGCACATTGAATACGAAATTAATACGTCTGGGGTGTCAAACAATGAGTGAGAGAAACAGTGAAATCGAAGATGAGTTAGAGCTAAAGACAGGATCAAAACTAGCAACTGAATATCTATATTCTGAGTGTGGGGCAACAATCTCTGAAAACACTGCAAAAAACTATCAGTCGTATTTGAGAGGGTATATCGAGCATTTGGATGAGGGTTCGGTAGAAGTTCTCACAGCGAAATCTCAGAATGTACGGTCTTACTTAAAAAAGAGAGCTCGACATGGTAAGAGAGAGAGTACACTTAGACTAGATCTAACGGTAATTAAAGGGCTGTACAAATGGATTCGGTTGGAAACAGAAAAAGAGGCTCAAATTGATTATCTTCACCTTGAGAATATTAATATCGGACGATTTCGCACGACTCCGGCGATCAAGCGAGAGCCCCTAAACAAAGACGAGTTAGAAGATCTGTATGACGAACTTGATACTTTTCGAGATCGATTGATGGTCACAGTTGGAGCAGAACTGGGTCCACGTAATATCGACCTCCGAAAAATTAGAGTTGGAGACATTGATTTTGAAAACAGGACAATTGACCTGTCAGATACAAAGGGGAGTGATAGGTATTCTCTCCCAATTAGTGATGAGTTGTCAGTAGAGTTCAAACATTGGTTGACTGTATATCGGCCAACGTATCTGTATTCAGAGGATCACGATTACGTATTCCCCTCCGAACAGGGCGGACATCTCTCCGATAGTCGTCTATTGGCAATTGTGAAAGAAGCAGCTCGGAACGCAGGAATTCAGGAGACTCTTGGAGAGTCGTCGATGTCTAAGCGGCAAAAAGATGCACTCGGTACTGATGCAGATGTACGAGAATGGAAAAAAGTAACAGTTCATGCACTTCGTCACACTTTCAGTCATCTAATGGAGGAAGCAGGACTCTCGCCTGAAGTCCGACGTGACGCTCTAAACCATAAATCTACAGAAACTACTGAGAAGTATTATTCTAGTGACGAAACAGAGTACAAAGAATTAATAAGAGAGTTACTGCACGGGGAGCGAAACAACGAAGACAACTAACTCTCTCCCAGTTATTTATAGACCTTTCTCAATTTCCTATCAGATAGCAAGTCTATACACTGTTGTACATCTGACTTTCAAGATATACTTTGGCAGTACCCACTGAGTGACCACTACACTTCTATAAAACTGCGTTCTTGGAACTGAGGTGGTCACTGAGTGACCACTCATTAGAGAACTCTCTGAAATGGCATAATTTCAGCAAGGGATTCTCTCTCAGTGGAATAATTTCGGGGGTGGTACTATGACCTGCTTTGAGCAGGTTGAGGGAACGAGTGACTCTTTTGAGTCTCTCGACAGTGCAGCTGAATCATATCTGAGTGAATTGTCAAGCAGTGTTCCTGACTCTACTTTTTGGTCTCATCAAACTGCAGTTATTAAACTCGGAGAATGGGTTCCAGAATCCAGTTTCTCTGAAGTTTGGTTGGAAGGCCATCAGCTATGCCGATTTATTGAAGACTTGACAAAGAACACTACTCAGGATATTACTACGATCTGTGGATACATAAACTCCTTAATAAATCTCCAGTCATTCATTCACCAAGAAGATCCCACCATTCTCAAAGCAAGATTGCTCTCGAGGATGAGATCATCAGATGTAATAGGGGACAGTGAGATCGATAAACGCATTCACGGCATCTCTACAGGTGCTGACATCCAGAATATATCCGATCGGATTTCATCGTTGGTAACCTACCTCCGTGAGCGTCAGTTTGGTACTCGAGTTCACGTATATGTAGAACTCATACTTGACACATGTAGCCAACCAGGGTGTGTACGAGATCTCGAGCTTGAGGACATCAACTCGGATAACAATACAGTCGTAATCTCGATTCCAGAAACGCACCTTGTAAGCAAGGCTGGTCTCGTAACACAGAGAGTTACAAATATTTCTCCAGAAACTTCTGAAGCTCTTGAAGAGTTCATAGCCTATGAACGGAAAGAGCCTACAGAAATCTCTGATAGCCCACTATTGACGACTTCCCATGGGAGGGCGAGTGAATCGACGCTTCGACGGGAAGTGAAACAAGCCACTGAGAGCGCAGAAGAATATCCTGGTGTAGCATCACCTCTCACACGACACCAAACTAGTTGCGTCGTGCCCAGTGAAATCTGGCAGTATTCAATTTTGCAGCTCCTGGAGGGACAATGAACGAGAATATTGTCCGTCTGCTGTCGGAGATCGATGATCCTGAGACCATCGAAAAAGTGCTGAAGCAAATGGATGTGAACGATACGTCCCAAGAGAATGCCACTCGAAATAGATTTGCTCGAGCCACTCTCTTCGATCTCTACAAGCGATTTCTCTTGCGCAGGCAAAATCGAAGCCCGTCAACGCGGGCTCAGTACAAGCGAACGATTCCTCGATTCGTTGAATTCGCAGAAGATAACGACATTACGAGCCCAGTGGAAATCTCTTCACCGTTGGTTGATGCGTACGTCGACTACTTACAGTCGGAATATGACTCCGACGCAACGATTCTTACGTATACGAAGAACACACGCACATGGCTTCGGTGGCTCAGCCAACGAAAACTATGCGACGAATCAATTTTCAGGATCCTAGATAAGGAGGAACTCGGTCTGACTCCAAGAGCTCGTGATGAGGCAATTCCGAAATCTGAAGCAACAGGCCTCCTTAATCGACTCCGGCGACATCGACGAGGTTCTGGTATGCATGCTCTCACAGAGCTTCTCTGGAATGGTGGACCACGTATTGGTGGCGTACATTCTCTTGATGTACCTGATTTTGATCCCGAGAAAAAAGAACTCCGCTTCCGTCACAGACCGGAAACAGGAACGAGGCTAAAGAATGGAAACAAAAACTCGAACACAGCTGGTGATGGTGAGCGAAACATCGTGATAAAAGACGAGGTCATAAGCGCAATTCAATTGTATATCGAGACAGAACGGCCTGACGTTACTGACGAGTACGGCCGAGAGCCGCTATTTGCGACAGAATACGGACGGGCATCTCGGTCGACACTTCGCCGATGGGTGTACGAAGCTACGAGCTGCCGCTGGAGTCCAAAAGATGCGGATGATTGCTCGTGCGATGGTAGCTGTAATCCTGATTCGAACGTATGCCCGGAGTCATATTACCCACACGCGATCCGTCGAGGGTCGATCGTCAGCCATCTCAGCGGCGGTCTCCGGCGAGAACGAGCAAGCGAGCGATTTGACGTCTCTGTGAAGGTAATCAAGAAGCACTACGACCCTCGTACAGAACAAGATCGTCTCAATGATCGACGGGACGCAGTCAAGCAATCTTGGAGTTAAACACTAACTGAAAATGTTCCACTCGCTCTCATCAATGGGCCAATATCTATTGTTTAGCTCAGTGAGATAAGAACCGTGAGTAGATAATCACAGATATGACCGACGAATGTGACAAGGATACCCTTCAAGAAGCTTTAGACCGCGCGAAAGAAGCAATGCTTCCCTCCGATGATCCTGATAAACTTGATCCAAATTATCCAACTGACTATACACCTGAAGAACGCATTGACCACGTTCTTCGAGGAGAATTTCCTCGATGGAGGAGCATTAAATGGATTGCCGCTGCTGCTGACACAGATCCAGAAATGAGTTGGTCAGTCATCCGAGAACGGCTGGGTGAAGGAGAAGTTGAAATTTCATCAGAAGGAATCCGACGAAACCGATATCATGTCTACTTTGAAAAAGTAGAGAAAGTTACTGAGCGTGTTCGAGAACATCCACGTCGGTTATTATAATAATATTGTCTTAGAAGTTGGTTATGAAACCTTCTATTCGGACTAGGATATTGATTAAAACTATTAAGATAATTCTATTGATTTAGAAATAGGGTCGATTGTTTGCTCATCACATTCGCAGGGTTGGCAGTTGACCCTTCCTGCTGACAGTTGCGAGTCAGTCTTCGTTTCTGTGTTTGACGCTGAATCGGTATATCCCGACCGCTGAACTCGTTGAGGTTGTCGATGCCGTCCTGCTCACACCACTGAACGAACTACTTGAGCCGATACCGGTGAGACTGGATCGTTGCGTCCGCAAGTTCATCTTTGCTGGCGAACTCGTCACTCTCGACGAGATCGACTTTGAGTCGATCTCTCACGAAGCCGTCCAACAGCGTCTAAAGAAACCCACTGAAACCTTCGTCTTAAAAGAGGCACAGTGTATGAGGCGGATTCTACGGCATAGTCCTCCAGTTGGCTACATCAAATAGAATCATTCTTATAATTTTTAGAGTTTATGTTCTTGTAGCGACTTTGGAGCCGATTTTAACGACAAGGACACACAACAAATACCTTTATCTCTGAGTAGATTTAGACTCTATGTGTACTGAGCGGCTATGGGCCCAACAAACGAATCAGAGACTCAAAGAAAGAGTCTGTCGACGCGTGAATCCCGAGCTCTCTCGCGACTTGCAAGCGAGGGACGACAGATCATCACTATCGATGATATCGAGGATACACTGGACATTCCTCGAAAATCAGCGAAGGACATGGCGTACTCTCTCAAAGAGAAAGGCTGGTTGGAGCGTCTCGCCCACGGGAAGTACATGATCCTGCCGCTCTCTGCTGGAGAGAATGCAGTATATACAGAACATGAGTTCGTCATTGCCTCAGCACTCGTGGACCCGATGTACATCGGCTACTGGAGTGCAATGAATCATCACGGTCTGACGGAGCAACTATCGCGGACAGTGTACCTTGTGACGACAGAACGAGTGCAACCACGCGAGATCCATGGTGTTGAGTATCGGCCGGTGTCGGTTACTGAGCAGAAATTCTTTGGCTATCAACCGTCAGCGGTCGGATCGACGGAGGTAGACATCGCTAGCATCGAAAAGACGCTCGTCGACTGCGCCGACCATCCCGAGTTCTGCGGTGGAATCGGCGAACTCGCCAAAGCGATGCAAAGCGCGACGGAGAAGCGCTGTTCGTGGGAAACCGTCGTCGAATACCTCCAGCGAGTAGGGAATGGTGCTGCAACGAAACGCATCGTCTACCTCGCTGACAAACTCGACATCGATCTCCCGGAGTACCGGGATCTCGTCGAGAATTTCACGACCGGATATCCACTTCTCGACCCGACTCGAGAAGCGACGGGCACCCGAGACAGCAAGTACCAACTGCGGCTGAACGTGGAGTCTGAAGCGTTCCTTCCAGACGACTTTACATGATTACCGATACACGACTAAGACAGTTAGCCAGAGAACTAGACGTTCGCCTAGGTTACGCGGAGAAGAATTACGTCAACTCGTGGATCCTGTGGGCGATCTATACCAGTTCGTATGGCGATAATTTGCTGTTCAAGGGCGGCACCGCTCTCAGCAAGCTCTACTTCCCAGAGACGTGGCGATATTCAGAAGACCTCGATCTCGGTGTCGAAGGTGACTATCGGGGTAGCGAGGAGGAGCTGGAAATTGCGTTAGACGACGCAGCAAGGCGATCCGGGATCGACTTCGAGGTCACCCAACATCGCGAGTTGCGGAATGAGGGCTATCCGACCCATTACGTCGACATTGACATCCAGTATAATGCCGTTCTTGGTCACAGGAATACGACGAGTCTGGATGTCATGATTGACGAGTACGTAGCGTTCGATTCCGTGGAGCACACGCACCAATATGAGGATACGCCAGAGTTCATGTTGACTGCGTACAGCCTCGAGGAGATCTTTGCAGAGAAACTGCGAGCGCTCTACCAGCGGTCACAAGCGCGTGACTATTACGACCTCTATCGGATGATTACAGAAGCCGACGTTGATGACTCTGTTATCGTGCCAGCCTTCACGAAGAAGTGTGAACACGACGGCTTGGAAATCAACCTCGAGGAAGGACTTCCGAGCGAGAAGCGTGCTGAGATTCGTGATGGCTGGCAGAATACGCTCCCTGATCTCGTTGCCGATCTCCCCGAGTTCGATTCTGTCTACGAAATACTCGAGGACTATATTGAATCACTGACGTAACTCCGCTAGATTGAATCCGTCTGCTCGAGTGCTTTGATTGGCTCGCCAGTGAGATCAATTCGAACAGGGTAAAAGCCGCGTTTCGTGTAGGTCTGGGACTGAAACAACACGCTCGTGCTTATAGATCGTCACTCACTGTTCCCTAGTTGTCCTCGAGGTCCGTGATTAGGTGCTCGGCTTCTGCTTCGACGGTTGTCGAGTCTCGGGTTTCAACAGTAGTCGGTTCGTCGTCTGGATTGATGCTCGGTAGGTCCTCTTCCCATCCTTCTTCGGCGTAGGCGTCGTCGTCTGGCGTAGACTCGAAGAGTTGGACAGCTGCGTCGAGGGATTCCAGTCGCTGCTGCAACTTGTTTACGTGCTCGGGTTCGACGTAGTACGCCCCGTTCGATCGCTTGGCAAGATCCTTTTTGAAGAGACGTGCCATCGTTTTCGATGCGCTTGACTTGCTGATGTTGGTTTGGTCTGAAACCTCGAGAGGAGTGAATCCGTACTCCTGGTTGGCGACGAGGAAGCGAAGCGCTTCGTATTCGTTCGTATCAGGTTTGACTGGGAAGGGTTCGTCGTTCGTGAGTTTGTCAACGGGGACAGGCATTCTTGTCACTGCTTGTCACCAGCTGCCATTGAGATTTTCGCCCGTGGTCTTGACTGGAGATTAGGGGGGTTCACTGGCGTGTTCACCGGAAAAGTGACTTTCCTCCGTCCGACCAGTGGACTCAGAGGTCGTGTGAATCACCATACGGCGTTAGATTTGCCTAACTCACAGCACGCTTAATGTTGTAGACGACACACATCAGGAGATTTCACGGAACTCACGATATTTTCATCTAACCTGAGCTGAACTACCCGTTCACTACACGTACGTATTGACCGATGGGGAATATAACAATAATAATATATTCAAGAGACGTGATGAATAGAGAGCGCATATTCAACACTGGCGAAACTCTATCGGGGGCTCTTATTTTCACTTGAAGGTTGGCTTGCGAGCAAACCACCAGACTACTGCACCTCCAATAATGGCCCAACCTGCAAAAATCAAAAGGAACCCAGCTGTCAGAACATCCGTCGCCTGTAGTCCAAGAACACCGCCATTGTTCGAAGAAATCATACCTCCAACCCACATAAACAGACTCGATACGAGAACAGCACCGACACCTAGAAATGCGAAAATCACTGGTTGAGTGTTGAAAAACTCCTGCACTGTCATCTCGTCCGAAACAGGTTCCGGATCTACATCTGGCGGAATCGGCCAGTCAGATGTATCGTCGTATATCCAGTAAATCTGTCCTCCACAGACTTCATCAGACATTAGGACTCCCTGTTCAACGAGTTCAGTTAGACGGTCAATGACGGTAGATTTATCGAAAGTTTCCCCAATTTCTTCCTCTACTCGCTGTTGAATTACCGTGCGAGAAAGGTACGGTTCGTCACTCTCCGATACTACCTCAGCAACGTCTCGCTGACGTAGATCGCGCTGGAGATTTTCCTCCAGTCGCTGTTCTATCCATTTGGGCGATTCACTCATTAATATTCCAACGACCGTTGCGACCTGCAAAGATGTTTCGAAATTGGGCATTCCACGGTCGTTGATCGTTGCGATCAGTCAACTAATTAACTCTACTACTCACCTAAGATATCCTGATGACTCGGAGCAAGCAAATTCGAATTAGAAGCATTGGCTCAGTAATTCAATGGAGATTGAGTAACAATGCATAAAGGATCAACCAACTATCTGATTGGGACACTGATAGCCAAGCCGGCTATCCTGTACTCATTGGGAGCAACCATAAACACAAGTATTCAACTGTTTCTCGTGTACATCGGTGTCGTTGCTGTAGCTCCGATGTCTCCTGAAACGCTGCCTACCTTCATTGAGAGGGTTGTAATGATTTATATTCCTATCCTTCCGCCGCTCGAACCCGGAGACATCCTGAACTTTCTTCTTAACGTGACTCTCGGGGGGTTGTTGGCTATGTGGTGGACAATCAAGTGGAGTGAGGGAATGTCGCGGTAGAGCTCTTTCCGAAGATAGTGAAACAGCTCTCTGGGTTCTGTTAGGACGTGCCGTGCAAGATGGAGGGCGCATATCTTGCATGGCCAACAATACCGTATTGACCGTTACTTAAACCCGCATAGTTTTCACTCTGGGTCATCCTTGTCCTTTTCATAGTCTCCGCATCCATCGGAGTCTACTTTCTGCGGTGTATCGCTCTCCATTGCTGGCCGTCCCACCACAAAGCGTTAGACACCATAGGAAGATGGGTTCATATGACCATTATCTACCGATTTCGCTCCATGGACAATTTGATCCACGAATACAGCGAGCTTGAGAAGCAGGAGCTGGTTCTTGCTTCACCGCGATACTTTAACGACCCGCTTGAGGGATATCAAGACGTATTTTGGGAAGGGGATGAAGTCCTGTGGGAGAATCTGCTCCGGCATTATCTGTTAAATCTACATCAGGTAGCCATAATCTGCGCGTTATCTGACGACGACGAAACTCTTAATGAATATGCCATCGACCCCAAGCTCACCCGTGGTGACCTCCCTACCGATCATTATCGCCACCACTTCGATTCTGTCTGTCAGTCCTTTTTCGATAAGAGAGGATTTGGAAGAATTCCTTCGAGTCTATCTTCCCTGCCAAAGCCGCTAAAGAGGAAAAGTCTGCAACTGGTCTTGTCGGTTATCCACCGTTCGGCACTCGGGTCTGTATTGGAGACATTGCGGACGTCAGGGATGATCCCGGAAAGTTGGCCCCAGGTCACGAATTCAACAGACTCTGAAACCGTTATGGAGATTTTGGATGATCTTTCTGTCGCTATGGCTGATGAGGTTGAGGAACAATGGTTAGAGTCAGTAGCATCCCAAGCTGCCCCCCTCAATTCGCACGCGTTCCTACAGCAAGCGTTGCAGACGGGGGTGGAGCAGCTTGAACTGCACAAAAAGAAAGAACATCTCTTGTTTGAGTCATTTCCCGACCGGTATATTAGAGAAATATGCAACTCACTAATTCACACAAATTGGCACACACTGTGTTTCGCAAAGGAATGTACAAGTCCTCCGATGTGGGCTACGTATGCAGACGAACATAGAGGAGTTGCTTTGATGTTCCGCGCGGACCGCCAAACTGATGAGCCGTGGGGCGAGCTAAATGTTACAGGAAGGACCGGATGGCAAGGTTCGGAACCTATATATGGGGAGATTACAGCATCATTGTACGCCGTTGACTATGAATCTCCACCGCCCGAAGTGGACTTTTTTCGGTTTTTAGGGACGCTCCCGCTCCCGAAGCTCACGTCAGCATGGCATTCTACGCCGGATGGAGAGACCAGTGAAATTGTGGACGAAATCTTGGAGGACCAGGATACCTGGCGAGAAGATCTTTGGAACCATTTCCACAGTATGTCAACGAGGAAACTGGGCCAGTGGGAACATGAACAAGAGGTTCGCATGGTGCTACCCGATCTATTAGGTTCAGAAGATTCCCATCGGAAGGTCACATATGATATATCTCAACTTGAAGGGGTTGTATTTGGCATACGTACCAAGCCGGAGGACCGTTTTGAAGTAATGAAAACCCTTTCGGAAAACAACAGAGATGGCGACTCCTCGCCTATTGAGTTTTACGAGATGGTTTTCGACGGCACTAACTTCAGGAAAGTGAAACTAGACGTATATTAGTGTTTATCATGTATCTCGGAAATGTTGGAGAATTTAAAAATATTATCTTATGGTCTTACTCATTTGATGACTAATTCAGAAATAATCGGGTCGGATTTAACAGAGCATTCGTGCTGAACCCATCCTCTATATCTCGCACGGGTCGCTTACCAGCTGGTGGATAGATCACGAGCACCAGTGGTGCGTCGCTGACCTGTACTCACCGCTCGTCGGGTATTCGTGGAGAGGGCGTGCGACCTGTTCGATGACACCCTCTTCCCCATATAGTGGTAAGTAAGAGTTCCCATGGATGGTCTCACTTGCCACCTTGAGACGGTAATACGATTGCGTCCCTATCTGAGAAAGCCATAGAATGTCCACATGGCTACTGTATAGCGGTCTCTGGTAAGAGTAACTACTCGGCTGAGGCATTATTTCCATACTCAACTAACCAACCACTCATCTCAAACCAACCACGACTATCGTTCTGTGACTTCCTCCACTAATAGCAAAATCCGCTACCGGTGACCGTCTGCATCTTCAGCTCCATGTCTGGAGGGCTATGGCAGCGAGGTATTCAGGTCGTTCTGTACAATCTCGATCAACCGGTTACTGTTTCGATCTGGGATACTCTACGTCATCTTGCAAGTACTATCCGTCTGGAAGGTACTGTCGACGTTGTTCGAGTTTTTCTCGAGCGGACCGTTGATCGTAATGTCGCTCCAGTACATCCATCCCAACGTCCATCCGATCACTCACTATGCGCTCGGGGGTATCTGACTGGAGATGATGCGTGATGGATCCCCGACGAACGGGATGCGGGCTCAGTGCTGACGGGCACTTGTGAGCATATTCTGTCGGACGTGCTTCGCACTCGCCGAGATCGCGGTCGTGCGGACACTTGTTCTCGTATACACATGGGCGTGTATACTGGTAAGTGATCGTTCGTCCGCGATTACGACTGAGGCGACTGCGCTTCGTCGCAAATAGCGGGGTTCGACCGTGGTCATCAACTACCCCTGGATGATTGACCTCGAGCCAGTCGTCCAGAACCAGACTGACCCGATCGTTCAACGCAACCAGTCGCTCGCTTTTCGAGCCGTTCTTGAGAGAGGTACCCTCGTCTGGTCTGTGGACTAACGCTAGGTATTGATCGTCGGGTCTGTAGTCCTCGACATCGATTCCGGTCGCAGCACCGATGCGAAGCCCAGTGTGCCAAAGTACTTCGAGCAGCGCGTGCTCGAGTCTTGCATATCGATATCGCTCGAGATGGTCCAGAATCTTCTGCGCGCGATCCTTGCTGAGTAACTTGTCGCGTGCGTCGTCAGCTGTGGTCGTCGGCAGGATAATTTTCTCATCGAGTCCCGCTTGCACTGCATCGATACTCACACAGAACCGAAGGAAGACACGCAAGGTCGCCAGCTGTCCCTTCATCGATGCAGTGGCGAGTTCGTCTTCGTTCCGTCGTTTGACTCGGAACCGGTGGATATCGCGTGCGGAGAACTCGTTTAGGTTGTCAATCTCCTCGTTTTCACACCACTGTACGAACTGCTTGAGCCGATAATCGTGCGATTGCAGGGTTGCATCCGCGAGTTCCTGTTGCCGTTCGTCGAGGTACATCTGCTTGGCCGTCTCCGGGCCAAGCGGTTCGAGTTCGGTTGTCATGTCGTCTCACTCACGAAGGCAGAAGACAGCAATCTCTGAACAAGCGTGTTAGCGCTTGTCTGCTCGCCTAACAGCTAGCTGAAGGCCCCGAAGATTCTGGACAATCCCCGTCAGGGCCCATCCGCAAAAAGCCGAAGTGTGGAGAAACTGATTTGGCTGTTCTTCAGCCACTCACCTCACCAGAAAGGTCGTTTTCCGTTTTAGCTACGGTGGATTCAGAATCGGACCGAACCAGCGACTGCTTCCGGGTCTTCGGACCGAACCGCTGCCCTGCGAAATCAGTGGCCGGGAACGGAGTGAGCGGCGTGACGCTCGCGCCGTGGCCGGCCGCCAATCACTACTGTAAGTCCAGCTTGGCTCTTCAGCGATTCCGGAAGTGAACAGGGGGGGCCGTCGTATCAGAGTTCAGATTGTGACGGCTGGAACGGGGCTACACCTCCAACCGGGGACTGCATGTGAGTGGCGACTGTGGACGCCGCTGAGTGATCCCAATCGACTCGGAATTGAGCCCGTTCATTCGAGCGCGAGTTCACTGGAGGGAGTGGAGTCGATGTCGGTGGATTGTGAGTCGGTTGCGGTGGTGGTCGTGTTGGGGTTGGGATCGCGATCGGGATCGGCGTTTGTAGTTGTGGTTGTGCTGCTACTGGCGTCTGCCGACGGAGGTGTGGCGTCAGTTGTGTTTGTCGCTGTCGTTTCAGTGGTGGTGTCGTGCGCGTCGTCGAGTTCGTCGGGTGGCGTGCCGTCGGACGGACGAGTATCGGCGAGTTCGATATCGTCTGCAGCCGGTTCCTGAAGCGTACTCGCTTTGGGAATCTCGATCCGAAGCGAGCCGGTGTCCGAGAGGGTTGCGGTTCCGGCGTTGGGGTCGACGACGGCATCGGCCGGGAGGTCGGCCGTGCCGCTGAGGTTGGTTCCACGGCCGGGAAATCGCATCTCGTAGCTGTCACGGAACGGGCGGAAACGGTCGACGCTGATCTTGACGGTTCCGTCCATGTACCGGACCTGAACGTCGTCTGTTTCGGCACCGGGAGCGTCGAAGACGACGAGATAGGAGTCGTCGTTTTCGAGGAGGTCGACGGGCAGTGAGCGCTGGTTCTGAATACGACTGCTGGCCCGGCCGAGTTGACGGTAGAGCACGTGTGTGATCGACGAGCCAAAGGACGGTTTGTTCACTCCGCATCACCTCTTGTGAAACCGACACGGCGGGCGGTAGCCGATGCGCTGTGCTGGGCGGAGACCTGGGTGAGAGCGCGTAACATAGCCGATGGGGCAACTACGATAGCCACGTTCTTATTAATTTTGGTACTGGGTAAAATAACGTCTGACGCGATGGTCGATCGAGTTCACTGGCGCAGGTACGGGTGGGCTGTACGGAGACTGGTGGCTCAGAGTTCGACCGGTTCGAGACAGTCGGTCCCGCCGCAGACGGGACACGAGAGTTCGGAGATATCGAACTCGTCGGGAACGTCGTAGGTGTAGTGATTCTCGAACAGGTCGAGGAAGCAGTCGTCGTCAGTGCAGACGATTTCTTCGGTCGGTGGCATGATCGACAGTACCGGGACCAGGACCATCAACGCGGCGGTTGCGGTGGTTGGCGTCGATCACCGTCTTGTCTCGTGTTAGTCACCGTTTTGTCGGTCGAGACGCTATCGGTCGATATGACTGGCTCCGGCTCCGGCTCCGGTCCCGACTCCGGGACGGAGACGGACGCGCTCTCGGTGACGATCGTCGACGGGTACGTCGACGAACCCGCACATTTCGGAGTGCCGCCGTACATCTCGACGTATCCCCGGTATACGGCGGGCGCGCTCGTTGATGCGGGCGTCCCGCGCGAGAAAATTACGTATCACACGATCGACGGTCTGCGAGACGACCCCGATCGATGGCGCGCTGTCGACGACGCCGATCTCATGATCTACCTGGGCGGGATGACCGTCCCCGGCAAGTACGTCGGCGGCACGCCCGCCGAACCCGACGAGGTACGCAAACTCGCGTGGACGGCGAGCGGCACGAGCCTGATGGGCGGCCCGGTCAAGTTCGGCGTCGGCGACGAGAACGCCGGCGCGACCGAAACCGAACGACAGGACTTAGACTTCGATTTCGTCGCCAAGGGCGACGTCGAGGCCGCCGTCTACGACCTCGTCGAAAGCGGCCTCGAGGGCTTCAACAATCGAATGCGGGACATCGACGAGGTCTCGCGATGGGCACAGGAGGGGGCCTTCATCGTCGAGCAACACCCAAACCACCCCGAGTACCTCATCGCCGAACTCGAGACCTCGCGCGGCTGTGCCTATCGGTGCTCGTTCTGTACCGAACCGCTGTACGGAAATCCCTCGTTCCGCCCGCCGCCGACGGTCGTCGGCGAGGTCGACGCGCTCGCGGACTACGGCGTGAAACACTTCCGGATCGGCCGGCAGGCGGATATCCTCGCCTACGGTGGCGACGGCGAGGCACCAAACCCAGATGCGCTCCGCCAACTCTACAGCGGCATCCGGGAGGTCGCACCGGGTCTCGAGACGCTCCATCTGGACAACATGAATCCCATCACGATCGTCAACTGGCCGGAGAAGAGCCGCGAGGGGATTCGGATTATCGCAGAGCACAACACGCCCGGTGATACGGCTGCGTTCGGGCTAGAATCCGCCGACCCCGTCGTCCAGGAGGAGAATAACCTGAACGTCACCGCCGAGGAGTGCTTCGAAGCCGTTCGCATCGTCAACGAAGAAGCGGGCTGGCGGCCGAACGGACCGAACGATCCGACCGCCGATGCAACGACCGGCGACGCTCGCCCGCGACGACTACCCAAACTCCTCCCCGGAATCAACCTCCTCCACGGACTCAAGGGCGAACGCGAGGAAACCTACCGGCACAACCGCGAGTTCCTCCAGCGCGTCTACGACGAGGGCTACATGCTTCGGCGCGTGAACATCCGACAGGTCATGTCCTTCGACGGCACCGACATGTCCGAGACGGGTGCCGAAATCGCGAACGAGCACAAGAAGCTCTTCAAGCGCTACAAACAGCAGGTTCGCGAGGAAATCGACAACCCGATGCTCGAACGGGTCGTCCCACCGGGAACCGTCCTCTCGGACGTCCACCTCGAGTATCACCAAGACGGGAAGACCTTCGGCCGCCAGCTCGGCACCTATCCGCTGCTCGTCGGTATCCCCGGCGAACGCGAACTCGGACGGACGATCGATATCGCCGTCGTCGACCACGGCTATCGCTCCGTGACCGGTGTTCCGTACCCGCTCGATCTCAACGGCGCTTCGATGGACGAACTCACCGCGATTCCCGGCGTCGGCGATCGGACTGCAGGCGACATCGTCGTCAACCGCCCCTACGAGTCCGTCACGGACGCCGGCCTCGAGACGACGATCGAACTCGACGAGTTCGTGACGACGCGCCCGTTCGAGCACGCGGATTGAGGAGAGTGTGCGGATTGAGGAGAGTGCGCGAGTGGAAAGCGAGATGGGGCGACAGAAACCGGGCGTGTGGAGAAAAATTCTCGGTCGTGGTCGGTAGTTCTAATACGGATGAGCGTCAGAGGTGGAATTGAGGGTCTACCTGTGGAAATATCTGAAAAACTCCTGTGTCTGTTCAGTACGGAGGTTTCGGCAGAGGAGGACCGATACGTCATCGAGGTACCACGTCAGGAAGTCGAGACCGGCGACATCGATCCGGAGGAGGTCTACCGTGTGGCGCTCATCTCTCGCGAGGGCGAGGAGGGTGAGGTCGAGGCATCGGCGGCGGCACAACCGCAGCCACAGCCACAAACCGCCACGTCGGAACCACAGCCACCGGTCGATGTCGGTGAAACGCGCTACGTCGAAATCGAAGATATCGGCAAGCAGGGTGACGGGATTGCCCGCGTCGAACGCGGCTACGTTATCATCGTTCCCGGCGCGGATGTCGGTGAACGCGTCAAGATCGAGGTCACCGAGGTCAAGTCGAACTTCGCAGTCGGCGAGATTATCGAAGACACGTTCTAACGTCACCGTTACCGGAGAGTGACGCGCTGTCCGGTCCGAAACCGACGACCGAGGAGCCACTGGCGAGTTCGGCAATTCTCTTCACGTAACGCTCACGATTGGGGCGGGATCGTCTCGCGGTAAGTACCCGGATCGTCGTGAAAACAGTCGCCAACGACGATCGCATCCGCGCCGGCTTCAAGAATCGTGGTGGCTTTCTCGCGCGTGTCGATGCCGCCGCCGTAGAGCAGGACCGTTTCGTCGAGGTATCGCGCGGCTGCTGCAACGTCTTCCGGCCCGCCGTAGGTACCCGAGTACTCGACGTAGAAGATCGGAAAGTCGTAGAACGTCTCCGTCGCGAGCGCCGCACCCGCGACTTGGGCGGGCGTGTACGCGGTTTCGACGCCCGAGACGGTTGCTGCCGCCGAATCGAGATGCTGGATGACGTATCCTTCGGCGATCAGGTTCGTCGCGAGTTCGGCGACGGCGTCGACGCCTTTGGACGTGACCAGATCGCCGACGAGGGGGACGGTACTGCCGGTGAGTTCGTCGGGTTTGCGCGCGACCTCGGTGAAGAGGTCGAGGTGTTTGCCGACGAAGTTGGTCCGGTCGCCGTTGTAGACGGCGGGGACGGCAATGGCTGTGGCGGCGTCTATGGTGTCGGTCGAGACCTGCGTGGCGCTGTAGGGTTCCTGAAGGACGGGGAGGTCGGGGGCGATGTCGTCGATCGCTCGAATCGTCTCGAGGGTGTTGGCCTCGGTCACGTCGTCGGACCCGCCGACGATCACGAGATCGGTGTCCGCGATGACGCCGGGATTGTCCGGTAACGGTTTGGCTGGATCGACTTTCGTGACGTGTCGAATGTCATGCCACTCGATGTCCATAGCAAAACCGTCACAGACGTATATGAATTTTCTGTCGATTTTGCGGCCCTGAGACTGACTGGCCGCCTGTCTGGACTCACACGGTCACTTAGTCGGAGAGTTGCGTTCCATCCGGCCGTTTCGCCCCTTCAGAATCGTGAACGACAACCTCGCCCGACTCGGTATCGACGGGCGCGTACGCGTCGCGAACGTCGATCGCTTCCTCGAGTTCGCGAACGGCGCGTTCTTTGAGGGCGGCGGCGAGTGCTTCGGCGTCCGCGCGGGAGATGTCGCGACCGAGGCCCTCGCACTCGTGGGCGCGGACGACGCCGGCTTCGTCGACGGCCTCGCCCATTGGCTGGCTGGTGCCGTCGAGGGCGACGCTGAAGGGGTAGGTCTGACAGATCAGCGGACGGTCGTCGTGGGCGGTGCAGGCTCCGACGCCGTCGTCGTCTTCCGCGTAAAAGACGCAGTCGCCGCAGCCGCCGGTCTGGAGCGCCCATTCGAAGGTTTCGCCCTCCGGTCCGTCCTCGCCCTCGGTGAGGCCGTAGGGCATCGGCCGGGCGATGTCGCGCCAGTCGCGCGCTTCGGCAGTTGTGTCCGGTTCGGCGGTGTCGGAACCGGTGGCATCAGCGCCATCGCCCGCCGCGGCGGCGGCCTGTAATTCGCGAACTTCGTCGGGAAAGACCGTCGCCGTGTGCTCGTCCTCGCCGTGGCTCGTACAGCAGGCCCCACAGCGGGTGCACTCGAAGCCGATCGACTCGATGGCGTCGGCCAAGTCGTCGACGGAGAGTTCGCGGGCGCGGTCGAGTTCAGTTTCGAGCGAGGGCACACCTACAGCTACGCGGCGAGGCGGAAAAGTCAGTCGCTCCGGCGGGCGCGAGCGACCGCGCCGTTCCACGAGAGTCGGCCCTCCACGGCGAGTTTTTCGAGGTGTGCGCGGACCGTCGCCCGCGCGAGATCGCGAACCCCGGTCAGGTCCTTCTCGTAGGCCGCCGCGAGGATCGCATCGAGCGTCTCGGCACCGTCCTCGACGGCGGTCAGGACCCGCTGTTCGCGCCGGGCGCGGTGGGCGAGGAGACGCTCGAGGGTCTCCCGCGGCGCGTCGATAACCGGGCCGTGACCGGGATACAGTACCGGCGGATCCATCGCCCAGAGTCGACGCAACGTAGTTACGTACGCGCGCATGTCACCCTCCGGTGCCCCGACCACGACGCTGCCTTCGCGGACGGCGCAGTCACCGCAGACGACCGGGCCACCGTCTCCGACCTCGAATGCGACGTGATCCGGTGCGTGTCCCGGTGCGTCAAGAATACGGACGAACGCCTCGTCACCGTCGCCGAGCGAGAGGTCGGTTCCGGGAGTGAACTCGCGGTCGGGCGTGCAACCCGTCGCCTCCCGAAATCGGGTGGTGCGGCCGCGTCTGGCCCAGACCGTCGCACCGGTCGCGTCGGCGTAGGTTTCGACAGCACCGACGTGGTCCGGGTGGGTGTGAGTGACCAGGATGTGCTCGACGGAGCGATCGGCAACGAGTTCGTCCAATGGGGACGTTTGTGCAGCCGGATCGACGAGGACCGCGGCGTCGTCGCCGATGAGATAGGCGGTGGTTTCGCCGGTCGGAGCCCGCGTCTGGACGGGAACGGAACAGGGAGTCACGTCCATAGGAACGTCTCACGGTCGAGTCGCATGTGCGTATCGAAGCGGGTTCAAAACGGAGCCGACTTCAGTTCCTCAGTTCTTGAGGTAGTAAACCTGCTTGCGGGCGTCGCGGAAGCTGTAGCGCGACCCCACGAGGCCGACGTCCTCAAGACGATTGAGGGCGTACCGAACGGTACGGTCTGGAAGTAGCGATTCGTCGGCGAGTTGTCCCTGCGAGAGCGGCGAATCGGTTTCGAGGACTTTTGCAACCAATTTCGCGCTCGGAGGGAGGTCGCGGAGACGGTCCCGGTATTCGTCCTCCGATAGGACCTCCTCGGCTGCGGCAGTGCCATCCTCTGCGGTACTCGTGCTCATACAATTCTGAGCGGAATCAGTGCTGGTAAAGCTTCCCTATATGTAGATAGGAACAATGAAGTTTGTATAAGGGGTTCAAATGTGGTATTAATACATGGAAGTGGTACGCACGTTGAACAGTGGCAGTGACAGATCCGTCCGGAGACAACGGCTCGGCAAGACGGACAGTGAGTACGCTTTTACTCGCTCGACTAGCTAGACCCGTCGGATTTTCCGAACGAGTCCAGTATCGTTTTATCCCACGACTACAGTAGTTTCGCCCAGTGTGAAAGGACAGGAGTGGTACCAGGCTGACGACGTCGCCGAGGAGTACGACGACAAGCGCTTTTCCAAGGGAGGACAGTTGATCGACCGACGGGAAAAGCAAGCAGTCCTCGAGGCGATCATGCCCGTCGAGGACCGTACAATCCTCGAAATCGCCTGTGGTACCGGGCGATTTACGGTTATGCTGGCCGAGCAGGGCGCGGACGTCGTCGGACTCGACATCTCGGCAGCGATGTTGCACCAAGGGCGAGCGAAAGCACAGCGCACTGAACTCGCAGGGACACTCGAGTTCCTCCGCGGCGATGCGGGGCGGCTACCGTTTCCGGACGACCACTTCGATACCGTCATCGCGATGCGCTTTTTCCATCTGGCGGACGATCCGGAGGCGTTCTTGCGGGAGATGCGGCGGGTGGCGAGCGAACAGGTCGTCTTCGATACGTTCAACCGCTTTAGCTCGCGGAGTATCTACAACTGGGCGCTGCCGATGGGCTCGCGACTGTATTCGAAGGGCGAGGTAAGTACGCTACTCGCAAAGACGAATCTAACACTGGTCGATGTCGAAGACGATTTCCTCCTTCCGTACGGTCTCTACCGGGCAATTCCGAACGGCCTCGCCTCACCGATCCGGTCAATCGACGAGGCCCTTGGCGGACATCCGATCACGGATCACGCAGCGTCGGTATCGTACTGGAATACGCGGCTTCGGTAGTGGACGACGATAGCTGGCAGTAATCCCATCGTCTTTTTACTCCCCGGGTGTTCTACCACATAGTATGGAGCTCTCGGTAGTCGTCTCGACGCTCAACGACCGAGAGCAGTTGCTCTCCTGTCTCGATGCACTCGCCGAGCACACGCCAGCGACGACCGAAGTGATCGTCGTCAACGGCCCCTCTTCCGACGGCACGACTGGCGTCGTCCGCGACCGGCCCGATGTCGATGTTCTCGTCGAAATCTCCGAGCGGAACGCAAACGTCTCCCGAAACGTCGGCTTCAGCGTTGCAACCGGCGACGTAATCGCCTTCCTCGACGGCAGCTACGCCGTCGAACCGACCTGGTTCCAGGCCATCGAGCAGGCACGCGCGGATGGAACGGATGTGATAACCGGCCCCGCGGTTACAGCAGGGGACCCGATACAGCCACCCGACGAGACGGACGCGGACACAACCACCGCAGCCGGCGCGGCCAGCACAGCTACTCCATCGAGTTCCCCTAGCACGCCCAGCACACCCAGCGAACCCAGCCACCCCGCCGCAATCGACGGCCCCGCACAACCCCACACCAAAACCATCGCCGGCCGCTCGATTACGCTCATCAACGGGGACAACGTCGCCTTCGATCGAACCGTTCTCGACGCACTCGACGGCTTCGACGAATACCTCGAAACCGGCGGCGATCGAGACTGCGCCCACCGGGTCGCCGGACTCGGATTCGATACGAACTGGCGACACCAGATGGCCGTCCGTACCGAACTCGGAGCCGACGGTGGGACGATGACCGAACTCGATTGGGGGACGACCTACCGGGCACTCTCCTATCGGCTTGCGAAGAACTACGGCCCGCGACCGACGGTCGTCGTTCGGACGGTCGGCAGTGCACTCCGTGACGGGTTCAGCGGGGCTCGACGAATCGTCTCCGGTGAGGTGACACCAACGGGGTGGCTATCCGACGGAACGGACGTGGTTCAAAACGCGGCTCGCGGATTTGTAGACGGAACTCGTGCCCGCTACGGCGATCGGACATCCCAGCGGAACCCGAACGGAATCTCGGTCAGACACGACCGCGCTGTTCGCGTGTACGACCGGCGGTAGCGATCGGGCGCAATCGGGATCCCGTCGGCACGAGACTCCGATCGGCGATCGATAACCGATACTGCTCGCTCCTTACTCGGGATCGAACCCGCCAGCGAGTTCATCGAGGACGAACAGTGCGAGTGCACCGAGGGCCGCCCACACGACGGTCAGGAAGATGACGGAGGGGGACCAGGCGTGCGTATCGCCGATTTCGTGAAGCGGCGCGGGAACGGAGCCGGCGATCAGGCCGACGAGGAACAACATCGTGAGCGTCCAGTGCCGGTCGAGCGACGCGCGGACGACGCGGGCGATCGTGACGAGGCCGACGACGCCGCCGATGACGAAGAGGATCACGGTCGTGCCCGGGGCGACGAGCGTCTGGAGCGTTCCCGTCGTCGAGACGAGTTCGTGAAGCGCGTTGAGGAACGCGTGTAGTTCGGACATCAGGTAGACGTACTGGCCGAGGAGGATCAGGATGAGCGAGCCGGAGACGCCGGGTAGAATCATGGCGCTGACGGCGAAAGCGCCGGCAAGGAGGGTGCGGACGGGGCCCTGTCCGGGGAGTTGGAGGACGTTGCTGGCGACGAGTAAGGCCAGGCCGGTACCAGCACCCGCGGCGAGGACGTGTTCGGTGGTCGAGAACGGGAGGCTTCGAAAGAGGACGACGGCGGAGGCGGCAATCAGGCCGATAAAGAACCCGAAGAGTGCGAGGGGGTGTGAGGTTGCGAGCGAAGTGACGACGCTGCCGATGATTGCAATGGCAGTGAACACGCCGACGCCGAGCGGAAGCAAGAACGGGAGATCGAGTTCGAGGAGGGCTTCGCGTGCCCGGACGCGGCGGTCGGGATCGTAGCCGCGAAGGATGTCGAGGAGGCGGCCGGGCGTGAAGGCGGTGACGGCGGTTATCAGACGGCTGTAGAACCCGAGTAGGAGGGCAATCGTGCCGCCGGAGACGCCGGGGAGGGCGTCGGCGGTGCCCATGCAGAGGCCGTAACAGTAGATTCGGAAGATCGCGAGGCGGTCGCCGACGCGCTGGGTGAGGTTATATCCCATCGATTGCGTGGAGGTGTGACCGCATCGTGTGCAGGGCTGGCGATCGGGACGGTCGTCCGTGGTCCATACGTAGTGGGTATCGAGGCACGACCATAAATGGCGTCACTCCTCGCAGCAGTCGAGTTAGTGCGGCTACAGGTACGAATCGAGGATCACCGAAACGGCGACCGGAACCGGACGCAGGGCGTCGGGAGCAGTTCCGGAACGGCGGTGAAAGGCGGTCAGAAGTGGGCAGAAGATGGGCAGAGAGCGGAGAGCGGAGAGCAGAAGACGAGGACAACCGACGGACACCAATACCGTCGAACTGCCTACACGTAGAACCGACGGACACCAATACCGTCGAACCGGCTACACGTAGGCATCCGGTGCGAGCGCGTCGATCACGCGGCAGGCGTTCTTCGAAAAGGCACGCCAGAGTTTGTCCTCCGAGACATCGAGCGTGAGGATTTCCATGACGGCGACGTTCGGATGACAGGCGGGCGCGCCGCTTCCGAAAAGAACTCGATCCGGGTGTTCGAGCAGGGCGCGCTCGAGGAGGTCACGGTACTTGACGAAACTCGTCTCGACGTAGCAGTCGTCGAACTCAGCGAGCAGATCGATCGTCTCGTGCATTTTCGAGCGATCCAGGGGATGCCCGCCGAAGTGAGCGATAATAACGGGAAACGAGCGGCCGAGGATCGTCTCCGCGAGTTCAGCTGGCGTCGCGTCGGCGCTTCCACGGACGAGCAGGGGAAGGCCGGTTTCTTCGAGCGTGTCGAGGACGTCCTCGTCGGGGAGGTCGTCGGTGAGGGGGTCGAGGACGAAGCCGTGAAACCGGTCGTCGTAGGCGTATTTTTCGACGTCTTCGGGGGTCGTATGGAACTCTTTGCGGCGAGCGACGGCGTTGTGGAGGCAATTCGTTGCGGTGCTACCGGGGCGGCGGGTGCCGTTGATGCGAGCGAACGCGACGAACGGACGGTCGACGCTTCGTCTGGCGACGCCGTTGTTCGGGGCGACGTAGCTCGTTTCCGGCGTCGCCGGCGGGAAGACGATCGACCTGGTGATTCCCGCCTGATGCATCTCCCGTTCGAGTCGGTCGGGGGTGATCGACCGACCGCGGGGCTGCTCGCGTCGATCGGGCGTGAGCCGTGCGTAGCTATCGACGACGCGAAACCCGTGTTCCAGCTCCAGCATCCCACCCCATCGTTTCGAGTCGAACCATATTTTGCTACCGACTTCGTCGTTGCGCGGGCCACGCGGGCACGCGATACAGGGAATCGCAAGACGGAGTGGGTGCGAGAGGGAAACGCTTATATAGAAGTGCTGACGACATAGTTAGTGAGGATTCAGCTATGGCACAACAGCGACGCATGGGCGGACAGCCTATGTTCATTATGAGCGAGGATAGTCAGCGAACACAGGGCCGGGACGCCCAATCGTCCAACATCATGGCCGGCAAGGCGGTCGCCGAGTCGGTACGGACGACCCTCGGCCCCCGCGGCATGGACAAGATGCTCGTCGACTCGGGCGGCGAGGTCGTCATCACCAACGACGGGGCGACCATCCTGAACGAGATGGACATCGAACACCCCGCGGCCCAGATGATCGTCGAAGTCGCCGAGACCCAGGAAGAGGAAGTCGGCGACGGGACGACGACCGCGGGCGTAATCGCTGGCAACCTGCTCGGGGAGGCCGAAGACCTCATCGAACAGGACGTCCATGCGACGACCATCGTCGAGGGCTACCACGAAGCCGCCGAGATCGCCCTCGACGCCATCGACGAACAGATCAGCGAAGCCGCCGTCGACGACGAGGTCCTGAAACAGGTCGCCGAATCCAGCATGACCGGCAAGGGCACCGGCGGTCTCACCGCCGAATCGCTCGCAGAAACCGTCGTCGAGGCCGTCCGCCACGTCGAGTCCGACGAGGGCGTCGCCCGCGAGAACGTCACCGTCCACACCCAGATCGGTGCCTCCTCGAACGCGACCGAACTCGTCCCCGGCATCGTCATCGACGAAGAGCCCGCCCACGACGGCATGCCGACCGAGATCGAGGACGCCTCGATCGCCGTCCTCGACGTCGAACTCGGCGTCCGCACCGGCGACGTCGACGCCGAGTACGCCATCGACTCCATCGACCAGCTCAACGCCGCCATCGACGCCGAGGAAAGCGAAGTCCAGGGCTACGCCGAAACCGTCGCCGAAAGCGGCGCTGACGTCGTCGTCACTACCGAAGACGTCGACGACCGCGTCAGCACGTTCCTCGCCAACGAGGGCATCCTCGTCTTCGAGAACGTCGGCAGCAGCGACACCGCGGACATTCTCTCCGCCACCGGCGCAACCCGCGTCGGCGCACTCGACGACCTGGAAGAAGCCGACTTCGGCAAAGCCGACCGCATCCGCACCGCGAACTTCGGCGACGACGACCTCGCGTTCGTCGAGGGCGGCGCGGCCGCCGAAGCCGTCACCGTCTTCGTCCGCGGCGGCACCGAACACATCGTCGACGAACTCGAGCGCGCGATCGGCGACGCACTCGACGTCGCCGCGACCGCACTCGCCTCCGGTGAAGTCGTTCCCGGCGCTGGCGCGACCGAAATCGCCATCGCAAACAAGGTCCGCGAGGAAGCCGCCGGTATCGAGGGCCGCAAACAGCTCGCCGTCACCGCCTTCGCGGACGCGCTCGATGTCGTCCCGCGCACGCTCGCGGCGAACACCGGCCAGGACCCGATCGACGCGCTCGTCGATCTCCGCGCCGCGCACGACTCCGAGGGCCGCGCTGGCCTGATCACCGATGGCGAAGACGTGACCATCGACGACCCGCTCGAGTTCGGCGTCGTCGATCCGGCAGATGTCAAGCGCGAAGCGATCGAGAGTGCGACCGAGGCTGCGACGATGATCGTCAGAATCGACGACGTCATCGCCGCGGAATAACTCGCTCTCGCCTTTTCTTCGGTTTCCGTACTGTGTCGGCGACTCTGACTGGCCAATAATGTTAAGTGTTAACACTCGAGACTACCGATCGTTATGTCCGGCATGGCCCCTTCAGATCGACTGACGCCGGTCGCCGAGGCGGTTGACCAAACCGTCTACTACAACGCCGAGAGCGAGACCTATCACATGTGGTGTGATGAACGCGAGTACGAGCCGGTAACGACGGCACTTCCCCTCGCGGTCTCGTCGATTCATGGCGTCGATCCAGCCGCTCTCGAGCCACTCGCGGACAGCATCGATCCGGACGCTCTGAACGCACTCGTCGTCGACTGGTGTGAGACGACACGACAGTGCGCAGTCGACGAGCGAACAGGCTCGGTCTCGTTTTGCTTCTCACAATGTGAGATTACGATTTACGACGATGGGGAGATCGTCATCTATCCAGATCGAGCGACGTTAGTGAGCTAACAACGCGTCGGGGCTGCTTTTCACGCCGATTCGAGGGTGACTGATGCACCGACTGCCAGGCCGAACGTCTCGTCCCCGCGTCCCTGGTTCACGTCGAGTTCAACGTAGCCGTGGCTCCCGACCGTCGCAAGTTGCTCCCCGACGGGAACGGCTCCAAAGGTCGTTGCGACCGGCACCTGCTCGCCGTTTACACGCACGCGTTCGCAGTCCGCAAGGAAGGATCCCGGAACGTTCGTGATCACGTTTCCGAAGTCGTCGACGACCAGCACCTCGCCGGTTGCGCGACCGTCCGCGACCGTCGCGTCCGGCAGTGTGAGCGGCGTCACGGTCGACGTTGGCTCGAGAAACGCGAGTTCGGCGAGCGCATCGAGGCGGTCGAGGCCGAACTCGTGGATGTTGCCGGCAGCGGGGGCGAAGACGTCTCGACCGTGGAAGGTGGTGTATGGTGAACTCGGGCCGGACGGGTCGGTGGCTTGCTGGTGGCCGGCGACGGCTGGCGGATCGAGTTGTGTGTCGTCGATGATGTATGCGTCGAGTCCGGAGCCGATGGTCGGCTCGGAAGCGCTGGTCGTTGCTGCAAGTCGGCGGGCAGCAGGGAGCAAGACGCCATTGTCGGGGCCGACGAGGACGTGATCGCCCGCACGGATGGCGAGTGCGTTTCGGTCGGTGCCGACGCCGGGGTCGACGACGACGAGGTGGACGGCGGAGGGGAAGTACGGGAGCGTCTCGTGGAGCCAAAAGGCGGCTGCTCGGATGTCTTGCCGCGGAAAGTCGTGGGCGACGTCGACGAGTCGAGCCGCGGTACGCTGCGAGAGGACACCGCGCATCGCTGCCGGATAGGGGGTGCCGAAGTCTGAGGAGAGTGTAATCATTCGCCGTTCGAGTCGGAATCGCTGACCATTTGAATACGTTCGAGACCGTTGGTTTCGTCGACGACTTCGGCGACGGCTTCGGGGACGAGGGCTTCCCAGTCGCCGTCGTTGATCATGCGTTCGCGGACTTCCGAGCCTTCGAGTACGTCGCGGTTGAACATCGGCGACTGGCGGATATCGATGCCGGCCTCGCGAAACAGTTGGATGACGAGCGGATTGTTCGAGTAGGCGACATCGAAGTCCGGGCTCATGCTCTGGACGTGGCTCACCCAGACGGAGTTCCGATCGAGGTCCTCGATGGGGACGGCGTAGGTCACGAGGTCGGTGTCGACGAGGGACTTGGTGATCATCATGATCCGTTCGCCGGCGGTGAACGGGTTTCGAACGGTGTGTGAGTGGTCGGCACTCCCGATGCCGAGCACGAGTTCGTCGACGTCCGCTGCGATTCGTTCGACCATGTTGTAGTGGCCGTTGTGGAAGGGCTGAAATCGACCGATGTAGAACCCCCGTGTCATGCCGAACAATGTTCGGGCAGTACGCTTAAGCGTGGCGAGTTACGGCACTGTGGAAGAATTACTGGGCGGATCGAGAGTGGGAACGAACCGGTACCGGTGAAACGACTCGAAAGCGGGCGGGAGCCGTTGGGTGCCCATCACGTTCCGGGACGACGGCCAGACTCGGTGGCGGATCAGAAACGAACGCACATGGCCCAGAACTGGCGTTTTCGGCACTACTAGCGGTTCTTCATATGGAGAAAGTATATCAGTGGCAATCCCTTCGAATCAGATACCGAACAGAGTTCTATGAGCAACGATACGAACGCTGACGACCCTCCCGAGGACGCCTCTGGGACTGTGCCACGCGAAGAGCAGGCACAGGACGAGGAGCGTGAGCGTGGACGGGAGTCCGAGCGTGTGCAGGACGGGCGCGACCGTGAGCGCTCGCCGCAGACGCCGTCTCCCCCGGAGTCTACGCCACAGTCGCAGTCACAGTCCACGGAGCGTCAGGGAGAACGGTCGCCGACCGACGGTGACGAAGATACTGCCGGTGACGACAATCGGCGCGACGATACCGACGATGTCGAGACCGTCGACGATCTCGGCAGTTCCGTCGAGGTCGATCCGGGCGTCGAGATAGACGAGGAGATCGCCGAAGACGACCTTCTGGGCGGTCTCAAAATCGACTCGACGGAAGATATCGAGGTTCCGGATCGACTCGTCGATCAGGTCATCGGGCAGGACGAAGCACGAGACATCATTATCAAGGCGGCAAAACAGCGCCGTCACGTGATGATGATCGGCTCGCCGGGGACCGGCAAGTCGATGCTGGCGAAGGCGATGAGTCAACTCCTGCCGAAAGAGGAGTTACAGGACGTACTGGTCTATCACAACCCGGACGACGGGAACGAGCCGAAGGTGCGGACCGTTCCCGCCGGAAAGGGTGAGCAGATCATCGACGCGCACAAAGAGGAAGCGCGAAAGCGCAACCAGATGCGCTCGATCTTGATGTGGATCATCATCGCAGTCATCATCGGGTACGCGATCATCAGCCCCGTCAACCCCCTCCTTGGCATTCTCGCAGCGGGGATTATCTGGCTGATCTTCCGGTACACCAGTCGCGGCACGGACGCGATGGTGCCGAACATGATCGTCAACAACGGCGACAAGCGGACCGCGCCGTTCGAAGACGCGACCGGTGCCCACGCCGGTGCGCTGCTGGGCGACGTGCGCCACGACCCGTTCCAGTCCGGTGGGATGGAGACGCCGTCTCACGACCGCGTCGAGCCGGGCTCGATCCACAAGTCCAACAAGGGCGTGCTGTTCGTCGACGAGATCAACACGCTCGACGTGCGCACCCAGCAGAAGCTCATGACGGCGATCCAGGAGGGCGAGTTCTCGATCACGGGCCAGTCCGAGCGCTCCTCGGGCGCGATGGTCCAGACCGAACCCGTCCCCTGTGACTTCGTCATGATCGCCGCCGGGAACCTGGACGCGATGGAGAACATGCACCCTGCACTCCGGAACCGGATCAAGGGGTACGGGTACGAAGTGTACATGGACGACACCATCGAGGATACGCCCGAGATGCGGCGCAAGTACGCCCGCTTCATCGCCCAGGAGGTCGAACGCGACGGCCGTCTACCTCACTTCACCCACGAGGCCGTCGAGGAACTGCTCCTCGAGGCGAAGCGTCGGTCGGGCCGGAAGAACCACCTGACGCTTCACTTCCGCAGTCTCGGTGGCTTGGTCCGCGTCGCAGGCGACATCGCCCGCGCGGAGGATCGGGATCTGACCACCCGCGATGACGTGCTGCAGGCCAAAGGCCGCTCGCGCTCGATCGAGCAACAGCTCGCCGACGACTACATCGAGCGGCGCAAGGACTACGAACTGCAGGTCACCGAAGACGGCGTCGAGGGCCGCGTCAACGGTCTCGCCGTCATGGGCGAGGACTCCGGTATCATGCTCCCCGTGATGGCCGAGATCGCGCCCGCACAGGGCGGCGGACAGGTGATCGCCACCGGGAAGCTTCAGGAGATGGCCGAGGAATCGGTCCAGAACGTCTCCGCGATCATCAAGAAGTTCTCCGACGTGGACCTCTCGGAGAAGGACATCCACATCCAGTTCGTCCAGGCCGGACAGCAGGGTGTCGACGGCGACTCCGCCTCCATCACGGTGGCGACGGCCGTCATCTCCGCGCTCGAAAACATCCCGGTCGATCAGTCGATTGCGATGACCGGCTCGCTGTCGGTCCGCGGGGACGTCCTCCCCGTCGGCGGCGTCACGCACAAGATCGAGGCCGCCGCCAAGGCCGGCTGCAGCACGGTCATCATCCCCGCGGCGAACGAACAGGACGTGATGATCGAAGACGAGTACGAGGAGATGATCGACATCGTGCCGTGTTCGAACATCAGCGAAGTCCTGGATGTCGCCCTCGAGGGCGAACCCGAAAAGGACTCGCTACTCGACCGTCTCAAGTCGATCACCGGCACGGCGTTCGAGCAACAGTCCGTCGGCTCCGCCGGCGGCTCGAACCCGAGCCCGCAGTAAGCACAGACGAGACTAATGGCACAGTGGACGGCGTTTGCGGGGCTGACCGTCGTCGTCCTCGTGCTCTTGCTCGTTCTCTCACACCTGACACAGACATCGTTTTCTTCGAGTTCCGACGCCGATTCTCCCGCAGGCGACACCACCGAAACCGACAACGGACTCGAAGCGTTCGACGCGCCGCAGGCGACCCGCGACGGCGACGCGGACGAGTTCAGCGAGCGGTCGTCCCCAGTGACCGACAGGTCGGACGCGGGGACCCGCCACGACCGCCACGATCAGCCCGATCGTGGCGACAGTAACGGCGATGGCAGGGTAGACACGCCCGAGAACGCGGAGCCGTCGACGGGCGACGACGGGTCGAGTTCCCGAAACGATCGATCCATCCGCACCGACGACGGGCACCGCCACCCCGGCCACGCCGAACTCGATCCCGACGACCTCTCGACGGGGCTGCTCCTGGCAAACGTCGCCGCCTCGCAGGGGCTGTTCCTGGTCGTCCTCCTCGGAGCGATCCTCTTCACTGCGATTCCGGCGAGCGCGCTCGGCATCGAGTTCAGCCTCGTGTATCTCACGAGCGGCCTGGCGCTGGGGACGGGAGCTGGGATCGCCCTCTACGCGGCGAACGAACTCGGGGCGGCGTTCGCAGAGCGGGTCGGGTTCGACCACGACGAGCAGCTGCGGTCGATGCTGGCACCGGACACGACCGGCGGCTGGCTCACGCTGTTGCTGGTCGTGCTTCCGATCATCGCCGTGTTCGAGGAACTGCTCTTTCGCGGCGCGTTGATCGGCGTGTTCGCAACGGGATTCGACATGTCGCCGTGGCTGCTCGCGGTCGTTTCATCGGTTGCGTTTGCGCTCGGCCACGGAATGCAGGGATCGGTCGGTGTCGCCGTCACGGGCGCGCTCGGGTTCGTACTCGCGGCGGTGTTTATCGCCACCGGAAGCCTGCTCGTGGTCATCGTCGCACACTACCTGATCAACGCCCTCGAGTTCGTGGTTCATGAGGGACTCGAACTCGAGTGGGCGACGCGAAGGAGTGTATCCAATCGAGAGTCGGAATAGCTGGCCTACAACTCCTCGAGCGAGCGTAATTTCTGTTCGACCGCCGGCGGAAGGGCACTCGGGCCGTCGCGGACGCGGTGGTCGGGGATCAAGATTGGAGCCGGGTTTTCAGCGAGCGCCGTTCGGACGGTCGTGTGGTCGGACTGCTCGTCGGCGTCGAGCGTCGGCGTGACCTGCGCGAGGGTCTCGACGTCGAGCTGGTCGCCGTAGGGGATCTCGCGGACCTGTTCGAGGACCGCCCGTTGGTCCGTGGGGACCGTCAGTGCAACTTGGACATCATCGAACGCGACGGGATCGAGGCCGTCTAAGTACTCGAAGATGCGGTCGAGAACCGGGTGGTCGTCCTCGGCGTTCGATTCGGGCGTGTCGGGAACGGAGACGCTCAACACCCGTCCGCTGGCGGCACCGAGTTGCACGTATCGGTCGAGATACGACGATTCGCGCGCGTAAATACCGGCGTCCGTAGCGTCCTCCATGCGCGCCCGTAGGTGACACGGCCTTGAATAGTCGCCGGTCGCACACTAACGTGAGCACCGCCGATGACGCAAGGTTTTTGTACAAAAGAGTACGTTGATGTACAATAATGACTCAGGGTAGGGAGCTCGCACCCGCGGTGCGGTCCATCCTTACAGCCGCCAGCGAGCGCAACGACACTGCCGAGCGCGACCCTCTTGCGGTCGATTCCCGGTCGCTCACCGACGCGATCGACCGAGCGGAACGCGACGGTCGCGTGCCGGTAATCGCGGAGGTAAAGCCGACGAGTCCGACGAGCGAGGGCACTCGCGAGGACGACCCCGTCGAACTCGCCACGGCCATGGTCGAGGGCGGGGCGACAGCGATTTCGGTTCTCACCGAGCCGACTCACTTCGGCGGCTCGCCAGAGGCGCTGACCCGCGTCCGGGAGGCCGTCGACGTTCCGGTCCTTCGGAAAGATTTCGTGCTTGAGGAGGCCGGGATGGACGTCGTCGAGGCCGATCTGCTCCTGTTGATCGCCCGGTTCGTCGGCGTTCGCGAACCGACCGATTCGCGAGCCAGCCGGAACGCGACGCGTTCTGAGGCTGAACTCGACGAACTCGTCACCGCTGCCCGCGACCGCGGCTTCCAGCCGCTCGTCGAGGTCCACGACGAGGCCGAACTCGAATCCGCACTCGAGGCAGGCGCGGAGATCATCGGGATCAACAACCGCGATCTCGCCGAACTCGAGGTCGATCTCGACACGTTCGAGTCGGTTGCACCCGAAGTGCCTGACGACGTGACCCTGATCGCCGAGAGCGGAATCTCGGGACCGGCGGACGTTCGCCGGATGCGCGAGGCCGGTGCCGACGCCTTGCTCGTCGGCAGCGCGATCATGGACCACGACGGCGACACCGACGTTACCGCGAACACGCGAGCGCTGGTACGAGCGACGGCGGAGACAGAGACGGGGACAGAAACACAGACTCAGACACAGACATGAGCAACACCGAATCAGACCACGCAGACGCGTCCGCCGACCAAGCCAACCGCAAGCGAACGTTCGGCGACTACGGCGGCCAGTACGTACCGGAGGCACTGATGCCCGCCCTCCAGGAACTCGAGGACGCCTACGAGCGCTACGTCCTCGAGAACGAGGACGGGTTCATGGACGAGTTCAGCGAGCGCATGCGCGACTTCGGTGGACGGCCGACGCCGCTCCAGCACGCGGACCGACTCAGCGAGCGCTACGACCGCGAGATCTACCTCAAGCGCGAGGATCTCGTCCACGGGGGCGCACACAAGCTGAACAACGCGCTCGGGCAGGTGCTGCTCGCGAAGTACATGGGCAAAGAGCGGATCATCGCCGAGACGGGGGCGGGCCAGCACGGCACGGCGACCGCGATGGCGGCGGCCCACCTCGACATGCCCTGCGAGATCTACATGGGGCGGACGGACGTGAACCGCCAGCGCCCGAACGTCTACCGGATGCGGATGAACGGCGCGGCGGTCAACCCGGTCGAGGCCGGTAGCGGGACGCTGAAGGAGGCGATCAACGAGACGCTTCGAGACTGGGCGACCACCGTCGAGAACACCCACTACGTCATCGGTTCCGTCGTCGGCCCGCACCCGTTCCCGCGACTGGTGCGGGACTTCCAGTCCGTCATCGGCGCGGAGGCCCGCGAACAGATCCAGGAGCAAGCGGGGCGACTCCCAGATAGCGTCGTCGCCTGCGCCGGCGGCGGCTCGAACACGATGGGAGCGTTCCACGAGTTCGTGCCGGACGAGTCCGTCGACCTCTACGCGGTGGAGGCCGGCGGCTCGAGCCTCGACATCGACGAGGAGGAGGGCGTCGCGCCGAACTCGGCGACGCTCTCGACCGGGACCGACGGCGTCCTCCACGGCGCGCTGACGAAGCTCCTCCAGACCGACGACGGGCAGATCGTCGAGTCCCACAGCGTGAGTGCGGGCCTTGACTACGCCGGCGTCGGCCCCGAACTCTCGCGGCTCGTCGAGACCGGCCGGGTCACGCCGACGAGCGTGGACGACGAGACCGCCCTCAACGGCTTCCACCGCCTCTCGAATCTGGAGGGGATTATTCCGGCGCTCGAGTCGAGTCACGCGCTCGGATACCTAGAGGAGAACCACGAGGAACTCGGCGACCTCGTCGTCGTCAACGTCTCCGGGCGCGGCGACAAGGATCTGGAGACGGTTCTCGAAGAGACCGAGAAGCGTGACCTCGACGCCGCGCCGGACGTGGAGGTGTTCGACGCATGAGCCGCGAGACGCGAGCGTCCCGGTCCGAGCGAACGGAAAACGAAGTGGCCCGCGATCTGCGAGCCGACGGCGGCGAGCAACTGGCGACCACGGGCGGCGACATCGAGGCCGCCATCCGCGAAAACCACCCTGCACTCATCACCTACATCACCGCCGGTGACCCCTCGCTCGAGGACACGAAGGCGTACGTCGAGGCACTCGACCGCGGCGGCGCGGACCTGATCGAACTCGGACTGCCCTTTTCGGAGCCGACCGCCGAGGGGCCGACCATCCAGGCCGCGATCAACCGCGCGCTCGACGCCGGAACGACGCCCGCACAGTTCTTCGACCTCGTCGACGACCTCTCGACCGAGGCTCCGCTGCTGGTGATGACCTACTACAACATGATTCTACAGTACGGGCCGAGCGAGGCGTCACGCGCTTCGAAAGGTGGCGCAACGACGCCGCGGGACAAACCCGACGTCCGCTCGTTCGTCGAACGCGCGGCCGACGCCGGCCTCTCGGGCATCATCGTCCCCGACCTCCCCGCGGAGGAAGCCGGCCCGCTTCGGGACGCCTGTGACGATCACGATATCGACCTCGTCTTCATCGTCGCGCCGACGACCGAGGGTGAGCGCCTCGATCGCATCATGTCCCAGGTCTCGGGCTTCGCCTACGTCCAGGCCCGTCTCGGGACCACCGGTGCGCGGGCGGACGTCTCGAACGCGACCCACGACAGCCTAACTCGCCTTGCCGGCTACGACGTACCCAAGGCGGTCGGCTTCGGCGTCAGCGAGGGCGACCACGCCGCTGAGATCGTCGCCGCCGGCGCGGACGGCGTCATCGTCGGCAGCGCGCTCGTCGACATCATAGCCGACCACGGCGCAGGCGATGCACCCGCGGCGGCCGAACTCGAGGCCAAGGCGCGCGAACTCAAGCAGGGTGCGCGCCGCGGACGGGAAGAAGCACCGGAACCAGAACAGCCATAACCGCAAGTTTGCTATACACTCGCAATGACTACAGCAGGACTCGACGCGCGACTGAACCGGATCGGTACAGACGACTCGTACGTAATCATCCCGATGGACCACGGCCTCACGATGGGTGCCGTCCAGGGACTCAAAGACATCGAATCAACCATCGACGGCGTCACCCGCGGCGGGGCCGACGCGGTGCTCACGCAGAAGGGGATCGCCCCCCGCGTCCACGATAACAAGAACGGGAAAGGCTACATCGTCCACCTCAACGGCTCGACGACCATCGGGCCGGACGAGCAGGACAAACGCATGACCGGCACCGTCGAAGAAGCGATCAAAGCCGGGGCCGACGCCGTTTCGTTCCACATCAACGTCGGCTCGAACTACGAACCCGACCAGCTCACCCAGCTCGCGGAGGTTACCGAGACGGCGGACCGGTTCGGGATCCCGGTGCTCGCAATGGCCTACGCCCGCGGGCCGGGCGTCGACTCGACGGATGCGGAGTCGCTCGGCCACGCGGTCCGGCTCGCCGAGGAAGTCGGTGCGGACCTCGTCAAGACGGGCTACAGCGGCGACGCCGAGAGCTTCCAGCACGTCGTCGAATCGACGCGTCTGCCGGTGGTCATCGCCGGCGGCTCGCGGGGAACCGACCGCGAGACGGTCGAGATGGTCCGCGGCGTCATGGACGCCGGCGGCTCGGGCGTCTCGATGGGACGATCGATCTTCCAGCACGAGCAACCCGAAGCCATCACCCGCGCCGTCTCCGGCGTCGTCCACGACGACCTCTCGACCGAGGACGCCCTGACCGAGGCCGGACTGGCGCTCGAAGTCTAAGTTCTCAGGCCGAACTCGTCCCGATCCCGAGCGGATCCCTCGCCACGAGTTCAGTGACGACCGTCCGACCGACACGGGCGGCGTTCTCGCGCGCCAGGTCGAGACTGGCGGCGGTGCCGTCGAAGCTCTCTTCGACGGTCTCGCCGGGAGCCGGCCGGTCGTAGTTCGCGACCGCGCGCACGCTCAGGTAGCGATCGAGCAGGCCGAACCGGTCGAGCGCGGTCGCCGTCGCCGCGTCCTCCATCTGGGTCGTCAGGTACGGCGTGACGCCGTAGGCCGCACAGAGCCAGGCGACCTCGCGGGCGTAGCGCGGGCCGTGCCAGAACTCGTCGCCGCAGACGGTCGTGCCCCGCTCGACGGTCGGCCCCGCGGTCGGCGCGTCACTGAACTCGTACTCGTCTTGGTAGGCTCGGGCGGCCGGGTCGGAGTCGAGGGTCGCGTCGGCGGCGGCCTCGAGCGCCGCGTCCACGAGTTCGGTGTCGAGGCGGTGGACGTAATCGCGCGGGCGGTACGCGAGGAGGTCGAGGCCGGCGGCGGGATCGGTATCGGCGGCAGTACCGACATCCCCGTGCGCATCGCCACCGTCGGACGCGCCGGTCTGGGTCCGATCCCAGCGGTGCTTTCGATCCCAGTCGACGACCGCGTCTGCGATCACGACGGATCCGAGGGCGACCCGCTCGGGCGGCCCGCCGGCGATACCCGCCGAAACGACGTACGCGGAGTCGAGTTCGAGAGCGGGCGCGGCGAGCAGTGCCGTCACGGTCGTCGCCGCGTCGCTCTTGCCGATGCCGGTCGTCGTGATCGCGACGCCGTCCGCGGTCAGGTACAGCGGCGTCTCGGTGCCCGGAATCGAGAGCGCGTCGGTCAGGTCGGCACGCTCGAGCCAGGGACGGCGCTCGGCCAGCGGCGGCTCGGCGACGGCGGGAAGGACGAGTGCGGACGGACGGATGAACTCGTCGGGGTCCGGACTGCGGGGCTCCGGAATGTTGGGGTTGAGATCGGGAACGGGATCTGGGTCGGGGTCGGGGTCGGATTCAGAGTCGAAGCCGGATCCGGAATCGGTCATGCGAGTGGGATCGTGGCGAGCGGCCAAAGACGCTCCGGAGGCCGGCCGATTCGACCGTTGATCGGAAGAATTTCACGCTCCCCGTCCGTTTGCCACCGCGTACCCGTGACCGACGGAGAGGACACCCAGTTGACGATCGACGACGAGATCATCGCCCGCGCACGGATTCACGCCCGCGACGTCCTCGCCGACGCCGACTTCGAACTCGATCTCTCGGCGCTCGAATGGACCGTCTCCACCCGGGCGAAACGCCGCGCCGGTGCGTGTCGCTGGCACGCCGACCGCGAAACCGCGACCATTATCCTCGCCAGACGCGCCTACGACCGCTACGACTGGCCCGAGTTCGCCAGCATCATCAGACACGAACTCGTCCACGCCTGGGAGTTTCGCCGCTTCGGCGAATCGGGACACGGCCCGCGATTTCGCGAGCGCGCGACTGAACTCGACGCCCCTCGCCACTGTCGCTCGTTCACCGAGCCGCGGTACGTCCTGCGGTGTCTCGCCGCCGACTGCGACTGGACGGCACAGCGCCACCGGGCCTCGAAGCCCGTCCGCTCCCCGGAGGGGTATCGCTGTGGCAACTGCGGCGCGGCCTACGAGGTCGAACATGCGGCCAGCGGTAGAACGTGGACGACTGCGAGCGAGTTCGGCGGCGCGAAGGCGGCCCTCGGCGACGAGTGGTAATGCGCGCGGCGACCAAGGCGGCACCAGCGACCCGACCGCGGAACACTTATTCGCCTCTCGCTACCTGTTTTAGGTATGGGACTACTCGAGTTGATGCTGGGCCAGTCGGGCCCCGGCGAACAGGGGACCGAAGGCAACTCCTATACGCTGCCGAAGGACACCCACGAGTTCGTCTATCCCGTCGCCGTCAGGCGGGACGAACTGGAGGCCTTCGCCCAGTTGATCGAGGCCGAAGCCGACGCGCCGTATATAGAAGAGGAGACCGACGAACTCCAGGACGTCTTCGACGACGTGCTCGGTGACGCCGGCATCGACGCGACCGAACTCGTCGAGCAAAAGCGACAGACGCGGCGCGAAGCCGAATCCGTGGTCGATCACTGGCGCGAGCAGGTGACGACGGATATCGCCACGGTCTACGCCCCGCCCGGGACGGACGAGACGCTGCTTGCGTTCACGAAACTCTGCAAGCAGCGCGACGAGGAGGCGGACGACCCTTTCGACCTTCCGGAAACGTTCGCCGATGCGGCGGCGTTGCTCAAACGCCTCCAGGATGCGACCGACAGCCAGTATCGGGCGGTCGTTCACACGGATCTTCTGGAGTCGAATACAGCGTAACGGGGCGGCGTCTCACGAAGACCTCAGAGGATCGTTTCGAACGTCTCCAGCGAGGAGAGTTCGTACGTCGGTTGAAGCTTGCGTTCGTGTGCCGTTGGGCCGTCGCGTCGTGTTGTGCGCTCGTTCTGGGTTTCGGTGTCGATATCAACCCAGGCCGAATCGAGGCCCATCGCGTTGGCACCGCCGATGTCGGCGTGAAGCGAGTCACCGACGTGGATCGCCGTTTCCGGCGTCGCCTCGAGCGCCGCGAGGGCGTGTTCGAAGGGGGCTGCGTCGGGTTTGGGGAAGATTCCGGCGTCCGGATCGGTAAAGACACGAACGTCGAAGGCGTCCTCGATGCCCAAGGCCCGCAGTTTCTGCGTCTGGGTTTCCCGGCCGCCGTTCGTGATGAGCCCGACGTGTCCCAGATCGCGAGCGCGTTCGAGGGCTGCCTTCGCACCGGGGCGAAATCGGACGGCCGTCGGGTCCTGGATTTCGAGATACGACTCGGCGAGCCGCGCTGCGGCGTCGTGACCGGGCGAAGATCCGCCTCCTGAACTCGTCGGCGTCCGAGTCCGGGCCACGACTTCCGTAAACAGCGCCTCATAGAACTCGCGAGCCGTCCCGGTCGTCGGCAGCGCCGGAATCGCGTCCCTGAGATCAGCCGGCGTACAGAACGGATCGACGCCGGCGCGATCGAACGTCGACGCGAGCACGGTCTCGGGATCCTGCGTCGCCTCGCAAAGAGTTCTATCGAGATCGAAACAGATCGCATCGTAGGCGGCCATCTATCCCTCGTAGGAACGCGACCGTTCTCAACGTTTCGCCGTCCGTCACCGGAGAGCGGAACCGATCACGGCGCTGAAAATCTCGAGACAACAGGTGTTATTTCGACGCCACGTCTCGTCAGTGTATGGACGTGGTGAAACGAGTTCACATCGTGCCGCTCGGCTACGAGTACGATCGGATCTGTGAGCCGATCCGGACCCAGCGGGCCGACCTGGTCTATCTGCTCGAACCGACTGCGGACACTGATGAATCTCGAACCCAAGCGGCGGCGGACACCGAGGTCGCCGAGGTCGCCGAGGATTCCGAGGACTCCGAGCGACGGACGGCGGATCGTTCCCAGCCGACCTATCACGCCGACCTGCGCGACGAACTCGACGCGATCGTTCCCGAGGTTCGGACGTGGGCATGCGATCTGACGGACGTCTACGCCGTGCTGGGGGCCGTGACGACGATCGCCTCGAAGCATCCGGACGACGACGTCTCCGTGAACGTTTCCGGTGCGGGAACGATCGCCGCGATCGGGGCGACGATCGCGTGTATGGACGGCTCGACCGACGCGCGAGCGTACTACGTGGAACCAGAATCCTACGCTCACGACGGCAGACGGGAACCGGCCTCGACCGGCATCGCCGCGGTCGAACGGCTGCCGACGTATCCGGTCGACTCGCCGACGCCCGACCAGGTCGCGGTTCTCGGGTTTCTCCGCGATCCGAGCGAGTGGGACGGGTTCCACGCGGATCGGACCGCGCCGCCGAAGAAGAAAGACCTCATCGAGTTCGCGCGGGATCGCGGGCTCTCGTTCATGGCCGATCGCCAGTCGCCCGAGGAGCGGGCCGGCGAGGACAAGGGGGCGTTTCGCGTCCTCGATACGCACGTTCTCGACCCGCTGGTAGCAGATGGGTACGTCACGATCGAGTCGGTCGGCCGCCGTCGCGTCGTCTCGCTCACGGAGCAAGGAGACAACGCCTACCGCGCGTTCAAACACAAGCTCTCGGCGGTCGATGGGGAGTGAGACAGCGGCAAAACGAAACGGCCGGACAGCTTAGCGCTCTTCGACGACCAGCGCGTGGAGTTTCGTCCCGAGCCGAGCTAGCTCGAGATCGCGTCGGATGCGGGCGGCGTGGGTGCGAAGGGCTCGTTCGTCGAGTCCGATTGCGGCGTCATCGGAGCACGTGGTCGCTCGCTCTGCCCGGCCGAGGAGCCAGGGCGCAGCAGCAGCGAGTGCAGGGCGGCAGTTCGGACGGGGCTGCGTTGCGGACCGGACCGCAGTCAGCAGTTCCTCCGTCACGATGAGGTGCCGGCGGAGCGTTCGGATCTCCGCGGCGTCAGCGGGTGGGGTCAGATGGCTCGCAATCATCGCGTCGGCTCCCCGAATCGAATCGGGGTCGACGCCGAATACGGCCGCGAGCCGCTCACATTCGAGTGTCGCGTGTCGACTGCGCCGACTCGCGAGTCGAATCGCACCGAGGACGGCGGCGGTGTGACCGAACTCGAATGCGGCCAGTTCTCCCGCATGGTCGAACGCAGTCCCAGCAACCTCGCCGAGCGCGTCGACATTGAGACGACTCACTGCCTGCTCGACGGAGACCGACTCCGCCGTTTCTTCGGGTTTGAACTGACGCTGACCCATACAAAAACGCAGTACCGACCGGATATTATTCACTTCTAAGAAAGTATCGTTACCATTGCTACTATCGATACTATTGCTATGATTATGACAACTGTGACGAGCGACGCAACCTCGCCGATCGCCGTGGGGGTGTTGTACTGTCGTCATCGCCTGCCAGATCCGCCACGTTCAAGCCGGTTCCCACTGACCGTCGAGTCATGACACGATCCGTCTGGATCAAAGCCGACGACACCGTCGGCGACTGGAACGACCGTCGTGCGCGGATCACCGCCGCGCTCGAGGCCGGCGCGGACTGGGTGCTGGTCGACGAGGACGACGTCGAACGCGTGCGCGAACTCGGCGATATCAACGTCGCCGCGTTCCGAACCGATGGCGACGTGACGCTGGTCGACGACGCCGAGACCGATGACACCGACGCGGACGGCGACGCTGAACTCGCCGCGAGTTCAGTAGCCGATCCCGACGCGATTATCGTCGGCAAGAACGGCGAGGGCGACGCGACGATCGACCTCCCGAACGACTTCTCGGGCTCGGCCGACCTTTCGACGCTTCGGCGGAACGGCGACCTCGACCGCGGCGCGTACGTCCGAATCCTGGATACAGAGTACGAAGCCTTCGCCGAAACGGCCGCCGAGGAAGGCGAGTACACAATCGTCATCGGCGAGGACTGGACGATCATCCCGCTCGAGAACCTGATCGCCCGTATCGGCGACGAGACCGACCTGGTCGCGGGCGTGACCTCCGCCGAAGAGGCAAAGACCGCCTTCGAAACGCTCGAACTCGGTTCCGACGCCGTTCTCCTCGATTCGGACGATCCGGACGAGATCAGACGAACCGTCGAAGTCCGCGACGAGGCCGAACGTGAGTCGCTCGACCTCGAGTTCGCCGAGGTGCTCGACGTCGAGCAGATCGGCAGCGCAGACCGGGTCTGCGTCGACACCGGCAGCCTGCTCGAACACGACGAGGGGATGCTCGTCGGCTCGATGAGCCGCGGGCTAGTCTTCGTCCACGCCGAGACGGCCGACTCGCCATACGTGGCCTCGCGTCCGTTCCGGGTCAACGCGGGGGCGGTTCACGCCTACGTTCGCACGCCCGACGGCGGCACGAAGTACCTCTCGGAACTCCAGAGCGGCGACGAGGTCCAGATCGTCGATACGGACGGGAACACGCGCGAGGCCATCGTCGGCCGCGTCAAGATCGAGCAGCGCCCGATGTTCCGCGTCGCCTTAGAGACGGACGAGGGCGACCGGATCGAGACGCTCCTCCAGAACGCGGAGACGATCAAGGTAGCAACGGCGACCGGGCGGACGGCGGTGACTGAACTCGAGGCCGGCGACGAACTCCTCCTGTACTACGAGGATACCGCTCGCCACTTCGGGGAAGCGGTCGAGGAGAGTATTATCGAGAAGTAGCCGGGGTCGGCGATCGTCGTT
>NZ_JAXHGN010000003.1:0-678397 GCF_034808065.1 Natrialba sp. PRR66 | reverse complement strand
CGTTTGGTGGTCGTCGTTTGGTGGTCGTCGTTTGGTGGTCGTCGTTTGGTGGTCGTCGTTTGGTGGTCGTCGTTTGGTGGTCGTCGTTTGGTGGCCGTTGCTTAGTGGTCGTCAGTCGTTGTTCAGCAACTCAGTGGTTTCGAGACTCGTCCGTCGCGTTGACAGCACCCGCCGTCTCGCCCTCACTGGCGGGCGGCGACTCGAGTCGAGTCGTACACCAGTGACAGAACGACAGGTCCTCGTCGAGTTCTTTGCCGCAGGTTGGACAGGTTGGCCCGTCCGCGTCGGTACTACCCCGGCCGGGAGGGACTCCCAGCGCGCGGAAGGTCGCGTCGATTGCGGCGAACAGCGCGATAAACGAGAAGAGGAACTGGGTGATCCGCTCGGTTTCCTGTGTTGCGATCGTCATACTATCGGCGAACGAATCAGCCGCAGCGATTTCTGCTGTCGGCAGGAAGAACAGTCCCGCAGCGATAAACAGCCCTCCGAAGGCGAACGCGCGAAGCCAGTCCCGAAGCAGCGCGTGGCCGGCTCCAGGGACGAGAAGAGAGAGCCCACCTATAACGAGCGCACGAAGCCAAGTCATCGTACCTAGTCCTCGGAGTGCCAGCCCCTTAACATTCCGATTCGTTTCGATAGTCACGCACGAGAGACGATCACTGAAAACGGACTCTCCAGACGAAATAGAGATCCCTGCAGCCAGATCGTCCCGCTCGAGCAACGAAACGAGTCAGTTCACGCAGTCGAGGGGCCATCCGCTTGCAGTCGCTCGACGAGTTCGGCGAGCGTCTCGAGGTCGTACTGCCCCGGTGCCGTCGCCCGCTCGGGGACGACTGGAGCATAGCCGATCCGCGAGCCGTAGATCGGGGCGACAGCCCGGGTGTGGCTTCCGGCCTCGCCCATCGCCATCGTCGCAATATCGTGTCCAGCGGCGGTAAGTTGCTGGGTTACCGTGAGCAACGCCAGCGCATCCTCGCGATCGGCAGCCGTTACGGCGAGTTTGCCGACGTCGCCGTACTCGCAGGCCTCGGTAAGCGTCTCACGCATCTCGACGGCACGCGGCGTCGCCTCGAAGTCGTGGGCCGAAACGACGACGCTCACGTCGCGTTCTCGTGCCGCTTCGCGGGCGTCAGTCGCCGCCGTCGCACCCGCCCGAAGCGACTCGAGTTCGATATCGATCGCCTCGACGGCGTCAAAGCGAGTCGCCGCGGCAAGCGTCTCGAGTCGGCCATCGTCAGTCGCTTCGCCGCCCTCCCACGCGGCCCGATTCGTGGCGAGAATCGGCACCGAATCGGGAGCGGACGCAAACTGATCGTCGTACGCCTCGAGCGCGGCGACCGGCTCGCTCGCCAGATCCATTCTGAACTCGATCGCGTCGGCGAACTCGCGGGCGGCCGGTTCCTCGCTGAGATCGGTAGTCGACGCGGCGAGCGTGAACGAATCGAACTCGAGAGCCATACCGGGACCGTAGACGGGCGGGAGAAAAACGGTGTCGGTCCGGCGAGTGTTGCGAGAGAGGCGCTGATGCAACGTTGCTGCCGACCGAATCAGGGAGACCGATTACGCCAGTCCGAGCGTTTCCTCGGCTTCGAGAAGTTCGTGATAGCGATTTCGGATGGTTACTTCGGAGATGTCCGCAACGTCGGAGACGGCGGCCTGCGTGGTCTTCTCGTTGGTCAGCAGTGCGGCGGCGTAGACGGCCGCGGCGGCGAGTCCGACCGGGGACTTGCCGGAGTGGACGCCCTTTTCCTTGGCGTTCTGGAGGAGTGCACGAGCGCGGTGTTCGGCTTCGTCGGAGAGGTCGAGTCCCGACGCGAATCGCGGAACGTAGCTCTCGGGATCTGCGGGCTGGACTTCGAGTCCCAGTTCGCGAACGACGTAGCGGTAGGTGCGCGCAATTTCGTTTTTCTCGACGCGGGAGACGTCGGCGATTTCGTCGAGCGAGCGGGGAACGCCGGCCTGGCGGGCGGCGGCGTAGACGCAGGCGGTCGAGACGCCTTCGATCGAGCGGCCGGGAAGGAGGTCTTCGTCGAGTGCGCGCCGGTAGATAACGGAGGCTGTCTCGCGGACGTTCGTCGGCAGGCCCAGCGCGCTTGCCATGCGGTCGATTTCGCCCAGCGCCTGCTTCAGGTTGCGTTCCTTGGAGTCGCGGGTGCGAAAGCGTTCGTTCCACTTGCGCAGGCGCTGCATCTTCTCGCGCTGGCGAGAGCCAAGCGAGTTCCCGTAGGCGTCTTTGTTGCGCCAGTCGATGTTCGTCGAGAGCCCCTTGTCGTGCATCGTGTTCGTCGTGGGTGCGCCCACGCGGGACTTTTCGTTTTTCTCGGCGGCGTCGAAGGCGCGCCACTCGGGGCCGCGGTCGACGGAGTCTTCCTCGACGACGAGCCCGCAGTCCTCACAGACGGTTTCGCCGTGTTCGTCGTCGACGACGAGGTTGCCTGCACACTCCGGACAGACCAGGTCGCTCTCTTCGGTTTCGGTCTCCTGTTCGGCCGTCTCTTGTTCGCTACGCCGTACTCTCGTGTTTGATGATGTGTTTGTCATACGATGGCAAATACTGCCCGGACAGGCGATTGCAAAAGCCCGGACGGATTCGTTACCTACCCCGTTCCGGGACACACGGGTTAAGGATTTCGGAATCTGCGCTCGATACCGCTCGAAAACGCGTAATTCGTCCGAACAGGGATGATAGATGACGATAGAACGAGCGGCCGAATCGAACCGGCCGAGCCAAGTACGAACGGCCCTCACTGCCGGCCATGAACGTCGCCGTTGGCAGCACGAATCCGGTCAAAATCGGGGCCGTCGAACGGACGCTCGAGCGGTTCGAGCCGACAGTTACGGCCGTCACGGTCGATTCCGGCGTTTCCGAACAGCCCTGGTCGGTCGAGGAGACGATTACCGGCGCGCGCAACCGCGCTCGCCGTGCGTACCGGGCGCTGGCGGACGAATCGGACGGTGAGATACCCGACTACGGCGTCGGGCTGGAAGGCGGCGTCGCCCGGTTTGACGGCACAGACGGCCTCTCGCTGATCATGTGGGCAGCCGTCACGGACGGCACGCACACCGACGTCGGCAGCGGCCCGTCACTGCGCCTCCCCGACGACGTGACCAGTCGTCTCGAGGCCGGCGACGAACTCGGCCCGGTGATGGACGACCTGCTCGAGACGACCGGCGTCGCCGAAACCGAAGGCGCTGCCGGCGTCCTAACCGACGGCCTCACCGACCGAACGCAAGCGCTCGCGGAGGGCGTCGCGTGTGCGTTCGGACCGTTTTTGACCGGCTACTACGATCGAGAGTAGCCCACGAACCTGATGGTCAGCCACGCCAGAGAGTCAACGCACTGAACGTATTAACTGGCCGTACCAACTTCCCCTTTCGAGACGATTATCGATCGATTACTTCCCCATGAAACCGCATGCAGGCGGCGGGTTAACTTCACGTACCAAACCCCCTAAGGGAATCACCGCCGTGCCGAGTAGTATGAGCACCGCAATGGCCCCCGACCTCACGAGCAAACAACGCCAGATCCTGCAGTACTTCCGGGAACACGCAGCCACGAAAACCTACTTCAAATCCCGACTCATCGGACAGGAACTCGGCATGACCGCAAAGGAGGTCGGCTCGAACATCAGCGCCCTGCAGGAAGGCAACTGCGACGTCGAAATTGAGAAGTGGGGCTACTCCTCGAGCACCACCTGGAAGGTCAGTCTCTAAGGCTGCCACCTCACCGCCCACGGGACACCTGTTTCCCTCGCCTTTATTCGCTCCTCCGTCCACCTCGTTACTACCGAATGCCACTTCCGATCCTCTTCGATATGGACGGCATCATCCTCGAGGGCCCGCGAACCAGCCCCCAGGTGTACGCCGACGCCGCCGACACCGCCCTCGCCGAACTCGATGCCACACCATCACCAGCCCAGCGCCGCGATCTGCAACGACACGATACGGACCACCTCTCGGAGCACTGCACCGCACTCGGTATCGACCCCGACCGATTCTGGGCCATGACGGAACGGTACGCCTCCGACGGCACCCACGATCGACTTCGATCGGGCGACCGGGGCCGCTACGATGACACCGTCGTTCTCGACGAACTCGCCGAACGCACGACCCTCGGCCTCGTCACCAACAACCGCCACCAGACCGCCGAGTTCGTCGCCGACCACTTCGAGTTCGAGTTCGATGTCGTTCGCGGGCGCGACCCAACCATCGACGGCTACCGCCGCCGAAAGCCAAATCCCTACTACATTGAAGATGCCCTCGCAACACTGGGCATCGACGACGACCCGCGAGGACTCTACGTCGGCGACTTCGAGAAAGACGTCATCGCCGGCACCGCTGCCGGCCTCGAGACCGCGTTCGTTCGCCGCCAGCACAATCGCGACCTCGACTGTCCCGCCGACGCGACCTACGAACTCGACTCACTGACCGAATTGTCGACGCTACTCGACGACCTCGACCGCTAAGCGCTGAGTGTTGAGCGCTGAGTGCCGAGTGCGAACTCGATTCGAGTCAGCACGTGCCGGTTAGAACTCGCGCGCATCGTCCGCATAGTCATAGGCCAGATGCTGATCCGCGTTCCGCGCGAGTCGCATCGCTCGCTCGCCAAACGAGTCCGCGTGGCGCACGACGAGCAGGAGCACCGTGGTCGGGCGCTCGACCGTATAGCCACCCTCGCGGGAGAGCAGTCCCGCCTCCTCGAGTTCACCCGCGTACTTGCTCACCGTCGGGGCGGACACGGCGAGTGCGTCCGCGAGGTCGCCGCCGGTCGCGTCCGGGTCCGAGAGGAGTTCGACGAGCATGCCGCGAGGAGTCTCGCGGCGAAGGTAACCGAGTGCGTGTTTTTCGAACTCGTCGAAACGGTTCGCGAGGACGAACCGTTTGTAGTCGCCATCTCGGTAGCGCTCGATCGTTCCGGCGTCCGTCAGGTGACGCAGGTGGTGTTGGGTTTCGCCGGTTCCGAGCTGGAGATCGTCTCGGATTTTCGAAAAGTGTGCACCGGGTGTCGTGGAGAGGTAGCCAGTGATCGCGTCACGAGCGTCGTTATCGCCCGTTTCAGCCGACGCCGTCTCGGAGAGGCCAGCAAGCGGGGAAGCAGCACCAACGGCGGCAAAGCGGCGCAAGGTGGCTCGTTTCTCGTCGTCGACCCCGTCGGACGATGTCATGAGTGTCTATCGACCGAAAGGACCTGTACCGTAAAACAGGTTTCGCTCCCTCACTCGAATTGAAAGCGAAGACAGTCTCGTTTCTGAAGCGGTTGCGTCTCGGGCGGGACGAAAAAGTCGGTTGCACTCGGAGCAGCTGCCCGAGTTCAGTTTGGATTGCCGCGGGTTGTGTGGGTTAAACGGGAGCGAGTCAGCGATTAGGTATCAGTTAGTCGTCGCTGAATCGTCCGTTTCCGATGAGTCGCTCTCGCTTACAGGAGCGCCGCCGTCGGTCTGGCCTTCCTGGAACTCCTGGTCCATCTCTTCGATGACATCGTCGGGGTCGGAGATGCTGGCAGGGTCCTGGCCCTCCTTGATTGCCTGTGCTTCTTGTTCCATCGCCTCGACGTCCATATCGGCCTCTTGGTCGATCTCGCCGATGATCTCGCTGATATCGTCGAGACCGATCAGTTCGCGAGTCTCCTCGTCGAATCCGAGGCTCTCGAGTTCAGTGCCGTCTTCCTTGACGTCGCTGCCGGAGAGGTGTTTGCCGTAGCGCCCGAGCATCGAGGAGAGTTCCTGCGGGAGGACGAACGTCGTGGACTCGCCCTGGCCGATATCGGCGAGTGTGTCCATGCCCTTGTCGATGACGGCGCGTTCGCCCATGGATTCGGCCGAGCGAGCGCGCAGAACGGTCGAGATGGAGTCACCCTGCGCTTCGAGGATCTGGCTCTGCTTTTCACCCTGTGCGCGGATGATCTCACTCTGTTTGTCACCTTCGGCCTTCTCGACGGCGCTGCGGCGTTCACCCTGTGCTTCGAGGATCATGGCGCGGCGCTTACGCTCGGCGGAGGTCTGTTGCTCCATCGCGCGCTGGACGTCCTTCGAGGGGTTGACCTCGCGGACTTCGACGCTCTCGACGCGGATCCCCCACTCGTCGGTGGGTTCGTCGAGTTCCTGGCGGATGCGGGCGTTGATCTCCTGGCGCTTGTTGAGCGTGTCGTCGAGTTCCATGTCGCCCAGGACGGCACGGAGGGTGGTCTGGGCGAGGTTGGAGACGGCCTTCTTGTAGTTGTCGACCTCGAGGAACGCCTTCTTGGCGTCCATCACCTTGATGTAGACGACGGCGTCGGCCGTAACGGGCGAGTTGTCGCGGGTGATGGCTTCCTGGCGGGGAACGTCGAGCGTCTGCGTTCGCATGTCGAACCGGTAGGTGTTCGAGACGAACGGCGGGACGAAGTTGATACCGGGTTCGAGGAGTTTGCGGTACTCACCGAAGACGGTGAGGGCTCGTTTCTCGTACGCGTCGACGATCTCGATCGCACTGAGGAGTGCGGCGATGACGAGGACGAGGACGAGTGCACCGAGGAACAGTGCAATACCACCGGCGGTCTGCAGGGGGAACAGTTCTACGACCATAATCTGCCCTTGTGGCGGTGACGGGAAAAGTGTTCCCGTATTTACCTAAGGAAGCCGAACTCACTTCAGGAGTGGTCTGTTTCGGAGAGGGATTCGTTGAGAACGGATGATGAGTGGGACTGGGACCTGGGCTGCGTGTCCGTCTCGGCGTCCACACTGTCCTCGTCCTTGCCATCACTCTCTCTATCGCCATCGCCATTGTCATCGTCATCGCCCTCGAAATCGGAACTCGACGAGCCGGTCGTCGTCTCCGTGTCGGTACCAGCGTCGGTACCGTCATCGTCGACCGCCTCCGGTTCGGTCGCCTCGCGTTCGGTATCCGTCGACTCCGTCGCGAGCGCCCGATCGATTTCGTCATCGCCGATCGACCCGAGCGATTCGACCGTCAGGACGTTGCCGCCGCCCGGATCGATGACGATGACTTCCTCGCCCTCCTCGATCGTGCCGCTGGTCGTCCGGGCGCTGTAAAACGGCGCAAAGCCGCCATCCTCGAGTTTTACCTCGCCGCCACGGGTCGAGACCGTCTCGGTGACGTAGCCCGTCGAGCCCGACAGGGAATCGGAGTCGGACGTCTGGGCCGTCCCCTTCCCGCCGTAGAAGTCGAACTCGTTGTAGATGTAGGCGGCGACGATCCCGAAGCCAAGCGTCAGTGCTGCCAGAACGAACAGGTTCAGGGGTCCCGGGAAGAGGACGCCGATCAGCCCTGCACCGACCAGTGCGACACCGATAACGATGAGATGTGCCCCGGGGGAGAGGGCCTCGAGCAGCATGAGGACGAGACCCACCGACAGGAGCAACAGCGGCGCGTTCCCAGCAAGGGCATCAAGCATGGCTGATGCTACGGGCTCACCCCGATTAAATGTTTACTGCTGATCATGCTTCTCCCTCCCTCTATCAGAACACGGAAAATGAGTGCGACACGGACTGAATACTAGGGCGAGCCGTTCGTGATCGTCGTGTGCGCCCCGATGAGCGCGCCCGCCAGATCGAGATCTTCGAGATACGTCCCCTCGTCGATAATCGACCGACGGATATCGCCGTTCTGGACCGTCGCCGACGGGAAGATGACGGCGTGGTCGACCGTCGTACCCTCAAGCGTTACGTCACCCATCACGTGGACGTTGTCACCGATTGTGACGTTCTCGAGCGCCGCCGAATCGGCGATCAGCGACTCGCCGTCGAGGTGCCAGGAGACGGCGTCGAGATAGCTCTCGGGCGTCCCGATATCGAACCACGCACCCTCGAAAGTGTAAGCGTACGTCGACTCGCGGTTCTGGAGCCACTGGACGAACCAGCCGGGCTCGTCCGGGTTGTTCCCCTCCTCGAGATACGTCGGGAGTAAGGAAAGCGAATCCTGTGGGAACGCATAACAGGCTATCGAAACGAGCGTACTCCGCGGATCGTCGGGTTTCTCCTGAAAGTCGATGACGCGGTCGCCCTCGAGTTCAACCAGGCCGTAGGATTTGGCTTTCTCCCGCGAACCGACATCGTAGGCGGCAAGCGTTGGTGCATCCTGTTCCTGGAAGTAATCGAGGAAGTCGTCGATATCGAAACTGATCAGGTTGTCGCCGGCGATGATCAGCAGGTCGTCGTCGACGTTCTCGCGGTCGATCAACTGGGCCAGCGCGCCGACGACGCCGAATTTGTCGTCCTCCTCGGTCGTGTCCTCGATCGAGAGTTTGGGTTTGTCGAACTCGCTGTCGGCGAGGTGTGCCTCGAAGTCGGCGGCGAATCGCTCGTTCGTACTCACGAACACCTCGTCGATTCGCTCGTCCGCTTCGAGTTCAGCGAAGATTCGGTCGATCACGGTCGAGTTACCGATCGGGAGGAACATCTTGGGCCGATGTTTCGTGATCGGCCACATGCGAGTCGCATAGCCACCCGCGAGGACGACGGCCTTCATGAGGACGTGTTCATCTGCTGGATGTAAGTTACTTACCCTTTCATGAAACACCCCGGCTCTATCGGGCGATTCGGCGGTGCTGCTTATTTCCAGTAGTAGTGAGGGCCGCTGTAAGGAGAGCGCCAAACCGATAACAGTTGGGCGCGAACCCATCCGTATGCGAGAGGCCGACGAAACGACCCGGCAGCGACTCGCCGACGCGCTTCGTGCCGAGCCAGCGACGCCAAGTGAACTCGCAGTGCACCTCGAGCTGACGCCGGAGGCGGTACTTCGACACGTCGAACACGTTTCTCGGTCGGTCGATGCAACGGACGAACAACTCCTTGTTGCACCACCGCGGTGTCGAGACTGCGGCTTCGAGGAGTTCGACGACCTGGTGAATCGTCCGTCCCGATGTCCCTCCTGTAAGAGTGAGTCGGTCGCGGAGCCGACGTTTACGATCGAGTCGTAATACTGTAACCGAGCGTCTCGAGGGACAGTGTCTGTGGCCCTCACTGCGTCACTACCCGCGTTCGAGACACTCATGGAGGCCGATAGATAAGGAATCGAGAAAAATCCACCCTCACTTCGACACTAATATTTAGTGGGGACCCGAGAAATGGGGACATAGTCTCGAACACTCGATCGAGATTCCCGCTCAGATCGGACCCATGCGACTGCCCACAGCGAGGTCCCCACGCGACTGCCCGCGGAGACGGCCACACACGAACACCCACCGCACGCTACTCACAGCCCCACTATCACACATGACTGCAACCTCTCACTCAGCCGTCGACTGTGCCGAGTTCATCCTCGCAGCCCTCGACTGGCTCGAGGCTCGCGACGACCTGACGGACCCGACAGCCATCGACGACGCGTTCGAACTCCTCGCCAGCGAACGACGGCGCCTGTTTCTCGAGGTGATGACCACTTACGAGGACGATCTGACCCTGCCCGACGTGGCGGAGGAGGTTGCCGTCCGCGAAACTGACACGGCAGTGGCCGAACTCCCGGCCGATCGAGTCGCGGACACGTATATCTCCCTGTATCACGACCATCTGCCGCGACTCGTCGACGCCGGCCTCATCGAGTACGACCAGGAACGCGACCTCGTCCGTCCCACCGCGATCCGACAGCGCTAGCACTCGCTGCCAGAACCGACTAGTGAAAGTCACGGTCAAAACCCGCCGTCAGAACTCGACGTTCGAGGTCGACGTGAGATCGTCGTCCGTCTCGACCGGGCCGCGGCCGACGAACTCGTAGTCGTCATCGGTCAGGTAGACAGCACCGTCCGCGACCGTCACGTCGAGTGCAGCGAGCGTCGCGCCCTCGCAGGGGCCGTACGTACACAGCCCGGAGTCAGCCTCGAAATACGCCCCGTGGTTCTCACAGACGAGTTCATCGTTGCGCATGGCCGCGCCGGAGCCCTTGTCGAGTTTGATGTGCGTGAAGTGCTGGCAGAAGTTGAGCCAGCAGGCGACCTCGGATCGCTCGCCGGAGTCGGCTGCGGTTGTGACGAGAATCGCCTCCTGCGCAGATTCAGGCGCGTTCGTACGACCGTCGCTTGCGGACTCGGTCGATCGGTCTGGCGTCCGTTCTGCAACCCGAAACAACAGCGTCGAGTTCGTCGGCACCTCGGAAAGCGCTGCGATCCGCCGCTCGGCGTCGATCCCCATCGGTACGCAGTTTTGAGCGGCGCGTGGTCAACGTTTCGACTCGGCGACTCGCTTCGAGGAACGATCGCCCCGCTCAGAGTCAGTCTCTCCCGCCGGGCCGCGAATAACACGTCCGCTCGACGAGTTCGTCGTACAGTCTCGACAGCTGCGCCGTGATCGGCCCACCGCCGATCGCGGTTCCGTCGAGGCGCTCGATCGGGCGCAGTTCCCACGTCTGATTCGTGAGAAACGCCTCGTCGGCGTCGGCGACGGTTTCGAACTCGTAGGCACCCGTTCGAACCGGCACGTCGGTCGTCTCGGCCAGTTCGAGGACGAGTTCGCGCGTGATGCCCGGAAGCACCGAGCCGTCGGTCGAGGGGGTATAGAGGATGCCGTCTCGGACGAAAAATAGGTTGCTCGTCGCGCCTTCGGCCACAAAACCTTCGGTATCGCACATGAGCGCCTCGTCGGCCTGCGAATCGGCGGCGGCGAGTTCGGTTCGAGCGAGGATGCCGTTCAGGTAGTTGTGCGTTTTCGCGCCTGACGGAAGCGCGTCGTCGGGGATGCGCCGCGTGTCGACCCGTCGAACGGTCGCCGGTGCATCCCAGACCGGTTGCCCGTCGAGACCGCCGCGGGGGAGTGGGTTGACGTAGACGACGACTGTCGGCTCGACATCGGGTCGGGGCGTCAGTTTTCCGGGCTGGACGCCCCGTGTGATCGAGAGGCGGAGGTAGGCGTCGTCGAGTTCGTTTGCGTCGAGGGTGTCCCGGATGCGCTGGTGGAGGTCGTCGGCCGACAGCCCGTGGTCGAGCGAGAGCGCCTCACAGGTCCGTTCGAGGCGATCGACGTGGCGATCCCACTCGAAGACCGTGCCGCCGTAGGCGCGAAGCGTCTCGAAGGCGGCGTCGCCGTAGCGAAAGCCGCGGTCGTCGACGCTGACAGCGGCCTCGCTCGCGGGAACGAGTTCACCGTTGACGTGATACTGGTGCTCGGATCGATCAGTCATTGGTGAGTCTCCACGTCCGAGGCGTCGGCTGCGAGCCGACAGAAGTTTTCGATGAGTTGTTTGCCGAGTGCAAGCGTGATGTCGTCGTCGATATCATTGCCGTCAGGGGTGTCGGTGTGAGGATCGTGGTCGGTCGTCGATTCTACTGCTGCCGGGCGCGTCAGAATGCTCTCCGGATGGAACTGCACGCCGAAGTGGGGTTTCTCACGGTGGCGGACCGCCATCGAAATACGCTGATCGTCGATCGTCCGTGCCGTCTCGACGAGCGAGTCCGGCAGCACGTCGCGCTCGACGGCGAGGGAGTGATAGCGCCCGACCTGGAACTGCTCCGGGAGGCCGGCGAACAGGCCCGCTCCGTCGTGGCTGACCGTCGACGGTTTGCCGTGGACGACCGACGGCGCGTGGCCGACCGGCGTCCCGTGGGCCGCACAGAGGGCCTGGTGTCCGAGACAGACGCCGAGGATCGGGTAGTCGGTTTCGGCGAACAGCGGCACTGAGACGCCGGCCTCCCGCGGCGTTCCCGGGCCGGGAGAGACGACGATTCCCGTCGGATCGAGTTCGCGAACGGTGTCGAGATCGAGAGCGTCATTGCGGCGGACGAGCACCTCGCCGGCGTCGGGGACTGCGGCCGCGTGGGGTGTCGAAACGGCCTCGCCGACGTACTGGACCAGGTTGTAGACGAACGAATCGTAGTTGTCGACGACCAGAATCCGGACCGGGTCAGTCACGCGACTCACCGCCGTTTGCGTTTGTGTCTGGGTTTGGGTCTGGATCTGTGTCCGTGTTCGCGTCCGCGTCCGCGTTCGCATTCGTGTTCGTGTTGGTATTTGTGATCGCAGTGTCGGAATCCTCCCCGTCGTCGTCGAGTTCCATATCGGCCCGGTCACCCAGCGCCTCGTCGACCGCGTTCAACAGCGCACGAGCCTTGGCGAGCGTCTCGTCGTACTCGCGGTCGGGGTCTGAGTCGTGAACGATCCCCGCGCCGACGCGGAGGTGGAACTCGTTTTCGTGACGGACCAGCGTCCGGATCACGATGTTGAGCGTCGCTCGGCCGTCGAACCCGAAGATGCCGACGCTTCCCGTGTACGGGCCGCGACGGGTTGTCTCGAGTTCGTCGATGAGTTCCATCGTCCGGGGTTTTGGCGCGCCCGTAATCGTGCCGCCCGGAAACACGGCTGCGACGGCGTCCGCGAGCGATACCCCCTCTCGGAGCCTGCCGGTTATGTCGGAAACGAGGTGCATCACCTCCGCGTAGCGGTCGACCCGACGATACTCGGCCACGTCGACGGAACCGTATTCGCAGACCTTTCCCAGATCGTTGCGTTCCAGATCGACCAACATTGCGTGTTCGGCGCGCTCCTTCTCGTCCCGCCGCAGGTCGGCCTCGAGTTCGGCGTCCGCGGCCGGCGTCTCTCCGCGTGGTCGCGTGCCCGCAATGGGTTCCGTTCGGACGACGGCACCGTCGCGCGCGTGCTGACCGCGCCCACGAGCAGTCGCCGAGCGTTCGAGCAACAGTTCCGGGCTCGCACTCACCAGATCGACGGCACTGAACTCGAGCAAGCAAGAGTAGGGAGCCGGATTCACGCGGCGGACGGCGTCGTAGGCAGCGACGGGATGAACCGCCGCGGGGGCAACTAACCGCTGGGAAATATTCGCCTGAAAGGTCTCTCCATCCCGAACGGCCGCTTTGACCCGACGGACGCGTTCGGCGAACGCCTCGCGGCCACACTCGCTCTCGAAGGTCGCCGCGGGCGTTTCGACCGGCGGCGCTCCGACTCCCGGATCACCCTCTCGAATCCGACCTGCGAGTTCGAGCGCGCGCTCGCGACCGTACTCGTAGGCGGCCCCGAGTTCGTCCTCGGTCGACCCGAACCGGAACCGGGGCTCGTTCGCGCGGGCGGCGACAGCAGCTGAACTCGTCGCCGCCTGTCCCTCCTTGGTGCTATCGATCAGCGGGCACGCCGTAATCCGGAGCGTAACCGCATCGTCGGTCGGGGCCTGCCAGGACGCCAGCCGGTCGTACACCGCGACTTCGAGCCGGGGCAGTCCGCGGTCGTCGTCGGCCGCGTTCGGAAGCGCTTCGAGTTCGCGGGCGATGTCGTAGGAGAGCCAGCCGATCGCGCCGCAGGGGACGGGAACGTCACAGTCGCCGCGGGCGAGCGTCGTCCCTGCGAGCAGGGAGTCGAGCGCGGTGAGTGACGGGGAGTCGGATCCGCGCGCGCCGACGGACGGACTCCCGTCGGCGTCGTCCGACCTGGTGACCGCCTCGGCACCGACCGTTACCCGATCGATCGGGTCGATGCCGAAGTATCCCCAGCCCGACTGCCCGCCGGTCGTCTCGAGAATGGCACTTCTCGGCCGGCCGCCTTCCGCATCAGTGGTTGCGTTGAACTCGTCTCTCGAGACACGTGCGCGGCGGTACGCAAGGAACGGGTCCGAAACGGTGAGTCGGACTTCGACCGGCACGCGAACGCACGGATCATGTGTCGTCGGCGTAGCGTCGCCATCCATCGAGTTCAGTGACTCGCGGGCGACGGCGCGAAAGGCCGCACGCGAGGTGATGACACGCGGGTCGCTCATAGCCGTCGAGAGGAGCCAGTACCCTAATCATGTTGCGATTCATACAGCGGTCCAACGTGAGCCAGGAAGACGAGAAGCGAGAGTTCGAAGATGGATCCTCGCCACCAGCCGCTTGCGGTACTTCCAAATTTAGCGGACTTCAGCCCTGTCGATCCAGCCCTGGATCCGCGTTTCGGAGATGTCCGTCGCGTCGGCGAGTGCGGCTGCATCGGCGTCGGCAAGTTCGGGGATGGTGTCGACGCCGGCACCGGCGAGTCGGTCGGCGTAGGCCGGTCCGATACCCTTGATATCCGTGACCGGATCACCCTGTTCGGCGGTGGCGTCGGATTCGGCCTGTTCGATGGGGTCGTCGTCCTGTTCAGCTGCCTCGTCGGCCTCGGGTTCTTGCTCCTGCTCGGGTTCTTCTGTCGGTTCCTCATCACCCTCCGCTCGTTCCGAAAGATCGGGCGTCTTGTCCGCTGTCGGCGCTGCATCCGTCTCCGTCGGCCCTGTTGCCTCGGCGGGTTCGGCTGCCTCGTCGGGTTCGTCGGGCGTCTCGGTTACTGACCCTGTCGACCCAGCGGCACTCGTTTCGGCTGCGGCCGATTCCGACTCGTCGGTGTCAGCGTCGGAATCGGAATCAGTCCCGAGATCAGTATCAGTATCAGTATCAGCGTCAGTTCCAGTATCAGCATCCGCATCACCATCCCCTGTCACATCATCATCATCATCATCAGCCGCAGACGGTTGATCGGCCGACGAAGACGTGGACGCGGACGTAGATGTGGACGACGCGGACGATGGTGCTGGCGCACTCTCGGCACCAGTATCGTCTGCTGCCCCTTCTTGCTGGTCACCCGCCCGTTCCCGTTCGACCGTCACACCGACTTCCCGAGACCCTCGGCGATCTGTACTCGAGTCGCCGAGACCCAACAACGACTTTAGCTTTTCGAGGATTGCCATTGTCCCGACATAGTCGTCTCTGTCACTTAAATTCGTCTGATACGACGGGCCTGAAACGCACGAATTACCGCGCTCCGCGCCGGCGCTACAACCGCGACCGCAACGCCCGGTTCATCTCGTCGACCGGAGCATCGCGGCCGGTCCACAGTTCGAACGCCTCGACGCCCTGGTAAAGCAACATCCAGGCCCCGTCGACCGTCTGCGCACCGACCGCCGCGGCATCTCGAAGTAGGCGCGTCTCGAGCGGGCGGTAAACGGCGTCCATCACGACGAGTTCAGCGTGGAGCGCATCGGCCGGCACCGGCGTGGCGCCGTCTTCCATGCCGACGCTGGTGGCGTTTACCAGCACGTCGGCCTGCGCGAGGAGGGAGTCGAGCGTGTCGGCGGCGAGGTCGTGACCGGTCGCGCCCGGAACGTCGGCGGCAAGGTCGTGGGCCGTCGACTCGGTGCGGTTTGCAATCGCGACGTCCGCGCCCGCGTCCGAGAGCGCGAACGAAATCGCGCGGCCGGCACCGCCGGCACCGACGACGACGGCGGCGGCGTTTTCGATCGTGACCTCGTGTTCGCGGAGCGCGCGCAGCGCACCCGCGGCGTCGGTGTTGTATCCGGTCGGCTGCTCGGCCGCGCTGTTCGAGAAGTCGATCGTGTTGACCGCCCCGATTCGCGCGGCCAGATCGTCTGGCTCGACGAGATCGAGCGCGTCCTGTTTGAACGGGATGGTCACGTTCAGCCCCGTGATTCCGAGCGCCGCTGCGCCGTCGATCGCGGCGGCGAGATCGTCCGGTTCGGGTTCGAAGGTGACGTAGCGGGCGTCGAATCCGAGTTCGTCGTAGGCGGCCTCGTGCATCGGCGGCGAGAGCGAGTGGTCGACGGGGTTGCCGAGCAGTCCGAAGACGTCCATAGCCATGTCTGGCTCTGGTTCGACGCGGCGAGGGTATAATGGGTGTGGCTTCGGACCGGCTGGACGAGCGAAAGACGGAGAGACGAACGCGAGTCCCACTCTGCCGTCTCGAATCGCTTATACTCCCCTCGTGAGTACCACCGGTCGTGTCTGGCGAAACCCTCCTGCCGATCCTCCTGCTCGCGGCCGGCGTGGTCGCCCTCTATGTCGGCGCTGAACTCCTCGTCGCCGGAGCCAGCCGGCTCGCGCTGGGGATCGGGCTCCGGGCCGCGACCGTCGGCGTCACCGTCATCGCGTTTGCGACCACCGCACCCGAACTCTTCGTGTCGACCATCGGCGCGCTGAACGTCTCGACCGACATTGGACTCGGCGCGATCGTCGGCTCGAACATCGCCAACATCGGGCTCGTCCTCGGCGTCTCGGCGCTCATCCGTCCGCTGCCGGTCGGGGAGACGGTCATGCGTCGCCACGTCCCCGTCATGGGACTGGCCGCGCTCTTACTGGTCGTTCTCGGGCTCGACGGCACGCTCGGGCGCATCGAGGGGATCGTCTTCCTGCTCGTACTCGCCGGGTTCACCGGCTACCTGCTGCACAACGCCGGGAACGATCCGATCGCGATGGACGAGCTTCCCGACGATGTCGCCGACAGCGAGGCCGAGAACGACACCAGTGCTGCGGACGGTAGCGGCCGCGAGACATCGGATGCAACGAATACCGCGGAGACGACGGCAACGACCACCAGCACCGCGAGCGACATCACCCTCCGCGACATCGCACTCGTCCTCGCCGGCCTGCTCGCGCTCCTCGTCGGCTCGCGCTGGCTCGTCTCCGGCGGCACTGACCTCCTGTCCGCACTCGGCTTCTCCGATCTCTTCATCGGCCTTACCGTCCTTGCCCTCGGCACCTCGCTTCCCGAACTCGCCGCCTCGGTCGTCGGTGCGATCCGCGACGAAGCCGGCTTCGCCATCGGCAACGTCGTCGGCTCGAACATCTACAACATCCTCGCCGTCCTCGGCGTCGTCGCCGTCATCACGCCGATCGACATCGCACCCGGAACGCTCCGGTTCGAGTTCCCCTTCCTTATCGCCGTCACCGTCATGGTCGTCGGGCTCATGGCCTACGGCCGGCGGCTCACGCGCCGCGACGGCGTCGCCCTCATCGCCGGCTACGGCGTCTTCATCGCCCTGCTCGCGCTCTGAGACGGGGACGAAAGGGAAAAGCGAAAGCGGGCGACTTAACGACGAGCGCTTCGCAGAACGGATATGAGCGACAGCGACACGACCGCGACCCTCGCAATCGTCGAAAGTCGCGCCGACCGCGCCTCCGTCCACATCTGCGACCACCTGCGCGAACTCGAAACCTGGGAGAGCCACCGAGACGAGCGCCGCCCCGACGACGACGGCGGCGGCACCTACTACACCACCGACGGGGCCGAACTCCGCACCTTCGAAACGCTGCACATCGAACTCGAACGACCCGCCGCGGCGTTCGACTGCGACCCCGACTTGCTCGTCTTCGCCTCGCGTCACTCGGGCGACACCGGCGCGTTGCTGACCGGCCACTTCACCGGTAACTTCGGCCCGGCCGAGTTCGGCGGCGAGGACGACACCGTCGCCGCGGCCTGCCCGAACGCCCTCGCCGAACTGCTCGGGGCCTTCGACGAGTTCGCTCCCGACGACTACGAAGTCGGCATGGAGTGCACCCACCACGGCCCGACCGACGTCGGCTGTCCGTCCCTGTTCGCCGAACTCGGCAGCGACGACGAGCAGTGGGACGACCCCGCCGGTGCACGGGCCGTCGCCCGCGCGATTCTCTCCCTCCGCGGCGTCGCCCCGCACCGTCGGAAACAGATCGTCGGCTTCGGCGGCAACCACTACGCGCCCCGGTTCGAACGAATCGTCCGCGAGACGCCCTGGGCGGTGGGCCACATGGCGGCCGACTGGGCGCTTGACGAGATGGGCCACCCGACGGCCCACCGAGACGTGCTCGACGCGGCGTTCGCGGCCAGCGACGCCGACATCGCGCTCCTCGACGGCGACTGGCCGGTTCTCGAGAAGACCCTGACCGATGCGGGCCACCGCGTCGTCAGCGAAACGTGGCTCCGCGAAGTCGGCGACCGCTCGCTCGAACTCGTCGATGCCGTCGAATCCGAACTCGGTCGCGTCGACGACGGGATCCGCTTCGGCGATCAGGACACCGAGTCGTTCACCGTGGTCGATCTGCCGGGCGACCTCATCGACACCGCGGAAGGGATCGATCCGGACGCCGTTCGCGCCGCCATCGAGGAGCGAACCGTCGCCTTCACCACCGACAACGGCGGCAGCCGCGTCGGATCGCGGGCCGTCGTTCCCGAACCCACAGCGCGGACCGCAATCATCGAGGACCTCGCAGTGCTCCTCGAATCGGCCTACGAAACGGTCACGGTCGAAACGGACGCCGTCGTCGCCGAAAAAACCGCCTTCGATCCCGAACTCGCGCGGGAACTCGGCGTCCCCGAGGGACCGAAGTTCGGTGAACTCGCGAACGGGTCCCCTGTCACGGTCGATGGTGAATCGATCGGTCCGGACCGCGTGCGGAGCCAGCAGACTGACCGGTTTTTGATCTGACTGGTTCGAACAGCGGGAGTAAGAGTATCTTACTCGGTTCCGGCCCCCAGTCATCACGCAAAAAACACCTGATAGGTAATACAGGAGTAACATGTCAGCCAGGTGGCTGACGTGTAGGGGAAAGGTAATTATGCTCCATGGTTTAGAAGGGGGCAAGAATGGACTCACTCATCGACGACGCCATCGACGAGGCCGAGGACGGGGAGTCGGCCGACGCTCCCGTGGACGGTCAGTCGGTCGACGAGTCAGCGAGCAGACAGACGGGGACGATGACGGACGACGAACTGGAAGACGTTCTGCAGGATCTGCAGACGGACATCACCGCCGTCGGCTGCGGCGGTGCCGGTGGCAACACCATCAACCGCATGCACGAGGAGGGCATCCACGGCGCGAAGCTCGTCGCCGCCAACACGGACGTCCAACACCTCGTCGAAATCGAGGCCGACACCAAGATCCTGATGGGCGAGGAGAAGACCGGCGGCCGCGGTGCCGGTTCGCTCCCGCAGGTCGGCGAGGAGGCCGCCCTCGAGAGCCAACAGGACATCTACGACGCCATCGATGGCTCGGACATGGTCTTCGTCACGGCCGGACTCGGCGGCGGCACCGGAACCGGTTCCGCACCGGTCGTCGCGAAAGCCGCCCGCGAGGCCGGCGCACTGACGATTTCGATCGTCACGACTCCCTTCACCGCGGAGGGCGAGGTTCGCCGGACGAACGCCGAAGCCGGACTCGAGCGCCTTCGCGACGTGTCCGACACCGTCATCGTCGTCCCGAACGACCGACTGCTCGACTCCGTCGGCAAACTCCCCGTCCGCCAGGCGTTCAAGGTGAGCGACGAAGTGCTGATGCGCTCGGTCAAGGGTATCACCGAACTCATCACGAAACCCGGCCTCGTCAACCTGGACTTCGCCGACGTGCGGACCGTGATGGAACGCGGCGGCGTCGCGATGATCGGCCTCGGCGAGTCTGACTCCGAAGCCAAGGCCGAGGACTCGGTCAAGACCGCCCTGCGATCGCCGCTGCTCGATGTCGACATCTCCGGCGCGAGTTCGGCGCTGGTCAACGTCACGGGCGGCAACGACATGTCCATCGAGGAGGCGGAAGGCGTCGTCGAGGAGATTTATGACCGGATCGACCCCGACGCGCGCATCATCTGGGGGACCTCGATCGACGAGACGCTCGAGGGGAGCATGCGGACGATGATCGTCGTGACGGGCGTTCAGTCGCCCCAGATTTACGGCCGGCCGGACGGCGAAGAACCGGTCCAACCCGAGATGGACGCCGACGACATCGACTTCGTGGACTGATAGCGGTGGATCGCTGACGAGGAACGACTGGCGATGAACTGACCGACTGGCTTGGCGGCCGGTCGATCTAGCGGTCGGTCGGTAGACCGGAAACGCTCGAGACGTCGTCGATACGAGCCTGAAGCTGATTCTGAGCGTCGCCGGGCGGCGCTAGTCTCTCATTGCGGCCCAAAACAAGCGGAGGTTTGTCCCGAGATTGGACACGAGAGCACGCGGAAATCGTCTGCGTGCGCCGGCAAGCGCCTCGTCGAGCGCGTCGGTCGCGTCCTCGAAGACGCCCTCGCCGTGGCCGAACAGTATCCGTTCGGGTTCGAGTGCAGCGAACGGCGCTCGCGGTGGGAACAGTCTGGCCCCCAGCATGACGCCAATGCGTTCGTCGCCGACCGGGTAGGCCGACCCGGACGAGAGTAGGTCCGGAACGATGAGCGTTCCGTCGGCGTCGCGGTACGCGATTGCACCCTGGTAGAGCGAGAGCGGTTCGACACGGCGGGTTTCGAATCCCAGCGTGCCGAGAACGGACTCCTCGCGCTCGATCGGGGCGTCGACACGCGCTGCGACGCGATCCATCCACTGCGGGACGTGGACGGCGACGTCGTGGCGCGTCGCGATAGGGCCGGCGTCTCTGGCGTGATGGCTAGAGAGCACGGCGACGCCAGCGACCTCCCCGAGCTCCGCGATGAACTCGTCGATCCCGGGTGCATCGACGGGATCGACAAGCCAGACCTCGTCGCCGCCAGTACCTACGAGCGCGTGGCTTGCCCGCTCCCCATCCTCGTTCGGATGCGCGATCCAGCCGACACCGCCGCGCCATCGATCGATTTCTCGAAATCCCGTTGCAGATGACCGGTCGTAGGCGGGCATACACGCCGCATCTCTCTTCACCCGTAGTAAGGTTTGTCGCTCACCTTCGATAAATCAGCGTTCAAATCAGTGCAGACGATCGGACGAGGCCACTCGCAAGGAAGGAATCAGATCTGTTCGCTCCGATGCGTCTCAGTCATCCGCTGCAGCCGTCTCGCCCGCACCGCCCGCCTCGAGTTCACTTTCGATGCTCGGCGGATACTCCCCGCGGTCGAGTTTGAGATCGGATTGGGGGCGGGCCATACAGGTCAGTGCGTACGACTCAGCCTCCTCTTCGGTGAGCCCGCGAGCCGCCGGCTGGGTGACCTCGCCCTCGACGATTTCGGCCGAACAGGCCAGACACATGCCGACGCGACAGGAGTACTCCTGGGCGATTCCTTCCTCGAGACACCGGCTGAGAATGGTTTCCTTGTCCGAACAGGTGATCGTCTCACCCGTGCCGACGAACTCGATCGTGTAGTCAGTCATACGAGTAGCTACGAAGAACGGCACTAAAACTCTTTATTACGCTTCTGTCCTCGTTGATGGGACGAAACTCGCGGGATCGAACCTGTCGTCGAGCGAATGCCGGGCGGTTCGGACGCGAAACGGGGAACGTGGAAATCCGTCGCTGGGACGTATTTTGACCCCGAGCAGGGGACGGAGAGACCATAAAACGTTTTCTTACCGCGGTGTCCACAGTGTTGGTATGAGTACACAGGAACAGTCGGCTGCCGCGTCGACCCCCGAGGGTACGACCCACTCGCCGGATGTCGTCGTCGTCGGGGCCGGAACCGCGGGCTGCTATGCGGCGGCGACAATCGCACGCGACGGCTACGACGTCGTCGTCCTCGAACGCAAGACCGAGGACGAAGCAGGCCACATCGCCTGCGGCGACGCGCTCAAGGGAGCCGACGCGTTCCCCGAGTCGATCCCGAAGTCCCACCTCGAACCCGCGTTCACGAACACCGGCGTCGATCACGGCCGCTTCGAGATTCCACAGGAAGATACCGTCCTCGAGATCCCAATCCCCGGCGAACTGGCCGTTATCGACCGCTGGGAGTACGGCCGCCGGATCATCGATGGAGCCGAAAACGCGGGTGCCGACTTCCACTACGATACCGTCGTCCAGAACGTCACCCAGGAACCTGACGGCGGCCCCGTCACCGGCGTCGAAGCCGTCCACAAGGGCGACCCGCGCACCTACGAGGCCGAAGTCGTTATCGACGCCGCGGGATCGCTCTCCGTGCTCCAAGACCACGTCGATTTCTCGAACTCGACGTTCGACACCAACGTCGACTACTCGCACTTTTGCTCGGCCTACCGCGAGATCGTTCACGTCGAAGAGCCGGTCGAGTGGTCGGATGCGCTCGTCTTCAAGCCGACCGAACGGGCCGCAGGCTACCTCTGGTACTTCCCGCGAACGGAAACCGAGATCAACGCCGGCCTGGGCTTTCAGATGACCGAAGAGCCGATGAAACTCGTCGACGACCTCAAATACGATCTCGAGAACCGCGCCGAGTTCGACGGCGCGGCGGTCGACGACAAACTCGGTGCCGCACTGCCCACTCGCCGGCCGTACGACTCGGCCGTCCACCCGGGCTACGTCGCCATCGGCGACGCCGCCGGCCACGTCAACCCCACGACGGGCGGAGGCATCGCCGGGGCCGCCTACGCCGGCAAGTACGCCGCCGAAGCGATTATCGCGGGTCTCGAGGACGGCGATCTCGGCGAGAAGGCCCTCTGGGAGTACAACGAGCGCGTGATGGACCACTTCGGCGCGCGCTACGCCGCGCTCGACGTGTACAACATCCTCTCGACGGCCGTCGACGTCGACGAGTTGATGGGACTGCTCGCCGCGATGCCCGGCGAGAAACTCGCCGAGGCACTGTACTCTGGGAGTACCAGCATCGGCCCGAAACTCGCCCTCGAGAGCCTGCTCAACAGCCGCGGCCACTGGGGCACTATCTGGAACCTCTTCCAGACCAAACGCCGCGCCGACGACCTCCTCGAACTCTACGAGCACTATCCGGATCACCCCGCCGCGCTCGCACACTGGCAACAGCGCCGCGACGAGCTGATGGAAGCGGTGTACGAGACGACCGGCGCAGATCCGAAGTACTAGCAACGACATTTCACGCTGGATCCGTCGAGCTGGTGGCTTCGCCACACGGCGCAATGTCTCGGTAACAGCCGATAAAAAGCACTCCCCCTCTCGTTTCGGGTGCACAGAGCGTATTCCACGTCAGTCATCGGTCCGCCTCGGCGTCGCCGTTCGCGGTCGAGAACGTACAGATAGTCTGCTCTCCCCGGAGTGTGAGCTTCTCACGGTGTTCGATGCTCTCCCGGCCTGCGACAACGGATTTCACACGTGAGTGCGGAGTCGTTCGATTCGATTTTCGGTCGGCGGGTGCGTTCCCAACAGTTTCCGGTCGATGAACTGCCGCGTCCGATCGAAAAACCGGTGTTCCTCCCACGGAGGCGGTACGATCGAGAACGCCGCACCCGAGTCGTGGTGTCGGAGATCTGCTGCGGGACGGTGCTCGAGTTCAGTATCAAGTGTCTCGAGAGCGCTCGCCAACGAGGCAGGATCGCCGGTGATCGCGACGCATCCCTCGTCCGCGCAGTATTCGCGGTATCTGCTGACGATGGCGACGGACCAGCGGACCGCAGCGAGGACTGCCCCGGCCAAGATCATGATGGCGCCGTGCTCGTACCGTTCAACCATTTTCCACGCATACGCCGCCGGCACCGAGAGGATCGTCACCACTGCGGCATCTCGATTCTGGACGTGCGCGAGTTCGTGTGCGAGGACGGCGTCGAGTTCGTCGGCCTCGAGTACGTCGACAAGTCCGCGCGAAATGACGACGGTCGAACTCGTGGGGCGGTAGCCGGCGGTTGCGGCGATCGGAGTCGACGACGTTCCGAGTACGACCGTCGGCGACGGCACGTCGACCTGCCTGGCAAGGCGGTCGACGCGAGCCTGGACCGCTGCCCGTTGGGCCGCAAGTTCGACCGCTGGGTCCTCGGGCACGCGGGCAGAGTCCTCGAGTTCACGGAGCGCGGCCGCGTCGTCGGTCCATTCGCTGTAGACGACCCGTGTGAGGAGGGCTAGCACTGCGAGAACGCCGACCACGACTGCTGTCTGCTGGAGGTTGATCGCCGCACGCCAATCGGTGGACTCTGCGACGGCGAAGCCGACAAAGAGTCCCACAACCAGTGTGAGGAGTGTCGCGAGGGACTTTTGCCACTTCATGAGTACTTGTGAGGACAGCAGCCACTCACCGACGGATTCGACAGCGTCGGCGACGCCGTCATGAGCGATCCGATCGGAAAGCGTCCGATCCGGATAGAGCCACCGTATCGGTTTCGTAACGGCGATCCAGCCGGCGTACACGCACGTGAAGACCAGTCCGAAGATGAAAAAGATCGCCAGCAGCGTCTCGAGTTCGAGGTACAGATATACGACACAGATCGCAACGATGACGAACTCAACGGCAAGGATGGTGAGTTGGCCGAGTGTGACTAAGATAAGTGCGACAGTCATTCGAAGCCAGAGTCCGAGCCGGAATCGCGTCAGCTGGATCACCGACACGTCACCTCGGCCGGGTCGGGCCAAGCGGTGACTGTAGTGAAACGCACTGTCAGATATCTATACTGGTCGGATTATAATAACATTCTGGAATAACAGGACCGGAAACGACTACCGCTCGCTGCTGAGCCGTTCGATCGCACCAGCGAGCACAGCCACGCCGTGCTCGAGGCTCTCCTCGTCCACGTCGAACGTCGCGGTGTGATGACCACCGGGGTGGTCGGTCCCGATACCGACGTAGCAGGCGCTGCCGCCGTTGTCCTGAACCGCCTGCATCAGGAACGTCGCGTCCTCGCTGCCGCCGAGTTCATCTCGTTCGAGGACGGTTTCGACGCCCGCCGTTTCGCTGGCGACATCGCTGACGACGGAGACCAGATCGGCGTCGCTGGTCGCGCTGGGAGCCTCGGCACCGAGTTCGATCTCGACCTCGCAGTCGTGCATGTCGGCGGCGCTGTTGAGCACCTGGCGGGCGTTCGAACGCATGTACTCCATGAGATCGGTCGTCTTGCCCCGGACTTCGGCGACGATGCGGGCTTCCTCGGGGATGACGTTCGCGGCGCTGCCGCCCTCGACGACGCCGGCGTTGATCCGCGTCGGGCCGTCGCTGTGTCGGGGGATGCTGTAGAGGTTCTGGACGGCCGTCGCCATCGCCTGGACGGCGTTGCGCCCCTGCTCGGGGTGGCCGCCGGCGTGGGCCGGTTCGCCGGTGAACGTGGCTTCGAGGTGCGAGACGGCGAGGAAGCCGTCGATGCCGGCGACGATTTCGCCGGTCGGGTGATCGAGGCCGATGTGGGCGGCGAGCAGGGCGTCGATGTCCTGAATGTGCTCGCTCTTGGCCATCGACTTGCCGCCGCCGATGACCTCCTCGGCGGGCTGAAAGAACACTTTGAGCGTGCCCGAGAAGTCGCTCTCCGCGATAGCCTCGAGTACCCCCACGCCGATGGTCGCGTGAGCGTCGTGCCCGCAGGCGTGCATCGCGCCGTCGTGTTCCGAGCGGAATCCCTCAGCGGCGGGGACGTGGTCGGCGTCGTCAGACTCGGGTCGCGGGAGACCGTCGATGTCGACCCGCAGGCCGACCGTCGGTCCCTCGCCGCGTTCGAGGACCGCGACGGCTCCCGTGTAGCCGCCCTCGAGTTCATCGAGAACCGATCGGTCGATGTCGTACTCGCGAGCCTGTTCGTACCAGTCGGCCAGTTCGGCGTCGTCGGGGACAGCCAGCCGATGCTCGCCGGCGAGCGCGTCCGGGCCGACGTGGAGTTCGTCGAGTTCGAATCGAGACTCGAGTTCGGAGACGATGCGAGCGGTCGTGTAGAACTCGCGCCAGGCTGGTTCGGGTTTGCGGTGCAGGTCTCGCCGGAGTGTGACGAGGTCGCTATCGACCATAGCGGACTATTGTCGGGCGGTGTGAAAGGCGTGCCGACCAGTCGCGGTCGCGTCTCGTGGCGTCGGTCGATCACCGAGTTGTCTCGCTGCATGGATGGCGTCGTCGGTTGCGGTCACAGACGGTGTGTCTCGATACCGATGCACACCTAGCGTTAGTACCGGTGGCGAGTGAACTCGAGGTGCGATGTCACCAGATCCGTACGGCCGCGCCATCCGGGATCGCGTTCGGGGCGATCAAACCGAGCCGCTCATCCATCGAGACGGGCCGGAATCCGGCGAGCACCCCATCGGCGAGTTCTACCTCACGCCGTTCACCGGTGAGGGCGCAGACGGGGAGTGGATCGAATCGCGGCTGGAAGGACCGCTCCTCGATATCGGTGCGGGGGCGGGACGGCACGCGCGATACTTTCAAGAGCGGTTCGAGACGGTCGCCATCGAGGTGAGCGAGCACCTCGTCGAGACGATGCGCGAGCGCGGCGTTCGCGACGCGCGGCGCGCCGACATGTTCGAACTCCGGGAGTCGTTCGACCGAAATCGGTTCCGATCGGCGCTCGCACACGGTACGCAACTCGGCCTTGCGGGGTCGATGCAGGGACTACGGCGCTTTCTCGGAGACTTGGCAGTTGTGACCGCGCCCGAGGCAACGGCTGTTCTGGACTGTTACGATCCCACGGTCGCCGGCGCCGAGACACTGTGTGGGTACCGTCCCGATCCGACGCCCGGTCTGGCACACCGAGTATTGCACTTCGAGTACGAGGGTGAGGTCGGCGAAACGTTGCTCTTTCGGCTGTTCAGTCCTGCACGAGTGCGCGAGGCCGCCGTCGGGACCGGGTGGCACGTCGCGGAGATACGGCACGAATCCGGTGAAAATCAGGCCCATTACTGGGCGGTATTGGAGAAGCCGTAGACAGGAGAAAGCACGCACCCGTGGATCGACCGGGTGGGACTAGTTTCGGTTCCCGCGGCCTGCACCGTGAATCTGCTCGACTTCGGCCTCGATGTGAACCGAATCCGGAAAGTTCTGCGAGGCGATGTTACGGGCGAGGTTATCGTGCCCGTGAATCTCGAGTTCGCGAGTGAACACCGTGTAGTCCCACGAGTCGAAGCGGCGGTCGTCGTCTGCGTGCAGTCGGCAGGGCTGGGGGACCGATAGTTTCTTCGGCGGATGGGAGTGGGGACCCTTCAGGGCGGCACCCTTCCGCTCGGCGGTGGTTTTGATGTCGTCGACGATACCGTCGAGGGCGGCGCGATCGCCGCTCTGGAGTGTGAGACGGGTGACGAAGGTCATGGCTCGTAGTCCAATCGTCCACGGTCGGTGCGTAAAAACCTGCTGAGATACGTCTATGCGCGACGAACAGTCCGATATTCTCTTAACGTCGCATCTATTAGCACTGATAATGGCAGTCGAAGCTACGAGCGCAGGCGCGATCCTCTTCCGCGACACGCGGGGCCGGCGCGAGTATCTTCTACTCAAGAGCCGCCCGGGCGACTGGGAGTTTCCGAAGGGCGGTGTCGAAGGAGCTGAAGAGCTACAACAGACGGCGATCCGCGAAGTAAAGGAAGAGGCAGGTATCGATCAATTTCGCCTTCTCGACGGGTTTCGCAAGGACTACGATTACGTCTTCGAGGCGAACGGCAAGACGATTCACAAAACCGTTCACCTCTTTATTGCGAAGTCGTTCGAGGCGAGCGCTGAACTCTCGAACGAACACCGCGACCTGCAATGGCGCGACTACGAACAGGCAGTCAACACCGTCACACAGGACGGTCCACGAGAAATCTTGGAGGACGCCCACGAGTACTTAGACGAAATCTTGGACGAGGACGAAGCGTAAGCGGTCCCCGCCCGCCACTTGTGCGGTAGAGAGCGGCTGGACGGTCAGCGTGGGTCGGTAAGCGCGCCGCTCGGCGGTGACTACCGTTGCTTGACGACGACCGTTGCTGCGACGAGACCGGCGATGCGTTTAGAACCGTCCTCGCGAATCGGTCGAGCAGCGTTTTTCTTCCCCCGCGTCCAACGGCGTCCGTGAGCACGGACACTGCCGAGTTCAGCTTCGAGCTACGAACCTGCCGATGGGCCGAACGCGAGTGGCCACCGGACGAACGCGAGACCGACGCGTATCCGCTCGTCGCCCGACAGCTCGGAACGAAACGCCGCCGCTGGGACACGATCGTCCTCGAGTGCGATCCGAGCGCCCTTCGCGAGCGCGCGAAGTTCGGGCCGAAGCGACTCGACAGTGATCTATTACACGTCGTCCGTAACGCACCCCGAGCGTGGACCTATTATCGCGATGCGCTTCCCGACCCGGGGTACCCGTGGCGGTACGTCCGCGAATCGATTCACCGCGCCGCCGACCGTGACATTCTGGACACGCGCAAGCGGGGCAATCGAATCCAGATCCGCCGCAAGTGGTCCTACCCGATGTGGGTCGAGCGTATCGTCGCCATCGAGAACAAACCCGATCTGGATGCGAGCGCCGCCCGCGCCCTCGCCTCCCAACTCGAGTTCGACATCGGCATGGCGCTTGCGGACGAGGTCTGGGTCGCCACCCGGCAAACCGACGGCCGCGTCGAACCCGTGCTCTTCGAGGACCTACCGGTCGAGGCGGGCATCCTCGTCCTGAACTCGGTGACGCTCGATGCCGAAATCGCGTGGCATCCCCGCCAGCTTGCGGTCGAGGAGCCGGGAACGCGGATCGTAGAGCGCCCGAGCGGCGGCGATCGCGACGGGTCGGCGGCTCGCTTCGAGTTCGCTGATCCGGACGCGAAAGCCGAGACGAGACTCGCGATCGCCGAGCGGGCCTACGAGCGCGGCTGGCGGTCGTTCGTCGAGACGATGCGACCGGACTGTCGACGGTTTACGCTGCGCGAGGATGGGACACAGCTCGTGCCTTACTGTACGGCGAAGGACTGCCAGCCGACGGGGGCGGAGTGCCGCGGATCGTGTTCCAAGTTCGAACCGGAGCCGCCGGCTTGGCGGACGCGCGGCTGGCCGATCGAGGGCGGTCCCGGAAAACGGTGCCAACAACTGCTGGCGGCGCGACGGCGTCGACGACGGCCGGGACAGAACCACTAACGGCCGGTACCGACCCAGGGACCCACTATCAAAATCAGACGTAGACTGTCGAACTCGGATCCCGATTCGAATTCAGATTCAGACTCACACTCAGACCGTCGACTAGCAGTCGATGAAAAATCGATCACGAAGGCACACCCGCCTCTGCCGGCGGCCGCAGTACACAACTGAAAGTCGACTGTCCTATCGGGAGTGCTGGAGATACGTTGCGAGTAGATTCGGCTGGACAGTATCGACTGTGGTGCACAGACGCGATCGCACGAACCCGCTCCAGGCGAATACGCCCGACACCCGATCAACAGCGGCCCGTGCTACAGAGTCAGTGACCGAACGCAGCTCTCAGTCGGCAACCTCGACGTCGATCTCGTCGCGCGAAACGGCCAGCCGAAACGTCGGCACCGTCCGGTACTCGACCTCGACGACACCCTTCCGGCGCAGACTCTGTAACCCAGACCGAACGTCCTCGGCGTCGGGATCGACGCTGAACTCGTCCCGGAGCGCGTGAAGCACCGAGACGACGCTCTCGGACTCCTCGTCGGGACCGGCCAGCACGTCGACGATCTGGACCTGGAGTTCGGGAACGCGAACGCGGGAGGGAACGCCCTCGTTCTCGGGGTCGCTCTCAATACCGGGTTCGACATCGACCAGTTCGGCCGCCTCGGCGGTCGCGCGGATCAGACTGTTGTCGTCGCGAAAGTAGTAGTCGCCGAGTTCGTTCTCCAGATACTGGTGGACCTCACTGCCGCTCTCTAACCCCCACCGCTCTTGCAACTCGGCGTTTTTCGTCGGCTGTAACTCCACTACGTCGGCCAGCCGTTCGCTGGCCTCCTCCGAGAGCGTCATCGTCGAAGCGTACGGGGATGCGGTACTTTTGCGTTGCGTCCCGATTCCAGCGCTGCAGTGCGGGTCGTAGTGGCGCTGGCGGTCGGTTTTGTGCCGGTTTTGTGCCGGTTTCGTGGTGGTCATGTGTCGGTCCCGTGGCGTCGAATCAGATCGGTCTCGGTCAGTCGTCGCCGACGACCGGAACCGGCCGGGTGTGTTCGAGGGTTTCCTCGATCTGCGTGTAGACCAGGATTGCGCCGAGCGTGGCAAGCACCGTCCCGAAGATAAACGGCACTTCGAAACCGAACCCGACCAGTGCGCCCGAGGAGAGCGGGCCGATGGCGATGCCGAAGCCGAAGGCCATCGTCAGCACCGAGAGTTTCGAACCCGACTCGCCTTCGCCAGCGAGGTCTCCCGCGAGCGCGAGCGACGGTGCGAAGACCATCGCCCCGGCGACGCCCTGCAGGAGGCGGGCGACGAACATCGTCTCCGAGGTCGGGACGTACCCCTGTGAGAGCGTCGTCGGAATCAAGAGGAGCATCCCGCCGACGATGAACGGACGGCGACCGTAGCGGTCGCAGGCGCGGCCGATCGGCGTCTGGAGCAGGACCTGGGCGATGATAAACGCCGCAAACTGGAACCCGAACCAGACTTCCCCCTGTTGGAGATGCTCGTTGACCTGAATCTGGATGGTCGCAAAGAGCGCGATCGACGTCGCCATAAACAGCGAGGCGACGCCGAGCGTGAAGATCGGATCAAGCAGGTGCCGGCCGGACTGATCCCGGATCGGAATCGAGAGGTCCGCACCGGCGTTCGCTCGCGTCGTCTGCGGGTCGGTGATCAGCACGGTCACCAGCAGGAAGCTGATGACGGCCGTGATCGTCGCGATGTAGAACGCGGCATCGAAACCCGACACCGTCAGTTCTCCGATCGGAAGGCCGTACGGACCCGCGTTGACGACTGCGGCCGCGACGACCGGTCCGGAGCCAAATCCCACCAGCCGGAAGGTGTTGTAGACGCCCATGTTTCCGCCGCGGTCCTGCGTCGTCGCGAGTTCATTGACGAGCGCAACGGACGCCGGAATGATGAACGCGACGCTGACACCTTGCAGTGCGCGGATGACGACGAGCGAGACGTACGTTTCGGCGAACAGATAGACCGCGTTGGTCGTTGCGAGGCCGGCGAGACCGATCAGCACGAACCGTTTTCGGGCACCGGTTTGATCCGAGAGACGGCCGGTGAGCGGCTGAAAGCTGCTGTTGAAGAAACCGAACAGCGAGAGGATAACGCCGATGATCATCGACTCCGACAGGCCGAACGTCGTTCCACCGACGATGTCGCTTCCGACGTAGAGTGGGATAACGATGACCAGAAACGAGTTCCCGATTCCGTCCGCCATGCGGGCGAACGCGAGCGCGAGCACTCGCCGATCAACGGCAAACTGCGCAGCGACCAGTCGAACGAGACGTCGCATTGGTAGTGACGTGTGCCCCCTCGACCGATTAGCGTTTCGAACCGAAATGTCCTCGCGAGTGAGCGTCACCGCCGCTGATGGGGAGGTACAAGCCGGTAGACGGCGTTTTGTCTCCCATGGTATCGAGACTCAAACTGAACGAGATCGACGCTGCGTTCGAAACGCTCACCTACCCGGTGACGAGCGACGACGCGGCGGACGAGTTCAGCGACACGACGCTGGTGCTCGCCGACGGCGAACGGAACCTCGGGTCGCTGCTTCGGCAGCTGCAGACCGACCGCTTCGAGACGGCCGATGAACTCGAGGCGGAGTTACACAACGTGTTGCCCCGGGAGGCGGTGGGCGAGCCGTTTCAGTCGGAAGGAGAGGGCTGAGGGGGTTCGGATCTGCAAGGACCTGCGAGACGCACGGGGAGACGGGCCGGTAGCCGTCCCGTATCCAAACGGGTGGCTTAAGTCGCTCGACCGCCGTAAGCCGGACAACAATGGAGTTCTGTGACGAATGCGGTTCGATGATGAAAGCTGAAGACGGCGTCTGGGAGTGCGGTAATTGCGGGTTTACGAAACCGAAGGGCGACGCGGATCAGTACACCGTCACCGAAGATCAGGAGGCGAGTGAGGTCATCGAGTCCTCGGAGGAGACGTCGCTTCCCGAGACGGATGCAACGTGTCCGGAGTGTGGCAACGACCGCGCGTACTGGTACATGCAACAGATTCGCTCGGCCGACGAATCCGAGACGAGATTCTTCATCTGTACCGAGTGCGAGCACAAGTGGCGCGAGGACGACAACTAACGGGATTTTACGTGCGGTCTGTCGCGTCTTGCGGGAGCATAGCTGTCGCTTCGGATGTGTCGCCGGTTCCGGCCGTGACGGTGCAAAAAGACGCTATTCGTTCCGCGCGATCGTCAGATAACCCGTGTGACCCACGGGGGCCGTCGAGGGTCGGGAGCCGCGGTCGTCGAACTGCATCTCGCGTTGGATCGTCTCCCGCGTGCGGATGTTCGCGAGTTCGGCCGCGCGGGCCGCCTCGACGACCTCGCGGGTCGACTCGATGAACGGGCTGTAGACGGCGACGAAGCCGCCCTCGACCAGCAGGTCCGGAGCGTGCGGAACCACGTCCGCCGCATCGCCCGTGTCGAGTGTGAGTACGTCGAACGACGAGCGATCGAGGGTCTCGAGTTCAGCGGTCAGGTCACCGGTTCGAACGTCGACGGCGTCCGCGACGCCGCCCAGTTCCATGTTCTCGCGGGCGACATCGGCGAACTCGGCGTCGCGCTCGTAGGTGACGACCGACGCGCCGGCCCGGGCCATCGAGGCTGCGAGCACGCCCGTGCCGGTGCCGGCGTCGAGGACGCGGTCGCCGCGGGCGATCCCCGTCTCGCCGATCACCAGCCCGATGTCGCGGGGGACCATCGGCGCGCCCGTGCGCTCGAAGTGATGAAAGAGGTCCGGACCGCGAAGGCGTCGCACCTGAAACGCTTCGTCGAGATGCGTCTCGACGGTGTCGCCCGGCTCGACATCGGCGGGCACGTCGAGGATGCCGAGGTCGGTTCCCATCTCCTCGCCGGGCTGGACGAGGAACTCGCGGTCGCCGCGCACGAGGAGGACCGGCGACCGATCGGACGGCGCAGCCGTCCCGCTGGCAGGACCGCTCACGCGTACTCCCCTCGCTGCACGGGTCGGCTCACTCGAGGTCCTCGACCGCCGCGGCGAGGTCGCCGTCGTTCTCCTCGAGTGCGGTTCGAGCCTCGTTCTCGCTGACATCGGCTCGCATCGCGACGATCTCGACGTCGTCGTCCGGGATGGACGAGCCACCGTCGTCGGTGTCGGTGTCGGCATCGCCGCCGGCACCGCCGGCCGAGCCGGACTCGACCTGTTCCGGCGAGCCGATGATCTGGTAGGTCTCCTGGCCGCGAGCATCAATCTTGGTGACTTCGGCGTCGTTGAAGACGAGATCGTACTCGTCGGTGCGAATGATTACCTCCTCGGCGTCGACGTCCTCGGCGTCGATCCCCATCTGCTGCATCATCTGTTCCATCTTGCGCGGATTGAGTCCGCCGCCTCCTCCGAACATACCCGACACGTCGCCACCCGCGACCTTTTACTTTGTCGTTCCACCTGCGAACCGTCCGTTCCCGTCACTGCGCCCGCTCGCGCACCGACGGTGCCGACGATCGATGCCAGTATCGATACCGACCGCCCGTTCGCTCCACCAGAGCGATACGTTCAACCACCGGTATCCCATCAGGAACCCCATGGACGCTGAACTCGGCTCCCTACTTGAACTCCTCGAGTTGAAAGACGAGACGCGGACGGGATGGGACCTTCGCGGCGTCGAATCGCCGGAGTCGGTCGCAGCGCACACGTGGGGCACGGCGATGCTGTGCCTGCTGTACGCCGACCGTGCGGGTGAGGCGGTCGACCGCGAGCGAGCGGTTGCGATGGCCGTCGTCCACGACGCCGCGGAGGCACGAACGGGCGACGTTGCAACCAGAGCGACGGCGGACGACCAACGAATCACCGCGGAGACGAAAGAAACGATGGAGCGGGACGCTATCGCCGACCTTCTTAACCCGTTTCAGGACGACGAGCCGCGTCACCTGTGGAAGGAGTACGAAGAACGCGAGACGCCGGTTTCTCGATTCGTCAAGGACATGGACCTGGTAGATAACTGTCTCCAGGCACTCAAGTACGAGCGCGCGAATCGATACGATGAGAGCGATCCGACCGACGAGTTCAACGAGTTCGACGACCTCGACGAATTCTTCGCGACGGCCGCGCCGCGACTGCGGACGCCGATCGGCGAATCGTTGTTCGAGGCGATCAAAGAGCGATACGAACGAGAGATCGGGCGAGAGTGCCAGCTCTGACGGATCCGAAGGGGATCACGACCGAACGGAAGGGATTACTCGACCCGGCGGCGGATGGTCTGATACGATCGTGGCGGCGGGAGACCGACGGATCTGCGGCAGGCGGAAATACAATGACACGACAGCGAAACACCACCGACGACAGCGGAGAGCGAACGGGAAGCGGAGACGACCTCGATCCGGTCAAGCGAGAGATCATGGAGGCGACCTACCGGGCGCTTAGCACGCACGGTTACGGCGATCTCACGATACAGGCCATCGCCGACGAGTTCGACAACAGCAAATCGCTGCTGTACTACCACTACGACGGCAAAGACGAGTTACTGCTTGACTTTCTGGACTACGCACTCGGACAGTTCCTCACCGAGATTCAGGTCAGCGACGACGCCCCGGACGAGCAACTCCGGACGCTCATCGACACGCTCGTTCCAGAAACGCTGCCGGACGATCCCTATCGGGTGCAACTCGCGATGTTCGAACTCCGGGTGAACGCACCGCACGACGCTGACGCCCGAACCCAGTACCTGAAAGCCGACCGCGAACTGAAAACGCTGCTCCGGTCGATCGTCGAGCGCGGCATCACGTCCGGCGAGTTCGTTCCCGTTGATCCCGATCTCGAGGCCGAACTCTTCCTCTCGTTGCTTACCGGCACTCGAACGCGCCGGCTCACGGCGAACGACGAGTTCTCGATCGAGACGGCTCGCGCCGCGCTATTGACTCAGTTGCGCCGATTGAAGGTGGACGATGCTGCGCCGGCATCGCCGACGGCAGCGACTACTGATAGCGACGAGGCCTGAACTCGAGCGGGCCACCGAATCGTTGATGACCGACTTGATCGGGCGTGGACCAGAAGGATGTCATAGAACGATTCGCATAGTGTTTTTACCCCTATCTGAACTGAATTAATGGTTTACTACAGATGCGAACAGAACGGAAGAACACAATTTCCCTCAGCTATTAGTGAGCAAGGTTTGATAAAACGCCTATGGAACGGTTATACATCTATAACAGCGCTCTTGCAGTAATTGGACTGTCTCTTGGGTTCCCAGCAGTGCGATCGCTCATTTCTGGCGACCAGAGTATACCGATACTGCTTATGGCAGTCGGTGGGGGTGGGATGATTGTCAGTGCTGGCTACGAATCACTGCGAACCGACCCTGACGAGTTTAAAATCTCTGTTGCCGCCCTCTTTGCGCTAGTTGGTGCCGCCTGTCTGAGTCTTCTCGGAACTGTTCTCTCCGCAGTGTCTGGTCTATGAGCGACCTGTACTTATCGCCCGTCGGGGAGTCGCGGAGAAGGTATGTGAACCGTTCTATATTACCCTCCGGTTGCGGACTATAGCTGTTATCGAGGAGCCTTCTACGACTCGAGTTCGGGACACCGATCGACACCGGTTTGAAAATTCGTTCAATATAAAAACAACCCGGCGCGCTTACGGGACGACGGGCGACTCGAGTTCACCGTCAACAACGTCGCCACCGGCAACGCCACCACACCGATTACTGAACTCGATGAAGCGCAGTGGGGCCGCGTCGTCGAGACCAAGCAAAAGGCACCCCGCTCGGATTACAACACGAAACACCGGCAGTTCTCGAGCAGTAGCAGTGCGATTCGCTGGCTGTGTTCGACCCATATTGCGTTCGTGACCGGACACGCCCCACCGTCAACGGCGGCGAAACGGTGTCGGAGTTACGTCGCGAGCAGTCCGCCATCGATCGGCAGCGAGTGGCCGTTGATAAACGACGCTTCGTCCGATGCCAACCAGGCGACGGCGTCCGCGACTTCCTCCGGCGTCGCCATTCGGCCGAGCGGTTGGTCGGCGGTCAGCTGGTCGATCGCGCCGGGGTGCTCCTCGAGACTTCGTTCGACCATCGGCGTTTTGACCACGCCGGGACAGATCGCGTTCACGCGAACGCCATCGTCAGCGTACTGGATCGCGGCCGACTTGCTCAATCCGACGACGGCGTGCTTGCTCGCGACGTACGGTGCGGTTCCGTCCGCGACGAGTCCGGCGATCGACGACGTGTTCACGATACTTCCGCCGCCGCTCTCGATGAGCGCCGGAATCTCGTGTTTCAATCCCAACCAGACCCCGGTGAGATTGATATCCAGGACCTGGTGCCACTGCGCCGAATCGAGTTCAGTTAGTGGAGCCGTCTCCCCTTCGATGCCGGCGTTGTTGTGTGCGATATCGAGACTCCCGAACTCGTCGATGGCAGTCTCAACCATCGTTTCGACGTCGTCTTCGTCGGTGACATCGACGTCGACAAAGACGGCGTCGCCGCCTGCATCTTCAATGCGGTCGACGGTCTCGTGACCGCTGGCAGTGTCGATATCGGCGACGACGACGGCTGCACCTGCCGTTGCAAGCCGTTCTGCGGATGCCCGGCCGATACCGGACCCAGCACCGGTGACGATCGCGGTCTTGTTCGTGAAGTCTGCTTCCATTGCGAGACTGAACGTTCAGTTAATACATGATCCTTTTGGTGTCGTCGACTCGAAATATCGACTGCACTTATCACACGTTCGTCGGGGAGTTCGAATCGCAAGTCTAGGGTCGCTCGAGTTCACTAGCGATAGAGAGCGTACGACGTGTAAGCCAGAGCAGTAACGTGGTTGTTCGGGTCGGGGTCGATACGAGACAGAAGAACTCGTGTGGTCGTGCGTGTGGTCGTGTGTGGTTGTACGCGTCGTCGTTTCGAGGACGGCGGTTATTCCGCGGCTGGCGCGCCCTCCCGGACGTTCACGGCCATTCCGGTTTCGAAGTCCTCGATGGCGGCGGCGGCGAGTTCGGCGCGGCCGACGGCGAGGACCTCGCCGCGTTCGTGGACGACGAGGACTTCGTCGCCGGGTCGAATGTTCGGGCCAGTCTCGCGGACGAACTTGGCGAAGACGTTCTTTTCGTCGCGGACGAACGGTTCGCTCTCGTCGTCGACGACGACGCGATAGGCGGGGTATTCGAGTGCGGCATCCAGTCGTCGACCGCCCTCGAGACCGAGGGTGAAGCGGCCGTCGATTCCGAAGGAGACGATGCGGCCGGCTTCGGCGTGGACTTGCTGTGGTCGGCCGGAGGAGGTTCGTTTGACGGTGAGGGATTCGGTGGGTGGAAAGAGAGCCGTGCCTGTGCCTGCGCCGAACTGGTAGTCCGCGATGGTCCGAAGCGTCGAGAGGCCGGCGTTCCCGTCGGATGGCTCGCTCATTGGACGGTGTTTCGTGCGTCGAGTCGAAAGCCCTTCGATCGTCGCTGTCGGGCCGAGGTGAAAGGTGTCCTGACGGTAATCAGGGCTATTATATACATTGCGTTGGTAGTAGATCGTGAATGGACGTCGTACAGATCGTTCTCGGAACCGTCCTCCTCGCAGTCAGTGGGTTGGTTCTTGCCGGGCCGCAGATTCTGCAGACGAGTGCCGGCGGGTATCCCGTGGCTCTCTTCGTATCGGGACTGGCGCTGGTGCTTGGAGCGGTTGCGGTTGCGATCGATCTCGCACGGACGGCGACACCATCGTAACGGTTGTGTGGTGTTGGTGTCCGGTCAGTTGACCCGTCGCTGACAGAGTAAAGCGTCACCTGGGTAGCGCGCCGCTCAGACGGACTGCTGGAAGTTGGTTCTGGCGCATCCGCGACCGTCTACGAGTGCGCCCGAAAATCGGCACACCAGGCCGTCTCAGAGCAGGAACGTCTCGTGGCGGTCGCCCAGATCGAGGAACGTATCGGCTGCGTCGATCAGTTCGTCGGCCGTGGAGGATTCGAACGCCATGACTTCGACGCGGACGCCCTCGTGACGAAGGTGCGAGCAGAGTCGTGAGAAGTCACCATCACCGGTACACAACACTACCGTGTCGACGTGGTTAGCGAGCGTTACGGCGTCGAGGCTCATCCCGACGTCCCAGTCGGCCTTTTTCGTGCCGTCGGAGAACGTCTTGATGTCCTTGATCTTCGTCTCGAAGCCGATATCGACGAGGGCATCGAAGAAGCTCTCCTCCTCCGGTGCGTCCGCACGGATGACGTAAGCGATCGCACGGGTAAGCTGGCGGTCCTGAATGGCCTTCGAGAGGAGCGCAGAGTAGTCGATATTGCGACTGTGAAGGCTCTGTGCGGAGTGATAGAGGTTCTGGGCGTCGACGAGAACGGCGACGCGCTGGTCGGGATGGATATCGGTCACACCTACTGGTGGGCCGTGCAGCCTAAAAAATCGCGTCGTTCGTGGGCCAGCAGACGAGTCAGTGCAACGGAGATAGCGGACAGCGTGATCGATCGCTACTGACGGAGTTTCTCGAGGCGCTTTTCCATCGGCGGATGCGTCGCAAACAGCCGTTCGAGCAATCCACGGTCCGCGTTGAAGATACACAGCGCGCTCACGCTGTCATCGAGCGTCGACTCGCGACCCTCCGAACCCGAGGAAATCTTTTCGAGCGCGCGGGCGAGCGGTTCGCCGCTGCCGATGTACTGTCGGGCGTCCTCGTCGGCGACGTACTCTCGGTACCGCGAGATGGCGAGGACGAAGACCATGACGAACATCTGTGCGATGTTCGAGATGATCATCCCGACGAAGATGCTCCCGAAGCTGCGGTCGTCACCCATCATGTAGACGATGTAGGCGACCCAGCCGACCATCATCCCGATCGACTGTCCGACGACCATCGTCACGACGTCGCGGTTCTTGATGTGGGCGAGTTCATGTGCGATGACGCCCTCGAGTTCGTCGCGCTGGAGGAGGCTCATGAGTTCGGTCGAGACGACGACGATGCCGTTGCCCTTGCGGCCGGTCGCGAAGGCGTTGGGAACGCCCATCTGCTGGACCATCAGCGTGGGTTTCTCGATGCCCATGTCCCGGCTGAGGGATTCGGTCATCCGATGGATTTCCTGATACTGGCCTTCCTCGGGCATTTCTTCGGCGCGTCTGGTCGCCGACCAGGTGCCGATCTTGTACTGGATGAACGGGAGGACGAGCAGGCCGAGCAGAACGAGCGGCCACGCCTTCGTCCCGAACATCGCCAGGCCGAAGAGGCCGACGACCATGTAAAAGGCGAACAGGATCGAGCCGACGATCGCCATCCGCACCTTCAGACCGAAGTCTGTCATGGTCGCCTGTAAGTAATGCGACGGGATAAGTTTCGCGAAAAAGTATGTCTATCGGTAGCAAAGGTCTATCGCGGCTAATAGGGTCGTGAACACAATCGATAAGGGGTCGCGGGCCAGTCAGTCGTGTATGCGTCTCGTCGCTCGCCCGGTTGTCGCAGCTGCCGTGAGCGACGGCAACGCTCGTTTTTCGACCCTGTCGAAATCGAAACCGAAACCGAAACGCGTGTGAGTGTGCTCGTGGCGGCGTGGCATCCCGTCTCGGGCACGGTTCGACGGCACGCGACGGATCGCGAACCCGGTGATCGAGACGGAGTACGATCGGTTACCGCAGTGATTCGAGGCGACGACTCGACACACAAAAAGAGACAACACAGCGACACCTCACAGCACACACCGAACCCATGTCAACACAACTCACCCTTTCCGGCGTCTTCCCGGCGATGTGTACGCCGTTCGACGACGACGAACGAATCGACTTCGAAACGCTCCAGCAGGACGCACAGCGACTCGAGGCCGCGGGCGTCGACGGTCTCGTTCCGGTCGGCTCGACCGGCGAATCCGCGACGCTGACCCACGAGGAACACGTCCGCGTCGTCGAAGCCGTCATCGAGGCCGTCGACGACGTACCCGTCATCGCGGGCTCCGGGTCGAACAACACCCGCGAGGCGCTCGAACTCTCCGAGCGCTCGGCCGACGCCGGCGCGGACGGCTTGCTCCTTATCTCGCCGTACTACAACAAGCCCGAACAGCGCGGCCTGATCGAGCACTACCGTACGATCGCCGACGCGGTCGACCTCCCGCAGATCGTCTACAACGTCCCCTCGCGGACAGGCCGATCGATCGACCCCGACACCGCCGTCTCCCTCGCAAAGCACGAGAACATCGCGGGCTACAAGGCCGCAAGCGGCGACCTCGGACAGATAGGCGAGATCGCAGAGCGCACGCGCGAAGACGAGTTCAGCGTGCTCTCGGGCGACGACGCGCTGACCCTTCCGACCCTCTCGGTCGGCGGCACCGGGACGATCAGCGTCGCCGCGAACATCGAGCCCGAACGGACCTGCGCGATGGTCGGCGCGGCGCTCGACGGCGACTACACACGCGCACGAGAGATCCACCACGAACTCGGGCCGCTATTCCGCGACCTGTTCGTCGAGACGAACCCGATTCCGGTCAAGGAGGCGATGCAGATTCGCGGGTACGGCCCCGCACGGATGCGCCCGCCGCTGTCCCGACTCTCCGAGGAGCACCGCGACGAACTCGAAGCGGTGCTCGCCGAACTCGAGCGCGAGCCGACGGTTGCCGACGCGGAATCTGAATCGGAGTCTGAGTCTGAGTCTGAGTCGGAACCGGGAGGCGATCAATGACGGCCGCAACTCGAATCGGCGTCACCGGTGCGACCGGCCGGATGGGCCGCGAAGTGATCGCCGCCGTCGCGGACCACGGGAGCTGCGAGGTGGCGTTCGCGGTCAATCGCGAACCCGATGGGGAGACGGTCGACGGCGTCGCGGTCGACCCCGCGGCCGAGTTCGGGTCGCTGCTGGCCGCACACGAACCGCAGGCGGTGATCGACTTCACCGGCCCCGAATCGGCGATCGAGTACGCCCGTGCCTGCGCGGACGCCAAAGTCGCGTTCGTCACCGGCACGACCGGCTTTGACGACGAGCAGCTCGCCGTGCTCGAAGACGCGGCCGGCGAGATTCCGGTCCTCCGCGCGCCGAACTTCGCTCGGGGCGTGCAGGCGCTCGTGAACGTCATCGGCGACGCCGTCAAGAGCCTGCCGGGCTACGACGTCGAACTCGTCGAGACTCACCACAACGCGAAGCGGGACGCCCCGAGCGGGACCGCGAACCGACTGCTCGACGAGATCGAGGCCAACGGCGAGTTCAGTGAGCGCACGCACGGCCGCGAGGGAGAGGCCCCCCGCGAGGCTGGCGAGATCGGCGTTCACGCGCTCCGCGCGGGCGATATTACGGGCGAGCACGAGATTCTGCTCGCAGGGAATCACGAGGAGGTTCGCCTGACCCACCGCGCCGAGGACCGCGGCGTCTTCGCCGCCGGCGCAGTCGACGCGGCGGCCTGGATCGCTGGACAGAAGGCGGGAAGCTACAACTTTGCGGATGTGATCGACGAATGAGTGCACTCGAGACCGAAATCGATGACCTGTGGACACAGTACGACAACGATGAACTCGACGCCGATAGCGCCGGCGAGGACGCGTTCGCGACGCTCGATTCGTTCCTCGATGCGCTGGAGGACGGCGAGATCCGCGCGGCCGAGAAGCACGACGGCGAGTGGGAAGCAAACGCCTGGGTCAAGCAGGGCATCCTGCTTAACTTCGGCCTGCGAGCGACCGAACCCCGCGAATACGGTGGCGTCACGTACAACGACGTGCTCCCGCTTGCGAACTCGAGCGACTACGCCGCACGCGGCAGCCGCAACACGCCCGACGGCACCGTCGTCCGCCGCGGCGCGCACATCGGCTCCGACTGCATCCTGATGAGCCCCGCGTTCGTCAACATCGGCGCGCACGTCGGCGACGGGACGCTCGTCGACTCCTGCGATACGGTAGGCTCCTGCGCTCAGATCGGCGCGAACGTCAAACTCGGCGCGAACACCCTTATCGGAGGAGTGCTGGAACCCGTCGAAAACGCGCCCGTCATCATCGAGGACGACGTCTCGCTCGGGGCCGGCTGTCGCGTCACGAGCGGGTTCGTCGTCGGCGAGAACAGCGTCGTCGGCGAGAACACCCTTCTGACGCCGCGCATCCCGGTTTACGACCTCGTCGAGGAGGAGGTCATCTACGGCGAACTACCCGCGGACCGGCGCGCGTTCACGCGATTCGTCGAATCGTCGGTCAGCGATCACGACCTGTTCGAGGGCGGCGCGTACAAGCCCGCCGTCGTCGCCACCGACCTGGAGACGGAGACGCTCGAGGCGACCGAGCGCGAGGACGCGCTGCGGGAATAAGCTCCCGGGACTCTTCTGACCGAACTCGACCGCGATCCGCACCGCCCGCGAGACGAGTTCACTTACGTACTGTCGGTCCGTGAACTCGGTATGGCTTCGCCGCTTGATCTCCCGCCCGTCGGCCTGGGGACGATGGGGATCGACGACCCCGCCGTGATTGAAACGGCGCTCGACCTCGGCTACAGACACCTCGATACGGCACAGATCTACGGGAACGAGGCCGTCGTCGGCGAGGGACTGGCCCGGAGTGCCGTCCCACGAGAGGACGTGACGGTCGCGACGAAAGTCTGGGCCGACAGCCTCGCGCGGGCCGACGTACGCCGGACGACGGCGGAAAGTCTCGACCGCCTGGGGCTCGAGTCGGTCGACCTGCTGTACGTCCACCGCCCCGTCGAGACCTACGACCCCGACGAGACGCTGCCGGCCTTCGACGACATTCGCGACGCCGGCACCATCCGCGCCGTCGGCGTCAGCAACTTTTCCCGTGCTGAACTCGAGACCGCGCGGGCCGTCCTCGACGCGCCGATCGCGGCCCACCAGGTCGAGTTCCACCCGCTGTTTCAGCCGGACGACCTGCTCGCCCACGCCCGCGAGCACGGCTATCCGCTCGTGGCCTACTCGCCGCTCGCGAACGGTCGCGCGGGGGAGATCGACGCGGTCGTCGATATCGCCGAGAATCACGACGCGACGCCCGAAGCGGTCTGTCTCGCCTGGCTGGCCGCGAAGGAGGGCGTCGTGACGATCCCGAAAGCCAGCAGCGCCGCGCATCTCCGGGCGAACCTCGACGCCCAAGACCTCGAACTCGACCCGGCCGAACGCGAGCGCATCGACGCGATCGAGCGGACCGACGAACTCTTTCCGGAGTGATTGCCGATCCCGACGGGAGTCGCGCGGCCGAACTCGAGCCGAGCGTTCAAGTCGCCGTGCGGTCAATCGGGTGACGTGAACTGGGAATCGGCCGTCGTGTTCGGACTGTTCGCCGTCGCCTGCGGTCTCGCCGCCTTTCGGGCGCGGACGGACGACTGGACCGCCCGCCGCACGATCGGCGTCGGCGTCTTTCTGGCGGGTGCGGCCGCCGGGCTATTTCTCGATGAACTCGTACCGATCCCCTCGATTCTCGCCCCGTGGATCGAACCGATCGCCGCCAGCGTGATGGTCGTCGGCCTCGTCGTCGCGTGGACGCACGCAGACCGCGAACGGACCAACTGACGCCGGTATGTGGTGGCCGAGAGTAACCGACACCCGGAAACCGGCGTGCGAGACGCGGGCACGAAACCCAAACCCTTGACTCCTCGCGGTCACTTGTGGTGATCAATGACCACCCATGCGGATTCGCCGCCCGTCCGTCGGCTCGCGGACTGGGACCACGACCGACTCGAATCTCTCGCCGAGGAGTACGACACGCCGCTTTACGTAACCGACCTCGACCGCGTTAAGGAGAACTACGCCCGTTTCTCGTCGGCGTTTCCCGACGCCCGCGTCATGTACGCCGCGAAGGCCCACACGGGGAAGGCCGTTCTCGAGGCCGTCCTCGAAGCCGGCGGCGACATCGAGTGTGCGGCCTGGGGCGAACTAAAGCGCTCGATCGACGCCGGCGCGGACCCGAACACGCTCCAGTACACCGCGGTCAACCCGCCAGATCGCGACCTCGATTACGCGACCGACCTGGCCGACGACGCGCCGGGACTAACGATCACCATCGGCGCGACGGATACGCTGGACCGGCTGCAAGCGCGCGGCTACGACGGCCGCATCGCCATCCGCATCAACCCCGGGATCGGCACGGGCCACCACGAGAAGGTCGCCACCGGCGCGGACGCGAAATTCGGGATCCCCTACGAGCGCGTTCCCGATGTCGCCGACCGCGTTCGGCAGGAATTCGAACTCGTCGGCCTGCACGCCCACGCGGGCAGCGGCGTCCTGACCGAGGGCCTCGAAGAGCACTGTCGGGCCATCGAGCGCGTCGGCGAGATGGCCCGCCGCGTCGGCGACGAGAGTCTTGAGTTCGTCGACGTCGGCGGCGGCTACGGCGTTCCCTACCGCGAGAACGACGAGCCGCTGGACCTCGAAAAAACGTCGGCGCTGGTCCGCGACGCCGTCGGTGAACTCGACGCCACGCTCAAGCTCGAACCGGGCCGATACGTCGTCGCCGATGCGTCGCTCATCCTGAGCGAGGTGAACACGATCAAGGAGGCCCCTGACACGACGGTCGTCGGCGTCGACGCCAGCCTGGCGACGCTGATCCGGCCGGCGATGTTCGGCTCCTACCACCCGATGTACAACGTCAGCGCACCCGAGCGTGAGTCCGAACCGGTGACCGTCGGCGGGCCGGTCTGTACCAGCGCGGACGTCTTCGCCCACGACCGGCCGATCGCTCGCCCGGAGCGCGAGGACGTCATCGCCATCGGAAACGCGGGTTCCTACGGCTATGAGCTGGCGAGCCAGTTTCACTCCCAACCCCGGCCGGCGGAGGTCGCACTCGAGGGCGGCGAGGCCCGCGTCGTGCGCCGACGGGAGACGCTTGAGGACGTGACCCGCGTCGAACAGGATTGAGATGGGATTCGATATCACCTCGTTCCACGCCGATGCGGTTCGGATTCCGTCCCACGAGGACGTATCCGAGATGCGCGAGTTCGTGCTCGAAACGCTGCGGGAGGCCGGTCACGAGCCGACGGTGGACGACCTCGGGAACGTGCTCGCGACACGGGGCGGCGAGCGTGACGCCGCCGGCAATGGGCCCCACATCGTCCTCAACACACACATCGATACGGTGCCGCCGCACGTTCCGTACGAACGCGACGGCGACGTGATCCGGGGCCGCGGAGCCTGCGACGCCAAGGGACCGCTCGCCGCGCTGGTCGCGGCGTTCCTGCGCGTCGAACCGGCCGCCGGGACGCTGACGCTGGCGATCACGACCGACGAGGAAACGCTGATGACCGGTGCCGAGGGCCTGCGGGAGCGGCTCTCGGCGGACGGGTACATCGTCGGCGAACCGACGGGCCTCGACGTCTGCATCGCCGCCCGCGGACAGTGCGAGGGTGTCGTGACGATCGCAGGCGAGAGCGGCCACGCCGCAAGCGTGCCCGCCAACCGTAATCCGATCGCCGCGCTCTCGCACGTGCTCGATGCGCTTCGAGACTACGACGAGGTGGCGGGACCGAGCGAGGACGCGGTGCTCGGAGACCCGAAACTGACGCCGACCGTCCTCTGTGGCGGCGATGCCTCGAATCGCGTCCCCGAGCGCTGCCGACTCACGTTCGACCGGCGCAGCGTGCCCCCGGAGACGAGTTCATCGTTCCGCGCCGATCTGGCCGAATTTCTCGCGGACCGGGTACCTGCGGAATTCGATGTCGAGGTCTCGGTCGACCTCATCCGACCCGACACACCGTTCCCGCGGGCGTTCGTGACCGACGAGGACGCCGAACTGGTTGGCACGCTACGGGCGGCAAGCGGCGGCGCGGTCCGGCCGTTCGGCGCGGCGACCGAGGCCGGCTTTTTCGCGGCCGATGCGCCGACGGTCGTCTTCGGACCGGGCGTGCTCGCCGATGAGGAGGGGGCCGTCGCCCACGCCGAGCGCGAGTATGTCCGCCTCCCTGCTGTCGAGTCCGCCGCGGACGTACTCGAGGCAACGCTCGCCGAACTCGTCGGCTGTAGTAGCCGCTGAAAGCCAGTGCACACCTGATCGCACAGCCGTCGTGCGAGCGGTGTGTAATTACTGCTTCGCGAGGAGGTACAGCAGCCCGATGAGACAGACGACCGTAATGAGAACGAGACCCGCAGTTGCGATTTCGGGAAACAGTCGCTCGACCATACGCCGGCTTGGGAAGCAACCGGCAAAGGAGTATTGATTCCGCGGATAAACCCGGACGTGTTCACGGTCGGAGCATCGACAGCCGTCACATACGATCTCAGACGGGCTGTTGTCGGGTAATTCCGGCGCAGCTGCGACCGTCCGTGAGTGCGCCAGGCGATCGATAATCGGTAATCGGTAATCGGTAGAGCAGACCGTCTCGGTTCGATGGACTACAGCGGTGCACCGACCAGTATGAGCTTCGCCCGCTCGTCGCCGCGATTGAAGATTTTCCGGCGCTCGTCCGGATCGAGCCGCACGAGTTCATCCGTCTCGAGCGTGAGCGTCTCGTCGTCCAATTCAACCTCGACGGTTCCGGAGACGACGTAGTAGATCTCCTCCTGGCCGGTCTCGGATTCGTCGTGTGCTTTCCCCTCCGCACCGGGTTCGAGTTCGAGGACCGAGAACCCGAGGTGGTCGGTCTCGAGTTCGTCCTTGAGGAACCACATGCCGCCGTACTCTTCGGGAATGATCGATTCCGGATCGGTCTTCGTTGCCGTATCGTAGCTCATGCATGTGTCTTTGCGTTCGCAGTTCCTAAATCGATACGGGAAGCGGGTGTGTAGACAATCGCTTGACTGTATACGAGGAAAAATATATTATCTGACAATCCTTGGATATGGGTATACGTGATAGAATGCTGAGGATACGAAAAGCAACCGCTGTAGATTCAGAGGATATGATTCGAATACAGCGTGACTCGCTACGGTTGCAAGCAGTGAATGAATACTCTCCAGAGCAGTTAGCGTATATGATGGCAGTCGATGACGACCGTTCGTTGATTCCTCCAGAGAAAATAAAGGCAGATAATTATAAATACATTATCGCTGAGCAAGATGGACTATCCGTGGGATATGGTAGTATAGATATTGATAGGGGATTATTGGCAGCAACGTTCGTTGATCCTTCTGTGGCTCGACAAGGGATCGGACGGACGATAGTTGAAGAATTACAATCGATTGCACAAGATAATGACATACATCTGCTGAAAACATATGCTTCACTCAACGCGGCAGGATTTTATGAGCAATTGGGGTTTCAAAAACAGGATTGCGTGGATGTAGGTGGAGAGAGTGGACCTGATATTCCAAGTGTGCTGATGGAGAAGCAGCTTTGATCTACCCTATCTGGATGCGCTAAGCCACTTTCCGCGCTTTTAATCCACTTGACGTCAGCGTGCAGATGTTTGATGAAGTCGATGATGGCAGAACATCAGCGATGAGTGCCACCACCTATATACTCCACACGGCCGCTCCTAGAACTGCCACCCGTGATCGTCGTCATCTGCGGCCCGCCCGGTGCCGGCAAAACGACTCTCGCTACCCGACTCCGGGACACGCTCGCCGCCCGCGGGCAGCCGACTGAACTCGTTCACTCGGACGACTACTCGCGGCGCACCTACGATCGACTCTACGAGCGCGTTCGCGACGTGCCGGCGGGCACGATTGCGATCGTCGACGGAACCTTCTACCGGCGGTCGTGGCAGACGCAGTTTCGCACTCTCTCGACTGTGCGGTTCGTCCACGTCACCGCAAGCCTCGAGACGTGTCTCGAACGGAATCGCGAGCGCGACGATCCGATCGACGAGCAGGGCGTCCACGTCGTTTACCGCGAGTTCAGCGAGCCGGAGGCGGACGTACGGATCGATACGGACGAGTGTTCGGCGGACGAGGCGGTTGCCCGGATTCTGGCCGCGATGGGATCGTGGGGGTGGGTCGAGGTTCGAGAGGGGTGACGCGGAGGCGCGATCGGTGCGGCGACCGGTGTGTCAGCGATCGGGGTCAGAGTCAGTTCAACAGGGGAATCTCGTCCGGGAGGCGGTCGGGAGTCACCGCGTCCGGGAGGACCTCCCAGCCGAGTTCGTCCGCTCCGGGATCGGCGTCGGTCTCGAACCCGGCGTCGGCCGCGGACTCCTGGTCGCGGGCCGAGGCGGGCGGAGCGTCGTGGGCGTAGACGCCCTCGGGATGGTCGACGGCCCAGACGTGGAGCATACAGGGCGTTCGACACGGCAGGCTGAACTCGATGTCATCGGTCCCCTCGTAAACGTGCCGGTAGTACCACCAGGCGAAGCGCCCGGGAAGTCCGGTGTGAGCGTGCCAGGGCGAGCAGCGACCCTCACTGTCGTCGTACACCGCCATCGGTTCGACAGCCTCGCCGTCACGGGTCGCGATGAACATGACCCCGATCGCGCGCCAGGACTGGGTATCGACCAGCACCGATTCCGGTCGCTCGGGGTCCAGTACGGTTTCGTCGCCGATGAACTCCGGGGAGAGCCAGTGCGCGTAGCCGTTTTCCTCGGTCACGTCGAGCGTGTCGAAGTACGGCTTGAATCCCGCGTCGAGCAGCGCGCCGACGGTCGGATACGTTTCCGCGAGCGTTTCCCGGACCGCCGACTGGAGTTCGGTCGTCGCCGAATGGTCGTCGGCACACCCGTCCACGGTCGTCCCCTCGCAGTGGGTCATACTCGGTTCGATGGTTGCGTCGGGACAGTCTCCGAGCGGTACCGGCGACAGCCCGGCGGCGTCGGTTCCGTCCGCGGTCGCTCGTTTCGCGCCGAGGACCGGCACCGCCGCCGAAGCCCCCGACGCTTGCAGTACCGTTCGTCGAGAGATTCCTGTTCGCTCACCGTCGGTCATGCTAGTTGGTGCCACGGCAACCGCCGTTGTAAACGATGGTGGCGATTCGAGAGACTGTATTTCGGAGCAAAAGCACGCGTCAACAACGAAGCGAACGACTCGTGGCCGTGGATAAGCGAGAGTGGTTAGAGGGGTGCTATTCGATTCGCGCACCCGTTCCCGGCCGCTCGAGTTCGGCGAGTGCCAGCCGGCCGTTCGGCATCGGGACGCCGTCGTAGGGGTCCGCATCGAGCAGGAGCGAGCCGTCGAGGTCGACGTAATCGAGCAGCGGCGCGAGGTGGCAGGCGGCCGCGATCGAGGCGTTGGACTCGTTCATGCAGCCACACATCACCTGCAGTCCGTGAGCGCGGGCGGCGTGGATGATCCGTTTGGCCTCCCGGAGGCCACCGCACTTCATGAGTTTCAGGTTCGCGATGTCGTAGCGGTCCGCGATCCGCGGAATATCGTCGACCGTGATACAGGATTCGTCGGCCGCGATCGGCAGCGCCGCGTTCTCGTAGACGAACCGCTGGCCCGCCGAGTTCTCCGCGGGGATCGGCTGCTCGACGAACGCGAGGTCGAACTCGGCGAGCCGATCGATCTTCGAGACCGCCTCGCGGGGCGTCCAGGCCTCGTTGGCGTCGACGAAGAGTCGAACGTCGGGTGCGACCTCCCGGATCGTCCGAATACTCTCGATATCACGGTCCGTGCCGAGTTTGACCTTCAGTGTGCCGTAGCCGCGTTCGAGGGCGGTTTCGGTCTTCTCGCGCATCGTCTCGACGTCGTCGATACCGATCGTGTAGGAGGTTTCGAGGGTCTCCCGCGGGTCGAGTCCCCAGTAGCGATACAGCGGGACGTCGAGTTGCGTCGCCGCGAGGTCGTGCACCGCGATGCTGACCGCACAGCGGGCAGCCGGGTTGCGCTCGACGGTTTCGCGCAGCCGGCGCTCGATGCGCGCGAGCTGGTGGGGGTCGTCCACGTCCTCGACGACTGCGAGCAGATCGGGCAGGACCGCTTCGACCGTCGCGGCGGTCTCGCCGTAGTGAGACGACGGGCCGGCACCGCCGATGCCGACGTTCCCCTCGTCGTCCTCGATGTGGACCGTCACGACCTCGGTCTCGGTCGTCGTCCCCCGCGAGATCGTAAACGGGAACTCGAGCGGCAGCGACCGGCGTTGAAACGAGGTCTCGAGCGTCATAGCAGGCTCTCGAGCACGTCGTCGGTGTCCTCGCGGATCACGTCCGTCGCAGGAGCACCGAGTTCAGTTGCGAACTCGTCGATCGCCTGCGCCGCGGCGTCGTCCTCGAGTCCGGCCGTGTTGAGCGCGCCGGCGACGACATCGGCGTCGGAGACGGGCGCGGCGAGGCTTTCGTAGAGATCGACGTAGGTCTGAATCGAGGGCAGCGAGAACGACTCGTAGCCGTGGATAACCTCTTTGCCGGCGGTGTGACAGAGGACGAGTTCGTCCGGCATCGAGCCGTGCAGGATGCCGCAGGTGACCGCCGAGTAGGCGGGGTGGACGATGCTCCCCTGGCCCTCGACGAAGAGGTAGTCGTGCTCGTCGCCCTTCTCACGGATCATCTCCTCGACTGCGCCGGCGGTGAAGTCCGAGACGACCCGGTCGATCGGGTTCCCCCAGCCCTCGATCATGATCCCGGTCTGGCCCGTCGGAATCACGGCGGCGTCGTGGCCGGCCGCGCGGGCGTCGCGGGCGAGTTCCATCGTCGTCGTCATCTTCCCGACCGAGCAGTCGGTGCCGACGGTCAGGATGACCTCGGCGTCGACTTCGCCGGCGAGGCCCTCGCTTACCGTCAGGTCCTCGGGCGGCTTGCGAACGTCCCGCAACTCGCCGCCGTGTTCGGCCGCCAGCCGACTGAGCTCGTCGTCGTCTTCGAGGAAGTGGTGCAGACCCGAGATCACGTCACAGCCGCGTTCGAGGGCGACGCGGATGTCTTCGCGCCAACTGTCTTCGAGTCCGCCGCCGATGGGGGCGATGCCGATGATCAGGGCGTCGAGGTCGTCGGCGAGGGCGTCCATGCCGGCGACGATGGGGGCGTCCTGAACGTCGGGGACGTAGTCGTTGACCTGCCCGCCTGCGGTTTCCCGGTCGAGGACGGCGGCGACGTCGTAATCGGCGTACCGGAGGATGCCGAGTGCGGTTTTGGCGCGGTCGGGAAACTGCTCGTGTGCGAGGATTGCGACGCGCATATCGAGGAATGTCCGAGGGGGCACTTAACGATAGAGTTCGGCGAGGGGAGTGCCAGTTTGGCTACAGGACGAACAGTGTCGTTGTCCAGAAGGTGCCGTAGGCGTCCTCGAGAGCTGATTTCGGATCGCCGGTCGCATCAACCGCTTCGGTTGCCGCCGGCTCGACGGCCGTCTCCTCGGCGAGCGTCTCGATGACGCCGCGTTGCCCGGTGAGAAAGAGGCGATCGATCTCGGTGTCGTCGTACACGTCGGTCAGCGTTTCCCGGCATCGGTCGAGGTGGGCGTCGATCTGATCGTCGCGAATCCGTTCGAAGCGCGCCTGGGAAAACCCGCCCTTGGAGTGGCTGCCCTTCACGTCGCTCTCGAAGCCCCGGTATTCGATGCGATCGTCGTCCTCGTAGACGCCGACTGCAAACAGGTCGGCCCTGACGACCGCGAGCGCGTCGCGTCCCGTCGGCAGGAACCACTCGCGATCGAGCGCGAACCGGTCCGTCCACCCCGCGGGCACGTCGCCCTCGTCCGGAAGGACCGGCGGATCGAGCGCGACGGAGACGAGGCCGGCGTCGTCGACACAGAGCAGGCAGGGCGCAGCGGCGTCGACGAGGGCCGCCCGGTCGCCGAGCACGGCCGCGAGTTCGTCGTCCGGAGCGAACTCGTCGGACCCGGATTCCACGACCGTTGTCACCGCTCCCTCCGGTCCCGTCCGAACCGACCGGAGCCTGTCGAGCACGTCGGCGAGGCGGCCACCGCGAAGCGTCTCGCGCCGCCTGAACGCGAGCGAGTCGTCCTCGTCGGTATCGATGCGCTCGAGTTCGCCTTCCAGTTGGGCGATTCGATCCTCGAGCCGGTTGACTCGCTCCTCGGCGTCCTGTCTGGCGGTCGTGGCCTCGGCTCGGCGGTCGGTTTCGGCCTCGTAGCGCGCCTGTAGCCGCTCGGTTTCGTCCTCGAGTTCGGCGATGCGCTCCTTGAGCGACGCGCGTCCGAGCAACTCATCGAGCATCTGACCGAACAGGTGCGACGAATGTACTTCTAGCTCCCGGTCTCCGTTCGCGTTGGGACCGTCAGCGGCTCCGATCGCGATCGCTCACATGCCCGCGTTCCTGAACTCGTCATCGTCGGCGGGGGTGTCGTCGCCATCGGTAGCCCGTGCCCAGGATACGGACGGGTCCCAGCCGTCGACGAACGAGAGTAACTGCGAGGCGCACTCGCGACGGGCGAGCAGGACCTCGCGCAGGGATGGCGGGTTTCGAACATCCATGCCGTCGAGGAGCGTTTCGGGCAGCGCGAGCGTGTTCGTCGGGACGGCACTGTCGCCGTGGACCGAGAAGTGCTGCGAGTCGAGTTTCATCACGAGCGGCGTTTCGAGCGATTCGATCCCCTCTCCGGTCGCGTACACCGCCTCGTTGATCCGCTCGTGTTGTTCGCTGTCCATTAGCGCGCGGTCGGCATCGGTCGGAGTCACGTAGAGTCGGCCGAGGTAGTAGCTTCGGGAGAACTCCTCGAACATGCTAGTTATACCCATGTTCCAGAGTACCATAACTATTGGCGAACACCCTTATACCGCACCGCAATCAGGGACGATGTCGATCGCAAGCGGATGGGTATCCGCCGCCGTATCGACGGGGGGTGGAACCTATTTGGCCGTGGCCGATGACCGTCACTTATGTCCGCAGACAACGAGTACAAGGCGATCGCAAAGCGGTACGTCAATGTCGTCTGGAACGATGGAAACGTCGATGCGATGGACGACGTGCTCACCGACCAGCAAGTGTACCACGATCCGACGGGGTCCGGCGAGGAACCGCTCTCCGAGTTCAAGTCGTTCGTTTCGAACTACCACGAGACGTTTCCGGACCTGCATTTCGAGGTCGAACACTACATGCGGGACGCGGACTACGTCGCGTTCTGGGGACGAATAACGGGGACCCACGAGGGGCCGTTCATGGGCATCGAGCCGACGGGCGAATCCGTCGATATCATGAGTATCCACGTCGTTCGCATCGCGGACGGAAAAATTGCGGAACGGTGGGCGAACGTGGATCTCTTCGGGCTCCTCCAACAGATCGGACACGATCCGCTGGCCTGAGGCGGTCTGGTGTACCGATTACCGATCGTCCGGTACACTCGCGGACGGTCGCGGCTGCGCCGGCACTGCTCCACAGCAGTTCGACTGAGGCGGGCTGACGACAATCGGCGCGGTATCGACCTTAGCCGAGATCCTCGTCCCGCTCGCTTTCGCGCAGGATGAACGGCCCCATCGCGAGCGTTCGCTTCGCGACCGTCACGATCCGGAGGATGTACGTCGTGAACAACACGAACGGAGAAAGCCCGACGACGAACCCCATGCTGGAGACCCAGACGAGATTATCGATGCCGAGTGTCACTCCGGGAAATGAACTCGCATCGACGTACATGAGCAGGGCACCCATGACTGTGAGCGCCGAAATTGCGACATAGAGGAGTACTCGCGAGAGGTTGATCAGTTCCCACTGGAAGTAAAGCGTCTTGAAGTGCTCCCGGGCCGGTGCAAAGAGTCGCAGCGTCGAAATCACGTCTTCGAGATTCTCCTCTGCCTCGTCCGAGAGCGAGTCCGCGTGGTCGACCTGAATCGAGCGAGCGTCATAGATTTTTCGCGAGTAATTATACTGCAGTGCGCCCCAGAGCACCTCGAACGTGCCGAACTGAGCGTCTTCGAGATTGTCCTTGACAGTCTCGGCGTTCTGACGAATGTCGTTCGTGTACTCATCGACGGTCGACCGCAGCTCCTCGTCCCGACTCTCCGAGACGGCCGACTCGAGTTCACCGGCGCGTTCTTGCACGCCGTCGACAAGTTCGTAGAGGAAGGCACCGGGTTCCGGCGGGCTGATGTCCTCGCTGATGGTGTCTTCGGTGTCCTCGCGGAAGGTAGTCGCTTCCTCCATCCGGCTGCGCTGGCTGCCGATCGCACCGAGTTCCTGTGAGAGCACGAGTTGGTTGATCGTAACGACGATGGACGTGCCGGTGATGATCGCACCGATGAACGACGAGAAGATGAAGGCGATACTGCCCTGCGTATCGACGATCCATCGGTGGGGAGCAAAGCCGAGTTGACTGGTGCCGATCAGGATGACGAAAATCAGTACGAGAATCGCGCCGGTCAGAGCGAGTCGATTGACCCGAAGTAAGAGCCACATCCGGAATCCGCCGAGTCTATCACCCCCGTTCTCGTCGGTGATCGAGGGACCATCCGAGGCCTCATCTGTCGCATCCGAACTCGCGGTGTGCATCGACTGTGATGGAGCGACCACGCGGGTGGATAAAAGCCATTGGTTGGAAGACGACGGGTGACGGGTGGTTACAACGGGTGGACGACAGCTGACCGGTAGCGGCTGATAACTAGTGGCCGGGAACTGGTGATCGGTGGAGCCGTTTCTGTCAACGAGGGGCTTCCGGTTCGACCCCATAGAGATCCTGCACACGGTCGACGATTGTATTGTGGAAGCCGACGAGCAGTGCAACTGCGAGGACGATAATGACGACCTCGAGCAGCGTCGACATGAGCCCGAGGGCGACGATCAGGGTCGTCGCGCAGGCGGCAGGATGGTTCGTGTCGGACCAGAGCATGCCGATCGTCGTGAGAAACATCGAGACGATACCGCTGATAACGAGTCGACCGACCTCGGGCGAGAAGGGCTGGGCCTGTTGGAAGGCGTCGACGACGACGACACCGTTTGCGAACAGGACGTAGGAGAGCAACCCGCAGACGGCGGCAACGGCGTGCCCGCCGATCACGTGATACGGTCCTTCTGCACGGTCTTTCTCGCCCGTCGCGAGGAGGTACGCGGAGGGACCGAGACTCGGAAAGAGAAACGGCTGGCCGGAGACCCACGCGAGCGCGCCGAGAAAGAGAAAGTGAAGCGTGACGTTGGTTCCGGCGCTCAGGTCATCGCGGACGTTGATCGACTCGCTGGTGGTGACACGGAGCTTGTTCCAGAACCCCATCGATTGTGGGTAATCACAACCGGTCACATAAACACCGGGCCGGACTGACCAACTGACCGATCCCGGGACCGATCTACTCCAGCGTATCGGTATCCGAATCTGCAAACGGTCCCTCATCAGGATCTTTCTGTGGCATCATCGGACCGACCGATGCGGTCCGGCGCGTGACGGCCGCCGTCCGGAGGATGTACGATGCCAACAGCGCAAGCGGCGAGAGAACGATCGTTATGAGCACACAGACGATGTACGGCAAGACAGCGATCGTCACGTTCGCGCCGGTGATATCCGCATAGAGAAACCCGATCAGCAGCGACGATATGATCGCCGGAACGCCGGTAAGGATCGTCAACTGTGAAAACCGCGTCAACTCACGCTGCAGGTATGTCGTCTTGAAATGCTCCCGGACGGTCGAAAACAACACCAGATCATTGATCAGCGAATCGAGCGCATCGCTGCCTTCCGCCGGCAACGAGTCGCCGTAGCGCCCGCGTATCTGGCGCGCGACGTACAGTTGCCAGGGAGCATCGTACTCGATCGCCGCCGAGAGTGCCCCGAAGGTATCGAGTTGGGAACGCTCTAGGGTCTCGTCCATCCGTTGGCTGCTCTCGGAGGTGTCGGTTGCAAACTGGGTGATCAAACGCCTCGACACGTCGCCCTGACCGCCGGCTTGCGTCTCGTCAGCGCCCGACTCCGGATCAACGGCCTCGGAAAGCGCAACTGCGCTCCCGTGAATCGACTCCGCGAGCAACTCGAGCAACCGCGTCGGCGACGCCGGAGCAGCCGGGACGGCAGCGGTCTCCGCAATCTCGTCGCGAAACGAGAGGACGTCCTCGAGTTGATCGTGCGCGCTCGCCGCCGAGACGAACTCCTGTGAAAGGATCAACTGGTTGATCGAGACGACGAGCGTAACGAGCGAAAACGTCCCCGCAATCATCCCGCTTGCGACCCGCGTCACCGAATTGGCGTTCGTAAACGAAATCAGCCCCACCTCGTACAACCCTACGAACAGCACGAAGACACCGACGGAGATGAGTGCAGCAACCGCCAGTCGATCACCCTCGACCACCAGCCATTCCCGAACCCGCATCAGCGAGTTCGGCTGCTGATCCGTATCGGACCGGTACGACTCGACCGTCTCGTTCGCCTCCGGAGCTGCCATACCACATCGCTCGACGGATATGACAATAAGAACTCACGTTGCATATCCCGTTGCTGCCCCGTTACTGGCGGGCGCGTACGTCGTTCGAGATGCCGGACGGATACGGAACGAGTGACGGGATAGCCAGGCACTGCAAGACACCAAGAAACAGGGAGCGAAAGACAAGACCGCAAGGAACCCAGAAACGAGTTCACACCCACCACGAACCAACCACCCATCACGAACCAGTAGCAGCGACGGTTCAGGGCCCACACTGAAATATATCGGCGGTGATGTCGGAACCAGACATGCCCGGGTACGGTCACGACGAACAGCTGGCAAACCACCGGTTTCGACGGAGGAACACACGGAGGACCACAACTCGATGACCCGACCACCGAACTCGTCTCACGGGTCGTCCCACTCCGCGCGGCCGGATGGAACTCGGCGAGACGGGCGGTACCGTCGACGCTTTCTTGCGTCACTGGGCCTCGGAGCCACCGCAGCACTCGCCGGTTGTACGAGCGGCGAATCCACTCTCGGCGTCGAAACCGGGCCGAGCTACGAACGGGGACAGATCGACCCACCCAGCGACGCCGGGAATCGGTCGGCTGAACAGTTGACCGCCGCAGCAGCCCTCGCAGAACAGGAACCACAGGAAGGCGTCACACCGCTCAACCGCCTCGAGATCACGACCCACGAGTTCACGTTCGAAAGCGGATTCAAGGGATCGACGATTCAGGGAACGATCGAGAATACGGGGTCGGAGCGGGTTCGGCGTGCGGAGGTGCGCGTTCGGGTGTACAACGAGATGGGAGAGCAACTGGGCCGCTATCTGTCGACGAACGGTGATCTCGACAGCGGTGACGTGTGGGCGTTTACGGTGGTCATCCTCAAGTCGCCGTCCGTCCTCGACGAATACGATATTACGGTGCTCGGAACGCCGTCGTAGGTACGCTGTGCGGACGGTAGCGGTTCGGTGCGAGAAGTGTGTAGTGGTGTAGTGGTGTAGTGGCGTGAACCGTCCGGCGTTAGGCGTTTTCCTCGTCCTGTAGCTCCGCGAGTTCGGAGTCGATTTCGGCGTCGTCGATATCAGAGTCGACATCGACATCAGCGTCGTTCGCGGGTTCGGGTTCTGCTTCGGGTTCGCTACCGGTCTCGGCTTCAGCCTCGGATTCGGACTCGGTTGCAGCCTCTGTCTCCGTTGCACTCTCGCCCTCGCCCATCTCGGACTTGAGCGTATCGAGTTCGGCCTCGACGCCGCTGCCCGTCGAGAGATCCTCGAGTTCGCGGTCGATCTGGTCCTTGTCGGACAGCACGTCGTCGAACGCACCCGTTTCGTGGAGTTCGTCGAGAGCGGCTGAACGGGCCTCCATGTCTTCGGTCTGCTCCTCGGCGCGCTCGATGGCGCGGCCGACATCCTCGAACTCCTCGCCGGTTGCGGTCATCGCCTCGGAGACGGTCGAACTCGCTTCCGCGGCCTCGTATCGGGCCTTCATGGTCTCCTTCTTGGTGCGGAACTCTTCGATACGGGTCTGGAGCTCGTTCTTCTGGTCGATCAGGCTGTCCTGTTGGCTCTGGAGCTCCGAGACTTGCCGTTCCAGATCCTCGATCTGGTTCATCTTCGTCTTCTTCTTCTCGAGTGCGCGTCGAGCCAGGTCCTCCCGGTCCTGGCGGACCGCCGTGCGAGCCTGGTCGTTGTGTTTCTCGACGTTTTCCTCGAGTCGGCGCTTTTGCATCTCGAGGCGCTTTTTCTGGGTGGTAAGATCGGCGATACCGCGTTTGACCTCCTGCAGCTGGTCGCGCATCTGCTCGTAGGAGTAATCGAGGGTTTCGGTCGGGTCCTCTGTACGGTTGAGCAGAGAGTTGATTTTCGACCGGATGACGTAGGAGGTCCGAGAGAGGATGCCCATACTCGTACCTAACGCTCGTCACCCTTAAAAACATCACATCAACGACAGACGACGTGAGAATCGACGGACGATCGGCGTTGCTCGCCGTTTTGATTACGTCCCAGTCCAAACGGATGGGTATGACCGACGTACTCGTTCCGGGCGGTCGCGACGTACGCGCTACGCTTACGGAACCGGACGCTGAGACGGATGCCATCGTCGTCGCTTGCCCGCCCCATCCCCAGCAGGGCGGCTCGCGAACCGATAGCCGACTCGTCGCCGTCGCGGATCGACTCCGCGAAAACGCGGTCGCCTGCCTGCGCTTTGACTACGGGGAATGGGACGAGGGATACGGCGAGCGCGAGGACGTACGAAACGCGATCCGGTGGGCCACGGAGCGCTACGACCGCGTCGGCCTCTTCGGCTACAGTTTCGGCGCGTCGCTGGCCCTGCTCGCGGCTGCCGATGTCGATCCCGCTCCCGACGCCGTCGCCGTTCTCGCCCCCGCAGCGCGGCTCGCGAACGACCTCGACGCGGCTGCGGCGCTCAGGTCTCTCTCGAGTGAGACGCCCGTCCGCATTCTCTACGGGGAACGGGACACGACCGTCGACTGGGAGCCGGTGGTCGAACGCGCTCACGAGCGCGGCGACGAGGTCACCGGGCTGCCGGCAGACCACTTCTTCCTCGGGAAACGCGAGGCCATCGCCGAGGCGGCCGCGGGGTTCTTCGAGGGCGAACTGCTCGAGTCGGGGTCACAGTAGCTCGAGACGGCCGAACAGCTCGAAGCGGAACGGAGGGTCGCTGCGAATCGATCGACAACGGGGGCGCGCTGCGCACCGGGCGTTCGATATTTTTGCAGCGCCGTTATTTCCGCGATGGCGCTAGGGTCGAGAATGCTGAACCGGCCTCTCGAGGAGTCCCATTGGACCGCTCACAGCGACCGATGACCGACGACACGGATACCCAGTCGATCGTCCGCGCCGAATCGTGGTCGAAGCTACAGGAGCTGGTCACCGCGGAGATGTGGATACCCGACATCTCCCGGTATCGCTCGCCGTACGTCTTCCGGGGAGCCTCACGTCGATCACCCCCTCGAGACATCGATCAACCGCTTCGTCGTCGAGTCCGGAAAGTGGAACCTCGAGCCGCTCTTGCTTCGGAATTTCGCCCAGTACGCGGCCGACGAGATCGACGAGATCGACGAGTCGCAGTCGATCTGGCACCTGCTCTCGATCGCCCAACACTACGGGCTGCCGACGCGGCTGCTCGACTGGTCGTTCTAGCCACTCGTCGCGGCCTACTTCGCGACGCGAACCGGTGACACCGACCACGACGGAGCGATCTGGGCCGTCGACTACCGACAGCTACACGCCGACCTGCCCGACTTCTACCAGTCGGTCCTCGAGATGACGGAGACCCACATGCTCGACACGCATCTCCTCTCGAACGTGACGCTGGACAACGAACCGCGCGAGTCCGGCCCCGACGACGCCGGATCCGGCCTGACTCGAACCCTCGACGACGTCACCCGCATCGACGAACTCTGGCAGGAGTTGTGGGCACCCGACGAGGGCTTCGAAGACGAGTACGTTGTCTTCTTCCGGCCGCCGCCGATCGACGACCGGATCGCCAACCAGTTGGCCGTCTTCTCGTTCCAGTCCGATCCGCGGCTACTCCTCGATCGGTGGCTCGAAGACCACCTCGATTGCTACCGGAAGATCGTCATCCCGGGCGAGCGCAAACTCGAGTTTCGCGACAAACTGGATCAGATGAACGTCAACCACCGAACCCAGTTCCCCGACCTCAAGGGGCTGGCAACGTAGTTGAAGCAGTACTATCAGCCCCAGTCGGGGGAGTAAACCACGGAGACAGAAATATCCAATTGCGATAGGCACTCCATTATAGACGATATCCCCCGTTTTTTCTATTCCCTCAGTAATCATAATCAATATGGGGAAAGATTCCAGACGATCCCTACCTGACAAAACAGAAGCACTTGGGTTAATTCTATGTAGTATAATAATCATCGCGCTAGCTGTTCAAGCCATTGACAATCCAATTAGCGTGCGTGGGGTAGGACAGATCGTCGGCATTAGCATGGTCTATCTTTTGGTTATCTGGTGGTTGTATGCCAAACCAGTCTCTGGCTTGACTGTCTCTGATTTATGGCTTGGGATAGGCTTATTCTTTATTTCATCTTGTATTATAATAGCAGTCCTTCTTGTTAACTCGCCAATTAAACAAGACTCCATGTTTAGTTTTGTTTCAATTTCAATAGTTATTTTATTATGGTCATTTATTATTGTCTTTCGTCCAGTGATTAGAAAATATTCTGAAAGGAGATGAATTATATACTATTAACAAATATAAAATAATATTAAAGAATCGTTCTAAATGGCTATTTTGATGGAGTCACACGATGCGGAAGTGAAAAACAACCATCGACGGACTACAAGAGTCCGTATAGACTCAGTCCCGTCCGTGACGGGTCAGGCACTTCGAGAGCCCGATCAGTTCCACGGGTTCCGAATTGTCCGGCGAGTAGACGACCATCTGTCCCTTCTCCATGTAGGGCACCTTTGATTCGAGGTTGCTCGGAATGTTCACGCTCTTGATCGCGTCCTCGTCGCCCAGGTTCAGGACGATAGTCGTGTTGATCTGCTTGAAGACCGCGTCGTGGATGTCCTGGGGGTCCTGCGTGATGAGAAAGAGTCCGAGTCGCTCCTTACGCCCCTGTTTGGCGGCCTCGGTGAACTTTTTGATGACCTTCCCCGCCTGCACCGAGTCCGCGTCGGTGAGGAAGTTGTGCGCCTCGTCCATCCCGAGGACGAGCGGCGTCTCCTTGATCCGGTCGTAGGTCGGGTCGTTCGAGAGCTTCTGGTCGATCAGCAGCGAGGATAGCGCCAGCACGATCGTCTCCGTCGCCCGGGTATCGTTGATGTGGTAGGTCGGCACCACGGTCAACCCGCCGGGGCGAACGAACTCGTGTACCAGGTCGGTGATCGGCCGCGCGTCCTGATCGAAGACGTGCCCGAAGCCGAGCACGCGCCGCCGAACCGCGTCGAAGGTCGCCTCGTGAACCCGCCCCGACTCGTCTAGCTCCTCGCGCAGCGCGGGGTCGTCGAGAAAGCGCGTGAACTCGTCGTAGGTCGCGTCGGCCCCGTACTGCTCCCGAAAACGCGGCAAGAGCACGCTGACCAGCGCGCCGTACTGATTGTCGTTCAACCCGCTGCCCGCGACCAGCCACGGGTTCTCGTGGACCATCGAAAACGGAATCGTGAACTCGACCTGCTCCGCGCGGTGGTGGCCCGCCGCGTACGATGACGAGCCCACCTTGGGGATGAACGCCGTCGTATCGTCCACCCCGCCGTAAGCGATCCCCTCCCGCTCGAGTCGGCGGGCGAACTCGTCGTCCAGATCGGGGTTGTCGTCGTGCATCTGGGCGTACTCGTCCTGGGGGTCGAACTGGACGACGGCGGGACCGACCTCGCGGCCGTCTTCCATGGGATACCGCCGCTCGTCGGCGAGGTACTGCCGGAGGACGTTCTTCGCGCCGTGGGTCTTGCCCGACCCGGTGCCGCCAGCGACGAGCGTGTGCCGGAAGACGAGCGGGTCACCGGCCTCGTAGTCGTCTTTCAGCCGGTAGTCGATCGTCGGCGGCGAGGCGGCGGTTCGGACCTTTTCGCCGCCGACCGAGAGGTGCCCGAGGAAGACGCCGTCGTCGGGCATCTTGAGGCCGGTCTTGATCGCCTCGGTGTCGTCGGCCTCCCGAATCACCGTCTGGGGTTTGGGGACGCGGTCGGTCATCCGGCGCTTGAGTTCGCCGTCATCATCGTAGAGGATGGCCACCGGCTCGAGGTTCGCGACGAACTTGTAATCGGCCTCCTCGATGCCATCCGTGCGCATCGCCCGCCGCGCGTGGATCTCCGTCGCGTCGTCGGCGTGATACTGTTGGGCGTACTCCAGGCCCGTAATGCGACAGAACAGCGTCTCGCCGGTCGACGCTCCGCGGCCGCCGTCCGGATACGGCGCGAGCAGGTAGCTCCCGATACGGATCGACGACCGGTTGCCGCGCGTGATATAGGCCCGAAGCGTCGTATCATCGTTGTCCTCGGCGATTCGCAGCCCCTGGGAGACACAGATCGCTCCGATACCGACGTCCTCGCCGCGCGGTTCGACAGCAGTCGACTCGAAGGAGTCATCAACAGTCCCGGTTCCGGCCTCGGTGGCGCCCGCAGACTCGCTCGCACGCGCCCAGTCTGCCCGCGCTGTGTCGTCCGTACCGCCGTCCGACATCCCGGAATCGCCGTCGCCGTCGGCGCTGAACTCGCCGAAATCTCCCAGATCGGTCATACTCATCCCATCTGACCGGTTCCTAAAACGCGTTTCCCTCCTCGGATGACAATCAGTCAGACCGCACGGTTCGAACAGCGAGAACGACGAGCCCGGATGCGATGACGAAGCCGACGCCGAGTGCAGGAACGGAATTCGAGAGCGCATCGAGCGGACCGGTGGTCGCGTCGGTATCCGAATTCTCGTCCGCAGTCGTCGCGTTGGCATCCGCCGACAGCGAATCCACGGGTGGATGATCGAACGACTCGAGTTCAGTCTCGCCGCCGTCGATCACGACGGTCGCCGACTCGCCGACGACCGGCATGGGCCAGTCGGTCGCGAGTTCGACCTCGCTCTCGCCGAAGGCGATCGCGGTTTCGCCGGGCGGGGCGTCCGGCGCGACCGAGACGGTCAGCGTCGCGAGCCGAGCCATTCCCGTCGCGCCGCCGGCGACCGGGTCGCGCCACTGCGTCGAGAGCGCCGTCCCCTGCTCGTGAGCGAGCGTCTGGGTCGCGTACACGTCGGTCTCCTCGTCCTGTTCGAGCCACGGCCCGCGTTCGATGTCGGTGATCTCGAGATACTCGGGATGGTACTGCGCGGCGAGGGTAACGCTGGAAGCGCCGCTGCCGTCGTGGCTCCCCTCGCCGTAGAGGACGACATCGACGGTGAACTCGTCGCCGGGCTGGGCCGTAATCGTCGCGGGGTCGGTCGAGATGATCGCGACGCGGTCGCCGGCAGCGACGGACCCAATCCCGCCGAGCGTCAGTGCGCTGACCAGCACAACGACGAATATGGCGATTCCCAGTCGTCGTGCGTGTCGGCCTGGAGGGGTCACGGACATGCGTCTCGTCGGCACCGTTCGTGGGCCATTCGTATATGATTCTCGGGAGTGGTTGAATCAGGGGAAGCGAACGCGGTAATCGGAAAACAGTCTATAGAAACGACTCCATCTCCGCCGACTGCGAAACTTGGCTTGCCTGTCGATCGTACGCGATCGCGTCGATGTCGGCGAGCGCGGGCAGATGGTTGTGGTGTAGTTCGATCGTCGCCTCGCACCGCTCCGTCGGACCGACCTCCAGCCGCGTCGCAAGCACCGTCGCGAGTTCATCGACCGAAACCGGTTCGTCCTGCGTCTCGATGAACTCGAGCAGGCGGAGTCGGACGGGGTGGACGAGCCGGTCGAGGAGGGTGGCACCGGCGTCGGTGTCGGCCTCGAGGAGCAGGGAGAGGATTGCGGGGGAAAGCGGTGGTTCGTCGATGAGTGAGATAGTGAACGCTGTAGACTCGGTGTCGGTGTCGGTATCGGTATCGCTTGCAGCGGTAGCGGCGGCCTCCCTGTCGAGTTCGACCAGGCCGTGATCAGCGAGTCGCGGCAGGTGAGCGTGAACGAGGCTGAGACGAACCTCGTGGCGGGCCTGGCCGTCCGAAGCGGATGTGTCTTCCCGTTGTAAGAGTTCCGTCGTCAGTTCGGACAGCGAGAGGAAGTGTTCGTCCATGAGAACGGAGAGAATACGGAGACGTCGAGGGTGTCGAAGTGCGTCGTAGCGTTCGTTAGGAACGGTCACTACCGGATTCCGGTCCCCTATATCTCCGAGATGAACGTCCGAACTCATTACCGAACACAACTGCTAGAGCGGGGATAAACCCGTTTCCAAAACGATTTGGTCTCGATATCTGACGGTATTCGGCGTATGGGTTTCTCCGCCGAACAGATAGTTGAGAGTCGGACGGAAAACGGATGAATAGAACGGAGTGACTCTCAAGAATGGTTGATTGTGGGTTTGGTGTGTAGGTATTAATAGCGGACTAAGATTCCAGTAGAGCCGTCGGATCTAGGTATGGGGGCGAGGATAGCCGGACCCGGTCCGGTTTCGAATCAAGTTTTTGGTTCTCGGATCGTGCACGATATTTTTGCGGCTACGGAACATAGTTGGACGTATGCTCATGGTATGCGGGTGTGCAGGAGACACCGAACTTACCGGGACGCTGTACGAACGCGGCGAGCGCGCCCCGTCCTTCGAGGGTGCGCCGAACGAGGACGCTGCATACGTTTGGGTCTGCGACGAGTTCTACGAGGTCGATAGCGGCGGAACCAGTCAACAGGTCGACGGCAGAGAGGTCAATCTCGCGTTCGAGTCGCCGATGCCGCGTGGCTTCGATACGCGAGAACAGGCTGTCGAGAACGCCCGCGAGCACGTCCGAACGCAGTTCGCCAGGATCGGCGTCGATCCGTCGACGGTCGAGTTCAACATCGAGAAAGTGGAGTTGGATACGGACCTGTAGCACGGTTTCCGCCGATGGGAATCGCGGGAGGAGGCGTTCAGGGGGCAAAGCGCACGGTGGCGGGCGAAACACAGCCGTAATACCGGACACCAATACGTGAGGTTCACAACGATTGGGTAGCGCCTCAGTAGCCGCTCAGTATTCGTCGGCCCAGCGGTGATCGTCGTACGTCCGCTTGCGGGACGTGTCGAACTGCGTCTCGAGCGTCTCTCGAAGCGATTGCTTCTCCGGCGCGCTGATCCGCGCGAGTTCGTCCGCCTTCTCGACGATGGTCGGGGGACCGTGGGCGATCGCCACGTCCTGCAGGAGCTGCATCGTCAACCGCTCGCGCGTATCCGGATCGCGCGTGAAGGCGTAGGGGGCCTCGATCCGAAAGAGGAGATCCTCGCGCGGGTCGTAGACGACGAAGAACGTGACCTCGTACTGCTCGCGGTCGAGACGGCGCTCGACGCCGAGCGCGTCGCCCTCGGCCGAGAGGGGCCGGTCGACGCCGCCCCGCGAGCGAAACCAGTTCGTGTAGGTGAGCGCGTCGGTATCTCGCTCCCAGCGCGTTCCCTCGATGTCCTCGACGAACTCGCCGCGCTCGAGCAGTTGGGTGAACAGCGCGGTGTCGTCGGCCCAGGGGACGCTCACGTCGACATCGCGTTTACCTTTCAGCGTCCGTGTGACGACCCGTGTGGCGGGGTTCTTGACGAATCCGACGAGCGGCACGCCGCGGTCGACGAACGACTCGACCAGTCGCACGTAGTTCTCGAGGACCGTCGTCGGGCGCGGGTCCTCGAGCAGGAAGTCGGCCAGGTCGGGGTGCTGGTCGGCCCAGCGGAGCAGCCCGCGCGGATAGAGCGGGCCGTCTAAGACGAGCAGGTCAGACACGTCCTCGGCGTGTGCCAGCGCGTGCTTGCTCTCGGCGAGGTAGAGCGCGAGCGCGTGGACGACGCCCTCCGCAAAGCGGGGTAGCGGCGGAATCTTCACGGCCCGACTGCGACTGTAGCCCGCGTCGAACTTGCCCCACTCCTCGTCGACGGTCATCGTCTCGTCGTTCGAGTGGACCGTCATCACCGTCGTCCGCGAGCGGTGGAGACCGAGTTCGCTCGGCGTCGTGCTCATGGCCGCCTGGGCGATGTCGATGACGAGCCCGTTTTTGAACGTCGTCGGGTTGATCGTCCCCGCGTCGAGGCCGTGCTGGGTCGGAAACTCCCGCTCTCGCAGGGCGACGGCCTCGCAGTCGACCAGCCGTCGGGACCGCTCGTCGACCGGATCGAGGATCGTCCGCCCGTCGTCGCGCAGGGGGTCGAGGAACGACTCCCAGACGGTTTCGGCGAACTCGCGGCGGTCGCGTTCGTCGGCACCGTGATCGATCCGCCTCGCGAGTTGCGCGATGCCGTCGAAGTGGACCGGATCGAGTGTCATGCCAGTTGGCTCCCGCCGAACTCGCAAAAAGCCAGTGGTCGATGGCGGCGGGGCGAAAACGGGCGGCGATCCGGCGCACGCGGGCACAGGGGGTTAACTCGTGAGCGGGTAAATTATCATCAGAAAAATTATATGAGTGGGTCGCATGGCTGTCAGTGTCCCGATGTCCAACCGAGGTATGGAGACCGACGAGCGCGAGGAACACACGGTCAACTGGCGACAGACAAACGGCGAGGTTACCCTCTACGAACCTGACAATCCCGACGCCTGGATTCGGGCCAAATTCGAAGCCGGCGTCGCCCCGGAACATCGACTCTATATGGTCTGTCCCGAGTGCGGCGCGACCCTCGCGCAGCGATGCACGCCCGGCAATGGGACGATCTGTGGCGATTGCGGAACGGCGTTCGATCACGAGTCAGAGGCATAACTCCACACACTCTCGGATTCTTATATGTTCGGTAGGAGTGGCATGTCGCCGACAGCGACAGCTAGTTACGCCAGGCCGGATATCGCCCTGACATGGACGCTGCGTTGATCGTACTCGACGGCTGGGGACTCGGCACTGACGACGGACGAGACGCCGTCGCCGCGGCCGACACCCCCAACTTCGATCGGTTCACAGAGCACGGTGCCACCGGTGAACTCGAGGTCTCGGGCCGGCGGGTCGGCCTGCCGGACGGCCAGATGGGAAACAGCGAGGTCGGTCACCTGAACATCGGTGCTGGCCGCGTCGTCTACCAGGAGTACACCCGCATTGCAGACTCAATCGCGGACGGCTCCTTCCGAGAGAACGACGCGATCAACGCGGCATTCGAGAGCGCACGCGACAACGGCGGACGCGTCCACTTCGTCGGCCTCGTCAGCGACGGCGGCGTTCACTCGGACCAGGAACACCTGCACGCGCTCATCGAACTCGCCGCGGACCGCGAGGTCGAGGCCGTCACGCACGCGATCACCGACGGGCGAGACACCTCGCCGACCGGCGGCCGGGAGTACCTGGAAACGCTCGAGAGTGTCGTCGAGGAGCACGGCACGGGCCATGTCGCGACGGTCTCGGGTCGGTACTACGCGATGGACCGCGACCAGAACTGGGAGCGGACGAAGCGAGCGTACGACGCGATCGTCGAGCGCGAGGCCGACCACGAGGCTGCCTCGGCGGTCGCAGCGGTCGAGGAATCCTACGACCGCGGCGACACCGACGAGTTCGTCGAGCCGACGCTGGTCGAGAGCGAGGCGCTACCTGCCTCGGAGAGCGAACGGCGGAGCCGTGAGCAAGGCGGGCCGGCGCTCGAAGACGGCGACTCGGTCGTCTGGTTCAACTTCCGCTCGGACCGCGCTCGCCAGTTGACGCGCATGCTGGCCGATATCCGTCCGGAGGACTGGTCCGACGAGTTCAGCATCAGTCCGCCGGACGCCGAGGTCGTGATGATGACCCAGTACGACAAGACGTTCGACCTGCCGGTGGCGTACCCGCCGAACCAGCCCGAGAACGTGCTGGGGGAGGTGCTCGCCGACGAGGGACGGACGCAGCTTCGGATCGCCGAATCGGAAAAGTACGCCCACGTCACCTACTTCTTGAACGGCGGCCGCGAGGTCGAGTTCGACGGCGAGATCCGCGAGATCGTCGAGAGCCCGGACGTGCCGACCTACGACCTGCAACCGGAGATGAGCGCGCCCGCAGTGACAGACACCGCGATCGACGTGATAGAGAGCGACGATCCGAACGTGCTCGTGCTCAACTACGCCAACCCGGACATGGTCGGCCACACCGGCGACTACGAGGCCGCGATCGAGGCCGTCGAAACCGTCGACGCGCAACTCGGGCGACTCGTCGCCGAACTCGAGGCGGCCGGGTCGAACGTCCTCATCACCGCGGACCACGGCAACGCGGACGACATGGGAACCCCGGAGAATCCGCACACGGCACACACGTACAACGACGTGCCGCTGGTCTACCTGTCCCCCGACGGCACCGACGGCGGGCGAACGGTCCGGGAGGGCGGCACGCTCGCCGACATCGCGCCGACGATGCTCGAACTGCTCGGCATCGACCAGCCACCGGAGATGACCGGCGAGTCGCTGCTGGAGTAGCTGACTCGCCGTCTCGAGCGATGTGACTTTGTTGAACTCGGGCGGTGATAGATTCAGTACGCTCTGCGCTCGATACAGGGCAAGCAGATACCGAAGCGGCTATCGGTCTATCCGAGATCTACCAAAAATCACCTGCTGAATATTGAGGATGAGTTCAACGCGGCAATTTCGTTTGTTCACTTGGTAGCCAATGACCCAGCTACTCGGTATGATTTGCGGACATACCGCTGAGTTACCTTGGCAACAACACCCACATCCGAGTGTTTATACTGTGTTAAACGCGCATAGAACACATGACCGGGAGTGGCACTGTCGAACGGATTTTTATCGCACCTGAAGCCGAAGCGGAGATGGAAGAACAGACCGACGTTGAAGCAGTTGCTGGGAAGGGACTCCGAGGTGATCGCTACTTTAGCGAGATTGAGACGGGAACCTTCGTCAAGTGGGAGCCAGATGAGGAACGCCACGATGGGTACGACCTCACGTTGATCGAGCAAGAGGCTGTAACAGCAATCGAACGTGAAGCGGGAATCGAACTCGCACCGGGAGAACACCGACGAAACATCGAAACCCGTGATGTCGCACTCAATCATCTCGTTGGACAACGATTCCGAGTCGGTGACGCCATCTGTCGGGGCGATCGGCTGTGTGAACCCTGCAACCATCTTCAGCGCATCACGCAGGACGGCGTATTGCAGGCACTCACCCACCGAGGTGGGCTCCGAGTGGACATTCTCGAAGATGGGATGATTCGCCCCGGAGACGTAATCGAACCGCTCGAATAATCCACGTTCTCTCGTTTAGAAACAGTTCATATTCCGCTTGCGGCTACCATATCTAGTGGGCGATCGACCCGCTTGTAGTACGGGTCGTCGAGGGAGAGAAGAACGTGCGCCTACGGTAGCGCCCTCCGGAGATCCTCGCAGAGGTCATCGGCGTCTTCGAGGCCAACGGATACCCGGACCAACGTCTCCGGGATCTCCGCTGAATCCTCACTCCGACTGAACTCGTCGGGGATCATTAGTGACGGTACCTCAACAAGGCTCTCGACCCCACCGAGACTGGCTCCCGGCGTGAATACCTCAAGTCCCTCGATGAACGCCTCAAGTTCGATGAGCGTACCATCGAACTCGAAGGACAGCATCCCGCTGTACCCCGACATCTGCTCGCTCGCAAGATCGTATTGCGGGTGGCTTTCAAGACCCGGGTAGTGAACCCGAGCGACCCGATCGTGGCTTTCGAGGAACCGGGCAACTGCCATTGCGTTCTGCTCGTGAGATTCCATCCGCGCGGGCAGCGTCTTGATGCCTCGTGCAACGAGATAGCAGTCGAACGGCGAAAGCATATTCCCAAGCCCAACTCGCTGCGCGAACGCCAATTGCTCGTAAACTCCCTCATCGTCGGTGATAACGGCACCACCGATCGAGTCGGAGTGCCCGTTGAGATACTTGGTAGTGCTGTGGACAACGATGTCGGCACCCAGTTCGAGTGGGACTTGGCAGTACGGACTCGCAAAGGTACTGTCCACGCCGAACAGGGCATCGTGGTCATCGGCGATGTCGGCTATCGTTTGGATATCGCACAACCTCATCAAGGGGTTCGACGGTGTTTCTGCCCAGATCAAGTCAGTGTCCGCATTGACTGCATCGGCAACGTTGTCGGGGTCACGGGCGTCAACAAAGTCGATGTCAACGCCGAGATGTCCGGCCATATGTTCCGTGAGCAGTTTTTCGGTTCCGCTATAGATGGTGTCCGAGGAGACGACGTGGCCTCCTGGGGGGACCAGCGACAGCATCGTCGTCGATGTGGCGGCCATTCCGGAGGCGAACGCCAACCCATACTCGCCGCCTTCGAGGCGGGCTAACTGCTCTTCAAGGGCTGCCCGCGTCGGATTGCTCTCGCGCGAATAGTCGTGTTCATTGGCGTCCTCCCCGCTGGCCCACTCGAACGTAGTCGAAAGATGGATCGGCGGGACGACATCGTTCGTTCCATCTCTATGAGGATGCCTCTCGGTTTCAGCTGCGCCGACTGCGATGGTTGCGAATCGATTCCTGTCGGATTGGCTATTGTGTCGTGTCATCAAATACTCTCCACGGGACCCACATAGACCCGATTTAGAGGGGTGTTCACAGGAATGTTCTCAGTTGCGAAGGATAGGTGTGAAGTTTCCGGCGAGGGTGGCCAGAATCCCAAACCCGACTTGGACGTGGGTCAGCGAGTCGTTGGTTGCTACCCGTTGTATGCTCCGAGGGAAAGCGTCTTGTTCGCATGGACGAGTGAATCGTCCTGGTGTATTTGGTAACGTTCCGCCTCGCTCCGGGTGAGTACGATACGGAGTTTCACGAGTTGAATGACGCGATACAAGCGGCTGCTGAGGACACAGAAGGATATCCGGGCAAGCAGACGTGGCATGCACCGGATAGTGAGGAGGTTCTTGTCAGCTACTATTGGGAGTCGTTGGACGCACTCGTGTTGTTTGGAGCGGATACGGACCACAAACGCGCGAAACGGCGGTGGACAGAGTGGTACGATGCGTATGAAGTCACCGTTACGGAAGTCGTTGAGAGATATGGGAGTGGGTTCGGTGACGATCCGAGCTCACTCGTGTAGGGAGATCACCAACTGGTTTGATTAGTGAAGTCCGTAAGTGGATAACGAGTATCTCCCTGTATCGGCCAATTCAATAGCCTCGTTCGAAATTTCCTGTTCTGGAAGATACGCGCCCTGTATTCAGTACGACCGACAAACCTCATTCAAGCCTGATAGAACGCTTACTGGTCAATACACACATGTAGTGGGCGGATATTTCACGATAAACCACCCCGAAGATAGAGCGTCAACAGAGACAACCGGAACCGACCGATATCAGATGAGATTGAGCAGCGGCACGATGGCGAACCAGACCAGAAAGCTTAGCGACGCAACCATCAGCCCGTCGATGCGTGCGGGGGTCGTCCGGTTCCCCAATCGAGTTCGAAGGAGCCAGACAAGTGCGAGCGCGTGGGGCACGCTGAGGGCGACCAGCGGCCCGTAGAGGCCGCCCCCAACACCGAGGGCCGCCCAGACGACCCCCGTCAGGCTGGCAAGCAGCGCGGTCGCCGCCGCGACGGTCGCAGCGCCATCGATTCCGAAGCGGACGGCGATCGTCTCCTTGTCGGCGCTCCGGTCTGCGGCGCGGTCCGGAACGCCCGCCAGCGTGATCGACGGGAGCACGGCCAGCAGAAACGGGATCGAAAGCAACCACGGCAGCGAGTCGGTCGCCGCACCGCCCTGGACGACGTACCCGCACAGCAAGACGCCGGTGCTGTGGGTGAGGGCTACGTCGAGTTCACCGAGCGTTCGGTAGGAGAACTCGAGCGGCGGGAACGTGTAGCCGAGCGCCAGCGCGCCGAGGGCGATCATGACGGCCGCTGTGATGGGGGTCGAACCAAGGCCGACGGCGAGGGCAGCCCCGCCGGCACCGACGGCGAACAGGAGCGCGACCCCGATTCCGCGGCGCAGCGCCGCGAAGTCGAGTTCACCGTCGACGAGCACCCCCGAACCGCCGGTGAAGGGGCCGGCGAACGTATTTTCGCGGTCGGACGGATAGTCGATGAACTCGTTGGAGAGTACCGTCGCCGCCTCGAGAAAGAACAGGAAGGCGAAGCCGAGCCAGTACGGGAGCGACGAGACGGTATCGCTCGAACCCGCTGCCGCCAGCGCGCCGATCGTGTACGCCGCCCACGCCATCGGGTAGAATTGCAGTCGAAGGGCTTTGAGCCACGCCGTCGCCCGGCGGCGAACGCGCGTCGAGCGGGAGTCGGGGCCGTCGTCGAGGCTGCGCCCCAGCCGGGTTGCTTTTTCGAGCCACGCCTCGCGTTCGTCGGGCGTCGACTCCTCGACCGACCCGAGCATCGTGACACGGGTGGTTCGGATGCCGGCGTAGCCGAGCGTCGCCCGTTTGACGGCGTTGGTTCCCGGCTGGCGGTAGATCCAGCGGTAGACCCACGGGGGCATGTCCATCGTGACGAGCAGTTCGGCGGTCGTGTCGTCCAGTAGCCCTTCGTGGCCCGCGCCTTCCCCCTCGTCGTACTCGACGAACGCGAAGCCGGGCGTGAAGACGCGGTCGAAGAATCCCTTGAGCCGCGCCGGCATCGTCCCCCACCAGTTCGGGTAGACGAAGACGAGGTGGTCCGCCCAGCGGATCGATTCCCGGGCCTCGCGGAGGTCGGGTTCCAGTCGCTGGTCGCTGGGAGAGACCTCGTGGACGTCCGGATCGAACGCGAGTTCAGCGACGGCGAGTTCGCGAACGTCGACGCCGGCCTCGAGCGCCCCGTCGCGGTATGCGGCGGCCAGCGACCCGCACAGGCTGTCGGTCCGGGGGTGGCCGAGGACGAGCAGGACGTTCATCGTCGCCGTGATCGTCTCACCGTGGGACGCGGCCGTCCTAAAAGACGGTGCTTGATGGGGTCGGTACGAAGTGCTCCCGAGTGCACAATAGAGCTCATATCAACGTTTAATACTATTTCGAGTCCCGGTAGGGGTAGAGAGACCGTCATGGCAACGTCCGATACTGCACCCGAGACCGAGGCCGTCGTCGAGGAGTACGTGCTTGGCGTTCGGATCGTCGCGACCGATGCCGGCGAGCGCTATCGCTTCGAGGCCCCCGAACACACCGAGATCGTTTTCGACAGCCCCGAAGACGCGCGGCGCTACGCCGATGTCTACTTCGATGTGAACGGCTTCGTCGAGGAGGGAACCGGCGAACGCGGCGTCCCGCCGGAGGTCGTGCAGGCCGGGAAGGATACCCTCGCGACCTACCTCGTGACGCTCCCCTGGGCCGACGTTAACTGGGTCGCCTCCTTCTACGGCGCGACGCCGACCGAAATCGAGCGATATCTCTCGTGGGTCCGCGAGCGAGCGACGGAGATCCGCACGCAGATCGCAGATCGGGACATCGAGTAGGCCGACTGCGAGTTCCGTTCGCTTCGGAACTCGAACGCGATCGTTTTTCTGGCGAATCGGCGGTTCATACTGTCGGATAGAAGTCAATACGAAGTCAGTCGCGAATTTGCGGCCGTCACCCGTGGGAACGGCCGCAGCGGAGCGACCGATCGTCACGCCGTTCTGTCCGACAGTATCAGTTCTCGACGCGGGACAGTGAGGATCGCGTAGCGCAGGCGCTGTGCGCGCCGGCTCCCGGCGCGTCGAAGGCCGAAGACCGAAGCCGTGACATCGTGTGTTCTCGTTCGAAGCGGCCGACCGCGGCTACACAAATCGGCCAGAAGCTATATATGGTACAATAGGGGACAGAGCGCTCGGTGCCGGTCCGGATCGGGATATAATGCACTAGTCACCTATTATAAAATTTCACGTCATTCTCGCTTCCTGAACCGAGTACATGGTCGAATACACCAGGCGGACGCTGATGGCATCGTCGACGGCGGCGGCGCTCGGGGCGGGATTACTCGGGACAGCCCACGCGGCCGAGGGGGAGGACGAACACGACACGAAGACGGCACCGTACGTCAACGGGAACATCAAGCGGTTCTCGACGACGGCACGGGGGGCGGAGGTTACGGGTCCGTTCGTCTTCGAGACGGGCGAGTTGCTCTACAGTCTCCAGCATCCGAGCGGAGACAACCCCGCGCCGTTCGACCGCGGCGGCGTCGGCGTCGTCGACGATTTCCAGTTCACGTTCGACGGGACGAGCGACGAGTTCGACGAGTTGGACGCGCCGCGGACCAACGCGGAACAGGCCGAAGTGCAGTCCGCCGCCGGCCAGTATCGGCTCCTCGTTCAGGCGGGAGACGAGATCAACGGCGGGACCGAGCGCTTCGGCCACCCGCAGACGCCGGCCGGCGAGGACCTCGGCGACATCGTCGAGGAAAATTACGAGGGCATCGGCGAGCAGGCCGACATGAACTTCTTCGTCGCGACGAACGACGACGGGACGGAGGGCTACCTCTTTACCAACAACGAGACGCGACCGGGGGCGATTTCGCGGACGCCGCTGTACCGCGACGCGGACGGCTACTGGCAAGCCGACCTCGAGAACGCGATGGAACTCGAAAACACCGACGCGTTCCGCGCAATCGGCGGCACGAAGATCAACTGCTACGGCGATCTCAGTCCGTGGGAGACGCCGCTGTCGGCCGAGGAGGAGTACGGCCACGCGCGGGTGAACGGTCTCGCGACGGTCGGCGACATCGTCGAGCAAGGAAGCGGCGTCGGCCTCCGCGGGGGCAGCGAGTTCTGGAATCGACCGAACATCCTGGACGTCGAGAACTCGCTCGAAGAGATCTTCGGCGCGGACAGCTGGTACCCGATGGGGCTGAGCAACAACAGGGGGACCGAGAAGATCGCCTACCACCTCGGCGCCGAGCCGGTCGACATCGCCGACGGCGAGAACACGCCCCAGCCCATCGAGGACGAGGTGTTCCCCAACCGCTACCGCTACGGGAAGATCGTCGAGATCACCGAGCCGACCGCCGACGAACCGACGCCCGTCAAACACCACGTCTTCGGTCGGTCCGCCTGGGAGTGCCCCGAAGTCCTGCCCGACGAGCGCACCGTCTACCTCGCCTCCGACGGCGGCGCGAAGGGGATTTACAAGTTCGTGGCCGACGAGCCGATTCCGGCGTACGACGACCCGATGGACGTCCGCGGCACGCTGTACGCGATCAAGGCGAGCGAGATCGGCGAGGGCACGGTCGGCGAAACCGACCTCGCCGTCGAGTGGCTCGAACTCGGCACCGCCAGCAACGCCGAGGTCGAGTCCTGGATCGCCGAGTACGACGGCGTGACGCAGGTCGACTATCTCGAAACCCACGCCGAGACCGACTGGGAGGACGACCTCGAGACGGCGCTCGCCGAGGCCGACGAGGAGGTCGCCATCAACGGCAACCGGGATTACATCACCGACGAGGAAATCGTCGAGTGGGCCGCCCAGTACGAAGAGCGCGGTCCCGACGGCGTCGACGAGGAACTCCGTCGCGTCCCCTTCCTCGAAACCCGCGCGGCCGCCAAGGAGATCGGTGCCAGCATCGAGTTCAACAAGGCCGAGGGGATCGACTCCCACGACGAGGCCGCACCCGGCGACTTCATCTACTTCGGCATCTCCTCGCTCGGCGGCTCCATGACCGACGACGAGGGAGAGCTGCGATTCGACGAGGTCGACACCGGCGTCGTCTACCGCGCCGAACTCGAGTCGGAGTACAACGTTTCGCGGCTCGAGCCGGTCGTCGTCGGGCCGAACGCGAGCGATTCGGAGTCGCTGCAGGACGCCTCGCTCATCAACGTCGACAACGTCATGGTGATGGACGACGGGCGGGTGCTGCTCTGTGAGGACAAGGGAAGCTTCGGTCGTTCCTACCCCAACGACGCCATGTGGGTGTACGAACCGCCGGCGGTGATCCGCGTCGACTCGCTGGCGGTCAGCCAGGAGGCGACCGGCGAGATCGACCTGACGCTATCGTCGCTGCCGAACGGCATCGCAGGCGGTCGCGTCACCGTGACACTCGATCACACTGATGTCGCGTCGATTACGGACGCCACCTACGGCGACGGGTTCGAACTCACCGCAGCGCCGGAGATCAGCGAGGACGGCTCCGCGGTCGAGTTCAGGTTCGCGGACATCGAGAACGAGATCGAGCCGGGGACGACGGAGGCGACGCTGGCGACGATCGAACTCGAGGGTGTTGGCGCGGGAGCGACAGACGTGACGGTCGAGGTTCACGATCTGGACGACGACTCGGGGATGCCAATCGAACCGCAGCGCCGGCCGGGCGTCGTCGTCACCGGCCCGCCGCCGATCGGTGGCGGACCGGGCGGCGGTTCGCCGACCGACCCCGACGGCGACGGGAAGTTCGAGGACGTCAACGGCAACGGCCGGGTCGACTACGACGACGTGGTCGTGCTGTTCGAGAACATCGACGACGACGCGGTCCAGTTGAACGAAGACGCGTTCGACTTCAACGAGAACGGCCAGATCGACTACGACGACACCGTCGCCCTCTACGACGAGTTGTAAGTCGATGTATCGCCACGATAGCGAGCCGGTTTCGGAGACGCGAGATCAGTCGCAGACTCAAAGTCGGACCAGAATCGCGGACGCGGACTGGTCGCGCAGACTCTCCCGCGCGGTCGTCGCCATCTTCGCCCTCGCGATCGCGATCGTCCTCGGACTCGGCGTCGTCGCCCCGGTCAGCGGTGCCGGCTCGACCGCCGGCGTCGCCTCGTCCGGAATCGCCGCCGCGGAAGCATCGACTTCGGCCTCCGTCGCCGCAGACGACCCCGAACTCGTCGTCTCCAACGGGACGATCGCTCCCGGCGACACCGGCACGCACCGCATCGCGCTGACCGACGCGCCGGACGGGCTCGCGGGCTACAAACTCGAACTCGAGTTCAGTCCGGAGGGCGTGGCGACGGTCACAAACGCTAGCTACCCCGATCGGTTCGGGCTGACGAGCGATCCCATCGTCAGCGCGGACGGCCAGTCGCTCACCGTGGAAGCCGCGGACCTGAACGACGAGATAACGGCCGGTGCGACGAACGTCACGCTGGCGTGGATCGAGGTCGACGGCGTCGAGGCGGGAACGGCCGACGTGAGCGTCGCGTCGATGCAGGTCGACGCCGACGGCGGGAGTCCCGTCGAACCCGCGGTCGAGGCGGGAACCGTGACCGTCGGCGATGGTGGGTCCGAGGCGGGCCACAATCGATCCGCTGACGGCGACGCGGAATCCGGCGAAAGCGGCCTCCTCACCGATACCCCCGCCGAGTCGCTGCCCGGCTTTACGGGGACACTCGCGCTCGTCGCAGTTATGGTGGCGATCGTAATCGGGACGGCCGCTCGCCGGGATTGACGCCATCTAGTGGCTTTACGCGCTTCGGCCCTGAACCGTGGTGACATGGGAGACGACCCCACCGACCACCGGTTCGCCACGAACAGCATCCACGCCGGACAGGCGTCCGATCCGACGACGGGGGCGCGCGCACCGCCGCTGTACCAGACGACCTCCTACGAGTTCGACGATACGGATCACGCCGCCGCCCTGTTCGGCCTGGAGGAGTTCGGCAACATCTACTCGCGGATCATGAACCCGACGAACGCGATGTTAGAGGAGCGCATCGCCGAACTCGAGGGCGGCGTCGGCGCGCTCGCCACCGCGTCGGGAATGGCCGCGTTCGATCTCGCGACCTTCATCCTCGCGGACGTGGGCGACAACATCGTGTCGGCCTCCTCGCTGTACGGCGGCACGTACACGTACCTCACCCACACCGTCGCAAAGCGCGGTATCGAAACGAAGTTCGTCGACACGCTCGATTACGACGCCTACGCGGACGCGATCGACGACGACACCGCCTTCGTCCACCTGGAAACGATCGGCAACCCCGCGCTCGTCACACCGGATATCGAACGCGTCGCCGACATCGCTCACGAGCGCGACGTGCCGCTGTTCGTCGACAACACCTTCGCGACGCCGTACCTGTGTCGACCCCTCGATCACGGTGCCGATCTGGTCTGGAACTCGACGACGAAGTGGCTCCACGGGGCCGGGTCGACCGTCGGCGGCGTCCTCGTCGACGGCGGCTCGTTCCCCTGGCCAGAAGGGGAGTATCCCGAGCTCACGGAGCCGAACCCGGCCTATCACGGCATCAACTTCCACGAGACCTTCGGCGAGCAGGCCTTCGCCCTCGCCGCCCGCACGCGCGGCCTGCGCGACCTGGGGAACCAGCAGTCGCCGTTCGACGCCTGGGTCACCCTCCAGAAACTCGAGTCGCTGCCGCTGCGGATGGAAAAGCACAGCGAGAACGCGATGGCCGTCGCCGAGTACCTCGCGGACCACCCGGCAATCTCGTGGGTCAACTATCCCGGCCTCGAGAGCCACGAAACCCACGAGAACGCCCGAAAGTACCTCAAGGGCGGTGAGGCGAGCCAAGCAAGCCGATCCTCGGCGGACGAGACCTCCGCCGTCGGCTACGGCGGCATGATCACCTTCGGTCTCGAGGGCGGGTACGACGCCGCCGAAACCGTCTGCAACGAGGTTGAACTCGCCAGCCTGCTCGCAAACGTCGGCGACGCGAAGACGCTCATCATCCACCCCGCGAGCACGACCCACCAGCAACTCACCGAGGAAGAGAAACTGGCGAGCGGCACCACGGACGACCTCGTCCGGCTCTCGGTCGGAATCGAGGACGTCGACGACATCATCGCCGATCTCGACCGGGCGATCGAACAGATCTGATACGGGATGCTGTCAGTCAGTGCCGGCGTAACCGCGGGGTGAGTCGCAGTTGTACCGGGAAATCGGTACAGCAGCCCGTATGAATCGTCCGGGAGACGAGAGATTAAGGGCTCCGCGTCCAACGGGTCCACTATGGCCACGAGCCTTCTGACCCCGGGAGCCACGGACAAAATCATCACGACCTGCCGAACCGCCATCGGCGATAGCCTCCGCTCTGTCACCTACTTCACCCGCGACGACTACGAACAGCTCTACCTCCGCGACGACCTCGAACGGGACGCCGACCTCTCGACGTTCATCGGCCACGAGTGGCGCGGCTTCAAGACCGTCCAGACCGCCTACGAACGCTCCGAACTCGGCGAGTACAACTACACCATCCGCGTCTTCGACAACGGATTCTTACTCCGTGTGACGACCGACAGCGACGGCGTCATCATCACCACCGACGGGCTCACGCTCAAGGACTTCGAAGAAGTCGCGACCGCGCTGAACTCGGTGCTTCCCGAACTCGGGGCGTAGATCCACACGTCACACACTACACTCCGAGTTCAGTTCGCGATCGAACGCGCGAGGAGGCAGAGAGCAGTGGACGATCGGACGGGAGCCGAAAAGCAGTTTGCGTGGCGAATACCCGCGGTGAACGGCTGTTAGTCCTCTCGTTTCGTTCCGGATGTCGGCGCTTCCCGCACTGGGGTCGAAGCCGCGTGATGGGTGGTTGCATCCGGGTCCAAATCCGAATCTGAATCTGAATTTGAATTCGACTTGAGATCGGACCCTAGACTGGAGGGAGACCCAGACGCGCGCCCGGGATGCCGACGCGAACCAGCGCCGATCGGCAGCCCGGAACCGGGATCACTATCAGTGCCGAGCAATCGCGCGAATCGGCGGCGTTCAGCGGCGTGTCTATCGAGATCCATGCCAACGGAACACGTCGATATCGGTTGTAGTTATGCACGCCATTTATCCCGGAAATCGGGGACTGCGATCGTGAAACGGTCCCGCCTTCTGCTGGCGGTTACGTGCTGTAACAGTTCCCACTAGACGACTCTCACCGCGAGGAATCGCTCTGGATATACACGGGGTGAAAGGGCGTCATAGAAGCCTTCTCACGGAGTTTATCACAGCCGCTTTTCCAATGAGCGGATCGAGACGTGGAGATACTTATTGACCATTGGGTTTATGTGAGAAAGCTATATATAGTGGCGTATGAGAAATGGGTTGAAAAAGAGACTATTTCGACTTGATCGCGAGGGATGGAACAACCCGTGGTACGGCTTCGTTGCTGCGCCAGTTTTGGCGATGGTTGGCGTATTGATCGGTCGGCTGTTCGGTGTTCATCTCGCCTCATCGGCACTTGGAGAAGGGCTAATTGTACTTCTCTGCATAGGGATTACAATGGTTGTTGGATTCACAGGAGTTGCGTTGGTTGACATGAATCGTTGATCTTCCAGAGATGCGGTAGTGTCTTTCCCGTACTTATCGAATTTGGATGCCTACAGAGGAGATGTGAGGCCTATTCTATGACACCTCCGGGGGTGGACCAGTGACAACCGGACCGGAGACGGCTTCGGGAACGGGCGCGGAAGCCGAAGAATGCTGCCTCCGAGACGGGAACCAAGCGTGCAGCGAACGTAACACCCTTTCCGACGAGACGCGTTTTCTTATCCACGCTCATGACGACACTCCCCGATCCGATCGCTACTGAACTCGCGGCACACAATGATTTCGAGGCGGTCGACGACGATCACTACGCGCTCACGACGACGGTATTCGATGCACTCGTTACGGCAGCGGATGCAGCAGGAAAGCGCGACGGGCGGATGACGATCACGGTGACCCTGCCGACACTCGACGCCGCCGTCGCGGGGGAAACCGTCGCGCCAGTCGTCGAGGACGGCTGGTTCGAAACCCTGGAGCGGCGACTCGAGGACGCATTTACCGTCGCCCAGACGGATACCCACGACGAACCGCAGATCGACCGCGACGCCGATACTGTGACCGTCGTCCTCGAGTTCACCGCCTGGGATGCGCGGGACGGCGTCGAGGATGCCAAGGCACTCATCGAGTTCGTCGAGGGGACGTTTGCACAGGGAATCGTACCCGGCTACGAGTACGGTGGCCCGGCGGCGACGCTCCTCGAGAGTGCACAGAATCGCGGCCAGCAACCGCAAAACAGCGATACGCCGATGTGACCGGTCGGTGCCGCGTTAGTCCATCGCGATGTATGTTTGCGTGTCTTCGACGCCGTCGATGCCCTGTATCTGTGTCGCCGCGATTTCCTTGACCGCGGCGGGCGTCTCGACGCGCGCCTTGGCGATAATATCGACGTCGCCGGCGACGATGTGTGCCGACTGGACGCCGTCGATCGCGGTCATTTCGTTTCGCAGTCGGTCCGCCTCGCCCGTGTTCGCTTTGACCATAACGAATGCTGTAACCATCAGTGGATCCCTCCAGTATCAGCGTCGATGCCGGAATCGGCGTCGGCGTTAGCGGTCGCTTGCTTCGGATCTTCGCCGACCAGCAACTGGCGAACCTCGCTCAACACCGCGAAATCAGCCAGGACGATAAGCCGATCCCCGACCGCGAGCGACTCGTCTTCGGACGGGATTCCGAGCGGCTGCTCGTGCTTGCCGAAGGCGAGAACCGTCGCGTCGGCCGGGAGTTCCAGTTCGCTGATCGTGTATCCGTTGACGGGTGCCGCCTCGGTGATCGTCAACTCGACGATCTGCAGGTGCGGGGCGATATCCGCGATCGCGCGAATCGTCCCGCCGAGAAGGGCGTTCTTCGCGCCGATCGCACCCAGTCGCTCGGGGTAGATCACCTCGTCGACCGCATCCGCGTACTTGCGGTAGATACCCTCTCGATAGGCCTCGTCGATGCGCATGACCGTCCGACAGCCGTGGTACTTGGCGATCATACAGGCCGTGAAGTTGACGTTCAGATCGCCGGTCAGGGCACCGAGGACATCCGCTTGCGCGATGCCGGCCTCGTCGAGAACGTCCTCGCGCGACCCGTCACCCTCGACGACGGTGAACTCCTGCGTCCGGGCGCGCCTGATCATCGCCTCATCGCGCTCGATGATCGTCACGTCGTGGTCTTCCTCGCGCAGGACACGCGCCGTCCGAAGGCCAACACGGCCAGCACCGATAATCACGAACCGCATGGACTGGGGTACGTTCGCACCCATCAATAAGGTTGTGCCACAGAATCACACAACACGGATCACGACGAGGGCCAGTGCCGGTCGGTCACATCGCCGGATCGGTTTGTGTCATCACCCGTCGGAGATGGCTGGTTTAATGACTCCTGAGGACAAAACGGATCGTGTCCGGGTTGGCAACTACCTACCACCACAACCACCTACCGACCACCCGGACACACGGTCTCGATGCTGTTCTCGACTCGACGAGCTCGGACTCTGTACGGTGACAGCAGTGGCCTCAACCAACCGCTGGAGACACCAGCGGGAGCAGCGTGGGCGAACGAGGAAGTACAATCTGTGAGTGACTTGTCGGTAGCCCGTCACCGTCTTCAGGATATCAGGCGGAGAGCAGTGGAGGAGTACTCGATGGCGAGGACGAGGCAGCTCAGCGAACGAGTCGGCAAGATGTTGCCATAGGAGACGCGGTCAGGGTTCGACGTACTGGCGCTCCCACTGCCGACGGTCTTCGATCGCGCGTCGACCATCGTCGCTGATCGCGTAGTAGTTCGTTCGTCGATCGAGTTCACCTTTCTCGACGAGTTCCTTATTGACAAGGGTGTCGAGGTTGGGGTACAACCGTCCGTGGTTGATCTCGGCGCTGTAGTAGGTCTCGATCTCGTCCTTTACGTCTTGGCCGGATGGCTGGTCCGCTCCTGCGATGACGTACAGGAGGTCCCGCTGGAACCCGGTCAGATCGTCCATGTTTCACCCATGTGATCACACCACGACACTGACTATTTGTTATCTATCGCGTATCTGGCCCGAGAACGGGGTTGTCGGCGGACTACTGTGCGTTTGGAGGCGCTACTCGAGGCACCGGCCACACGGGGATCAAGCGCACGAACGCAATTCGAACGAGGCGTCCCACGGGCGGCATCCGGATGGCATCCGCGAATTTGACTCGAATATACGGTATCCCTTGCTATCGAATGGCAAGATTAGCACGGCCTTGTGACCGCGTAATCCATCGCATAGCGGCTCCGGATAGTATCGTTTAGGTACGTCGGGCCGAGAGGCGGCGGATATGAACCACCAGCGTGCCACGCCGACGGTCGCCCAGGTCGCACTGATCGGCCTGTTCGTCACGGCGCTCGTCACGGCGCAGGTGACGGCTTCGAAGATCCTCGCGTTCTCGCTCCCGTTTTCCCTCCCGATCATCGGCGCGGAACTCGCCCTCCCCGGGGCGGCGCTTGCGTACGCGGTGACCTTCCTCGCCAGCGACTGTTACGCGGAGTTGTACGGCCGGAAAGCCACGCAGATCGTCGTCAACGTCGGATTCGCGCTCAATTTCGTCGTGCTCGCGCTCGTCTGGTCGACCATCGCGGCACCGGCCGCCGACCCGGCCGTCGCAGCGGAGTTCGCAACGGTGCTCGGGGCGTCGACGAACGTCGTCCTCGGAAGCTTGCTCGCGTACGTCGTCAGCCAGAACTGGGACGTGATCGTGTTCCACCGCATTCGAGCCCACACCGGCCGGGAGAAACTCTGGCTGCGCAATATCGCCTCCACGGCGAGCAGCCAGGCGATCGACACGGTCATCTTCGTCTCCATGGCCTTCGCGATCGCGCCCGCTATCCTCGGCATCGGCACCGTCAGCGGCGGGAGTGCACTGTTCGCGCTGATCGTCGGCCAGTACCTGCTGAAACTCCTGATCGCCGTGCTCGATACGCCCGTCGTCTACGCCGTCGTGTCGATCGTCCGCTCGCGAAATGGGGACGGGACGGTCGAGACGCCGTCGTAGCTGCTATCGACGACTCATAGTCCATGGGTCACGGCTCACGGCTCACAGTTCACGGTTCACAGTTCACGGCTCACGAGTTACGAATTGCGAATTGCGAGCCAGCGCCACAGACGATGACGATTTTATAGACCCGTCCACACGTCCCCGTATGGACGACCGCATTCGCGAACACGCAACCGTACTGGTCGACTGGAGCGCCCGCGTCGAGGCCGGCGACAACGTCGTCCTCTCCGTCGGGCCCGACGCGCACGAACTCGCCGTCGCCGTCGCCGAGCGCCTTGGCGAGCGCGGAGCCAACCTCCTCGCTACCTACAGCTCCGGCGAGATTACGCGCGCCTATCTCCGCGCACACGACGCCCAGGACCGCGAGTTCAGCGAGGATCCGAGTCACGAACGCGCCTTGCTCGAGGAGACGGACGTCTATCTCTCGCTGGGTGGCGGTCGGAACACGAGCGCGACGGCGGACGTGCCGGGCGACGTTCGGAGCGGCTATCGCCGCGCCCGAAGCGAGATCCGCGAGGCGCGCTATGACACGCGCTGGGTGTCGACAGCGCACCCGACGCGCGCGCTCGCCCAGCAGGCCGACATGGCCTACGCGGAATATCAAGACTTCGCCTACGACGCGATACTTCGGGACTGGGAGTCGCTGGCGGACGAAATGGCGCACATGAAGGAGTTGCTCGACGACGGCTCGACGGTCCGACTCGTCTCGGAGGGAACCGACCTGACGATGCGGATCGACGGGCGGACCGCGGTCAACAGCGCCGCCTCGGTCGCCTACGACTCGCACAACCTTCCAAGCGGCGAGGTGTTCACCGCTCCCGCCGGAACCGAGGGCGAGGTCACGTTCGACGTCCCGATGACGCTCCGCGGCGAGACCGTCCGAAACGTCCGCCTCGAGTTCGCGGACGGCGACGTCGTCGACTACGATGCCGACCAGGGTGCGTCCGTGATCGGCGACATTCTCGACGCCGACGACGGCGCTCGTCGCCTAGGTGAACTCGGGATCGGGATGAATCGCGGTATCGACCGCTATACGGACAATATCCTGTTCGACGAGAAGATGGGCGATACTGTCCACCTCGCGCTCGGACGGGCCTACGACGCGTGCCTGCCGGCGGGCGAGTCGGGCAACGACTCCGCCGTCCACGTCGACATGATCACCGACGTGAGCGAGAACTCTCGGCTCGAAATCGACGGCGAGGTCGTCCAGCAAAACGGCCGATTCCGCTGGGAGGGTAATTCGGACGCGGAGTAAGCGCGGCCAAATTCGGGACAGGGCCGGCGTACTGAACGTAAGCGAGCCGTAGTACGGTCGGGAGAGCGAGACTGGCCTCACAGCACAACGGAACCCACTGCATACTAATACGGACCCGCGTACTCGGATCGAGTACCGCCTCACCGGTGGCGGTGAGTAACCGGTTGAGAGTGCGCCCGGCGTCCAGTTTCCGTCATGGTTCGTTCGCACTCTCCGTTCGACAGTTGTCTGCCCGCCCCGCCGGAGGCGGCACGTATCCGGCATTCCCCATTTCCGTTCCCCACTTCCCCTCTTTCTGTAGCTCCCATCGCAGTTCGTCGTCAGCCATCAATAAACCGGTCGTTGGCCGGCCAGCCACCGACGGCCGACCGACAAACCCTCGACGCTCGACCGCCAACCCCGACCATGCGCGATCAGCTCCGGGCCGGCATCGCCATCTACAACGACGCGTTCTACCACGCCGCTCACGATGTCTGGGAGCCGACCTGGCTCGATCTCGAAACCGAAACCGACGACGAGCAGTTGCTTCACGGCCTGATCCAGACGAGCGCGGCAGTTCACCACGCCCACAGTCGCAACTGGGAGGGAGCCGTCGGGCTGGCCGAGCGTGCACACGGCTATCTCCGCGCGCTACCGCCGACGTATCGCAACATCGAGCTTCAGCCGATATGGTCGTTTCTCACGTCGCTCGCCGACGACCCTGAACTCGTCGAACGGCGACCGCCGGTCCGAATCGAGCACGAGGGGACTGTCCCGTCCCTTGCGACGCTCGATCTCGATTCGACGCTGATCGCAGCGCCCGTCCTCGCCGAGGCAACGGGCTACGAGACGGCACCGATCGAGCAAGCCCGCGAGTACGCGGAGAACGATCTCGAGGCGGGGGGAGACGACAGCCGATTCATCGCGTTGCTGTTCGATTTCGTTCGCGAGGACGACGCTCGCGGTATCGTCTACCAGCGATTGACGAGCCACGTCGAGCGACGACAAACCCGCGAGTCGGACGTGGAAGGGCTCTTCTGAGATTGCTGTCGAAACTCGGTCGCAACGGTGCGTGTGTGCGTAGAATCGCGACCGGCCGTCGGCCTGCCAGTCAGCCCGTCGGCGCGTCAGTCAGCCCGTCGGCCCGCCGGCCCGTCAGTCGTGTCGTGCAGAATTATCCTGCGGCTCGTACCCCAGCGCCTCCTTCGCCCGCTCGATCGAGTAGTACTTGCGGTCGTTATCCGAAATGCCGTAGACGATTTCGAACTCGTAGTCGGCGCAGATACAGCGGTCGAACAGGTGCGCACAATCGCGGTAGGACAACCACATCGCCTGCCCGCGCTCGTAATCGATTGGCGGATGCCCCTCCGTCAGATTCCCGATACGAACGCAGGCAACCGACAGTCCGAACTCGTCGTGGTAGTACCGGCCGATCGATTCGCCCGCGGCCTTCGAGACGCCGTAGAGATTCCCCGGCCGCGGGAGTTCGGTACCGTCTAACAGGTAGTCGTCGTGTTCGCGGTACAGATCGGGCGTCCGTTCTTCGGTCTCGTACGCGCCGACGGCGTGATTCGAGGAGGCGAAGACGACTTTCTCGACGCCGGCGTCGACGGCAGCCTCGAAGATCGTCTGCGTGCCGTCGATGTTGTTCGTCAGAACGCTGTCCCAGGGCGCGTCCGGTCGCGGGTCGCCTGCGAGGTGGATCACCACATCGACGCCGTCCATCGCCTCGCGGACGGCCTCCTCGTCGGTGATGTCCGCAACGACGAACTCGCCCGGATGGTCGTCAGTCATCGGGTCGCGATCCATCAGCCGCCACTCGTGTTCGTCCGCGAGGTCGGCGAGGATCGCCGTTCCGACGCGCCCCGCAGCCCCGGTAAGCAGGACCGACTGTGCCATTCGTACGATGGGAGGGAAAGCGTCGATAAGAACCATGCGGTTCTGGATCGGTAGCGCCGCCGACCTCGCATCGCTCCACCCGACCACCGCCCCGTCGCGCCGATCGGAACGCCCTTCCTCCCGGCCCGCGAGCACACGGTCATGACCGACGACTCCGAGACCAACGGCTCCACGACGCCGACGGCCGCCCAGACCGCCTGTTTCGAGGCCGGCATCAAGTTCGGCTCGCTCTACCACCAGTTCGCCGGCACTCCCGTCTCGCCCAGCAGCGCCCCGAGCCTCGCACGCGCGATGGAGGAATCGATCGAGAACCAGCCCCACTGCAGCGCCGTCACCGTCGACGTTCGCACCGACGAACTCGAACGCGAACTCGCCGACTCGACAGCTGACTACACCGAACTCACCGGCCGCTTTCTCGAAGTCGAAATCGTCGTCGACTACGAGGGACGCGAGGTCGTCACCCGAATGGCCATGGAAAACGGCTATCCCCTGATGGAACTCGTCTCCGTCGACGGCCGCGAATCCGACGCGTAGTTCGACGGCATCCCAACCGACGCACGGCAAACGACCTCCCTTTCGAAACCCGTCTGCCGTTCGGTCGATACCGACTCGCTTCTCCCAAATTTCACTTTCACTTTCGGGCGACCTTTTAACCTCAGTCAGCGTGAACGTGGTGACATGAGCCAAGCGACGCTCGGCGACGACGAGGAACTGTTCGGCGAAGCAGCCAACGAGATGCGCGAGGACGTCGAATCCTCGCTTGCCGACGCCTGGGACGCACTCCCCGACGCGGACGACATCTGGGAAGCCGACGCCGACAACGTCCTCGGCGTCCTCAACGCCCTCAACTCCGCGCTCGACCCCGGCGACGCCGAGTCCCACCTCCGGGATGCAAAGAAGTGGTTCACCATGGGCCAACGCGCCGACGCGTTCGAGGATGCGGCCGACCTCGAAGCGGAGATCGAAGCGCTCGAAGAAACGATCGCGGACATCGGCGACGCCGGCGAGCAGGTCGGCGATCTCACCTCGACGATCCCGGCACTCCGCGGGACGCTCGAGGATGCAGGCCCGGCCGACGAGACTGAGTCCAACGAGGGCGACGACGAAACGGACGACGACGCGACTGCCGACGACGAAGAAAGCGACGACGCGGAGTAAGCGCGAAAACGACGCCCGGCCGACAGCGCTATCGGCCGTCCGGACGCGACACGTCCCGTTCAGCCACCGCGTCGAGCAACCGCGCCAACGAATCGGCTGCGAGTTCGAGCAGTTCCTCGCCTCGCTCTTTCTCACCCGCGGCCGGATCGCCGACGACACCGTTCTCGCTGAACTCGGCCGAGTCGTAGGCCAGATTTGCGTGACTCGTCCACTCGCCCCAGCCGTCAGCAGCACCAGCGCGGGCCGTCTCGATCCGCTCTTCGCGGACGAGTTCAGGTGCGACGCGACGCAGGAGTGCAGTCTCGAGCGGCCCGCCGTGGCCCATGTCCGCGGAGTGGTCGCCGACGGCCTCGAACCAGGTGAACGGAACGGTGTAGGCGTCGCCGTCGCGCGTGAGTCGCGCGCCGATCTCTCGGAGGGCATCGACGTTGCCGCCGTGGCCGTTGACGAGGACGACGCGCTCGATTCCGTGGTGAGCCAGGCTCTGCACGGACTCGCGCACGTAGCTCCGAAAGGTGTCCGGCGAGACCCACATCGTCCCGGGGAACTGGCGGTGCTCCTCGGCGATGCCGACCGGAATCGCCGGCGTGCGGATGACCTCGTGATCGACGCGTTCGAGTCCGGCGTCGGCGACGGCCTCGGCGGTGAGAACGTCCGTCCCGAGCGGTGCGTGCGGGCCGTGCTGTTCCGTGCTGCCGACGGGAACGACCGCGAGTTCAGGGTCGCTGTCGCGAACGTCGGTCCACGTGGCGGAAGCGAGGTCCATGCGTGAGTAGGCTCCCCGTTCGACCATGAAACCGTCGGTGGTGTGACCGGCCGTCGCGTGGCGAACGCAAGGTCAACCGGTTTCCGAATCATGGGTGAAATCCCACTATGAGCAACGACAACCGCGAACTCGGCGTCGAACTGGGCGACCTGGCCGACGACCTCGAATCTCAGGAGTACCCGATCGGCCACGACGAACTCCTCGAGAAATTCGGCGACGAAGAACTCGAGATGGGCGAGGAGACGACGACGCTCGAGGACGTGATCGGCCCGCTGAACGAAGACGAGTACGAGTCGGCCGACGCGGTCGAGGACGCGATCATGACCATGGTCAGCGACGACGCGATCGGACGGAAAAACTACAGCGACCGGACGCCGCCCGCGACCGGCGAACAGCGACAGGACGAGGGTGCGCCGGATCAGGAGGGACAGAGCGAACAGGAGTCGTTCTAAGGGCGTCCCTCGGAGACGAACCGAGAGGACTCAGACTCAGTCGTCGTTGATTTCCGTCCGCGCGTGTCGCCGCTGGGCCCGCTCGATGAACTCCTGTGGCAGTTCGTCGATCTCGCCAGCCTGTACGCCCCAGAGGTGCGAGTAGAGACCGCCGTTTTCCAGTAGCTCGTCGTGTGTGCCGCGTTCGACGATCCGACCACCCTCGAGAACGAGAATCTGATCCGCGTCCTTGATCGTCGAAAGGCGGTGTGCGATAGCGAACGTCGTTCTGTCCGCCGTCAGCTCGTCGATCGACCGCTGGATGAGCATCTCGGTCTCCGTGTCGACGTCGCTGGTGGCCTCGTCCAGGATCAGAATGTCCGGATCCTTGAGCACGGCCCGCGCAATGGCGACCCGCTGGCGCTGCCCGCCCGAGAGTTTGACGCCGCGTTCACCGACCATGGTGTCGTAGCCGTCCGGAAGGTTCTCGATGAAGTCGTGGGCTTCGGCGGCTTTGGCCGCCGCGACGATTTCCTCGCGGTCTGCGTCGAAGGTGCCGTAGGTGATGTTCTCCTCGACGGTGCCGTAGAAGAGATAGGACTCCTGACCGACGTATCCCATCGATTGGCGGAGACTGGAAAGGGAGACCTCTCGAATGTTCTGTCCGTCGATTCGGATCGCCCCCTCGTCCGTGTCGTGCAGGCGCAACAGCAGTTTCAGTACCGTCGACTTCCCCGCCCCCGTCGGGCCGACGAGTGCGACCGTCTCACCGCCGGGCACGTCGAACGAGATATCGTCGATGATCGTCTCCTCGTCCGTGTAGCCGAAGGTTACGTCGTCGTACTCGACGTGACCCGCTTCGATATCGAGCGGTTCGGCGTCGGCGTCTTGCTCGATACGGCCCGTTTCGTCCATCAGGCCGAAGATGCGCTCACTCGAGGCCTCCGCGCGCTGGTACATGTTGATCACCTGTCCGAACTGGGCCATCGGCCAGACGAGTTGCTGCGTGAGGAGGATGAACGTGGCGAACTCGCCGACATCGAGCGTGCCGGTAAACGGACCGGGCGCGCCCTGAAACACCCAATAGCCGCCCACGAAGAAGGTGAGCACGAACCCGATTCCGGAGAGGACCTGGAGCCCGGGGAAGAACTTGATCCGAAGGTTGATCGCTCCCCAGTTGGTGTCGTAGTACTTCCGGGAAACGTCATCGACGCGCTCGGATTCGTACCCCTCGGTGTTGCTCGCCTTGATCACCTGAATACCGCCGAGGTTGTTCTCGAGTCGGGAGTTGACGTTGCCGACAGAGGAGCGAACGGCGGCGTACTTGGGCTGGATCTTCTTGACGAAGACGTAGGTGAACGCGGCGATCAACGGCACAGGCGCGATCGAAATAAGCGCGAGCTGGGGATTGATCGTAAAGAGCACCACGCCGACACCGACGACCATCACGCCGAGTCGAAACGCGGAGTTGAGGCCGTCGTTGAGGAATCGCTCGAGCTGATTCACGTCGTTGCTCAGAATGGACATCATCTCGCCGGTCTGCTTGTCGGCGAAAAATTCCATGTCAAGGCGCTGCATCTTGTCGTACGTCTCGGTCCGCACGTCGTGCTGGATGTCCTGTGCGAAGGAGTTGAACCCCCAGTTGCGGACCCAGTGAAACGCCGCGCCGACGAGAAACGACAGGGCGATGATGACAACCGTAAACGTAAACTGGCCGGTCGAATCCGTCGGAAGCCACCCGTCCGGCACGAACCGAACGCTAAACGGCTTGTCTTGCAGGAAAATCGCGTCGATCGCGACCCCGAGCAAGATCGGCGGGATCAGATCGAGCAACCGCGCCAGCACGCTCCCGATAATACCGGCGGTCACGGACCCCCAGTACGGCCGACCGTACTCGAAGAGCAACCGCTTCATGGGACTATCGATGTTCTCCCGTTGCTCTTCGAACGGGTCGTCATCGTCCCAGTCGACACCACTCATTACACTCGCTTGAATGGACGGCCAGCAATAAGCATTTCCTACGAATCGAAACACCACGGTCGAGCGGACCGTCCACCGCGGAAACGGATCACGCCACTCGAAACGCACCCACTCCGTGAACTCGTCGATGGTCACTCCTCGTCGATCACCACCCTGTCACCGACCTCGATCCCCGTCTCTGTCGCGTATCCGCGCGGCACTTCGAGGACCCACTTGGCCTGACCGGTGTACTGGATGTCTTCACCGTCTTCCCCCGATTCCGGCGCTCGGGCGTGCTCGATCGACGTGATTTCGCGATCCGCACCGACGAAGATGATATCGATATCGAAGTCCATCTCTCGCATGACGTAGGTCTGTTCGCCTTCACTCGCGTGGACGAACAGCATCCCCTCACCCGACTCGAGCGAGTTGTGATCGCTCAGACCAGTATACCGTTCCGTGGCGCTGTCGGCGATTTCGGCCTCGACCGTCGCCTTCGGCTCGCCGTCCGCGTCGAGAACGCGGACTGTCGCCTGGTCGGCCGCCCACGGTGCCGACACGATACCGGCCTGCACGACGAGGAAGCCGCCGAGTAAGAGGGCGATAATGACGAGCAACCCCTTCCAGGCGCGCTCGAAAGCCATATCGACAGTGCGGCGTGAGAAAGTAAAGGTTATTCGGACGGGGGGACTTGTTCCGGATGCGGGCTCGTGGTCTAGCTGGTCATGACGCGGCCTTTACAAGGCCGAGGTCGGTGGTTCGAACCCGCCCGAGCCCACTTCCTGCTGCGAGCAAATCCGCGAGCAGCAGGTGCGTGGATCGAGGTCACAGTCAGTACTGAACTCGACGAGAGAGGAGACGGCAAGCGGTTATTCGACTGCCAGAGAGGTGAAACAAGAAGCGCAATTACTGTTTGAAGCGAGCGACGTTCTCGCGGATTTGGCTGAAGAATCCCTCACCGGTCTCGGTTTCGAGGGCAGCGTACAGTGTTGAGTTCTCTGGTTCGTCCTTGACGACGATGCGGAGGTACGGTTCGAGTTGGTCGAAACTGTCCGCGAGGACGACGGTGTGGTTCTCTTCGTCGTGGTCAACGACGCCGGCGTCGGCCAGTTTCGGGACGTGGCACTGAACGGAAGAGACGTAGACGCTTTTGTATTCGTTCTTTGCGACCTCTTCAGGGGGAACATCGTGTTCCCAACCGGCGACCCGTTCTGCGAGTGTCGAGAGTTCGATCGGACTATCCTGGCCACGGAGGGCATACAGGAGGTACCGACGGCGACGGTTTGCCAGTAATTCGAGGATAGTGTCCGCCGAGAGGTCGGACTCCGCTTGGCTCGAGGTAAGTGCCCCCATAACATGATATTACCCACGAGTGCGGAAAAACGTGTCTTGAATATCTATATATCCAACAGACGGGCGTTACTCCGAGCCATCGGAGACTGTATTCCGACCATTATAGAGTGTTGGATAGCCTACTGATGATGAGCGCATCAGGGCAGAAGTGTCACGAGATGTACGTAATGACTGGATGCGATTCGAAATCCTTTTTTATGTCATGGCCGGAGATGTAAGTGCGAGCCGCCTTAGCTCAGACTGGGAGAGCACTCGACTGAAGATCGAGCTGTCCCCGGTTCAAATCCGGGAGGCGGCATAGCGGTTTTCCTCGCTTCTAATTCACGAGACGGCGCTCTACCGTATTTATACACCGCCGCTGCGCGGCGGGAGATTTGACAGGGGACTTTTGCGCGCCTCAACTCCGTCTGGCGTTCTGATTCATTTGACGCCCGGAACCATCATGAAATTACCTCTGGACCGGACTCGGCAGGTAATTCTAATATCGAAGACAGAATCTCTCAGACAAGAACAATGGTCGCAGTCATCATCTATACAGACCCGCGGGAGGAATCGAAAGAGATTGCTTAAGTCACCATCGAAGGCGAGGGAATCGAGAATACGCCAACTGCTGAAACTATCCGGGACAGGATATGCGACGTGCAGGACTCAATCATCAGCAACTACTCTGCCGGGCGAAAAATCCTTCGGGACGCTACAATACGTGGGCAATACGCCCTATGTGTCAGTATCTCTCTCAGTTGAAGGCAACGGGACCCACTACAGAAACGGAGGTCAAAAGTAAACCATTTGAGTGGTAGATGAAATGTAGGACCTATGGATAAACCGGACGTTCTGAGTTTAGTTGATGAGCTTGGGGGTGACGAACACGAGTGGGTAGATTTCAAACAGGATTACTTTGTGAGCGGTGACGGGTACCATACTGCTGAATTCATCAAAGATGTAGCATCATTTTCAAATACCGTCTCTGGGGAAGACCGGCACTACATATTCATAGGATTCACCGAATCCGGTGAACTCGTTGGGATTGACACGGACGAACTTGAGTACTCGGGAGAAGGTCGCCGGCATATCTTAAGCTGTGATGTGGCCGACCTCCGACAAGACCTGAGCGAACATCTAATCCCCACTCCTGATTTCTCGCTACATACATTTGAGGAAGAAGGCTCCCAGTTCGCGGCTCTCTGCATTCAACCGCTAGAACAGCCCCCTTGTGTGACCTCTCGGAAGATTCATGACAGCTCTGGTAACCGTGTAATGCACAAAGGCGCAGTATACACCCGAAAATCGGGAGGAAAGAAAATCATTGGACGGGATGACCTAGAAAAGATTGTTCGCCACCGTATTGAACTCGAAAGGGATTACGTGACTGAAGGTCTTCGACGAGTGGTAGATATTGGACCTGACAAACTGGCCGAGATTGGAACATTAAAACCTAATCAGACCGGGAACGTCGATATATCATATACTGTTAGTGAACAGGGAGACTATGAGGTGACACAAGCGACAGTCACCCGGGACGAATTCTCAAGTCTGGAGGAAGAACTAAATTCTGAAATTCGGAAGTGGAAACGCAGGGACAGCTACTTAGCTGATTTCGAGACTCTGATTGACTATTACTCTAATCCAAGCGAAATCACGATAGACGAAACCAGCGCGAAATTCCTAACCCTAAGCTCGATGGATAATTGGATACCTGGTATTTTCTGGCTCAACCAGGTCTCAGAAACATCCCAGACAGAAATAATTGGTGAGGTGGTTTCTGAGGATATGTACCCCTCGATATATTCCGCTTGCAAAGTTCTCCTACTCCAAGGTCAAACAGACCAACTAAACGAGACTTTGGATACATCTGGTTCCATCAGCACCAGTCAGATGGATTGCGCAAAATACCGGGAGTTGGTAGATAAAGAAATCGCCTCGAGATGTGATTACTTATTCAAAGACTCGTATAAAAATCTGGAACACAATGATTGGACATACCAGATTAAGCCCGCAGAGATGAGTACTGGTGATATCGTTTCGGCTATTCCATCTGTAGCTGACCAGTTGTTAACTGTCGTTGAGAACGGGAAAACCTCAAAGAAGAGCGAGTTGAAATACGGTTTAGTAAACTTAGAACTTGAATTGGCTCGTGAAATTTTCAACGAGTCAAGCTAATTCACATGACACGCTCAAAAGATATCAGTCAGTTCTATGACCTTCTCGAACAGTTAGAAGACGTTGTCGGCGGAAAACAGACACTCAAGAACTGTACCGGCTACATGGACTGGCCCGACCGGGGCGTCTACATCTTCTTCGCTCCGGACGAATACCGAGAGTCTAGTGACCAGCTTCGAGTGACTCGTATCGGAACTCATGCGGTTTCCGAAGGAAGCAGTACGTCGCTCTGGAACCGACTTCGGACGCATCGGGGAGCGATGCGCGGAACATACGAAGGAGGTGGGAACCATCGAGGCTCAGTGTTCAGAAAGCGAGTTGGTGAGGCCTTCGTTGAGCGTGACTCCCTGCATGATGAGTATCCTCTTTGGGGTGAGGGTTCAAGCGCGAAACGGGAACGGCGACTTAGTGAACTCGAGATGGAACAGCGAGTAAGCAATTATCTCCGAGACCTCCCGTTCCTCTGGCTGAATGTGGACGACGAACCAAGCGCCGATAGCCAGCGGGCTTACATCGAACGGAATACGATTGCACTCCTCAGCAACTACCAGCGAGACGCCATTGACGCACGCTCAGATAATTGGCTCGGCAAACACAGTCGAAGCGAAAAAATCCGCAAATCAGGACTGTGGAACGTGAATCATGTTGATGAAGACTATGACTCAGAGTTCCTCAGCTTGCTCGCAGAGCAAATAAGAGAAACATCACCAGTCTAAGGACCAACTGGCCTCGCGACGACAGGGCTACTATTATAACAGTAATGTCTGTACTGCAATAGTATGGCAATTTACGTTGACGACCCTCTCAATGCGAACGACGAAGACTGGGACATCAGCAAGTTCCACAGCGATAGCGAATATTTCGTCAAGCGACCACCCTACCAGCGAAAGAGCGTCTGGGATACGGGAAAAAAGAAGGAACTAATCGACAGCTTCGTTCGCCAACTCTACGTCCCGCCTGTCGTCATCCGACAAGTCGTCCTCGACGGCAATGACCTCCGCCTCGAAGTCGTCGACGGCCAGCAACGAATTACCGCGATTCAGGAATTCTTCGAAGACGAATTCGCGCTTCCCGATAGCCCAGAACTCCGCGAACTCAACCCGGAGCACGAGATTTCGGGGAAACGATATTCCGAACTCAGCGAGGACGTCCAGGAGTATATCGACTCTCAGTGTTCGCTCAAAGTCATCAAGCTGCGTGGAATTGATGACCCCGACGATAAGCGGCATCAAGAGTTAGCAACCAAAGTCTTCTGGCGACTCCAGCAGGGAGAACACCTGACCAACATCGAGAAGAATCACAGTAAGACATACAGCCCCGTTCGGAATTTTATCGTCCAGACGGCAGACGACATCAGCTTTGACCGAGAGAATTACGAGAGCCGTGACGACAATCCGAATCGCCATAAGTTCTTCACCCTTCTCGCTCGGAACAACGACCGACTCCAGCAACTTTCGCTTCTCGCTCGTTTCATCCTGATTGAGATTGATGAAGGTCCGACGAAGGTCACCGGGAAGGAGGTCACCAAACTATTCGACTGCAAGCGTGAGGGATTCACCGTTCACGAGGACCTCGAGGAATTCAAACAACGACCCGAGATTCATCGCGTTCAGCGGATGCTCAACCTCCTCACGGAACTCTACCAAGATACTGACCTCAAGAACTCGAACGGCGAGATAGAGTTCCTGAATAAGGAATACTTCATCCTCAGCCTGTACTCTCTCATCCGTGAATTGGAGTTTGGAGACTACAACTTCGGGCGAGACAACTATGACGAGGTCCGGAATTTCACCGAGCAGTGGTTCAAGCGATTCGAGGTCGAGGATACAGACGACAGCGAAATGCTCCAATTCAAGGAGGCGCGCCAGCAGAATCGAGGCGCGGTCAACAAGCGGCACTATATCCTCGAAAACGCGTTCTGGGAGGCGGAGCCCGATATTCAAGATACCGACAGTCAACGGGCTTTCTCCCGAGCGCAACGGATTAAGCTCTTCATCGAGAGTGACCGTATCTGCGAGATGTGCTTAGAGGACGGGAAAACCGAAGAGGAGGCGAAGGTCTCGTGGAGCAATTGGGATGCCGACCACATTGAGGAGCATTCGCAGGGTGGCCAGACTGTTCTTGAAAACGCGCGGGTACTCTGCCCCTATCATAATCGGAGCCGGTAACTTACTCCAGTATCATTAATATCCTGACAGCCATCCGATTAGATGGCGATTCCAGATAACAGATACACCACTAGCACTGCGTCGACCGAGCCGAAGGGGAAAAAGTACTACCAGAACTCCATCAAGGAAATCCGCTTAGAGCGGGGATAGAAGCATGGTCGAAATCATAATCTATAGAGACCCGCTGAAAGACCCAACAGAGGTAGCTCGTGTTACCATCGAAGGAGAGGTCAAAGGCGATACTCCGACGGCGGAATCGCTTCGAGAGAGGATAGCCGACGAAGATGACCCTATCATCAGCAACTACACGGATGGCCGCGAACTTCTTCAGTACCTCGAGTCCTCGTATTCGAACGGCTATGTCATGGCCGGCTACGATAGCGAAGAATCTCGGCGAATCGTTGAGGACCTGAACGACGAAGCATATCTGGACTGGATTCGAGATTCCGAGCTCGACGCCCAACTCTGAATCCCTCAGACTGTACGCTGGTCGCAATTGCTCAACTGCTCACGCAGTCTTGACCGAATCGAATAGATTGGCTCTCGGTCATTCTCGAACGGCTCTCTACCTCCGATAGGTCACACTCAGTCCTATGCTAGCTTGGGACCGTTGAGTACCGAGATTTAATCTATCAATCGGTAGGTGTCCGCAGGTATCATGATTGCTCCAGAGAACGGTCTTTGGTTCCAGAGGATGACTGATATTCGATTGATGGTAGACGCGTTCTCTGTCACTCACCTTGGGCCTCCTTGCCGTTACAGACCAATAGAGGCTGAATCGGTCCGTTTCTCGGGAGTCTTATGATGGAACAGAGTGATTATCGAGTAAGGTGACTCGAGGTGGCATTGCTCTTTCTGGGACTTAATGAGGACCGAGGCGGCTGGGACGTCCTCGGGAAGATTGTTGATGGCGAGATAGTCGAGGACCCGACCGGCGAGCTTGAGGAGACAGTGAAGGGAGCGTACGATTTGAGTGATGAAGACCACCTAAGGCGAGCGTTCAATAACCACTATATCAACGCTGTCCCGCTGGCAGAGGACGAGGGGTAGACCAATGCGAATTCTCTTTCAGATGTACCACGCCGGCGAGCTACACGACCTCGGAATCATAGAGGACGGCGACGTAGTCGAGAGCATTGAAGAAGGATTTGAGGGCTGGATACGCGAGGAACTAAGCCAACCAACGACTCCAGACCTTGACAACCCTGATAGAATTTTGGAAGCGTATGAAGGACCACATATGATTGCGAAGCTCGTCGACGAGTGACTATATTAAAAATACTATAAATAGGGGAATTCACGACGACATCATTCTACTGACGTCACCTTGTGTGCTTTCCAATGTGGAATGTAATTCCTATCTCGTCCTTAGGTTGACTCCTGAGTTCGGTTGTTCTCCCGAGTTGTTATTACGGTATACGCGAGACAGAACGCAAGACAACAATGACCTCGCTAGAGAACTGGGACCATTATTGGAATACGGTTTCTTCGAGTCGGAAAACGGAGCGTGATAGATTGAAAGATGGCGAAGCGCTGGGAGGAGGAACGCCATTGGCTCAGGATACCCAGTTGGGGTATTTGAGAGAATTGTGCGAGGAGGCGGGTATTGATGACTGGGTTGGCGAGATAGACCACACGATAACGTACGAGTCAAACAAGCAGAAAATAATGGATAGATATGGGGTGCGGGGCTTCAAAGAGGACCAGAAAGCAGCAGCAGCGAGAGGGAAAGCCGAGCAGAAAGAACACGAGGAGCAAGCCCCAGACGACGCACCGTCGTCTCTTGAAGAACAAATGCACCAGCAAGCGAGTGGGAGGAACCAGACGCCAAATAATGTCGGTGTTGAATCTATTGGCAAGAGTTCACAACGCTCATTGTCTCTCTCACAAGTACGCCGCCGATGCCTCGAAGCAGTTGAGGAAGCTTATGCAGAGAATCGCCCAGTTCTAATTGATGCTCTTCCGGGGACTGGGAAAAGCTATGCTGCGATAGAAGCGGTCTCAACTACTGAGACGCCGATTACCATACTCACATCTCGAGGACGGAAGGGTAGATACGCCGAAATCAAATCGTGGTGCCAGAAGCATGGACTCTCTTCCAAAATTCTACCCAGAGCTGACAAGGAGTGTCCTACATTTGCTGGGAAACATGGTTCTCAGGTGGAAGCGAGATTCAAGAGATATCGGGGTTTAGGAGTAACAGTATCAGACCTACACACTTATAGGAATCCACCGTGCCAGAGCGAGAGCAGATGTCCCTATAAGTCTGCGTGGGACTTCAACACAGAGAATTATGATGTCCTCATTGGCCATTACACCCACGCATATGTCGAGAAAGTCATAGAAAACAGAATCGTCGTCATTGACGAGGCACCATCGGATGCTTTCCTTACTAAATTCGAGGACCCTCAAACTACTATTACAAATTTCCTGCAACAAACAGGCTCTATTCCTTTTCCTAATTATCACGGCCTAATTTCTAACACTGACAGAGGGAAAGAGGAATCAGCGCTTGACTGGTTCGAGAACAGAGGAATAAACATTGGTAATTCAAAACAGATTCTCGACCAGAGCACTAAGGACTACCACATTCATGCACCACTCCTTGTCTTAGGAATCCTTGTTTCTAGGGACCTCGGTAATAGTTGGAGTACTGCCGCGCTTGGCGGCGGACAGGTGTTTGCACATAACCAGAACGCAAACGAGATGTATGTTCTTACCCCGCCAACATTGGTCAACGCTAAGAACGTAATTGCACTAGATGGAGCACCGACGCCCCGCCTCTATGACCTTATGTTCGCCCTGGATTTTAAACACAAGCAGGTACTCACGGACACCGAACGAGAGAAGTACATACGCAATACACAAAAATTGCGAATAGTCCAAACGGAAATAAGAAGCATATATCCGTACTCGAGCGGGAAGCATGCAAACGTCGACCGTGACGAGGCACTTCTTCGAGAAGTCGCTGGAAAACACAATTGTGAACCAGCTGTAATTACTTCAAAGAGAGTTCTACCTAAGTTAAAAAGCAGGAATATTCCAATATCGACAAAGAGTACCAACTACGGGAATATCAAGGGTTCAAATGAATTAGCAGACGAGAATGTAGGCGTAATCCTTGGAAGCCGTCATTTCGGTGATAAGTATGTCGAGCAGTGGGCTGCTTTATTCGGAATAGCAGCCACTGGGAGTGGTCAGGGTTCGGCAAAATCATACGGACCATTTGGCGACGAAGTCCTCCAACACATGCGAGAAAATGAGGTTCTACAAGCAATCTTCCGGTTTGCCCGTGATGACACTGAGGCTACTGTCTACGTGAATACTGCTGCAATTCCTCCTTGGCTCTCGAGAGAAATTGCACTCGGCGTAGTACGGACCCGAGTTGATACCGAACGGGACATCATCGATGCGCTTTCAGACGTAGGTACTGCCTCTGGAGCAGATATCGCTAGAAAAACCGGCTATAACAAAAATACAGTTCGTTCTCACCTTCGCAAACTCCAAGATGAAGGGATAGTCCGCAAAACCGGCGAAAAGAAAGGAACAGAGTGGCACGATAACGGTTTGTCGGATGCTAACAAATGTGGTATAGTCGACCTCAGCAGCCTCACTAATCAAACCCATAACATATCTATAGGGGATGTTGGCGATAAAATCGAGCAGCGGTTAGAGCAGTACGGAATTGACCAACAGGAACGAGACCGCCTGCTGGGCGATAGAAGAATGAGCAGTTGGCGTACCAATTAGACCCGACAGCATAACAAGCAAAAATTGACCTCCTAATGGAAACCGCTAGGAGGACAACAGCACGCTGGTCTTCATCAGTCGCTTTCTCACGCAGTCCTCACAGCATTCGATAGATATGATTTACTCAGGTAGCAATGACGTCCAATTACAAACATGAGGACCTCCGTACAGTCTTCGACTCTTGAAGCCTGAATCAGTCCTCAGAACTCCCCTCCTCGTAGCCAGCTTCGTATTCCTCACGTAGCGTGTCCGTGGCTTTCTTCGATGCCTCGAGAACGCCCTTATTGAGTCGACGGATGGCGATGTAAATATACAGCAGGAGCAGATACGGCCAGAGAAATAGTCCGATGACGGCGTATACGACGAGTTTGAGGAATCGATACTCTATCGGACCGATATGGATGCCACCTATTTGGATACCGCGCGATTCGTCTTGCTGGCCGCTGTCTGAATTAGTCATAAGGTTCAACATTGGACCTAATTCAGCGGATAGACTTCTGTCTAGGTCCCATTGATGAATTGTGGGGAGATAATATCAAAATACCTACTTAATTTAGTAGTGCCTCACAGCCAAATCCCTCAGTCGGCTTCAAAAGACTATATTTCGGCGAAGTTCAAAAGCTGAATTCCATTATTACTGAATAGCTCCATTCGCTCATCATCTGGTTCTGCCATTGATACAATTGTCTGATATGATTCTAGATAACTGGGGAGTTCTGTTATCAATGAAGTTACATCTTCTTCATTATGCGGGTCGATATCGTTAGAATAGGGGGAATCAATGACAAAAAGTCGCAGTGGGAAACTATTGTCCCTCTTCGATAGCAGTTTCAGAACTGCGGTATGGAATACTAGAGCATGTAACGTGGCCTCTGCGGCTTCTCTATCTGCCTTTGCAGAATCATATTCTCGTTCTGGAGTGTGGACGACGAATTGGTAGTTTTCATCATTTTTGAAGCTAACTGAGGTGGCATTAGCAAAGTTGCCCGTAGTGAAGAAATCTAAAACGTTCACCATCTCATCTGCAATTGTCTTCTTTAATTTTTTTCTCTGTTCTTTTCGAACAGTTTCGACTATACCTGAGAGTCGGTCTAGAACTTCCTTTTTCCTCTTCCTCTCTTCTAATATATCGACTAGGTGTTCATTCGCCCAGACCTCTCTTTTCAAATCAGCAACCACAGACTCGAGTCTTTCAATCCTAACTTCAGCGTTAACTGATTCCTGGCGCAATTCACGGACTTCTCGCTCAAGGGATTCCCGTTCAGAAATTATCTCATCGAAATCGCTATCGCTAATCCGCTGCTCAATAGCCGAAATGTCTTGTTCAGTTGACTCAATCCGTTCTTCGTACTCCTCAATATCGTACTCCAGTTCGTCTTTCTGTACCTTGAGTTCATCTAGTTCCTGCTGTTGTTGCTCTCTCCGCTGAAGCAGAGAGTCATCTGCTTGATACTCCTGTTCCTTTCTCATTCTGTCATCTGGCATCTCCTTGTCACACAACGGACAATGACCTTCGTGGAGGAGCTGTTTTCGCTGAGCGCCATCCACTGAATTAGTACAAACTGGGCATCTGTCTGGAACCGTCATGAGGTCCCTTAATTCGTCCCCAAGGGCACCAATATCATCTACCAGTTCTGAATCCTCATATCGTTCAATAAGACGTTTTGTCTTTGCTAACTCAGAAACAGATTCAGCACGCTGACTCTTGAGGTCAGCTAACTTAGAACGAAGTGTACTTTTCCGAGACCGGAGCTCATCTAGCTGGTCCTCGGCAGTTGAAATTTGCCTCAAGGCCTCTAAAGACTCTATCTTATCAGCAATCTCTGTTTGAAGTCGCTCCTGTCGTTCTCGGAGCATCGATAGCTCCTCCTGCGTCTCTGCGAGTTCGACTTCTTTTAATTCAAGTTGTGAAGGAGCGCGTGCACTAGCATCTGGAATTATAGCTTCCTTCTCTCTTTTATCATCTACTGCATTTACTACGTTAGTCAGATATACACCGAATAGAGTGTCAATTACCTCGGTGGATTTATTCCAATCTAGGAAGTGGAGGAAATTTCTAGCCATGAGGAAAAATAGAGACATTAGCTCATAGGGTTCATACCCACGATTAATTAGCGGGAGAACGCCGAACCGTTCAAAAACCTCCGATGACTGGTTGTGCCGGTCGTATGGAATGTTGTTTTCGTCTGGATTTTTCAATAGAAGCGGTTCATCATATTCACTTAACTTTCCACCTCGCCCGCTCTGGAGGAGATTCCGAATTAGTAGGTGTTTCTCTTCATCAATTTTCCACCTCCCTTTAGAGACCATTCGCTTTTTTCCACTCGTTATGAGTCCTGTCATCCCATGGGTTTGTCTATCAGTTGGGAGGCCCAAGAGATTGAATTGTATCGATTTTAATAGACTAGTCTTTCCTAATGCATTCCGACCGTATATGATTGCATTTCTATCTTCAAAATCTATCGATTTGGGTCTTGAAATGTTATTGAAGTTTTCCACCTCAAACTCATCTAGAGTTACTTGATGAGGTCCGTAGGGGATTTCGTAATAGTGGTCTAAGACAAATTCTTTGAAATCCTCTATCTCCTCTTCTGAGAATTTACCTTCAGCTTCTATTCTCTCATTGATGTCGTCAATTGGATTAAGGTTATGCAAATTGCATCCCCCCTGCTATTGTAGAGATAGGACCTGCATCATTTGAATCAAAGATGCGAGTACGGCCTGTGAGAATAATGTCTCCATCATTTTTATTGGCATAACTGTCGATGCTAAGCACATAATCACGCAAGCTTTCTGTAGACATTTTCCCAAAGCGCTGAAGCACGTCTTTTTGGCAAATAGCCCATTCTCTCAACAAGTCGCTATTCAACGAGTCTATACTATTGAGGGTCGATTGGAATCTGGTTGTGAAAATTTTTCCAGAAGACCCAAGTTGTATTCGAAATGGGCGGAACTCATTAGGATTTGTGTTTTCAACAATTTCTTTGTCGAATAGGTTCCAAGCATACATTCTATCGACATCTCTAGACAATAAAACGGAGTATGGACCTGAATCCGCTTTTCTAAATGTGTATCGATATCCAGTTCTCTCAAGCAGCCCCATTCCGAGACTTTGCTGAATTGCCGAGTAATCCTTCTGGTTTTTGAGTTCGTTATTGGTTAGAAGCAACAAATAATGTAACCGGTCCTCTGGTTCAATCCAGCCGTCTCCTTGGCTCGTAGGATGGTCATGAACGAGCTTTATGAGCATAATGAAATCAACGAGTTCATCAAGACTATAATTGACTTTGGTGCTCGTTCTGTAAGCGTCTTGGATAGAGTATGACTTGGATTCTAAACCATCTACAAATGACTGGGGAGCATTCAATTTGTGGAGTTTATCAGTAACTCTTTCATCGGGGAACACTTCTTGTTCAAGAAACACAAAGTATTGACTATCAAAATCATAATCTCCTACGCATTCAGAGAGTTTCTCTCTATGAACCTCCCGTGCGAGGTCTAGATAATCCTCTAAAGACTCCCCAGATAACCCAGCAGATTGTCCGACTCGCTCAAGTGCCCGCCATTCATTAGCCATTATCCAAGTGCCTGTTGTATTTCGTAGACGCGGTTGTTCCAATCGATGATGCTTCCAGACCCAAACATAGGGTTTGCAGCGTGTTGAAGGTAATCTTCTAGTTTTCCACATAGCCTCCGTTCACTATACACTACTGCTGCTTTGTCAGAGATTGTTTCGAGTGTATCCCTATCTTCCTCAGTCAAGTCATGACAGTCTTCGTCAGCCCAAATTATGGCGTTCCCCTGCCAAGGGAAAGTGCGAAGCAAATAGATAATATCACTCCTGCTGGTTTGGTCAAGAACAGAGTTGCAATCAATGAGCCAAGCACTGTTTGCAATCAGGGAACGATGGTCTTCCACACTACAGTCAATAGCTCGATTTAGTCCATCTGAGTGTGGTTCAACAACCAGCGAATCATTATACCCAATCAGTTTTGGCTCAATATTTTCGATTATTTCTGTTACTCTCTTCCCGTAGCACTTATCATTCGTACTGAAAAGAACAACTCCTTCTGTGTGGGAATCTAAATCCGTTCCAGGTTCAATATACTCAACGGTCGTTTTTCCTGGCATGGACTACCTTATCGAAAGCAGAAGAATTCATGTCACTTAGTTCTTTAGTGATGGAGACATATTGACTGTAGTACTGAGACCATGGTTCGGCCATCTCTTCAGGAGAAGATGACTCGCCCACCATTTTATTCCGTCCAGTTGTGCTATACTGTTCAAATTTCCTAATCCAACTCTCTAGTTCTTCTTGAATTTGGCTACTAGCTCTAATTGGTTCATCATCTAATTCAGATATTAATGAATTTGCACTATCGATGATATCCTGTTCAATAGCTGAAGACTTTTTGTGACTACCTTGCCGAAATTCTGAGACATAATTCCTGAATTCGTCTATTTTCGATTCCTTCTGCCTGACATCCGTTACCGAAATGATTGACGAAGTATGTGAACCAACGAGTAGTAGCGAATATATCGATGTGATGATTAATCCCGCCCCCATATCCTTGAAGGAAGGGAATAGACGGTTGTGATAGGGGTAAACGAGAGAAAGGTAGCCTAAGTAGACCAGCACGACTGATAATAGAAAGAATAGCAGGCTGGTTCCAGTAATATATCTCGGGGTGTGATGGAGTGGAGAGTATGTTCTATATCCAGATTGTGAAAGAAGAAAGAACAAAACTGGGAAAATAATAGCGGTAGAAAGTATTCCAAGGAACCAAATCGTAGTCGTAGTCATGTCCGCGAAAAATTGGGGAGGCATATCTAATAGAAGAGCAAATAGGATTGGGATAGAAACAACTAACATACCGATAAGAGACACTACCCCTCGACCAAATGAAATTCGCTCCACCAAGCTCATCTCTTTTTCAGTCTATACTCAGAGACAATAAGAATCATAGATAAGAAGTCACCTGAAAGTAGAATAGTTCACTATATATTTGACAGAAACTTTCGTCTTTGCTCCATCTTTTGGCCCGCGGTCCGTTTATCATAGTGCTTATCGAGGACGTCCTGTCCAACATTCATCCGGTCGCTAACAACAGTCTCGGGAACCTCGTTGAGCAGAAAGTGTGTAATGCTGCCTCGTCGAATGGAATGAGGACTCACGTTCAGAGGGCATTTGCTGTAGTGTCCATAGTTCATAGCCTCACAGATATCCATATCTCTGTTGTGAGGGCACTTGTTTGTGTAATAGCAGGGGCGAGTAACTCGATAAACGGCATCACGAATAGAAGCGCCTACCATTCGTCCTCCGCTTGTCGTCAATAGAGGATTCCGGCCATATTCATCTATTATCCCCGTTCGATTCTGCTCAATCCAGTCATCAAGCGCATCGCAGATGTCGGGGTTCAGAGCGACTAATCGCTCTCCCTCCGGTCCATTCTTCAGAGGCGTTTCCTGCTCTGGTCGATGCCGAAGTGTGAGATGCTGATTGTCCGAATCGTAGTCCTCGAGGTCGAGGGAGCGAAGAGCGCCGAGTCTCATTCCCGTGTGCCAGAGGAGTTCCAATATGATGTGTGCCCGCGAGGCGTATTCGAAGCGCCGGAGATAATCAAGAACTTTCTCAGCCTCCTCTGCGTGTAGCGTCTCTTCCCGTTGTTCATCGCTCTTCGAAAGGACAGGCATGGTGATTTTCTCGTGCAATCCTTGTTCTACGCCGTCAATCGATTCGCACCAGCGAACGAAGATTCGGAGTGCATCGAGTTGTCCCTGGAGTGTTATTGGCTTGAGGTCCCCATCGTCTCTCCTCCAAGCTCGGAATTTCTGTAGCTTTCGTCCCGAGAGGTCATTCATATTGTCGAGGTCTTCGACATCCTTGCTCCAGCGAATGAAGTGTTTGAGTCTGTAGTGATAGCCGCTGAGTGTGCTTTCCGATACCTCTCCTTTTCTGGCGTTCAGGTACATCTCCTTGGCTTCGGCTGGGGAGATGGGTTCGAGTTCTGTTTGGCTCATGTTTTCTCCGAACGCCAGCCAGAGTGAGAATGCGTGCTTTGTTTCAGTTGAGCTGTCCCCGGTTCAAATCCGGGAGGCGGCATACCTCTTTTTATGCCTTCGGGTTTCCTCGCTCACTACGTTCGCTGCGGGAGTCTCTCGGTCACAAAAACGAGGTGAAAACACCTCGACACTCCCGTCGGTCAGGTCGGGTGAAACTGCGACTCACTTCGCTCGCCGCGGTACGCTGACGCTCCAGAACCGTATCGTCAAAAAGCTTATGTAGCAATAAGATGGTTGATTTTTTGATGGGAAGACGTGCTTTCCTCACGACGGTTACAGGCTCGGCCCTACTGCTTTCTGCTGGCTGTCTCTCGAACTCGTCACAATCTCGAGATCCGAGTGACTCCTCATCGTCGACTACAACCCATTCTTGCGATGCTGTTGAGATTACCCGAGCGTCCGTATCCGTGGAACCCGTGTGTGATGGCGGCCCAAGGAGGACAGGGAGTGTAGAGGGACAAGCAGGGGACTGCAAGGCGGAACTACTCCTCGAGATCGTCGACGAGGACGAAACCATCGAGGAGGTTACCTTCGAGACCAACAACGGTAGGTGGTCGGTCGGTTTCGGTGAGGGACCAGGACAAGTATGGACGATTCCCAGTCAAGGCGACAAACGTGTACGGATTCGTGGCCCGGATGGGGAGATTCTTGCCTCGGAACGGCTCACCGTTTCTCACTATCTGGATTCACCAGACCTCGCTGTTTGGCGGTCTGAGTTCGAGCCTGAAACAGTGTCAGTCGGCGAGGATGTCACGGTGGTATTCAGCATTGCAACGTTCGGTTCTGAGACGTCATTCACTGCCGCACTCTTGGTCGACGGCAAAGCGGTAGAAACTCGCAACGGAACGGTTGACAGTGGTCCAGACTGTCAACATGCCAGCGGCCCGGAGTACGAGTTCAGTTACACCTTCGAGGAACCAGGAGAGTACGAACTGGCGGGCAGAATTACCGTCGACGGTTCCTCAAAGGGAGATCACATTAGGTCGATTGGAACGGTGACCGTGACTCAGTGAGCCAGGACACATAAGTTCAACACCGGGGGACGGCACTTCTCACGGCGACCAACTTTGGGAGCCGTTCGAAAGCGATCCGAGTGGGTTTGAACTGGACCGAGGTTCTGCGAGCAAGCGAGTTCACTGGAGTAGCTCACAATCCGGGAGGTGGCATCCGTTTGCAACGAGTTCGCTCGCGAGTTCAGGGACGGAGCGCGAACGGATCTGAGGGTGAGAACGCCAAGCAGTGATGAGAGTTCGCAGAGTTCAAATCGGGGGCGGTGGATTTCCACACGATCGAGATTCGAAACGTACGGCATTCGATGAGCCAACGGTTCCAGCCAGTTTGTGAGTCTATGGACGATCAAATTTGAGAGCAACACTCCAGATAGTGGCCCACAATTACTCGTCGAAGCGTGACACGAGACGATGAGAGACATCGGTAAGGTATACTGAGCCCCAGATTGCGACGACAATGGCACCGACGAGATCGTAGAAGAGATCACCGATCGTATCGGTGATGCCGTGCTGGGCGAGGATGACCTCGGAGCCGAACCACTGGGCAAAGAGACCGAGGGTGAACTCCATGAGTTCCCAGATGACGCCGAAGGCCAGCACAAACAGCAGGATGAAGACGAACAGCATTCTCGGGGGAAGGTAGATATCGTCGGTGTACAGGTCGATGGCTCGAACGACCGTATACCCCGTCCCGGCGACGATCGATGCGGAGACGGCGTGAGTCAGGCTGTCCCATGGGCCGAGGAAGCCGTACAGCCCTGCTGAGCCGAGTGCATGGAGAAAGACCGCACCGGTGATCCAGAGGACGAGTTCAGGTTCGAGCGGGAGGCGGAGGTCGCGTTCGAGAAATGCCGGAAGACCCGTGATGGCGAGTGCGATGCCGGCATTGGTGATGGTCGTCGCGTCGAGAGTAAGGAGGCCGTAGAGAAACAGGAAGCCGAGAGCGAGCTGAAGAAGTCGGGAGAGTCGCCTGATGGTTTGGTCGGAGGCGTTGAGGCGGCTGCGGAGAAACGGCGGGACGGTATCGCTCTCGGAGGGCGAGCCGGGCGCGTTTTGTGGGGCCGATTCGGATGGGGAATGGTCGTCGACGGAACGTGAAGGCGGAAATCCGCCGTCGGAGGGTGTCGATCGCATCGCGTATCGGTTGAAGACGATACCGGCGAGGAAGCCGGCGATCGTGGCGTACACGAAGTCCATCATCATCGCGTGGTTGGCTGCGTCCGCCGAACGACCGGCGTCGATGGAGGGCGTTCCGAACGCGAGGGCGGATGTCCACTGGGCGACGTTCCACGTTGCGGCGACTGCAAGGGTCGTAATTACGACGAGCGCAATCGCAAACGAGTGGGTCATTCGAACGGCGGTAAATCGGTGGATCTCGGTGACGGCGACGAGTGCAACGGCAGCGACGGCGATGTAAACGGCGATCGACGTCAGAAACGTCTCTCCCAGTATCGTCGCATCGACGACTGGAACCGCAACGAGCACGAGCAGTTCCCAGGGTGGCATCACACGCGGGTCGCGGTGGGAAGCTGCAGGGAGGAGAACAATCGCGACGGCGAGCCCCGTAAAGACGAACCACCGGAAGGACGACTCGAACGCGTGGATCGTCGCGAGTATGCAGAGGACGGCGACGATGATCCATCCGACGGTAGCGTTGCGATGGGTCTCATCGAGCAGGCCGTCGAGTCGGTCCGTTTGCATGCACAGACGTATGTGATAGACCACCAAAACGTGCTGTCCGGAATAATACACCGCGTCAGTAGCGGCTGGCAGACTACTGTTCGAACAGTCGACAAGCGACGAACTATCGGAAGAAAGCCGTTCCGCTCGAGACGAGACGTTACTCGTCGGTCGAGACGACGATCGTTCGGGCTGCGTGGTCTCCGACTCGCTGGTGTTTCGAGGAGAGATATGCGGTTCCGATACCGATGAGATAGAAGAGCGGAAGGATATCCACGACCCGCAGCAGGTTTCGGAGGGTTGCCGCGACCCACGTACAGCGAGACCCGTCATCTTTGACGACGACGATTCCCCGGGCTCGCTTGCCGATCGTCTGGCCATAGTAGCCCTCAAAGAGGATCTGGTAGACGAAAAGAACGACCGGGGCGAGGAATTGGAGCCCCAGAATGAGTCCGCCGAGACCACCCAGGGAACTGCCGAGGATAATCGTCCCGCCCCCGTATCCGAGGATGCCGCAGACGAGAGCGACTATTAGTGCATCGATCAGCAGTGCTTCTGCACGACTATCGAGAATGCCTGCAGGACTGTCTTCGTTAGGAACTGGATATCGATCCATAGCATACAGTCACGATATATTGTATATCAAACTTCCCAATAACATCTGTTTATATCTATTGTCTAATAATATCAAACTTAAAGAATCATTCGAGAGGAGTCTCTCTGGAATCAGGAGTCTAATCGATGGAAATACAACTAGGAGGACGGATATCACCGAGTCCACCGCTATCTCTCGACTCATTCCTGTTGAGCCACGGTGACAACACGCTTCACCAAGAAACCGATCAGAATTACATCAAAAGGTAACGATGACCAGAAAGCATTACTAATAGTGACAACAATTTATAGCGGTCGAAGGGCACAACGAAGAGGGCCTGCTTACTGTGTCCTATGGCTTCTCATAGGGGCTGTAGCAAGTCAGTTCCGGCACACCCGCGCCCCGTCCTGCGGGTGCGCCGAGAAATCGGTACCGCAGACCGTGTCAGCACGACCGCATCAATACTCGAGTGCAGTAGCGTCAGAGACGGCGAAGGTACATCCAACGTGGCAAATTCCGCGTCACAGGTACCCAAGTCGCGGTATCACACAGGCTCGGCCTGCGAGCTGAACTCGACTGCGAGTGAGACGCGATGAAAAAGTCCGGGTGCGAGAATCGAACCCGCGTCTCAGCCTCCACAAGGCTGAAGGATAACCACTACCCCAACCCGGACACGCTTGCACACTGATGTAGGTCCGGTTGGCCTGAAATACGTTACGACTCACGTTCGATATTATGGTAGCAGCTACCGCGAGAGAGCTGCTCACAGTGCTCAGAACTCAGCACTCAGTGAACAGTGCTCAGCGACAGAGACGAGAAACACTCGGAAACTGCGACAGGAGCAAGTCCTCCGATCCAGGTGTGTGCCGATGCTGTCTGGAGAACGCGACCGAGACGCTTTTCGGCCATGCACCCATAGGAAGGCCAACGCGTGGCCATCACCGACAAAATATACGTCAAGAACCATCGCCAGCTCAGTTCGCAACTCGAGACGAATATCCCCAAAGGGGCGTTCAAGGGTGCAACACTCGATATGCTCTTTCAGGGAGAGGGACTCGAGAAGCTAGACGACGCCACCCGTGATCGAGTTCTCGAGTTCACCGAGGATTTCCTCGACTGTGAGTGTGACAACAATCCCTACTGTGGGTGTCCGGAGCGAAAGTTCATCCAGTACCTGCTCGATCTACGCGCGCAGGGTCTGGGTCCCGACGCCATCGTCGACGTGATGACAGACGATTACATGGTCTATGCCTATCCTGGAGACGTGCTCTCGTTTCTCGATAGCGGGGTCCGAACGCTGGAGGCTGCCGAACACCTCGCGAACGTCGACGGGGCTGTGGACAAACGTGACGAGATTCGGCAGGCAAAACAAGACCTGGCGCGGTAGGAATCGAACCGACGCAGTCCGTATACGGGCGTAAAACCGGCTATTGGCCACGTTGCTTCCGTGCTCTGTGCTCCGTGCGGATTGCAGTTCAAGAGGCAGAGACGAGCGCTGTCAGCGCCCTGTTCTCACCGGAACTGATATGTGCTAGTGTCATCTGACTGCTCCCCTGTCTCGAAGTCGTCGAGATCATCGAGCAAGAGCACCTCGTCTTGCTCGTCGTCGAGTCGGTCCTGCAGATCGGTGACGTAGGCTTTGTACTCGTCTAACTGCTCTCGCAAGTGCTCGGCCTCGAGTTCAAGTCGTTCGTGCTCGCGGATGAATCGCTTCGGTACTTCGACGGTTGGCGGGAACGAGAGATCGGCCTCGTCGCCGGCGTCGCCGTTTTCGCTGGCCGACCGGACGGCGAGTTCGTGCTCGGGGACGACCGTGACCTGGCCGTCGTGGTCGACGAGTTGGTCGACGTAGTCCCGGAAGACGGCCGACAGCGAGATATCGCGCTCTTCGGCGATATCCTGCAGGGATTCGAACGCATCCTCGTTGACGCGAAACGAGATCGTCTTGTTCTTGTTGCCCATGCGTGTTCGTCAGTACGTCACGGGGCGGTCCACTTAACGGTTCGTCAGACGACAGTACGTGCCGTGCCGTATTGTGGTGTGTGGTGTTATGTTGTGGCTGGCTGGAAGCAAGCAGGAAAAGAGTGAAAACCGAGGGCCGTGGTCAGGCAGTCGCCTCGTTTTCCTCGAGTTGTTCGAGGGCCTGAATCACGTCGTTCCGGTAGTTGACGACCGGCGAGTCGTACTGATCGCGAGCCATCTGGGCGTACTCGTTCGTCGGTGCGGTCGAGCCGCTTTCGGGCGCTTCCTGTTCGGCTTCCCACGCCTCGACGGATTCGATGCGGTCGAGCGTTCGTTCTGCGGTCTCGACGACCCAGCGGTCGCGGGTGGCGGCGTCGACGACGGCGATCGATTCGGGTCGCAGAGAGACGTTGACTGTGCCGTCGTCAGTCTGGTAGGTTCGCGGTTTCCCGACAACCGAGACGTAAGCTGGTGGTTCGGTCTCGCGCAGCGTCGAAGCCGCTTCGGGCTGGTACTGGCCGGCGTAGACGAAGAACGTCCCGGTCGGGTCGACGACCCGGCCGCGCCAGTACTCGCTGTCCTCGCCGACGTCCTCGGTTTCGGTGAGCGTTCCGACGACGAAGACGCGGTTCGCGCGATCGCCCGTCGGCAGCAGGGCGAAGTTCGGCGCGCGCTCGTCGTCCGATTCTTTGAACGTGTACGTCGAGTCGTTGAATTCCGATGCGAAGACGCGACGGGCGACTTCGCGGGTGAGTTCTGCCTGGCTCATGGTTACATCGACCTCGCTTTGATCAGCAGTTCCTCCGCATCCGCCGGCCCGTCGAGTTCAGTCACGTCGTCGGCCAGGACGTAGCGGCCGAAGGTTGGACCCTCGATGCGGTAGTAGGTGCCGACGATATCGGCTGCGATTTCGTCGGCGACGACGGTCGTATCGAGGGCGTCCATCGCCATGTCCTTGGCCTCTTCGAGGGAGAGCCCGGTCAGGTTCTCCGTGGCGTCCTTGTCGAAGATGACTTCGTGGGCGTCGAGGCCGTCGTCGACGACGGCTTTGATTCGGAGATCGAACTCGCCTTCGACCTCGCCGTGTTCGTTACAGCGGCCGTTCTGAAGGACTCGGGTGCAGTCGTCCTCGGGGCAGCGCTTGATGAGGCCGCTCCCGTTTTGCATGTCGACGAGTGCGCCCTCGATCTCGCTCGTGTCGTCGCCGACCTCGATGTCCTCGTCGCGTTCTTCGATGATCGTCGTACTGTTGAGTTTGACCGAGTACCGGCCCTGGTACTCGTCGGTGACGACGTTCTGGAGGGAGTAGACGCCGCCCTCCTCGAGTGCCGGCAGGTCGGATTTGGCCCACTTGGTGAACTTGATCGTTCCCGTCGGGTCGCCGAGCAGGCCGACCTGGGCGACGGAGTCGCTCCGTGGGTCCCAGAGTTCGATGACTTTCGCCGTGAGGTCGACCCACTCCTCGGGTTCCTCGACGTCTTCGACGTTCACCGCCTCGCTGGAACCGCTCGAGAGGTCATCGCGCTCGAGGCCGGCCTCCTCTAAGTAGTGGTTGGTGACGCTCCGGCGCGCCTCGTCCATCGGCACTTTGTACTCGTCGACGAGCGTGGCCAGGCGCTCCTCAACGTCCTCGACGCTCACGTCGAGGTGGTCCGAAAACTGGTCGTGGATGTCGTCCGCGTGCTGTCGTACGTCGCTCATTGTGTCACGCCTCCTCCTTGGTTTCACTGGGAGGCATACGTCCATTCGCGCCCGATAGTATTTAAAGTGCCGCCACCGGAGTGAAAGTGAACAGCGATCGGATTCGTCTCGCGGGTACTCACTCCACGCGGTGTCGCGTGGCAAGTCCCGCGAGGTGGGGCGCTTCGGGAACGATCAAGTCCTCGCAGGCGGTCCGGCAGGCGCTTTGGCTCCCGGGCAAGCAAAACACCGGCGTATCGACCGCGATCCCCGCCGTCGCGCGCGATGCCATCGCCCGCGTGCCGACCTCGTCCCACGAGAGCGACCGGAAGAGTTCGCCAAAGCCGGGCAACTCGCGCTCGAACAGCGATGCCGTCGCCTCCGGCGAGACGTCGTCCGCGGTGACGCCCGTCCCGCCGGTGGTGAGCACGACGTCGATATCGTCGCGCGCGACAAGCCCGCGAACCGCCGTTCGGATCGCGGCGTAATCGTCCCGGACCAGCAGCCGTTCTCGCACCTCGTGGCCCGCGTTCTCGAAACACTCCTGTATGGTGTCGCCGCCCGGATCGTCCGGCGCAGCGTTCGAGTCATCGGCCGCCGCCTCGGCGCGTGAACTCGAGACCGTCACGATCGCGGCATATAGCGGGTCAATAGTATCGTGCCCGTGGTCGTCGGTCTGACGGCGAGCTGTCGTCTCGGCGGTATCATCGTGGCGTTCACTGGGTGGCATAGTCGTGTCCATCTGTCTCGCCGGAGTGCGATAATTGCTGTCTTCCGAACGGCAAGCCAGACCGGTGTCGGTAGCGCGACCGGACCGAGCTATCCGAGCAGTAGAATCCGCTTCGAAAGCACAGTGGGAAGAGATATCCTCAGTTACTATCGGAACTCGCCTCGCAGCGGCTAGGAGGTCTGTCCCGAACTGTCAGTCCTGTTCCGACTCACCGGAGCAGTCGTAGCTGAACGCTTGCCATGCGAGGACAGCGTCACCGTCCGTGACTTCGACCCGGAACCGGCCGCCGACTGGCATGGTACCGATCGCCTGCTCTTTGTACACGACCGCGCCGTCTTCACTGGGGTTCGTCGGTCCGGTTTCGCCCACGCTAAGCGGGATCGCATACTCGGGATTCGATGCGTCCATTTTCGGCTCGTACACGTTGATCCACTTCGCACCCGTTTCTTCTAACTCTTCGGCAACAAGCGTCACCCGGAGTGTTGCGTTCTCTCCGTCCCATGGCACTATCTTCGTGTTCCGTAGTGGGGGGTTTTTCTCGCCGTCCTGATCGAACATCGTACAGCTCGGTTCGCTATCGTCGCTCGTCGACCCGATCGTTGATCCAAGACAGCCGCTCAATCCGGCGATTGAGGCTATCGGAGCGGCTTGCAGGATCTTCCGTCTCGGGACCGTGGTGTTCATCGATAATTTAGCACACGACGGGACACTTATTGTATCTGTCTCCATCGACGGAAACCTCCCAATCCCACGTTACGGTTCCACCTGATGGGTCCATCTTGCCCACACACATGCCTAGCAGTTCACACGTGGCCTCGGTCTGCCCTTCGAACGCGGGACAGAACGTGTCCGCACCCATATCCATCTTCGACCGGTGAGGACGGACGGTCCCGCCCCCGATCGTGAACGAACCCGAGAGCGTGGCTGAACCGCCGACACCGCCGGGTTCCCCGGAGACTTCCATCGACATGTCCATTTCGTAGCCGTGTCGGTCTCGGTCACCGCCGGGTTTGTACCGGACCATGTCACCGTTATCCGACGTGAGTTCGATCTCGACTCGCGCGTTTTCCAGGTTGCCGGTCCAGGCAGCGCGGTCCTGCGGTCGGAGCCCGCCCCAGGCGTACCACATGAGATAGCGGTTGCCATCCTCGTCATAGATGGCCGGTTTGTAACAGGTCATGTAGTAGTCCGCATCGACCAGCGACGCGCCCGTGACGGTCGTATCCGAGACGCTCGTCGATTCGCTCCAGACCTGATTTCCGGGAGCATCCGTCGGATCTTCCTGGAGGATATCGACCGTCTCCGACTCCATCGAGGACGCTTCGTCGGACGTCTTCCGAGAGCGTTGCAGAGTCTGCGTGGAATCTCCGTCCCCGATCTCCGTCATAAGAGTTCGGATCCGTTCTCGTTCTTCCTTCGAGATAGTATCACCCGTCGTATCTCCCGACCCGCTCGCCGAAAGGGAATACCCGGAGACGTCCCGCTTTCGCTCCGTCTCTCCCTCGCTGGCGATCGCTGTACCGACCAGTGGAACCGTGGCGGATCCGACGGCCGCTGTTTTCAGGAAGTTACGCCTCGTACCGCTATTTCCATTCGACATTGCGCCTAGATATTCACATAATATGATAAGTATGTTTCGATAACCAGACCAATTATTTGACATGAGGGCGGACAGAGATCCGAGACGGATTGTAACCGGAAGAAGAACGTCAACTCACGGAGCCACGGCAATCTATCCCGCCAAAACTCGCGAGTAACGGTGAAAACGGCACAAATAGCCCGTTATGCGTTCCAAGTAGCTCGAAAAATTCGAACGCCGAAGCCAGGACTCGAACCTGGGACAACCTCGTTAACAGCGAGGTGCTCTACCATCTGAGCTACTTCGGCTCAACTCGTGATTGGCGGGTTCTTTTGATAGGGCTTTCGTTTTCGCTTCCGGCGGTTCGACACCCTTTCACGCACCGCACGAGTAGTTGCGCGCAAATGAGCGACGACGATGCAGTCGACGAATCCAAAATGGATTCGGGGCCCAACTCAGATCCAGACGCAGGTTCAGGCTCAGACGCAGCCTCCGACGAACGCGACACTGGAACCGACAGGCACGACGAAACCAGCAAACGGGACGAGTTCAGTCGCGTCGTCGCCACCGTCCGAGATCGCATCGACCCCGACGAGGCGGAGCGCGAACGGCTACAAGAAGTCGCGAACCGCCTCGCCACCCGCGCCGCCGACGCGGCGACCGACCGCTGCCCCGACGCCGACGTGATACGGGTCGGCTCGACGGCCAGGGACACCTGGATCAGCGGCGACCGCGACATCGATATCTTCGTCCGCTTTCCGCCCGAACTCGACCGGGAGACGCTCGAGGAGTACGGCCTCGACGTCGGTCACGCCACCCTCCCCGAGGGTCACGAGGAGTATGCCGAGCACCCCTACGTCACGGGCACCGTCGACGAGTTCGATATCGACGTGGTCCCGTGTTTTCGCCTCGAATCCGCGACCGAAATCCGCTCGGCCGTCGATCGGACCCCCTTCCACACGCAGTATCTGGAGCGGCGACTCGACGACGCCCTTGCAGCCGACGTGCGCGTCGCAAAACAGTTCCTGAAGGGGATCGGAGCCTACGGCAGCGACCTCCGAACCCGCGGCTTCAGCGGCTACCTGACGGAACTGCTCGTCTGGGAGTACGGCGGCTTCCGACCGCTCCTTGCGGCTGCCGCCGACTGGCAGCCGCCGGTCGAACTCGACCCCGAGGATCACGGCCGGGAAACGTTCGCCGACCCCCTCGTCGTCATCGATCCCACGGACCCCGAGCGAAACGTCGCCGCCGTCTGTTCCCCCGAGAACGTCGCCCGCCTCCAGCACTACGCCCGCGAGTTCATCGACGCGCCGGCCCTCGCGTTCTTCGAGACCGACGACCCCGACCCGCTGACCGAAACCGAACTCTGCGAGCACCTGACGGCGCGGCAAACGACGCCGATCGCCGTTCGGTTCGACGCGCCGAACCTGGTCGCAGATCAGCTCTACCCGCAGCTCCGGAAGTCCCGCGACGGCATCACCCAGGGGCTCGACGACCGTGGGTTCGACGTCTTCCGGACGACGACGTTCGCGGATGAGACCGCCGTGGTGTTCGGCGAACTCGAGGTCGCGGAGCGGCCGGCGGTCGAGCGCCACGACGGCCCGCCGGTCCACGTGCGGGCCCACGCCGAAGGATTCTACGAGACCTACGCAGACGATCCGACTGCGTACGGACCGTTCATCGACGGCGACCGGTACGTCACCGAGCGCGAGCGCGAGTTCACGAGCGCGCGGGCGTTCCTCGAGAGCGAGCGACTGTTCGACGTGGGACTCGGCGCACACGTCGAGACTGAACTCGAATCGGGGTACGAGGTGCTGGTCGGTGACGAGGTGACGGTGTTACTCGGCGAGTTCGGACGCGAACTGCGGGCGTATTTCGAGCCGGAGCCCTGAGGACGCGACTGGTTGCTGGTGCGGCGGCGACGAAACGCGACGACTTACAGGTCGATAGCTACGTCGTGGGCCGCGAGAACGTCTTCGAGCACCGAGACGACCTGCTCGTCGAGTTCGTCATCGTCGGGTTGGATCGGGTCGCGGCCGTCGAACGTCTCGTGGACGATCGAGACGCTGTCCGCGAGGACGTCCAACCCGTAGCCGCCTTCGAGGACGAACGCGAGGGACGCGTCGGTGTCGTCGGCGAGCGTTCGGAGGCGGTCGGCCAGCAAGGCGTAGGCTTCAGTCGAGAGGCGGATGCGCGAGATGGGGTCGTGACGGTGGGCGTCGAACCCGGCGCTGACGAGCAAGAGGTCGGGATCGAACGACTCGAGTGCGGCCGCGATCGGGCCGTCGACCGCCGCGAGGTAGCCGGCGTCGTCCGTTCCGGCGGGCATCGGGATGTTCATCGTCGTCCCGGTGGCGTCGCCGGTACCGGTTTCGTCGATATCCCCGGTACCGGGATACAGCCCCTGTTCGTGGATCGAGACGAAGAACACGTCGTCGCGGTCGTAGAAGATGTCCTGCGTGCCGTTGCCGTGGTGGACGTCCCAGTCGACGATCGCGACTCGGTCGACGTCGTAGTCGTCGTGATCGAGGGCGTGCTGGGCGGCGACGGCGACGTTGTTCACGAAGCAAAAGCCCATCGCGTCGTCCTCGACGGCGTGGTGGCCCGGCGGCCGACCGATCGAAAATGGCGTTTGACGACCCGTTTCGCCCGATAGCGCAGCGTCCACGGCCCAACAGGCCTGGCCGGCGCTGTACCGAATTGCATCCCAGGTATCCTCGACGGCGGTCGTATCGGGGTCCCAGTTCCCGCCGCCGTCGGCGCAGAACGACTCGACCGATTCGACGTACGCGCGGTCGTGAACGGCCGCGATCTCGTCGAGCGAACAGGGATCGCCCTCGACGTACGCGACGCCGTGTTTTTTCTTCAGTCGCTCTCTGATCGCCCGTAGCCGGTCCGAAGACTCCGGGTGGCGCGAACCGGGATCGTGTGCGAGGCAGACCTCGCTGTAGCCAAATTGCATCTCACACTCACTCGAACAGCGAGAAGTACGTCTCGATGTCGTCGTCGATAATCGTTCGCCGATCCGCGTGGCGGGCGAGGATGGCCGATGCTCCTGCGACGTTATCCGCGTAATCCTCGAGAATGTCCGCCAGCGCGACGCGAGCGTCCATCGAGACCCGGTAGCGGTCGTCGATCTCCAGTCTCGCGATCCGGTCGACCGGCGCGACCGGCAACTCGAGTTCGTCCTTTTCGACGACGGTTTCGACCTCGAAATCCGACGCCATCAGCGTCTTCCGTCCGTCCGCGGTGGCGCGGTCGGCAGCGTCGATCGCGAGGTCGCTCCCGCGGTCCTGAATCCGGGCTGCGAGTTCGGCCGACGCGTCGGCGCTCACCCGAAGATCACCCGCGTTCCGCCGGATAATCGTATCCACCGGCGCGAACGGGAGTTCGACGTTCATATCATGCTAGGCGAAGCTAACTCCCTTAACGCTTTTCCTCGCCGATCGCGAGGCGAGGACTGCCTAGAACACGTCGTTTGCATCGAGTCGCCCCTCTCGAACGACGCCCCGCGCGGTGACCTCCTCGCCGAGGCCGACATCGGCCTCGGTCTCGACGCTCATCGTCGTCTCGCCGTCGTCGAGCACGACCGGGCTGCCGGCCTGCACCACGACGCCGGTGAACTCGAGTTCATCGCCGTCCGACGGCTCGCCGGCGTCGGTGGCTCCGGCCTCGTCCGCGGTCGCGCGGCCGTTCTCTTCTTCAGCGGAGTCGGCTGCGGATTCATCACCGGTCGCCCCGGCGTCGTCGGCAGCCGCGTCACCCGCGAACGCAGAGAGTCCCGCGTTTTCGTCGCTCGTCGAACTCTCGTCGCCGGCTGCGCTCGCACCGCCGGCGCTGTCGGACTCCGATTCGAGGATCGTGATCGTCGACTGCCAGCCGGCGGAGGCCTCGAGATCGTCCTGCCAGCCGTCTTGAATCTCGACATCGCCGAGTGCGACCTCGTCGCCGGGGCCGATATCGAGATCCGCCTTCTCACCCCAGAGTGCGACGCGAATGTCGCCGGTGGCATCCTGGACGCGGACGTTCTTGACCTGGCCCTCGGAGCCGTCGTCGCGGTCGAACGTCCGCTTCGGGTCCGTCGATCGAACGACGCCAGCGAGGTCGACCGTCTGGCCGATCTCGAGGTTCTCGATCGGCGTGCTTTCCGGGACGTACTCGATATCGGCGTCGACCGTCTCGACTGCCCCCCGGTTGCCGACGTGGAGTTCGAGCGAGCCGTCGCGCTCGCGAACGTAGCCGTCGACAACCTCGACGGTCTCGTCGGCCTCGAGTTCGGTCGCGAGGTCCGCCTGGTCGTCCCAGAGCGTGACGCGGACGCGGCCGGTCGAGTCGCCGAGGACGAGATTCGAGACCTTCCCCTCGGAGCCGTCGTCGCGGTCGAACGTGCGAACGGTGTCGGTGTCGAGGACGAGTCCGACGAGATTGACGTTCGAAAGACCGAGCGAGAGGTTCTCGACGGTGTAGGTATCCGAAATCTGTACGTCGATTTCGGTGTCGGGATCCGGTTCGACCTCGTCGACGCTGACTTCGACGCCGCTGAAGCCGTCCTTCGGGCGACCCTTGATCCGCAGGACCTGGCCTTCTTCGAGTTCGTCGATAGCGGCGTCGGCGTGCTCGTCCCAGAAGGCCGCGCGGACGGAACCGGTCTCGTCGGCGACTTCGACGTTGACGACCTGGCCGTCCTCGTCCTCGCCGTCGCGTTCGAAGGTGCGGCGCTCGCCGACCGAGAGCACTTTGGCGACGAACTTCGCTTCTTCCATGCCAGGCTCGATATCGGCGATGCCCCCGACCTCGCTCTCGCCGACCTCGTGAGCGATCAGCATCGCCGCCGTCTCCTCGTCCGCGAGTCCCCCCATCTGCTCGACTTTGTCCTCGACGGCCTCGCGAAACTCCTCCAGAGAGATGTCGGCCTCGAGGTCTTCATAGACGCCCTCGATGTCGCTCATTCTATGCTCGTGCATGAGTAGCCCGCGCATAAGCGTTGTCCATTCGTCGTGTGCGCGCTCGATAACCTGACTCCCCGGTCGTGAACCGGAATCGATATCGATACCCCCGAACTGTGACGGTCTCCATCTGTACCCGTTTCTGGGCTCGCCTCCGTACTTGAACTCGCGGTCCGGTCTCTCAGCCGTCCCAGGTGGTACTGAGTGCAGTCTATAACGTGAACTCGAAGCCACCAGCGACCCTAAATCGTGGGTGAGTAAATCAGGCATAATCGGCCGAACCAGGCCCGTTTTCCGGTCACTTTCGAAAGGGCTTTAATGGTCACCGGGTTACGAAGAGATGAGTCCTGATAGGGTAGTGGACTATCCTCTTGGCTTGCGGAGCCAGGGACCGGAGTTCAAATCTCCGTCAGGACGCTTCTCTTTAGTGCAATACCGGTAGCGGGCAGTACGTGGCGAAATCGATACGCAGAAGCAGTACGCGGCGGTCAGTAGCCGCGTTCGAATCCGGAGAACGAACGACGCGAGTGATCGGGACGGCTCCGATATGGACTGCTGTCAGTCAGTGCTGACGCATCCGGACCCGTCCTGCGGGTACGCCGGGAAATCGATACAGAGACCGTCTGAGAATCCACCACGCCAGGACGCACGGTTCTGTGTGATCCGAAATATCCGGTTTTCATCGTCCACTCGATCCCGTTGAGGCAGTTTTCGAACTGAGACGCCGAGTTCAGGTTTCCATTGAAGTGAAGAAATATGCTATTAGTTTAGAAAATTTCCAATGGAAATTGGCAAACGGAGGGAAACTGGACGCGGTTTAGACAGACTTTTATAAGATGGTGTGGCCCTTCTTCCAAGAAGTGGGATGGACTCGGAACTGGGACAGCAGAAAAATGCACGTACCGCATCGTCGACTACCGTTCACCGCGAGTTCGAGATCTCACAGCCCGCATCGCTTGCCGCCGTCGAGACGGTCTCGACGGCTGCCGACTGTGACCCGACCGAACTCGTGCCGCTCTACGAAGTGATCGACCCTGACGCGCTCGATGCTCTCTTTGGTTCACAGAGCGACGTAGCCGATCCGGAGACACGGGTTTCGTTCGGATACGAGGGGTTTACCGTGACCATTGCTCGTCACGGGCAGGAGTTGACAGTGAAAGCGACCCAGCAGGCGGAGTGAGACGGATACTGTCAGAACCGAGAACTACGAAACACGAAACGCGAAACTGCGAACCGTGGGCTTCAAATCTGGGATCTGCCGCGTGAGAGGAGTGATATCGTCGTTGCGATGGTTGCTGTAGACTATCGCTGAAGACAGGCGGTGCTGTGCAGCGAAAAGCGGTGAGAGGAGTAAGCCCCCTTCTGTTCGTCCCGGCATTCGGCTGAGCATCCGTGCCGTTGCGGCGTGGCCGCGTTGTTCGGGCTACCACGGCACGGACTTGCACCGGTGAGGATTCGCCGTTCCATCGGTCCTCGGTCGTCTGAGCGCAGCCGATCGCGTCGTTTGCGGTTGACGGCACGAGCCGCCCGCCCGTGTGATCTCCCGATGGGACACCACGAACCGTCGCGACCCGTGGGTTCGAACCACGGCCAGACTGCACACCCTCTGCGGGTCAACTGCCCTTCCTCGCGGTCGGGGTCGCACGCATCATCGGTCGGACCGAGACGTGTCGTTTCTGTTCCAGAGCCAGCGGTCTCCCGCTCTGGACTTGCGTCCAGTCACCTGCCCGAACAGGTGGGGGGACTTTCCTCGCGGGCGTGACCCCTCCTGGCAGGAGGAGTCACGTTCATCGCGGGTCACCGATCGGTGCCCGCAGTCAACGGGTGCGTCGTTACCGACTCACCCGCCGCGGCAGCCAGGCTCTCTCTCCACCGATTGTAGGTCCCGCTGGTGAATAAGTCCCTCGGTTGGCATCGTCTCGATTCCCGCCGATACGACGCCGTTCTCGCGGGTCACAGCCCTGGTCTGACTCTCGAAACGGAATGGAAGCGTTTTAGGACGCCTATCCCCATGTACATCTGTATGTCCCAGGGACAGGGCGTCAACCTCTCCTACGAAGACGGTGCACGTGCAGTTGAACTCGCGCGTGAATCCGTCGAATCCTACGTCGAACACGGGCAACGAGAACAACCGGGCAGTATGCGAGAAAGCTTCTACGAGCGAACTGGTGCGTTCGTTCGACTCGAATCCACGCGAGGCCGCGGAAGCCTGCGTGGCTGTGCCGGTGGCTACCGTTCGGGTGAACAGCTCGGCCACGTCATCGTCGACGCGGCCATCGAAGCAGCCAGCGAAGATTCGTGCGGCTCCGAGATTAGCCCCTCGGAGCTGCCGAATCTCACTGTCTCGGTCTGTGTGGTGAGAAACGTCATCCTCACCGACGATCCGCTCGCCGATCTCGAACTCGGCACGCACGGAGTCGCCATTGACGGCGGCGAAGGCGGCTGGCTCTACCCGACGGTGCCGGTCGAACACGGCTGGAGCGCGCGCGAATATCTCGACCGGACCTGTCGAAAGGCCAAGCTCGCCCCCAACTCCTGGCAGGACGACGACGTGGTCGTCACCCTCTTCGAGGGCCAGGTCTTCCGCGAGCGCGAGGCCGACGGCAGCATCGAAGAACTCTGAGCAGGCGTCGTCTTCGTGGAAGAACTCGCATCCGAACAGCGACGCGTCGCGAACGCTTCTCGTGCGGAGATTGCCACTGCTGTACCGACGATCATATCGACGGTCTCGAACGGCCACGGCAGTCCGTCGTGCAATGGCACCGACGAGAGTTCAGTTTACCGAAGCCGTCGAGACGATAAGCGCGGCCGCTGCGAGTTCAGTTGTGAAATCGGCGTCGAGTTCGATCGAAACCGTCCCGCCGAGGACGCTTCGCGGGCTACTCGCCGTGCTCCGCGGATGATCGTGCCGGAGAGTGACGGTTCGCCTTGAGCAGTTCGTCGATCGCCGCGAAGAACGCGTGTAACACGAGCCAGAGAACGGGGGTATTCACGAGCAAGAGGAAAATAAAAGCGAGCGGCCCGAACGGGCCGATCTGCCCGGCAAGAAGCAAGGCGAATCCGTTAAAGAAGGCGGCACCGAAACCGATGATGGCGAGTTTGAAGAAGAGTTTGTTCGTGATTTCGATGTGCGGCGGGGAAGACTGTTCCGTCATTATACTAACCGATTTCCGAGAGCGCGTGATTACGCTTCCGATTCTTCGAATCCGACCGCGTCCGCGTCCGCCAGACAGCGCTCGCTCGCCTCGTCGAGGTCGAACTCGCGAACGAGTTCACCGTCGCGGACGAGCGGTTCGAGCAGCGGGTCGGCGTCGTCCGGCGCGTCGCCGTCGGCGAGGGCGACGTGATGACCGCCGTCGGCGGTCCGGTAGACTTCTTTCACGCCCGAGAGCTTGCCCCGCTTGGAGATCGGTTCGCCCTCTATCTCGACGATGTCGAGACTGAAGTCCAGCGACGCTGCCTCCGTGATGTGACTCCCGACGCCGAAGCCGTCCGCAACGTCTCGCAGTTCGCGGATCGAGTTCGGGCCGATCCCGCCGCTACAGAAGATGTCGACGTCCTCGTAGCCGCGGGCGTCGAGTTCCCAGCGCACCTCGCGGACGATGTGGCGAAAGTCGCCGCGACGCGAACTCGTGGTGTCGATGCGCACGCCGTCTAAGTCCTCGCCGAGCGTCTCGGCGGCCAACAGGCTCTCGCTCGTTTCGTCCCAGAACGTATCGACCAGCGCGATTCGGGGCACGTCCTCGGGGACGGCTTCGTCGAAGGCCTCCCAGGCCGCCGCCTGGTTGCCCTCGCCGAAGCAGAACATGAGCGCGTGGGGCATCGTGCCGCTTGCCTCACGATCGAGGATGTCTCCCGCCGCGACGTGTGAGAACCCGTCGAGCCCGGCGAGCAGCGCCGCGCGTTCGACCGTCGATGCGATCGAGGGATGGACGTGGCGAGCGCCGAACGAGAGGACGGACGACTCCGGCGCGGCCAGTCGCGCCTTGAGTGCGGCCGTCGCGAATCCGCTCGGTTGCGACAGAAAGCCGAGCAGCGAGGTTTCGAGTTCGGCGAACTCACGGTACGGACCCTCGATGCGGAGAACGGGACCGCCGTCGAACAGTTGCCCGTCAAGAAGAGCGTCGACGTCGACGGCACAACCCTCGAAAAGCGTCGCAACATCTTTGATGCCGGTAAAGACGTCGAACTCGCCGGTCGGGAACTGGTCTGCGGTCACTTCGGCGACGACGTGCGGGTTCTTGCCCGCGTGCTCGAGAGTCGTGTGGGTACGCTCGAAGTAGGCGTCCGTCGCGGTCCCCTCGAGAATCGCAGCAGGGGGAATGGTTCCGAACGGGTTTGACATAGCGTCGATTTCCTCCGGGGAGCAAAAAAGCTACCCGTCTCCGGCGCTCACGGCGGCGAGGCGGGACGCTGAATCGACGGCTCGATCGGAAGCGAGAGCCCGGACGGAAGCGAAAGCAGGAGCGAGGACACGGTAGCGGAGACGGCGTGGGTTCGACGCAGAACGATCCAGCCGCCAGTCGCGAGGATGAGAACCGACCCGAGAGCGACAGCTCCGATACCGACTCCGCTATCCGGGATCAGCGCGCCGATGAGCGACTGGTCGTCCTCCGAGTCGTCCGAAGCGGTAGAGCCGTCATCCCCGGTACCACCGGCGCTAGCTGTGATCGTATCATCGCCAGCGGGTGCGGCCCCGTCCTCGACGGCGTCGAGTTCAGCGACCGACGGCGCGCGCACGATCGACACCGTCTCGCCGCTCACGTCAAGATAGTACGCTCCCGGGTAGTCCGATTCGATCTCGTAGGTGTTCTGGCGGTCGTCGACCGGTTCGGCATTGTGGTTGGCAAGCAGTTCGAGGTAGGCACCGGCGAACGCCTCGGCGTCGTCGGTCGTCGTCCACTCGGTCCGCCAGACGTATCCCGTTTCGGTGACCGCGTCGTCGACCGTCTCGTTCGAACCGCCGGCGGCGGCATCGGCGGCGTCGTCGGTCACGTACGTCACGAGTTCGTCGCCGGCCCACCCGTCGGTCTCGGGCTGGTCGAAGTCATAGCCCATGCTTGACTCGAGGAACTCGGACTGCTCGATCACGGGCTGGCGGCCCCACTCGAACGCGTCGGCGGTGAACATCGAAACCATGCCGGCTTCGCCGACGGTCTCGTTGGCGACTGCGCCGTCGACTTCGAGTTGCTGCCACCCCTCGGACGATCGGTCCGCGACCTCGACGGAGGCGGGGTCGCGTTCCTCGCCCGGTCGAATCGTCTCCGCCGAACTCGCCGGTGGGTCGTCGTAGGCCGCGTTGACGGCCTCCCAGTCGTACTCGCCCGCATCCCACGCCGTCTCGTCCGTAGCTTGCTCCAGCAAGAACTCGACGTAGTCGGGGCCGTCGTCGTAGGGCTGATAGATCGTCAGGTAGAGCCCCCAGTTGAGATCGGATTGGCCGGGCGTACCGCGTTCGGGTTGGAGACAGGCCCACGCCTCGCCGCAGCGGCGTTCGTACTCGGCGTCGACCCAGGAGGCGTCGCCCTCGATGAGTCCGTTCACGGCGTTGTCCTGATCGATGGTCTCGCGCTCGTAGCCGCTCAGTCCGAACTGCTGGTCCTGCAGCGCGTGGACGAGTTCGTGACCGAGCACGGGTTCGTTGGGCGTCGGCGTTCCCGAACTCTCGGAGACGATGACGATCTGTTCGGTTTCGGGGTCGTAGTAGCCGTTGACGGACCCGCCGTAGAGCGATTCGGCGGCGTCCGCAGCATCGGTGTTCCGATCCACCATGAACAGCGCCTCGTAGTTGACGTTCTGCTGCAGTCGCACGGCACCGGTGGCGTTCGTGAAGACGCTGCCGTTTTCGGTCTGTTCGTCCTGGTATTCCTCGCGGGAGACGACGTCGACCGAGACGTCCTCCTCGAAGGTCAGGTTTCGAATGACCTCGACGCGAGCCATCGACCGCGAGATGACGGCGTCGAGTTCACCCTCGGCGAGCGTCTGGTTGTCGCGGGTGTCGACGGGGAGTTCGTCGTCGTACCAGTAGCCGTCGACGTAGCCGATCGTGTCGTTGGTCGATGGATCGGCCGGTCGGTCGTCCGTCGCCGGGGAGTTCGGTTGCCCGTTCTCATCCGAGTCGGACGGGGGGCCGACGGCGAACGGCAGGAAGCCACCGGCACCGGCGACCACGAGGACGAGAAGTGCGAAAACAGCCAGACCGCCCAGAAGCCGTGTGCGCGTCGAGTTCATCGGGATAGGATAGTCAGTCGTACGAAAGCAACCGGCAAAAGGACGACGGTCGGTGGCCGACCCGTTTCATCGGAAGACCACACTCAGCCGGCGTCGATCACGGACAACCGCCGCGAACGTTTTTGCGAGCGCGTTCGTAGGGACACCCATGACCCTCGACCTCGATCCGACGCGCACGGCGGTCGTCGTCGTCGACATGCAAAACGGGTTCTGTCATCCCGACGGCACGCTGTACGCTCCCGGTAGCGAAGCCGTCATCGACCCCATCGCCGAACTCGTCGCCCGCGCTCGCGACGCCGGCGCGCGGGTCGTCTACACCCGGGACGTGCACCCGCCCGAACAGTTCGAGGACGCCCACTACTACGACGAGTTCGCCCAGTGGGGCGAGCACGTCCTCGAAGACTCCTGGGAGGCCGAAATCGTGGACGGTCTCACCGTCGGTCCCGACGACCACGTCGTCGAAAAACACACCTACGACGCCTTCTACAACACCGAACTCGAGGGCTGGCTAAACGCCCGCGGCATCGACGATCTGGTCATCTGCGGCACGCTCGCGAACGTCTGCGTGCTCCATACCGGCGGCAGCGCCGGCCTGCGCGACTTCCGCCCGCTCATGATCGAAGACTGCATTGGCGCGATCGAAGACGACCACCACGAGTACGCCCTCGAACACGCCGACTGGCTGTTCGGCGAGGTACTGAGCCGGGACGACGTAGCGTTCGACGCGGCCTAACGCAGTGGGCATCCGCTCGTTGATCCAGCGAGACAGCGCCGGAGCAACGAGCGTTTTATCCCTGCGTCCGAATCCCTCCGCATGGAACTGAACTCGCGTCGCCTGCAGTCGATGTACGCCCTCGGGATACTCCTCAACGCAGTCGCGCTGGTGGCCTCGGCGACGAGCGGTGAACTCCTCTACGCCGGCACGTTCGGGCTCATTATGTGCTATCTGGGGCTTCGGCTGTGGATGATAGCCTAACGTAACCAGGAGCCACAACGAGCCACACTCGGCTGTTATCTCTACGGTCGAGTCAGGAGACACTCACGAGAAACAGTCGATGAGCGAAATCGGCACACTCAGTCCGATCCCTGACGGAACACGCGATAGGAGCCCTGGCCCGTCGCAACCTCTCTGGTTTCGCCATCCGGCGTTGTACTCTCGACGGTCACTTCGCTGACGCCGACCGTCCCGCCGACGCGAACCACGTTTGCCGTCGCCGTCAGATCGCCGGTCGCCGGCCGCAGGTAGTTCACGTTGAGATTGATCGTCGCGATCGAGGCGTCGACGGGCTGTTCGAGTTCAGTTCGGAGCGCGAGACCGCCGGCGGTATCGATGAGCGTGGCAGCGATGCCGCCGTGGATGTCCGGGCGCTGGTCGGAATCGGTCGCGGGTGCCGGGCGGACGTTCGTCAGTTTTTGGTCGTAGGGAATTGAGATGGTCATCGAGCCCGGACCGACGCTGTCGACGGTTGTGCCGATCCACGAGAGGAAGTCCTGGTGGTCGTCAATGTACTGCTGGAGGAACTGTGCGATAGCGTCGTAGTCGCCCGTCGCGCCTGCGGTGTCGTCGGTCATGCCCTGTGCTCTGTCACCAACTGTCTTGATGACTGCGCTTTGGTGTTTCTCTCGTGGCGAATATTTCGATCGCTCGGCGGCGAACCGCTTCCGCGGGAAACGAGCGATCGCGTCGCTTATCGTTCCGGTCGAACGCGAACCTGCACTGCGTCGCCAGTCTCGAACGATCGGTCCGGGCAGATGAGTTTCACACCGAAGTCCGAATCGCGCGCACAGAACAGCGACAGCCCCGTTATCGACTCCCCGTTCGCCGTGACGGCCACGTCGTCCCACGTGATTGAGCGTCCATCGTCAGCAGAGCGGACGCCGAGTCGGTCCCCGTTTAGCGAGACGAGTTCAGCGGCGGCCGAACCGGCACCTGCACTTGCACCTGTCTCTGCACCCGATCCTGATCCTGGTCCAGATCTTGATACTGATCCTGAACTCGCGAGGAGTCCGCCGCCGTCGTAGTGCGGCAGGCCACCGTCGAGAACGCCGCGGCCGGAGTGGCGCTCCGACGAGGACCGGCTCACGCTGGTCGGCCCACCGGTGTCGGCGCGGACGCCGACGAACTCGGCACCCGAACCCGGATTCGGGTGTGCCGGGGCATCGAGGATAGCGTAGGTGTCGCCGGTTGCGACGACCGTCCCCGTGCCGTCCCAGTCGAGCGGTTTCGGATCGACGCCGAGTTCGAGCGGCAGCGACCCGGATGCGCGATAGAGGTTCTGTTCGGGGTCGCGAAAGCCGACGTGGAGGTGGTTGTCGACCCACGGGGCGAAGAACCCGGCACGGACGAGTTCGCCGAGCGAGTCGCCGCGGTCGACGCGGTCGCCGGCCGCGACCGTCGGGTCGACGTGGAGGAGCCGAGCGGTCAGGCCGGCGCAGTCGGCGGGGCCGTCGCAGTCGATCAGAACGAGGTGGTCGTGCTCGACGGCGTAGGGTTGCTGCGGCGCGCGGACGGTTCGCGTCTCGCGGACGGTCCCGGAGACGGGGCTCGGCGCGATGGTCGTCCGGCCGTCGCGGGGTGGCTCGGGGTAAAGGTCGATCGCACAGCCGGCGTCGTGTGCGGGATACGGCGAGTTATAGAGCGAGAAGCGGGCGTACTGGGCGAGTACCGACTCGGGGAGTGTAACGGAAGTTGTGGCGGCCATCGGCCGAGTTCACCTGGTCACGTTCGTCTGTGCAGCGGGACTGTTTAGGTGCGTCGACACGAACGAGCCGTGTATGCGAGTGCTCCGCGGTCGTGCCGAGACGATCGACGCGGATCGGCGGGTGACCACACGCCTGCTCGAGATCGCGGCCGACGGCGAGCCTGCCGTTCGCGTCTGGACGCCCCACCGGCAGGTCGCCTTCGGCCGCCGGGATCGCCGGCTGGAGGGATACGACCGCGCTCGCGAACTCGCGGACGAACGCGGCTTTCCATCGGTCGAGCGGGACGTCGGGGGCCGGGCGGTCGCCTACGACGGCGAGGCGACGCTGGCGTTCGCTCGCGCCGACCCCGTTGCGGACTTCCGGCAGGGGACCGACGAGCGCTACGAACGGCTCACCGCGGCCGTCGAGCGCGCGCTTTCGGAACTGAACTGCGAATCCGTCCGCGGTGAACCGCCGAACGCGTTCTGTCCCGGCTCGCACTCAGTTTCGATGCGGACGGCAGACGGCTCACTGCAAAAGCTCGTCGGGCTCGCCCAACGGGTCCGGCAGGACGCGGCGGTCACCGCCGGCATCGTCCTTGTGGACAATCGCGGTGAACTCGCAGCCGTCCTCGCCGCGGTCTACGACGAACTCGGCGTGGCGTTCGATCCCGACTCGGTCGGGACGATCGCGGCCGCAGACGGCCAGATCGATTCCGGCGTCATCCGAGCGCGGTTCGAGGATGCGCTCATCGGCGGGGAAGACGCGGCGGACGTGACGGTTCGTTCCGTGACGTAGGCGATCGAAGCGGGGGGCGACGGTAAACGAGTTCTGAAACCGAAAGCGAGGGACGGGTATCGCCGGACGGGTCTCGATCAGACGCCCAGAATCTGAAAACGTGTCTTCCCGGACAATTGGCCGCTACATTTACAATTCGATGGGAAAAAGATGCGGCCAGCGATCGATTCGAATCCGGCTCGCAGGCGAGAGCGGATACACCGGTCGATGCTCGCGCTTTCGGCGGCAGCGAACGGGGAGCGTTGCCAACGACCGTACGGACACGCACGGCGACCGGACAGCACCGAATCGCATCCGGAGGATCATGATCCGAAGCACGACACTGAGACGGACCAGGGGGATGAGGCGATCGAGACGAATCAGGCGATGGAACGCCTCGAGGAGACGGGTGCACTCGAAGCGAGAATGAGGCCCGCACAAACACTCCCCGACGGGTTTTTTCTCATCGACGTTGCCGATATCCTCACGATCGTCTTCGTCGTCATACTCGTAGTCCTGTTCTGGCGGACATACCAGATACAGGAACTCATGGCGACGATCCAGCAGACGCAGGCGGAGTTGATGGAACAACAGACGGCCTTTCTGAAGGCCAACCACCGGCCGATTATCGACCTCGAAGCGGTCGGTGCCGAGCAAAATACGCTCCACGTAACGCTCCAGAACCGAGGGAACGGCCCCGCACGAAACCTTCAGTTGCAGTGTGTCGTGTACAAACAGAACGGGGAGACGACGAACGGACCGACCGAATTGCGTGATAACGAACAGCATTCCGACTCCGTTGCGGACCCGGCCTGGGCTCACCTCTGGAAGACATCCGCCCCGCAACTGGAGGCCAACCGCGGCACTCAGAATCCCGGCCCGCACGACGGAATCGAACCGAACAGTTTACCGACCCAATTCGAAGCGGACATTTCGTTCGCGGGGACACTCGAAACACGCCCCCATGAATCGACCTTCTCCGAAGTCATGGAACAGATTCGCCGCGAGTGGTCCGTCGAACACATTGCACTCGACTTCCATATCGCGTTCACCGACGTGACGATCGAGACGCACACACAGCCGATCGGTTCGTTCGGCAATATTCCAACAACGACCGTCTACACCCTGGAAGAGGCCATCGACGACGCACAGATCCGCGCCCCCATCGGTGACGCCGTCTCGAGCGAGCACGTTTCGTCGGTGACCCCCGCCGAAATGCAACCGAATACGGCCGAATGACGTGACCCGATCAGAACCGCCCTTTCTCTCACTCTCTCACTCTTTCACTCTCTCACTCTCTCGCTCGCGATAACTGCAACTGCAACTGCAACTGCAACTGTAACTGGAAACATCGTCCCCACGTCGACCGTGCGACTCGCGAGTAACCGGCTCAGCGGACACCGCCCGCGAATCCGGGTCAGGCGGTCTGTATACCGATTTCTCGGCGCACCCGCGCCGTACTGCGTGTGCGCCGGCACTGACTGACAGCAGTCGTCTCAACAGGGATCGAACTCGAGTCGACCGTTCAGTGCCATCGAGTGGTCGTCGTAGTACGCATAGAGGTTCTCCGGCGCCTCGTATCTGCCGCCGTAGTGACCGGCCGGCCCGTTCGAGTCGATGATGTTGTTGTCGTGGTCCTCCGTGAACCGGAAGTTCGTTCGCTCGTAGACGAGTTCGTCATCGAGCCAGTAGCGGACGATGCCGTCCGGATTCGCCACGCCGTTCGTAATCGTGTTCACGCAGACGTAATACTTGAACTCGTACCAGTTGCCGGGGACGATTTCTGGTTGCCCGGAGGCGTACTCCTCGCCGTCCATGATGAAGTCGTGGTCCTGGTTCTGATCGAGGTGGTACGTGTGCGAGAGGAGGTAAAACGGGCCCTCGGGATCGGAATCCCGATTGGTGATGTACATCCGGTTACTCCAGCCGTTGGAACCGGTGGGCATACCGCCGCCGGCGCTGCCCTCGCCGAGTGCCATCGCACAGTTCCAGAGCCGGCAGTTCGCCGGGTAGCGGCCGGCCATTCCCCACCCGGTGTCGAGCCCGAATCGAACGCGGCCGGTGAGTTCGAACAATCCATCCTCGAAATCGTAGTGCGTGCTTGCGCCCCAGTGATTGCCCTCACGGACCTGCAGTTGCAACGCAGTGTTCTCGGAATAGACCGGATCGGTGACGAGGTCGAGCGTCTCGCTGTCACCGTTCGACAGCCGGTAAATGTCGTCCCAGCTATCGTAGTCGTCGTAGTCGAGATGAATCACTTCGTCCGGCCGGTCACACGCCGCTGCCGCGCGGTCGGTGCCAACGCCGAGAACGCCGAGGAGACTCCCCGCACCGAGCGCGCCGCCCATGCGTAGTGTTCGACGACGCGTGACGCCAGCGTCAGTTGATCCGGTCGAAGAACGATCGGTCGATTCCGCCTCGGAATGCCGTGCTGGCGCGTGCCCATCACCGCCAGCGGGATATTCAGCCATGCACGTCCCACTCTCAGACGCCGGTGGATAGTATCGAATTTGCTACCTGACTGTTCCGATAGCAAAAACAGTATTCCACGGTGATTACCATCTGGTCCGGATAGTTCCTGTTGCCACAACAGTCACGACAGCCCGGCTCGTTCCGGGCGCACCGCCAGTCCGCCGAGTGAACTCGATCGCTTTCGCCGTTTGGCGGTGGTTTACGAGTCGTCTTCCGCCCGCAGTTCCTCACTCGCCGCTCGAACCTCCCGCATCACGCTCGAGATGCGCTCTTCGGCCTCGAGTTCGTCCTCGACAGAGAGGTCGACGCCCTCGACTTCGAGCAGGAATTTCGCGACTTCCGTGGATTCGTACATCACGTCGTCGAGTTCTTCGGCGGTGAAAAAGTCACACATCGCGCCGTAGAGGAAGGTAGCACCGGCGGTGCGGACCTTGTCCTCGAAAGACGAGCGGGCCTGGTTGACCGCCTGGGGCGTGTAGGTGTCGGTCATGAACGGCACGAGTTCGGGCAGGTTCTCGCCGATCTTGGTCATCTCGACGCCGGTTTCGGTCCGGAAGTCGGCACAGAGGCGGGCGATGGCCCACTCGCGAGCGGTGATGTAGGTCCGGTCGCGCAGGAACTCGTTGACGCGGTCGTACTGTGCGCCGTCCATTTTCTTGAAGCGGGCGTATTTCTGAACGTCTTCCGGGACATCCGACCCCTCGGGTTCGGTATCCGGAACGCCCGGCATGGAACTGGCCGCCGCGTCGTCACGAGTCGAGTCGGGTTCGGCGGGGTCGGTTTCAGCGGGGTCGGTTCCGGCGGAGTTTGAGTCGGTTCCGGCGGATTCCGATTCCGTTTCCGTTTCGGAGCGGGACGCGGACCCGACTGCGTCGTCGGCTGTCACGGCGGCGGTGGCGGACTCATCAGCCGCGGTCGATTGATCGAGTTCTCGTCGCTCGTTCGGTCCGTCCTCGTCCATAGCCGTGTATTCCGAGACGGGCGAGATAAGGGTTGTTCTCGACGGCGACGCCGCCGCGCGACGGCAGTCGGTCGATGCTGTCCGGATAAACTCCGTCCGCATCCTTCGGAGTTCGACCGGATTTAAGTCCGTTAAGGATCTTCGGTACACTATGCCACAGACGCCAGTCGTAGTCAAGGCCGTGCGGACACCACAGGGCAAAGAGGACGGCGTGTACGCCGATCTTCGCAGCGAAGACCTCTCGGTCCCGCTCATCGACGAGATCCTGGCCGAAACCGGCCTCTCCGGCGAAGATGTCGACGACCTGATGTGGGGTTGCGCCCAGCAGCGCGGCGAGCAGGGCAACAACCTGGCTCGCGTCATCGCCCTGCTTTCTGAACTCGGCGAGAGCGTCCCGGCGACGACGATCAACCGCTGGTGTGCCTCCTCGATGCAGGCCGTCATCTCCGCCTCGGACGCCGTCGCCGCCGGCAACCGCGACGCCGTCATCGCCGGCGGCGTCGAGAGCATGAGCCGCGTCCCGATGGGCGAAAACACCCCGAACGTCCACCCGAAGATGGCCGAACTGTACAACATGGGCGAACTCCAGATGGGGATGACCGCCGAGAAGGTCGCCGAGGAGTACGGCGTCAGCCGCGAGGAGCAGGACGAGTACGCCGCCCGCAGCCAACAGCGCGCCGTCGAAGCTACCGAGGAAGGCCGCTTCGACGACGAAATCGTCCCGATCGAAACCGAAGACGGCACCGTCGAGGAAGACGAGGGCCTGCGCCCCGGCACGACCGCCGAGAAACTCGCCGAACTGCCGACCGTCTTCAAGTCCGAGGGCTCCGTCACGCCCGGCAACGCCTCCCAGATCTCCGACGGTGCGTCCGCCCTGCTGGTCACGAGCGAGGAATTCGCCGAGGACCACGACCTCGAGATCATGGCCGAAATCGGTATGAACAACGTCGCCGGCGTCGATCCGACCGTCATGGGCATCGGTCCGGTCCCCGCAACGCGGGGCCTGCTCGAACGCAACGGCCGCGACATCGACGAGTACGACCTCGTCGAACTCAACGAGGCCTTCGCCAGCCAGTCGGTCTACTCCCGCGACGAACTCGGCATCGACCCCGAGATTTTCAACGTCAACGGCGGCGCAATCGCCATCGGCCACCCGCTCGGTGCCTCCGGTGCGCGCCTGCCGGTGACGCTGATCAACGAACTCCAGAAGCGCGGCGGCGGCCTCGGACTGGCGACGCTGTGTGTCGGCTTCGGCCAGGGTGCAGCGATCGAGTTCGACGTGAACTGATACGGTCTACTGTAACGATTTTCTGGCGCAACCGCGCCCGTCCTGCGGTTGCGCCGGAAACGACTTACAGCAGTCTGTATGAGGCCACCCGTTCGGTCACGGCCGTCGCCGGCCGATCGCTGCGGGGGATCGATACACATTTTGTTACAGACACGTTCGTTCGAGTATGGTCGTCCCGGATAGACTCACCCATCGCTCTCCCCGGCCGTTCGAGTTCATCAATCGACAATGACGATGCCGAACGGGCGAGCACTGCTGGTACGGATGGTCGTCTCGATCGCGTTGCTCGCGCTCGTGATGGCCAGTCTCGTTGCGGGCATCTGGGGCGTGTTCTACGGCCTCCTGTCGATAGTCGGCGTCGGGAATCCGGCGACGCTGGCATCGGTGATCAGCGTCTGTCTACTGGGATCTATCGCTGCCCTCGAGTTCACCCAAGTTTCGACGGTCGAACGATTTGCGGGAGCCACGCCGGTCGACGACGACGCGGAACCGGAACTGTACCGGACGGTGACGGCGGTCGCGGCGATGCTCGACGTGCCCGTACCGACGATCGCGATTTCGGACAGCCGCGCGCCCGAAGCGATGGTCGTCGGCTACCGGCCGGACGCGATTCACCTCGTGCTCTCCGCGGGCACGATCGATGCGCTCGATGCGGATGCACTCGAGGCGGTGATCGCACACGAACTCGCCCACGTGAAAAACAGGGATGCGATGGTGATGACGGCGATTTCGGTTCCGGTGGTGCTCGCGGCGGGATTGCGAACACGCCTTCCCGAACCGGCAGGCAAGGGAGCAGCGTCGATCGTCATCGTTCCGTTGCTGTTCGTTTCGAACGTCGTCTGGATCGCTGGACGAACGATCACGGCCGTTCTCGCTCGCGTTCGCGAGCGCGCCGCCGACCGCGCGGCCGCCGAAGTGACGGGGTCGCCCGCGGTTCTCGCAACCGCCCTGGCCACCCTCGATGATCGAATCGAAGCGACGCCGACCAGGGACCTCAGAGCGGTCGAAAGCGTCTCCTCGCTCTCGATTCTGCCGCTCGAAGCCGATCCGGGGAGTCGAGACATTCGTCTCGGCCCGGAGGGCGATATCGAACCGTCGTACCAGTGGTTCGACCGGCTGAAGTGGCGACTCTTTACGACCCATCCGCCGACCGAGGACCGACTCGAGACGCTTCGGTCGCTCGAACGCGAACGGAGGCTGGAATCGGAACGAGACCGAGAAGAACGAGATTAAAACCGAGAAGAGCGAAATTGAGATCGAGACCGAACCGAAATCGAACAGAGCAACGCAATGCGGTCGCGAGCACCGACAGTCGATTTACAACCCTCGGGCACGTATATCGGCCATCCCATGGACCCGCTGCTCCTGGCCATCGTCGTCGGCATTCCTCTCGCCTGGCACGTCGGGCTGACCGTGTTCACCTACTACGACGCCGGGAAGGTCGGGCTCGAGCCTCCCGCAAAGTGGGCGGCGATCACCGCCGTACTCCCGCTCTTTGGCTTTTTCATCTACCTCTTCGAGCGCAGTGAACTCGACTACGATCCGGAAACGGACCCCTACCGGGGAAACAACTTCAATATCCATCCCTCGCGGGCCGACGACACGCCGCTTCGGTCCCGCGGGGACGACCGACTCACGCCGGAGGGCGAAGTCGGCGAGTGGACCGACGAGGACGCCGACGAAAACGATCGGACGAGTTCAGGTCCGGAGTAGTGCCATAGTGGCGACGGAGACGGCGTCGCGGCGGCTCAGTCGTCCGCGGGTGCCGTCTCCGAAATCGTCTCGAGTTCGCTCGCGGGAACCGTCCCGTCGTCGTTCCAGTCGCGTTCGTCGTAGTACTCGTCGAGACCCTGCTCGAAGTCCGGGATCTCGTAGGGCAGCGTGTCGTCCGCCCGGTCGAAGCCGCGCTGGTTGTTGAAGTGGCGTTCGAGGGCGACGACTTCGCTGCCGATCGCGAGCAGTTCCTCGTAGTCGGCGTCGAGTAGCGTCTCGAACCGCTCGGTGGTCATGAAGTCCCGGGAGAACTTACAGAGGACGGCGCTGTCTTTGATCGCGTTGATGTTCTCGAGTTCGACGAGCTTCGGCGGCTTGTTCTCGAGACCCGCCTTGTCGAAGGCGTCGTCGGCGTCGACCAGCGGGTACTCGTAGGGATAGAACTCGGCGTACATGTGGTCGGCACCGCGGTTCGAGGTCGCGAAGGCGAGCCCCTGGCCGTTCAGCGTGCGGCCGTCGTGGGCGGCGAACTCCATGCCCTTGACCGACCAGTTGTCGACGCCGAGTTCGTCGTGACAGCGGGCGACGCCCTCGGCGAGCGTGTCGCCGATTCCGTCGCGGTAGGCGATCTTCTCGACGGTTTCGTGAATGAGGTCGGCGTCGCCGAACTCGTCTTCGCTGGCGAGGTAGGCGGCGACGACGTCGCCGGCCGAGATGGTGTCGAGGCCGAGTTCGTCGCAGAGCTTGTTCGATTTCATCACGTCGACGATGTCGTCGACGCCGGAGTTCGATCCGAAGGCCATCAGGGTCTCGTATTCGGGGCCTTCGGTCTCGAGGCCGGTCTCTTCGTCTTTTGTCGGAAGCTTGCAGGCGAACGCGCAGGCCGAGCAGGTACCTTTCTTGTACTTTTTCTCCTCGACGCGGTCGCCGCTGATGTCGTCGATGTGTTCGTAGGAGAGTTCGGAGAAGTACCGCGTTGGCAGGGCCTCGACCATGTTCGCGTACGTCGCGACCGAGGTCGTCCCCTGGTCGCGCATCGGGCTGTCGGATTGGGCGGCCTCGCCGTGGATTTCCATCTGGAGCGCCGGGAGGTCGACCTCGCGGGTGGAGTCGCCGTCGAAGGTGATTGCCTTGACGTTCTTCGCGCCGAGCACCGCCCCGAGGCCGCCACGGCCGAACGCGCGCTCCTCGGAAGTCATGATCGAGGCGAAGCGAACTTCGTTCTCGCCGGCGGGACCGACGACGACGGTGTGCTCCGAGCCGAGTCCGTGTTCGTCGTCGATGTAGGCGCAGGTTTCGGGGACGGTCGCTTCTTCGAGTTCGGGGACGGCTTCGAACGAGACGCCGTCGTCGGTGACGTGGACGATGACGAGGTCGTCGCTCGCGCCGGTGATCTCGACGGCGCTGTAGCCGGTCGCGGTGAAGTTACGCGAGAGGAAGCCGCCAGCGTTGGAGGAGAGCAGGCCGTCGGTCAGCGGCGAGACGCCGGTTGCGGACATGCGGCCGGTAAAGCTCATGGTCGCGTGCTGGAGCGGGCCGGTCGCGAAGTACAGGTTGTTGTCCGCCCCGAGCGGGTCGGCGTCGAACGGGATGCGAGCGTGGGCGAGTTTCGTCCCGAGCGCGCGGCCGCCGATTGCCGACTCGAGGAGGTCGTCGATCCGTTCGGTTTCGCTCGTCTGTTCCCCGACGTCGATCGTACACAGTGGCCCCCGGACGTGCTTCATACGCGATACCGTGGGACGTGCGGTGGCAAAACGGTACCGGTACGTTGTCAGCGGATAACAGACGCGGCGTCGGTCTCGGGACGGCGAGTTCATCGAATCAGCCAACGCTTAATGTATCGGCACTGGACGACTTCGATAATGACCGGCCACGACTCCGCCGTCGACATCTATCGGCAGGCGTTACCGGTGATCCTCGTCAGTCTCGTCGCGGGCCTGTTCGCCGGCACGCTGCTCGGCAGCGAAACGATGCGTGAGGGAATCAGCCGCGTTCCCGGGTTGCTGTTGCTGTTGCCGGCCTTTCTCGCCACCCGCGGCGGGGTCTACGGCTCGCTCGGAGCGCGACTGTCGAGCGGGCTCCACCAGGGACTGCTCGACCCTCATTTCGAGTGGAGCGGGCGGCTCAGAAACGCCATCATCGCATCCTTCCTGAACGGCATGATCGTCTCGCTGTTTATCGCCGTGCTCACCTGGGTCGTAATGCTGGCCCTGGGACGGGAGGCCGCGTTGCTCGAACTCGTGATTATCCTCTTCGTCGCCGCTCTTTTGAGCGCCGTCGCGATGCTCGGCGTCTTGCTTCCCGTGATCTTCAAGGGCTATCGCCGCGGCCTCGATCCCGACAACGTCATCGGCCCCGTCGTGACGACCGTCGGCGACGTGTTCGGCGTCTTCTTCCTGCTGGTCGGGATCGCCGTGACGGAGGCACTACTGTGAGCGCCAACGAGGCCCGGGCCGGCGATGAACTCGGGCGAGATCACATCGGCGACTGGACGATCCGGAATATCGTCACGACGCTCGTCCCGCTCCTGGCCGTCCTGTCGGTGTTGCAGATGGTGTCGGGAACCGTCCTCGAGACCTTCGAAGCGGCGTTACTGACGAACCCCGCGTTGCTCGTGTTGGTCCCGGTGATGATCGGGACCGCCGGAAACCTGGGCTCGATCATGTGTGCCCGCCTCTCGACGCAGTTACACCTGGGGACGTTCGAGTTCTCGCCGACCAATCCGGATCTGCGAGCGACAGTCGGGGCGATCGTCGGCCTCGCGGGGACGGTATTCGTCCTGCTCGGTATCGCCTCCTGGGCTATCGGCCACCTGCTGGGCGGCGAGCTCGGACTCGCCCCGCTGCTGGTTATTACGATCACCAGCGGCATGCTGCTTGCCGTCTGGGTCGTCATCGTCAGTACGACCGCGGTCTACGCCTCCTACCGGCTCGGCTACGACCCTGACGACACGACGATTCCAGTCGTCACGAACGTCTGTGACATCACCGGGGTGCTCATCCTCTTTGCGGTGGTTTCAGTCGTTCTCTGAGGCGGTCTTTGCGGTGGTCTCGATCGGTCTCTGAGACGGCAGGACGGTACAATACCCGTTTGACCTATCCCAACATTGGTTATCGCGCGCGGTGAGATTCGAGTATGCACCGCCGTCATCTCCTCGCTGCTGCCGGCATCGGGCTCTCCATCACCGGCGGCTGTCTCCAGTCTTCGCTGCCGACTACCGGCGGCGAAAACCCACCTCCGGTAGCCGCCGAAACGACCGTCCAGTACGACATCCAGCAGTTGGGGGTTCGACACGGGTCATCGCCGCAATTCGACGGCGCAGCCGCGGGACAACTCGACGTGTTCGACTCGAGCGCGGCCGTCCATCGAACGCTTTCGGTTGCCGATTACGACGGCGAGACGCCTGCAAGTCGCGCGTTCGTCGACGAAACGAACTTCGACGCCGAACTTCTCGTCCACGTTACGTCGGTCTGGCCGAAACGGGATTTCCTCGGAATCCGCGTTCGTGAACTCGACAGAACGTCAGACACGCTCATCGGAACCGCAACAGCGATCGGCGACGACCCAACCGAAGGCAATGACGCACTGGCCTTTCCGGCCGCTCTCGTTCGCGTGTCTGTCGGGGAGGATACCCCCGAATCCGTCGAGTTCACGATCGTCGATTACCGGGAGAACGAGACGACCGTCGAAGAACCGATCTCGGCGGACGCATAACGAGCGTCGGATTGCGCCGCCACTAGGCGTGGTCACCGCCATCCGCGAAACGGAACAGCGGTCGCGTTTCAGGCCTCCGGAGCCTGTTCCGTCGCTTCGTCGGCGTAGATCGAGTTCACCTCGTCGGCGAACGCGTCCAGAATCGTCCGGCGTTTCTTCTTCATCGTCGGCGTCAGCATCTCGTTTTCCTCGGTGAACTCGATCGGCACGAGTCGGAACTCCTTGATCGTCTCGTGGGCCTCGAAGTCCTCGTTGACGGCCTCGACCTCCCGACCGATCCGCTCGCGGACCCACTCGTGATCGCAGATGGCTGCCGGGTCGTCCGGCAGCGCAACGTCCTCGGTCTCGGCACGCCGTTCGAGGGCGTCGATGTTCGGCACGATGAGCGCGCCGACGAACTTCTCGCCGTCGCCGACGACCAGACACTGCTCGACGAGTTCGTTCGCGGCGAAGGTGTCCTCGATCGGTGCGGGCGCGACGTTCTTGCCGGTCGAGAGGACGACGAGTTGCTTCGTTCGCTCGTGGAACTCGATGTAGCCGTCGGGGCGGACGGTGACGATGTCGCCGGTGCGGAACCACTCGGCGTCCGCGTCGGTCTCGGACGCGTTCCCGTCTCGGTCGGCGTCGCTCGCCCCCTCCCCCGGCGCGTCCGCCGTGAACGCCCGGTCGGTCGCCGCCGGCTTGTTCCAGTAGCCCTCGGTGACGTTCGGCCCGCGAACGAGGAGTTCACCCGTTTCGCCGGGCGTGCTGGCGGCATCGCCGTCCGGCACGATCGACCCGTCGACGGTCACGTCGCAGTCGATAACCGCCGGCCCGACAGTGCCGATCTTCGGTGCCTCCGGCGGGTTCGTCGTGACGACGGGCGAGGTTTCGGTGAGCCCGTATCCCTCCAAAATCGGCAGCCCCATGCCGTGATAGAGCGTGCAGAGATCCTCGGAGAGCGACCCGCCGCCGCTGACCAGCATCTCGACGTTCCCGCCGAGAGCCTCCTTGACCTTGCTGAACACCAGTTTGTCCGCAACCGAGAGCTTGAACTCGAGGATCGGTCCGGGATCGTCGGCCCGATAGTAGGCTCGACTCACGTCCGTCGCCCAGTCGAAGATGCGCTCTTTGATCGGAGACTCCGTGGCCTCCTCCCGAATCGCGTCGTAAATCTTCTCGTAGACCCGCGGGACGCTCGTCGCCCCGGTCGGCTGGACCGCGCGAAAGTCCTCCTTCAGCGTGTCCGAACTCTCGGCGTAGGCGACGGTCGCCCCCGCGGCGAACAGCAGGAAGTGCCCCGCCGTCCGCTCGAAGACGTGCGCCAGCGGCAGGTACGAGACGAGCGTACTGTTCTCGTCGATGACCGGCGTGTCCGCGTCCTTGTCCGGCCGCGGGCCGTAGCGACGGTAGACCTGATTGACGTTCGTCCGGAAGTTCCGGTGGGTGAGCATGACCCCTTTCGGCTTCCCCGTCGTTCCACTCGTGTAGATGATGCTCGCCAGATCGTCCGGGTCGCGCGCTGCGAGCCACTCCTCGTACGCCTCCGGATCGTACCGCTCGTCTCCCAGTTCGTAGACCTCCGCGAGCGTGTAGCAGTCCGTCGCCGCGTCCTCTCCCGCACCACCTACCTCGTCCATCGACACGATGAACTCGAGTTCGAGTTCGTCCTCGACGGCGAGCACCCGCTCTAACACCGCCTGGTTCTCGACAACGACGCCGCTGGCACCGGGATCGTCGAGCAGGTAGTGTGCCTTCTCGGGCGAGGAGTTCTTGTAGACGGTGGTCACGACTGCACCCGCGGCGAGTAGCGCGAAATCGGTCTGGGCCCACTCCATGCGCGTCTGGGCGAAGATACCGACCCGGTCGCCGGCCTCGACGCCGAGTTCGCGGAAGCCGGCGGCCAGCGCGCGGACGATCTCACCCGTTTCCGCGTAGGTCAGGCTTTCGTAGTCGCCGTGTGGGGCGGGGTCGACCGCCGTCCCGGCGAGACTGCGATCGTAGATGCCGCCCTGATACTGCTGGGCGATCGCGTTCGGATTGCGCTCGACCGACGCCTCGAACATCCCTCCCAGCGGTTCCATACCCAGCACCGGACTCGTGAACTCGCGCTCCGCGGTCTGCCAACCCATGGTATATTATACCAAGAGGAGCGGGGAACTCTTGAAAGTACAGGGAGTTCAGAGCAATTTATCACGATATTTCTGTGGGGGCGGCGGACGATAGTCGAGGTGTGAGGACCTAACCCATACCACCGAAACAGTTCTATCGGGTGCTCGGGAATCCCGCGTATGGGCGACGGTCCAGCGGCACAGGAGTTGTCGGAATCGACCATCGAAGAGATGCTTCGATCCATCGAACGGGAGCGAGAGTCGGGACCGAAACTGGAACTCGTGGAGGCAACAGCGGTCGAGCGCGGCTTTTGTTCCGTGTACCGCATCATTGGCTCCGGCGGAGAAGGTGCCGACAGGAATGCGACGCGAGAGGGATACCTGAAGGCCACCCCCGACGGGCAGACGTGGGGAATTCCAACCGAGTCGCGGATTCAGGCGGTTCTCAACGCTCACACGTCGATCCCGGTTCCGCCGGTCTGCGGCGTCGTCGACGATCACGACTCCCTGCCATCGCCGTTTTACCTCATGCGCGCACTGCCCGGCGAGGAAGTCGCCTACGAGCGCGTGTGCCGATTCGAAGACGCCTCGCTCCGGCGACTCGCTCGAGAAACCGGCGAGTATCTGGCCGAACTGCACGCGGTTTCGGCGGTCGACCGGTTCGGACACGTCCGTCACGACGGCCCCGAACTCGACGGCGGCCAGCCTGTCGGCGATCCGGCGACCCTGACCATCGGTACCCCACGAGAAGCGTGGCCAACCGCACTGCGGAACTACGCCGATCGTGAACTCGACCGGCACGCAAATTCCCGATTTTCGGATCTCACACCCGAACTCCGCCGGTGGGTCGAAACGGGCATCGACGAACTCGACGGACCGTTCGAACCCGTCCTGGGGCGAAACGATCACGGACTCCACAACCTCCTCATCGATCCCGAAACGGGCGAGATTACCGCGATGCTCGACTGGGGGTACACGCTCGCCGTACCGGCGGCTTTCGACTTCGAGTTCGCCGTGTACCTCTACAGCGGAGCCTTTCTCGCGGGACTGCCCGATGTCTCGGACCGGCGACCCCTCGTCCGCGAGGCAATGCTGTCCGGGTATCGGTCGACCGCGCCCGCCCGTGCTGAAAACGCTTCAGCGCCCGAACCGCTCTACGAGACGGTAGCGATGATCCGTATTATGAACGACTTCCATCATCTGGAATTCCCCGACGGAACCGAAATGGCGGTGATGGACCGCATCAGGGCAGACGTACGGGACCGTATCAGCTGATAACGCGACGCCGGAACGGGAACGGGCACGGACACGGGCACTCGAACAGTCGTACTGATTCACGCGTCCTCGTAGATCCGGTCCACTCGGTCCCCGAAGCGGTCCAGAATGACGCGGCGCTTCTTCTTCATCGTCGGCGTCAGCATCTCGTTCTCCTCGGTGAACTCGACCGGAACGAGTTCGAATTGCTTGATCGTCTCGTGTTTTTCGAAGCCCTCGTTCGCGCGGTCGACCTCCCGTTGGACGTACTCGCGAACGCGCTCGTCGTCGCAGATGGCATCGGTATCGTCGGGCAGGTCGATGCCCTGTTCGTCCGCCCACGTCCGGATGTGCTCGACGTTGGGGACGAGTAACGCGCCGATGAACTTCTCGCCGTCACCGACGACCATGCACTGCTCGACAACCTCGCTGGCGGCGAAGGCGTCCTCGAGCGGGCCGGGCGCGACGTTCTTTCCGGTCGAGAGCACGAGCAGTTGTTTCACGCGGTCGCGGAACTCGATGTAGTTGTCCCCGCGCAAGTGAACGACATCGCCGGTGCGAAACCACTTCTCGGCGGTCGAGTCGTCCGCAGTATCGAGTAGAGCGCCGCCGTCGGGCTGAGATAGAGTCTCAGCGGCGTCATCGGCCACAGCCTCGGTGAACGCCCGGTCGGTCGCTGCGGGCATATTCCAGTAGCCCTCGGTGACGTTCGGCCCGCGGACGAGGAGTTCGCCGACTGCTCCCGGATCGTCGAAGGCATCCTGGTCGACGACGCTCTCGTCGATCGAAATGTCGACGTCAGTCAGCGTCGGACCGATCGTCCCGATCCGCGGGTCGTCCGGCGGATTGACTGCGATGACCGGCGAGGTTTCGGTCAAGCCATAGCCCTCGAAGATCGGGAGTCCCATCGCGTGATAGAGCCGACAGAGTTCAGGCGAGAGGCTGCCGCCGCCGCTGATTAGGCTCTCGATTTCGCCGCCGAGTGCCTCGCGGACCGTCGAGAAGACCAGTTTGTCCGCAAGCGTTTGCTTCGCCGCGAGCACGGGGCCGGGCGAGTCGGCACGCTGGTACGCGACGCCGACGTCGGTCGCCCACTCGAAGAGACGCTTTTTGACCGGCGACTCGCTGGCCTGTTCGCGGATCGTATCGTAAATCTTCTCGTAGACGCGGGGGACGCTGGTCGCCGTGTTCGGCTGAACGATGCTGAAGTCCTCCTGGAGCGTATCCGGGTTTTCCGCGTAGGCGACACAGGCACCGCTTGCGAACAACAGGAAGTGCCCCGCCGTCCGCTCGAAGACGTGTGCCAGCGGCAGGTACGACATGGCCTGACTCTCGGCGTCGATAACCGGCACGTCCGCGTCTCTGTCCGGCCGCGGCGCGAAGCGCTTGCGGATCTGATTGACGTTCGCCCGGAAGTTGCCGTGGGTGAGCCGGACGCCCTTCGGCTGCCCGGTCGTCCCGCTCGTGTAGATCAGACTCGCCAAATCGTCCATCGCGGGGTCGTCGACCCACTCCTGGTAAGTCTCGGCATCGAACACCGTGGCACCGCGATCGTGAAGCTCCGCGAGCGTCAGCACGTCGTCCCGGTCGTCGTACGCCGTACCCGCCAGCTCGTCGATCGACACGATGAACTCGAGTTCGAGTTCGTCCTCAACGGCGAGCACCCGCTCTAGCAGTTCCTGGTTTTCGACGACGACGCCGTCCGCGTCCGGGTCGTCGAGCAAGTACGACACCTGGTCGGGCGAGGAACTCGTGTAGACGGTGGTGACGACCGCGCCGGCCCCGAGCAGCGCGAAGTCGGTCTGGGCCCACTCCATGCGAGTGTTGCTGAAGATACCGACCCGGTCGCCGGATTCGACGCCGAGATCGCGAAAACCGGCGGCGAGGTTCCGGACGATATCGCGCATCTCGGCGTAGGAAATCGCCCGGAAAGAATCGGGTTCGGCCGGCGGAAGCACGGCGTTCGAGTCGGTGCCGGTGAGCGAGCGATCGTAGATATCACCCTTGTACCGCTGGGCAGGCCGGTCTCTGTTCCGTTCTGCCGAGTTCTCGAACAGCCGACCGAGCGTCGTCGTCCCGATCACCTCGTCGTCGTACTCGCGTTCGGTGTCCCGCCAGTTCATATCCGTTCAGAGTCGTTCCTGTGCGATAAAACGTGATGAAACTGGTTTCAGTCGACGATTCGTTTATTCAGGTGTGAGCGCCGGCCGTCCCGAAAACGAGCGGATTCGGGAACTGAACTCGAAGCGCGAGAGCGTCGCGCAATCGGGAGTTCACTCTCGGTTGTCGAGATAGCCGATAACGCCGCGGACGTTCATCGCCGCCTCGGCGCTTGCTTTCTGCTCGTTCCAGGCCTCGCCCTTCTCGGTCGCGGACGCGAAGTGATCCATCACGTCCTCGTCGGCGTCGAGTTCAGCGCGTGTCGCCTCGACTGCGGAGACCCACTCGGTGAGGACGGTCGCGTACTCCTCGAGTACGCGTTCGGCGTCGTCGCCGACGTAACGAGGCCCGAAGTGCGTATAGAGGAGGACGTCGGGGCCGATCTCGGCGAGCAGTTCGACGTCTTCGAGACACTGTTCGAGGTCGAAGTCGGAGGGCGGGGAGGTTTCGACGATTTCCTCGCGGTCGGGAATCCAGATGCCGGCGGCGTCGCCGGTGAAGACGGCGTCGTTCGCGGGGTCCTCGAAGACGACCTGATGGAACGCGTGGCCGGGCGCGGCGTGAACGCGGAGTTCGTGGTCGCCGAGGTCGATCGCGTCGCCGTCTTCGAGTTCGACGATTCGATCTTCGGGGATCGGCTTCGGCTCGACGTAGAACTGCCACTGGTCGCCGACGGCGTTTTTCGTGCCGGCGACCAGTTTGCCGGGATCGGCGAGCAGGCTCGCGCCGGCGGCGGGGATACAGATGTCGGCGTTCGGGCAGGCCTCCGCGAGAAAGCCCGCGCCGCCCGCGTGATCGAGGTGGATGTGCGTCATCGTGACGACCTCGATGTCGGCGGGATCGATGTCGAGTTCGGCGAGCGCGTCGAGAATCAGGTTGTGGTTGGTGCCGATGCCGGTTTCGACGATAGCCGGCCGGTCGTCGTTTAGAATATAGACGGCTCCGTAGCCGCCCGTCTCGTACATGCCGGTATCGAGGTAGTACAGGTCCGAACAGTCGCCGGCGGTCACCTCGCGAACGTCACCGATGTCCATACCGGAAGCCCGTCGGCGGACGGGATAAAAGCTCGTGTCCCAGCACTCCGGCATTACCGTTCGAGTTCGTCCGGCTGATCCTTCCACTCGCCGATGCCGGACGGGTCGAGGTGGACGTGCGCGTCGCCGACGTCCTCGAGTCCGCGGAGCTGATCGACGAGTTCAGATTCGATGTCGTGGGCGCGCCGGAAGGGGAGTTCGCCGTCGACCTCGACGTGAACTTCGACTTCGAGGACGGGGCCGTCGTAGAAGACGGTTAGATCGTGGACGCCCTGCACGTCGGGGTGGGATCGGAGCACGTCGAGCACGGCCGTTCGCTTCTCGGGCGTCGGGGCGGCACCGACGAGGTAGTCGACGTTTTCGCGACCGATTTCGACACCCTGGTAGACGACCAGTAGGCTGACGAGTCCGCCGGCGACGGGATCGAGTTGTGGCTGGCCGAACGCGACGCCGATGATACCGACGACCGCGGCCAGCGACGTGTAGATGTCGTTGAGACAGTCGGCGGCCAGCGCCGCGAGGGCGGGCGAGTCGAGGTCCGCGTTGATCGCGACCGTGTACCGGTAAACGAGGTACATGTCGACGATGGCGAAGCCGAGCGAGCCGAGCAATAGCGGACTGAAGGTAACGTCGACCTCGGTGAGCAGTCCCTCGACGGAGCGATAGAGCAAGTTCAATCCGAGAAGTGAGATGACGGCACCCACGAACAGCGCCGTCAGCGGCTCGATGCGGTCGTGCCCGTGGGGGTGGGTATCGTCGGGTTCGTCGTACGAACTCTGTCCCCAGATATAGACGACGATGCTGGCGATGAGATCCGCGATCGAGTGTGCCGCGTCCGCGAGCAGGGCGACGCTCCCGAAGACGAGTCCCGCAGCCCCCTCGACCGCGATTTTCGCGACGTTGCCGAGGACGTTGACCCACGATGCCCGTCGGAACCCGCGTCGCTCGTCCTCGACACTGTCCATGGATGGTTTAGAGCCAGTCTAACCTTGGGTCTTTTCCTTCCGACCGCCCCTGACGGGGGTGGAAAACCGATCACAGGTCATAACGCTCATACGGCCGAGAAGCCGAGTGTATCGCAACGACGAACCGAGCGGCGATGTGGATCGGAAGCGCGCTGATTCCGAATCCGAACTCGGATCGTCCGAGGGCGATGGGGCCCGCCTGACCCAACCGCCGGCACCGACCGCCGGCTGACGGTCCCTGCCACTACACAGCCATGGCAGCCTCCCAACCCCAGCCCCACCCCCTCGTTCGACTCGAAACGCTCGCACTGATCGCCGTCGGCGGCTTCGCCGGTGCGAACCTCCGCTACTTCGCGATGGGCCTGCTCTCCGATGTCCAGTCCGTCCTGCTCGTCAACGTCATCGGCAGTTTCGCGCTCGGATTTCTCGTCTACGAAGCCCAGTACACCGGCCTCGTCGCGCCCAAATCGAGAGTCGTCTTCACGACCGGCTTCCTTTCTTCGCTGACAACCTACAGCACGTTCGCCATCCAATCCGCACTCGCGTCAACCCCCCTCCTGCTCGTCGCCATCGTCCTCGGCAACTACGGCCTCGGCTTTACCGGCGTCCTCGCCGGCCGTGAACTCGCCCGCCGACTCGGCGATCCGGCCGCCGCGACAACCGGCGGTGAGACGGCATGAGCGCGACCGCCGTGGCGTCGCTTGCTGAACTCTGGACGGCGATCGGCGGAGCGTTCGCGTCGGTGGCCGTCCCGAAAGTCGGTCTCGCAGCGGTCACGTTCGATCCCGAACCTGCACACATCGTGGGGACCGGCGGTGCGATCGGTGCGGTGTTGCGCTACGGCGTGTATCAACGGCTTCCGAGCGACCGATTCCCCTGGCCGACGCTGCTGGTGAACGTCGTCGGCAGTTTTGCCTTCGCGCTTGCGATGTTTGCGGGTGCGACCGAGTCGGTCCTACAGTTGCTTGGAACCGGTCTTTGCGGGGCGTTCACGACGTTTTCGTCGTTCTCGGTCGAGACGGTACAGTTGTACGAACGCGGCGATCGGCTGCTGGCAATCGGCAATGCCGGTGCGAATCTCGGCCTCGCACTCGCTGGAATCGGTCTCGCATGGGTCGTCGCCGCGCTGGGGCCCGTTTAGCCGTGTTCTACGGCCGTTCCGAGTCTGTAAGCGCCGAGATTCCCAGTCCGATTGCATCGACCTGCCGCGACTGGTTCTCGTTTGCCTCGTCGATGTCGTTTCGACTTGCCGGAAGTTCGTTACAACGCGGCTGAAACTATCGGTTCAGCCCGATCGGCTCACGCCTGAGACAGGTCGTCGAACGCCGCCGCGGCCGTCCGGGTCCCCTTCGAAATCAACACGTCGCCGGCCCGCAGCGTCGCGTCGGAGTCGCCGACGAGCAACCAGCCCTCATCGGGGCGGCGGATTGCGATCACCGACATGGTCGAATCGGTGTCGGGGACGCCGCTGGTGACGGTCGCACCGTCGAGGGTGCTCTCTGACTCGACCGGAACCCGGGTGATTATCTCGTCGCTCTCCTCGACGGCCATCTGGACGACCGGGTGAACATCGAGATCGCGGAGGACGCCCTCGCTAATGTCGACCGCAGCGTCGCTGATTACCTCCGTGCTGTTGCCGAGTTGGATGAGTCCCCGAAGGACGACCGGGTCGTCGGCGTCGGCGGCCGCTCGAAGCGTCCAGGCTTCGAACCGGGACTCCATCGCGTCGACTTCGACCTCCAGATTGCGGACCTCCTCGGCGAGAGCCTCGCTGTCGAACAGTACGCTGCTGTAAGCCAGATCGACGGCGAGTTCAGAGAGGTTCTTCATGTGGACGATGGTGTCGACCGCCCGTTCGAGGTCGTCGATATCCGGAACGTCGACTGCGGGGGATTCGTAGGGCGTGCCGGTGAGCGTCTCGTAAACCGATTCGATCGACGTATCCGGGCCGCGAAGGAGCGCAACGTCGTCGCTCGCGACCGTCGTGTTCGGGCCGGGATTGAGCAACCACTCGTTGCCGCGTCGAAGGGCGATCACTCGGACGCCGGTCTCTGACTCCAGATCGATGTCCATCAGCGTACGATCGGCGAACGCGGAGTCCGGCGAGACGACGCCCCGAACGAGCGTCTCGGTCGCTTCGGGAAGCGCCGCCCGCATCGCCTCCGGCAACCCGACTTCCTCCAGGATGATCTTCGCGATGTCGCCCGCGGCGTCGCTGATGTCGCCCGCTGCGGCGACGATCCCCAGAACCGGAGCCAGTTGCTCCGCATCGTCTGGATTTCGAACCGCCATCATGAGGCTCATCCGCGCCTGCAGTTCGAGGACGTCCATGCGCTCTTCTAAGCGCAACACTTCCCGCGCGAGGTCGTCGTTACGGTGCAAGACGGCCGAGTACGAGAGATCGATCAACAGCTCCGCCGTATCCTTCATCTCGACCAGGATATCCTTGACACTACGGGGCTCGTACTCGACCGACACCGCCGCGGTCTCCCCCTCGAACGGGTCCATACGTCGACAAACCCGCCGCGTCGAAAAAAACGTTTCCCGCCGGTCCCGTCACAGCTATCACGGAATCGCACGCCGCCTTCCGATACGGTTTTGGACGGCCACACAGAAGCCACGGGCAATGATCGATCGAACCCTTCTTCGCGAACAGCCCGAGACCGTTCGCGAGGCGCTCGACCACCGAGGCGATGACATCGACCTCGACAACCTCATCGACCTCGACGAACGGTGGCGCGAACTCAAAGCCCGCGGCGACAAACTCCGCCACGAACGCAACGAGATCACCGACCGCATCGGCGAACTCGTCGCCGACGGCAAAGACGAGGAGCGAGAAGCCGCCATCGAGGAATCCAAGGAGCTCAAAGCCGAGATCGAGACCGTCGAGGCCGAAGCCACGGAGTTGCGCGACGAACTCGACGAGCAATTGCTCGAAATCCCGCAGCTCCCCCACGAGAGCGTCCCGATTGGCGATGACGAGTCGGACAACGTCGAGGACCGACGCTGGGGCTTCGACGAACTGCGCACGATCCCCGACGACGTCGTCCCCCACTACGACCTCGGCGAGGACATGGACATCATCGACGAGGAACGCGGCGCGAAGACCACCGGCTCCGGCTTTTACTTCCTCAAGGGCGACGGCGCACGGTTGGAACACGCACTTATCCAGTTCATGCTCGACGTCCACCGCGAGCAGGGCTACGTCGACATCGTCCCGCCGGTCCCGATCACCAGCGAGTCGATGCGCGGCACCGGCCAACTCCCCAAGTTCGCCGACGACGCCTACCGACTCGGCGGCCGCAACGACGAACCCTACGAGGACGACGACCTCTGGCTCTGTCCCACCGCCGAGGTCCCCGTCACCAACATGTACGCCGACGACATCCTCCTCACGGACGACCTCCCGCTCAAACACCAGGCCTACACGCCGAACTTCCGGCGCGAAGCCGGCGAACACGGCACCGAAACCCGTGGCATCGTCCGCGTCCACCAGTTCAACAAAGTCGAACTCGTCAACTTCGTCGAACCCGCGGAGAGCTACGACCGACTCGAAACCCTCCTCGGCGAGGCCGAGGAAGTCCTTCGTCGTCTCGATCTCCCCTACCGCGTGCTCGAACTCTGTACCGGCGACCTCGGCTTCAAGGCGACCAAGCAGATCGATCTCGAGGTCTGGGCCCCCGCAGACGACATGGACGACGGCCCCGACGAAGGCGGTCGCTGGCTCGAAGTCTCAACCGCCTCGAACTTCGAGGACTTCCAGGCCCGCCGCGCCGGCCTTCGCTACCGCCCCGAGCGCCACGAATCGGCCGAGTACCTCCACACCCTGAACGCCTCGGGCGTCGCTATTCCCCGCGTGATGGTGGCCATCCTCGAATACTACCAGAACGAGGACGGCACCGTCACGGTCCCCGAGGCGCTGCGCGCCTACATGGGCGGCCAAGAACGCATCGAGGGCCACGAAAAAGTCGGCGAGAGCGCACTCGGTGCCGGCGAACGAGAGTAACGGCTTGCTGACGGCGATCGAGACACCCGACGAATCGATGCCGTTGGGACCCCCAACGCGCACCCGCACCATCACTCGTGACGCCCAAACGAACCGCCAGAGCGAACTAACAGCGGAAAATAGCACCGTCTCTTGAACGATTTTCCAATACCAATTGGAGCGTTGACTGCAGCATCGAACCACCGGTCACGTTTAACTGTGAGACAACCGAACGCATAGCTATGGCGTCATACGAGGAACGGGTCATCAGACTGATCGCCAACCCGGACAACCGCGCGATTCTGACGATTCTCGACGACGCATCCCGACCGCTCTCCGTGGCATCGCTCGCCGACCGACTCGTTTCTCGCGACGCAGCCGTCGTCGACGCAACAACCTACGACCGCCGTCTCGACTCCACGCGTCTCTCCCTCCACCACGCCCGCTTACCCCGCCTCGCCGGCGCTGAACTCGTCGCGTACAACCCCAAGGAAAACATCGTTTCCGCGCGGGAACACGCCATCATCGACCCCGAATGGCTCGAGTTCACTCTCCTCGACGAGTTCCTCTCGCAATTCGGCGGCAAACGTGGCCCCGACACGATCGGTATACTCGAGACCCGAGCAGCGATCTACGACTACAGCCGCGAACTGGCGGACAAAGCCGACGATGAACTCTTCATCATCTATACGTCCGCCGACCTGCTCGATGAGAGCTGTCTTCCGCACACGACACGGGCGATCGAGCGCGGGGTGGACTTTTATGCCGGGTCGCAGAATCACGAGGTCAGGCGGTTCTTCCGGAATAACGTTCCGGAAACGACCATCTGGGAGCCACAGCTAGACTGGATGAACGAGCCATCGCGGTATCCGCGCGTCAGTCGCCTCATCGTGGCCGATCGCGACAAGGTACTGCTATCCCTGCAAGAGGAGCCACCGGTCGATAGCGAGGCGACGGCAACTGAAACGGAGCCCGGGATCGAAGCCGCGGCTGAGACTGAAACCGAAACTGAAACCACGACCAACACAAAAAGCGGGGACGAGACCACCGAACCCGCCGAAACCGCGATGATCGGCGAGGGAGCGACCAATCCGCTCGTCGTCCTCGTCCGGGAACTGCTCGGACCACGCCTCGACCACCTTGATTATCAGAGCGACCACTTCACGGGCGAACTTCCATTCGAACCATGACCGACATTTCACGATCCGGCGGCGACGACGAACCGCCGCCAGCAACTGTCCAATCGACCCACGAGTTCACCGATGACCAACCCCCGAGCGAGACGATCGTTCGGGCCGTCGCCGCACTGACGAACACGCCGGTCCTTGAGCTCGAGCCGCTGTATACGGTTATCGACCCGACGCAGATCGACGAGACGTACGAGAAGACGAGTGCGGCGGTCGAGGCCGAGTTTTCGTTTACCTACAGCGGTTGCGACGTGACGGTGACCCGTGAGGGGGTTCACGTGCGGCGGGTGAGAGACGGAAACGGAAACGGAGACGGAGCGAACGAGGACACGGACGTCTAACCGGGCTATCGCGGCTCTGCGTTCGGCGATTGTCTCTCGTTTTCGGTGGTCGATCAGCCCGGCGGAACTCGTGAGTTGCGAAGATGGTGGTCACCGGTCGGGCGACCGGAACATGGTGTGGCGGCTTCGCTTTGCTGTGTGTCTGTATGACTCGACCGCTCGGGACAGAAGACACAGGAAAGACCGACGGCGTCGGTCGAAACGAAAGGCGCTTGGACTTAGATGTAGTCGATGGCCGGCGGGAGTTCGAGCTTCATGCCCTTGCGCTCGCGGATCTCCATGATCTTCTCGCGCTGGAGCGAGTCGGCCATGACTTCGAAGCCGGCGTTTTCCGTGTTCCAGGAGGCGCGGCCTTCGGTTGCGGAGCGAATGTCGCTGGCGAAGCCGATCATCTCGCCGACGGGGGCGATACCCTCGACGACCATCAGATCGCCTTCCTGGTACATGTCGTCGACGCGGCCACGACGGCCCTGGATTTCGCCGGAGGCGGCACCCATGTGGTCGTTGGGCACGTCGATACGAACGTCCTGCATCGGTTCGAGCATCTTGATCTGGCCGTCGATCAGCGACTTGTGGACGGCCTCGCGGGTTGCCGGGATGACCTGTGCTGGGCCGCGGTGGATGGTGTCCTCGTGGAGTCGGGCGTCGTGCAGGCGGATTAGCGTCCCCTGAACCGGCTCGTTGGCGAGTGGGCCGTTGTCGAGTGCGTCCTCGAGCCCTTCGATGACGAGTTCCATCGTCTCGTTCAAGTGCTGGATACCCTTCGTGTCGTCGATGAGGATGTTCGTCCCGTGGATGTGCTCGACGTTCTGGGACGTGTCCTTGTCCATGCCGGCATCCTGCAGGGCCTCGCGGCGTTCCTGTTCGGGCATGTCCATCGAGGCCTCGCCGAGTTTGATCGTCTCGACGAGTTCGTTCGTCATCGGTTCGATGGAGATGTAAAAGCGGTTGTGGCGGTTCGGCGAGATGCCCTCGACTTCGGCGCTTGCCTGCTGGGGCTGCTCGCGGTAGACGACGATCGGTTCGCCGGTGTTGACGGGAATGCCCTGGTTCTTCTCGATGCGCTGGGTGATGACTTCGAGGTGGAGTTCACCCTGGCCGGAGATGAGGTGTTCGCCGGTGTCCTCGTTGATGGTGATCTGGATCGTCGGGTCCTCCTTGGAGACCTGTCGTAGCGTCTCGATGAGCTTCGGCAGGTCGTCCATGTTCTGGGCCTCGACGGATTTCGTAATGACCGGCTCGGAGATGTGTTCGATCGATTCGAACGGCGTCATGTCGACGCTCGAGACGGTCGAACCGGCGATGGCGTCCTTGAGACCGGTGACGGCGGCGATGTTCCCTGCCGGGACGCGGTCGACTTCCTCGCGCTCGCCACCCATGTAGATGCCGACGCTCTGGACGCGGTTCTTCCCGGCGGTACCGGAGACGTACAGCTCCTGGCCCTTCTCGAGCGTGCCGGAGAAGACGCGGCCCGCGGCGATTTCGCCGGCGTGGGGGTCGATCCCGATGTCGGTGACCATCAGAACGACGTCTCCCGTTTCGTCGACGAGGCGCATGCCCTCGGCGAGATCCGAGTCGGCGTCGCCGCGCCAGATGCGTGGGATACGACGGGGCTGGGCGTCGATGGGGTTCGGGAAGTGCTCACAGACCATGTCGAGCACGACGTCCGACAGCGGCGTTCGCTCGTGGAGTTCCTGGCGCTTGTCCGCGCGCTCGAGTTCCATGATCTCGCCGAAGTCCATACCGGTTCGCTGCATCGACGGCATGGAGACGCCCCACTTGTACAGGGCGGATCCGAAGCCGACGGTGCCGTCTTCGACGGAGACGGTCCAGTCGTCGACGTCGTCCATGTCCTCGGTCATGCCGCGAATGAGTTCGTTGACGTCGCTGATGACCGAGAGCAGACGCTGTTGCATCTCCTCGGGACCTTCCTGCAGTTCGGAGATCAGGCGGTCAACCTTGTTGATGAACAGGGTCGGCTTGACGCCCTCGCGGAGCGCCTGTCGCAGGACGGTCTCGGTCTGGGGCATGGCCCCTTCGACGGCGTCGACGACGACGAGCGCACCGTCGACCGCACGCATCGCGCGAGTCACGTCGCCACCGAAGTCGACGTGGCCGGGCGTGTCGATGAGGTTGATGAGGTGGTTGGTGTCCTCGTACTCGTGGGTCATCGAAACGTTCGCCGCGTCGATGGTGATCCCGCGTTCCTGCTCGTCTTCCTCGGTGTCCATCGCGAGCTGCTCGCCGGCGGTCTCGTCGGAGATCATGCCCGCACCGGCCAACAGGTTGTCGGTAAGCGTCGTTTTTCCGTGGTCGACGTGAGCGGCGATGGCGATGTTCCGGATGTTCTCCGGGTCGTCCATCAACCGTTCACACTCTTGAACGATTTTCTTACGTCGGCCCATATACCCCCCAATACCGGTAGCGGGGTCAAAAGGGTAGTGTTTCGTCGGCGGCAGAATCCGACGCGTATCCCCGTTCGTGCCGTTGAATATCCATTTTGCGTGAGTGAATAACATGCACTAAGAGGGCCGGCGGAGTCGCGGCCCGTTCTGCACTCGAGTTCCACTGACTGCCACCCGGCGTAAGAGACATACCTGCCCATCCCTTGCTATCCTTGCACATGGACATTCGTATCCAGGGTCCCGGTCCGACCTCTCCCTTTCTCAGCGCCCGAGATCTCTTCGAAACCGAACACGACCTCTCACGGCCAGTCTACGTGCGCTTGCGCGATGACCCCGACGAACGTACGTGGGCCGGCCACTACGAGGACCACCACATCCTCAACATCTCCCGGCAGGCCGCCTCCAGCGCGATGGCCCGTGAACTCGCCCTCCACGAGTTTGCCCACATGGCCAGACACGAACAGGAACATCCCTCCCACACCCAATCGACCGAAGAAGTCCTCTATCTCGCACTCGCCGGCAAGAGCGTCGAGCGGCGAAAACTCTCTCACTGCTACCAGATCGCAAACCACATGAAAGACATCTACGCCGACGACATCACGCTCTCGGTCGGTCCCGGAGAGAAGCTCCTCTCCTTTCTCGAGTCCGGCCTCGCAACGGCCGTCGCGAACCGCCCGGACACGCCGTCGCGGCCGGGACTGCGACGGCTCTCGCCGAGCGCCGATCCCGAGATCACGGCCGTTAACGCGGCGTTCGCACTCGCGCTCGCGGAGCGCCACGACCTCGTCGACGACGCGCACACGCACCGCCTGTACGATCTCGCCCACGCGGCCGCCATGGACGCCCCCGAGGTCGACTTCGACGGCTTCAGGCGACGCTTTCGTGAACTCGGGCAGGAGACGGATTCGAGCACGTATCGGAAGGCGCTCGTCGACGCGACGCGCTCGTACGTCTCGATGAGTGACCCTGCCGCGGACTGATGGCCACTCGTCCGTGGGTTCCGGCGGCCGGAGCCAATCACGCGCGTTCGGACGGCGTCGTGTGACGCTCGGCGGATACGACGCGCCGAGCGGAGACAAGCGAGAGCGTCGCTCCCCCGAGCAGGAAGAACCCGCCGAGCAACGCCACGGTTTCGAGCGGACCGGTGAGATCGGCGACGTACCCCGCAACCGGCTTCAACGGGGCACGGACGACTGCATAACACATCGACATCGCACTCAGGACGGTCGCACGCCCGGTCGACCCGATTCGATCGTTGACGTACGCGGTGACCAGCGGCTTCGATAGCGCAGCGGCCCCTTTCAGAAAAACGAACACCGGAATTGCAAGCAGCGGGAGAACCACCGGTGCGACAAGCGCCACTGCGACGGCGACGGGTACCCACACGAGCACCGCACGAATCCCGACGAGTTCCCGAACGCGGGCCGCGCTATCGCTCGCGATCGCGCTGATGACGGCAAAGCAGGCATAGAGCACGCCCAGGAGTGCGGGCTCCGGGAGTCCGGTAGTCACCCCGATCGCTGTGCCAGCCCCCGTCCCGCCGCCCGCGCTCGCACCCATCACCGCCATCGAATCGAGTACCTGACCGAGTACGGTCTCCGCAATCGGCTGGATGAAGGTATCCGCCGCGTTGACGACGGCGAAAAACAGTGCGATGAAGGCGACGAACGGACGCAACGACCCCGAAAGCAGGTCCGTCCGGATGATCGACAGCGACTCGCGAACGCCGACCCGGTCCGTCGCAATCGTTCCCTCATCACCGTGTCCGTTCTGCGGGAGCGAAAGAACGATGCCGATCCCACAGGCGTGCAACGCCGCCGATGCGACGAACGGGTACGTCGGATGGACCACGTAGAGCAGTCCGCCGACGATCATCGTCATCGCCGACGTGTACTCGTAGATCGCCCCACCGCGACCGCGCACGCGAGTGAACTCGTCGTTGTCCTCGGTGCTGTCGTTGTCGCCGTTGCCGCTGTTGTCGTCGTTGTCGTCATTGCGCAGGTCCGTTGCGAGCGTCTCGTACAACCAGGCGTCGGCGGTTCCCGATTGAAACGCGATCGAAACGGCCCACAGCGAGTAGAGGACGACGAACTGCCAGTACGCATCGGCGACGACGAATCCGGCGACTGATGCGGTCATCGACGTCATTCCGAGCGCGAGGGCGTTCCGGTGACCGATGCGGTCGGCAGCGTAGCCGGTCGGGACCTCGAGAAGGACGACGAGCACGGCGGAAATGGCACTCAGTAGCCCGATCTGAGTAAACGAGAGGTCGTTCCAGAGCAAAAAGAGCGTGAAGACCGGCCAGATGAATCCGACCGAGTCAGTCACCTGGTAGCCGTAGTATGTCAGAATCGTCGTGTTCGGAAGCCGATCAGCAGGGGACAGCACTAGGCTATCGTCGTATGGCGTCCCGTTTAGTCGTTCCCTGATCGCAGTTTCTGTAAGTAATTCTACGTGTTTGCCACACGGAGTTGTTCAGTGAGCCACGCTGCTCGAGTTCAGTTGTGACTGCGAGCGGTGACGAAATCGACAGAGGAGAAAGACTCGATCGGCGTTAGCGAGCGGCCGCTGCGACGCGCTCTTTTTCCTCTTTCTGACTGACCGCGTAGGTCTGGACGTCGTAGTTCGCTGCGCCGGTGAGCTGAGAGGCGATGGCCTCAGGAACCGACGTGGACGTCTTGAACGAGGCGTTGTGGACGCCTTCGGCGAGGAACTTCAGCGCCTGATCGACGCGGCGCTGGGGCGCGACGTCGACGGCCTTCGGGACCGAGATGCCACCGTACTTGAGGCGGACGGTCTCCTCGCGCGGCGCTGCGTTCTCGACGGCCGTCACGAGAATCTGGATCGGGTTCTCCTCGGTGCGCTCGTGGATGAGTTCGAACGCCTCACGGACGTAGCTGAGCGTCTTTTGTTTCTTGCCCGTGTTCTCCTCGGTCTGCATGAGCCGGTTGATAAAGCGCTCGACGATGGAGATCTGGGACTTCTGGAACTGCTTGCTGGCGTGGCGACCGGCGGTGTGTGCGACCGGCGTTACGGTGATGTAGCGCTCGGTCGAGGGGTCCTCGTAGGCGATTTCGTCGATTTCCCACGTGCCAAAGAGCTGTGCACCGACATCTGCACCGCCTGCTGGGGCGTCCGGGTCCGGTTGATCTTCTGCCGCCATGGTTATCGCACCGGTTTCTCCGCGTTTCCGCGAACGAGTTCTTTCAGTGCGACGCCGTTGACCTTGTCGACCTTGTAGTTGACGCCGGAGAGGTCACCCATTGCACGACCCTTTGCCCCGCCGATACCGGCGATGGTAACTTCGTCGTGCTCGTCGATGAACGAAATTGCGCCGTCACCGGGACAGAACGCGGTGACCTGCTTGCCGTTCTTGATCAGCTGCACGCGGACGCACTTTCGGATCGCCGAGTTGGGCTGCTTGGCTTCGATGCCGACCTTTTCGAGTACGATACCTCGTGCCTGTGGCGCTCCCTCGAGAGGGTCGGACTTCTCGCGAAGTCCGCGAGCGCGGCGCGCGTAGTCAGAGTCGGACCACCGCTGATTCTGGCGGTCCTTCTTGAGCTTACGCGCGGCGTACTTGCCGTTTGCCATAGTGTCCGTCGCTATCCGACGAAGACACTTAAGCATCCCTGTTTCGATCCGCCGTTACGCCACGAGAGCGCTCGATGTACCCCGCTCGCCGGATCTGAGCGTGTTTCGTGAACTCGAGTTATCGCTCGAGCGTCGATTAGCGGGCCTCGGCAGACTGGAGGTTCCCGAACGGCACCGGTCGTCCGTGCCAGACCACGGTCGGTGTGAACGAAGTGGCAGCCGTTCCCGTGAATTCTTATTTGGTGACAGTTCTACCGATATGATCAAAATCGTATGAGTAACGAGAAGCTATTAGTTAGGTGGGTCACATTCTGCAACCAGTATGACAGTCACTACGGTACTTCTTGGCAATTCATGGATTCAGCGACTTCTCGGTTCTAGTGACAGTAGCTCACAATCAGATGATGAACTGCCGACGGTGCACGATCGAATCGGATACGAGGGATCACTCGAGGATGCGGAGGTTATCGGTCGGAGTCCGCAGTCGTATATCGCTGCCGGCGAATCGGTCTCGACGTTCGTCGGCAAACAGGTGACTACCAAACTCGCCCAGCATGGCCTCGAAGACATCGAGGGCGAGGAGTGGTACTCACTCAAAATCCCACTCGCCGCACTGTACGATATGCGCGATGAGTACGGCGATGTCAGGATGCGGAATATGGGTCGAAACGTCCCCGAGCACGTCGAATTCCCGCCAGAACTGTCCGAGGTCGAGAACGCGCTACCGGGAATCAATCAGGCGTATACCCAGAACCACCGCGGCACGGAGATCGGATCCTACGAGTTCGAGCAAGCAGGATCGAACGAGGGAGTGATGATCTGTGAGAACCCGTATCCGTGCGAGTTCGACAAGGGACTTATCAAGGGCGTTGCGAAGAAATTTGCCGACAGCCACGTCACGGTCGAGGAGGTCGGCGATCAGTGTCGATCGGAGGGCGGCCAGCACTGTGAGTACCGCGTCGAGTGGATATAGCCGAGTACGGGTTCGAATTCTGATTTGGGTTCGGGTTCGAATTCTGATTTGGGTTCGGGTTCGAATTCGAATCGAATTCGAATTCGACGTCAGTACGGATACTCGCGCGGTTCGCGCTGGATCGAGATCCACTTCAGCGTCGTCAGGGTGTCCATGATCCACTCGTCGTTGTACCGGCCCATGCCCGACGCACCGACGCCGCCGAAGGCGACGTGGGGTTCGTCGTTCAGCGGCTGGTCGTTGATGTGGACCATTCCAGTCTCTAACGCATCGGCCACGTCACGCGCGCGAGCGACATCAGATGAGTGGACCGATCCCGACAGCCCGTAGTCAGTGCCGTTGGCGATACGGATCGCCTCCTCGTCGGTCTCGAACGGGATAACCGGGGCAACTGGCCCGAAGTGCTCGTTGCAGGCGGCCGGCATATCGGCCGTGACAGCCGAGAGCACCGTGGGTTCGATGAACAATCCGTCGTGGTTACCGCCGGCTTCGACCGTCGCGCCGCGTTCGATCGACTCCTCGAGGAATCCGACGATTTTGTCGCGCTGGCTCTCGTTGATGACCGGTCCGACGAGCGTCCCCTCTTCGCGCGGATCGCCGATAGGGAGCTGTTCGGCGCGGTCGGCGAGCCCTGCGACGTACTCGTCGTACAGCGACTCGTGGACCAGATGGCGGTTGATCGAGATACACTCCTGGCCCTGGTGAGTGAACGAGCCGAACGCGCCAGCGTCGATCGCACGCGCTACGTCGGCGTCTTCGAGCACGATGTGTGCGTTGTTGCCGCCCAGTTCCAGCGCCGGTTCCGTATACGAGCCGACGGCGCGCTGGCCGACGCCTCGCCCGACTTCCGAGGAGCCAGTAAACGCCATCACTGACGGAACCGAGTGTCCCGAGAAGTGGTCGCCGATCTCGTGGCCGTAGCCGGGGACGACGTTCAGGACGCCCGCCGGCAGACCGGCCTCCTCGAAGACCTTCGCGAGCACGAGCCCGCCCGTCAGCGGGGTGTGCTCGTCGGGCTTTAGCACGACGCTGTTGCCAAGTGCGATGGCCGGTGCGACGACCCGACTGGAGAGATACAGCGGGAAGTTCCACGGCGTGATGACGCCGACGACGCCGGCGGGTTCGCGCACGAGCAGGTTCTCCTTGCCCGGCGTCACCGACTCCTTGCGGCGGCCGCCGTCGCGCATCGCCAGTCCGGACCCGACCTCCATCGTCCCCTGGGCAAGTTGCGTCTCGAAGTCGGCCTTCAGCTGGACACCACCGCACTCGACCGCAAACAGTGTTGCAAGGTCCTCGGCGTACTCACCCAGCAACGCACAGGCATCCGCGACGATCCCGGCACGTTCCTGCGGCGGTCGCTGCGCCCATGCTTCCTGGGCCTCGTCCGCGATCGCGTACGCCTCGTCGACATCGTCCTCGGTACTCGAAGGAACCCTCGTCAGGGTTGTCCGCGTCGCGGGATTTTCGACTTCGATCGGGTCTCGGTCACCGGCCGGAACCCACTCTCCGTCGAGATACAGCGCGTTCCATCCGTTCTCCGGCGCAATATCGAGTTCATCTACGGCACGCTCTTCGGCAGGGAAATCGTTCGTACCCGGCATACGAACTCCGTCTCAGTGAACGCTGTTTACTGTTTTGGTTATGATATTCACAGCCAAAAACTACTTGTACAACACTATACAGTAATGACTATCACCGAAGAGAACACATACGAATTGTTAGATGTCTCCGACCAAACAGTCGAATCGAAACCGGTGAGATCGGCGTCAAGCTAACCGCTTGTGTCCGGTGTCTTGGCCGTTCAGTGACGAGAAACGAAACGAGCGGCGCACCCGCGAGTTCAACAGAGCGGCTTCAACAGGAGAAGTTCAACACAGAAGGCAGATACCGAAACGACCGGGAAACGACCGGGACCGCTCAAATAAGCTGTACGTCGTCGATCTCGCAGTGTCGATCGGCGAGTCGACGAACGGTCTCGATCGTGCGACCGTTCGATCCGATCGCAACGCCGCGGTCGGAATCGGCGACTTCGACGTAGGCGACCGTATCGTTGTTTTCGCTGATCGTCACGTTGTACACCGCTGCGGGTGCAAACGCGTTCGCGACGAACGCCTCGGGATCGTCGGCATCTTCGACGAGTCGAACCGGCAGGCCGATACGCTCCTGAAACTGCGTTACCGTCCGTCCGTCGGGCCCGATCGCCTCGCCCAACTGACCGCTCGCGACGACGATCGTCAACTGAACTCGTGCGCCGTCAGCCTCGGTGTCGATAATGCAGTCGATGCCATCTGCACCCGTCACCTCCTCGAACGTCTCGAGATACTGCCGGGCGTCGTCGTCGAGGGTTACCGCCATCGATCAGTCTGCTTGGCCGCCGGGTCCGGGATTGATCGATCCCATCCGCAGATCGACGTCGCCGGTCCCGAGTTTGATCGGTTTGCCGACGATGACGTTCTCCGCGACACCGTCGAGTTCGTCGATCTCGCCATGGATCGCTGCGTTCAGCAAGTGATTAACCGTCACCTCGAACGCCGCCCGTGCGAGGACGGAGTCTTTCGATCCAGAGATGCCGTGGCGACCGATCGACTCGATCTCGCCGCGATTGGTCATGATGTCCGCGACGAGCATCAGGTGACGAACGTTCACGTCGTCGAGCCCCTGCTCTGCGAGCGTGTTGTTCGTCTCCTCGATGATGGCCTCGCGAGCGGCCTCGATACCGAGGTTGCGGTGGATCTCGTGGATGTTGTTACACGTCGTCCGTGAGGCGTCGACGCCCTCGATCTCGAGCACGTCGCCAAAGGCCGACCCCTCGGTGTAGAGGACGAACTGCTCGTCGCCGTCGTCCAGTTCCTCGCGGCGGATGACAACGCGGGAGACCTCTTCGATCCCCTTGAACGTGATATCTCGCAGTTCCTCGACGAGTTGGAGCAAGTCGCGGTAGGACGGCTCCTCCGGACCGAACTCGATCTCGGTGCCGTTCTGAATCGCCTTCACGCCGAGGTTGTCCTCGATGATTTCAGCCACCTTGTCGGGCGTGATTAGGCGCTCTTCGAGCGTCTCCTCGTTGAGCGAAATCTGCACGCGCATGTCGGCAACGTTCGTCGACACGTCACCCAGCGCGAGGATCTTCGTCGCCTCGATATTCCAGACGACTTCGTGGGCCTTCTCGCGCTCGGTTGCATATTCGTCCTCGAGATACACCGTCATCATCGGCGTATCCGGCGTCTTCCGAGCGTCGACGAGTTCGATCAATCGCGGCAGCCCCTGGGTCACGTCGATCTCTGCGACCCCCGCGTAGTGGAACGTGTTCATCGTGAGCTGCGTCCCCGGCTCCCCGATCGACTGTGCGGAGACGGTTCCGACGGGTTCGAGCGGTTCGACGCGGGTGTCAATGTAGCGTGCCTCGACCGCCTTTGCGAGTTCGTCCGCGTCTTCGACGGTCGCGTCGCCGCGGTCCTCCAGGGTTTCGTAGACTTCGTCCTTGAGTCGCCGCGGGAGGGTGGTGTCCTCGACGACGGCGATCGTGTCGTCGTCGACAGCGTAGTCAACCTCAGTCATCCGAGGGCACCTCCGTTTCCTCGGCAAAGCGAGTATCCGCGTACTCGGAGAGGTTCGTCGGCTGGCGCTTCATGCCGAGGAACTCCTCTTTCTCGGCCTCGGAGGCGAACTCCGAGTCCAGGACGCGATCCGCGATCTGGGCGACCTCGATATCGTTGTCGTCGCCCGAGGAAACCTTGACCGGCGAGGTACCATCCTCGCCGAACTCGAACTGGACGATCGTATCGCTCGTGTCCCGAACCGTGCCGTCGTACTGCGCTTCGAGTTCGGAGAGCGCGTTGATCAGCCGCCGCTGCAGATAGCCCGACTTCGAAGTCCGGACTGCCGTGTCGACCAGGCCCTCGCGGCCACCCATCGCGTGGAAGAAGAACTCTCGCGGCGTCAGACCGCTGGTGTAGGAGTTCTCGACGAAACCGTGTGCCTCCGCGGAGAGGTCGTTCGGCTGATAGTGGCTGAGGGTACGATCCTCGTACCCCCGGTTGATCCGCTCGCCGCGAACCGCCTGCTGGCCGACGGCACCGGCCATCTGGGTCAGGTTGAGCATCGACCCACGCGCGCCGGAGTTCGCCATGACGACCGCCGGATTCTCGTCGGAGAAGTGCTCGTCGGCGATGTTCCCGGCGTTGTCGCGGGCCCGCGAGAGCGTCTGCATGATCTTCATCTCAAGGGTTTCATCGAGCGTCCGACCTGGCAGCGACTCGAGTTCGCCGCGCTCGTAGGCCTCGATGAGTTCCTCGACGCGATCGTTTGCGTCCTCGATCGTCTCATCGATGCGCTCCTGTGCCGCCTCCGGGATCGTCTCGTCGTCGATGCCGATCGAGAACCCGAAGTGCATGATCGCACGCATCGCCAGCGTCGAGACCTCGTTGATGAAGATCCGCGAGCGCGTGTTGCCGTAGACCTTCGTAATAGTGTCGACGATCTCGCCGCCGAACTCGCCGACCTCGTCCTCGGCGACCGTTCCCTCGATCAGCTGGCCGTCCTCGATGACGACCTCGTCGCCGACCGTGCCGGTGAACTCGAGGTTCAGGTCGTCCGGCAGGAGTTCGGAGAAGACATCGTAGCCAGTCCAGAACGGCTCTCCGGCGTCGTCGATACCGCTCGGTTCGGGCAGTTCGTCGATCCGGGTCGCACGCAGCAGGTCGAGCGCCTGCGTCTCGTTGAACCGCGGATTGTCGTGGGTCAGGAGGTACATCCCACTGATGTGGTCCTGAATGGCACCGATGATGTTCTCGCCAAAGCGCGGCGAGAGAATCTGCTCCTGCACTCGCATGAGCACGCGGGCCTCGGCGCGGGCCTCCTCGTTTTGCAGCGCGTGCATGTTCATCTCGTCGCCGTCGAAGTCTGCGTTGTACGGCGGGCAGACGACGGTGTTCAGCCGGAACGTCTTGTACGGCATGACCACGACCTCGTGGGCCATGATCGACATCCGGTGGAGCGACGGCTGGCGGTTGAAGATGACGATGTCGCCGTCGACCATGTGGCGGTTGACCTCCCAACCGGCCTGGACCTTCTCCGCGAGTTGCTCGCAGTTCTTCTCGGTGACCTTCAGTCGGCGACCGTCGGGTCGGCGGACGTAGTTCGCGCCGGGGTGGGCCTCGGGCCCGTTGGAGACGTAGCGACGAGCCTCCGCCAGGTTTCGCTCCGTGACGTTCATCGTCTGGGTCATCTCCTTTGCGACCCGGTCCGGAACGCCGACCTCGTTCAGGCTCAGGGTCGGGTCCGGCGAGATGACGGTCCGTGCGGAGAAGTTCACACGCTTCCCGGACAGCGAGCCGCGGAATCGACCCTCCTTCCCCTTCAGGCGCTGCGAGAGGGTCTTGAGCGGCCGACCCGAGCGGTGGCGAGCCGGCGGCGTTCCCGAAATCTCGTTGTCCATGAAGGTGGTGACGTGGTACTGCAGCAGTTCCCAGAGGTCCTCAATGATTAGCTGTGGCGCTCCCGCCTCACGATTCTCCATAAACCGCTGGTTGATCCGGATGATGTCGACCAGTTTGTGCGTAAGGTCGTCCTCGCTGCGCTGGCCGTTGTCGAGCGTGATCGACGGTCGCGCCGTCACCGGCGGGACGGGGAGGACGGTAAGGATCATCCACTCCGGGCGCGAGCGTTCGGCGTCGATGCCGAGCACTTCGATGTCCTCGTCCGGAATGGCCTCGAACCAGTCCCGGATGTCGCTCGGCATCAGCTTGTTCGTGTCCTCTTCCGTGAGGTCGATATCCAGCGCCTTCTCGATCGCTTTACGCTGACTCTCGCGCGGGCGGAACGATCCCGAGAGAATCTCGTTGATCCGCGAGAGTTCAATATCGGTCTCCTCGGCGAGTTCGTCCGGCGAGGTTCGCTCGATGCCTTCCTCCTCGTCGCCCTGCATCGCGCCGGCGATTCGCTGGGAGTACTCGCTGGTGAGGACCTGCTGGACCTCGTAGTAGGTGGTCGGCTTCTCGTGGTCGATGTCGTACTGGATCTCGCCGCAGAACGGACAGCGATCCTTCTTTCGGGCCTGCCGAATCGCGGCCTTCGTCACGTCGTTTAGGTCCCGACCGAGCTTTCGCGATTCGTCGATCTGGTCGCGGAACTCGCCGCGTTCGTCTTCGGTCAGCAACAGGCGCGAACACTCGCGACAGGTGCCACGCAGGAGCCGGCGGATGAGCTTCGTAAAGCCGACGTGGATGACCGGCGCGGCGAGTTCGATGTGCCCGAAGTGGCCGTTACACGACCCCGAGTGCTTCCCGCAGGTCTTGCACTCCAGACCGGGGTCGATCACGCCGAGCCGTGGATCCATCAGCCCCATGTCGATGGGGAAGCCGTCGTCGTCGTAGGTGTCGGCGGTGATGATCTTCGTCGCGCTCATCTCCCGGTACTCCTCGGGCTCCATCAGCCCGAAGTTGATCGATCCGATATCTTTTGGTGTACTGTTTCGCATTGTTTTAGACAGCGTCTGCCAGTTCCAGTCGCGGTGCGATTCCCAGCGCCTTCATTTCGTCCAACAGGAGCTTGAACGCGTAACTCATCTCGATTTCGTGGATGTCCGTCTCCTCGCCACAGTTCGGACAGTAGACGCGCCGTTGCTCGACGTTCTCGACCGCGCTCATCCCACACTGCCCGCAGACGTTGATGAACTCGCGGTCGGATTCATCAAGCAGTCGTTCCTTGAGCGTCATCGCGGCACCGTGACCGATGAAGACGTCGCGCTCCATCTCCCCGATACGGAGGCCGCCCTCGCGGGCCCGCCCTTCGGTCGGCTGGCGGGTCAACACCTGCACCGGCCCGCGCGAACGGGCGTGCAGTTTGTTCGAGACCATGTGGTAGAGCTTCTGATAGAAGATGATCCCGACGAAGATCTCGGCCTCGATTTTTTCGCCCGTCACGCCGGAGTACATCGTCTCCTTCCCGGCGGAGTTAAAGCCGGCATCCTCCAGCCCGTCACGGAGTTCGGACTCGTCCTCGCCGAGGAAGGGCGTCCCGTCGACGCGCCGTCCTTCCATCGCGCCGAGCTTGCCACCGATCATCTCGAGGATGTGCCCGACCGTCATCCGCGACGGCAGCGCGTGCGGGTTGACGATGAGGTCCGGCACGACGCCGTTCTCGGTAAAGGGCATGTCCTCCTGGGGTGCGAGGTGGCCGACGACGCCCTTCTGTCCGTGGCGGGATGCGAACTTGTCCCCGAGTTCAGGAATGCGCTCGTCGCGCACGGAAACCTTCGAGAGTTTCGAGCCGTCCTCGCCTTCCATCAGCGTGACGGTGTCGACGACACCCGACTCGCCCGAGCGCATGGTAACGGAGGTCTCGCGTCGTTTCTGTGGCGAGAGGCCGCCCATGTCGTCCGGCTCTTCGAGGAATCGCGGCGGGCTCGTCTTGCCGAGCAGGACGCTGTTTTCGTCGACGTCCGTCTCGGGGTTGACGAGGCCGTCTTCGTCCAAGTGCGCGTAGGCGTCCTCACCGCGTGCCCCGCGGACATCCTGGGAAGGGACCTCGAAGCGGTCCTCCTGACCGCCCGGATACCGTCGTTCCTCGCCCTCGTAGGTCCGGAAGAAGTGCGAGCGGGCGAGTGCGCGCTCGACCGAGGCCTTGTTCATGACGAGTGCGTCCTCGATGTTGAACCCCTCGTAGCTCATCACGGCAACGACGAAGTTCTGGGCTGCGGGCCGGTCGTCGAAGCCGATCTGCTCGGTCGTCTGGGTCTTGACCATCGAGAGCTGCGGGTAGTGCAGCAGGTGCTGGCGCGTGTCCGGCCGAATTCGGTAGTTGGCCGAGGGCAGCCCCAGCGACTGCTTGACCATCCCCGCCCCCATCGTAATCCGCGGCGACGCGTTGTGTTCCGGATACGGAATCATCCCCGCACCGATCCCGAAGATGAGCTGCGGGTCGATTTCGAGGTGGGTGTGATCCTCGTTTAGATCGTCCTCGTCGACAGCGACGTAGATGTCCTCCTCCTCCTCGGCGTCGATGAACTCGATATAGCCGTGATCGACGAGATCCTCGAACTCGAGTTCGTCGTTCTGGAGGGCTTGGATCTCTTGGTCGGAGATTCGCGGTTCGCCGTCTTCGACGACGAGTAGCGGGCGGCGAGCGCGGCCCGCATCGGCGTTGACGATCACTTCGCGGGTGCGTTCTTTGACCGAGACGTTGACCATCTCGCTGACGTCGCCGATTCGTCGTGCTTCGCGGATCTGTGCTGCAAGCTCGTGCGGGTCTGGGTGCGTTCCCACCAGCGACCCGTTGACGTAGACCTTGGCGTCTCGTTGTTGGCTGCTCATATTTGATTAGTCGTCTGCCGGTGATGTCGTTCGTTCGATACCTTCGAGACCGGGAATCCCTTCGACCCCCATCGAGGCGAGTTCACGTTTGAGCGCTTGCTCGTCCTCGATGTTCTGAGAGAGTTCCATCGCCTGCGCGAAGTTCTTGACCAGTCCACAGTTCGGTCCCTCCGGCGTCTCGGAGGGACAGATGCGACCCCACTGGGTCGCGTGGAGGTCTCGCGCTTCGAAGTGTGGCTGGCTGCGAGAGAGCGGACTACGCAGGCGACGAAGGTGCGAGAGAACCCCCATGAAGTCGGTTCGGTCCACCAGTTGGGAGACGCCGGAGCGGCCGCCGACCCAGTTGCCGGTCGCGATCGGGTGCTCCAGGCGTTCGGTGAGCACGTCCGAGCGGACGACCGTGGAGACCGACAGGTTCCGATTTCGCATGTTGGCGCGCTCGAGCTGGTACTTCACGTCGCGTGCGAGCTTGTTCAGCGCCGTCCGGAACAGGTCTTTCATCAGGTCGCCGGAGACCTTCAGCCGCTTGTTGGCGTAGTGGTCCTTGTCGTCCGCCTCACGACGGTTGAGCGCGAGCTCGAAGCAGGCCTCGGCCATCCGGCAGAGGTAGTGGGCTTTGTTGATTCGGACGTCTTCTTCCTCGACGCCGTCCTCGTGGAGATGCGGCAGGAGATAGCGGTCGATAACGTAGTTCGCTCGTTTGAGCTGGTAGTTCTTGCCCTGACCGGAGGCGACGCGTTTTCCGAGTTCTTCGATGGCACCCTCCTCGGTCTGGACGTCCGCCTCCTCCAGATTTTCGAGCATGTACTTGACGACCTCGGGGTCGTTCGAGACCTTGTGGACGATCTCTTCGTCCGATTCGAGGCCGAGGGCGCGCACGAGCGTCACGAAGTTGATAGAGCCGGAGACGGAGGGGAAGCTCACCTCGAGCAGGCCGTCACGAGTTCGTTCACAGAGGACGAGCGCGCGGTAGCCACGGCGCTGGGAGAAGGTCTTTGCGACCTGAATCTCGTCGCCGTATTTGGTGTCGTATTCGGCGAGGATCTTGTTCGGCGCGAGGTCCTCGCTGGTCATCAGCACGCGCTCGGAGCCGTTGACGATGAAGTATCCGCCGGGGTCCGCCGGATCTTCGCCGATCTCGATCAGCTCCTCGTCCGAGAAGCCGGCGATGTTACACTTATCGGAGCCGACCATGATCGGCATCCGGCCGATCTTCGTCTCCGTGGAGTCGACGACTCGCTGGTCGCCTTCCTCGCCCTTGACGATCGACATCTCCATGAAGACCGGTGCGGAGTAGGTGATGTTTCGGAGGCGGGCCTCCTGTGGGTAGAGGAGTTCTTCGGAGCCGTCGGCCTCCCGAACGCGGGGCGTGACGACACGCACGTCGCCGAGTTCGACGTGGACCGGTTCTTCGCCTTCCTTGTCGCCGATGTCCGTGTCGATGGTTTCCTTCTCGTCAACGACCTCCTGCATCCCCCGGTTGAGGAAAGAGTTGAACGAACGGTAGTGATGTTCTGCGAGCCGTTCCCTCGAGAAGTATTCGCGTGAGATGTCCCGTCGTTTCTCGCGGTTGAGTTCCATTGCCATTTATTCCACCACAAGTCGGTATACGACTGCCTGATCGGTTGTACGTGAGTCGCGGACGATTTTGATGACGTCGCCGAGCTCCGCCTCGTCCGGGATCGCGGGATCGGTCCGTTTGATTTTCGGCAGATCTGTGCGGTCGATGTCGTACTCGGAGAGGACCTCCTCGAGCGTCTCCTCTTCGAGGATGGAGTGGTCCGGCACGAGTTCGTGTTGGCTTACGTCTACCATGTATTGATGTGCGTGTGCGCTATTGGGAGAGAAGCGGCTGTCACGAGATACTACAGCCACGTAGCGGCGGCAGGCATTTAACGGTTTCTAACTCGATTCAGAAGCGTCGCTGTTCGACCGGGCGGACCTGACCGGAGTAACCGATCACACTCGTGAATAGCCGATTCTCAGTTAAATTCCTTGTGGGTCATGTGAAGGACCCACACAATAATGCGAAAGTCACGGGCAGTTGTGTCCCGATTTCCCGTACCACGGCGCGTTCAATTGGAAACCCTTAATACTCTCACCGGGAAACCAAGAGTTGCAAGCCCGGGTGGTGTAGTGGCCCATCATACAACCCTGTCACGGTTGTGACGCGGGTTCAAATCCCGCCTCGGGCGTCTTCTTCGATTTCAACTTCGTGAGCGACCGGTGTAGCCGTGTCGCGAATACACTGAATCGAGGAGCGACAGAATCAGGATTTGAAAACAAAGAGTCGCACGCCCGGACCGGTCGAACAGAGTGAGACCGCAGCCAGGAACGTCTCTGTCGGGTTCAAATCCCGCCTCGAGCGTCTTCTTCCGAGCACAAGTTTGGTAAGCGACGCGTCTAGGTTCAATACCGGTTGATGATCTACGCGGTGAGTCACGCCGTTATCCGGACGAATTGGAAACAATCCGTGACAGTCGAGTCGCGTGAACTCGTTTCGGATTCCAGAACACTTTCCCGATCTACTGGATGTTGTTGATGTCAACCATGGTTCCGTGTGCGAGGTAGGATTTACCAGCGGCGAGTTCGTAGATGTCCGAATGACCACATGATGGCGGGTGCAGAACAAAACCCTTAATACTCTCACCGGGAAACCAAGAGTTGCAAGCCCGGGTGGTGTAGTGGCCCATCATACAACCCTGTCACGGTTGTGACGCGGGTTCAAATCCCGCCTCGGGCGTTCTCTTCGATTTCAACTTCGTAAGCGACCGGTATAGCCGTGTCGCGAACACACTGAATCGAGGAGCGACAGAATCGGGATTTGAAAACAAAGAGTCGCACGCCCGGACCGGTCGAACAGAGTGAGACCGCAGCCCGGAACGTCTCTGTCGGGTTCAAATCCCGCCTCGGGCGTCTTCTTTCGCGAACAAGTTCGACGAGCAATGCGGTAGTATTTCTCTTTGTCTAGAAGTGGACCACTCGATGGATTTGAATCAGCGAGTTCAGGAGGTCGCGGATAAATTGGGCTCGGCCGCAGGTTAGCGGTCGAAGTGGTAGAGAACCGCTGTGCTCGGACAGCGACGCTGCGATCATTTTTATCGGATTGAGAGCCAACTACGCTATGCGGAACTCAAAGGACATTGGAGACGAGACAGAAGCCAAAGCAATAGCAACACTACTTTCGTGTGGGTACAGCGTCTCGATCCCGTTCGGAGACAACGATAAATATGACTTACTCGTTGATAACGAGGGCGAGATCTATCGCATTCAGTGTAAAACCGGATGGGAAAACAAAAAGAACACGTTCCGGTTTAATACACACACTCAAACGACACGTAATGGGACATATCACGAGGACATATACCAAGGTGAAATCGACGCGTTCTTCGTCTACTACCCCGAAAACGGCACGTTTTATTGGATCGATGCAACCGATGCCACTGAACAGAAAATGGAACTTCGATTCGAGTCTGAAATCGATCATCCATCGATAAATTGGGCAGAAGAGTACGTATTTACGGGCGAGATATGAGAAGCAGGGAGTAGTCTGCAGACGGAACAACGAGCGAACGTCCGCTACTGCGTCACAAACAGTATCTATTTAGTACTTGTTTCGATAGTGTCCAATAATACTAGCTAGAATTCCCCTCTCTTTAAGACAATGTCACAGTCGATCACCGTCCTCGTCGTCGACAACGAGCCAGGATTCGCCGACCTCGCCGGAGAGATGCTCGAACGCGAACGATCCGAACTCGTCGTCGAGGCAGCAACGAGCGGGGAGGAGGCGCTCGAGTTCATCGAGCGACACGATGTTGATTGTATCGTCAGCGATTACGAGATGCCGGATTTGACGGGACTGGAGTTACTCGAGCGCGTTCGAGAGGACGACCCGGAGATTCCGTTTGTGCTCTTTACGGGACGGGGGTCGGAGGCGGTTGCGAGCGAGGCGATCGATGCGGGAGTGACCCAGTATCTACAGAAGGGGACGGGCCGGGAGCAGTATACGTTGCTCGCGAATCAGATTACGAACGCGGTCGCCCAGTATCGGGCGGAGACGGAGTTGCGCGAGAGCGAGCGCCGCTACGAGCGAACGGTGACGACGCTTCACGAGACGACGCGGGAGTTAATGCGGGCTGAGACGAAAGCCGAGATCTACGAGACGGCAGTTGCGACGGCAGCGGAGATGGGTGCGGTGATCGCGGCGGGGGCGTACGCGTTCGAGTCGACGGCGCGGGTGCTTGAACACGTCGCCTCGGCGACGGCTGAGGAGACCTGCGGGGTTGTCGATTCCGAGATCGAAGCCCCGCGCGAAGACGACCTCGTCTGGGAAGCGTTCTCGGCGGGGACGACGACCCGGTACGAGGCGTGTACGCGGCCGGGTGGGATTTTGAAGACCGAACTGGTCCAGCGAAGCGAAATCGTCGTTCCGCTCGGCTCTCACGGAGCGTTAGTTGCGGGGACGGACGCGGAATCGTTCGACGAGACGACGGCCGAAGTCGTCGAGATACTGGCGGCGAATACCGAAGCGGCGCTCGATCGGGCGGAACGCGAACAGTTGCTCCGCGAGCACGACCGGACGTTGACCCGCCAGAACGAGGAGTTGACGCGGCTCAACCACATCAACGAGATCATCCGTGAGATCAACCACGGGGTCGCACAGGCCTCGACACGCAGCGGGATCGAATCGACCGTCTGTGAACGGCTTGCCGACACCGACCGCTACCGGTTCGCATGGATCGCAAGCGATGATCCACCGGTGCCGACGGCCTGGACAGGCGTCGATGCGGCGTACATGGATCGCATTCGAGATGCGGACAATCATGCCCCGGAGGTGACGCTGATTCAGCAGACACTGGAAACGGAACAGCCCTGTGTCGTACGGGATGTACTCGAGGCTGAATCGTGGGAGCAACGCCGAGCGGAGGCGCTCACCTACGGCTTCCAGCGCGTCCTCGCCGTGCCGCTCACGGACGGCGAACGCGAGTTCGGCGCACTCCTGGTCCACATCGGCGGCGGCGACGAGATCGGCGACGCCGAGCGCGAGGTACTTGCTGAACTCGGCGAAACCATCGGCCATGCGATTCACTCGGTCGAACGAACGCGAGCGATGCTTACGGACAGCCGACTCGAACTCGAACTCGAGTGTCGAGACCCCCGGTTGCTTTTCAACCGGCTGACGACCCGTATCGACGAACCGCTTACCGTCGCGGGCGTGATCGACCGACCGAACGACGAGTTCGTCTGTTTCGTGAGCGCGCCGTCGTCGGTGGATCTCCGCCCGGTTGCGGACGAGTGGGCGGTGATCGAGACCTGTTCGGTCGTCTCGGACGGCGACGACGAGACGCTCTTCGAGGTGACGGGATCGACGACGCCGCTTATCGACGTACTGCGGACGTACGACGTGACGGTTCGGACTGCGGTCGCCGAGGCGGGGACCTCGACGCTCGTCTTGGAGGTGCCAAAGCAGGTCGAAGCACGCACGCTGTTCGAGGCGATCAGCGAACGCTACCCGGACACCGAACTCGAAGCGCGCCGCGAGACGGCGAGTGCGCGGTCGGCCCAACAACTGGATACGCATCTCGAAGAGGAGTTGACCGACAAGCAGTACGAGGCGTTACAGGCGGCCCACTACAGCGGCTTTTTCGAGTGGCCGCGGGAGAGTACCGGTGAGGACCTCGCAGGGGTGCTCGACGTCTCTTCGCCGACGTATCAGTACCACCTTCGGGCCGCGGAGCGAAAGCTCGTCACGCTGGCACTTGGTCGGTCATCTAAATAATTAGTATATCTATGAGTGACTACCTACATAGCTAGAAATTATACTTAACCACCAGCCAATCGTATCCGTAAGTGGCGATCTGCGAAGGCTGTCGCCACCCCCTAATCCCCCACCCCCCACTTTCCGTAATTCCGCACACCGTAACGTAGCGATACTATAACGACACCGGTGAGCCAGTGCTGTGCCGATCGTTCCTCCCGGCAAACACAGGGGCGTCAGTCGTCAGTGATCGACCGCGCGATCCCACTCGATCCAGTCCTGTTCCCAGCCTCGTCTGGACTCGGCGCGCCGACGGGCGTGTTCGCGGTCCTCACGAGCCGTCCGATTTCGTTCGATAGCGCCGAGTTGCTCACCGTCGACGAGGAGCGGATCGAACGAAACCGGGCCTCGCTCGGAGCGCGATCCATCGGCCGAGACGGCGACGAGTCGCTGTTGCTGGGTTCCCTGTGGAACGACCAGCCGACCGTCTGCGGCCAGTTGCTCGACTACGGCACGTGGAGGTGAAACGACGGCGGCTTCGAGCAGAATGCGATCGAACGGGGCGTACTCGGGGAGACCGTCAGCACCGTTCCGGCAATCGACGAGTACACCGTCGTAGCCCGCATCCGCAAGGTTCCGGCGGGCTTCGATCACGAGCGGCCGTGCGATGTCGACGGCGTGGACATTCGTCTCGCCGACGAGTTCAGCCGCGAGGGCGGCAGTGTAACCCACACCGGCACCGATGACGAGGACGGAGTCGTTGGCGGTTGGCGCGAGTGCGTCGAAGAGCCGAGCGACGGTGCTCGGCGCGAGCACGCGCGTCCCGAGGACTTCGTGCTCGCGATCGGCGTAGGCCGTGCGATCGTCGTCGACGAACTCGTGGCGGGGCACGTCCCGCATGGCGACGGCGACGGCTTCGTTCTGGAGGACGTCCTTGGCCGGGGACTCGAGTCCGTCGACCATGTCCTCTCGCAGTACCGCGGGGTCCATAGTCGACGTATCCGACGAGCGAGTATGAATGGCGCGCTTGCGCTGCGGCACTGCGATCGGTTCGCGGACGCCGTCTCGGACGACCCCGAGGTACTCGCCTCGTCCATCCGTAAAGAGCACCGTCACCGAACGATCAGCCGCGCATCTGGACGAATCGAACCGCCCCGTGTTCGGTTCGATCGAGTGCCTCGGTTCCGGATTCCCCGGATTCTCCGTATTCAGTCGCGCGTTTCGTCGCCTCGACGAGCGTCTGCCGGCCGGTTCCGATCGGCGCGAGGATCGCTCCCTCGGGCTGGAGTTGCTCGATCACGGGGTCGGGTATCGACGCCGTCGCACAGGTGAAATAGACCCCGTCGTAGGGGGCGTGTTCGGCCCATCCCTCGCGACCGTCGCCGACGCGAACGGACACGTCACCGTAGCCGATCTCCGCGAGCGTTTCTCGGGCCGATTCGGCGAGTTCAGCGCTGAACTCGACGCTGTAAACGTTGGCCGCGCCGGCGAGTTCGGCGGTGACGGCGGCGTGGTAGCCACAGCCGGTGCCGATTTCGAGCACGTCGTCGCCCGGGCCGGGATCGAGCCGCGCGGCCATGATCGCGACCATGTGTGGGGCGCTGATCGTCTGGCCGTCGCCGATGGGCAGGGGCCGATCGGCGTAGGCACTTTCGCGTCGATTCTCGGGGACGAACTCGTGACGCGGGACCGACTCGAGGGCGTCGAGCACGCGCTGGTCGTCGATACGGCGGGCGACGGTTCGAACCAGGCGCTTGCGGGCGGTCTCGTAGTCGTTGGGGTCGTTGCGGCCGTTACGGCCGAAGCGATCGAACGGGGTCATGGTTGTGTGTCGTCGCTCGCGAGCAAGAGAATGACGGGCGCACGTGCTGGCCGTGTGCGGAATCAGGTGTCTCAACGCGTTTTGTGCGGTTCGTCATCGAACGGAACCGAACGAAACCGATGGAGCCGGCGACAATCGCGCCACCGTCTTCTGGGCTACCAGGCGGACCACGCACTCGTCGTCTGATCGTACGCGTAGACCCGCTTCGTGTCCTTTGCGGGCACCGTATCGCCTTCTATCTCGTATCGGTCGCGGTCGTACCCCTGAACCGTATCGCGGACGACGAAGGCGTCGATCTCGAACTCGTCGTCGCCGAACTCCTCGATCTCGCCGACCTCGAACTCGTAGTCGCCCGGGACGTGGACCGTAATGCTTCGGCTGTCGTCCCGCGAGCCGTCCTGCGGGTGGATCGTCACGCTGACCGAAACGTTGTCGACCTCGCGCGTCCAGACGGTCTGTATTTCGTCCGCAGGAGCCTCCTCGACACGTTTGTGCCCCTCGAGTTCGATGCTCGTCACGCGGACCGTCGAGAGGACGGCCTCCGTTTCGAGGATGAACTCGTCGCCGACTTCGACGGGTTCGTCTGCGGGGGTGGTGACGTTCGCCGAGAAGGACTCGCCGTCCTGGGAGACGACGACGTCGAGCGTGACCTCGCGCTCTCGTTCGGGCTGGATCTTGTGGACGTGGCTGCACTCGCTACAGCGGACGGTGAGGGTGCCGCCGCCTTCGGTGAGGACCTCGTGGACCGTCTCGAGGTCCGGCGAGCACGACGGGCACGCCGTCGGAATCCGCTCCGGAATATCGTTCATAGCACGTCGTAGACGCTACGTGCCTAAAAGGCGATTGGACCTCGAATCGGTCCGAGTACTCGATAGCAGCGGGCGTTCTCGCCCACTGTCTCGGGCGGGCAGTCGTCGCCAGTCGTCAGTCGGTCGTTGTCAGTCGTCACTCGGCCGGTTCGGTTTCGTCGCCGAGAGGCGTCACCCGCTGGCCAGCGTGGACGTATCCGCGCTCGTGCGAACGCGACTCCGTGTCCGGGTGCGCTGTCCTGACGTTCGCGAACTGCACCGGGAGCCCGGCCCCAAGGAAGAAATTCGGGCGATCCTGCACGTGAAAGTGGAGGTGCGGTTCCGTCGAGTTCCCCGAGTGGCCACAGCGGGCGATCCGCTGGCCCCGGTCAACGCGCTCGCCCGGTTCGACCGCGACGCTGCCGCGCTGGAGGTGGGCGAGCACGCTGAACTCGCCGCCCGCGTGTTCGATGATCACGTTGTTCCCCAGGATGCTCCGCTGGAGCGGGTCCAGCCAGCCGTCGGTCCGGTGGTAATCGCGGTGGTCGTTTCGCACGCTCACGACGGTCCCGTCGGCGGGAGCCAGGATCGGCTCCCCGAAACAGTAGAACTCGTCGGGCGGGCCGCGGTCGCCCGCGGTCGTTCGCCCATCCTCGTCGGCGATCACGAAATCGTAGGCGTACCGCTGGGCGTACAGCCCCCAGGAGTGTGAATACTCGCGGTCCGGACTCCCGTTGATGACCGTCCAGGTCCCCTCGAACGGCAGCCGGTAGTCAACCTCGCTCTCGTGGTCCGCAGGCGACGGCAGACTCCCCCGGTAGCGCGCAAGGACCGGCAACTGGCCGGCCATCTGTCCGATCCCGGTGACCAACAGCACGGGCTGGAACTGAATCAGGAGCATCGAAACGACCATCCGAAGGGACGTTCCCCGGTCGTCCGTCTCGAGCCAGTCCCTCGGTGCCGGATCAGTCCGGTCGCCGTCCGAATTCGCACCCGAGGGCAGTCCGGGGATCAACTGAAGAATCGGCCAGAAGGCCGCCAGAAAGAAGAGCGCGAACAGTTTGAGCTCCTCGAGCGAGTCGAACAGGTAGCCGGGAATCGACAGAAATCCGAGTAGCGAGACGGTTATCGGGTCGGGAAGGCGACGCATGATCGCCCTCAGCCGGCCCGGATCAGCCCCTGCATCCGAATCGACCGGATGTCGTATTGCCATACTGCTCCACACAGACCGAGTCGGGATCAACGTTTGGCGAAGAACGTTTCTATAACTATTCCGGTATCTTTCGCGACTCAGTCAGTCGTGAACTCGAGTTCAGCGACCGAACCCGTCTCGTCGAGGGTCGCCCGAACGGTCGTATCGCCGATGTCGACCGACAACCGAACGCGATTCGGGTCCGTCCCGCTCGACTCGAACTCGAGTTCGACGGCGGACGTGACGGGGTCGAGTTCCCACCAGTACTGCGTTCGCAGGGGGCGGCCCTGGCGGTGGTACAGCCGTTCGATTTCGGGGTGGGTGAGGAGCGCGAATCCGACCGGAACGGACCAGGCAGCGCCGCAGGCGTCGCAGGCGGCGGTAAAACGGACGGACTGGCCGGCTGTGTCGTCGCCGCTGCTGTCGTCAGCCGACTCGAACTCGGGTGAAATCGACGAATAGCACTCCGAACACGTGCCGTCGACGACCAGTTCGTACGACTGGAAGGCGAGCGTCGTCGCGAGTTCGATCAGGTCTTCGATCGACGCGCCCGCCGCTGCGTTCGGCGGCAGCGCCCAGACGAAAAGCGGATGTTCGTTCTCGCAGGAGACGGTGAGGATCCCGTCTCGGTAGGTTGCGGAGACGGCCGCCCCGCAGAACGTACACGCGCTGTCGACCGGCGTCGGTCCGAGTGCGTCAGTGTCGGTATAGGTTCCGGCGACGATCGCAGTGAGCACCGCGGAGCCAGCGTACGTGAGCCGGTAGCCGCCGTCGCACTTCTCGACGAACGTGCCCCGGAGTTGCTCGAGGTGGTAGCGAAACTGGCCGGAGTCGCGAAGGCCGACGGCTCGCCTAAGCGTCGAAAACTGGACGACCGGAGTGGCCGCCGCCTGCTGGTGCTCGAGGAACGCCCGGAGGATATCGACGCGAATCGAATTCCCGAGCGCGGCGAAGGCGTCAGCGGGATCGACGTTCGCGGGCGCGGCGGCATCCGTATCTGCGTTTTCCGCGGTGAACTCGTCCGGGTCCAGATCTGTGCCCGTATCTGTCTCTCCGTCCGCGTCCATTCCGGCGTCAGAATCGGTTGGCGTGTCGTCCATAGCGACTGGTGTGCGAGCGAAGCCGGTTACTGTCCCGGCAGGTCGAGTTCTTTCCCGTCGGCGTACACCGTCGGCTCGCGGATGATGCCGTCGAGGTGGATCGGCGCTTCCACGTCGCCGCCGATACCCGCGTCGTCGCCGACGGCGATGTGGACCGTACCGCCGGCCTTCTCGTCTAACAGGACCGAGCCGACGAGTTCGGTGACGGCGACGTTGGTTCCGATGCCGAGTTCCGCGAGGTTGCGGGCGGCGTCGCCCACGTCTTCGGCCGCGTTCTCGACGGTTTCGCGGATGTCGTCGTCCGAAATGTCCGTGACGAAGCCGTCCTCGACCTCGAAGGAAAGGGTCTGTCCGTCATCGAGCAGGCCGTGGGGCATCATCGTCCCGTCGACGACGAACGTGCCGGTCGCGGTCTCGGGGCTGACGAACACCTCGCCCGCGGGGAGGTTCGACATGACGCCGGCCTCGTGGACGATGCCGGTGTCCGAGCGGAACTCGCGGTCGCCGATGCCGAACGTGATGTCGGTTCCTGCGGGCGCGGTGACGCGGATTTCGTCCGCGCCGTCGACCTGTTCGCGAACGTCGGCGCAGTGGTCGGCGATCAGTTCGTAGTCGGCGTCGAGGCCGGTGGTGAAGACCTCCTCGGTGATGCCGGGGAGCGTGGCGACGCGCGCGCCGGCCTCGTTCGCCTCGGTGCGGGCGCGGGTGTGGCTCAGGCTCTTGGTCGTCGGGGCGAGGACGACGTCCGCGCCGGCCATCGCGGCCGCGACCGGCGCGGGCGGTTCGCCGCCGTGGGTCTCTCCCGGCGGGTAGCGGACGATCACCGCGTCGTCCGTGATCTCGCTCGCCACCTCGTAGAGGGTCTCGCCGATCGGTTCGCGCTTGTCGTCGGTAATGATCGCGCAGGATTCGTCCGGCTCGAGTGCCAGACACTGTTCGACGGCCGTTTCGGCCGGACCGCGAAGATCGGAATCAGCAGCGGACATACCTCAGCGTGGGCACGGCGGGCGAATATGTCTTCCCCTCCGGCGGTTCCACGCTGGTGAACTCGATAGCCGATCGGCTACGGTCGCCGGTGCGACGACGCCGTCGCCGACGCCGAACGTCCCTCTTGGAACCGCTACAACGACCATTTCACCTTGGCAGATAGTTATAGGAACGACTCGCGACGATCACCGTATGGACGAGTTCACTCGCCGAGGTGTCCTCCGTGCCGTCGGCGCGGCCGGGGCAGTCGGTACCGTCGCCGTTGCAGGGTGTCTCGACGCGTCGGCAGACGGTTCGCCGAACGGCGACGACGGGATCGACAAAGACGACGACTACGACGAGATCGCCTGGAGGTACGACACCGGCGGCAGCGTCGAGACGGTGCGAGACGGCATTCTCTACGGACAAGAGGATTTCGTGGACGGCACCGGCGGCGTCCTCGCTCTCGATGCCGCGACCGGCAAGCCCGAGTGGCGCTTCGGACGAACGGGCGGGTACAGTTCGTACACGGCACCCGTCGTCGACGAGTTCGTCTACACCGGCTACGGCGACGACGCGATCGGTAGCGGCTCGGGGTCAGTGTACGCGCTCGACGACGACGGTACCGAACGCTGGACGGGCGAAACGGGAAGCGTCTATCACCGGCCGCGTCTCGCCGACGGACTGCTGGTCGTCGGCAGCGACGACGGGGCCGTCCGCGGATTCGACCGCGACAGCGGCGACGAACGGTGGACCGTTTCGGTCGAAGGCGAGGGCGTGGGCGTGGGCGACCCCGCACCAACGAGTCCGACGGTCGAAACCGTCGCGGACGGCGTCGCGTACGTCACCACCGACGAGACCCTCTACGCGTTCGACTTCGCGAATGGCGACGAACGGTGGCGCTACGACGCCGGGAACCGGCTCTCGTCGCTCACGGTCACGGATACCGTCTACTTCACCACACGGGATCGCGTGGGAGCGATTTCGGTCGACGGCACCGAACGCTGGACGACCGAACTCGACTCGGTGAAGCGACTCCGCGCCGTCGTCCGGGGAACCGTCTTCGTCGTTCGCGGAGACGACCTTTTCGCGATAGACGCCGCGGACGGAACGGAACGCTGGAGTGACGAACCCGACGCCGGTGCTGACACCGATCGGACGATCCGCATCGCTGCAGGAGCGGAAACCGACGGCGACGAGCGCATCTACATCGCTGAGAGCGTCGGCTCCGATCCTGCAACCCTGCGCGCGCTGGCGCTCGACGGCGACGAACGGTGGTCGACCGCACTCGGCGACGTGAAGGAGTCAACGAAGCCCGAAGCGAAAACCGAAACGGAGCCCCGTTCGATTTCGACCGCCGACGGCTCGGTGTACGTCGTGACCGCCGACGCGATCCACCGGTACGCCTTCGGCGGCGAAAATCACTCGGCGGTGCCGATCGCCGACATCTGGAGTCACACCATCGGCGAACTCGCGTACGTCGGCACTCGCGACGCCGTGTACGGACTCCGCTTTTGAGCCCCCGATCGAATCCGTCTGGAAACTCTCAACCGAGTAAAAATCCCTCGAGAAGCCTCGAAACGGTTATCCGACTCGGTAGTGGACTGCCGGATACAGACAATGATCAAGGTCGCGATCAACGGCTACGGAACCATCGGCAAACGCGTCGCAGACGCCGTCCGGGCCCAGCCCGACATGGAAGTCCTCGGCGTCGCCAAGACGCGGCCGAACTTCGAGGCCGAAACGGCCATCGACAAGGGATTCCCCCTCTACGCCGCCATCGAGGAACGCGAAGACCAGTTCGCGGCCGCCGGCCTCGACATCGCCGGGCCCGTCGCCGAACTCGTCGACGCCGCGGACATCGTCGTCGACGCCACCCCCTCCGGCATCGGTGCCGAGAACAAATCACTGTACGAAGAGTACGACACGCCCGCGCTCTATCAGGGCGGCGAGGACGCTGCACTCGTCGACACCAGTTTCAACGCGCGCTCGAATTTCGAGGACGCCGTCGACGCCGACCACGTCCGGGTCGTCTCCTGTAATACGACCGGCCTCTCGCGCGCCATCGCGCCGCTTCGCGAAGCGTTCGGTGTCGAGAAAGTCCGCGCGACGCTCGTCCGGCGCGGCGGCGACCCCGGCCAGACCTCCCGCGGGCCGATCAACGACATCCTTCCGGACCCAGTGACGATTCCGTCCCACCACGGCCCCGACGTGGAGACGATCTTCGACGACTTGGACATCGACACGCTCGGAATGAAGGTGCCGGCAACGCTGATGCACATGCACAGCCTCAACGTCACGCTCGAGGAGGCGGTCGACGCCGCCGAGGTTCGCGACCTGTTCGGCGACGAGTCGCGCCTGTTCCTGATTCCGAAGCACATGTCGATCGACGGCAGCGGCAAGCTCAAGGAGTACGCCCTCGATGCGGGCCGTCCGCGCGGCGACATCTGGGAGAACGCCGTCTGGGAGGAGTCCATCTCGACCGTCGGCCGCGACCTGTATCTCTTCCAGGGAATCCACCAGGAAAGCGACGTGGTCCCCGAGAACGTCGACGCGATCCGGGCGGTCACCGGCAGCGCCGACGCCGAGGAAAGCATCCGGACGACCAACGAGGCACTCGGAATCGGACTGTAACGTTCTCTCTTGGTTTTGCGATTTCTCTTGGTACAATTCTACGGTCGGACAGTCTATTCCAGATAGCGTTCTATGGCTTAGAGAGAGTGTTGATATCCACCGGTAACCGATTCGTTAACTCCTGTTTTGAAAATAATCCAAAGATGACGACACGATCCCAAGTATTATGAGAAAGAATAATCCGATAGAGAGAAAGAGAAATAGTAATTCAGAATAAATATTGCTAGTTCCTAGAGTATTAAATGCAAGTGTGAATGCGATAATAGACAAGATTGTCTCTTCAACGTCCATAGAGAGGATCAAAACTGAGTATGTTTATAGTTTTCTCTACCAGTACCACAGTAATTGTGGCCGTATGAGTCATTCTGCCTCAATAGCATTCCAAACACACCCTCCCAGTATAGATACGATTCAAATAGGCATTTGAGAGGGGGAGAGAGTCGTCCTAACACTCAGATCAGCGTATGGGGTGTGAAATGAGTTCAGAGAATCATGCGTAGGATTATGGCCGATACTGGGTTTGCAATTACGTATCCGAAACAACTAGTTCCGACAGAAAGTTTTTCCCGCACGGGCCACTACCAGTTCCTATGCGAAGAGACGACCGCGACGAGCCCTTCGACGACCTCTTTCGTGAGATCGAGCGGATGATGAACGAGATGATGAACAACAGCGATGCGAACGTCAACTTCAACACCTCTCGCGATATCGACAGCGGCTTCGGCATGGACACCCACGTCGACATCCACGAGACGGACGACGAACTCCGCGTCGTCGCCGACCTCCCCGGCGTCGAAAAGGAGAATATCGACCTCGAGTGCGACGGCAAGACGCTGACCATCTCCGCCGGCAGCGACCACCGTCAGTACGACGAACGCATCACCCTCCCCCAGCGCGTCAACGAACACACGGCCTCCGCAACCTACAACAACGGCGTTCTCGAGGTCGTCTTCGATCCCGCAGAGCAATCCTCGGGAATCAGTCTCGAGTAAGTATCACTCGCGGTCAGACGGACGTTTCAGCCGCCCCGCCGTCCCCCTCGTCCTTCAGCGTTCAGCGTTCATCGAGTATCGACATCTCTGAGCGGTAGCACGAGAGCATGAGAGCGCGAGAGCAGCACATGGAAAGACGCGCTTGTCGAGAACACGTCAGTCGCCTGCTCGCGCCCGCGAACGAATCGCAGCCGCAAGCCGATCGTAAAAGTCCGGCTCGTACTTCGTCTCCTCGTCGATCGTCGGCCGCGCGTTCGTTTCGTTGACGACGACTGCCTCACCCGTGACGAGTAAATCGACCCCCACGAACGGAATCTCGAGCGTCCGCGCAACCGACTCGGCGAGTTCACGCCACGGTTCCGGCAGGTCGACGCCGGTGGCCTCCGCCCCCCGGTGGACGTTGTGTTTCCACTGCCCCGACGAAACCGCGTCGTCGGGCAGCCGTCGCTCGACCGCGCCCGCGTACTCGCCCTCGAGAACCATCACCCGGTAATCAGTCGCCCCAGGGAGGAACTCCTGGACGAGAAACGAGCGGTCGTCGGTCGCCCGGTAGTCGTGGACCAGCGAGAGGTAGTCGCAGATACCGAGAAACGAATCCAGGTCGTGAGCCTTCGCGACGCCGACACCCCGCGTCGTCGAGTTCGGTTTGACCACGACGGGCGGCTCGAACCGATCGAAGACGGCCGTCAGTTCGGACTCGGACACGTCGTTCGAGACGTACTCCGTCCGCGGGACCGGGAGCCCGGCCCGGTCGAGCCGGGCGAGCACGTCGGCCTTGTTCCGCGAGGTGAGCACGGCGTCGCGGTCGTTGAGCCACGCCACGTCGAGCAGCGCGTCGGCGACGCCACCCTCCATCATCCGCCCCGGATAGACGAAGCCAGCGCTGAACTCGTCGGGCGACCACGGCGGGTCCCCGAGCGGGACAACGCGTTCGCTTACGGGGACGTGGTGGGCGCGAACGCCGCGCTCGGCGAGCGGGTCGCGCATCCGCTGGAACGTCTCCTGGTCGTTGGCGACCGCGAGATCGATCATGCTCGGGAGTCAGGATGGAAGCGATAAAAAGCTGCTCGAGACTGCGACCTGAATGAACTCTGTGGCCGGGAGTGCGACTCGGAGGAAGGAGGAATCACACCGTTCCCAATCGCGAGTGAGCCGAGCCAACGAGCGGGCCGACGACCGATGTGGACGTACGACTCTCTGGAGCGAAAGAACGGAAGGAGAAGTGCTTTTACTCGAATTTTGCCGAGGGCGCGGCGAAGCCGCGTCCGCAGAGCAAAACTCCGAATTACGCGATCAGCTGCTCTTCGCCCTTCTCGACGACGACGCGACACGGCGGCGAAATTTTGTTGTACGCACGACGGAGTGCGTCCTTGGCGAACTCGGCGTCGTCGACGTCACACCAGATCGTGAAGATGCGCTCGCCCTGATCGATCCGGGCGGCGGTGCCGACGATCTTCCCGAACGCCTGGCGCATCCCGTCGGAAACACGGTCTGCACCCGCGCCAGTTGCCTGCTTGTTCTCCCGGATGACGTGGTGGGGGAATTTGCGCAGGATCATCTTGTAGTTGCCCTCGCCGGCGTTTTTCAGCATGTGACGGTTCGCCGAGAGCCGGGAAGCCTCGAGACTACCGTGGCGGAGCTGGACTTCCTCTTCCGTGATGAGGCTAATCTGGATGGGGTAATCCTCGGCGTCTGCCTGCAGGTCGCCCATCTTGTGCTGTGCAATCTTCGAGCCGGGAATGCCAGTGATGTACTCGCGTCGCGTGTAGGCTGGCTTGCTGATTTCCCGGTACATGGAGGCGGGTTTGTCGGACATGGTTGTGGTTACTTACGAAAACGCAGGCCTACCGTCCGGATAAAGCCTTCGAAGCACGCGCTCGAGTTCAGTATCGGCACGTCGTCCGATGGATCGATCCATCGGGGTTCGAAACGACTGCTCGATCGGGCCGGCCACAGTGTGAGTCGCGGATCGTACGCCGCGACATGAACCGCCACAGTCGGTGGAATTCGGCGGCGTCTTTATGGTTCCGCCGCGGGTAACACAAGGCATGTTGAGGAGTTTCCGGATCGGCTCTCTCTTCGGAATCCCGATCAAACTGGATATCACGTTCTTGCTGGTGCTCCCGCTGTTTGCGTACCTCATCGGGTCCCAGATCAGCGATGTCTCGGACATCCTGAACACGACTCTCGGTGCGGGAATCGACATCGGGTACATCACGTCCGGGGTGAATCCGTGGCTCTTCGGCCTTGCGGCGGCGCTCGGGTTGTTCGTGGGCGTCGTGTTACACGAGCTCGGGCACTCGCTGACGGCCCGGCGGTACGGATTTCCGATCGACTCGATTACGCTCTGGCTGTTCGGTGGGGTTGCATCGTTTACCGAGATGCCCGAGGACTGGCGACAGGAGTTCGCAATCTCGATCGCCGGGCCGATCGTCTCGGTTCTCGTCGGCGTCGGCTCCTTTGTGCTCTTTACCGTGACGCCGGTCGGATTCGACGGCGCGCGGTTCGTCCTTTCGTATCTTGCAATCCTGAATATCGCCCTCGCCGCGTTCAACATGTTGCCGGCGTTCCCGATGGACGGCGGACGTGTGTTGCGGGCGTTTCTCGCCCGGTCGAGACCGTACGCGCAAGCGACCCAGCAGGCCGCGAGCATCGGGAAGTTCCTCGCGGTTCTGATGGGGCTGTTCGGTCTGCTTCAGTTCAATATCATCCTCATCGGGATCGCCTTCTTCGTCTACATCGCGGCCTCGAGCGAGGCCCAGCAGGTGACGATGAAAGCCGCCTTCCAGGACGTGACCGTCGCCGACATCATGACCCCTGCAGGCAATCTTCACACCGTATCACCCGAGACATCGGTCGCAGAGTTGGTGCAGCGGATGTTCAGCGAACGGCACACGGGCTATCCGGTCATCGACACGAGCGGATTCGATAACGGACGGCTGGTCGGCCTCGTGACGCTCTCGGACGCCCGCGAGATCAAACCCGTCGAGCGCGACGCCTACACGGTCGAGGAGATCATGACGACGGATCTCCAGACCATCTCGGCAGACTCGGACGCGATGACCGCGATCGAACGGATGCGAGAGCACAATATCGGACGCCTCCTCGTCGTCGAACGACAGTCGCCGACACAAACCCAAACCCAGCCCCTCGGCACCGATGGCTCTACGGAACCCGCCACGGAACTGAGAGAGCCACAGGAAGGCGACGATCTCGTCGGCCTGATCTCGCGGTCCGACGTCATGACCGCCTTCGATATCGTCCAGAAGAGCGGTGCCGTCGGACTCTCACAGACACAGCGTGCGGACTGACACCCCGTTCTCCCGCTAAAACCCCGTCTCCCGTGCCGAGACCAACATTCTTAACCGCAGCCGTGGCCGACGATGTGTCGATGCCACCGGCCATCGATACTGTCGATCTCGTGAAGGATTACGGTGATCTCCGAGCGCTGAACGAACTCTCGCTCACCGTCGAGTCGGGCGAGTTCTTCGGCCTGCTCGGCCCCAACGGGGCCGGCAAAACGACGTTCATCAACACGCTGGTCGGCCTCGTCCGCAAATCCGGCGGCGAGGCGCGGGTCTTCGGCTACGACGTCGAGGACGACTACCGCCAGGCACGCGACGCCATCGGCCTCGCGCCACAGGAGTTCAACGTGGATCGGTTCTTCCCCATCAAGGAGGTGCTGATGCACAAGGCCGGCTACCACGGGATTTCCGAGGACGAGGCCGCCGACCGGGCCGACGAGGTACTCAAGCGTGTCGGCATCTACGACAAGCGAAACGAGCGCTTCGACTGGCTCTCGGGAGGGATGAAACGGCGACTGCTGCTTGCGCGGGCGCTCGTCACCGACCCCGACCTTCTCATTCTGGACGAACCGACGGCCGGGGTCGACGTGCAGTTGCGCCACGACCTCTGGGACCTCGTCACCGAACTCAACGACGAGGGCACGACGATCCTCCTGACGACCCACTACATCGAGGAGGCCGAACGCCTCTGCGACCGCGTCGCGATCATGAACGAGGGCCACAAGGTCACGGTCGCGACGCCGGACGAACTCAAACAGCGCGGCACCGATACCGTCGACGTGCGCCTCGAGTCGCCGCCCGCAGCCAGCATCGCGACCGAACTCGGCGCGTACGCCCACGACGCGACCGTCACCGGCGACCGCCTCGAAGTCCGCGTCGACGACGGCGGCTCGACCGCCCCGCAACTGCTCAGTGAACTCGAGACGATGGGCTACGAGATCGCCGATCTCGAGATTTCGCGCACGTCGCTCGAGGAGATTTTCGTCGACATGACGAGACAGGAGGATCGCTCGGTGACGCGGTCGGATGCACCGAGTGCAGCTACCGGTACTGCCGATGGGCCGAAATCCGAACGCAACGATGGCCGGACAGGTGGAACGCAGGAAGCGGCGACCGACCGAGAACCCGACTCCGAGCGGGAACAGGAGGGGATCGCCTGATGCTTTCCGTCGGCTTTCGCGCGCTCTTCAAGCGAGAGGTGTTACGGTTCGTCCGTCGGCCGAAGAACACGTTCATGCCGCCGGCGATTACGAACGTGCTCTACTTCGCCGTCTTTGGGGTGATTCTCGGCGGGCGCATCGACGAACCAGTCGATGGGATCGGATACATCCTCTTTCTCATTCCGGGGCTCGTCGTCCTCGGAGTGATCTCGAACGCCTTCGAGAACGCCTCGTTCTCGATCTTCCACGGGCGGTGGAACGAGTACATTCACGAGACGTTGACCTCGCCGCTGTCCTACGTCGAGATGGTCGTCGCCTACGTCGCCGCGAGCGCGGTTCGCGGGCTGATTGTCGGCGTCATCGTCGCCGTCATCGGCGCGCTGTTCGTCCCGGTCACTGTCGAACACGCCGTGTTCCTCGTCGTAACGATGGTCGTTATCGCCGCGCTCTTCGCCGGGTTTGGGATCATCGGCGGGCTGATCGCTCGCGACTTCGACGACCTCACCGTGATGAACCAGTTCATCCTTCGCCCGCTGGTGTTCTTCGGCGCGGTCTTCTACTCGCTGACCATGCTCGAGCCGATCTGGCAGGCCGTCTCGCTGTTGAACCCGATGGTATACATGGTCGATAGCGTCCGGTACGGGCTGCTCGGCCACTCCGACATGTTCGACGTCATGCCGGCCGCCGCCGGCGAGTTCGCACCGCTGCTCTCGCTCGGCGTGCTCGTCGTGCTCACCGCAGGCGTCCTCGCGCTCGACGTCTATCTGTTCAAGATCGGATACGGGTTGACGGACTGACACGGACTGCTGTCCTGTCAGTTATTTCCGGGCACCCGCGACACGTCTGCGGTTGCGCGGGGAACTCGTTCCGATAATCCGTACGAGTCGTCGAGCGAGCGATGTACACCTGGCTCAGCATCGAACGATGGGAGGAGAATGACCGTTTGAAATCCCCGTCGAAGTTCGCCGACGGATTCCCGCCTCTAGGCGTCGAGTTCAGCAACCTGGACGAGTTGTTTCCCGATGTTCTCGCCCTCGAACAGACCGAGGAACGCATCGGGTGCGTTCTCGAACCCGTCGACGACGTGGTGACGGTAGCGGAGGTCGTTGTCTGCGACGAACGTCGAGAGCCGATCGAGGGCTACGTCCCAGCGGTCGTCGTAGTCGCCGACGAGGAACCCCTCGACGTGTGCGCGGGTTTCGATCAACTTGGCGAGTTTTCGCGGTCCGGTCGGTACGTCCGTGGCGTTGTAGATCGAAATCTGCCCGCAGACCGCGACGCGGGCGTCGACGTTCAACAGCCGCCAGACGGCATCCGTGATCGGGCCGCCGACGTTGTCGAAGTACGCATCGACGCCGTCGGGACACGCTTCGGCCATCGCCTGTCCAAGATCGTCGACCTCCTTGTAGTTGATCGCGTCGTCGAATCCCAGATCGCCGGTGAGCCAGTCGCATTTCTCGTCGCTGCCGGCGGTTCCGACGACGCGCGCACCCGAAAGGCGGGCGAGTTGACCGGCGACGGAACCGACTGCGCCAGCGGCGGCCGAGACGACGACGGTGTCGCCGGGGGACGGATCGGCGACATCGAGCATGCCGAAGTACCCGGTCACGCCGGGCATGCCGAGGACGCCGAGGGCGGTCGAGACCGGGCCACGGTCGGGATCGACGGGGCGGAGTTCGTCCCCGTCTGCAACGGCGTGCTCGGCCCACAGGAGATTGCCCGTGACGACATCGCCTGCCTCGAATCGATCGTGGTTCGACTCGAGGACTTCGCCGACGATGGCGGCTTGCATCGGGTCACCGACATCCCAGGGTTCGGCGTAGGATTCGGCGTCGCGCATTCGACCGCGCATGTAGGGATCGACGGATTGGTACAGTGTTCGGACAAGGACCTCGCCTTGACTGGGCTCGGGACGGTCGACGGTTACGAGTTCGAAGTTGTCGCGGGTCGGTTCGCCGGTGGGGCGGCTGGCGAGTCGCCACTGTCTGGTTTCTGCCATACCGAACCTAGCGGTCGGCGACGGATGAAACGCCGGCTCGCGGAAGTCAGTGCCGGTGCTGCGATCGACGGGGTCAGTGCCGGTGCTGCAATCGACGGGGAATGAGAGGGGCCTCGAAAGCTGGGCGGCCTCGTCGTTGGCTTCCTGCTTTTCGTGCTCGTCCACTTCATTTCGATTGCGATCCACCGGCTCGAGAAGCGCGAGGAACTGTAACGGCGGGGTAGCATCGAGGAGGACGAGACGGAGAGAAAGAGTCAGCAATCAGCGCTCAGTAAGCAACGGATCAATCCTGTGCCGCTGTTGAAACCGGTCCCTGTCCCTGATCGCGGGCCGCCATTGCCGTCTGTGACTGCGACGTCCACTCGAGGTCGCCCCGATAGTGGAACGCCTCGTTATCGCGCTCCGGATCGATGACGGTCAGGTCGCCGACCCAGCCGTTGTCGACCAGCCGTTTGACGTCCTCGTGGTGACGGAGGATGTCGGTCACACGCTCACGGGGTGCGTGGATGACCGCTGTCAGGCGGAGCGGCTGGTGGTACGGCTCGTCGTCGGAGCACTGCAGCGACTGGAGCGGGAGACCGGTCATCAGATCGCCGCCGTTACCCTGCACGACGCCGACGTTACCGAGCGGGTTCTGCGTGATCTTCGAACCGCTGCCGTAGACGCCGTTGTCCACCGTCGCGAAGTAGTACTGGTTGTTGATCCACTGGGTGACGACCAGCGGGCCGGTCATGATGGCCTCCAGTGCCTCGCCCTCGGGATCGGTCGTCCAGTCGTAGGAGTGGAGGAACGCGCGGCCGTCTAAGCTCTCATCGTCGGTCAACTCTCGCGGGCCGATGACGAACGAGGCGTTGCCGGCCAGCCCCCACTCGGGGCGAGTTTCCGCCCAGTCGGCGGCCTTGCGCTCGACTTCGGCGACGGCCTCCTGGGGGTCGACATCGGTCTCGTCGGTCATCGACTCGAGGCGCTCGGCCGCCGCGTCGGCCTGTGCGCGCTCGAGGTCGGCGCGAAGCTGCTCGAGGTCCTCGCGGTGGCTCTCTGGGACGGCGTCGTCGAACAGGTCGATCTCGTCGGTCGTCGTGTTGTGCTCGCCCGCGAGGAAGACCGTGTCGTCGGGGATCTGGAAGCCGCGCTCGCGGAGTTCCGCCTGCACGTCCGGATTGTTGCAGATTTCGGCGAGCACGCGTGCGTTCGGCCCGCCGGGGTTGCCGGCGCAGGCCCCGCAGTCCAGACTCGAGTCAAACGGATTGTTCGTCGTCTCGCTCGCGTGGCCCGTGAAGACGACCAGGCGGGCGAACTCCGTCCAGCCCATGAGCGCGAAGGCGTTCTGGGCGTACTCGACTTTCTCCTCGAGGGTCATCCCCTGCGGAAGGTCGTGGTCCGCGTGACTGTGATCGTGGTCGTCGTAATCGAGAACGGGCGAACAGAACTCGTGCTGGCTCGGGATACGGTCCTCGACGGCGTTCTCGAGCGAGGCGATCGCCGAGGGGGCGAGCGTCCGCGCGGCCATCGCCGAGCCGTACGCGGCGCCGCCGCCTTCGACGAACGGGAAGGCGGCGACGACGTTGGCCTTGAGCCGCTTGAAGTGTTTCCGGGTCGCCCTCGCGAGGCCGGTCCAGCGGTCGCGTTTCGTCGCCGTCTCTTCGTCGTCGGGCCGATCGACCACGCGGTGTTCGGGGTCGACGATCGGCGGACACGCGTCGACGGCGGCGGTCGCGTCGTAGCCGCGGTAGCGCATCGGGACGCCGAAGAAGCCGGCGTAGCCGTGGGTCTCGTAGCGGCCCTGCCCCTCGATGTGGCGGCGGATGATCTCCGAGCGCGTGTCGATGCAAAACACCAGTTGGGCGGCCGGCCGCGACGACTCGCCCGCGTCGGCGGGGTCGGTCACCGAACCGTCGAGTTGCTCGAGCAAGCGCTCGCGATAGCTTTTCTCCCAGGCGGTCAGCCAACGGTCGGAGAGTGGGGGCGTCTCGTCTTCACCCTCGCTCTCGTCGCCAGCATCGGCGCCGCGCTCGTCGTCGCTCGAGGGCTCGATCGGCGCGTCCAGCAACTCCGCGAGCGTCAGCCGCACCGCGAGGTACTCGCGCAGCGTGATCGGATACGTCGATTGCCAGGGGTCGGTGTCGTCGTCGACGCGCTGTTTGATGAATCCGGTCCAGCCCGGCAGCGCGGCAAAGTGGTGCTCGGCGATGTCGGTCCACTGGCCTTCGGGAAACGCATCGAGGACCGACTCGAGCGCCCCGGTCGCCGTCTCGGGGAGGTCCGACGAGTCGTCGCAGCCGGGTACGTCGCCGTCGTAGGGGACCATCGAACGCCAGGCGGCATAGAACCCCTCCTCGCGGTTCGGCATCGGCCACTTGGCCAGCCCTTCGTCGAGGAAGGCGGCGAGCCACTTCGAGAGCACGCGGTCGAGAATCTCGGTCGCCTCGTCGGACTCAGTGTCGGCGTCGCGCGCCGCTTCGGCCGCGGCCATCTCTTCGAGGAGGGCCTCGGGATCACGATCGATCCCGTGGGCCTCGAGTTCACCGGCGAGCACGTCGGGGTCGATCTGGCCGCGCTCCCAGGCCGTGCGAAAGATGTCGGGGTGTGGATACCCCCGCCCGCCGAACAGGCGCTCGCCGTCGGCGACGGCGCGGTGGAACGGCTGGTCCTCGAACCCCGAAAGAGGGTTGGCCGTGACGAACGAATACAGCGGCCAGACGGCCCCGACCCGCTCGACCGCGCGCTCGATCGTCGTGGCGATGGGGTCCTGATCGGCGTCGGTGTCAGTCTCGGGGTGGTCCGTCGCCTGATCGGATTGCTGTAGCGTCTGTTCGGCTCGGGCGTCGCGTTCGAGTTCGGATTGGGAAGGCTGCTTAGACATCGTTGTACTCCTCCTTGGTCGTGAGCACGGTCGCGGAATCCGGCTGCGAGAGGTTCACCAGCGAGACGTAGAGGCGCTCGCTCGAGCGGTGCCACCCGAGTTCAGTCGCGAGGTAGGCCCCGACGAACAGGGCGACGACGAGGCCGTGGGCGATCGTCACGTCGGTCGGCGCGTGGGTCATCGCGGAGGGGACCACCGCCGAGATCGCGTTGTACAGCAGCGCGTAGCCGCCGATCGCGGTGAGGACGACTAGCGGGACGCTGACGAACCGGACCGACCGGGGCAGGGTCGTCCGGTTGAGGATGTCTCGCGCTGCGGTCAGCGTCGTCAGGACCACCACGAGCGTCAGGATCGTCCCGCTGTCGAACGCCAGACCCGTTGCCTTTCCGGTGAGGGCGCCGAAGAGCACGCCGCCGCCGACGGCCGTCGCCAGGCTGACGGCAGCGCTCGCGAAGCCGAACTCGGTGTGGCCGGCGTGTTTGGCCGTCGATGCGGGCGCGGCCTCCTCGACGGCGGCCCCCGACGAGAGGAAGAGGTAGGCCTTGTAGAAGCCGTGAAGGATCAGGTGGGCGATCGCGGCTGCGAAGAAGCCGAGACCGCACTGGAGGATCATAAAGCCCATCTGGGCCATCGTCGAGCCGCCGAGCTTGCGCTTGACGTTCGTCTGGACGAGCAACATCGCCTGTCCCAGCAGGGCGCTGACCGCGCCGAGGACGACGACGGCCGACATGATCGCGAGGTGGTCGGAAACCAGCGGCGCGAAGCGGGTCAACAGGACGCCGCCCGCGTTGACGAAGCCGGCGTGCATCAGCGCAGAAGCCGGCGTCGGAGCCGTCATCGACGACAGCAGCCACCCGTGGAACGGGAACAGTGCCGACTGGATCAGCGCCGCGAGGACGATCCCGCCGGCGGCGACGAGGCCGACCGTCGCGGAAACCTCCTCGAGACCGCCGAGGATACCGGCGATCGATGTCGTCCCGGTCTCCCAGGCTAGCAGCGCCAGACTGCCGGCAAGCACTGCACTGCTGGCGACGAAATAGCGACGCGCAAGCGAACCGGCGGCCTGCGCCTGCTCCCAGTCGCGGACGTGTCCGATGAGGCCGGCCATCAGCAGCCCCATCGCGAGCCACGCCGCCGCGAACAGCGCGACGTGATCAGCCGCGGTTAGCGTCATCACGACGAGCGTGAACCCGAACACGCGGGCGAAAAAGCGCTCGAGGTCGCGGTCGCCCGCCATGTAGCGCCGGGAGAAACTGTGGACGATACCGCTGAAGAAGGTAACCACGATCCACAGCACCGCGGTCAGGCCGTCGACGACCACGTAGTCGACGCCGGTCCACGGCTCGCCGCGGTTGACCGTCAGCGCGAGGACGCCGACGCTACAGAGAAACAGCGCCCACACCAGCCGCGTCGACGCCCGGGGGACAACCGAATCGTCCGTCGTCGTCAGTTCCGAGAGTTGTACGGCGTCGAGCGAGCGTTCGTCGGTCATGTGTCGAGTATCACCTTCGACCAGCGCGGGCGTTCATACGGGTCAATCCGTCTGGTCGACGTTACCCGCTCTTTGAACACCCTGGTTATTATATCCTTCTGTTCGAACAAATCGTTCGCTATTCCCCGTGTGAGAGAACACCATGGTCTGCCGCAAAAAATGCCGTGAACGAACCTGCCGATCCGACGACGATCCGGAGGGTCAGTCGCGCCACTATGACAGAGACGCCGCTCACCCGCCGTTATTGCCGAAGATGGGCGAGAAGAAGTAGTATAAAAACCGAGCCGGGAATCTGCGCCGATGCGGTCACTCTGCGGAGAACTCGTCGAACGAGGTCGACTTGTGGCTGCGCACGAGCACCTCGTCGGTTATCGTCAGGCCCATGTCCGAGAGGTCTTGAGCGATCGGCGTGATGTCCCGGTCGTTCTTGACGACGGCCGTCACGAGGAGGTTCTCCTCGCCCGTTACCAGTTCCTGCACCGAGACGACATCGGGAATGTCCAGAATGTTGTCGATGTAGTCGCCTCGGTCCGGAATCGGCGCCGTACAGAAGAGGAGCATCCGGATCGGATACCCGGACTTCATGTAATCAATGTTGGCGCTGTACCCCTTGATGACCCCCTCCGACTCGAGGCGCTGGATGCGCTTGCGGACCGTACTCGAGGACGCGTCGGTCCGTTCGGCGATCTCGCCGGACGAAAGGTTCCGGGCCTCCTCCTGGAGCGCGTAGAGGATCTCCCGGTCGACCGCGTCGAGCTCGTACTCGGACATACCGCGTCGTTTCGACCGGCGAATATAAGGGACTTCGCCTGCGTCCCGCGGACCGGGTCCGAGCCCACCGGACCGGCGCTCGCCGGTCTCGAGCCGGCCTCGCACGTCTCACTTTCGACTCGAGGAGAAGCAGCGGCTCGGTTAGTACCCGCCCGCGTCGGAGAAACAGCGACCACACCGGGAGACGTTTCGGTCCGTCGTCGTCCGGTCGATCGAGACGAGGCGGAGTCGGTCGTGAGTCACGTGCGATGTCGCGCCGCAGTGCGTTCTGAAATCGGAACGGCCGGTCTTGTGCTTGTGAACAGTGTTCGTCGTTTCGTTTAGAACCCCATCCATGACACATGGTGGCACTCCCAAAGCATATAGTTTCAGTCCCGGAGTACGTAGGCGACCCGCGTTCTGTGACGCGATCGATTGGCCAGTCGAATCGAAAAGAAAGGCGATGAAGCGCTATTCGGGTTCGAGACGAGGTGCTACGGCACGGTTGACCTCTCCGTTCGTGCCGGTAACGTCTCGATACCGATCCACCGTCACGAAAACGGCGAGTACGCTTTGGCGACTGTACTCGAGTTCACCGCACCAGGGCATCGGAGCGACCGCGATTCGTCTGAACTCGCCAAAAGAGGACGTACGAACGATCTATCCGGGGATCCGGCGAGTCGCAGGGTTTATGCATACAGGGACGTTCTCTTTAGAGGCAATGGCGAAAGGAACCGTTGATTTCTTCAACGACACTGGCGGCTACGGATTCATCGAGACTGAGGACGCGGACGACGACGTGTTCTTCCACATGGAAGACATCGGCGGCCCGGACCTTGAGGAAGGACAGGAACTCGAGTTCGAGATCGAGCAGGCCCCCAAGGGCCCGCGCGCGACGAACGTCGAGCGCCTGTAAGGCGGATTCGTACGGTATCGGCACTTGACTGCAGTATTTTACTTCCGGTGAGCGACGGCGCTTGCAAGCGACGGACGAGTCCCCGCCGACGGACGTGAACGCGACCTTTTATCTCGCTCGACTCTGTACTCCCGAGGTAGTTCACTCGCGGATCGCGTCGCACACGCGGCTACGATCCAATCCACTCGACTATGGCGAACCAGTACATTACCGCCGACGAGCATCTGCCGGAGACGGTGGCGGACGAGACCGTAACGCACCTTCAGATCCGCGACCCGGAGACGAAGGAGATCTTCGAGGCGCGAGTTCACGTCGCGAGGGAGTCGGATCGGCTTGACGACCCGGAGCCGCTGTCGGTCGTCAGAGGGCCGCACGAGAACACGACCGAGCAGTGGTACGTCGAGTTCGTCGACGAGGCGGTCGAGACGGAGCGACTCGAGCGACTCGCCGACGAGCAGCGCGAGCGTTCGAACGTGGTCAACACCCGGTCCGACGATCTGACGGTTCTGTTGCGGTATCTCGTCGAGACCGGCCGCTACGAGTCGACATCGGCGGCCGTCAGAGCGATCTTGTTCGAGCACCTCGCCGACCGCGATCCAGCGGTGCTCGAAGCCTACGACGAGATCCGGACGGCTTACGACGCGGATCCGTTGCGGGAGGCGCTCGCGGATGCAAAACATAGCAACGCCGGCTCAGACGACGAGCCCGCCGTCGTGGTGACGGAGCAGGAGACGGAAACCGACCGGTCCGGGGCCAGATGACCGCCGAGACGTTTCGGGACTTTCTGGGGCTGCTCGCCGACGTCGGCGCAACGAACGAGATCACGACGCCGGTCTCGTGGGATCTCGAGGCGAGCGCGATTACGATGCGGGCGAACGCCACCGACGAGCGGATTCCGGTCTTCGAAACCGTCGAGTTCGACGGCGTGGACGCCCGCCTCATCGGCGACCCGTATCGAGGGCCGCGCGGGCGCGTCTTCGAGCACCTCGCGCGGGCGTTCGAACTGCCCGATCCGGCGGGACTATCGGGACCGGCGTACTACGAACGGGTGATCGATCGACTGGCGAACCAGCGCGATCCGATCATCGTCGATCCGACGACAGCCCCCTGTAAGGAGGTCGTCCGAACCGGCTCGGCGGCCGACCTGCTCGAGTTTCCCTGGCCGTACATCCACCGGCAAGACGGCGGTCGGTACGCGACGCTGACGACGCTCGTCGCGCCCGATCAGGACGGCGAGTGGGGCCGGTGGTCGCGCCACCGCGCGATGATCCACGGCCGCTCGCAGGCGAGTCTGTTGTTTCTCGCCGGCGAACAGCTCCCGAATCGCTACTACTACGAGTTCGAGCGCCGCGGCGAGGCGATGCCGGTCGCGCTGACGGTCGGTGCGCCGCCGGCCGTAACGGCCGCAAGCGAGATGTGGATTCCAGTCGGCCGCCAGGAAGCGACGTTCGCCGGCGGCCTCCAGGAATCGCCGGTCGACCTCGTCCCCTGCGAGACGAACGACCTCCGTGTCCCGGCGTCGGCCGAACTCGTTATCGAGGGCCGCGTGCTTCCGGACGAACGCCTCGACGAGGGGCCGTTCGGCGACTACTTCGGCTACGTCAACGGCCCGCGGCGCTCGATGCCCGTTCTCGCGGTCGACGCGATCACCCACCGCGAGCGGCCGTCTCTCCCCTTCTGTGTGGCTGGATCGGGCGTCGGCTATTCCGAGAACTCGACGAGTTCGCTCCAGGTCGCAGCGGGTGGGCCGGACGCCACCCTCGGACTGCGTGCCGCGGGCTACGACGTGGCGATGGCCGCCCCCTGGCCGTTCACCGAGCGGACGGTCTGGGTGATCGCGACGGAGCGCCCTTACGCAGGCTACCTGCACGAACTCGCGAACTTCATCTTCACGACCTGGGGGATGCTCCACATCGACTTCTTCGTCTTCGTCGACGCCGGCGTCAACCCGCTGCACTCGCGCGCAGTGGTGGAAGCGCTCGCGCTGCACGCCGATCCGGCGACGGACTTCCACCAGTTTGGCGTCGAGCGGATGCCGAAGGTGCCGCTGAACATCTACCAGACGCCCGACGAGAAGGGCAACGCGGCGGTTGGAACCTCGAAGTCGAAGACGGCGAAGGCGTACGTCGATGCGCTTTCGGACGGAGACCGACCGACGCGGGCGATCGGCGAGCGCGAGGACCGCAAGCGCGCCCGCGACCTGCTCTCGGCGGCCGGCGTCGACGGCGCGTTCGAACCTCACCGTGTGACCGACGCCGGCATCGACGCCGATACCGACACCAGAACCAACACCAACACCGAGACCACGATCCACCGATCCAACCGATGACCGCCTTCCGGAATCACCTCGAGTTCCTCCGCCGAACCGACGACTGCTGCGCGCTCGACCGTCCCGACGATCTCTCTCCACAGGTCGTCGCCGCGGAGGCGCTTCGAGCCGACGGCCCCGCGATCGAGTTGACGACCGATGGGCGAGCCGGCGTTGAACTCGCGAGCGGCGTCTACGGCGGTGTCGACCAGACGCGCGGTCGAACGCGGGGACAGCCCCGCAGCCGGTATCCCTGGACCCGTCTCGGCCTCGGCCTCGGAGTCGACCGCGATCCGGCGTATGTCGACGTGCTCGAAACCCTGCTCACACTCGGCGAGCGACGGGCGGAACGCGACGTGACCCACGTCGAACGCGCAGCCGCGGCGACTGAACTCGGCGTGCGGGAACTCGGCTTGCCGACGCCGCCGGACGAGGCCTGGCCACGGTTCACGCTCGGCGTACTCTCGATCGGCACCGACGCGGGATCGTACTGGGCACCGATCCACGGCGCGATCCTCGACGGACGGACGATCCGCGCTCGCGTTCCAGAGGCGATGGCCGCCCACGATCGGCTCTCGACGGGCGCGTCCGCCACGATCGCGCTCGGCGTCCCGTCGGAGGCGCTCGCGGCGGCGCACGTGCTCGCGATCACCGACCGGCTCGCGACGCCGATCGAGGACCGCGGCGTCGGCGCGACGGTCCCGCTCATTCCAACCGCGGGCGGCGTCGTCCCGAGTTCAGCGGAGGTCGTCATCGAAACCAGCGTTGCGGACCGCCAGCCCGACACCCGGTCCGAGAAGCGCGAGTTCTGGGAACAGCTGGTCCCGAGTACGACGCTGACGCTCGACGCCGAGGCCGTCTTCTCCCGCGAGGATGCCGTCGTGCCGTACACGCCGCTCGGAGCGGCGCTGTCGGACGATCTCCAGTTGGCGGCGCTCGCGCTGTCGGCGACGCTGTACGATCGGGTCAACAGCTACTGGGGCGTGTCACCGGTCGACTGGCTGTTGCTCCCGGCGGAGGGACGGCTCGGGCTCTGCCTGGTCGCCTCGGAGATCCTCTATGCCGGCTTCGAGTGGCAACTGGCGAACCTGCTGTTTTCGCTGTCCGACTGCTTCGATACGGTGATCGTCGTCGACACCGAAACCGGCCCGCGAAATCTCGGGCGAGTGCTCGGCGATAGCTGGGTCAAGGCCCACCCCTCGCGGGACTGGCTGTTCAGCGAGGCCGACGCCCCGGCCGCACGGCTGCCGGCCTACGGCCGGGACGGCGAGACGGGTGCGCGACTGTACGTCGACGCCACCTGGGACCCCCGTTGGAAGGACGAGTTCATCGCGCCGCGCGTGTCAGTTACCGACTCCTATCCGCCGGAGATTCGCGCGGCGGTTCGCGACTCATGGGCTGAACTCGGTTTCGAGTCCGGCGGTGCGTTCGAAGAAACGAACGGCTCCGGGAGCTAGCGTGTGCCGTCAGTGCTGGATCGGTGGAAGGGCTGGACGAGTAGCGTCGATCCGATTCTGCGAGTTCGATTCGCGATCGAGTTTGGAGGGAGAGTCGTAGCCGTGTCTTGCGTATACGAAACTGTTTACGCAAGCGGGCGTCGGGGTAGTTCGCTTTCTTGGCAGCGATCAGCGTTCATTGTTCCGCTCGATGGCGCAAAAATTACCGGAACAGTTATCACGACCGGAGTAACCGCTTCGGAGTATGCCAGCGGACCACAACCTGCCGGCCTACGACGAGACGCGCCAAGCGTTTTCGTGGGACGACAGCTACGAGGAAGCCGACTGGGACGCCCCCGAGCGAATAAATATCGCACACGAGGTCTGCGATCGCCACGCTGACAACAAGGAGAAGGTGGCGCTCTACCAGGTCGGCGAGGACGGCGAGTTGACGACGCTTACCTTCTGGGAACTCGCCGAGCGAACCAACCGGTTCGCGAATCTCCTCGCTGAACTCGGAATCGAGCGCGGCGACCGGGTCTTCTCGTATCTGCCGCGCGTTCCGGCTCACTACGTGGCGCTCGTCGGGACGCTCAAGCGGGGTGCCGTCTTCGGCGGTGTCAACGAGCGGTTCGGGCCGGACGGCATCGCCTACCGGCTCGACGACTGCGACGCGAAGGCGGTCATCACGACCGCCGACAACCGAGATACCGTCGAGGCCGCGCTCGAAGACGCGCCGTCGGTCGAGCACGTCATCGTCGTCAGCGACGACGGAACGGGGCTGCGCCGCGGCGACGTGAGCTACCACGCGGCCATGGAGCGAGCGAGCCGCGAGTACGAGACGGCCGAGACGAGCGGCGAGGACGACGCGCTGTTGTACTACACCAGCGGAACGACCGGACTGGCGAAGGGCGTCCTCCACAAACACCGGTGGGTTGTCGGCGTTGCCACGACGCAGCGCTACGCCGCCGACCTCCAGCCGGGTGATTTGTACTGGTCAACGGGCGACCTCGGCTGGCTGACCGGCCCCATCAACACGCTCGGAGCCTGGTTCTGGGGCACTGCCCTGTTCACCTACGAGGGAGAGTTCGACCCCGAGACGTGGGCCGACCTGCTCGATACCTACCCGATCAGCGTCCTCTTCTCGGTGCCGACGGCCTACCGGATGCTCCGGGAGAACGAGAGCGTTCTCGAGGGCACTGCACTCGACCTGCGCCATGCGCTGTCGATCGGCGAACCGCTCTCGGCCGGCGTCGTCGAGTGGGGCGAGGAGACCCTCGGCGTCACCATCCACGACACCTACGGCCAGACCGAGACGGGGAACATGATCATCAACAACTACCCGACGATGGAGGTCCGTCCGGGATCGATGGGCAAACCGCTGCCCGGCATCGAGGCGGACGTGGTCGATCCCGAAACCGGCGCGGTGCTCGACCCCGGCGAGACGGGCGAAATCGCCCAGCGCGGGGACTACCCCTGCTTCTTCGCTGAGTACTGGGAGAAACCCGACAAGACGGCCGATTGCTTCGTCGACGGTCCCGACGGTAAATGGTACCTCTCGGGCGACCTCGCGCACAAGGACGAGGACGGCTACTTCTGGTTCGAGGGGCGGGCAGACGACGTGATCCTCTCCTCGGGCTACCGCATCGGCCCCTTCGAGGTCGAGAGTTCACTCGGCGAGCACGAGGCCGTCGCGGAGGCGGCCGTGGTCCCGAAGCCCCACCGCGAGCGCGGCAACATCGTGAAGGCGTACGTGGTGCCGGGCGGCGACGCGACGCCCTCGGAATCGCTCAAAGACGAGATCACGGACCACGTCAAATCCGAACTCTCCGCCCACGAGTACCCCCGTGAGGTCGAGTTCCGCGAGGAGTTGCCCAAGACGGTGACGGGGAAGATTCGACGGACGGAGTTACAGGACGAGGCGGCGGCGGAGGCCGAATAGCGAGTCGCAAGTAGCAAGCAACGAGTAGCAAGCAGCAAGCAGCGGATGGCGGGTCCCGAGGAACAACTACCGAGACCCGAACCGACGCGAGACAGCGACGACGAAATCAGACACAACGAAGAACACCATGAACTTCGAATCCACGCAGGAACGCGAGATGATCCGACAGACGGCGGCCGACGTCGCCGCCGAGTACGGACCCGAGCACTGGCGCGAGAAAGAACGAGCGGGCGAGTTCTCCGAAGCCTTCTGGGCTGAACTCGCGGACGCGGGCTTTCACGGCCTGTTGATCCCCGAGGAGTACGAGGGTGCTGGCATGGGGATGCAGGAAATGGGGCTGGCGATGGAGACCCTCTGTGCCGAGGGCTGTGGCATGGCCGGAACCTGGTACCTCGTCCTCACCGCAGGGATGGCCGCGGTCGGCATCCGCGAGTACGGTACCGCGGAGCAAAAGGAGACCTACCTCCCGGACATCGCGAACGGGAAGCGCAACTTCTCGATCGGGATCACGGAACCCGAGGCGGGGACGAACACGCTGAACGTGGCAACGAAGGCCGAACGGGACGGCGACGAGTTCGTCCTCAACGGCCAGAAGGCCTGGATCACGTTCTCGGATCGCGCCGAGAACATGATCATCGTCACGCGGACGACGCCCCGTGAGGAGGTCGACCGCGGGACGGACGGGATCAGCCTGTTCATCGTCGATATGGACGACCCGAACATCGACGTCTCGCCGATCGAGAAGCACGGGATCAACTACTCGAAGTCCTGTGAAGTCTTCTTAGAGAACGTCCGCGTCCCGGCCGAGAACATACTCGGCGACGAGGATGACGGCTGGTGGGTACTGGTCGACATGCTCAACCCCGAGCGGATCGGCTTCGCCGCGGCGGGGACGGGGATCGGCAAGCTCGCCGCGAACACGGCGATCGAGTACGCTAACGAGCGGGAGGTGTTCGACGCGCCGATCGGCTCCCACCAGGGCGTCTCGTTCCCGATCACGAAGGCATACGCACAGATGGAGACCGCCGCGCTCATGCGCGAGAAGGCGGCCTGGCGCTACGACCAGGGCGAGGAGTGCGGCTACGAGACCAACGTCGCGAAGGCGACCGCGGTCGCAGCCGGCATCGAGGCCGTCAAGCAGTCCATGCAGGCCTTCGGCGGCTGGGGCTACGCCACGGAGTACGACGTCGAGCGCTGGTGGCGCGAGATCAATCTGACCCGACTCGCACCGGTCTCCCAGCAGATGGCGTACAACCACATCAGCCAGCAGCTCGGATTCCCGAAGTCCTATTGATCTACTAGCATGTTCGACAAACTACTCGTTGCGAACCGCGGCGAAATCGCCGTGCGCGTTATGCAGGCGTGTGAAGAACTGGGAATCGACACCGTCGCGATCTACAGCGACGCGGACCGCAACGCGGGCCACGTCGAGTTCGCCGACGAGGCGTACAACGTCGGCCCCGCGCCGGCGAGCGAATCGTACCTCGATCAGGAGACGATCCTCGAGACCGCCGACCGCGCGGGCGCAGATGCGATTCACCCGGGCTACGGCTTTCTCGCCGAAAACGCCGCGTTCGCCGCCCGCGTCGAGGACGCAGAGGGGATCACCTGGGTCGGCCCGCCGAGCGAGGCGATGGAAGCCCTCGGCGAGAAGACGACGGCCCGACAGGTCATGCAGGCGGCCGACGTGCCGGTCGTCCCCGGCACGAGCGATCCCGTCGACTCCGCCGCAGAGGTTCGCGAACTCGGCGACGAGTTCGGCTACCCGGTCGCGATCAAAGCTGCCGGGGGCGGCGGCGGTCGCGGGATGAAGATCGTCCGCAGCGCGGACGAAGCCGAAGACGCCCTCGAGAGCGCGAAACGCGAGGGGGAAGCCTACTTCGACGACGCGACCGTCTACGTCGAGAAGTACCTCGAGTCCCCGAAGCACGTCGAGGTGCAGATTCTCGCGGACGAGCACGACACCGTGCTCCACCTCGGCGAGCGGGACTGCTCGCTCCAGCGGCGTCACCAGAAGGTCATCGAGGAAGCGCCGAGTCCCGCGCTTGACGCGTCGCTTCGCGAGTCGATCGGCGAGGCGGCCCGCCGCGGCGTCCGCGAAGCGGGCTACACGAACGCGGGTACCGTCGAGTTCCTCGTGGAGGACGGCGAGTTCTACTTCATGGAGGTCAACACCCGGATCCAGGTCGAACACACCGTCACCGAGGAGGTAACGGGGATCGATATCGTCCGGGAACAGTTGCGAATCGCGGCCGGCGAGGAACTCCCGTTCGCGCAGGAGGACGTTGCGATCGACGGCCACGCGGTCGAGTTCAGAATCAACGCCGAGAATCCGGCCGCGGAGTTCGCGCCGACGCCGGGTGAACTCGAGACCTACGTCCCGCCCGGAGGGCTTGGCGTGCGCGTCGACGACGCCGTTACCGAGGGCGACGAAATCGCGGGCGACTACGACTCGATGATCGCGAAACTGATCGTTCGCGCGCCGACGCGCGAGCGGTGTCTCGAGCGCTCCCGGCGTGCGCTTCGCCATTTCGATATCTCGGGTCCCGAGACGATCGTGCCGTTCCACCGGCTCATGCTAGACGATGCGACCTTCCGCGCGGGCGAGCACACGACCGACTACCTCGACAGCGAGGTCGGTGCGGACGAACTCGCGGCGGCGGTCGAGCGGTGGGGCTCGGCGGCCGGAAGCGGGGGCGGTGGCGAGAGTGCGAGCGAGCACGAACTCGTCGTCGAAGTCGACGGGCGGCGGTTCGACGTGCTCGTCGAGGACGATCTTCCGCGGGTGGCGCACAACGGCGGAGCCGGCGCAGGTGCATCCACGGGGTCGGCGGGATCGGCGAGTTCAGGTTCGAACAGCGGCGCAGCCGCAACCGAGCAGGTCGCGGCCGGCGATGCCATCACGGCCGAGATGCAAGGCACCGTGCTCTCGGTCGACGTCGAACCCGGCGACGAGATCGGTGGCGGGGACGTGGTCTGCGTGCTCGAGGCGATGAAGATGGAAAACGATGTGGTCGCGCCGGGGGCCGGCACCGTCGCCGCGGTTCCCGTTTCCGAGGGCGACTCGGTCGACATGGGCGACCCGCTGATCGTACTGGAGTGAGCAATGACGATGGAACTCAGACTCAGTGTAACGGAGACGGGAGGACAGGATGAAAGCGAGATACAGGCGGTTGCAACGGCGCTCGCCGCACACTTCGGCGAATCTGTCGATCTGTATCCCGAGACCGGCGACGAACTCCTCGCGAGCGCGTCGCCGCCGGACAACGGAAGCGGAACCGGAACCGAAACCGAAACCGGGAGCGCCGGCAGCGGTCCGGGACCAGTACAAAGCGCCGGTCGCAGCCGCGACCGAGGGAGCGAGCAGGACGACCTCGAGCCGACCGAACGCGAGGAACTCCTGCGCGAAGAGATCGCAGAGATACTCGAGGGCGGCCCGGAGAAGTACAAAGAGCGCCTTCCGGAGCAGGGAAAACTGTTCGTGCGCGATCGGCTCGACCTCTGGTTCGGCGACGGCGACGAGTCGGGCGGTGGCAAAACGAGCGGCATCACGTTCGAGGACGGAAAATTCGCCAACTTCGACGACGACGACGACGACCTGCCGGCGGACGGCCTCATCACCGGCGCGGCCGAGTTCGAGGGCCGGGACTTACACTTCATGGCCAACGACTTCACCGTCAAGGCGGGTTCGATGGCCGAAAAGGGCGTCGAGAAGTTCCTCCGGATGCAACAGCGCGCGCTGAAGACCGGCCGTCCGGTCCTCTACCTCATGGATTCCTCGGGCGGCCGGATCGACCAGCAGACCGGCTTCTTCGCCAACCGCGAGGGCATCGGAAAGTACTACTACAACCACTCGATGCTTTCCGGGCGCGTCCCGCAGATATGCGTGCTCTACGGCCCCTGTATCGCCGGTGCAGCCTACACGCCCGTCTTCGCCGACTTCACCGTCATGGTCCGGGACGTGAGCGCGATGGCCATCGCCTCGCCGCGGATGGTCGAGATGGTCACCGGCGAGGACATCGACCTGCAGGACCTGGGCGGCCCCGATGTCCACGCCCGCCACTCCGGCAGCGCCGACCTGATCGCCGAAGACGAGGAGCACGCGCGCGAACTCGTGGCGAAGTTGATCGGCTACCTGCCGGACAACAGCGACGAGAAACCGCCGCAAACCGAGGGGACGGCCCCGCGGCTCTCGCCCGACGGCATCGACGCCATCGTCCCGCAGGAACCGAACCGCGGCTACGACATGTTCGACGTCATCGAGCGCGTCGTCGACGCCGACTCGGTGCTCGAACTTCGGCCGGAGTACGGGAAGGAGATCATCACGGCCTTCGCCCGGATCGACGGTCGACCGATCGGCATCGTCGCCAACCAGCCCAACCACCGCGCCGGGGCGATCTTCCCCGACGCGGCCGAGAAGGCCGCCGAGTTCATCTGGACCTGCGACGCCTACGACGTGCCGCTGCTGTACCTGTGTGACACGCCGGGCTTTATGGCCGGCTCGCAGGTCGAGAAAGACGGCATCTTAGAGCAGGGCAAAAAGATGATCTACGCGACTTCCTCAGCGACGGTGCCGAAGCAGTCCGTCGTCGTCCGCAAAGCCTACGGCGCGGGGATCTACGCGATGTCCGGGCCGGCCTACGACCCCGAGAGCGTGATCGGACTCCCGAGCGGCGAGATCGCCATCATGGGTCCCGAAGCCGCGATCAACGCGGTCTACGCGAACCGGCTCGCGGATATCGACGATCCGGACGAGCGCGCCGAGCGAGAGCAGGAACTGCGCGAGGAATACCGCGAGGACATCGACATCCACCGGATGGCCAGCGAGGTCGTTATCGACGAAATCGTCCCGCCGAGTTCACTGCGCGATGAACTCGAGAACCGCTTTGCGTTCTACGAGACGGTCGAAAAGGACCTGCCGGACAAGAAACACGGGACGATCCTCTAGGCGTCCGGCCGCGGTCGGTTTCGAGTGGAAACAAGAGAATCGGATGCTGTTTTAGTCGTGGCCACCAAAGCGACAGGTATGACCGACCCGCTGATCCGCACCGGAGACGAGATCGAGTACGATGCCGTGGATGCCGCGGACGGCCTGGAAAAGGGCATCCTGATCGCCGAGGAGCACGGCGCGCCGAACTTCGCGATCCGCCGGTTTGAACTCGAGGCGGGAGCCACAGTCCCGGAACATACGAACGAGGTCGAACACGAGCAGTACGTACTGCAAGGAGCGTATACGGTCGGTATCGGCGACGAAGAGTACGAGGTCGAAGCCGGCGACTCGCTGCTGATTCCCGCAGGAACGGTCCACTGGTACCGAAACGAGAGCGACGACCGGGGTGCGTTCCTCTGTGCGGTGCCAAACGGCGACGACGAGATCGATCTGATCGAGTGAGACCGCTCGTAGTCCTCGAGTGCACGCGTCGGTCCCGTCCCCGGCCGTCGCGCCCGGATCGTTCTGTCCATCGTTGACATACGATTTCGCAACCGCAACTACTATAACCTTTTTAGGGCTACCTAAATTAGATGGCAGAAGCGCAGTCGATCGACGAGCACGCGGCCGTCCGGGAGCGGGAGGGATGGGTGACCGGGCGGCTCGTCCTCTTTTGTCTGGCAAGCGTGGGTATCACCGTCGTTGCCGGATTGGTACAGGTGAGTTTCGGGGAGTACTCGATGACGTTTGTCGAGGCTTGGAAAGCCGTTTTCAACCCCACGGTGATCTTCAGCCTCGACGCGTGGTCGGCGTTTCTCTTCGGCACTGAACTCCCGAACATGAGCACCGGGAGCGTCGTCGTCTGGAATCTCCGGCTGCCGCGAGTGTTCGTCGGGATCATCGCCGGCGCGACGCTTGCGGTCTCGGGAGCGATCTTCCAGGCGGTAACGCGAAACGAACTGGCGAGTCCGTTCATACTGGGGGTCAGCTCCGGTGCAGGATTCGCCGTCCTGGCGACGCTCGTCGTTTTCAGCGGGCTCTCGCATCTTCTGCCGCTGGTCGCCGCTCTCGGCGGAACGGTCGCGTTCGTGGTCGTGTACATGATCGCCTGGAAAGGGGGAACGAGCCCGGTCCGACTCGTGCTCGCCGGCGTCATCGTCAACATGATCTTCCAGTCGCTCCAGCAGGGACTGTTCTTCTTCGCGGACGACCTGGGAGTCGTCCAGACGGCGATCGCCTGGCTGACGGGCTCGCTGACGGGCACCGGCTGGGGAGAAGTTCGGGTCGCGATCGTGCCGGCGATCATCGCGATCGGCATCGCACTCGCCGGCTCGCGGCAGTTGAACGTCCTGATGCTGGGCGAAACCACCGCCCGATCGCTCGGGATGCAGGTCGAACGAGTTCGGTTTTTCCTCTCGGCCGTCGCGATCCTGGCGGCCAGCGTCGCGATCGCCGTCGCGGGCATCGTCAGCTTCTTCGGCCTCGTCGTGCCCCACATCGTCCGCAACACGCTGGGCGGAGATTACCGGCGGCTGATGGTCGGCTGTCTCTTCGCCGGCCCCGCGTTGATGGTCACCGCCGACGTCGGCGCGCGGCTCGCACTGAGCGGCACTCAGATTCCCGTTGGCATCGTCACCGGCCTGATCGGCGGCCCGTACTTCCTCTACCTGATGCGCAAACAGCAATCGATGGGTGAACTCTGATGGCACACCAGCAACACTCCGCGACGGAGGAGCAAGACCACGACCAAGAACAGGCACAGGAATACGAACACGAACACGAGCAGATCACCGACAGCGACGGCGTGACAGTCGAAAGCGCACTGGTCGGCGACGGTCTCGAACTCAGCTATCCCGCGAGCGAGGAAACCATCGTCGACTGCGCTCGCCTCGACATTCCCGAGGCCGCGGTGACTGCGCTCGTCGGTCCGAACGGGAGCGGAAAGAGTACGCTGCTGAAATCCCTCTCGAACCACCTCGAACCGGACACGGGAACGGTTCAGATCCACGGAGAAGACCTCGACTCGTTCAGTCAGAAGGAACTGGCGCGCGAACTCGGCGTCCTCTCACAGGAGAACGATTCGCTGGGTTCGATCACCGTCGAAGACCTCGTCTATCACGGCCGCTACCCGCACCGCGGCTTTTTCGACTCGGTCAGCGAGGAGGATCACCGTGCGGTCGACCGCGCGATCGAACTCGCGGGAATCGACCACATCTGCGACACCGAACTCGGACAACTGAGCGGCGGCCAGAAGCAACTGGCCTGGATCGCGATGGTGCTTGCACAGGACACCGACGTGCTGTTGCTCGACGAGCCGACGACGTTCCTCGACATCCACCACCAGTTCCGCGTCCTCGAGACGATTCGCCAGTTGAACGAGCAAAAGGGCGTCACCGTGGCCGTCATCCTGCACGATATCTCGCAGGCGGCCCGCTTTGCGGACTACCTCGTCGCGATCCACGACGGCGAACTCTACGACTGGGGCCCGCCCGAGGAGGTCGTGACCGAACAGTTGCTCGCCGACGTCTTCGGCGTCGAGGCGACCGTCAAATACGAGCCCGAACTCCAGGTCCTGCCCAAGCAAGCGCTGCCAGATAATCGGTCATAGTTCCTCCGTGCGGGAGAATCGGTGGTACGCCCGACTATCGACGCTCGTTCGAGACGCCGAAGCGAACCGGTAGACGGCCACCTTCGGAACACTTTTATGATTTTAGGCTCACCTAAACCGTGATGACCGACCAACGACGGTGGACGAGACGAACCGTCCTTCGAACCAGTGGTGCAATCGCCGGCGTGGGTGCGATGGCCGGCTGTCTCGATTCCCTCGGACAGAGCGACCAGGAAAACGAATACACGGTGTCGATGCCGCCAGTTGGCGACGTCGAGTTCTCCGGCGTTCCGGAAACGTGGGCCGCCAACAACGGCACCTGGGCCGGCATGGGCGTCGCGCTCGGCCAGGATCCGCCAGAAGCCGTCTACCTCACCGAGCGGTTTCACACGCAACACTACGAGGAGATCCCGGGCCTGAGCGTCGACAAAGAGGATGTCGGGATGGACTCTCTCTGGGGGGACGAACTGACCACGGAGGAGTTTCTGGAACTCAGCGAGGACGTGGACATCTTCATCATGGATCCGAACTTCATCCGCGGTCGAACCGATAACTGGACCGAGGATGACATCGAAACCATCGAAAACACGGGTACGCCCTTCTTCGGCAACAGCATCTTCTCGCGGGGCTACGAGTGGCACGACTATGACTACCTGACGCTGTACGAAGCCTTCGAGTACCTCTCGCAGGTATTCCAGGAGGAAGATCGCTACGAGGCCTTCGAGACCCTCCACGACGAGTTCCAGAACGAACTCGACGATATCGTCCCGCCGGAAGACGAGCGACCGTCGGTCGCCATCATGTGGCCCCAGCCGGCCGAGGAGCCAGAGACGTTCTCGCCGTACCTCATCGACGAGGGGACGAGCTTCAAGCAGTGGCGGGATCTGGGTGTCGAGGACGCGTTCGCAACAACGGATGTCGAGGACTTCCACGCCGGCCGGACCGAAGTCGACTACGAACTGCTCCTCGAGATCGACCCGGACGTGCTGTTGATCCGCGCCCACGAGCAGAAAAGCGCCGACGAGTTCAGCGACACGGTCGTCTCGCACATGGAGAACCACAACGTCGCCAGTGAGCTGACGGCCGTCCAGAACGGCGACGTCTACCGCGGCGGCCCGCTCCATCAGGGGCCGATCGTCAACCTGGTGCTGACCGAACGCGCAGCACAGCAGGTCTACGGCGTCGACGAGGAACTGTTCGACCGCGACCGCGTCGGCGATATCGTCGCCGGCGAACTGTCGTAACGCCGAACTCGAAAGTGGACCGGTGGCCGTCGACGATAAAAACGCAAAAACGGAGACGCTTTTCCGGCGATCGAATTTCAGACCCGATAGTGACCCGTATATGCGGCCGTGTACGGTCCCTCGTTGCCGACGAACGCGTAGTAGTCACCGGACTCCTCGACCTCGACGGTAACAGAGCCCTGTCCGTTCGACTCCTCGGCGCAGACGATCTCGCCATCGGGAGCCATGAGACCGAGACAGAGATCGGAATCGGCGGCATCCCACGAGACGTCCACTGTCAGGGACTCACCTGCAGCCAGCGAGTGCGGACCGTATGCGGTCCCCTCACCCGGATCGATCGTCCCGTCAATGTCGTACGTTGCAGTCGGACCGGCGTCGTCCGCACCGTCTCCGTCGACGGTTGTCACGTCGAACTCGTCGGCTGCGATCGTCCGGGTATCGTTCGTTGGTGGTTCGAGGACCGTCGTTTCGTCGTCGGTCGTGATGGCTATTGATTCATCAGTGGACGCGTTCGTATCAGCATCGATGACCGATATCGATGTTTCCTCGAAGTCGGTCTCGTCGACTCGCTCGATCGTGAACTCGTCATCGGATCCCGTCTCGGCATCGTCCGCACCGACGATCGAAACGTCGGCGTCGATACTATCGCTCGCAACAACACCGCCAACGCTGAGCGCGAGCGTCATCATCGTGACGAGCGCGAGCATCAGCGAGCGTCGATTTCGTTTCATGGTTGTCAATATATTTGAGATCGACCCGAACCGGTACCACAGCAACCCGTGACCAGATCTCGTCACCTACTGCCACTCTCGTCAGTTCCGGACCGACCTCAAATAAGTCTTGGAAGAAACAACATATAAACAATAGTTGGAAAGCCGTTCCGAAACTCGTGCAGAGCAACTGAAACAGCTGTTACACCCGTTACGATGTCGGACTCAGCGAAGGAACACGACCTTTCCCATCCCTCGACGCCGTCTTTCGACGAGATTTTTCCCTTCCAGGCGGTCGAGTTTCCGGCTGACAGTCGCTTTTGAGTGGTCAGTCTGCGCAACGATGAGACGCTGCTCAAGGACGCCATCAGCGTCGGGGATCTGCTCGTAGATGTCTCGTTCCGCTTGAGAAAGCTTCGGTGCGATCGTGTCCCACTCACGGTGTCGTCGTTCGAGGAGTTCGTCGGATATCGTTACTGAACCGGGTTCGTCTTCAACTTCCAATTGTTTTGAAGTCGGCTCCGCGTCGTCTTCCGCTGGAGAGCGCTCCGTTTCTGCCCGCCAGTCGAGAAAGAGGTACGTACTGCATGCACCGAGGACGAACGACGTAACGAGGACGACACCGACATCACGATACGCAAAAAAGCCGGGAAGGCGTGTCGTCTCCGAACTCGATCCGCTAACGGAAACGACGACTGGTGACGGATGTAATAACTGCAGACACAGTAAGAACGCTGCGACAACGAGGGTCGCCGCAACCAATCGGGAACCGAGGCGGAGACGTGTCTTCATTGCTCGTGACTGATGGTTGAGCCGATTATGATTATAAGATTGAGGATTTCACGGTTGTCGCGTTTTGATAGGCAAATATCGCGGATAGAGGCGACATACTGCAGCCATAGCGGGAATGAAACTATCTGAAACAGTCACGAAACACGAGTGAAACGCGTGTGAAACACGTGTGAAATAAATTGTTAAATAGTATTTCGCACAGAGATACAGATCACGCTTCGAGAGCGGACCGGCAGATAATGGACAGAAATACGATTCAGTCGATCCTTCGAGGCCGTTCAGCTCGGATACTGAGTTTGATCTGTGTCGGGATGGTTTTCGCTCTCGTCCTCTCAAGCGCAGGTATCGATGGAACGGCCGATAGAACCCCTGCAGCAGAAGTACACGTGACAGACGAAGCCGTCTCTCTGGAGTCGGAACCGTTCACCGATCCAGTCGATATATACACGATGTCGGACGAGAAAGACGAACGGCTCCGAATTGCCCGCAACGACAGTGGCATCGAGATTACGGTCGAGTCGCCACCGGTCAACCAGTCCGCGTTCGAAGACAAACCAGCGATCTCGAACGAAACGCACGTACAAGAAATCGTTCGAACCAACGAGACCGTTCAGTCACTCATTGCCAACAGTAGCGAATATGATATCTCGACGCGGGTGGCACTCGATCTGTCGTACAGAGAAGGGGAAGAACCCCGATCCGCAGAAAGCGACCAGACAGCATTCGAAGTCACCGCGTCCAGCGAAAACGAAATCCGAATCCGGCAAACGACACCGCCAAATCTCGATACGACAACTGCAACAGTGGTTCTCCAAGAGGAAGGACAGCAAACGACGTATTCGGTTGCGGTCGATGCGGTCAACGAGACAGTGACCGATATTACTGCGACTACTTCGGAGAACGATGGCGCTCGTGGGACAGGGTCAGGATAGCCGGACGTGAACGAATCGGAACGACCGAATCTGATACAGACACCGACGTGCATTCACTTTCTGACGCGCGACGACAACTGCCGGAGTCCGAATCGCTCAAGTACGCCACGCGTGTATCACGTCTCGTGTCGAAGCAGGTCCAGCAGGTCGAAACGATCTTCTGCCACGAAACCGGCGGCGACTATCTCCTCGTCGTCCAACGGGACGGCAAGCGGCTGTTCCGTGCGAAGCTCGGCCTCTCCGAAACGTCGGCCGGCCCTCGCCCCGCCAAGTTCCGTCTCAAAGACGGATCGAGCGAAGAGCCGCGCCAACCCGACGAGTTCATCGAACTCGCACGCCGCGCAAAGCGCATTCGGATCTCCGAGCAGACCTCCCGAGAGGGCCGCCAGGAACTGACCGAGATGCTGTCGGGCTACCAGCTCGCGGACAAAGCCAAGACCGTTCGGACCTGTCGCTACTGCGCCTCCGCCGGGCGCTACTCACCGATTACGACGGAGACGGCGGTCAAAGACGATGCGGACTGGATCTGCCAGGACTGTGCCCGCCGCGAACTCGAGCGCCAACTGTCCTACTCGGGCGGCGGCGAAGTGACGGGGGCAGCGAAGGACCGACTCGAGGACCTCATGCTCGAAGTGCAGGACCTAGATCGGATCGTCAACCTGCTTCAGGGGCGACTCGATCCAGACCTGACGAAGTTCGATACCATCTCGGCGACGACCGACGAGGTCGATCCCGTTCGCGTGGATTCGCTGAACCTGCACCCGGGACTACAGGGGTTGCTCGAGGACCGGTTCGAGACGTTGCTGCCGGTGCAGAGCCTCGCCGTCGAAAACGGTCTCTTCGACGGCGAGGATCAGATGGTCGTCTCGGCGACGGCCACCGGGAAGACCCTCGTCGGCGAGATGGCCGGAATCAACCGCGTTCTCAACGGCAAGGGGAAGATGCTCTTTCTCGTTCCCCTCGTCGCCCTCGCCAACCAGAAACACGAGGACTTCAAAGCGGAGTACGGCGACCTCGTCGACGTCTCCATTCGCGTCGGGGCGAGTCGGATCGCCGACAGCGGCAACCAATTCGACCCCAACGCCGACGTCATCGTCGGCACCTACGAAGGGATCGATCACGCCTTGCGAACGGGCAAGGACATGGGCGACATCGGTACCGTCGTCATCGACGAGGTCCACACCTTAAAAGAGGAGGAGCGCGGCCACCGACTGGACGGGCTGATCTCGCGACTCAAGCACACCTGCGAGCAGCGGGCCCAGCGCCGCGACGACTACCAGGGTGCCCAATGGGTCTACCTCTCTGCAACCGTCGGCAACCCCGAACACCTTGCCGGCGCGCTGGAATCGACGCTCATCGAGTTCGAAGAGCGTCCCGTCCCCATCGAACGCCACGTCACCTTCGCCGACGGCCAGGAGAAAGTCCGCGTCGCAAACAAACTCGTCAAACGCGAGTTCGACACGGAATCCTCCAAGGGATATCGGGGCCAGACGATCATCTTCACGAACTCGCGCCGGCGGTGTCACGAAATCTCCCGAAAGCTCGAGTACTCCTCGGCACCCTATCACGCCGGGCTGGATTACAAGCGCCGGAAAACGGTCGAACGGCAGTTCGGCAACCAGGAACTGTCTGCCGTCGTCACGACCGCCGCGCTCGCGGCAGGGGTCGACTTCCCGGCCTCGCAGGTCGTCTTCGACTCGCTGGCGATGGGCATCGAGTGGCTCTCGGTCCAGGAGTTCCACCAGATGCTCGGCCGCGCCGGCCGCCCGGACTACCACGACAAGGGGACCGTCTACGTCCTCGTCGAACCCGACTGTGCCTACCACAACTCGATGGAGATGTCCGAGGACGAAGTCGCCTTCACACTCCTGAAAGGCGAGATGGAGTCGGTGATGACCCACTACGACGAACGCGCCGCAATCGAGGAGACGCTCGCAAACATCACCGTCGGCGGCAAAGCCGCGAAGGCGCTCAACGACCGCATGCTCGGCGATGTCCCGACGAAACACGCCATCGGCAAACTCCTCCAGTACGAGTTCATCGACGGCTTCGAGCCGACACCGCTCGGGCGCGTCGTCACGGAGCACTTCCTGGCACCGGACGAAGCGTTCACCCTGCTCGACGGCATCCGCAAGGACGCCGCGCCGGCTGAACTCGTGGCGGATATCGAACTTCGCGATGCGGAGTTGTGACGGGGTGAGTTGCGTGGCTGGTCGAGTAGCGTGTCGTTGTGTCGTTTTCAGGTGAAGAGAGTACGGCGGTTTAGGGTTGAGTGTCGAGTGGACAGTGGATAGCGGAAAGCGAAGAGCAGAGGGGGGATAGCAGAGCGGTGCGAAGAGAACGGTGGCGGTCAGCTGTCAGGGGACGAATGCGACCCCGAACACCGACAGGAGCATGACGAGCAGGGCACCTGGGAAGCCGCCGATCGCGACGATGACGAGGACGATCGGCGTAACGGCAACTGGAAGGCCAAACAGTTGCGCGAGGAATAACGCGATGAGTCCAACGACGGCGTTGACGATGAAGGGGCGGACGGTCTGGACAATCGTCGACGCGCCGACAATAACGGCGAGGACGAGGACCAGGAGGAGGATTTCGAGTCCTGTAACCATAGGCGACACTAGCGTGGCAAGGAACAAAACCATTCGGAACGGAACGAAACCCTTTATGGGCTCCACTCAAAAGGGTTGATACGGGATCGTGGGTTAGCCTGGTATACTTCGGGCCTTGGGTGCCCGTGACCCCGGTTCAAATCCGGGCGATCCCATACGGTATATAAGTGAAGCGGCTGGTTTTGCCGCTTTGCGCTCACCGCTCTCACATCGACCAGCCACCGCATTCTGGGGGTGGTCGGGATGTCGGTAGCGTTCCGCCCACACTCTACCAGCGGCTGCTGTCGCCACTGCGGAGCCCACGTCACTGATCGGTTCCGGCGCGTCTTCGGCGACGACCAGGACCGGGCACACCGTTGCGGTGATTGCGATTCGTACGCGCGACTGACCCGCGGGTCTGCAGCTGGCGTCGACGTTCCGGTCCCCGATCCGGAAACCTCACCCGGCCGTCACGGAGGTGAGGCCGATGCGTAAGCCGGCGTTCGTTCCTGCGAGTCGGCTGTACGACCTCGAGAGTCAGACGCCCATCGCCCATCCAGCCCACCAAGCGACCGACGAGGAAGTTCGGCAGGCGATTGAGAACCAGGAGGCCCGAACGGACGGCGGGGTCGATGTAGACGGTACTGTGGTGCCTGCAATGAAGGGGGATCGGGAAAACAGGGACGAAGTCCCTGCCGAAATGACGAAATCTGCGTTTGCAGATGCTGGTGGAATTCGGTCTCGTAGTGGGTTGCAGGGTGCCTACGAGGCCAGTTTGGAATGGGGAATAAACGCCCATAAACAGACTAGCTGTTTACAACTCTTGCCAAAGAGTGAAAACGGAACTACACAACCTGACTCACAATCTGAGAACTCTACGCGAAATGGAGGGGGTTCGCGATGAGCCACCTCGTCGAATCAGCCGAGTGCGAACGGTGCGGTGACCGAATCACCGGGCTTCGACGACTCTGTACGGACTGTACGCGAGCCGTACGTGACGCGCGGGAGGGACCGCTATGAGTTCTCGAGCGTCGGCGCTGGAGAGTTCGAAGGCCAGTGGTGACGCGCTCGAGCGCGGCGATCGTGACCTCGCCGCTGAACTCGAGTACGACGCGAACGGGAATCCGAAGAAGCTCCGTATCGACGTGATTCTCTCACTGCTGAAGCGCGATAGCTTCGAAAACGCCCGCCAGGTCGCACAGGAGGCGATAGATGCCTGGCAGCACTCAGGGAACGATGTAGTGCCGTTCAGTAAGGTATCAATGGTCTGGCGGACACCTGGCGGCGGGAAAGACTGCCACCGCGTGGGTTCGATCGCCGACTGGTAGCGCAGCCCTCGTGAGTGGCAACGCTCTCTCGACACTTCTTTTCAGCAACTCAGTTTGTATTCTATCGGTGACTATCCAGTTCTGGTTGTAGTCCTCGGCTCAAGGCCGGGGCCGGCAGCCTGATCGCGCCGCGCCGCATGCGGGTCGATTTCGCGCTGCGCGCGAAACGCCCCTTGCCGGGTGTCCCCAAGGGGACAGCGCCAAAAAATTACACCGCCCCGTCCCCTGCTCCGCACGCCGAGTTCCAGATGAAGCACTTGAAGCGGGGGTCTGAATTTCGTCATAGGAATTCATCAACAAGGTTTCTATAACTATTCTGGCTAATCTGGGTTAGATGAACTCACTATTCATGTATCTAAGCTAGTCTTTTACAGTGAATTGCTAGACCGCAATTATTAATATTCAGCCACCTTGATAATCAAGGGATGTATTATAAGAATGATTTTGAACCTTTAGAAGGAGCTTTGATTAGAAATAGTGAGGATTATACTTATAGACATCCGAACTATAATCTTGCCAGCACTTATTTGACAAACATACAGAGTTTTCAAGATGTTCATGACGGAGTTATGGAGACATTCAGTGATGAAATTGAAAACGAGCACAAGTCTCAGTTAATGATGGAACTTCGGGGTGTAAATGCTCTCAAAAGCCTATACTGGTTAGTGAAACACCATTGTTACACTGCGGCATATGGTCGAGTTAGGTTCCTTTTGGAGACGTACCTTATTCTTCGCGGGTTGAATAGGGATAAAAAGAGAGCTAAGAAAAAGTATGAAAAAGCAGTTAAGAAGATAAGGAACAGTGAGGAAAGTTCCAATCTTTTCAATACTATATATTTAACTGAATACCTTTCCGGCGTACGGAGGAACGAAAAAGGCGAATTAGGAAAAGTTGATAAATCGTATTCAGATATGTACGATCACTTGAGTAATATCGGGTCACATCCACAATCGATTACATCAATGTCGAACGATGGATCATGGACACATTCTCAGGAAGGAGATTTATTCCGATTTGGTCTAATTTTTGTTTTTGGACTTGCTTCACAATATGTACAAACTTTCTCTAATACTTCTGCTTATATGGACCTCTTCCAGGCTATTGACCCTATTTTCGTATCTGTGAGATTGACTCTTGATTCAGGCGTGCCCACATTTATGAAAGGAGATTTGAAATATCTTTCCCCATCTGAGTATTGGTGAAAATAAATAATTTCGTGGTAATTCCTTATTCAACCAATTCACCTCGGGGTCGCACGGTGACAAGATCAGTTTCCGAATATGCACACGAGTTCAAGCAGGCCGTGTGCATATTCCGTGCCGATCGACGCCGCGAGATAGGATTCTTCTCTGGTGGGCCGACAGGTTCGGCCGAGTTTGGGCCGATATGGGCCGTTCAGTGAGTCGAAAAAACTAGGATTTTGGGGGTCGTGTGTACGAGTATGCGAATCCGAACCGATGGCGATCATGCGTATCGACGAGACGCTATCGAACGCGCAGCAGACTTCTACGACTGTAACAAGACCAAGGCGGTCGTAAGTGCCTGCGATGACGCGCCGCATTTCGTCCAGGCGGTTCGACAGGTGCTCGCCCGTGATGATCTGACGCTCGAGCAGCGCCGGGAGATCGCCGAGGCGTTATCGACGAGAGCAGTGAATTTCGAGGTCAACACCGAGATCGTCGTCAACACCGAATAGACTACGTCGAGGGTGTCATATGACGGTTCGCATATCCATCCTATGACTACCCAACAAACGGTAAATACAGATGGGCGACGTATCGCAATACAATATGACTCATACGTCAACTGTCAAAAACAGCGCGCAACATTCAGAGGACAGCACGACAGTTCCGTTTGTTACACCAGAGCTACTTCGGACCGGCGTCCCGACTCCGGTCAGGCAGCCACCGACCGAAGCTGCTTGAGGCGCACCTCAAGCGGGGGATGCATCGCACGAAAACCACCCGGATCGCCGTCTCCGTCGAGTGTCGGCAGGACGTTGACTGCGCTTCGCGACCGAGTGTGACGGAGGTCCATCGCTGGTCGTCGCGAGCGACGCTCAGCGAGGCGCTCGAGAGCCGACGCGAGCGTGCCCGGATTGCCGGTTGCCTCGACTGCAGCTCGATCCGCAGCGAGTTCACGGCCGCGAGAGAACACCCCCAGACCGACGAGCGCGACGGCCATGAGCGTCCAGCCGAATGGATCGAATTGCCACTTCTCGTCCTCGTCGTTCTCGTAGACGAACTCGGCGGCGAACAGCGGGACGAGTAGCCACGAGGTCAACTGCAGATCGTCGTTCCCCACATGTGCAAACTCGTGGGCGAGCACGGCCTCGATTTCCGTCTTCGAGAGCGTTCTGACGAGTCCTCTTGAAACCACCACGAACGGCGTCCCCTGCCGTCGAATGGCGACGACGGGATCAGTCGGTCCGTACGTCGTGTACGCAAGTGGTTCATCCGACGGATGTAGTCGGACCTCGGGCGTAACGACACCAAACTGTATGCCAAGTCGCGTCGCCGTAGCCTCGAGTTTCCGGGCCGTTTCGGCGTCGACTGCGTCGGCGCTAACAGTTTCCTCGAGCAGATGCTGTCGCTCTCGCCTGATTGTGTGGCCGATGACGAGTGCAAAGCAGGGGAGGGAAAGGACGGAGCCGGCGGCGAGCGCCCACAGGAATCGCGTCTCAGTGAACTCTAGCAGCCCGAGTTGCATCGGGAGGACTATGAGGAACGCTGCAACGAAGACCGTGACCGTATATGCGCTCACGAGCAACGCCCCGACAGTGATAACGGCCGCGAGAATGGCACGGACGGCCAGACCGATTGGTCCTGTCAGTCGCATATCAGGCCATCACCCGGCGAAGCAAAAAACAGTTCGACTCCTAATCGTTCTCGTCGGTGGAAGTACTACTGCTCTCAGTCTGTGCCGCATATGCGCCCTGTCTTCATCACGACTTCTCGAAGAGAGTCACTGATTGATAGGAATCTCGGCGGTCAATAAGCAGGTGTAGGGAGCAGTCTATTCAGTCCAGAAGGGACGAAAGGAAACGTGTGCGAATCGCTCTATGACTCCTCCAGTGATCCCCTATCGATGTTTGGAACTCCAACACACGTTGTGTTTGAATCACCAGCAACCTTTTGCAACCAGCGGTGGAATCATGGAGTATGAGCCTCACTACCGACGACTTCGCTGAGTTCATGGCCGGTGATCCGGAGGACGACGAAGAGGTTCCGCTGGGGGACGCCCTCAACGAGTTAGCCGTTGACGTTGAAGTGGACGCTGTCGAAGAAGTACGGGACGTTCGCGAGCGGTTATGAAGCTCTTTCTCGATACAAACGTCATTGTTCTGCTGTTACAAAGGACACCGAGCGGTCCGATACCGCCGTCCGTGCACTCAACGAGTTCGATGAGACCTATACATCTGTATTGAATCTCATGGAACTCCGAACCGTGCTCACGAAAAAGAAGAAGATCGAACGGGACCGTGTCGATCAAATCGAGCAGCGAATTAGTTCGCGAGCGACGGTTACGTTCCCCGATGCGTCGGATATGGTTGCGGCAAATCAATTGCAAGAGGAAACCCTTCTGTACCCGATGGACGCGATTGTTCTTGCCGCAGCGAACGCCATCGATGCGACACTCGTCTCGTTCGATGGCGAACTGCGAGAGCACAGGGCAAAACAACCACAAGAAATCGTCTAAAGAGCTGGAGATACCGGTTAGAAAATAGAGTCGATAGAGATTTTGGCCTGCTGGGTCCCACGGTGATCACCGCCGCCGTGTCAGCGAAGTAGGTATACCGAGAACGACGCCAGGACGAAGATCGGCGCGAGCACGCTGTCTGTCGCGTCAATACCGTCTTCCCGACGAATCGTGTCAGTAACGTACTTCTGTGGTAGGCTGAGTATCATACTTCCCCGCGTGGAACCTCCCTGCACGAAAACCTCAGCAAAACCGTGGTACAGCCTTGGTGACACCTTGGTATCGCCGATAGTCACCAACCTTATACGAAGGCGGGTTGCCCGCCGGATATGGTACTGAACAAACTCCGAAAACTCGATCAGAACTCGCTCGGTGTAACGCTTCCAAAGGACGATCTTCGTGTTGAGGGACTGCTCGATGAGAATGGCGACCTACGAGACGAGCACCACATCCACATTCGCCATGTCGCCGAGGGCGAATGGATACTTGAAATAATTGGAAAATGAATTGGGAATATGTCGTTATAATAGCGAAAGAAGATAATATGCCTGTTGTACCTTCACTTGATAATGAGTGGTACAGTTTTGATGAATTTTAGATGTTATGGGGCCGTTCCTTCCTCACTATTTAGGATAGTGTCTGTTGGGTTGTGAATGATTGTTATTTCATAATCGTCTCCAGATGAAATTTCACTGCCGTCAAGAGCCTCAATATCGAGAGAGTCACCAACAGTGAATGTATCTCCGGTGTCAAAGTTGGGCATTTCCACGTCACCACTAGAGAAGCCATTATTTGCGTCTAACGTAACTTCTCCACTGTCTGACTCGAGTTGAACTTCAACTTCATCTGCTTCAACTTCGTCACCACCTTCATGATTGAAGGTACCAAGTACCTCAACACTACCACTACTACCATCCCACGCAGCATTTGATTCATATCCAATCTGACTATTTGGTGTAGAATCACCAATGCTGTCACCCATATCCAGCACGAACGCTGCAATCACAGCCGCGAGAATGACGGTAATTGCAACCATCAGAATAACTCCGATAACGGGCGATACGGCGCGCTCTTCTTCGTTGCCAATCAGCTTGGCGCGGTATTTTGTAAGATCCATTGTTTGCTTTGGTTTCGTTTGCGCACCCACCAACGGTGAGAAGACTTATTCCAGATACCCTGGTAGGCGTCCAGTGACGTTCGAGGGGGTTGGAAATCGCAGCCTCGATCGTCGTCTTCTCGTCGTCTTCCGGTGCTGATAGCAACCAGTGGAGTACCGGTATATATAACTAATCGATAGTGTACTCTTTCGGGTCACATCAGGTACTCCATGAGTTTCAGATCTGATAATCAAGGCCGTGAAGAGAGCTTACAGCACTCCCTTGAACCCACGCCGTCTTGCATTCTCACATCTGATAGTGTCGACGGCAAGAATTTTGTCGATTTACTCAAACTACCATCCATGGAGTGGGACCAGCCGGTGATCGACGAGCGCGACCTTGCGCGCACCTACGATGGGGGTGCGTATGCCGATCCGTGGACCGTCGTTCTCGACTACCAGGCGGTTATGCGCTACGCGAGTCACCACCCAGACAACGGTTCCTATGCGATCTCGACGGCACTCGATATCCCACGGTCGCGAGTTCGCCCATGGACCGAGAACAAGAGTAAGCCAGACCCGGTTCGAGGAATCGAAACTGCCCGGGACTACGGGTGGCTCGACGCAACGTACCAAGATACCGAGTTCACGATACTGAACACGCTCGTCGCGAATATCTTCTCGGGTGGGTCGATCGATGCTGAACGGTACCAGCCGTGGTTTGCGCTCAATCACCGCCACCGGCGCTCGCACGTGATCGACGTGCTTGAGGAAACTAGACTGGGATTCGAGTTCTACCACGACGATGATGCGGGCCGCGCAACAGAGGTTCGGCCAACGGAGGATGCGACTGTACTCGGCCGAACGCTCGCCGTGTTGGGCGCGCCGCTCGGTTCGAAGACCGAAATTGAGGATCTAACGCTTCCGTGGTATCTCGAGGAAGCCCCATACGAGACACGCGAAATGTTCGTCCTCGCCTATCTTGCAAACCGAGCGATCCACCATCGAGACAAGGATACGGTCCATATTCAGGAAGAACGCCCGCAGTCCTATCTCGACGAGCTGGCTGTGCTTATCGAAGACGTTTCGAAAGAAGCGGTGACCGTAGGTGAACAACAGGTGACGATCTCGGCCGCCGCTGCGCGCTCACTTGGGCTACAGCCGCGGTATCGAACGCCGGCAACGACATCGGAATAGCGGGTCAGTGGAGCGATGACGAGAACAGCCCGAGTACGATTAGACTCCAGCCGACGAGCCCGATCCCGTAGAAGAGAAGTCGCACCCGAACTGAGAGGTTCGGGGATGACCCCGGCCAGAGATCCATATCGTCCCCCATCAGGTGTAACCCTGAATCGTCATTGTATCCCGACCCTCCGGCAGGGGCCTGTGCAGCAGCGCCACCGCCGAGTGCGACGAACAGAACCCCGAGAGCAGCCAGTCCGATGATGTACGGCCCGGAATAGGTGAGAGCGTACACGAGCCCAACGGTCAGAAGCCCCAATACGCCGGTATCCATCACCAGTGGTTTCAATAACCGAGTTAGATCCATAGTCACAAGTGTCAATAATTGTTGAAAATGTTATCAACTTTTCTGTGTCAGCGATAAATTTGCAGGACTAGTAAGTGGTCAGTCCACCGTAAAAGAGAGTGGAACCAACACTCTGGATAGTGTGGAAAGTTCGACTACGAATTGATCAGAGATTTGTTTGGAGTGGCGAGGGTGTCATAGAACGGTTCACATACCATCTCCGCGACTCCCCGACGAGAGATAAGTACACGTGAGCGTGTCATCGAACAGTACCCATACCCTCTCTATGACTACCCGACAAACAAGAGTACAATATGCCCACAAATCGATCGGTTCAGGAAGTATAGCCCGGTGTGAGGCCATAGCTTCGATTTGATATAGACTTTTAATGCTAGACACTATATCGGGAATAATGTCTAACCAGCCCTCCAATAGCGATTCACTCAAATCACGTCTTCTGTTCTTCATCGCTGGAATAGTCGTCGTAGTTCTACTGTCTACATTGGATAGTGGCGGAACATGGGTCGTTCTCGCCGGTATTATCGCCTTCATCTTATTTGGTGAGACTTATCTGTCTCTTACAGGTAATCAGTCATCCAGTCAATAAGCAAGTGTAGTGAACGGATGGTTCGCTCCAGATTGGGTGAAAAGAACGCCATGCGGACTGTTCTATGCCATCCTCACAGGGGCAAACGTATCGCTTCATACGGCAAATTGCATACTAATCCCTAATGGCAGAAATTCCGAACAGATATCAACTGGTAGACTCAATTTCGAATTATGCGTGATGAAGACGCCACCTGGATTGTGTTCTACTTAAACTCAATACGTTCTGCTGTAGCCTCTATGACGACTGCCGTCTTGGCCTTTTTATTTGTTTATGTAGGTTCTGATGATATTGGTTTGCTTCTCATTGTTGTCAGTATAGTTCTTCTCATCCATTCCTTCGCTCCTGCATCGCCAAACTCGTAGGTGCTCAATTTGTAGACCTATTTAGCGGGCAATTTACCATAAAAGATAGATGAAATAAACATCCTGGATAGTATGGAAAGTTCGACTATGAATTGATCAGATTTCTCCTGTAGCCTGTCTGCAGAAGAGAGTTCATATGAATCCATTGTTCTTAACTCTCAGACGGAGAGACTATATTTCATGGGTATTCTACTTCAAATTGCTGCGGTCGTATCAGTAGTACTCGGGTTGGCCTATATTGCTGTCCCACAAACGATGCATCGTTTTGACTTACGATACCTCCGTGGCAACTCGTCTAAACTATCTAAAAAAGAAGTCTGGCTCTATCGTTTGGTTGGAATGGCACTTATTGTGTTAATGTTGTCACGGCTGTCCTTCTAGATCTCGGTGTCGAGTTCACCTGCGAGATACGCGCGCCCGTGATCAGTGATCCGATACAGTCCCTCGTCGACGCGATCGACGAGTTCGGCGTCGCGCAATTTTCCGAGCTGCGTGCTCAGGTAGTGCCGCGAGTAGTCGGTGTTGACCGCAAGAACTCGGGGTGAGAGGATCAGGCCGCTGTCTGAGAGGGTTTCGAGAATGCGGTCATCAGCCTGCGTCATCCACGAAAGAGTCACACCCACGCGAGCAAGTGCCCTTCGGCGAGGTCGCCGCACCACGTTCGAACCGGTTCGATCGCTTGGCATCAGGATCGCGGTGTTCCGCGAGAGGTGACGGCGGAACGGGTGAACGCTTCGCAGGACGTTATCGATCGGTACTACGACAAGGCGACCAAGCGCGAGCGGATGGAGCTTCGGCGGCGTCCGCACCTCGAAAAGCTCGAAATCGAATGAGAGACATGACGACGAAATTCAGCAGTTCGATCGCGGTACAGCCCGGCAAAAATCGTCCTAGTACCTATCCGGGCGATCCCATATTGTTGTCGTGAACAAATTCATGAGCGACAGTCATTAAAACCGATCGTACGACGGCTGTGCGGCGGTGTGAGAATCGTTGTGGTCGGTGCTATAGTCGGCAGTTCACGGAGCCGTCTTCAGGGATAGTTACGGGTTTGCGGTCGCCGCGTGATCACTGTGGACGATCGGTTACTGCTGGTAACGAAAACGAGAACGTCGATCCGTCGCCGGGTGTAGAATCAACCCAAATTTCGCCGCCGTGGCGTTCGACAATCCGCTTACAGAGGGCGAGCCCGATTCCCGTCCCTGACGTTTCTTCATGGGTGTGGAGCCGCTGGAACACGTCGAAGATACGATCTTGATCCGCGGGATCGATTCCGATGCCGGTATCTCGAACCGAGATGACCCACTCGTCAGCATCGCGTTTCGCGGAAATACTGATCCGGGGCGGCTCGTCGCCGCTATACTCGATCGCGTTCGAAAGCAGGTTCTGGAAGAGTTGTCGTAACTGTCTCTTATCGCCCACAGTGCGCGGTAGTTCCTCGGTTTCGATAGTGGTGCCAGTCTCGGCGAGTTGGAGTTCGAGATCCTTTCGAACGGTCGCAAGCACCTCGTCGAGAGCAACGGGTTCGAGCGATTCGCCCCGCGTATCGACGCGTGAGTATTCGAGTAATCCCTCGATCATCGCTCGCATTCGTTCCGAGCCGTCGATCGCGTAGCCAAGAAATTCGTCGGCGTCCTCGTCGAGTTCACTCCCGTAGCGACGCTCGATAAGTTGCAGATAGCTCGATACCATTCGGAGCGGCTCTTGAAGGTCGTGGGAGGCCGCGTACGCGAACTGTTCGAGCCGTTCGTTCGATGCCTCGAGTTGCGCCTGGGTTCGTTCGAGAAGGCGGTTTTGCTGTTCGAGCCGATAGGCGTGTGTTTTCGCCTGTGCAGCGTAGGTCCCGACGCCGTATCCGGCGACAGAACTGAATCCAGTGAGGATGAGAACGGATCGGACCGGGTTAGAGATCGCCGGACCGGGCTGGAGGTTGTAGAGCACGAGAATGGCGAGCATCACCCCGATGCCGACGAGACACCAGCCCGCAATAGTGGCGTAGAATCGCGGGTGAATGTCAGTCCGGGGCAATCGATACCCGCCGCCGAGAAGGACGATGCCGGGCCCGGCGATGAAACTGGAGACGATGAGGATGCTCGAGAGGGACAGTTCCTGGGCAACCGGCAGGGATACCCAGATTCCGGCAAGTGCGAGGTACAGGCCACCGAGCACGATAATTACGGTTCTCCCACTGGTAACGGATCTCAAGCGATCCCATGGGAGCATAATGATACGTGTGGATTGACGGTGATTATAGCCCTTGTGTGTTAATCGGATGTTACCTGTTCGGTGTCGGTTCGAACGCTCGTCGGAAAGGGCCGTCGTGGAATGCGATCGAGAGACGACCGCGGGAAACGGACTGACCAATGTGACTCGTGTGCGCAGAAAGGGAGACAGGAAGGCGGTTCTGTGCGGTTGCGTACCCGTACCGACGGGGACTCCTGCAAGCCGAACGACTACCCCCGCCCACAGTACACGCGACACGCATGACGGCTCGTCGAACTCGCGTTCGGACCGCGCTTAAACGATGGCTCGTCAACGGTGTCGCCGTGACGATTCCACTCGTGATGACGCTCGTTATCTTGCTCGTCGTCGATTTCGTCCGCAGCGTTCTCTCGCCCGTCGTCGACGGAATCATTTACACGCTCCCGAACGATCCACCGACTGCAGTCGTTCAACTTGTCACGCTTACGTCGCTGGTTGCCTTCTTCCTCCTCGTCGGTATTATCGTGGACTACACCCCCGGACGATACATCTCGAAACGAGTTCACGCCACGATGGAAACCGTTCCCGGCATCAGCACCGTCTACGAGAGCGTCCGCCGGGCCAGTCGGCTGTTGCTCGACGACGAGACGGGCCAGTTCAAGGACGTGAAACTCGTCAAGTTCCCTCACAGAGACGCCTACACGCTCGCCTTTCTCACCGCAACGACGCCATCCGCGATCGAAGATCAACTCGACAGCGGCGCGATGGTGACGGTCATGGTTCCGCTCGGACCAAATCCGACGACGAACGGCTTTGTCATGCACATGCCTGCGAAACACGTCTACGACGTGGATATCACCGTCGAAGAGGCCATTCGATCCATCGCGACGCTAGGCGTTGCCTCCAACGAAATCGGAACCGAGGTGGAGACCGAACCGTCCACCCCCTCCGAATCACCGGTTTAATAGGGAAACAGATAGACGGCAGAGAACCATCGACACCCGCTATCATCCGATCTTCGCACCGCACGTCAGCCACAGTGAGACTCACCGCTACCAGTTTCGATCTGCTTTGCAACCATTTATACCCGAAGGCAGCCCTACCACAGTGTAATGGCGCAAGCGGGAAATTCTGAACTCGTCGACGCATTCGAGCAGTTCTTCCGCAACTACTACGACAACGAGATCAAGCAGCTTGCGCAGCAGTATCCCAACGAACAGCGGTCGCTTCACATCGACTGGCAGGATCTCTACCGATTCGATCCCGATTTGGCCGACGACGTCTTAGCCCAACCGGAGCAACTCCAGCGCTACGCCGAGGAAGCGCTTCGCCTCTACGACCTCCCGATCGACGTCAGCCTTGGCCAGGCCCACGTCCGCATCAAAAACCTGCCCGAGACGGAGACCCCCGAAATACGCGAGATCCGCGCCCGCGACATGAACTCGCTCGTGGAGGTCCACGGCATCGTCCGCAAGGCGACGGACGTCCGCCCGAAGATCGAAGAGGCAGCCTTCGAATGCCAGCTCTGTGGCACCCTCAGCCGCGTTCCCCAATCGAGCGGTGACTTCCAGGAACCCCACGAGTGCCAGGGCTGCGAGCGACAGGGACCGTTCAAGGTTAACTTCGACCAGTCCGAGTTCGTCGACTCCCAGAAGCTTCGGATTCAGGAGAGTCCCGAAGGGCTCCGCGGTGGTGAGACGCCACAGTCACTCGACATACACGTCGAGGACGATATCACCGGCGAGGTAACGCCCGGCGACCACGTCTCTGCAACCGGGGTATTGCGACTCGAACAGCAGAGCAATCAGGGCGAGAAGACGCCGGTGTTCGATTTCTACATGGAGGGGATGTCCGTCGACATCGACGAAGAACAGTTCGAGGACATGGACATCACCGACGAGGACAAGAAGGAAATCTACGAGATTTCGAACCAGGAGGAGGTCTACGAGCAGATGGTCGCCTCCATCGCGCCCTCCATCTACGGCTACGAGCAGGAAAAACTCGCGATGACACTCCAGTTGTTCTCCGGCGTCACGAAGCACTTACCCGACGGGTCGCGGATCCGCGGGGACCTGCACATGCTGCTGATCGGCGATCCGGGTACCGGTAAGTGTGTTCGCGGGGACACGAAGGTAACGCTCACAGACGGACGAGACGTGCCGATCCGCGAACTCGTCGAATCGAATCTCGACAATCCGAAGCCAATCGACGACGGCTGGTGGGACGAGGTTGACTTCGACGTCCCGTCTTTGCAGGACGATGGCACAGTCGCATCACAACGTGCGACGAAGGTCTGGAAGCGCGAAGCACCCGAGCAGATGTATCGAATTCGGACCTCGAGTGGGCGTGAACTCGAAGTAACGCCGTCACATCCGCTGTTCGTACAGCAAGATGGGAGATTCGAGCCAACCGTTGCAGACGATCTCACAGAAGGGCAGTTTGTGGCTGCACCCCGATGTATCGAGACAGAAGGAAACGATGTGCTTGACGTTACGTTCCGACGTTCACAGTCTCGAAATGCGGTTCAACTCGAGTTACCAGAAAAATGGACGCCGTCACTGGCTCGACTAATCGGATACATCATTGCAAAAGGGTATGTCGAACAACGAGACAACAATACGGGATTCGTTTCAGTTACAAATAACGACCAAGAAGTACTGGACGATGCAACGAACGCGTTAGAAAGCCTCGGTCTCAACGTGACGGAGCGGGACCCGCACGAGGCTAAAGAGGCGCGTGAAGTGCTCTGTTCAGCGGGAGAGTTCGTAAGCTTCCTCAAGACCCTCGAACCGTGTATTCTTGAGTCGTCCGCTAAGCAACGTGTTCCGGATGCTATTTTCGCAGCCACCGACCGGACGAAATCGGAGTTCCTGAAATCGTTTATCGAAGGCGAAGGCCATGTTTCTGAATCCCAGCGAGAGATAACTGTCGCTTCAACAAGTCGTAATCTTCTCGAAGATATTCGAACGTTGTTGCTAGCCGTCGGTATCCGCTCACAGATTCATGAGCGACACAACGACAGCTATCGACTCAGAATAAGTGGCGATGCATTTGCAAAGTACGTGACTGAGATTGGATTCGTGACGCAGCGAAAACGACAAGCTGCTGAGCAGTACGCCGATACAAAAGGGAATACCAATCTTGCCATCGTTCCCGATATCGGTTCTGAACTTCGACAGATTCGAGAATCTCTCTCGCTCACACAGGCAGAATGCGGTCTTCCGCGATCAACGTATCAAAACTACGAACGAGAGTCAAAAAACCCGAGTCGGACCGGTCTTCGAACGGTTCTTACTGCTTTCAAAGATGCTTTGCCGGCGAAAGGAACTCGAAGTGAAGATGTTGCCGTCCCTGATGGAGGTTCTGTACGAGCAAGCATCAATGCTCTAGAAAAGTACGTCGATGGGGACGTTTGTTGGGACCGAATCGAGTCTATCGACAGTATCGAACCTACCTACGAGTGGGTATACGATCTCGAAATCGACGGGACCCACAACTACGTCTCGAACGGCATCATCTCGCACAACTCACAGATGATCGGCTACATCCAGAACATTGCGCCCCGCTCCGTCTACACCTCCGGGAAAGGCTCATCCTCCGCCGGCCTCACGGCCGCAGCCGTCAGAGACGACTTCGGCGACGGCCAGCAGTGGACACTCGAAGCCGGCGCACTCGTCCTCGCCGATCAGGGCATTGCAGCCGTTGACGAACTCGATAAGATGCGCTCGGAAGACAGGAGTGCCATGCACGAGGCCTTAGAGCAGCAGAAAATCTCTGTCTCGAAGGCCGGCATCAACGCCACCCTCAAATCCCGCTGCTCGCTCCTCGGGGCGGCCAACCCCAAGTACGGTCGCTTCGATCAGTACGAACCCATCAGCGAACAGATCGACCTCGAACCGGCACTCATCTCGCGGTTCGACCTCATCTTCACCGTCACGGACACCCCCGACGAGGAGAAAGACCGCAACCTCGCAGAGCACATCCTCACCACCAACTACGCCGGCGAACTGACCACCCAGCGCGAACAGATGACCAACCTCGACGTCAGCCAGGGTGAACTCGAGGAGATGACCGAGCAGGTCGATCCGGAAATCGACGCTGAACTCCTCCGGAAGTACATCGCGTACGCCAAGCAGAACTGTCACCCGCGGATGACCGAGGAAGCTCGCGAGGCGATCCGAGACTTCTACGTCAACCTTCGTTCGAAGGGGACCGACGAAGACGCGGCCGTCCCCGTCACGGCGCGAAAACTCGAGGCACTGGTCCGCCTCTCGGAGGCGAGTGCACGAGTTCGGCTGTCGGATACCGTCGAGCAGTCGGATGCGGAGCGGGTGATCGAGATCGTTCGCTCGTGTCTCCAGGACGTGGGGGTGGACCCGGAGACGGGCGAGTTCGATGCGGACATCGTCGAGGCGGGGACATCGAAGTCCCAACGCGATCGGATCAAGAATCTCAAGCAACTCATCAGCGATATCGAGGAGGAATACGACGAGGGTGCGCCGGTCGATATCGTCATGGAGCGGGCCGAAGAGATCGGACTGGATCAATCGAAGGCGGAGCACGAGATCGAGAAGCTAAAGCAGAAAGGAGAGGTGTACGAGCCGAGTATGGACACGTTGCGAACGACGTAATAGTCCCACGAGCCGGAATGCGGCGGCAGCGCTCGAGACGGTCGAAAGAACACGAGGTCGGGCGGACGAGCGAGGAGGACGAGGCGGGACCGATCAGGAGTCAGCAGAAAGCGAGCGGAGTTCAGTGAGTGTCGAGCGGATCGTTACCGTTGCGACATCGGCGACTTCGGCAGCGGCGGTTTGCGTGATCGATTCGGTGTGCGGACAGTCACAAGCAGCCTTGTAGAGGCAGGCAGCGGCGACGCCGCTTGGATTGCGGCCGCCGATGCGGTTGGCGGTGACGAGGGCATCCAGGTGCTCGCGAGCGCGACGCTCGACGGCTGTGTCGAGATCGAGGTTCGAGGCGAAACGCGGGAGGTATTGACCGGGATCGATCGGGCCAGTTGGAAGGCCAAGATCACGGTTAAGCGCGTCGTATGCGGCTTTAAGTTCCGCCTCGGTGGCGGCGGCGATGGTGACGACTTCGTCGATCGTTCGGGGGAGCGATCGAACCCGACAACTCGCATAGACGCAGGCAGCCGCAAAGCCTTCGATGGACCGGCCTTGCAGGAGATTTTCGGACTGGGCGGAGTCGAACAGCGCACAGGCCTGTTCACGGAGGCAGTCGGGAAGGGAGAGTCGTGCCGTAATCCGTTTGATTTCGGTGAAGCCGAGAACCTGGTTGTACTCGGCTTTCGACGAGATTGTGGCTCGAGTGTGTTCACGGCGGAGGCGCGAGAGTTGTCGCCGTTTCCGACCGGTAATGCGGGTACTATGGTCGGAGACCGAGTCAGTACCGTAGCCGATCTTCGTCGACAGACCGCGATCGTGTCGAGAACGGGTCAGCGGCGCACCGGTTCGACGACGGTCGGTGTCGTCGTCCGCAAACGAGCGCCACTCGGGACCGCGATCGATCGGGTCTTCGCCGAGAACGAGTCCACAGTCCTCACAGACGGTTTCGGTAGCTGTCAGTCGGAGGAACCCACCACACTCCGGACAGGTCGGAGACGAATCGGATTGTGCCATCGGTAAGTAATCTTCATATTGTGTTGAGTGGTCGGGACTATTTAAAATAATCGAAGTATAGAAAAACAAGAGAGTTTGTAGCGGAACGGAACAGGTTTTCGAGAAAGAGGAGAGGTTAAAAAAGAGCGCTGAACGGCCACCGGTTTTGACAGACAACGGGTCGTTTTATGCATCTGTTCAGTGGAGTGGACGGACAGAATCAGGGATCGAGATGAGAGGAACACAGGCGAGACGGCATCAGTCCCCGCACACGCCGAGATCAGGACGGTGGCTGCCACACGTTGGATCGATGACGTTGCGACACGGACTGTTCGTGAATTGGCCGATCGATCCCGAGCGGATTCGGCCCCACGTTCCGTCCGAGTTGACGGTCGACACCCGGGACGGCACGGCGTGGCTTAGCGTGCTCCCGTTCGTGCTCACGAACGTCGGTTTCCGCGGGACGCCGGCGAGTACGCGAGTCGCGTTTGCGGAACTCAACGTTCGGACGTACGTGACGTACCGCGGTGATCCGGGGCTGTACTTTTTCAGCGTCGATGTCGGCCAGCACCTCCTCGCAAGCGTCGCCGGATTGCTCACTCGACTCCCGGTTTTCCCCGCGGAGATGCACGTCAGTGGCGGCAGTGAGGGCATTCGGTTTTCGAGTCGGCGACTGCAAGCATCCAGTTGGCAGCGACGATTTCAGGACGCGATCGGATCTGAGCGGAAACCCGAGGCAACGAGAGGGGCGAACGCGAATGTGGATGCGAGTGCGGATGGTGATACGGAACCGCCCTGGTTCGCCGCGACCTATCGCCCAACGGGACCGATCGCGACTCCCGATTCGGGAACACTCAAACACTGGCTGACCGAACGGCGGCGGTTCTATGCGCCGAATCGCGACAGTGTGCTGGTCGGCGAAGTCGCACACGATCCGTGGCCGCTCCAGCCGGCCGAGGTGACCATCACCGAGAATACGATACTCGACGCGCTCGGGTTGGCACCGACGCGCGATGAACCACTCGTCTACTACTGCGACGAACTCGAGATGACGGGCTCGATTCCACGCCGACGCTGAACGGGGCCGGTGATAAGAGAACCAGATGCCAGAATTCCGCCGGTAGAACCTGTATTGTGGGCGGGTATGCTACTCGGTAGACGTATTTGTAGCGGCATTGAGTGGTTCCTGCCGAGATCGATAGATATGTTACTATCATCCGAGATAATTATTATGGCACACAATCGATGGCACTCTCAGAGACAGACACAGCCTCCGGGAATCAGAACTCGTTCGTGTACGTAGTTGCGGGGTTAGCTGCGCTCAACGGCCTTCTATTCGGGTTCGATACCGGCGTGATTTCCGGTGCAATGCTGTACATCAAGGACACGTTCGACATAACGGTGTTATTCGGCCAGTCGATCCACCCGTCTCTCGTCGAAGGGGTGATCGTTAGCGGCGCGATGGTCGGAGCGATCGTCGGTGCCGCACTCGGCGGCCGACTGGCGGATCGACTCGGACGGCGGCGGCTCATCCTGATCGGGGCCGTCGTGTTCTTCGTCGGTTCGCTCATCATGGCAATTGCGCCGACCACTGAGGTACTGATCGTCGGTCGTATCCTCGACGGCGTTGGCGTCGGCTTCGCCTCCGTTGTCGGACCGCTGTATATCTCGGAGATCGCACCGCCGAAGATCCGCGGGTCGCTAGTGGCGTTAAACCAACTGACGATTACGAGCGGAATCCTCATCGCCTATATCGTGAACTACGCGTTCTCGAGCGGCGGCGAGTGGCGCTGGATGCTCGGGCTCGGGATGGTCCCCGCAGCGATCCTGTTCATCGGTATGCTGTTCATGCCCGAGAGCCCGCGCTGGCTCTACGAACACGGCGACGAGGAGACCGCCCGCGACGTGCTCTCGCGGATTCGAACCGAAGGCCAGATCGACGCCGAGTTGCGCGAAATCACCGAAACGATCCAGAGCGAAACCGGGGGCCTGCGCGATCTGTTCCAACCGTGGATCGTTCCGATGCTCGTCGTCGGCAGCGGACTGGCGATATTCCAGCAGGTGACCGGGATCAACGCGGTCATGTACTACGCCCCACGGATCCTCGAGTCGACCGGGTTCGGAGATACGAACTCGATCCTCGCAACCGTCGCAATCGGTGTCGTCAACGTCATCATGACCGCCGTCGCGGTGGCGTTGATCGACCGAACCGGTCGCCGACCGCTGCTTCTAACCGGGCTCGCCGGAATGACGGCGACGCTCGGCATCGCCGGCCTCGTCTACTATCTGCCCGGCCTCTCGGGCGGACTCGGTGTGCTCGCGACCGGCAGCCTGATGCTGTACGTGGCGTTTTTCGCCATCGGTCTCGGGCCGGCGTTCTGGCTGCTCATTTCGGAGATCTATCCGATGGAGGTTCGCGGCATCGCGATGGGCGTCGTGACGGTACTCAACTGGGCCGCAAACCTGCTCGTCTCGCTCACGTTCCTCCGTCTCGTCGACATCATCAGCGAATCCGGAACCTTCTGGCTGTACGGCATCCTCTCGCTCATCGCCCTCGTCTTCTGTTACCGGCTCGTTCCGGAAACGAAGGGGCGTTCGCTCGAGGAAATCGAGGCCGACCTCCGGAATACCGCCATCGGAACCGATCCGGGCGAAACAGACCGGACCGACGCCGTTCAAACGGACGACTGACGGCCACCGACGCTAGACGAGAGGGACAGACGACAACCGAAACCGAACCGAACTGATCCACACTGTACTCGGTTCGCCGTTCACTCTTTTCCCCGACCCCCATATCATTATCTCCACTACCCGCCTGCTTCGACTATGGACGGACCAACACTGTTTCACCTCCACTTCAATACACCCGACGTAGAGAGCGCGGCCGAGCGACTCGAGCGAGAGGGCCTTCCCTGCACGCGCCGTTTCGGAACGGTTCGTGGAGAGAGTCGATCGTTTGGTCCCGAAGACGACGTTCCGGACGAGTTCAGATTCAAGCTCCAGGTCCATCGCCGCGGGAACGTCGATATCACGCTCGCCCCCGGGAAACGCCCCCGAATTGATCATCTCGGCCTTCGCAGTTCGGATTTCGATGGGACACTCGAGCGGGCGCGCGCTCGCGGCTCGTCCGTTCGGCAGAACAGTCGGCGGACGTTCGTGATGACGCCGTGGGCGTTCCGGGTGGAGTTGCATCCGAGGGCTGACGAGGATCGGGGAGCGGCGGAACGGAGTGAGAGTGACGATACCGTATACCGGATCGAAGACGCGTTGCTCTCGGTGCCGGACGCCGGTGCGGTGCGGACGTATTTCGATGCCGTATTCGGGGCTGTGCCGGGGTTGGCGATCGAATCCGGCGAGGAGATTTGGCTGGAGTCGTTTACGGTCGCTACCGACCGAAAACAGCGGAGAATAGACGTCGCGGAATTACTCGGGGCATAGACGATCCGTTGCGAGTCGCTGCTACATGGGTTAGAACTGCGATCGGGAAGAGGCGTGCTGGGAGAACGAGCCGCCCAGTTCGGGAGACGGAACCGGTACCCGACACTCGACAGTTCCGTTCCTTACCGTTACTGTACGTCCGTATCGATCAGCCCGAACCGCGAGCCGCTGTCGCTCTCGCTCGCGTTTTCGTACACCACGTGTGCTGCGGCAACGTCCTGAATCGCCAGTCCCGTCGAGTCGAACACCGTCACATCCGTCTCGGCCGTGCGGCCGTCCGTCGTGCCGATGACGAGTTCACCGAGTTCGGCGTGGATGTCGGCGTCGGTGAGCGTGCCGTCGGTGTAGGGCACGTTGATCTCGCCGGAGTGAGTGCACTGCTCGTGGTCGTCGATGACGACCGTCGCCGCCTGCAAAAGCTCGTCTGCGAGTTCGTGCTTGCCCTCGGCGTCGGCACCGATGGCGTTGATATGCGTGTGCTCGCCGACGTCCTCGGGTGTGACGACCGGATCGCGGACGGGCGTCACCGTCGAGAGCACGTCACAGTGGCCGGCCTCAGAGATCGAGCCGGCGCGCACGGTGAACTCGTCGTCGTAGGCGTCGATGAATCGTTGGACGCGTTCGTCGTCGAGGTCCGAGACGACGACTTCCTCGATCGGACGAACTTCACTGATCGCGTCGAGTTGGGTGTACGACTGGACGCCCGCACCGACGAGGCCGAGACTCGTCGCATCGGAGACGGCGAGATGATCCGTCGCGACGGCCGCGGCGGCTCCGGTCCGTTTCATCGTGAGCGTCGTGCCGTCCATGATCGCAAGCGGGAACGCGGTTTCGGGGTCCGAGTAGATCATCGTCCCCAGCACGGTCGGCAGGTCGTGGTCGGTCGGGTTGTCCGGGTGGACGTTGACCCATTTCAGGCCGGCGGCGTCCCACCCACCGGCATCGTCAGCATCGCGCTGCGATCCTGATCGGCTCGAGGAAGCGTCGCTTTCTCGAACGGACAGGTAGGCCGGCATCGAGCGAAAGTCCCCGTTGTACTGGGGTAAATCGATATAGGACTTGGCCGGCATCTGGGTGTCTCCCCGTTCGAACGCGCCGAAGGCCTGCTCGACTGCGTCGATGAGCGCCCCCATCCGAATGTTCTCGTCGACATCGTCGCTATCCAGCAGAATGGTGTTCATATCCGCGAATATTGCGGGCGGCACCTTAAGTGATTCTTCCTGTGGTCGCGGCGTGATCGCGGTGGACGCGAGCGACGAATTGAGCGATCGCTATCCGGTTGGGAGTGCAGAGACGAATCGGCAAACGGCAGAAAATGGGCCGCCGCAAGCGGTTGTGATAGCGGTCGAAATCGCGGTGTGAGCGGGGGTTTCCCCTCGCTTACATCATGCCGCCCATACCGCCACCCATGCCGCCCATGCCGCCGCCCATACCGCCTGGGCCGCCGGCGGGCATGTCTTCCTCGTCGTCGTCGTCGGCAACCGCGAGGTCGCCGGCGGCGATGACGTCGTCGATGCGAAGCAGCATGACGGCCGCTTCGGTGGCGGATTCGATGGCCTGGGTCTTCACGCGAAGCGGCTCGTAGACGCCTTCCTCACCCATATCGATGGTGTCGCCGGTGAACGCGTCCAGTCCGGCGGCCTCGTTGCCGCCGTCGTGGTCGGCGCGCAGTTCGACGAGCGAGTCGATGGGGTCGAGTCCTGCGTTCTCGGCCAGCGTGCGCGGGATGATCTCGAGTGCGTCCGCGAAGGCCTCGACGGCGAGCTGTTCGCGCCCGCCGACGGAGTCGGCGTAGTCACGCAGCGCGAGCGAGAGTTCGACTTCGGGCGCGCCGCCGCCGGCGAGCACCTTGCCGTCCTCGAGGGTCGTCCGCACCACACCGAGGGAGTCCTCGATGGCGCGGTCGACCTCGTCGATGACGTGCTCGGTGCCGCCCCGGAGGATGAGCGTGACGGCCTGTGCGTCGTCGACGTCCTCGACGAAGATGCGCTGGTCGCCGGCGATCTCCTTCTGGGCGACGCTGCCGGCGAAGCCGAGGTTATCTTCGGTCAGGTCGTCAACCGTGGAGACCGGCGTTGCGCCGGTTGCGCGAGCGAGTTGAGACTGGTCGCTGGACTTGACGCGGCGGACGGCGATAATGCCCTCCTGTGCGAGGTAGTGCTGGGCCATGTCGTCGATGCCGCCGTCGACGAAGACGACGTCAGCGCCGACATCGGCGACCTGCTCGGCCATCTCGCGAAGCTGGGCCTCCTCCTGCTCTAAGAACTGCTCGAGCTGGTCGGGGTCGGTGACGTTGACTTCGGCGTCGATCTCGGTCTCTTTGATCTCGAGGTCGCCGTCGACGATCGCGACCGAGGCGTCCTCGGCGAAGTACGGCATGTTGTCGGAGACGCGCTCTTTGTCGACGATGACGCCCTCGACGAGTTCGGAGTTCTCGATCGAGCCGCCGACGACCTTTTCGACTTTGACGTTGTCCGTGTCGACATCGTCGCCGTCAGAGACGGACTGGACGGCGTCGACGACGAGGTCGGCGAGCAGGTCGCGGGCGCTCTCTGCGCCCTTGCCGGTCATCGCGGTAGCGGCGATCTGGTGGAGGATCTCGTCGTCGTCCTCGTCGACGTCGACCGCGATCTCTTCGAGGGCCGCCGTGGCCTCTTCGGCGGCCTGGCGGTATCCCTGTGCGAGCGTGGTTGCGTGGATGTCCTGATCGAGGAGGTCCTCTGCCTGGCTCAGGAGTTCACCGGCGACGACGACGGCGCTCGTGGTGCCGTCGCCGACCTCGTCCTCCTGGGTTTCGGCGACTTCGACGATCATGTCGGCGGCCGGGTGGTCGATTTCCATCTCCGAGAGGAGGGTGACGCCGTCGTTCGTCACGATGACGTTGCCCGACGAATCGACGAGCATCTTGTCCATCCCCTTCGGTCCGAGTGTCGTGCGGACGGACTCGGCAACGGCCTTGCCGGCCTGTACGTTCATCGACTGCGCGTCTTTCCCGGAGGTTCGCTGGCTGTCCTCCGAGAGAACGATAAGGGGCTGGTTGCCCATCTGCTGTTGCGCCATAGTCACCCGAAGGATTGATTGTTATTCTATATAAATATTTTGGTGTCGATTCACTCAGAGCGCCTGAATCGACGGGGGCTATCGCTTCGAGAGAGAACGACCGGCGGTTATTTATGAGTGAATCGGACGAAAAACGGGAGTCAAGCGACAGATCAAGACGAGCCGGAGCCGGGGAAGCGGTGGTACTGCATCCCCTGGTGTTTCATCTCGTTGTGTCGCTCCTCCAGGAACGAGTAAACGGTGCCGTGTGGCGCGCCGTCGAGAAGCATCTCTGCGGCGCTGCGGACCGCATCGACCTGCGGCGGCGTGCCGATGATACCGAGCGTCGAGCCGTAGATGACGACTGATGCGCCCGACAGTTCTTCCATGAGTTCGCGCGTTCGGCCACCTTCGCCGATGAGTCGGCCCTTCTGGCGCTTCAGGTCGTTCTTGTTCCGGGCCGCCGCGTCGATGTCGACGACGTCGAACAGCATCATGTCGTCTTCGAGCAACTGCAGCGCCTCTTCGGGAGCGAATCCACGCCCGATCGCACGGACGATTTCGGGGCCTTTGAGGCCGCGAACGGGGTCGCCAACTGTCTCGACGGCAACGGCACCGTCCTCCGAGTCGATGTCCAATCGCACTTCGGCTTCCGCCTCGATCTCGCGCATCGTCTCGCCGCCCTCGCCGATGAGAACTCCGATCCGGTCCTGCGGAATCTTCACGTGCTGCATACACTCGGGTATTCGCTGCGTGAGGTTAAGACCTTGGTCCCCGCGCCAGCACCAGCACCAGCGCCGCCGACCCGCCCGCGGGGCCGACAACTATACTCGAGTTCAGCGTACCGGTCGTATGGCGACCGACCCACAGTATGAACTCGTCACGAGTGCCACCGACCGGCTCGAGGGACCGCTGTTCCTCGCTCTCTCGAATATCGGGTTGGCGGGCCTCACCGCCGCCGATTACCTCGTCCAGCAACTCGAGTTCGACCAGATCGGCTACGTGCGGACGAGAAACCTGCCGACCGTCGTCCCGTTCCGAAACGGCGAGCCGCGGCGGCCGATCCGACTCTACGCGAGCGACGACGCCGACTGCTGCGTGCTACTCAGCGAAACCGTCATCCCAGTCTGGACCGCCGAGACCTTCGTCGATGCAGTCGTCGACTGGCTCGCCGAAACGGCGCTGGATGAACTCGCCGTCTTGCACGGCATCCCGTTTCCGCACGGTCCCGACGAACACGAGGTCTTCTCGGTCGCGACGCCGGACTACCGACGGCGACGGCTGGCCGACGACGACACGCCGCTCGGCGGCGGCGTCTTGGACGGCGTGCCCGGCGAACTCGCGACCCGTCGGTTCGACGGCGACGTTCCCCCGATCGGCGTCCTGGTGACGCCGAATCACCCGCCGGGACCGGACCTCGATGCGGCACTCCGCTATCTCGCGTTTCTGACCGCGCACTACGACCTCGAAATCGACACCGAGCCGTTGCGCGAACGCTCGGAAGCGCTCACCAGATACTACGCCGAACTCGCAGAGCGCATGGCGGCGATGGAGTCCCAGGAGACTCCGCTCGAGGGACGCACGCTTCCCGATGATCGAATGTACATGTAGCACGTGGCTCACCGGCCGAGCAGCGGCTGGGAGAACTCGGACAGCCCCGGCCCGACCCCGGCACTACTCCAAGACAGAGCGGAACCGCACCGACTCCGAACGTGTCTCAAGGATCGCAACCGTCCGGTCCGCCGCGGCCGTCGTCGGAAACTGCGCTCCTGGGTTCAACAACGTTGTTCCCCCATACTCGGTGCGTTCGCTGACGTGGTGGTGACCGTAACAGACGAACTCGTACTCGTCGGCGGCAGCGATCGCCCGCACCTCGTCCATCGACTCGCCGTGGAGAACGGCGATCGAGAGCCCGTCGAACTCGAGATCCGCGAACCGACCGTGGAGTTCGCTCTTACCGCCGAGCGAGTCGAATGCCGCCTGCAGATTGCGAGCGTCACCGTCGTTGTTTCCGAGGACGCCGTGGAGTTCGAAGTCCTCGAAGTAGGGGACCACCAGCGGGGCGACGAAGTCGCCGCAGTGGACGACGATTTCGACGCCTTCGTCCTCGAAAATCTCGGCGATGCGTTCGACCGCGTCGACGTTGTCGTGCGTGTCGGCGACGATGCCGATGTTCATACGCAGTTCCCCGCGGGCGACCGACAAATAGTGTTGGGTCGAACTTAGGTCCCGACGACCGGCGACACCCCGGCGCTGTCGAGCGCCCGTCGCCGTTCCTCGTCGGTGAGCCGGTAAGGTTCGAGTTCAGTTGCGAGTTCATCGAGGGCGTTCCGCCGGCGCTGGTGGGCGGCGAGGAAGTCGGTGATGCGCTCGATCGCGAGGTCTTTCAGGTCGCCGCTCAGCAGGTCGCCCGCGCGGTAGGCCGCGCCGATGCGCTCGAGTTCGTCGTCGTCCGGTTCGAAGAAGAATCGGAGATACTGGAAGGGGACATCAACCGTCGGGTCGCCGCCCTTCTCACGGTGTTCCTCGAGCGTTGCCCGCCCGCCGGTGTAGGCGTGGGTGTGGATCGTCTCGGCGACGGTTTCCGGGTCGTCGGTGAGTTCGATCGAAGGCGCGTCGCCGGACGAACTCATCTTGCCGGGACCGGCGAGGCTCGGGAGGAAGCGCCCCAGGAGCGCACCCGGTTTTCGGACCGGAAGCGCCTCCTTCGCGGCCACGTCGCGGCAGACGCGGACGTGCGGGTCCTGGTCGACGGCGATAGGGACGAGCGTCGGCTGTCGTCCGGCGACGAGTTGCGGGAGCAGGAGGTGGGTCGCCTGCACGGCGGGGTAAAACTGCAGGCCGACGGTCTCCTGCTCGCCGTAGACGGCCTCGACGGTTGCCGGCGTGAGGTGCTTCGCGAGGCGGACCGCGATCGGATAGAGCACGTCCGCGTCGGCGGTGTCGATCACGATCCGCGTCTTTGCGGGGTCGAAACCGACCGCGAGGATATCCCGCAGGTTCTCGCGGGTGTGCTCGCTGATCGACGCAAAGGACTGCTCTTTCGCGAGAAACTTTTCGTCGTCCGACAGCGGGATGTAGACCGTCGCGCCCGTCTCCTGCTGGAAGCGCTTTGCGAGATAGAGCGGCAGGACGTGCCCGAGATGCATCGGCCCCGACGGCCCCCTGCCGGTGACGACCGCGTGCGGGTCGCCCGCCTCGGCGGCCGCGAGGTAGTCGTCCGCATCCCGACCGGCGTAGAACGTCCGCCGCCGGAGCAGCGGGTGGTCGGGAAAGCGTTCGATCTGTTCGTCCGTCAGCGGCTCGGCACCGAAGCGTTCGAGCAGTTTGTCGTAGTCGATCTCCCCGGAGACGGCGTAGGGCGTGACGGTGAACTCGTCGGCATCGGCGCGGCTGTCGGCATCATCCGGTTCGGTACTGTCGCGATCGGGCTGGGAATCGGTCGTCGTTATCTCGGTGTCGTTGGAGTCAGACATCGTTTCGTATCCGTGGTGGTGAAACTACAGCGGTAGCTGGAAGTCGAAACAGCGGAGAACGAACGCAGGGAGCGCCCCTCGCCGCAACCGACCGGTTAGGCCGCGTCGGCGACCGCGAGGACACTGTCCGCTCTCGAACGGGGCTGCCAGCGCCACTGCCACTCGAGAGCGGCCGTCATTACGTGATACTTCGGGGCAGGATAGATTAGCGTTTCGGGGCAGTGAAGACGGACGAGCGGGCACCTGGTGGCGCTGTCGCCACGTGGCCTATTGGAACGCTCGATGGCCTTGTCTTCCCGATTTCCTTGCGAGGATGACAATAGTTAACACGCCCGGCGGCGTGATGAAACAATAGCGCCAGCTATGCGACACGTTCCGACGGGGACCGTTGTATCAGGCGCACCACACGGAGGAGTCGATGGCGACAGCAATAGAGGCCGAAAAAGAAGCGGGACAACGCGGCTGCAAAGCTACCCGGAGGAGACAAAATGACTGATACCATCGTCTACATTGACCGATCATCGGTACATGAGGGGAAGTTGGACGAGCTCAAGGCAGCGATGGCGGAGTTGGTGGACTTCGTCGAGACCAACGAACCCGAGATACTATCCTACAACGTCTACTTCAGCGCCGACGGCGAGCAGATGACCGTAATGCATACGCACGCTGATTCGACGACGCTAGAACAGCACCTGGAAGTTGCGGGTTCAGAGTTCCCGCCGATTGGGGCGTTCATCACGCTCGAGTCCATCGATGTGTACGGTCAGTTACGCGACGAGCTCGTTCAGCAGTTGCAAGCAAAGGCTTCGACACTGGGAACCGGGAGGGTCGTCATACACGACCGCTTCCAGGGATTCAACCGCGTTATAGGCGACTGAACAAGAGGGATCTAACGGAAGAGATCTTTCACAGAGTCACTGTCAGTTGCGAGACGGATCCGGCTCGGGATCGGTCACGAACTCGAGGAGGTCGTCGGCGTCGGCGTCCAAGCCCTGCCGGGAGAAGAAACTCGACACGTTCTCGCAGTCGCGCTCCAGGAAATCGCGGCTGTTGGGATGGTGAACGGTGACGGCCTGTCCGAGGTCGATCACCACGAGTTCACCCTCGTGGAAGACGACGTTGTACTCGCTCAGGTCGCCGTGGACGATGCCGGCCGCGTAGAGGCGGCGCATGTACTCGCGCATGACCTCGTAGGCGGTCCGGGGATTCTCGATGTGAACCTCGCCGAGGCGCTTGGCGCGGCCCTCGTCGTTGCCGATGTACTCCATGACGAGCACGTTTCGTTCGGTGGCGATCGGTTCGGGGACGCGGACGCCGGCTTTCTTGGCCCGCCGGAGGTTCGCGAACTCCTTTTTGGTCCAGGCGAGAACGACGTCTTTCTTCTTGCCGCCCAGGCCCTCGAAGCGCGGGTCGCCCTCGAGATAGTCGCGCATCTGGCGGAAGTTCGAGGCGTTGATCCGGTAGACCTTGACCGCGACTTCGCGGTCGTCGCCGAGCGCATGATAGACGTTCGCCTCCTTGCCCGTCGAGAGCGGCCCGCCGAACGCCTCGACGTAGCCGTCCTGGACGAGTTTGTACAGCGCGGCGAAGGTTGCATCGTCGAATACCGACTGCTCAACCTTGAACTGGTCGGCGTCCGTGATGCGTTCCTCGAACTGCTCGAACTTGCGGTCGCGCTTGCGGGCGATCCGGTCGGCGTCGGTGTCCGATACGTCGATCTCCTCCCACTCGTCGCCCGGCGTCTCGGCCTCGTCGAGGTCGACTAACCCGAACTCCGCGTCCGTTCCCTGTCCCATCTACTCCGTCGTAGGGGGCGCAGGCGGGTAAAGGACCGGGTATCCCTCGCGGTGCACCGACGGCTTCCACCCGCCTCGAATCGGTATGTCGGGCCTGGCTTTTTTCGCTTGGCGTTGTAGAGGTACACGTGAACGGAACGCAGAACGGAACCATGAACGCGAACGGGCCCAGGACCACGATCACGACCGGGCGCGCCACCGCCCAGCCGAGGGTGACGGCCAGCCGATGACCAGCTACGACGTGACGCTCGAGCGGACCGACGGTCCGACCCAAACGATCGCGGTCAACGAGCGTGAGACGATACTCGAGGCGGCCCAGCGGGCCGGCGTCCGGCTCCCGTCCGACTGCCGGAAAGGGACGTGCACGACGTGCGTGGGACGAGTGGTCGCTGTCGAAGCCGAACCTGAACCCGAATCCGAAGTCGAAACCGAACCCGAGGCCGGGGCCGAAGTCGAAGCCGAAGCCGAAGCCGAACCTGAACTCGAAACGCCGTCCGGCGATCGGAGCGGCCACCAACCCGACGCCGCGACCGCCGTCGACTACCGACGGCCGCCGCGGGCGCTCGAGGAGCGCGAACGCACCGACGGCTATGCGCTGCTGTGTATCGCGCTGCCCAGAGCCGACTGTCGAATCGAGGTGGGGCCGAGGGTGCGCGCGGAAGTCGGCGACAGTCCGTGGAAATAGTCGCTCCCGGCGTCCCTCTCAGACCGGGAGCCGGCATCGTCGCGACACCGACGGACAAGCGACTGCGGTAACGTTAACGGGTGCGCATAGCAACGCTCTACCAAGAATGTCTCTCGCCGACGAGAACGCAGACGAAGACAATCCGTATCTTCGTGATCCGCCGACCGAGTTCAGTCCAGTCGATGCGCTCTCAGCAGAAGAGGCCCGTAGACAGGTCGCACAGTTACGCGAGGCCATCCGCGAGCACGACCGCCGGTACTACGTCGAGAACGACCCGATCATCGCCGATCGGACCTACGACGCGCTCTTCTCTCGCCTCCAGGCACTCGAGGAGGCCTTCGACCTCGCCCATCCGGACAGTCCGACCAAGAGCGTCGGCGGCGAGCCCATCGAGGCGTTCGAAACCGTCGAGCACGTCGCGCCGATGCTGTCGATCGACAACAGCGGAGACGCGGCGGCCGTCCGCGAGTTCGACGAGCGCGTCCGGCGGGAGGTCGGCGACGTCGACTACGTCTGCGAGCCCAAATTCGACGGCGTCTCGATGGAGTTCGTCTACGAAGACGGCAGCCTCGCGCGGGCGGTCACCCGCGGCGACGGCCGCGAGGGCGACGACGTGACGCGAAACGCCCGCACCATCGGCTCGGTTCCCCAGCGTCTCCACGGCGATTATCCCGACTTTCTCGCGGTTCGGGGCGAGGTCTACATGCCCAAAGACGCCTTCCAGAAACACAACCGCGAGCGGATCGAACGCGGCGAGGAGTCCTTCGCCAACCCGCGCAACGCGACCGCCGGGACGATCCGCCAGCTCGATCCCTCGGTCGTCGCCGACCGCCCGCTCGACGTCTTCTACTTCGACGTGCTCGAAGCGAGCGATCTGGAGGAGAGCCACCGGGACGAACTCGAGCGCTTCCCCGACTACGGCCTGCGGACGAACGAGCGCGTCGAGGTCGTCGACGACATCGAGGGGGCGATCGACTACCGCGACCGCATGCACGAGATCCGCGACGACCTGAACTACGAAATCGACGGTGTCGTCATCAAGGTCGACGAGCGCGAGGCTCGCGAGGAACTGGGCCGCACGGCGCGCCACGACCGCTACGCCTTCGCCTACAAGTTCCCCGCCCGCGCCGAGGTGACGCCGATCACCGACGTAGCCGTCCAGATCGGTCGCACGGGCCGCGTGACGCCCGTCGCCCTGCTCGAACCGGTCGACGTCGGCGGCGTCACGGTCTCGCGGGCGAGCCTGCACAACCCCGAGGAGATCGAGGCCAAAAACGTCAACGTCGGCGACACCGTCCGCGTCCAGCGCGCCGGCGACGTGATCCCCTACGTCGAGGAAGTGGTCGAGAAAGGCAGCGACGGCCACTACGAACTCCCCAATAACTGCCCCGTCTGCGACAGCGCAATCGAGCGCGACGGCCCGATCGCCTTCTGCACCGGCGGCCTGGCCTGCGACGCGCAGCTCCGCCGGTCGATCGAGTACTACGCGGGCGACGGCGGCCTCGACCTCGAAGGACTCGGCGAAAAGAGCGTTCGGCAACTCGTCGACGCCGAGTTGGTGGAATCCGTCGCCGACCTCTACGAACTCGAGCGCGAGGACCTGACCGAACTCGAGGGCTGGGGCGAGACCAGCGCCGAGAACCTGCTGTCCGAAATCGAGGACAGCCGCGAGCCGCCGCTTCCCGACTTCCTCTCGGCTCTCGGCATCCCCCACGTCGGCCCGGCGACCGCGCGCGAACTCGCCCGCGAGTTCAGGACGTTCGACGCCGTCCGCGAGGCCGCCGAGGACGATCCCGAAGAACTCGAGACCGTCGACGACGTGGGTGAGACAGTCGCCGAGACGATCCACGAGTTCTTCGCGAGCGAGGCCAACGCCGAAGCGGTGGACGCGATTCTGGCGCACGTCTCGCCGCGGGAGGCGACGACGGAGGCCGGCGGCGACGAACTCGACGGGCTGACGTTCGTCTTCACGGGTTCGCTCGCGGAGATGACTCGCAGCGAGGCGCAGGAACTCGTCGAAGCCCGCGGTGGGAACGCCACGGGGAGCGTCTCCGGAAACACGGACTTCCTCGTCGCTGGCGAGAGTCCAGGCGCGACGAAACTGGAGGCCGCGGCGGAACACGACGTGCCGGTCCTCGACGGCGAGGACGAGTTCAGGACTGCACTCGCGGCCCGAGGCATCGAGTTGGACTGAGACGGTCTGTTGTAACGATTTACCGGCGCGACCGCGCCCGTCCTGCGGTTGCGCCGGAAATGATTTACAGCAGTCCGTATGAGAGGAGCGATCAGGTCGGAAACTCCCTTCAACGGCTAGTAGTCACCGACAGTGGCAGGCAGGGTGCGTAACTTAGTACCAGAACGGTGTACCGCGGCTATGGCGTCGATTCCAGACGACTTCCACGACCTGTTCGAGAAGAAAACGTTCGCCCACGTGGCGACGGTGTTACCGGACGACGAACTGCACGTCACGCCCGTGTGGGTCGACTACGACGCGGACGCGGATCGCCTGCTTATCAACACCGAACGAAATCGACGGAAAGCGAAAAACGCCAGCAACGACTCGCGGATCGGCGTGAGCATGACTGACCCCGACAATCCCTATCGGATGCTCTCCGTGACGGGGACTGTCGACGAGATCACGACCGACGGCGCGCGCGAGCACATCGACGAACTCGCACAGCGGTATACGGGCAACGAAGAGTACCAGAATCCGATCCAGAGCGAGCGGGTCATCATCTCGATCGAGCCCGAGGTGGTGCGCCACGCCGCACAGTAGTGTGAACTCGAACGTGGCGGCGAACGAGAACAGGAACGGGAACAGGAACAGAAACAGAAACAGAAACAGAAACGCAACCTCGAACGCAAACTACGAGACGACTGCGCTCAGAGGTCGACGCGGTCGAACCGAAAGAGCGCGATCGCGATCGGGACGACGATCCAGGCGAGCAGGATGATAAGCGAGAACCAGTCCTGGAGATAGAACGGGACGCTACCGAACATCCCCTCGAGTACCATCTCGGTCTGATCAGTGAACCCGCCCATCGAGGTGACGAGTGAGAGAACGTTCTGGTAGGCGCTGTTGAGCGAGAGGCTGTTGAATAGCAAGGCGATCTGGGCGGTCGTTTCGTTCTGGGGAATATAATCGAGATTCATCAGCATCCAGAAGGCGGTAAGAAGGCCGTTCCAGACGGCATAAAACAGCATGAAGATGCCGAACATCGCAGCACCGGCGATTGTCGTCGACCGCGTCACGGACGAGAGCGAAACCGCGAGGCTCGTGTAGGCGACCCCATAGAGGATCGACACCGCGAGTAGTCCGACGTAATCGGCGACGTCGAAACTCCCGAGTAACGCGGCGACGACGGCGGCCGCGAGGACGAAGCCGGTAATCAACGAGACCGACAGCACGGCCGATCGGCCGATGAGTTTGCCGAGCAACACGTCCTTTCGCGAGTGCGGGAGCGAGAGCAGGATCTTGAGACTCCCTGACTGGCGCTCCCCTGCGATCGACTTCCAACCCAATACCAGCGCGATCAATGGGATAATGAGACTCGTCATACTCTGAACCATCCCAACGAGGGCCTCCGTCGTCTGCCCCTGCGCAGCGATGTCGCTCCCGAAGTACGAGAGGAGTCCCGTCGTCCCGACCAGCAGCATGAAAAAGAGGAAACTCAGAGTCCAGAACACCCACGAGCGAATCGAATCCCGAAAGTCCTTGCGCGCGACTGCGCGAACGCTGTCCGGGTTGATCGAACTCGCACTGGACGTCGGTCCCGTTCTCGACGTGCCGGTGTCGGCCTCGGTGCTCATCGCGCCGTCACCTCCGCACCCGTCGTGTACGACTGGAACACGTCTTCGAGCGACGCCTCCGTCGTCGAGAAGTCCCGCACCTCGACGCCGTGATCCTCGAGTTCAGTGAGGACGGCCGTCTTCGAGCCGTCGACCTGGGCGGTGATCGTCGGCGGATCGCGGTTCTCGACGGCGACGTTCGAGACGGCCGGCAGCGACCGAACCGCCTGGAGGGCGTCGTCGTCGACCCGGTCGACGGTGACCCGGAGCGAGGTGCCGCCGCCGATGGAGTCGCGCAGCCCCTCGACGGAGTCGACGGCGACCATCTGGCCGTCCTGAAGGATGCCGACGCGGTCACAGACTGCCTCGACCTGTTCCATGCTATGACTCGAGAAGAAGACGGTCGCGCCGCGAGCGTTCTCCTCGCGGACGATCTCGCGCATCTCGCGGGCACCGTTGGGGTCGAGGCCGGTAGAGGGTTCGTCGAGGATCAGCAAGTCCGGCTCGCCCACGAGCGCCATCGCGAGCATGAGCCGCTGGGCCATCCCCTTCGAGTAGCCGCCGGCCTTCCGGTCGATCGCGTCGGTCAGGCCGACCCGTTCGAGGAGCGCCTCCGGCTCGTCGTCGCTGCCTTTCGACTCGATGGCGAACTCGAGGTGCTGGCGGGCGGTGAGGCGGTCGTAAACCTGATAGCCTTCGGGGAGGACGCCGGTCCGCGAGCGGATCTCGCGGCTGTGGGCCTGAGCGTCGAGTCCGAGGACCTCGACTCGTCCCGCCGTCGGTCGGATGAAATCGAGCACGACGTTGATCGTCGTCGACTTCCCTGCGCCGTTCGGGCCGAGAAAGCCAAACACCTCGCCCTCCTGAACCTCGAAGGAGAGGGTATCGAGCGCGAGTGTCTGCCCGTAGGACTTCGTCAGTTCGTCGACGCGAAGTGCAGGCATGGCTGAGTCATCTCGGCGTTCACCGATAAGAGTTGCCACTTGGGGTGGATAATACACCCGAACACGATCGGTGAAGAAACCGATTCCGACTAGCGAGGCCGACTCGGCGGCGTTCAGATCGAGTCGTCCGGCTCGTATTGCTCTCGGACGCGGTCAACTTCGGTCGCGTACCGATCGCGCGTTTCCGCATCGTCGACCGATTCGAGGTCCGATTCGGGAACGTCGGTCGCCGCGGTAACCGCAGATCCCGTCCGAAGCGCCGTCGAGGATCGTTCGCGCTGATGGTACCGCGATCCGTCGGGCGTCGCGTAGACGAGTGTGACGATGTTTCTCGCACCGAAGTCGCGTTCGACCAGCCAGCACCGGACCGTCGGGTCAGACATACCCGGAGGTTGCGGCCGGACCACCGAGAAAGTATCGCGTCGCTCCCGGGTGTCGGGCCAGCGCAGCCAGCCGTCGCGTGGCCGCCCGGTCAGCGTTCGCACACACAGCAGAACGCCCCAGCGTACTTGACCCCCGGCGGTGCACTCTGAGGCGACGACTCACGTCGATTCCGAATCAGATTCAGATGGCCGTCAACTGGACCCACCACGTCGACACCCTGCGCTACGACGGCGAAACAGAACAGCGGCGACTCGAACTCGAAACCGCGACGATCGTCGTCACGAGCCACCGCGTTCTCGCGTTCGATCGCTCCAGCCGCTCACACTCGCCAGGGACACACCCCTATCGTCACGCCGACCGTCCGAACGTCCAGCACGTCACCGTCAGCCAAAGCGGCTCGACGAAACACCTGCTCCGGAGCCTCCTGGCCGGCGCGCTCGGACTCACGCTGCTTACCATCGCGGCAGTCGTCTCCTTCGGCGAGTTGATTCCTGAACTCGAACTCGACGGAACAGCCGCCGGAGACGGGACGGGGGCGGGAGCGGGAACAGGAACGGGAACGGCAACCGACGCCGGAGATGCCGCCGGGACGACTGCGGCTGTCGACAGCACGTTCGAGACGCTCGGGGTGCTGTTCCAGGTACTCGATACCGGGATCCTCATCGGCGGCATCCTCTCGCTCGCGCTCGCCGTCGTCTTCGCCGGGCTCTACGTCCGCTCACGATCGAGACAACTCGTCCTCGAAGTCGCCGGCGGTGACGACATCGCCGTTCCGCTCGGCGAGACCGACGATGCCGCCCCGATCACCCTCAGCCTCAGCGAGGCCATTCAGCCGGGTCCGACGGCCGATCAGCGCTCGCCGGCCGAAAAAGCCGAGTTCAGCCAGTCCTCGGAGTCGGGCGAGTCCCGCCCGCGGGGCGACCGCCGGCGCGGTCGCGATGAGTCAGGCTGAAAGCCGTCGACGCCCTAGGACCGGCGATGAACGCTGACGGGGTTCGCGACCGCGCGCGATCGCTGCCGCGTGAGCCCGGTGTCTACCAGTTCCGGGCCGACGGAACGACGCTCTACGTCGGCAAAGCCGTCGATCTCCGGAGTCGCGTCGGCTCCTACGCCGACCCGCGGAGCGCGCGCATCCGACGGATGGTCGACCGCGCCGACGGGATCGAAATCGCCATCACCGACACCGAGACGCAGGCGCTCTTGCTCGAGGCCAACCTGATCAAGCGCCACCAGCCCCGCTACAACGTCCGGCTCAAGGACGACAAGTCCTACCCGATGGTACAGTTGACCGACCACCCGGCCCCGCGGATCGAGATCACCCGCGATCCCGACGGCGAGACCCAAGGCGCTACGAGCGGGCCGACCGTCTTCGGCCCCTACACGAACAAACGGCAGGTCGAAACCGTCGTGAAAGCCCTCCGGGAAACCTACGGCGTCCGCGGCTGTTCGGACCACAAGTACGCAAACAGGGACCGCCCCTGTCTCGACCACGAGATGGGACTCTGCACTGCCCCCTGCACTCGCGAAATCGAACTCGAGGACTACGTCGCGGACGTGACGGCGGTCGAGCGCTTCTTCGAGGGCGAGGCGGGCATCCTCACCGATCCGCTGCGCCGGGAGATGGAGGCCGCCGCCCAGGACCAACAGTTCGAGCGCGCGGCGAACCTCCGCGATCGACTCGAGACCGTCGAGGCCTTCCACGGCGAGGGCGGCGAGGCGGTCCAGTCGGTCGGCGACGAGCGCGCGGTCGACGTGCTTGGCGTCGCGATCGAAGGCGAGGACGCGACCGTCGCCCGCCTGCGCGCCGAAGACGGCAAACTCGTGGACCGCGAGCGCCACACGCTCGACGCGCCCGGTGCGGCCGCGGCGGGGGCGGAGGTGGAGGTGGAGGAAGAGGAAGCAACCGGACGCGACAAACGCGGCGGCGTCCCCGCCGTCCTCGCCGCCTTTATCGTCCAGTACTACGCCGAACGCGACCTCCCCGACGCGCTCCTCCTCCCCGAGCGCCACGGCGACGAGGAGGTCGCCGCCTGGCTCGACGCCGAGACCGTCTCCGTTCGGGTTCCGGGTGCCGGTCGCGAGGCCAAACTCGTCGACCTCGCGCTCAAGAACGCCCGCCGGAACGTCGGCCGCCGCGACGAGTGTGGCATGCTCGCCGACGCGCTTGAACTCGATGCCGCCCGGCGGATCGAGGGGTTCGACGTGAGCCACGCTCAGGGATCCTCGGCGGTCGGCAGCAACGTCACGTTCGTCGACGGAAGCGCCGAGAAGGCGGATTATCGCCGGAAGAAACTGCGCGATCAGAACGACGACTACGATAACATGCACGCGCTGCTCGCGTGGCGCGCCCGCCGCGCCGTCGAGGGACGGGACGACCGGCCCGACCCCGATCTCCTGCTGATCGACGGCGGCGAGGGCCAGCTCGAGGCCGCCCGCGACGCGCTCGCCGAGGTCGGCTGGGACGTGCCCGCCGTCGCGCTCGCGAAGGCCGAAGAGACGGTCATCACGCCGGACCGGCAGTTCTCCTGGCCCGCAGACGCGCCGCATCTGCACCTCCTCCAGCGAGTTCGCGACGAGTCCCACCGCTTTGCCGTGCAGTACCACCAGACGCTGCGCGACGACGTGTCGACGGTGCTCGATGACGTGCCGGGAATCGGCCCCGAAACGCGAAAGCGGCTCCTCGGGCGGTTCGGCAGCGTTGAGAACGTCCGCGAGGCGAGCGTAGCGGACTTGCAAAGCGTTTCGGGCGTCGGCGAGAAGACGGCGCAGACGGTCAAGGAGCGGCTGTAGTCCCGTCGACCGGCGGCTGCGGTCAGGAGTGTTACTCGGTCGGAAGTACCATTCGTCGCGGGCCGGAAGTCCAGCCCACGACGGCCGAATCAACGAATCGCGGACTATCACAGCACCTTTTAAATCATGCTATCATGAACCACGTTAGCATGACATCAGAGTTCGGAGCGCTGTCGTTGGTGCCGCCACTGCTCGCGATTGCACTCGCCATCATCACCCGTCGGGCGCTGTTGTCGTTGTTCATCGGCATCTGGGCGGGCGGCGTGATCATCGCGGCCGACGGCGCGGAGACCGCACTCGAGTTCGCGGCGGTCCCGCTCCTGGCCGTCGTGGAAGCCTTCGGGTGGATCGTCGCCTCCTACGGAGACGATACGTTCCACGCCGAGATCATCGCGTTCACGTTCCTGTTGGGTGCCGGTATCGCGCTCGTCTGGCGGATGGGCGGCTCGGTCGCCGTCGCTCAGGCCGCCACCACGAGAGTCGACTCGCACCGCCGGGTCGGGCTGGTCGCGTGGCTGCTCGGGCTGGTGTGGTTCTTCGACGACTACGCCAACACCGCCATCGTCGGCTCGGCGGTCAAGGATATCGCCGACGAGGTCCGGATGTCGCGCGAAAAGCTGGCGTACATTTTGGACTCGACCGCCGCGCCGGTCGCGACGTTCGGCATCTCGAGCTGGGTCGCGTTCCAGATCGGCCTCATTCAGGACGTCTACGACTCCGAGGCGATCAGCGGGGAGACTCCCTCGGCCGTCGGAACGTTCCTCCGGTCGATCCCGTTCAACGTCTACTGCCTGCTGGCGCTGTTGATGGTGCTTATCATCGTGCTCACCCGGCGGGACTTCGGCGAGATGCTCGACGCCGAAGCGCGCGCGCAGCGAACGGGGAAGGTGACCCGGGAGGACGCCACCCCGCTCCAGAGCATGAAGAAGGATCTCGGCGAACCCGCCGTCGACGACCCGCTGCTCCGGACGTTCGTCGTCCCGGTGGCCGTCCTCGTCACCGTCGTCGTCGGCGGCGCGACGATCACCGGTTTCCAGGCTGCAGGCGTGACGCCCGGGGAGGCCCTCTCGGAGACCGGCGCGCTCATCGACGTAATCGACAACACGGACTTCACCGGCGCGCTCGTCTGGGGCTCGTTCTCGATGGTCGCGACGGCCGTCGCGATGGCGCTGTACGACGACGTGCTCACCCTCGAGGAGTCGATGGAGACCATCCTCGACGGCTTCGGGATCATGCTCACCGCCGTCAGTATCCTCGTGATGGCGTGGTCGATCGGCACCGTCGCCGAGGTCCTCGAAACCGGCCAGTACGTGACGGCCCTCGCCGAGGGAATCGTCACCCCCACGTTGCTTCCGGTCGTCGTGTTGCTGTCGACGGGGATCATCGCCTTCTCGATCGGAACGTCCTGGGGGACGATGGGCATCGTGACGCCCATCGCGGTGCCGATGGCCTACGAGATCGGCGGCGGATCGCCGGAACTGCTCTCGGTCGCCGTCGGCGCGATTTTCTCCGGGGCGATCTTCGGCGACCACTGCTCGCCGATCTCCGACACTACCATCCTCTCGTCGACGTTCGCCGGTGCCGACCACATCGACCACGTCCGCACGCAACTGTACTACGCCCTCACCGTGCTCGCCGTCTCCATCGTCGTCTACCTCCTGTACGGCTTCTTCGGCCTCTCCCCGTTCGTCCTGGTTCCGATCGGTGCGGTCGTACTCGTCGGGCTCGTCTACGCCCTCTCGGAACTCGACGCCGCCCGCAAGGACCTCGTCGCAAAGCCGTTCGCCGGCGCGAGAGAGCAGGACGTTCCGAGCGACGACTGAGACGGTCTGCTGTAACGATTTACCGGCGCGACCGCGCCCGTCCTACGATTGTGCCGGAAATGACTGACAGCAGTCCGTATGAATCGAGTTCAGGTCCGCCCGACGCTCGAAACGAGTCGGAAAACCGGACGATGGACATTTCTATGCCCTTCGCGAGCGTAGTCTATCTCGTGTCTAACGACGACCCGCTCGATGACCTGCTCGACGAACTCGACAGCCAAAGCGACCTCGAAACGGCGGAACAAGTTCTCTCGATCCGCATGGAAGAACGACGCTACGGCAAACCGGTGACGATCGTCGAGGGCTTCGACCTCTCCAAGTCCGAGATCGAATCGACCGCCTCCGAGCTTAAATCGTCGCTCGGAACCGGCGGGACCGTCGACGAGGGTCGCATCGAACTCCAGGGCGACCACCGCGACAGAGTGCCGGACCTGCTCCGCGACCGCGGCTTCGACGTGCAGACCTAACCCAGTTGTCCCAGTACAAGTCGAGTTGCGAGTACAACTTTGTGCATTGCTGTCGTGGCCCATACTATGGAGATTCGCCCAGCAACCGCCGACGACCGCAGCGCGATCCGCGACATCGCCCGCGACGCGTGGCACGACACCTACGACGAACTCGCAAGCGACGTCATCGATGACACCGTCGACGACTGGTACGCCGACGACGAACTCGAGCGTGCACTCTCGAAACCCGGAACCGCCGTCCTCGTCGCCGAAACCGATGCCGGCGTCGTCGGCTTCACCCACGGCGTCGTCCAGGACGACGAAGGCGACGTCCTCCGAATGTACGTCCACCCGGATCACCAGCGCGAGGGCGTGGGAACTGCACTGCACGAGCGACTGCGCGACGATCTCGCGGACTTCAACATGAACCGCATGCGAGCGATCGACCTCGCCTCGAACGCGACCGGACGCGCCTTCTACGAAGAACTCGGGTTCGAAGAAACGGACACCGGGACGGTCGAGTTAGGCGGCGAAGCGTACGAGGAAGTCGTCTATACGCTGTCGTTGTAGGCGACGGTCGCTGTCTCACCCACTCCCGGTGTGTAATCGGCGACCAGCGGCAGCTATTTATACCATGATGCTAAAGATATTTTTAGAGATGTCTAATAATCGTGCCGTCGGATCGCAGGTTCCGAGTGAGAACTCGTGAACGAGGCGCTGACGGTCCTTTTGGAATCACTTCGAGATGGTTACGTGCAGGTGAGTGCGTTCGTCGCGGTGACGATCCTCGCGTTCGGGCTGCTCCAGTACTACACCGACGGTGCCGTGCTCGCCGCGATCGAAGAGAACGAGCGATTACAGGTACTGTTCGGCGGTCTGCTTGGATTGACGCCAGGCTGTGGCGGAGCGATTATCGTGATGCCGCTGTACGTCCGGGGAACGGTCAGTTTCGGTACCGTCGTCGCCACGCTCGGGGCGACCGCCGGCGACTCGGCGTTCGTCATCCTCGCGCTCGCCCCCGAAGCCGCGCTGTACGCCTACGCCATCGCGTTCGCGGCGTCCGTGGCGACCGGCTACCTCGTCGACTCGGTCGGTCTGGGCGTCTCCCGGATCGATGCCGCCGTCGCACGGCTCTCGCCCGCCGCGACGCCCGACGGCGGAACCGTCGTCAACAGCAGCGTCGGGCCGAACCCGGCCCACGATTATGGGGGCCCGGCACCGACCCACTCTCACGAAACCGGACCGGATCGCCACTCACGAGTTCTCACGCCGCTCTCGCATCTCGTCCACGTCGGCTGGTGGCTGAGCGCCGTCGCCGGGCTCGTCCTCGGGACGCAGTACCTGCTCCTGGGCGGGCCCGAGGTTCCGATCCGACTCGGCACCGGCTTCGCGGGCGCGTTTACGGCCGTCGGCATCGTCGGTGCGGTACTCTCGTTGTACCTCTACATCGTCGGCCGCCACTACGTGGGTGAAGGAGAGGTCGCCCGCGCTCGCGATTCGTTCGGCTCGGTCTACGAGACGCTTACCCACGCGGCGATGGAGACCAGTTTCGTCACCGTCTGGGTACTCGTGGCCTTCCTCGTCTACGAGTTCGGCGTCCTCTTGACGGGGATAAACGTCGCGACGGTCGCGGCGGCCGCGGGCGTGTTCGCGCCGATCGGCGGCGCGGTCGTCGGGTTGATCCCCGGCTGTGGCCCGCAGATTTTGCTGGCGAGCGTCTACGCCGAGGGAGGATTGCCGTTTTCCGCGCTGACCGCCAACGCGATCTGCCAGGACGGCGACGCGCTGTTTCCGTTGCTGGCGGTCGACGCCAAAGCGGCCATCATCGCGACGGTGTACAACTTCATCCCAGCGGTCGTCGTCGGCGTCGCGCTCCACCTGCTGTGGGGGCCCGTATTCGGGATGGCTGAGTTCGGATTCGGCGTGCTCTGATCGGTTCGTCTTCTCCACTATGGGTCACTCGAACGCGACGAGACGGCCCTCGTCAGTCCCGACGAAGACGGCTCCGTCGGCGACCGCCGGCCCGGTTGCGAGCTCGCCCGCGAGCGAGCGGGTCCACCGCAGTTCGCCCGTCCCAGTATCGAGTGCGACCAGTTCCGGACCGCCGGCCGTCAGGTAGACGCTCTCGTCGGTGATCGCGGGAGCCGAGATCGGCCGTTGACCGACCTCGACGCTCCAGTACACACCGACATCGCCGCGCTTTGCGGCCGCGACCTGACCGCCGGTTGAGCCGACGACGATCGCGTCGCTCGTCACCGCGGGCGACGAGCGGATGTGGCCCGCGAATCCGAACCCTGCACGGGGTCTGCCGGCGTGAGTGAGCACCGAGATCGTGAGCGACGGCGCGACGACAGCACCCCCGGCGATCGTCGGCGACCGCATCCGATCCCCCTCGTGGAGCCACCGCTCGTCGCCGTCGGCCGGATCGAACGCGTGAAGGCCGCCGTCTAAACCCTCCTCGACGCCAACGTAGACGCTGTCGCCGTCGACCGCGGGGTAGTCGACGGCAGGCGAGGCCAATTCGGTCGTCCACCGCTCGGTGCCGTCGGTCACATCGACGGCAGACGCGACCGGAACCCCGCTCGTCCCGACGTAGACAACGCCGTGGGCCGCGGTCGGTCCCGCCGCCGGGCCGGCCAGATCAATCTCCCACTCCCGGTCGCCGTCGGCCGCTGAGAGCGCGACGAGTTCACCCGCGTCGGTGCCAACGACGACGAACCCGTCGGCGACGCAGGGACAGTGCGAACAGCTGCCGGCGAGCGATTCGGCCCACAGTTCATCACCCGATGCCGCCTCGAGCGCGTGAACCGTTCCGTCAGCGGTCGACGCGTAGACGGTGCCCTCGACGACGGCGACCTGCGCCTCGAGCGCACCGGAAAGCGTCGTCGACCACCGCTCGTCGGGATCGGCCGTCGGTGCGGACGAGAGGATGTAGCCGCTGTTTCCCGGCGTCCGCTGGAACGACGGCCAGTCGTCGGTCGGGACATCCGTTCCTGCGTGCTCGGGTTCGCCGCCATCACCGGTACCAGCGTCCGCCCCGTCGCTCTCGCTCTCGCCGGCGTCGCCCCCAACCGAACTCGTACAGCCGGCACCGATACTCAGGGCTGCTACACTCACACTACTCGTCAAATACCGCCGTCTCGACACGCGCATGCCCACTACCGTTCAGTAGCGAATAATAAACCCAATGGAACGAACGGCGACGAGTCACGGCCGAGCCCCGACGACCGATTCAGAACTCCTCGGTCGGCGGCGCGATTCCCTCGTCCTCGTCGGCCCCGAGTTCGAATTCCTCGCGGACCTCGCGAATGCGATCTCGAATGTCGGCTGCCAACTCGAACTCGAGGTTGGACGCGGCTTCCTGCATCTGCGTCTCGAGTTCGTCGATGTAGCGGGCGGCCTCGTCGTCGTCGTCGAGTTCGCGGCCGGAGATTTCGGTGGTATCGGTTTTGCTGCCGGGGAGGGTCGTCTCGCTGACGGCCTTGTCGATGGTGGTCGGTTCGAAGCCGTGGTCGTCGTTGTACGCCTGCTGGATGCGCCGGCGACGCTTGGTTTCCTCGATCGCGGATTCCATCGCGTTCGAGGGGTCGTCGGCGTAGAGGACGACCTCGCCGTTGACGTTGCGGGCGGCCCGGCCCATCGTCTGGACGAGGGTGGTCTCGCTGCGCAGGAACCCCTCCTGGTCGGCATCGAGAATTGCGACGAGGCTCACTTCGGGGATGTCTAACCCTTCCCGCAGGAGGTTGATGCCGACGAGGACGTCGATCTCGCCCAGTCGGAGCGAGCGGATGATCTCGTGGCGTTCCAGGGTATCCGTCTCGTCGTGCATGTACGCGACGTCGACGCCGGCTTCCTCCAGATACTCGGTCAGGTCCTCGGCCATCCGCTTCGTAAGCGTCGTCACGAGCGTGCGTTCGTCGCGCTCGATCCGCTCGTCGATGCGGTCCATGAGATCGTCGACCTGGCCGCTCGCGGGCGAAACGGAGACCTCGGGGTCGACGAGGTGGGTCGGGCGAACGATCTGTTCGGCGATCCGCGCGGAGTGGTCGCGCTCGTAGTCGCTCGGCGTCGCCGAGACGTACAGCGTCTGATCCGTTTTCTCCTCGAACTCCTCGAAGGTGAGCGGACGATTGTCGTACGCGGTTGGAAGTCGAAAACCGTTCTCGACGAGCGAGTCCTTGCGGGACTTGTCGCCGGCGTACTGGCCGCGGATTTGCGGGATCGTCTGGTGGGACTCGTCGATGACGGTCAGGAAGTCGTCGGGGAAGTAGTCGAGCAGCGTGTACGGTGCTTCGCCGGATTCGCGATCCGAAAGGTAGACCGAGTAGTTCTCGATGCCCGAACAGTAGCCCGTCTCCTGCATCATCTCGAGGTCGAACGTCGTCCGCTCCTCGATGCGCTGGGCGGCGAGCATGTCGCCCTGGCGCTCGAAGTACGAAATACGGGAGTCGAGATCGTCGCGGATCTCGTCCATCGCGCGCTCGAGTTTCGGTTCGGGAATCGAGTAGTGCTCCGCCGGGTGGACGAGGACGGCCTGCTGCTCGCCCTGCATCTCCCCCTCGAGCGGGTCGACCTTTACCATGCGGTCGATCTCGTCACCCCAGAGTTCGACGCGGACGGCGTAGCGGCCGTACATCGGATAGATCTCGATCGTGTCGCCGCGAACGCGGAACGTCCCCTGCGTGAAATCAACGTCGTTGCGCTCGTAGTTCAGGTCGACGAGTTGAGCGAGCAACTCGTCGCGGCCGATCTCCTCGCCGACTTCGAGTCGCAGCGACATATCGACGTAGTTTCGCGGGTCGCCGAGGCCGTAGATGGCGGAGACCGAGGCGACGACGATCACGTCCTCGCGGGTCAACAGCGAGCGCGTCGCGGAGTGGCGCAGGCGGTCGATCTCGTCGTTGATCGAGGCGTCTTTGTCGATATAGGTGTCCGTTTGTTCGACGTAGGCTTCCGGCTGGTAGTAGTCGTAGTAGGAGACGAAGTACTCGACGGCGTTTTCGGGAAAGAGGCTGCGGAACTCTTCGTATAACTGCGCCGCGAGCGTCTTGTTGTGGGCGATCACCAGCGTCGGTTTCTGGATCTCCTCGACGGTCCACGAAACGGTGTTGGTCTTCCCCGATCCCGTGACGCCGAGGAGCGTCTGTTTCTCCATGTCCGACCGGAACCCGTCGGCGAGTTGCTCGATCGCCTCGGGTTGGTCACCCGCGGGTTCGAACGGGGCGTCGACCGCGAACGGCCGGTCGACATCGGGACGGTCCGGCTGGAGTGGCCCTCGAGAATCACTCATATCCGTTACACGGACTCGAACCACTTTACGCGCTCGCATGCGGATCGAGACGCGCGTCACGTCCGGGCCGAGCGGTTGTGATCGGCGACCGCACGACACACTCATCGGCGTCAGTTCACAGCTCTCGGCCACTGGCTCACCACACTATCAGCGAAGCAAGTCGTACGTGGCGACTGCTCGCCAAACCGTTATGAGCCGACTCGTTGTGGACCGAACCATGACAGAGCAACTCCAGGCGGCCCGCGACGACCTCGAAGAGGCGGCGAAGTCCGCCGACGACGACGTCCGGGACGACATCCGCGAGACCACCGACGCGTTCGCCGACTACGTGATGGGCGACACGGAGCCCGATCACGCCCTCCTCGACGAGCGACTCAATACGCTCCGCCAGGTCCGCGAGCGAGCCGACGGCAACACCAAAGCGAAGGTCGACTCGGCTATCGAGACGGTCGAAGACTATCGCGAGACGATCGACCAGGCCTGAGTCGACGACGGCTTGAGACCGCGGCGCTATCCGACGGGGGTGAAACGGCGGGCGTAGCGCGTGTCAGTGGAGTTCTTTCTCGACGATGTAACCCCATTTCTCGTAGTTACGGTTTTCGTAGTACTCGTGAACGGCCTCTTTCGCCGATGGTGACGCTAGTGCGACGTACTCACACCCGCTCTCCGTCGCCCACTCTTCGATGAACGCGATCAGTTCGGTTCCGTATCCGTTCTCCCGCCGGGATTCGTCGACAACGAGATCGTAGAGCCACGCGTGGCGAGCGTGATGGAGGACGTGCGTAACGAGAACGCCCGCAACGCCGACTACCTCGCCAGCGACGAACCCGCCAAACAAGCGGTAGTCATCATCCGCCGTCCATTCCAACACGTCCGCCGGGTCGGTATCACGCCATAATTGACGGAGGATCGGAACCGCTTCGCGACGCTCCGCCTCGGCGGTTAGCTCCCGTATTTCCATGCTGTCCGTGACGAGTGACCGGTGAAAAATATAATCGAGGGACGTTACCAATTGGCAGTTGGAACCGAGATCGAGAAACCGCTGTGTCAGTTCCGACCGACGATTGACCATCCGTTCGCGCCTGAAGACGCGCGAATCCCGAGCAGTGAGAGACAACGGATTCCAGAATCAACAGCCGAACGATAGCACGCTCAATACTCGTCCGGCGTCCGCTCGCCCACGTCGACCGCCGCATCCGTCTCCGCGAGCAACTCTTCAAACCCGTACTGACGGAACTGATCGACGACCGCCGCCCGATCCCGCTCGTCGACCGCCTCGAGAATTACCCCCAGAACGCTCGTCGTCGCGTCCTGGGCCGGAACGTCGACAGTATCCATGCGCTGATCGACCCGCGAGACGAACGCTTCCTCGGAGAACCGTTGGCCCGATTCTCCCTCGGTAAGGTGCCGTCCGAGGTCGCCCGGAAGCTGTGCGGCCAGCTCCTCGCTCTCGTCCGCGCTCAATCGCTCGCCGAGCGTCTCTATCACCGCCCGCGTGGCGTTACTTGCTGCCTTCTCGTCCGTATCGAGCCGGTCGCTCACCGTCTCGAATAACACTGATTGCTCCATGTCCCTGCTAACGGCGACTCGGCCCCTCACGGTTCGGGCAGCAACTGCCGGGTCCGACGGATTGGGGCGGAAAACACTCTCACACGGCACCGGGGCCGGATTCCGGTACGACCGACTCGTACCCGAGTTCAGCGAGACGCTCCCGAAGCGCCGCTTGGTGCTCGTCGTCGACGTGCTCGAGCAACGTCGCGACGACGACCCTCGCGAGCCGGTCGGGATCGTCGGCGTCGGCGTGATTACTCCGTTCGTCGACGCTGTCGATGAACTCGTCGTAGGAGCGGTTTCGTCCCGAGGGACCGTCGGTGAGGTGGTCACCGATCTCGTGGGGGAGCTGTCCGTCGAGATGCTGCGAGCGGGTCTCGTCCAGTCGTTCCCCGAGAGCCGAGAGGACGGCCTGTGTTGCAACGCGTGCATCATCCTCTTGCGGGAGGTCCGCCTGTCGTTGGACGGCCTGGTAGAAGTCGTGGCGTTCCATATCGGTCGTTGGACGGAACTGGCCGTGGCGGTTGGGCCGGCGATTGCCGGCCGGCGTCTTCGAGGGGGTCCTGCGGTCGACTACTGTGTCTCGTCGGCACTACTGCGCGAGGGTCACTCGAGTCGATCTAATACAGCCTCTTTTTCGTAGGACAGCGACAGCGACCGCGACCGACCGCGTCCGTCTACCTCCGTGTATTCGGCGTCGATCAGGCCGAGCTGGTCGAGTTTGTTGACGATTTCGGAGTAGCGGGTGTAGCCGAGTTCAGTTTGGTCGCGGAAGGCCTCGTAGACCGCGCCGGCCTGCTCGCCGTCGTGGTTGGCGATGACTTCGATGAGCGTCCGTTCGGTGTCGGTGAGTCCGGACAGCGAGCGCGAGAGGTTGACGTACTTCGACTGTTCGTAGGCTTCGTCGACGTCCTGGCGTTCGACGGTGCGGCTGGCGCGCATTTCGGCGTTGAGTCCGGCCCGGCGCAGGAGGTCGATGCCGACGCGGAGGTCGCCGCTGTCGGCGGTGAGATCGGCGACGTGTTCGAGCGTGTCGCGGGCGATGACGCCGTCGTGGAAGCCCCGCGTGACGCGTTCGTCGAGGATGTCGACGATTTCGGGGCTGTCATAGACGGGGAAGTAGACGTCTTCGGGGCGGAAGACGCTCTGGACGCGCGAGTCGAGTTCGTCGATGACATCGAGCGCGGGGTCGGAAGAGACGACGATGACGCCGATCTTCGCGCCGGGGTACTCCTCGTGGGCGCGAAGGAGCGAGTAGAGGGTGTCCGACGCCTCGTTTTCGTAGAAGAGGTAGTTGACGTCGTCGAGGGCGACGACGAGGACGCGGTCATCTTCGACGAGTTTCTCGGCGATCTGGCCGAAGAGTTTCTTGAACGAGATTCCCGAGGAGGGAGGTTCGTAGTCGAAGGTACCCTCGAACAGGCGCGAGAACACCGAGTAGCGGGTGGCGTTGACCTGGCAGTTGACGCGGATCGTTCGAACGTCGCTGGTCTGGGCACCGACCTCGTCGAAGAGCTTCTGGATGGCCGTCGTCTTGCCGGTTCCAGGCGGCCCGCGGACCATGACGTTGAGGGGACGCGAACCGCGTACGGCGGGGCGAAGCGCGTACGTCAGGTTTCGCATCTGGCCTGCTCGGTGTTTGAACGTCTCGGGGACGTAGTCGATTTCGAAGACGTGCTCGTCTCTGAACACGGACTCGTCCCACGACAGCATCCCCTCTTCGGGGTCGTCTGGCATCACTTTCACCACGCTGTCCGAGTTACTTAGTTGTTTGCCGTGTATCGTATTCTGACCCGCTCGACGTGGCAGTTTCTTCCGACCGACCGCCGATCGGTGATCCCGAAACGGTCGGTTCCCACCGGCGACCGTCGGTGCGCCCGCCCGCGGTTCACTCGAACTTCTCGAGTAACCTCGTGTAGAACTGCGGCTCAGAGACCGTTTCGGTGCCGCCGTTTGTGCGGGCGGACTCGGCCGCCGTTCCGCCCGCCGCGTCCGTGCCGGCCGCACCCGCCTCCGTCGCCAACTTCTCGACGATCAACTCCGGCGTCGACCGCGCGAGGTGGTCCTTCACCGGCGAGCGGTTCACCTCGAGTTCACCGTCGACCAGGCCGACGGCCTCGATGCCGTCGACGGTGACGTCGAAGCCGGCCATCTCGCGGATTTCGTCCGCCAGGTGGGAGACGAAGACGGCCGTCGCGCCGTTCGCCGCCAGCGCTTCGAGGATGCCGGCGATGATCTTCGCCGACGCGCCGGGTTCGGTGATACTCTCGAGTTCGTCCACGAGTACGAGCGAGCCCTCGCCGCCCTGGGCGAGGTCGGCGAACTCGCGGACGGTAGACTCGAACGCGCCGGCGTCCAGCGTGCCCTGCGTTTTGGCGTGGTAGTGCAGGTCGTCGAATCGCCGCAGGCGAGCGTGCTCGGCGGGGACGGGCAGTCCCATGTGTGCGAGGACGACGACGCTCGCAACCAGGTCGAGCAGCGAGGTCTTCCCGCCGCTGTTGACGCCGGAGAGGAGCGTAACGCCCGACACGTCGTAGTCGACTGGATCGATGTCCGCGAGCGACTCGTCGAGCAGCGGGGAGCGGCCGGCCTCGATGTCGAATCCCGCCGCTCTCTCGTCGGCGCTGTCCGCCCCCCAGACGAACGTCGGCATCGTGCAGCCGAACTCGTCGGCGAATCGGGCGACCGCGAGTTCGACATCGAGTTCGAGCGCGTTCCGGGCGAGGTCGCGCGCGCCGGCACGCTGGTCGGCGAGATCGGCCGCGAGGTCGCGCTTGAGTTTGCCCGCGCGACGCTCCTTGGCCGCGGTGAGTTCCTCGCGTAACCGGGTGGTCGCGTCCTCGTCGCGCTCGACCGGAAACGTCGGTTCGTCGCCGAAGACCCGTCTCGCGACCTCGGCCTCGCCCGAATCGAGGTCGAGCGCGTCGATCAGGTGCTCGCGGGCGGCCGCGACGGCCGCGGCGAACTCGTCGGCCAGTTCCCGGGAGAGCAGCGAGTCGACGCCGGCGCCGCGTTCGACGAGCGAGAGGAGGTCCGACCCCTCGATGGTCACGTCCTCCTCGCGGATCGCCTCGCGGAGGTGGTCGTTCGCGACGGTTTCGGCCGTGCCGACAGCCGCGTCCAGGTCGTCGACGGCGACCGTCAGTCGGTCGAGTTCGTCGTCGCCGGCGACGGTGCCGTCCGCCTCGAGCCGCGAGAGGCCGTCTTCGAGGGCGTCGATGTCGCAGTCGGACGGTGGGTCGAGATCGGCGGCCCGGTGGACCGCGATGGCGGCGGTGATCCGGTCGCGATTGCGGGCGAAGAACGAGAGCGGCCGCTCGGGGACGATTTCGGCCGGCTGCTCCAGGGCGTCGGGTCGAACCTGGACGTCGCCCTCGACGGTGACGCCCGCGAAGGATTCGTCGAGCGCGATGACGGTCGAGTAGCCGCGGGCGAGTTCGGCCAGGCCCTGGGCGTCCTCGACGACTTCGACGGAGAGTTCGGGGATCGCCTCGCGGGCCGCGGCGTAGCGCTCGGCGTCGGTCGTCGCCAGACAGCGCTCGCGAACGCGAACGTCGCCCGGAGTTGCGAGCGGTTCGACGCCCTCGAGCGCATCGAGTACAGCGGGGGACGGCTCGCGAGTGATCGCCTCGCGGGCGAACGCCTGGACCTGCTCGATGCGCGAGCGTTGTGAACTCGGGTAGAACGTCTCCACGCGCTGGGCGGCGTAGTCGGTGACGGTCCGTTCCGTGAGCAGTGAGAGGACCTCGCGGTAGATCTCTCGCGCGCGGTCGGTCGCGAGGAAGCCGCCGGGGTCGTCGTGGTCGTGGCGAATCGCACCGCGAGCGATGCGGGCGGCCCGTCCCTGACTGATCCCGGGTGCGGTAGCGAGCGCCGCGACGTCGCCCGCGCGAAGCGCCTGCTCGGGGTCGTCGAGTTCCGACAGTGCCCGAGCGGTCTTCTCGCCGACGCCCGGGATCGACTCGAGGTCCATTGCTTCTCGACGGTCGTATCAAACCGGAGCGAGAAAAAGCTCCCGCCCCGGCCCTTCGATTGCTGTGCTACCATTGATCACGGGCGCGGACGGAGAAGGAAGGCTAGTCGACCGGTGATATATCACGACTCCGTCCAATCGGTATCGACACCGATGTGAGTAAGTACCACGAGTCGGCAGGAGATTTATCCCGTTCAAACCCCATCAGAAAGATATGGGTAGCCGACAGGATAGGACGACGCAATCGCTTTGGGGGGATCTCGATGACGACGGTGCACTCACGCGATATCGGGCGCTCGTAACTGCGATCGACGACGGTATTTGTCAACTCGATACAGCAGGACAGTTCGTTGCGGTCAACGACAGTATTGTCGAACTCACTGGATATACCGATGCCGAACTCCGCGGCGAACACGTCTCTGTAATTCTCGACGAGACCGACACCGAAACGATCGAACGGAAGATCGCCGGCCAGGCGGCGGCCGATACTGCTGCGGTTACCCCGTTGGAACTGGACGTTCAGACGGCTACTGGAACCGTAATCCCCTGTGAATTCCGGCTGACGGGGATCGACGAGGACGGTTCGTTTCGCGGAATCATCGGCGTCGTTCGAAAGCGTTCGGAGACGACACAACGGGTGAACTCGTCCGAATCGGCAGCGGCGAGTGATGACACCGCCGACCAAGAGCGATCCGAACGGGGGATCGGAGAGAGCCAGGAAGCGTTCCAGTCGCTCGTCGATGCGGTCGAAGACTACGCGATTTTCCGGCTGGACGAGGACGGATACGTCACCACCTGGAACCGGGGTGCAAAACGGATCAAAGGGTACGATCGCGCCGAAATCATCGGAAACCACTTCTCGACGTTCTACACTGCGGAGGATCGGGAGACAAACGTCCCCGAGCGAAACCTCGAGGCCGCGATGGAGAACGGTTCCGTCGAGGACGAAGGCTGGCGAATCAGAAAGGACGGCACGCGATTCTGGGCGAACGTCACGATCACGCCCGTCTGGGACGAGGACGGTACCCACCAGGGCTATCTGAAAGTCACCCGCGACATGACCGACCGGCGGAAACGCGAGATGGAACTCAAGAGCGAGCTCCAGCGGATCTTCGATCGTATTTCCGACGCGCTGTACGCGGTCGACGAGGAGTTCAGATTCACGCTCGTCAACGAGCGCGCCGAGGAGTTGCTCGGCTATCCGGAAGAAGACATCCTCGGCGAGAAGCTCTGGGACGTCTTCCCTTCGTCCGCCGAGATCGACGAGGTCTGGGACGCCTTTCACACCGCTCGGGACGAGCAGGTCGCGACCAGCTACGAACTCTACTACGATCATCTCGGGTTCTGGGTCGAGGCGAACCTCTATCCGTCCGAGACGGGGATCTCGGTGTACTTCCGCGACGTGACCGAACGAAAGCGCCGCGAACAGGCCTTAGAAGAATCCGAACAGCGCTACCGAACGATCGCGGAGTACTTCCCGAACGGAATCGTCACCCTGTACGATCACACCCTCGACTACACGCTCGCGGCGGGACAGGGCTTCGAGAGGGTCGACGAAGAGCCGAGCGACGTCGAGGGCGCTAACTTTTACGACGCCTGGTCGGCGGAAACGCGCGACGACCTCGAACCGATCCTCCGCGCCGCGTTAAACGGCGAGAGGCGCTCGGTCGAACTCTGGCACGACGGGAGGGAGTGGATCATATACGCGGTCCCCGTCACCGACAACGAAGGAAACGTCTTCGCTGGCGTGACGATGGCCCACGACATCACCGAACGAAAGGAGAACCAGCGGAAACTCGAGGAGACAATCGCACAACTCGAAGAGTCGAACAAACGGCTGGAACAGTTCGCCTATGCCGCCTCGCACGACCTGCAGGAACCGCTCCGGATGGTCTCGAGCTACCTGCAACTCATCGAACACCGCTACGGCGACGCGTTCGACGAGGACGGCGAAGAGTTCCTCGAGTTCGCCATCGACGGCGCGGACCGAATGCGAAAGATGATCGAGGCGCTGCTCACGTACTCTCGGGTCGAGACCCGCGGTGAACCGCTCGAGCCAGTCGCACTCGACGACATTCTCGCGGACGCCCGCCAGGATATACGGGTCCAGATCGAGGAAACGAACGCCGAGATTACGGCCGTCGATCTGCCGCGGGTCGAGGGAGATGCCGACCAGTTGCGGCAGGTCTTCCAGAACCTGTTGGGCAACGCCATCGAGTACAGCGGAGACGACCGACCACGAGTGCACATCGACGCCGACCGGTGCACGTCTGACCAACGCCAGGAGTGGGTGATTTCGGTTTGCGACGAGGGGATCGGTATCGAAGCGGACGAGCAGGACCGGGTGTTCGAAGTGTTCGAGCGGTTGCACACCCGCGAAGACCACCCCGGGACGGGGATCGGACTCGCGCTGTGCCAGCGGATCATCGAGCGCCACGGCGGCGAAATATGGGTTGACTCTGAACCGGGAGCGGGAGCAACGTTTTCGTTCACGCTGCCGGCGGTAGAAGGCTCGTGATCGCGCCGGGATGCGGGTAGAAGGCTCGTGATCGTGCCGGGATGCGGGTAGAAGGCTCGTGATCGCGCCGGGATGCGGCGTCACCCGCCGAGAGGGCTTGCGCGATCCGGGTGACTCGTTATCCGATCAGCATTCCAACCACGAGTATGGTATTCAAGCGTCTTCTCGGTTCGAAAGTGACTCGGTCGCTCACCGTTGCCTCGGTGCTGCTCGAGATGAAGCGAGCGCTCAACCACGGCAACAACGTCCGTGCACTCCTGTTGCTCGGTGTCGCCGTCCTCGCCTGGCAGTGGGCAGTTATCGGCCTGGTCGCACAGGGGCTCGCAAGCGTGATCCGTCGTGGGAGCCCGTCGGATTCGGGATAAAAATCAAAAATCGCGTACATCCTGAGCGTTTACCGAGCACTCGAAACGCACTATCACGCATCGACAGCAGTACTTCTCGCCAAAATCGGTATTCGACAGTACTACTCCCCGCCAAAGTCGGCATCGTCGAAGTGGTCGTTCGCCAGGTCGTCGAGTAGCGATTCCGTTTCTGCCTGTACGTCATCGTCGAGGTCCGAAACCGCACCGACGCCGTGACCGCCGCTTTTCGCCGTCTGGAGGGCGTTCCGGTTCAACTGCCCGCTCGGATCGACGACGGGGAGCTTCAGGTCGGTGAAATTTGCCGGCGGAAAGCCGGTCGCCGAGAGCAAAAAGTGATCGGCGACGTCGCCCAGGTCGTCGGTCTCGAAGTCCTCGAGTTGGGGCTCGGACCACTCGTCGGTCGTCGTCCCACTGAACTCGGGGTCGTGCAGTTCGTACTCGGTCATATTCGAACCGACGCGCGCGGCGTCCATCGATGTCGCCCCTGCAGTGGCAACGACGCCGAGTGCAGCCGGCGACGGCTCAAACGAAATCGTCGACGAGCGGAAGCGTCGCCAACTGCGCCGCCGACAGGAGGACGCGGTCCTTCTCGAGGCCGTGGGCGATCGATTCAACCATGCCGTCGCTATCGGTGAGCGGAATCAGTCTCACGACCGTCCCGCGTTCGTCGACAGCGAGTTCAACGAGCGCGTGTGGAAACGAGGAGACGGCGGGGACGGTAAGCTCCGTGATGCCGTCGGCGCGTTCGAGCGCGGGAAAGTGGAGGTGCCCGGTGATGACCAGAGAGACGTCGTGGCTCACGAGCAGGTCGACCAGCGGCTCCGGATTGGAGAAGCCGGGGACGCTTCCCTCGACGGGGAGTTCAGCGCTGTATCGTTCATAGAGCGCACCCGTCGCGGGCAGGTTGTGGTGGACGACGACGATCGACGTATCGGCAGCGGACGCAGACTCGGACTCGGACAGCGCCTCGTCGAGCCACATCAACTGCGCCGCGTCGATGCGGCCATCCCACGTCTCCGCGGGCGCATCCGGCGTCGCCGCGTGGCTGTTCAACCCGAACACGTCGAGGCCGCCGAACCGGACGTGAAACGGCAGCCCGCCGGGGGTGTATCGATCCTCGAACGCCCCGATCGGCAGCGAGTCGTGCTCGTCGAACGCCGTCGGGAAATCGTGATTGCCGGGCACGGCGACCGCCGGCGGATCGAACCCGGCGAGTTCATCGAACAACCTGAACTCGTCGGGGTTGCCGTTTCGCGTCAGGTCGCCGGCGATGACGACGCCGTCGTAGTCGCGGTCGTTGACGGCGTCGACGGCGGCTCGGAGGCGGCGCTCCGTGCGGTGAAAGACCTTCCAGGTGCCCGTTGCGTCCGTCGCGAGATGAACGTCCGAGAGGACGCCGAGCCGGGTCGGATCGGTCGCCGTTGGCCGTTCGAGGCGTGCGAGAACCTGTCCGGAATGCGGACGAGTTGGCATCGGTATCGTCCCCAACGGCAACGAGCCGTGTAAGCGCTAGACCGTCATTCGCCGTCGGAACGGGAACGGTCTCCGCCGCGGTTAGCCACCGTCGCCGTCGTAGCTCGCGATCCGCCCCCACGTCGATTTCTTCCCCCAGAGCCCCGAGCGCATGCACTCGAGTTCGACGATCTGGGAGTTATCGACGAAGAGGTTCACCCGCGGTCCGAACTGCTTGATGTACCACTCGAACACCGCGGGATCGGCGGCCTCGAAGACGCAGTGTTCGATCCCGAGTTCGGTCGCGATCTCGAAGGCGACGTCCGTCCGCCAATCGCGAACTCGTTCGGTGATCCCCTCGGATTCGACCATAACTTTGTACGCACCGGCCTCCAGGTGTCGTTTGCCCTCTTCGATCGCGCTCGTCGGATCGATCGCGGACTCGCTTTCGAGTTCTTCGACGCTCGACGCGCCGCCGGCACCGAACTGGACGTTGATCTCGGGTTTCGCCTGCAGGCCGTGGTCCTGGACGAGTTCGGTGAGTGCGACCGTGTCGTCGACGTCGATCGCGAGGAAGCCGCTCGAGATTTCGACGATGTCGAAGCCGAGGTCGGCGGCTTCCTCGATGTACCGTTCGACCCGGTCGTGGTCGCGGATCAGAACGTTCTCGATGAAGCCGCCGGTCGAGACCAGCACGTCGTGGTCGTGGCAGACCTCGATCAGCTCTCGGACAGCGTCTTCGGGCATCAGCGCGAACGAGCCGCCGGAGAACTTGTAGATGTCGACGTACGCGCCCATCGTCTCCAGGATGTCGCGCAGTTCGCGCGGGCCCATCGGATCGTAGTAGGGGCCGCGGATCTCGGTGATGCCGTTCTCACGGGGTTTGTCTTCGCGCTCGTTGACGTGCAGGAAGTCGAACGCACGGTCTGTGTCGGCCATAGAGAGCCCGACCACGAGCAGGCCCAAAACGCTGTCACGCCGCTCGATTGAACTCCTCCGCCGGTGATAGATCCCCGTGGGGGAAGCGACTGAAAGACTATACCGTTCCAAACGCAATTCGGACTATGCCGTCGCTAGAAGGCCTAAAGGCCTGGTTTTACTATGAGGTCCGAATCATAGCGTTCGCCGTCTCCCTGTTTATTATTTTATGGGCGATAAATCGGATTACAGGATATTTAGATGGTCTCCCGCTCACAAGTCCGCAATTTGGACTCGCTATCACGGCGATCTGGGTTGGCACGGTCCTGGTTCTGCTCTGGCTGGCAGGACGATACAACTGACCGGGACGAAGCTCTACGAATCGCCGTTTTCGCACGAGTTCGAACGCGGTCAGGCGAGGAGTGCCGTCAGGTCGGCCACTCTGTGGTCTTCGATCGATCGAATCAACTCCTGAATGTCATCGCGACGCTCGGCGTCGATGAACTCGTCGGTGACCGTCTCGAATTTTTCCGTGAGGCCGTCCCACCCGATCGGATCGGTTGGATGGCCCCGGAAGGCGTCCTTCTCGACCCGGTAGGTGGTCCCGTCGTCCATCGTGACGTCGATGACGGCGGGCATCTCCCCGTTTTCGAAGCGTTCGGTGAGGTCGGGGTCCTCGGAGACGTCGACGACCCGGAGCAACTGCTGGATGTCGTTCCGTCGGATGCGGTCGGGTTCGTACTGCGCCAGCGAGAGGTCGCGATCGAGTAACGCGACGGCGAGCATGTACGGCAGCGAGTGGTCCGCCTGCGCTCGATTGGCGACCTCGTAGCGGTTGCCCTCGCCGCCGCCGATGATGAGCTTCGCGCCGCCGAACGTCTCGAGTTTGATGCCGGCGACCGCCGTCGGATCGAGCTCCTCGCGCTCGGCGAGTTCGACGACGCCTTCGACCGCGGACTGGGCGTAGGTCTCGGCGACGTACCGTTTCGTCATCACGTCGTGAACTCGTTCGCCCGGCGTCAGTTCGACTTCGAACGGCCCCGAGATCACGTCCTGCCACCCTTTCTGCCCCTCGAAGACGTTCCGCGGGCCGGCCACCCCATGTTTCGCGAGCATCGCCGCGTAAACCGCGTTGCGAGCGGCGTTGGCCGACGCGAGCCCCTTCCACTCGTTGATCTCGCCGGTACGGGTCACGCGAAGGGCGTTGTGACCTGTCGCGGCAATGGCGATCGCACTCCGTGTTTCCTCGAGATTGAGTTCGAGTACCTTCGACGCGCCGGCGGCGGCCGAGACGACGGTGTGGGTGACGTGATCGAATCCCCGCTCGCGGACTGGCGCGTTCCAGGCGAGTTCGGCCTGGATCTCGTAGGCGACCGCGAGGCCGGCGAGCAGGTCGGTGCCGGAGTGGTCGGCGAACTCGGCGGCGGCGACGACGGCCGCGACGTTGTCGCTCGGGTGTGGCGTCTCGCCGGGCGCGAGAAAGGAGTCCATGTAGTCGAGGTAGCGAACGAGCGCCGTGTTGTGCATCGCCGCGCCGACCGGAGACGCGGTTCGCTCGCGGCCCCAGAGCGTACAGGGACCGTCGTCCTCGAGCGCCGTGACCGTCCGGAAGACGGCCTGTGGCGGACCGGCGACTTCGGCGGGGATAGCGATCCCGACCGCGTCGAAAAGCCGTCGTTTGAGCGCGTCGCGAACGTCCGGGGAGAGGTCATCGTAGTCAGTTTCCTGAACGAACTCGGCGAGTTCGAGTACGGTCGTCATACGGCCGGTACCACGACGACCGCCAAACGTCTTGGCGTGGTCGGCACGGGTAGCGATCAGCGTCGATGCTATCGTCGATCGCGAGTGGCCCGGTCATCCCGAACAGGAGACGCGCGTTCGATAGCTCGACGGGGCGTCTAACCGGGTAACCGGGTTCCCGGTCAGGGATCGTCGTCGTTGTACCCGTACTCCCGGTCCGGGTCCTGAACGCCTTCCGTGCGCGAGCCGACCCAGGCCCCCAGGGCGAGGCCGTAGACGAGGTGGCCGGCATGAAACAGCGCGAGTTCGTCGGTATCGAGTCGGATGTCGAGCAGTTCCTTCAGCATGATCTGAGAGCCGAACGCGGAGAGAGCCATCCCGAAGACGGTTCCCCAGACGAGGCCGCGTTGCTCCGGTTCGATCGACTCTTCGGCGTCCTGGAGAGCGAAGAGCGCGCCGAACACGGCACCGGCCTGGACGCCGTAGAGGAGATGCAAGGCGATGCCGGCGATCGGATGGTCATCGGGGTCGCCGCCGGAGACGTACTGCGCCCAGAAGTTGGCGGACGGTGGCAGCGAGCGCAAGATTGGAAGCCGAAACGCCGTCATGATGAGCGTCGCGACGAAACCGGCTTGAAGCCCGCGAACTGCGGCACCGCCGGCGTGTGCGAGACGCGACTTGTCGGTTACCGATTCGGAACGCTTCGGTGCCGACGAATCCGACCCGAACTGCTGTAACCGATCGAATACTGACATGGGGGTTTGAGACGCTACCACTGGGAGTTCCTTAACGCTCCGGCGTGATCCTGACTGCAAGCTGTGCGGAAATTGTGTCTGTACAATAGATCGACGTGACTGCCGGTATCGATAGACGGTTACGTCGAATTGACCGACTAGTCAGACGGGAGTGCAAGCGTGGACGAGACACCGGGGACGGACGAGACGGCACAATACAGTTCGAGACGGCAGTATCTGATCATCGGCTCGGTCGTCGCCAGCACCTTTTTCGTCGGCTTCGGCGGGGGCGTTATCTTTCCGATCCTACCGAATTTGGGCGAACTACTGGGTATCTCGCCGTTTCTCGTCGGCTTTATCCTCAGTGCAAACCGGTTCTCGCGGCTCCTCGCGAGCGCGCCGGCGGGCGGACTCGTCGACCGCGTCGGCACGCGAACACCGTTCATCGTCGGCCTGCTCGTCCAGAGCGTCGGCACGTTCGGCTACGTCGTCGCGATGGTCGCCCCGCTTCCCGAAGCCTGGTTCCTCCTCGCGCGCATCGTCTGGGGCCTCGGGAGCGCGCTGGTCTTCGCAACCGCCTATACCATCGCCGCCGACGTCAGCGGGGCCGACTCGCGCGGGACCAGCATGGGCCTCATCCGCGGCGGCAGCATCTTCGGTTTCCCGACCGGCCTCGTCCTCGGCGGCGTCGTCAGCGAACTCGCCGGCATCCGGGCCGCGTTCCTCGTCGCGACGGCGTTCTCGTTACTCGCAAGCGTGATGGCCGCCCTGACCGTTCCGGAGACCCACGTCACCGACACCCGGGAGGCCGTCGCGCCCTGGAACGTCGACACCAGCGTGACGACGATCATCGTCGGCCTGGTCAACTTCGCCGTCCTGTTCGCCTACATCGGCGCGCTGTTCGCGACGCTCGTCCAATTCCTCTCCGTCCACGGAATCGGCGTCCTCGGCTTCGACGCCCAGGGCTCTTCCGGCATCTTCATGGCCGTCACCGTCCTCGCCGCGGCCACGTTCATGTTCGCCGGCGGCTACGTAAGCGACCGAACGAACTCGCGGGTGCCGACGCTGCTCGTCTTCCTGCTTGTCTCGTTCGTCGGCTTCGTCCTTTTGGCGGGTGCGAGTTCAGCGGCGACGCTGACCGTCGCCTGTCTCTTCATCGGGGCCGGACAGGGCGGGACCAGCGGCCCGCTCATGGCGCTGCTCGCCGATCTCACGCCGGACGAGCGCATGGGCCGCGCGTCCGGAACGACAAACGTTCTCGGCGATGTCGGCGGCGGGCTCGGGCCGCTGCTCTCGGTTCCGCTCGTCGATGCGCTCGGCTTTGCGCCGGTGTACGCCGCGTGTGCGATCATGCCGTTGGTCGCGGGCGGAATCCTGCTCGTCGGCATCTACCGCGAGACGGGCGCGTTGCTTCCAGCAACGAGAGAGCAGAGCAGGGCCAGCGAGTCACTGGACGACTAGTATTGGCGCTCAAGATGGCGAGAACTGCCGATGCCAGAACACATCCACCAGGCCGCCGAGTCATAGACGCCATGACGACAACGCGCTTTTGCATATCCGGTCCGAACCAGGCCCCATGACAACCGTCGAGGCCAAACTGGCGGCCGCCCGCGACGAACTGGCGACCTACGACGGCATCCTCGTCGCCTTCTCGGGCGGGGTCGACTCGAGCGTCGTCGCCGCACTCGCTCACGACGCCCTCGGCGACGACGCCGTCGCCTGCACCGCAAAGAGCGAAACCCTCCCCGCCGCCGAACTCGAGGACGCAAAACGCGTCGCCGACGAGATCGGCATCCGCCACGAGATCGTCTCCTTCTCCGAACTCGAAAGCGACGAGTTCGTCGCGAACGACGACGATCGGTGCTATCACTGTCGGACGATGCGCCTCGGGGAAATGGAAGACGCCGCGCGCGAACTCGGCATCGAAACCGTCTGCGACGGCACCAACGCCGACGACCCCGGTGCCGGCCACCGCCCCGGCCTGCAGGCCGTCGACGAACTCGACGTGCACTCGCCGCTGCTCGCCCACGACATCGCGAAGGACGAGGTTCGCACGATCGCCGAACACTACGGCCTCTCGGTCGCCGACAAGCCCTCGATGGCGTGTCTCTCCTCGCGCATCCCGACCGGGCTCGAAGTCACCGACGACCGACTCACGCGCGTCGAACAAGCCGAAGCCCTGCTTCGACAGTGGGGCTTCGACCAGTTCCGCGTGCGCGATCACGACGGCCTCGCCCGCATCGAGGTCGCCCCGGACGAACTCGATCGGGCGCTCGAGCGCGAGTTCGTCGAAACGGTACGCGACGCGCTCTCGAACCTGGGTTTCGAACACGTCACGCTCGACCTCCACGGCTACCGAACCGGGAGCGTGAGTCCGGTGACGGACGCCGCCACGACCGAATCCGACGACTGACTCCCCGTTTCTGATGGTCTGTTGTACCGATTTCCCGGCTAACCGCAGGACGAGTTGCGGGTGCGCCGGCACTGGCGTCCGGTAGTCCGTATCGAACGAGATTCCCGAACGGGCGAATCGAGCGAGAAGAAGCGCCCAATCGACCACAATATAATCAGATTCTGTCCTTGTAATACACCAATAGTACAGAGACTACGAGAGGGACAGACAATATTGCACAATACGATACGAACGTAGCATCTCCCCGAGTATCACGGATCGATGGCTGCCGACGTACCGCCCGACTGGACCGTCCACGTCTCCCGGACGTACACACCCGCCGACACCGACCGAGAATTAGAATACCGCATCTACCGCCACGAATCGGACGACCTCCGGATAAAGGTCGCCCCCGCCTCCCTCGACGGTGACGACCGTCCGGGATACGCACTGACGGCCACGAGCTACCCCGAACTCGAGTTCAGCGAGACACACCAGATCAGGACCGTTCTGACGTTCGAACGCTGCGTTGAACTCGCGCGGGATTTCATGGTGCTGTTTTCGACCAGTTACGACGGGGCGGGGTCCCTCGAAACGGCGCGGGAGTACGCGGCCGAGCGGACGCGGTCGCACCGGTGACACCGGCCTCGTCGTAAACGACGGTGCTACTTCTACGACCGGGATAGCGATACCCGTCCGGGGTACGTGAAGAGCGATCGGCGTCGGGAGGACGAATTCGAAGACAACCACGAATACGCAATTGTCCGGTATGCGGACGGTTCTCAACACCGAGAGACTTTTTACTCATAATCGAGTAAGCGATTACGATGATGGAAATGATGTGGCAAGATCTGGTCTTTCTCGCAGGGAGCGTTCTCTCGATCGTCTTCCTCGCACCGACAATCAAAGACACCTCCGCACGCGTACCGCTCGGATCGAGCATTCCGTCGATGACGATCGGCGCGATCTACGCGCTTACGTACGGCACGATGGGGATGACGTTCTCGGCCGCCGGCTCGTTCGGCGTCGCCACAATGTGGTCGCTGATCGCGTGCTATCGCTCGCCCGGCGAGCAGAAAGGCGTGCTGAACATCCTGCGGTTTGCCCGGACGGTGAACCGACGCCTTCGTGAACTCGTGGGCACTGCCGTTCCCGGACTCGAAGGCGGACGGAGCAATGCGCAGTCGGGCCACCAGCAATCCGCTGATTAACGCTTGTTGTTCGTTTCTCGTTCCTTTCGATCATCTCACTTCGAACTCTCGACGCGATCGCGCGCTCGAACCCTCGACGGTATCGCGACGACGTTAATCGTCCGACGATACCGGGGTTTCACTCGCCGCGGGTGACTCCGCCTCCGCGAACGGATACCACGCCTGTTTCCCGTCGGTCATGTAGGGAGCCTCGAAGTCGGTCTCCTCGGGCTCGCAGAACTCGACGAGTTGCTCCTCGGCCGTCGCGTCGACCCACTGGCGGAACGTCTGTCCCCGGACGGCTTCTGTCTGTGAGCCCGAGGCGCTTCGCGCCTCGCTGTCACCGTCCGCTCGAGACGCCGCCGGAGCCTCGCACTCGCGATGGGCAGCGTAGGCCTCGAGCAGGTTTCGGATCGCGCCGGGAGCCTCGTCGGCCGGCACGCGTTGACGCACCCAGTCGATGAAGGATGGATCTTCTCCAACACCGCCGCCGACGCCGATATCGAAGGCCTCGACCATCTCGCCGTTCTTCCGGGCGCGCATCCCCTGGAGTCCGATGTCGGCGGTCATCGCCTGTCCGCAGTCGGCGGTACAGCCGGAGTAGTGCATCTTGATTTTACCGACGTCGTCGGGCAGGTCGACGTTCTTGTTGAACCAGCGCAGCATCCGCGCCATCCGCCCCTTTGTCTCGGTCAGCGCGATCGAACAGAACTCGGTGCCGGTACAGGCCATCGCGCCGCGTTCGAACGGACTCGGCTCGGCGGGGTATGCCTCGAGCAGCGGTTCGGCGAGCAGCCCCTCGAGTTCGTCGTCAGCCACGTCGACGATGACGGGATTCTGCCGGCGGGTGAGCCGTACCTCTCCGGAACCGTACTCGGCGGCGAAATCGGCCAGTTCGATGGCGTCGTCGGCCGGCAGGCGACCGACGGGGACGCTCAAGCCGACGTAGTTGCGGCCGTCCTGCTGGTCGCCGACGCCGACGTGGTCGTGCTGGCCGTCTTCGACGGGGCGACCGGCGTTGTAGGTGTACTCCGTCCGGAAGTCCTCGCCCGCGGTGTGCATCTCGAAGTCGACGTACTCGTCCTGGAGCGTCTCGCGGATCTTCTCCATCCCCCAGTCCTCGGCGAAGAACCGGGCGCGGTTCTTCGAGCGGTTCTGGCGACCGCCGTACTCGTGGTAGAGTTCGACGAAGCCGCGGCCGACCGCGTAGGCGTTTTCGGGGCGAACGAACACGTCGAGCGGGGTCGCCGCGCGGGGCTGCCGACCGCCGAGACCGCCGCCGATGCGGACGTTGAACCCGCGGACCCGCTCGCCGTCTAACTCCTTAGTCGCCGGCTCGAATCCGATATCGTTGATCGAATCCTGCGCGCAGCCGACCGTACACCCCGACACGCTGATGTTGAACTTCCGGGGCATGTTCGCGAGTTCGTCGTCGCCGCGCAGTTCCTCCTCGAAGCGCTCGAGGAGGGGCCCCGACTCGACGAACTCCTCGGCCTTGCCGTGGAGCGGACAGCCGGAGATGTTGCGCATCGTGTCCCCGCCCGAAGAGCGCGTGTGGACGCCCACCGACTCGAGTTTCTCCCAGATTTCGGGGACATCTTCCAGATCGATCCAGTGCAACTGGACGGACTGGCGCGTCGTCAGGTCGAGCCACCCGTTGCCGAACTCGGGATTCTCGACCGGGCCCGTCGCGTAGTCGCGGGCGACCTCGGCGATCGCGCGCAACTGTCCCGGTTCGAGGACGCCGCTCGCGTTGGTCAGGCGCATCATGAAGTACGATTCCTGGCCGTCGCGCTGGTGGAACAGCCCCCAGAACTTGAAGCGGGTGAACCACTCCTCGCGTTCGTCCTCGGGAATCGCCTCGAAGCCGCCGTTTGCGGCGAACTCGAGAATGTGCTCGCGCACCTCGTCGCCGTAACATCCCTCCTTGATTCCCTCTTTCTTATGCGCCATCGCAAACCACCGCCGGAGGAATTGAACGATCGGTCCCGACGACACGGGATTTGTCACCAAACATATTTCGAGTCACGGTAGAACGACACGATAGTGTGGAATATAATGCTAATCGTTGACATACATCTGTTTTTCACTCTGTTTAATCGAATAGCTCAGATGTTCAATCGAATATGGTCTGTATTAGGGTGTATATCCGAAGGAAATGGCCCACTCTTTTGGGATTGGGCAGCACGCACCACTTGGCGAAGACGCCTCGTTCGGCGGAGAACACGGCAGCTATTGACGGGAAGATCCGCTCACGAGAACGGTCAGTTCGGAAGCGACGGTGGAGACACATCCCCTTCGAAAACCGGCCCGCAGTAACGGACGATCGCTATCGTGAACTCGGCGTCGCAACCGGCCTGTTCTCGCGAGTGCGCACCGGTTCGAGTCGCACCGCACACTGCTTGAAGTGGGGTTCTTTCGAGCGCGGATCGACGACCGGTAGCGTGAGGTCGTTGACCGCCGGGTGATGAATAGGAAGCCAGACGACGCCGTCGGGAATCGACTCGTCGGACTCGAGTCTGACGTGGACCGATGCACGCCGCGAGACGACGCGGCCATCCTGAGCGGAGAGGGGCGCGTCGGCTTCCGGCGATCCCCGTTCCTCGTCCCCGAGTTCAGTCGCAAACGCGAGCGCCGTCGCGGGACTGACGCGGGCGACGGGGGCGTCCGCGTCGGACGGGCGGGTTCGAACGCCGGTGTTGTACGCGTCGGGCTGCCGGCCCGTCGTCAGCGTGAGCGGGAATTCCTCGTTGGGCGGCTCGGGAGCGGGAGCGGCCCGGCCAGCCGAAAACCGTGCGCGTCCCGACGGCGTCGGGAACGACCACGATTCCGCGGCACCGTCCCGATCATCGTCCGGCAACTCGGATTCGTAGTACCGATAGCCACCCGCCGCGTCCGGCTCGGGCGCAGGCCAGCGGACCGCCACGTCTCGCTCGAGGCGCTCGTAGCTGATCCCCGAGAGATCGGCGTCGGTTCCCGCGGTCAGCGCCGCGAGTTCGTCGAAGACCGTCTCGGGCGTCGGCGGCTCGTCGAACAGGTCGGGCGCGAGTCGCGACGCGAGCGTGCCGATCAGGTCGAGATCGGATTTGACGCCGGCGGGCGTCTCCGTCGCGGCGCGGACGCGGGAGACGGTCCGTTCCATGTTCATCGTCGTTCCCTCGGACTCGCCCCAGGTCGCCGCCGGCAACACGACGTCCGCGAGTTCGACCGTCTCGCTGCGGAAGGCGTCCTGGACGACGAGGAACGTCTCCGCAAGCCGCTCGCGAACGCCCGTCGCGTCGGGCATCCCCGCGGCGGGGTTCGTCGCGACGGCGTAAACGGCCGATACGTCCTCGCCGATCGCATCGGCGATGCCGACCGGTCCCGGTCCGGGGTCGTCCGGAAGTCGCGAGAGCGGAACGTCCCAGGCGTCGGCGACGAACTCGCGGTGTTCGGGCGCGTCGAACGGCCGGTGGCCGGGCCAGGTTCCTTTCGACGAGCACACGCGCGTCCCCATCGAGTTCGCCTGGCCGGTGAGCGAGAACGGGCCCGAGCCGGGCCGGAGATTGCCCGTCGCGAGACAGCAATCGATCAGTGCGCCCGCCGTCGCGGTACCGTTGACGCTCTGGTTGACGCCCATCCCCCAGTAGACGAGCGTCGACGCGTCGAAGGCCGCCGCAAGTCGATCCACGTCGGCCGTCGAGACGCCCGCGCGCTCGGCGGCTGCGGACACATCGGGAAGGCGCTCGCGGAGCTCCTCGAATCCCGCCGTCGCCCTCGCGATGAACTCGTCGTCGAGGCGATCAGTTTCGACGAGTCGCGCGAGAACCGCGCGAGCGAGGGCGAGATCGCCGCCGGGGTCGGGTGCGACGTGGCAGTCGGCACCGTCGGTCGTCTCGCTCGCGACTGGGTCGACGACGAGCAGTTCGGAGTCGTCCTCGCCGGCCGATTGCTGAATCCAGCGAAACAGAACCGGATGCGCAACGGCGGGGTTTGCACCCCAGACGAGGTGTGTCCGTGCTGCCGGGATATCGTCGTATGTCGGCGGCGGCGCGTCACTGCCGAAGGCGTCGTAGTAGGCGGTGACAGCCGAGGCCATACACAGGGTCGTGTTGGCGTCGTAGTACCGGGTTCCGAAGCCGCCGCGGGCGAGTTTTCCGAGCGCGTAGGCGGCTTCGTTGGTCTGTTGGCCGCTGCCGAGGACCGCGACGCTGGTGCTGGCGTTTTCGAGCGCTCGGCCGAGTCCGGCCGTCGCGTGTTCGAGGGCGGTCTCCCAGGTGGTCGGCACGAGTTCGCCGTCGCGGCGGACGAGCGGGCGGGTGAGCCACTCGCCGTCGGGGTCGGCGGTCTCGCGGATGCCGCGCTGGCAGGCGAGGCCGCGGTTGACCGGATGGGCCGGATCGCCGCGGACGATATCGAGGCCGTAGCCCTGTTCGACCGGTTGCTGGACGTGTCCACAGCCGACGGCACAGCGCATACAGGTGGTTGGAACCGGGTCGGTCACGCCGCCCACCTCGCGGGGCGATGGGGTGTTCGTCCGCGTCCTAAAAGCGGTGACGCGGAGTACCCGGTTTGGTTCACAATCTCGCACATAGGTACGGAAAGAGAGTACAGACACAACACCTAAACGGTATTCGTTTACAAACGATTGATTTTAGAGCCATAGAATGCGCATCCATCGATATAAGAACGGATACCAAGAATATAAGGAGTAGTACCAGACGAAGGCTGCCGATGACTGCCCGAACGGGCACCAGCGGGCGCATGCGCTGGCGAGAAAAGCGGAGAGAAGCCGTCGCGTAGACGCGACTAAACGTCGACTGAAAGACGGAAAACGGGAGGACGGACCGGTCTCACTCGGTTCCGACCCACTTCAGGATGAACAGCGTTCCCTCGAACAGGAGGATCATCGTGATCCCGACGATAATGGGGGCCATCCCCGTCGGGTCGAACGTGAACATGAACGCCAGTCCGAAGAAGGCCGCCCAGAAGTACAGCCGCTTATTGACGAGCCAGCGACGGGTCGTCACACCCATCATAATCGCGAGCATTATAAAGAGGGGAATCTGGAAGACGACGGCGAGAAAGCCGATCAGCGTGATTATCAGGTCGAACGTATCACCGAGTGCATAAGCGATCTCTGCGCTGCCTTCCGCGTAGAACGTGAAGTACTCGAAGAGCACCGGCAACACCAGCACGTAGGAGAACAACATCCCGACGCCGGCAAGAACCACGCTCGTCGGGACAGCCGCGAGGTAGTACTTGCGCTCGTGCGGATACAGCCCCGGTTTCATAAAGCGATAACACTGGTAGACGAACATCGGCAGCGCCACCATGATCCCGAGCAGCGTCGAAACCTTGATTCGTGTTAACCACAGTTCGAGCGGCTGGTAAATATGTGGTAAGGGCACCTCCTCTGCCGCGTACGGGAACACGTTGTACCAGATGTGCTCGATCGCCCACGAGGCACCCAGTAGCCCGATCGCCGTCCCCGCAGAACCGAAGAGCAAGACCACGGCAAACCGAAGCACCATCTCCTCGATGTGGTCCGCAAGCGGCATTTCCTCGTCGTCCGGGGGCGTCGAGATTCCACCGACATCGTCGTCCGGATCGGGGTACTCGGGGCTTCCGGTCCCGGTCCCCGAGTCGTGGCCACCACCGACGACTCCCTCACCGTCGGTTTCAACCGGTGGATTGGCATCGGTCCCGGTCGACGCCTCGGGTGAACTCGAAGGCGACGCTTCCGATGGCGAGTGCTCCTCGTCGGACCCGCCGTCTTCACGTGGTTCGTCGGGGTCCGCACTGTTCCCCGTCTCCGCCGACTCGTCCGGCATCTATCGGGATATAGATAGGCGGGCAGTTATAGGCCTTTTTCTTGTGCGCACTGGGTCACGGTACCGATCGACGCGTTCGTTCGCGCCGGTCGCCGTCGAATCCGGTGAACGAGCACGATGCGCGGTAGGAGACTCGAAAGGTTGATAACTGGATGTCAGTTACCCATGGTAGTAAATGAGTTCTGCCGTCGACGAGGATACCGCCCGTGCGATCAATACCGGGCGCGAAACTCTTGGTGCGATGCTCTCGAGCGTGCAGACACACCTTCAGAAGGTGTTTATCGTCTTCGTTATCGGCTTTATCGGCTCGTTCTACGCGTTGCGCGTCTTCATCTGGGACTTTCTCAAACAGACTGCAAAGGCGGAAATGTCGCCGTACATCGCCGATTCGACGGAGCTTATTACGCGGACTCCGTTCGAGGTTATTCTCTTGCAGGCCAAGATCGGGATGCTCGTCGGTATCGTCGTGGCGGTTCCCGCGTTACTGTACTTCTCGAGGAATAAGTTGCGCAAACGCGGCTACGACACCATCGTACCCATCTCTCGAAGCTATATCGCGGGCTTCGTCCTGACCGCGATCACGTTGTTCTGCCTCGGGGTCGTCTACGCCTATGCGGTGTTCTTTCCGTACACGTTCGACTTTCTCGCCGGAAACGCCGTCAGCGCCCACGTCAAACCGAGCTTCGGGATCACCGAGTTCACCGAGTTCATCGCGCTGTTGACGCTCTCGTTCGGGCTGGCGGCCCAGTTGCCGCTGTTTATGGGTGTCCTCTCGTACACCGAGATCGTCCCCTACGAGACGTTCCGGGACAAGTGGCGGCACGCGATCGTCGGGATCACCATCTTCGGCGCGCTGTTCTCGCCGCCGGATCCGTTCACGCAGATCATGTGGGCGACGCCGATGGTCGGGCTCTACATCATCAGTCTCAGCCTCGCAAAGGTAGTTGCAAACATCCGCCGACGCGGTGCGGCCGAGAGCGACGGGACCGGGACCGATCATATGAAACGGGTCGTCCTCCGATTCGTCGGCGTTCTGGCTGTTGTCGCCATCGGAACCGGCGCGTTCGTTAATCAGGGTGGATTCGACTACCTCGGGGAAGCGGTCTACCCCAGCCTGCCGGCGTGGCTGCAACCCGGTCCCGAGGGCCCGTTCGGACTCGAATCGCTCGCTGCCGAGCACGGACTCCTCGGTGAGGCCGCTGTTGGGCTTACCATCGCTGCAGGCGTCGGCGTGCTCATCCTGTTCGCCTATACGATCAAAGTGCTCCAGGCACCGATCTACCCGCGGGAGGGAGCCATTCGAACGGCCGAATCGCCCGACGACGTCGACTTCGAGATGCTCACCGCCGAGGACGTGGAGGAAGTGCCAGCGTCCGTCTTCCTCCAGATGAAAGAGGAACAGGCGCTCGAGGTTTCTCGACAGGCGATGTACGACGACAACCGGGAGAAAGCCCAGGCGATCTTGAACCGGTTCGACTCGCTGCAAGACCAACAGGCCGAGGACGGCACAACCGGCGACGGCGAGAGTGCAGCGCTCACCCAGACCGATGACGGTGGCGCTACCGAGGAGGAGGAAGGCAGCTTCCTCGCGGGTACGGCCGCCGGAATGCTCGATCCCTTCACCGAGGAAGAGACGACTGAGGACGACATCGGTGGCTACGCCTACGACATCGCCTTCATCCTCAACAGTCTCACCTCGAAGATGTTCCGCATCGTCGGCGTGTTTATGCTCGTCATGGGCGGAACCTTCTTCTGGCTTTACCAGGGTGGGATCGGCCAGATTCTCACGACGTTCCTCCATCGCGTTCCCGAATCGATCCTCCACGAGGTGGCCGTCCGTAACGGGGTCGACCCCGCCGGGATGACGCTCCAGGAACTCATCACCGAGATGGACATCGTCATCGCGCTCCACCCCGTCGAAGTGCTCATCTTCGAGGTCAAAGTGAGCGTCATCGCGGGGATCATCGCCTCGCTCCCGCTGGTGCTGTACTACGGCTGGCCCGCGATGAAAGAGCGCGGGCTGGTCCGGGGCGACCGCCGCATCTTCGTCGTCTGGGGCGGCTCGCTACTGGGCGGGTTCGCGTTCGGAACCTACCTCGGCTTTTTCTGGGTCGCACCGGCGGTCATCTCCTATCTCGTCTCCGACGCGATCGCCAACGGAATGGTCGTCTCCTACCGGATCAGTAGCTTCTTCTGGATGGTCATCTTCACGACTCTCGGCATCGGTTTCCTGTTCAACATCATCGTCACGATGGCGCTGTTCCACGTCGGCGGCATCATCAACTACCGGACGATGCTCCGACGCTGGCGACCGGCCGTCGTCGGCATCTTCACCGTCGCGGCAATCGCCAGTCCGAAGGGCGTTCTCACCATGCTGATGGTCGCCATCCCGATCGCTCTGACCTACATGCTCGGCCTCGGCGTCCTGTATATCCTCACCGGCGGCGGGCGGCTATTTGGTGGTAGCGGTGGCGGTGGTAGTGGCGAACAAAACGACGCAGACGCCGCCGCTACTGAAGGCGACACCGGCACCGATACCGGCTCCGGACCCCAACCCGACCCGACCACGTAGCGAACTCGTCCGACGGCTTAAGATGGGAGGCATGCGAACGCGTCCCTACGATGCCAAAGATCAGCGTCGAAATCCCGCAGGAACTACTCGAGGACTTAGACGACCACGTTGGCGACGACGGCAAGTTCGTCAACCGAAGCGATGCGATCCGGGCCTCGATCCGAAAAACGCTCGACATTCTCGACGAAATCGACGACCGACACGATCGACTCGACTCCGACGAATAAGCCCGTCTGTACCCGGAAATACAACCGAACAACAACAGGTCGTTACACCACGGACCGCTCAGTCTCGATCGATCCGTTGTGCGAAGCCGAAATTCGGCTTCACGTCCTCGACTCGCACCGTCACAACATCTCCCGTCTCCGTCGCCGGAACGAACAGCCTGTAGCCATCGACCGATGCGATACCGTCACCCTCGCTCCCGACATCGGTGATCTCGACCTCGAGTTCATCGCCCGGTCGCACCGGTGCGGTGAGCCGTCCTTTTCCGATAAAGAAGAGTTCGGAGGATTCGTCCCGTGAGGCCTTCGGACTCGTGGCGCGAACGTACTGGAACTCCGCCTCGACGTCCGCTCTGAACTCATCGACGTCGGGGCCTTCGAAGATCTTCACGACGAAGTCGCCGTCGGTGTCGAGGAGTTCGAGTGCGGTTTCGAAGGCCTGGCGCGCGAGGTGGAGCGAGCGGGCCTGATCGAGCGAGTACTCGCCGGACATGTTGGGTGCCATGTCGGACAGCACAGCATCGACCTCGCCGCCGGCGGCGTCGATGACCCGGTCGCGCGTTCGTTCCTCGGTCATGTCCCCGCGGATGGTTTCGATGGTGTCGTGGCCCTCGATGTCTTTGATGCGCTGAAGGTCGACGCCGATCACCTGCCCGTCGGGGCCGACGGCTTCGGCGGCGACTTCGAGCCAACCGCCGGGCGCGGCACCGAGGTCGACGACGGTATCGCCGCGCGAGAGGACGTTCTCGAGTTCGTCGAGTTGCTTGAGCTTGTAGGCGGCTCGGCTCCGGTAGCCTTCCTGCTTTGCCTTGTTGTAGTAGTGGTCCTTTCGTGCCATGCTCGGATAGTCAGTTGGCTGTGGTACACGGCGAAGACGGATAGGTGTCGCGAAGCGGAGTCACGCGTTGTGCGCGCGAAGTTTCAAGAAGCTGTCGGGGCTTGTGGAGACGTCCAACGAGGCGCGTTATCGGGGCTTGCGGAGACGTCCAACGAGGCGCATTATCGGGACTCCGAGTCGCCGTCTGCTGCGTCGGTATCGGTATCGGCGTCGTCACCGGCGCGTTCGGCGCTCAAATCCGCGTCCTCGACGCGCTCTCGTTCCTCGAGATCGGCCTCCTCGTCGACGTCCAAACCGTCCCCGACCTCGGAATCGATCCGCTCTGGGTCGACGGCCGCGTCATCCCGTCGGCGTTCGTCGATGTTCCCGGGGGCGAGTTCAGCATCCGAGCGCTCATCGAGTTCCATCTCGGGCTCGACTTCGGCGTCCGTGCGTTGGCCGACATCCTCGTCCGGGTCGAGTTCAGCGTCGGGATCGCGGCCGGTCAGTTCGGAGGGATCGACCTCGAGTCCGCGCCCTGCTTCTTCTTCGATCGCGTCCATTTCGTCGGCTGCGGTGTCGGCGGACGATTCCGTCTCGTCCAGTTGCTCGTCCGGGTCGATCCGGGGTTCGTCCTCGAGATCATCGTAGAACTCGTCATCGCGCATCGGCTCCGAGTGGTCGCGTGCCGTCGATCCGGGGCCTTCTTCGGTTCCGTCGACGCCGGTTTCGGATTCGGTGCTGGTTCCGGAGACTGGTTCGCCGGGGGTGTAGTCCGTATCGCGCCGGTCTGATCGGCGCTCGGCGGCTGCTCGTCCGTCCTCCTGTTGCTCGTCGCTCCTGAGACTCTCCTCGGGGAATGCCGCATCGAGTCGAATCGTCTCGTCAGTGATCTCGGTGACGGCGTCGTCGGTGAGCGCCACGGGCTCCTCGGTCTGGTCGCCCCAGTTGAGCGTCGCTTTGATCGAATCGGTAACGCCGGGATCGGGGTCGACATACACGGTTTCCGGCTCGACGGAGACGACGACACCGAGAAGGGCACCGTTTGCACTTTCGACCGTCTTACCGGCATCGTCGGCGGTGAACGTGGGGCACATGGCTGGGCGTAGCGTCGGCGGCGGGAAGCCACTCGTGCCTGCACACCACGGCAGAAAGAATCGAGACGGTCGGGTAGATATCGGGACCGACGGGAGGACGATCGACTACACGAGTAGCCTCCGAAGACCGATCGCAAAGGGTGCCTTTTTATGCCAACCGTTCGTACCCCGACGCATATGTTCAAGGCCATCGTGAGCGCGGAAACGCTCACCAGCGCGCTCGATTCGATCAGCGTGCTGGTCGACGAGTGTAAGATCCACCTGGAGGAAGACGGACTCGAGATCCGAGCCGTCGACCCCGCCAACGTCGGGATGGTCGACCTCTCGCTCGACGCGGCTGCCTTCGAATCCTACGAAGCCGACGGCGGGCTGATCGGCGTCGACCTCTCCCGACTCGAGGACATCGCAGGGATGGCCGAATCCGGCCAGCTCATCCAGTTCGAACTCGACGAGGAGACCCGCAAGCTCCACATCCAGATCGACGGGCTCGAGTACACGCTCGCGCTCATCGACCCCGATAGCATCCGGCAGGAGCCGGACATTCCGGATCTGGACCTTCCCGCCGAGGTCGTCCTCGAGGGCAAGGACGTCAACCGCTCGGTTACCGCCGCAGATATGGTTTCGGACCACATCGCACTCGGCGTCGACGAAGGCGACGACGCGTTCTACGTCAATGCGGAGGGCGACACCGACGACGTTCACCTCGAACTCACCCAGGAAGATCTGATCGATCTGCAGGCCGGTCCCGCTCGCTCGCTTTTCAGTCTGGACTACCTGAAGGACATGAACAAGGCGATCCCCTCGAACACCGAGGTCACGCTCCACCTCGGCGAGGAGTTCCCCGTGAAGATTTACTTCGGGTTTGCGGAGGGCCAGGGACAGGTCACGTACATGCTCGCGCCACGGATTCAAAGCGACTGAATCTGCCCCAGACTGCTGAACTGCAACGAATTCACGCCGGTCGGCCGTGTGGTGGGAATACAACGCCTTTCTTTCCTCGACTGCATCTTGCCAGTTTTGACGAAACGTGTTAGGTGTCGAACGCTCTCACGGGTCGGAAATAAAGCCTGCACAGCGACAGGACAGTCATTACGTGGCCACTACTGGAGGACCGGAGTATGCCCTCCAACGATGACTCGCCAGATAGCGCGATCGCTGCAGATACCGATATCGCGGATGAACCGCACAGACACGCCAGTTCGTCGCTGGACGATCTCGACTATACAACCACGTTCGATCCGACTACCGACTGTGCAAGCGAAACGGTAATTATCACCGTCGCCGCCCTCACCGACTCGACGCCGGTCGATCTTCCGGCACTCGCACGCGTTATCGACCCCGATGCACTCGATGCACTGCTCGATCGCGCGGCACGGGACGACGACCGTGGCGTCCAAGAACTCTGGTTCACGTACGCCGGCTTCGATATCGGGCTGCGAAGCGATGGCAAACTCAGAATAACGCGAGCGACTACGTCGACGAATACAACGACGGCTTAGGTATCGGTGTTGGTCTGAGCGCGGGTCCGTGAACGGTTCCGCGTTCCAGTTCCAGTTCCAGTTCCAGTATCCCGTTCGCCGAGAAACGACACCAGCGCGTCGGAGACGGCGTCCGCCCGTTCGATACACGCCAAGTGTGAGCCACCCTCGATCAGTTCGAGTCGGGCATCGGGAATCGCCTCCTCGAGCAGTCGCGCGTTCGACGACGGAACCACCGCGTCGTCGGTCCCGTGGATCACCAGCGTCGGAACGCGAACGCGATCGAGTTCAGCGCTGGCGTCGAACGCGAGGGCCGCCCCGAGTTGGGCTTCGATCGCCGGGTCGGTTGCGTCTTGCTCGCGTCGCCACTCGATGATTCGGTCCATCAGGTGCGGGTTCCGGTTGGTGAACGACTCGCCAAAGACGGGACGCATCCGGTGACGGAGCGTTTCCCGTTCGTTCGCGCCCGAGGGCGTTTCGAGCAGCCGACCGGGGATATCCGCGGGAATCGCCATCGCGTCCGGACCGCCGTGGGTTGTCGCACACAGCGTCAGCGACGCCGCGCGGTCGTGCTGGATCGCGTACTGCTGGGCGACCATCCCGCCGAGACCAATCCCGACGAGATGCGCGCTTCGAACCCCGGCATCGTCGAGAACTGTTTCGAGATCGGCCGCCAATCCATCGACCGAGTAGCCGGCCGGCTTTCGAAGGAGCGGCGACCGAATGCGACCCGGAAGTCGCGGAACGAGCGGTGGAAGTCCGGCGTCCGAGCGGCCGGTCCCCCGCATGTCCGGCGCGATCACGGGCGCGCCGAACTCGCGGGCAACGGCCTCGCGCTGCCAGCGCCACAGCCACCGCCCGTAGCCGATATCCTGCAGAAAGACGATCGGGGTTTCGATCGCGTGACTCTCGTCGGTCGGCTCGCGTTCGTCGCGGTCGTCGAACTCGTAGTAGATCGACACGCCGTCCCGCATCGCCCGTGGCATGCTCGACACAACGTTCCGGCCCCTCTTGAAATCGAGCCTCCCGTTCCGACCCGTGCGATCACCCGACGAAGCGACGGTGGACCAACGGGCGAGAACCGACTCGATCGAGGGGTAGCGGGGTAATACTATGTTATCGACACTATCGCACTCGATCGACAATCAGTGGACTTAATCCGTCAGAGTAGCTTTCAATTACCGATGCAGCGACTGCACGCTCGATACCCGTTTCTCGAAGCCGCCCGCGAAACCGTGGCGACGGAGACGGTCGATTTAGCAACCGTCGTCGAGCAGGAGCGAGCAGTCGTCGAGCGCGCACGGAAACGCGTGATTACCGCGCTCGAAGACGGCGAGATCGGCGAGCCACACCGCGATCCCCGCACCGAACTGCTCTCTTACCCCGTCGCTCGCGTCCTCGTCTCGATGGTCGACGAACGCGTCCTCGTCCGCAAGTACGCTCGCGCCGAGGCGGCCACCGCTCACGAGCGGTTTACCGCCGACCTCGAATCGACGACCGAACTCAAAAGCGTCGAGTCGACCGGCCTCGAACTCGAGACCCTCCTTGAGGAGTTCAATTTACAGGAGACAGTGACTCCCGCACCCGCAAGTACTTCCCGCGGGGCTGGGACCGCAGCTGCGACCGGCGACATCGACGGCGGCGACGACATCGACGATGTCGACGAGTTCAGGATCGATGTCGGCACCTACCTCCCGCTGGCTGCGGACCTCTGGGACGACGAGTGGGGGCTGGTCAACCAGCCGCTGACGAACGGCGAGGTCCCGGTCGCGCGAGACGACCTCCTCGTGCTGTTGCGGGAGGCCATCCGCGACCGAATCGAGGAGGGCCTTCCTTTCGAGGTTCCCGACCCGGTCGCGACAGGGCTCGAAGACGACGTCGCCGCCGTCCGGGACGTCCTCGCCGATCTCGATCTCACGCGCGATATCGACACCGTCGTTCCCGAACTCTTCCCGCCGTGTATGCAGGCGCTGTTGGATCAAATCCAGAAGGGCGAGCACCTGCCTCACCACTCGCGGTTTGCGATTACGGCCTTCCTGTCGAGCATCGGGATGACGACCGACGAGATCGTTGACCTCTATCGCGTGAACTCGTCGTTCGGCGAGGAAATGACCCGCTATCAGACCGATCACATCCGCGGCGAAACGTCGCCGACGGAGTACTCGCCGCCGTCGTGTGCGACGATGCAGTCCTACGGCGACTGCGTGAACAAAGACGACCTCTGCGAGCGCATTCCCCATCCGATGGCCTACTACGAGGAACGGATCGATGAAGCCGACGAGGATGAACTCGAGGACTGGCGCGAAGGGGACGCGGAGACGGACGCCGACGGGAACGGGAAACGAGAGGAGAGAAGCGAGGAGAGTGGAACGGTCAACAGCGACTGAGAGCGGCCGGCCACCACCGCTCGTACTTAAATAGCGTTCTGCGTCTCGAAGTCGTTGTCGTCATCGCCGTCCTCGGGGTCGTTCAGCATGTAGGCGACGCCGAATCCCGCTGACGTAATCACGAGAATAAAGCCGACGATTGCACCGACGAGCAACTGTGCGCCGCTGGGAGAGAGAGTCCCATCATCACCGCCGTACATCATTCCGATGGCGATCATCGTACCGAGCAATAGCAAAACGGCGGAGACGGCAACGACCAGTTCGATGAGACGCTCACGCTCGAGCATTACTGCTACTTTTATCGGGGCCGTCAAAAGCGCTTCGAACGGGCAACGGGGAGCGCACGGCAGGCGCGCCAGCCGGGTCGTGATTTAACTCGAATCGGTTACGGTTACGGTTACAGCTACAGTTACGCCGTTGCAACCGTTCGTTCGAGATCGCGCAACTGTTCGACACGGCGTTCCGTCGAGGGGTGGGTGCTGAACAGGCGACCGACGATGCCGGACTTCAGCGGGATGATGAAGAAAGCGTTCATCTCGGCTTCCTCGCGCAGGTCCTTATCGGGGACGTTATCGACCTCGCCCGAGATTTTCAGGAGTGCAGAGGCAAGGGCGGACGGGTTGCCGGTAATCGCCGCAGCGCCGCGGTCGGCGGCGAACTCGCGGTAGCGCGAGAGCGCGCGGATGAGCAGGTAGCTGACGACCCAGACGACGAGCGAGACGAGGATGGCGACGAGAATGCCGCCACCGCCGCGGTCGCCGCCGCGGCCGCGGCCGCCGCCGAAGAACGCGCCCCAGCGGACGATCATGAACGCGATGGTCGAGAGGAACGAGGCGATGGTCATGACCATCATGTCCCGGTTTTTCACGTGGGCGAGTTCGTGTGCGAGGACGCCGTCGAGTTCGTCGCGGTCGAGGGTGTTCAGGAGTCCGGTCGTGACGGCGACGGCGGCGTTGCGCTGGTTGCGACCGGTCGCGAAGGCGTTCGGGACGTTCGAGTCGACGACGGCGACCGACGGTTTGGGGAGGTCGGCCTGTTGGGAGAGGCGTTCGATCGAGCCGTGGAGTTGCGGGTACTCGTCGGCCGAGACCTTCTTCGCGCCCATGGTCCGGAGGGTGAGCGTGTCGCTGAAGTAGTACTGGACGAGCGAGAAGCCGCCGAACAGCAGCGCGATCATCCACAGTCCACCGCCGATGTACAGCGTGAGTACGCCGGCGAAGACGATGTACAGTGCAAATAGCAGGAACATCGTCAAAAACATTCGAGCCCGAAGCCCCCAATCCGACTGCCAGTTCATAACCTCCCCTAGGGGCCCTGAGGAAATAAGTATCATGACCGTGGTGGGCGGTTCGTCGGTCGAGTCGAACCGAACGTGTCACTGATAGAAGCGAGAAACAGACCGCCGCTGCAACCCCTTCGTTTCGCATGGAAACCCAGCGACGGGGGCCGTTCGATCCGGACGCATTCGACTGCCGTCTGACGAGCGACTGACGCCGCACGTGAACTCGTCGGACCCCCTCGTTTCGTGTCGAGTTCTCACGCTGTGAGACGTGATTTCAGAAATTCCCACCAAAAGGAAAGAGGGGGCGTCGCAGTGGAGTGTACTGCAACCGTCGGTCGACAACTCTTGTGCCTGCACGAACGGAAGCCACCGACTGTTCGGGGAGAGAAACAGTACTATCAATCGGATAGAAAAGGGGCGACCCGTCCGAGCATGGCCCGTATGGTCGAACATGATCGGCGGAACGTCCTGAAGTACGCCGGACTCGCGATGACCGGCGGCGCACTCGCAACTGGCAGTACAGTTGCTGATACCACCGGATCCGGAACCGGAGTGAACGGGATCGACGGATCGGCGGCTGAATCGCGCGGCTGGTCGTCGATCGGCGGGAATGCGGGCAACAACCCGGTCGTCTCGGCAGACGATGCGCCCGAGACACCGGTCACCGTCGCCTGGGAGTACGACCAGGCCGGTCCGGCGGCGGTCGTCGACGGCACCGTCTACCTGACGACCAACGGCGAGGTCCACGCCCTCGACGCGGCCGACGGCTCGGTCGAATGGCGGACGGACGCCATCGGCGCGAGCGGTACACCCGCCGTCGCGGACGACACCGTCTACGTCGGCGGCGAGCGCCTCACGGTGATCGACGCCGCAAACGGCGACCTCTGCTGTCAGCACGACCTGGGCTACGACGAGGACATCGCCTCGCCCGTCGTCGCAGACGGCCGCGTCCTCACCGTCGGCGACGGAACGCTGTACGCGCTCGACGCCGCCGAACGCGAACTCGCCTGGGAGTTCACACCCGACGGCGACCCGCTGTACGAGCAACCCGTCGCCGTCGGCGGCGACGCCGCGGTCGCGGTCAGCGAGTCCCGGGCGTTCGCACGTGAACTCGCGGACGGAACCGAGCGCTGGCGTCTCGACGAACCGGTCGGCGACGACGAACACAGTCGGTTCGCAAAGCCGAGCCATCGCCAGACGAGTTTCCCCGTCGCGACCGACGACGTGGTGGCGATCGGCAGCGCGGATACGGAGCCGGAAGCGATGTGGCCGCTCGGGTACACGACGCTGTACGACGTGGAAACGGGCGAACAACGCGTGAGCAGCGCTCGCGCGGCGTTCGATCCGGCAGCGATTACCGACGAGAGACTCTACGCACTGGAGTCGCACAACGCTCGGGGACACGACCGAGAAACCGGCGAAGAGGGCTGGGACACGGCGGTCAGCACGTATCAGGTGTCCTCGCTGGCTATCGGCGACGGCACCGTCTATGCGGGCCTGACGATTGACGGGGAGGCGTACGGTCCCGGCGAGGCACCCGAAGACGAAAACGGCGTGTACGCCTTCGACTCGGAGACCGGCGAGGTCGAGTGGAGCGTCGGAACGGACGACATTCCGACGATCGCGGTCACCGACGGGACGATCTACGCCAGTTCCGAGACGCTGGTCGCCATCCGCACTGAGGGCGACGACCGCGACGCTGAGTCTGCCGACGGGGAAGGGAACGAAGACGAGACCGACGGCGAAAGCGACGGAGAGGCGGACGGTAACGGAACCGAGTCCGATAGCTCCGATTCCACCGACGGAAACGATACCGGCGAATCGTCGACCGGCGGCGCGAACGAATCGGCGTCCGGGGCCGGGAACGGAAGCGAAACCGGAAACGGAAGCGGAGACGGCGACTTGGGCGAAGGAAACGTCGAATCGGAAGCCGACTCGAACGAGGAGAGCGAGGGTATGCCCGGTTTCACCGCCGGTGCGGGCGTCGTCGGTGCCGCGGCGGGAATCGAAGCCCTCCGCCGCCGAACCGACACGGACGAGACGGACGAGACGGACGAGTAATTCGGGACACTACCAGTAGTTGGGAATACGGTTTCTTTATTCAGTCATGGTGATGAACCTGAGTCGGTCGAGTCGTTACGTAGCGTTGCTTATCGACCAGTGAACGTCTACCGGGTCACTGTAATGTTCGTCCGTCCTGCTGAATATGGGACGTGATCTCGCGTGCGAACGTGGCCGCAGAGACGAGTCAATCGGTGTCGAAGAGTCAGTCTCACGAACCCCAACGCGCAACGACGAGTTCAATCGGGACGACGAGTACCCGCTCAACGTGGGTCTGAACGATCTCGAAACCGGCCTCAGCGAGGACGCCGCTGACATCGAAAGGGCGACTGTCGACCAGCGTCGGAAAAACCTCGTTGAGTCGCGCGTAGAGTAGGGGGATGGGATCGCTCACTGTAGCCGAGGGGCTGATGACACAGATTCGGCCCCCGGGTTCGAGTACGCGACGGAGTTCGCCGAGCACGGTTGTCCGGTGATCGTCTTCGAACAGTTCGAGCGTGAAGCTCACGAGAACGACATCGAAACTGTCGGAATCGAACGGCAACGCTACTGCATCGCCACAGACAACCGCGGACGGATCCTCGGTTTCGAGGCGATCCTGTGCGAACTGACACATCTGCTCTGCAACGTCGATCCCGACCACGTGGCCCTCGGATTCGACAGCGTGTTGCAACGTGACGATCCCGCGGCCGGTCCCACAGCCGACGTCGAGAACGCGGTCGTCGGGAGACACGCGGAGGGAATCGATTCCGCGTCGACGAAGACGACCCTGAAATGGATCGATGAGGACGTCGTAGTACCGGCTGAGCGCGTTATACCACGCTTTGCTGTGGCGCGTCTGTTCCCGCGTCACTGTCCTGTCCGCTCTTCCGATCCGCGAGAGAACCGACGGAAGAGATAGACGAGACCGAATAGTAGACCCCCACTAATCAGTCCGCCCACAAGTAGAATGAGCAGGATAAGGGTTGTGGGGATAGCAACGTTGGCAATCGGGAGCATCGTCATCGAGCGAGGATCCACGATGATGGACATCGATCAATGGTTCACTTTTGCTACATTTATAAGTTCGTTTGTATTTATCGGCCTCTGTGTATCACAGGAGGGGTCGTGTTGACCCGAGCGGCGAGGGAAACAACATTTGCTGAGCGACGACCGCCCACACGTACAGAGCGCGCCGTTTAACTCTCTCAGCCACCAATCGGTGATAATGAGTGATTCTCGCGCGTTCTGTCCCCGCTGTGGGGACCCTGTTCCCGAGCGATCGGCCGACGAGGCCGACGCCACCGACGCCGCCGACCCGCTGCGCCCCGGCAGCGAGGTCGATCTCTGTGACGCCTGCTATTTCGACGAGTTCGACTTCGTGGACGCGCCGGACCGAATCGACGTGCGTGTTTGCGCCCGCTGCGGGGCGGTCCACCGGGGGAACCGCTGGGTCGACGTGGGGGCGCAGGACTACACCGATATCGCGATCGAACAGGTGAGCGACGCGCTCTCGGTGCACGTCGATGTCGAGGACGTGGCCTGGCAGGTCGAACCCGAGCAGGTCGACGAGAACACGATCCGAATGCACTGTTTCTTCACCGGTGTCGTGCGGGGAACGCCGGTCGAAGAGCAGGTGACGGTCCCGGTCAAGATCGCCCGCCAGACCTGCACCCGCTGCGGCCGGATCGCCGGCGACTACTACGCCAGCATCGTCCAGATCCGCGCGGAGGGGCGCACCCCGACGAGCGAAGAAACCGAGCGTGCGGAGGAAATCGCCCACGATATCGTCGCCGACATGGAGGCGACGGGCGACCGCAACGCCTTCGTCACCGAAATCGGCGAGACCGACGACGGCCTGAACATCAAGGTCTCGACCAACAAGATCGGCAAGAAAATCTCGAACAAGATGGTCGAAGAGTTCGGTGGCACGATCAACGACGCCGAAACGCTCGTCACCGAAGACGAGGACGGCAACGAGGTCTACCGCGTCACCTTCGCCGTTCGCCTGCCGCCGTACACGCCGGGCGACGTTATCGAACTCGATGACGACGGCGAGGGGCCGGTCCTCGTCCGCAGCGCCCACGGGAACCTCAAGGGTGTTCGGGTGACGACCGGCGAGCGATACGAGGCCGATTACGAGGAGGGGGCCTCACCCGACGCCCGCAAACTCGGGGAACACGAGGATGCCGCGGAGACGACCGTCGTCACCGTCGAAGACGAGAACGCCGTCCAAGTGTTAGATCCGGAAACGTACCGAGCCACGACCGTCTCCCGGCCGGAGTACTTCGATCCCGACGCCGAGACGGTGCCCGTCCTGAAGAGCCGCGCCGGACTGCACGTTCTGCCCGACGAGGGCGAGACGGAGGAGCCGACGTGACGGACGACACTCCTGACGACGGCCCGCAGAACGGCGACGCCGGCCCGCAGAACGGCGACACCGGCCCGCAGAACGGCGACACCGGCCCGCAGAACGGCGACACCGGAGAACGGCGAACCGAATCGGCACTCGACCCGGCCGCCGCCGAAGTCCTCGGTCGAACGACCGCCGACGCGCCGCTCGCCGCCATCGTCGAAAAGCCGCGCACGGAGACTGCGATCGAATCGCTGCGCGCCGAGGGCGTCTACGACGACTCGCGACGCGTGCGCGAGACCGATGCCGAAAGAATCGCGCTGCCGATCACCGAGCCGCCCACTGAGACTGCCGTGCTCGATGTCGTCCGGCAACTCGATCCCGAACCGCGCACGACCGACCTTTCCGACCTGCTCGCCGAGCGCGGCTGGAGCGAGGCTGCACTCGAGTCGATCCCGAACTCGTGGGCCGTCATCGGCTCGGTGATCCAGGTCTCGATTCCGGAGGGATTTCCGGCCGACCGAAAGCAAACGCGAGAACGGGAGTTGGGTAACGCACTGCTCGAACTCCACGGCGAAGCCGACAGCGTGATCGCGGACGAAGGTATCGCCACCGAAGGCGAGGCGGGTCGCATGCGCGAACCGCGAACGCGGCACCTCGCCGGCGAGCGCGATACGGAGACGATCCACGCAGAACACGGCACGAAGTACGGTCTCGATCCGACGGAAGTCATGTTCTCGCCGGGCAACCAGGCCGAGCGCGTTCGGATGGGTGAACGCTGTGCGCCCGACGAGCACGTCTTCGACATGTTCGCCGGCATCGGCTACTTCACGCTGCCGATGGCCCGCGCCGGCGCGCGGGTGACGGCGACCGAGATCAACCCGACCGCGTTTCGCTACTTGGTCGAGAACGCACTCTTGAACGACGTGAGCGAGCACGTCGACGCCTACATGACCGACTGTCGCGACCTGGCCGGCGAGATCGACGCCGATCGCGTCGTTATGGGCTACTACGGCAGCGGCGGCCGTTCAGATGAGGAACCGAAAACGGGAACGGAAACGGAAGCAGAAGCGGAAGCGAACGCGGAATCCGAACACGAACTCGAAACTGAATTTGAAACCGAATCCGACCCCGAGTTCACCGCGAGAACAGCCGCCGCCCACACGTTCCTCGACGACGCCCTCGCCGCCCTCGTCCCCGGCGGGACCCTCCACTACCACGAGGCGACTCCCGAAACGCTGCTCTGGGAGCGACCGATCCAGCGCGTCGAAACCGCCATCGACGCCGCCGGCCGAACGCTCACTGAACTCGATCACCGCCGCGTCAAGAGCCACAGCGCCGGTGTCGACCACGTCGTTCTCGACGCGACCGTCGAGTGAGGGTCCTGTGGAACGTGCTGTCGCTTCCGTTGTGGGACTCGCCGTTGACCCTGAGCGGTGCAGTTAGAACCATTACATATCCGAAACCCGAGTTTTCAGAGACTGAGTAGTGGCTTGAGCGAGGAGAACGGCTGAAAACGAGAGTAGACGGTCGGTAACGCGAATTATTGCGCGCGTTTACCCTTACTACATATATACTTTTTGGCCGATTTCTACCGTAGAGAATGGTTATTACCATTTAACGAAATATTCATTAGAGTGTGACTGTGTCGCAAAAGAAAACGTTGCGACACAGACAGAGACATGAGTCGACACACATCGAAATCAGCGGTAATACGGAGTATGGCAGTCGTCTTTGCCCTCCTCATGATCACGTCGGTCCCGGCAATGGCGGGGATCAGCGGATCGAGTGGGGCAACGGAGACAACGCAATCAACATCGGCGGACGCTATCGAGGAGTCGCTCCGCACAGCGGACGGCACGACCGAGATGATCGTCCGGTTCGAGAGCGCAGACACCGCCGCTGCGACGAGTTCAGCCGATGCCGTCGAGATGATGCAATCGCAGGCTGACAAGTCGCAGGTGAAAGCCCAGAATTGGGCGGCAGAGACTGACGGCGTCGAGTTCGTCGAGAGCTTCTGGATCGCGAACGCGGCGCTGCTGGAGGTCGACACGGACGAAGTGTCGCCGAAGGAAGTGCTTCGGTACACCGGTGGCGAGCGCGTTCACGAGAACTTCGAGCTGTCGCTCCCGGAGAACCAGTCCGACGCTGACGAGAGCTACTCGCCGGCCAACGAGAGCGCCAACGTCACGTACGGCCTCGACATGATCAACGCGACCGAGGTCTGGGACGAACACGACACCCAGGGCGGGGGCGCTGGCGTCGCCGTGCTCGACACCGGCGTCGACGGCGACCACCCGGACATCGATATCGCCGACGAGAACTGGCAGGAGTTCGATAGCAACGGCGAGCCCGTCGACTCCGAGCCGAACGACGGCCAGGGTCACGGCACGCACGTGAGCGGCACGGTCTCCGGATCGGACGATCCGGCCGGCGACGTGCCCGCCTTCGGCGTCGCACCCAACGCTGAACTCTACCACGGGAAGGTGCTCGACGACAGCGGCGGCGGCACGTTCGCCCAGATCATCGCCGGGATGGAGTGGGCCGTCGACGACACCGACGCCGACGTGGTCTCGATGAGTCTCGGCGCGGACGGCTACGACAGTCAAATGATGGAACCGTCCGAGAACGCCCGCAACGCGGGCGTCGTGCTCGTCACGTCCGCCGGCAACTCCGGCAACGGCATCAGCGGCGTGCCGGGGAACATCTATCCAAACTTCGCGAGCGGTGCCGTTGACGCGGAGCACAACGTCGCCTCGTTCTCGAGCGGTGAAGAGATCGAGACGGCCGAGGCCTATCCCGACGCGCCCGAGTACTGGCCCGACAACTACACGGTGCCGAACGCTGCAGCACCCGGCGTCGACGTGCTGAGTTCGGTGCCCGGCGGAGGCTACGACGACACCTACTCGGGAACGTCGATGTCCGCACCGCACCACGCGGGGGCGTTCGCGCTGATGATCGCCGCCTCCGGCGGCGACGCCGACCGCGAGATGCTCTACGATGCGATGGAGGAGACCGCCTGGAAGCCGGCCGACTGGGACGAACCCGACGACGAGTACGACACCCGCTACGGCATGGGTATCATCGACGTCGCAGCCGCGACGAACATGGTCGCACTCGACAGCGGAATCGACGGCACCGTCACGGACGCCGCCGGTGAGCCGATCGAGGGCGCAACCGTCGCCATCGAAGACGGTCTCGAGACCGAAACGGACGCGAACGGTGAGTACAGCCTGGTCGCTCCGGCCGGCACCCACACCGTCACCGTCGACGGCTTCGGCTACGAGTCGACCAGCGCCGACGTGACCGTCACCGAAGAAAACACCACCGTCCAGGACTTCGAACTCGCCGACGCGCTCGACGCCGAACTGGCCGACGGCCAGCCCGACGGCGTCGAAGGCGGCGATGCGATCAACGTGACGACAACCGTTGCGAACGCCGAAACGGTCACCGTCGACCTCGCGGGCGACTACGACCCCGCAGACGCGACGCTGTACGTCGAGGGTGAGGAAGCCGCCTTCGGCGAACCGATCGACCTCGGCGGACCGATCTCGGGCGACCTGACGATCACCGTCGAAACGACCGAAGACACCGCGGGTGAACTCTCGCTCGAGCAGACGATCGGCGGCATGGGCGACGAACTGACCGTAAGCACCGGTCCGACGATGGTCTTCGAGGAGTACGTTCCCGTCGCCGTCGTGGACGACGCCGGTGCCCAGGGAGAGGCCGTCGCCGACACGCTCGACGGTTCGCTTCCGGAAATGTACGATCCCGTCGTGACGACGTCCGAGGACGCGATGGACGGCTACGACGTGATCGTCGTGCAGAACATCGAGACGGCGAACGCAGACGAGTTCGTCAGCGCAACCGAAGGGGGCGACACCGGCGTCGTCTACCTCGATCAGTGGGGCGACGGAAGTAACGGCATTCCGGCCCACTCCGAAGCGACCGGCGAGCCGGAATCCACGTTCGAGGACGACCTCGTCTCGCCACCGCTCGGATACGAACTGACCGCCGACCACGAGATCTTCGAGGGCGTCGGTGAGGCCGGCGATACCGTCGACCTCCACAACGCGCTCTTCGGCGATCACACCTGGTTTGAGGGCACCGAGTACGACGTGCTCGCGGAGACGACCGTCACCGGAGAGTCGGTCGGGTCCGGCTTCGCCGTCGACGACGAGAGTTCGACGATCCTGGCGTCGAACCTGGGATACACGGCCTTCGTCACCGGCGGTGACTACACGGCGGACGCCGACGCGATCCTGTCGAACTCGGTCGAGTACCTGGTTTCGGGTGCCGACGAGCAGGAGAGCGCCCTCATGTTCGGCGAGGGCGACTACATGGGATCCATTGGCGAGACGACGACGGTCGAGATCAACACGAGCGCTGAGGCCGTGGCCGGCTACGAGACGCAAGTCCACTTCGATCCCGACGTCGTGCAGGTAGAGGGCGTCGAAGGCGTCGACTTCGCGGACCCGGTCACGAGTATCGACAACGAGAACGGCACGGTCTCGCTCGCACAGGCCCAGAGCAGCACCGAAGCGATGCCGACCCTCGCCGAGATCGACTTTGAGTTCATCGCCGAGAGCGATACCGAAACCGACCTCGTGTTCGACGAGGACAACACCTACCTCAACGACGAAGCGGGCGAGGTCAACGTCACGCTGGTCAACGGAACGATCGCGTCGGCTTGGCCCGGTGACGTGAACGCCGACGGGACGGTCAACACGCTTGATGCGACGTTCACCCAGCAGTATCTCAGCGGCGAAGAACCGAACGGCACCTTCCACGAGGAACTCGCCGACATGAACGATAACGGCGAAGTCGATGCCGGCGACGTGACGAGCATCCTCGAGGAGATCGTCAACACGCACGGTATCCAAGCACTCGCGTAAGCGACCGACGGCACAGTCTACGAAACACACCATCGAATCGCCACGTGGCGATTCCGTCTGTATCCGCGGGTCGTACTGGGACCGACCTCGCGGCCGCAGGCTGCGGAGAACTCACATTATTTCCAGATCCAATGACACGTACGAGATTGACGCCACGACTGTTCGTTCTCACACTGATCGTCGTCCTCGTGACGACAGCGATGGCCGCGACAGCAGCGACGGCGGCGACACCCGTCTCCGAAACGGGCGCGGACGCACAGCCGACGATCCACACGACCAGCGACCAGGGCGCACTGCTTACGACCAATGCGGACGAGACGCTCACGCTCGAGGTCCTCGAGGAAACCGACGAGACCATCACCGTCGCCATCTCCTCGACGGCCGCCGATACCGCCGGCTTTCAGGCGAACCTGAGCTACGATCCCGACGCGACGAGCGTCGCCGACTTCGCGTTCGAGGATCTCGACGGGATGGCCGAGGACAACGTCGACCCCGACACCGGTCACCTCTTCCTGACCGAGTCCGTCGTCGGAGCCGACAGCCTCGACGAACCGACCCTCGCAACGGTGACGTTTACCGTCGGCGAGGACGGTCTGGACGAACTCGAGTTCGTCGACGACGACTCGCTCGTGAGCGACAGTGACGGCGAGGTAATCAGTGGCGAAGACGATGGCGACGACGGCGAGTCGCCGCCTGCAAGCGGTGGCGGTGGCAGTAGCGGTGACGACGATAGCTCCGGGAACAGCGGTGGGGGCGGCGCTGGAACGAGTGATAACGGCGACGAAAACGGAGACAACACTGACGATACCGACGGCGACGGCGGTAACGAAACAGATGACGGAGCGGCCGACGGCGGGTCGGACGAATCGGGCGACAGCGACGGTGACGGTGACGGAAGCGCCAGCGACGATGACGATGCCGGAACGACCGATGGCGACGACAGCGACGGCGATGCAGAGAGCGATGGCGATGACGGCGGGGTAAGCGACGATACGGACGGCGAAACGACCGACGACGGGAACGGTAGCGACGACGAGGGAAGCGACGGACTGCCGGGCTTCACCGGTGGCATCACGCTCGGCGTGCTGGTAGCCGTCCTGGCCGTTCTCGGTGCGACGACGCGCCGACGGGACTAACGGCTCCCGTCTGTGACGGTTTTCGTTGATTTGGCTATTTTGTGGTTTCAACGGGTTTGATTAGTTGACAACACGGATACAGACGAGTTCAGTGCAACTCGACGAGCGATTACGGGAGCGTCGGCGACGACGAACGCGACGTCGGCGACGGACGTGACATTCATACGATCGGAGCGAATCAAGGAAACCATGAACCGAAACCAGATCATCGCGCTCGTCTTCGCGTTCCTCATGGTGACCTCGGTGTTCGCAGGCGTTCTCGCTGCATTTTAGCGCGGGTACCGAGCCGGATTCGAAGACGGAACGCAAACGCCGATCGGACGACGGACGGGATGGGACGTCCGCGCCGGGCAGCGCAGGGCGTATCGCTGGCAGGCAGCGATAGGTAGCACGAGAGGGAGCGTCGGCTTTCATACGAACGACCGTTAGTGCCGGGACAGCCCCACTCGTCTGTGGCTCGGCATCCTCCATACTGTCGTCCTCCGTCCTGCGAGTGTGCCGAGAAATCAATACAGCAGTCCGTCTCAGTAACCCGAATTACGAACCGTCCGTCTCCCAGACATCGGCGAGCGGACTCGACGACGAACGCGACGAGTTCGATGAACTCGATGAACTCGATGAACTCGTCGCGGAGTTCGACGACCGGCCTGATCGGTGCGGTCGGCTCCCGGAACGGCCGCGACGACGCGCGTTCGTTTCTCCATTTGTTGAACGCCCCGTACCGCTTCCAGCGCGGGCGGCCTGCGGATCGAACGCCGGGAGGTCGGGGCGGGTCATACGATCGACCTGCGCACTGAACCAGTCCGGTGTGTCCGTGCGAGCGCGGTCGAACAGATCGAGGAGACTCGAGTCCGCGAGGTAGGTCGCGCCGTGGTCGTCCGGCGCGCGAACGACGCGCCCGCAGGCCTGGATGATAGTTCGTAACGCGGTGCGGTAGTACCAGGCCCACTGGCCCTCTTCGAGTCGGTGGGCGACCCGCGAATCGCCGGTGTTGAGATACGGCGCTTTGCAGAGGACCTGCCAGCGACAGAGGTCACCCTTCAGGTCCAGCGCCTCCTCCATCTTCACCGAGAGAAAGACATCAGGGTCGTCGCTTGCCTTCCACTCCTCTAAGTCGGCGTCGCGGCCGTCGCGATCGTGAACTCGGATGCGGTCGCCGACGCCGAAATCGCACAGGAGTTCGGCGAGCCGTCCCTGAATGTCGTAGGAGTGAGCGTGAATCAGCCCCTTTTCGTCGGGGTGGCGCTGCATGAGACGGACGATGGTGCGGGCGATATCCGGCGTCGTTTCGTCCCGGTGCTCGTAGGTCATCTTCCCCTGCGTCACGTCGTACAACGGCCGGTTTTCGACGGGGAATGTGTGGCCCACGTCGACCAGCGCGACGGCTTCGGGGTCGAGTCCGACCTGCCGGCAGAAGGCCGCCTTATTGAGGATGGTCGCCGAGAGGAGGGCGAACTTGTTTCCGCGGTCCCAGACGGTGTGTGCGAGGTACTTCTCGGGGTTCATCGGTTTGATGGTCAGGGGACCGCCCCGCGCCTCGTCGGTGTCGTCGTCCGTTCCGTCGCCGGTATCGCCCGCGTGCGGCTCGGATTGATCGACCAGCCACGTCGTCGGACTCTGCGGGTCGCGGTAGTCCGAGACGAACCAGTCGAGTTCGCCGATGAGTTCCTGCAGGCGGTCGCGTTCGCGAACTTCGCGTGGCGACAGCGACTCCTGGGAGAGGAGGTCGTCCTTCCGCCGGGTACAGGTCTGTTCGAGGTTTTCGGCGTAGCGGACGGCACGTTCGATGCCGTCGATCTGCGGGACGCGCAGGTCGTCCCAGAAGGGGACGGTTCGTGGGCCGAGTTGGATCGTCGCGTACATTTCGGCCCACTCGGCGAGGCCGTGGGCTTCGTCGATGACGACGACATCGCGCTTGCGAAAGACCTCGCTGCCGGCGGTCTGCATGAAGTACGCGAGCGTCATCGCCGCGATTTCCCGGTTCGAGGCGATGGCGCGGTCCGAAAAGTACGGACAGCGGTGTTTGACCGAGCAGTCGTAGCCGCGCTCGCGAACGCAGGGTGCCTGGTTGACCGGCGTATTGCGTTCCTCGGGGAGGATGCAGGTGTAGTTCGATTTCCCTCGAATGACGTTCAGGTCGGCGAGCAGGTCGTCGGCCGCCACGTCGTCGAGCTGGGACACCTGCGGCGTCGTGTAGTAGGCTCCCGTGGCCTCGCTCGGGTCGGCGTCCTCGACGGTCCGGGCACAGCCGGCGACGGCACGGGCCAGAAGGGACTTGCCGCTGCCGGTCGGCGCGCGAACGAGCACCACGTCGTTGCCGGCCGCGAAGGCATCGCGAATGTCGCGGAGGGCCTGCTCCTGGTTCCCGCGGTAACTGGGGGCTGGAAAGGCTTCGAAGAGCCGATCGGGATTCACCGTCTGACTCACGGACCGGCCGACTCCTAAAGGCTACGGAGCGTCGCTCGCGCTGAACCGTTCGGCTGCAGTGACCGAGTTCAGGCGAGCGATCGTGAACTCGTCAGTGCGGATCGAATCGGCGGTAGGCGCTGGATACTCGGGGGTAACTGACCGATTACAAATACGGATTCCGTCCTCGGATTGACGTGCGGAAGGGTCGCTCAGCGGTAGAGCACCGCGGTGCCAGCCGACACTGTCCCTGGCCCGCGGCGGCAGCATGCCTCGTGGCGTTCAAATCCCACCCCTTCCGTGTACGGTTGCGGGCAACATGACCGTTCCCGTTGCCATTGCCGCCACACGACGGGCGGCTTGCGTGTCCATGGCTCGCGTTCGGTCCGGCTAACGCGAACGCGGGCGATGACTCATGTCTCTTCCGAGGATCGTTCGGTACTGAGGGGTGTTGCGTTGTACCTCACGTTCACGAGATCCACGTCCGCTTCTACCGCGTCTTCGTGCTCCCCTTCCTGCTCCGCGGTCGTACTCAGATCAAAGCTACGGGTGGTTCGAGGACGAACGTGCCGGAGCCACCTGCGAGTTCTCGTGATCGACCCGTTCGAGCCGAGCGATATCGTCGGCGGTCGGGTTGTCGGGAACGACGTCGAGACAGGGAAAACACAGCAGGTGTTCCGTCCCGTCTTGCAGTTCGAGCGTGATCGCCGAGCCGTCGCTGCCGTCGTTTTCGCCGAAGGTCCAGAGGTTGGCGACGCCGCCGGCAACGGTGACCGGTCGCCCGCAGCCGTCGCAGGCGTTCGGTGTCATATCCGATGGTTGTTCCGAGCGCTGAAAGTCGTTCCCCCCGACTTGCGAGGTGAGCGCTGACCGTCTCCCTGCAGCCGGCGAGTTATACGGCATGCAATGGTACCATCGACTATGGAGGTGCACTGTGACGGCTGTGCGGGCTGTTGTATGGACTGGACAGCACTTCTCGAGCGCGACGGTGACGGGAGCGAGAACGGAACCGAACTCGAGTGCAGCACAGATGCCGACAGTGGCAGTTCCGAAGCGGGGCTCTCGGAATCAAGTCCGCGCGGTCGGGTCGGCAATTCGGACGCGGGCGCGACGAGCCGGCCTCCGTTCGACTCGGACGCCAACTTCGTGCCGCTCACCCGCGAGGAGGTTCGAACCTTGCTGGAGCGAGGGCTGGCCGCCGCGATGACGCCCCGGTTCTGGCACGCCCGCGACGAGAGCGAAGCGGTCGAAATCGACGGGCACGCCGTCGCCGCGATCGCGGACCGCCCGGTTTTCTTCGTCGGCCTCCGAAAACCGCCGAAACCCGTCACCCCTTTCGGTCGCACGGAGCCGACGTGGCTCCCAGCCTGCGTCTTCCTCGATCCGACGACGCTCCAGTGTCGCATCCACGACGAGGAGCACTTTCCGACCGAGTGCGGGGCCTATCCCGCCCACAATCTCGAACTCGACCAGGAAACCGAGTGCGAACGCGTCGAAGCCGCCTTCGGCGGCGACCGACTGGTCGACGACCGCGTCACCGACGACGAAATCGCAGACGAGCCGCTACTCGGCTTGCAGGCCATCGGTGAGAAACTCTTCTGTCATCCTCAGCCAACTGAACTCGAGGGCGTTATCGATCGTCTCGAGGCCGGTACCCTCCGACCGGCCGACCGCGCGGAGTGTCTCGCGGTCGCGAGCGCCTCGAGTTCGGGAACGCTGGCGGTCTCCGAATCCCACTACGAACAGGGGAAAGCGCGGGCGCTCGAGGCGATGGACGGCGACACCGGCAATGACAGTGATGACGGCCATGACGACGATACCGACGGTGACGCCGCAGCGGGCGAGTCGGAGACGCGCTCCTGGGTCGGCCCCGCCATCCGCGAGTGGACCCGGCGCTACCGCCACCACCAGCAGTCGACGCCGGGAGACGCCACCCCGCCAGCCGAACTCGCAGTCGACATCGAGGAAGCCCGTGGCGCTCCCGAGACGCCGGGCTGGGACGCGCTCGAGTGAACGAGGGCCGTCGGGTGCGGTCGTCGCTGAACTCGGCGATGTCTCTGTGAACGCGCGAGTGCAGGAGTACAGGAGTCAGTACGACAGTGGAGTGCAGCGGGTAGCCGCGGCTCAGGGCGTAATTGATGGGAAAACGGCGATGGATCGATCGCCACTAGTCCGACTTGATCTCCTCGAACTGGTCCAACAGATCCTCGGCGGATTCGCCGGCGTCGTACTCTACGCGGCCGTGATATATCGTTCGTTCGTCATCGAAGTCGGCATCGACTCTCGACGCCTGTTGTTCGCGGCGCTCGTGTTCGTCTTCGTCATAGGCACCCATTGACATGGCAAGTATGCACATAGTAGGGTCGGTTCGCATATCAATGTAACGGTCGTTCATATCCGAAGTCACTCACGAGGTCGGGACGGTTGAAACGTCTCGCAAAACGTATGCACGGCCGCCCCGTAACACGAGTGTGGCAAAGCCGCTTCGCTTTCGCTATTCGCCCACATCCTGGAGCGAGCAGCGAGTTCGACAGAAGATTCTCCAGCCACTTCGATCGAATATCGGTGCACGTGCAGTGACGCCGCAGTTCGAGATCGGTGCCGACTGGGAAACACACCGCTTCGAGATGCAAAACGACGACGTCGCCCTCTTTGCGCGTACCGACGACGAGGCCTACTGGATGGGCAACACCGAGACGCCCTCGTCGCTGTGGCGGACGGACAAGTACGGCTGGGACGAGATTCCCTATCACGTCTCGCGGTGGGCCCAGCGTGAACTCCTCGCGACGCTTCACGAGGGCGATCCGTGGCTCGCAGACTATCCGCACCTCTCGTGGTACTTTCTGCCGGTATTCATGTCGAAAGACGGGCGCGAATCGACGCGGGCGTTCTTCCGCCAGCACGCCGCGGGCTTTCCCGACGCGAGTCGGCGGGAGACGACGCGATTCTTCGAGGAGTTTCTCACGACCGGCGTTCTCGACGAGTATCGACACGTCATGTCGGGAAAACTCGGCACCAGCGCCCACGTCGACCGCGTTCGGATGAGCGCCGCGATGGGCGAGTTCATCGCCGCCAAAATCCTCGCCGACGCGGGCTATACGGTCACGCCCGAAATCGAGGTAACGACGGGCCACTCGCTCGATTTCCGGGCGGAGGACGAGGAGACGAACGTGCTCGTCGAGGTGACTCGTCCGCAGCCGCCGGGAAATCGGGCCGCATCCGGGCCGGTCGCGGCAGTTCGTGATACGGCGGAAACGAAGACCAACGGCCAACTCGCAGAACACGGCGGCGGCGCGGTGTTGTTCGTCGACTGCTCGAGTTTCCGCGACGACGCCTGGGCGGCGGTTCGTGGCGAGCAGCCGGACGTTCGCCACCGGCCAGCCGTCGTCTACCGGACCCGTCCGAACGGCCGCGTCGAGGGCTATCGAAAAGGATCGGTGCCCCTCGAGTTCGGCGACGCGATCGAGTTCATCGACTGAGACGGTCTGCTGTAACGATTTACCGGCGCAACCGCGTCCCCTGCGGTTGCGCCGGAAATGACTGACAGCAGTCCGTATGACTCGCGATTCGCCGCGACTTACTCGACCAATCGCTCGATTTCCGTCACCAGAATATCGCTCGCACCGGCCTGTTTCACGTCGGTGATCGTCTCGAAGACGGCCCGCTCGTCGACGACCGCGTGGACGGCGACCTTCTCGCCGCCGCCGTTCGCGATGTCCATCACCGTCGGCCCGCCCAATCCGGGGATCACGTCGCGGACATCGTCCAGTCGATCCTCGGGCACGTTCATCATCAGGTAGCGCTTGCCTTCGGCCTGTTTGACCGACGCCAGCGCGGTCCGCACCTCCTGAATCTTTGGCTCCTCGCGAACGTCCTCGCGGGCGAACAGCCGCACCGAACTCGAGAGAACCTCCTCGATGATGCCGAGGCGGTTCATCTTCAGCGTCGTGCCGGTGCTCGTGATGTCGACGATGGCGTCCGAAATCTCGACGTGTGGCGTTAACTCCGTCGCGCCGGTGACCTCCACGACGTTCGGCTCGAGTCCCCGCTCCGCGAAGAACTCGCGGGTGACGTTCGGGAACTCGGTCGCGACGGTTCCGCCCGCCAGGTCGTCGACCGACGCAATCGACCCGTCTTCGGGCGCGGCGAGGACGAGCCGACAGCGACCGAACTCGAGGTCGAGGAGTTCCGCCACGTCCGTAACCTGTGCCTCCCGAACCTGGTCGTAGCCGGTGATTCCCATGTCCGCGGCCCCGTCGGCGACGTACTCCGGAATGTCGGCCGCGCGGGCGAAGAGCACGGACACGTCGGGATCGACCGTATCGGCGTAGAGCTGGCGGTCCGCACCGTTCTCGAGGTGGAGCCCCGCCCGCTCTAACAGGTCGATCGTCGGCTCGTGCAGGCGGCCCTTGTTGGGAACGGCGATTCGCATTGCCACTCCCTTCGGTATCGGCGGGCAACTGTCTTTTCATCGAGGCGGGTTTCGCTGGTCGAACCGGTCACGGCGTCGTCGGGACGGGGCCCGGCTGCTGGACTTGCTCCGCAAACAGCATCTCGAGCAGCGCCGGCGTCACGTAGGCTTCGACGACGGCGGCGAGGACGAGCAAGAGCCAGGCAAACCCGACGAGCGCGGCGGTCCGAGCGAGATACGGCCTGGTGAGAAACGCCTCGCGGGACCCGAGGACGCGCTCGCCGAACCGAGTCACGAGTCGAAAGCCGACGCCGGCGGCGATGAACAGCGCCGGGAGTTCAAAAATACCGTGGGGAACCAATCCCGCGACGATGAACTCGACCCCGACGAGTTCACCGACGGCAGCGCCGACGTTACCGACGATAATGCCGTTGGCGACCATGATGAAGGCGGTGAGCAGGCCGAGCGAGAGCGCGCCGCCGATGGCCAGGAGGAACGGCACGGAGTTGTTCTGGATGAAAAAGGAGGCCGTGAGGTCGAGTTCGAGTTGGCCCTGTTCGCTCCCCGGCCCGGAGTCGGGGGCGAGCCCTTCCTGAAGCAGTTCGGCGAGCAGATCGAGTAAGTTGACGCCGGCGAGCAGGAGGCCGATACCGAGGAGGACGCCGAACGCGAAGAGGCCGGTCGCCGCCCAGGTGGCGCGGCGGTGTTCGTCCCACGCGGCGCTCAGGGCGTCGAACAGTCCCGGGACGGCGGTCCGCGAGACGACGGCGAGTGCCGCGAAGCCGAACCCGAGCGCGGTCGCGCCGATGACGGGGCTGCTATCAGGTTGCGTCACGGCCGTTATCGCGGCCGACAGGAACGAAGCGAGCGCGAGTCCGAGAACGAGCACCGTCCAGTTTCGCCGGGCGGTCGGGCTGGCGGTGGGGCCGTCTGTCATAGCAGTACCGTCAGAGACTGACATAGAACAACCCACACAGCCAGACTCCTATATAAGTCACGGGTGGTCCTCCCGAAATAGAATTATTAATTAACCACCGTTCGGCCACCAAATCAAGTAGGTTCCCAGAAATCCAAACAAGATATGACATAGCAGAAAACATTTCTATAATAATTAGACAAGGTAATCTATGCACAACCCAGGTCGTTCTGAACTGATTCTCGGGGGAGTGCTAATGATTCCGGGTATTATCGCCGGGATTTTTGTCGACGCTCTCCCGAAGCAGGTGTTATTTGATCCGAGAGTTGTTGCTGACAGTATCGTTGGTGCAATATTCATTGGGGGATGGGGACTGTCGGAAGGCGGTGGGAAAGCTGTTCTAGTGAGTATGGCGTTTCTTGGGCTTGCCCTTCTGTCTCTCCTTTACTACGTCGGGGCTGTTGCCGTCATCGTGAGCGTGGCGTCCATCGTCCGTAATAGCTGATAGAGAGGAGTAAACAGCATCTTCCTAGTTGAGGAAAGTATTCTCTCTCAGAGACGGTATCTGGATGGGTTCCAAAAAGGAAGTGTCCCAATCATTACATCCCTTCACCGACCGATCGATGGGAAGGCAGTAGGTATGATATTCGTTCTATGACACCCACGTACCGTCACGGAAATCGGGGATAAATCCGCCGACTGTGTCCGGGTGTCCGACCGCGGGGGCCGTCACGAGCGGTGCGGATCGTTGGTTTCGGTGGTGGTTCCCCGCGAGGCGTCGGCGTGTGAGATTGAAAATCAGAAGAAACATTGACAACTCGGTGGAACAGCATTACATGAGCGGTCGAGTTGGGCCGTCGATGTGGTTCCCGGACCGGTCCCCGACGCGGACGGATATCAGCATGATCGGGGTTGGAGTCGTGCTACTCCTCGTGAACGTGCCGTTTCACCAGCCGTTATCGTGGCGAGCAATCGCTGTCGGATTCGTCGCGGTTCTCTTCGTACTCGGCCCGGGAGCCAACACGCAGCTCGCAGCGTCCGTCGGTCAGTGGTTCCGAGAGATCGGAGCCGATGGCCGGATGGGCGTCATCCTCCTGTACTGCTGTGCGGTGGTCCTACTACTTGTAGTCGTTCCGATACGGCTTACGTTCCTCCCGCACGCCTTCATCGGTGGGATACTGGCGAACACGCTGTACGCCGTCGCCTACGTGGCGTGGGCCAAGAAGGGACGCGGATGGTGGATCAATCAGGACACTAACTGATACGGACTGCTGTAAGTCATTTCCGGCGCAACCGCAGGACGGGCGCGGTTGCGCCGGTAAATCGTCACAGCAGACCGTATGAGAGGGGCAGTGGCTGCCGTGAGAGTAGAAAGGGTGTGACAGAGCACTCCCACCGACCGATTCGCGAGTTCACTGTACCGATCACTAGTGAGCGGAGTCGAGATTTGGGCCGAGACAGGCGACCTCCACGGGGCGAGCGAAGCCAGCGAGCAGATCAGGGCCTACCGTGGATACTGCTGAGACGGTGAGTGCCACGAGAGGAACCCGCCTCGAGTTCGCACTCAAATACGACGGGAGTGGACCGGCGGTGCTCTCGAACGGGAACACCAGTTCCAGTGGAAATGAAGGGGCACAAGCGGCGGGACCAAACGCGACTGGCCACTACCGCGGCGGCGCACTCGTAACCGTTACGCTAACACGGCCGACCGCGAAACGATGCGTATGGCGACACTCGCGATTACCGGCGGACAACTCCTTCGCCCGGACGGCACGATTGCCCGCGCAGACGTGCTCATCGATCAAGACGAGGGGACGATCCTCGAACTCGGCGACGACCTCGCCGGCACCGGCGATGCGACCCTCGACGCCTCGAACGCGCTCGTCACGCCCGGCTTCGTCAACGGTCACTCACACGTCGCGATGACCCTCCTTCGTGGCCACGCCGACGACAAACCGCTCGACACCTGGCTCCAGGAGGACATCTGGCCCGCCGAGGGCGAACTGACGCCCGAGGACATCCGCGTCGGTGCCGAACTCGGCCTGCTCGAGATGATCAAGTCCGGCACCACCGCGTTCGCGGACATGTACTTCGAAGTCCCCGAAATCGCGGCTGCGGTCGACACGGCGGGACTTCGCGCCCGCCTCGGCCACGGCGTCGTCACCGTCGCAGCCGACGAGGCGGCCGCCCGCGAGGACGCCCAGACGAGCATCGACGTCGCTCGTGAACTCGACGGCGCGGCGGACGGACGCATTTCGACGGCCTTCATGCCCCACTCGCTGACGACGGTCGGCGAGGAGTACTTAGACGAGTTCGTTCCGAAGGCCCGCGAGATCGGGGTGCCGATCCACTACCACGCGAATGAGACGACAGACGAGGTCGCGCCGATCGTCGAGGAACGGGGAATGCGACCGCTCGCGTACGCGGCGGAGAAGGGGATGCTCGAACCCGAGGACTTCGTCGCACACGGCGTCCACGTCGACGAGAGCGAGATCGAACTGCTCGCGGAGGCCGGGACGGGCGTCATCCACTGTCCAGGCTCGAACATGAAACTGGCCAGTGGCATGGCACCGGTCCAGCGACTGCTCGACGCGGGCGTTACGGTCGGCCTCGGCACCGACGGCGCGGCTTCGAACAACGACCTCTCCTTGCTTGATGAGGCGCGCGATGCGGCCATGGTCGGCAAACTCGAGACCGGCGACGCGAGCGCGGTTCCCGCCGAGGCCGTCGCCGAGTTCCTCACGCACGGCACCGCCGACGCGATCGGGCTCGACACCGGCCGACTGGAGCCGGGCGCAGCCGCCGATCTCGCCGTGATCGACCTCGACGCGCCGCATCTGACGCCGCCCCACGACCTCGTGAGCCACCTCGCGTACGCGGCCGCCGCGGCCGACGTGAAACACACGATCTGCGACGGGCAAGTGCTCATGCGTGACCGCGAGGTGCAGACGCTCGACGAGCGTGCGGTGTGCGACCGGGCGAGCGAGCACGCCGCGGCACTGGTTGATCGCGCCGCGGAGTGAGGCGACCGACCGTCTCGGCGTGAACGGAATCCGAACGCTCAGAGGACCCAATAAACAGTATACTCGTCTTTTGGACGGTCTCGCTGATTCGAAAACCGACCGAACGAACCCGAACCGCCGGCGGGCTTTATTCACAAAACTCGAACTGTCGTGACTTGCAATGAGTTATCACAACCACGTTGCAATCGCAATCGCTGCACTGGTCGTCCTCTCCGTGGCCGCCTTCCCCGGCGCGGTCGCCGCGGACGAATCGACCAGCGAGCCAGCGCTCGAAATCGACGTTGCACAGGACGAGACGGTGACCGTTACCGTCACGGAAAACGACACCGTCGTCGACGAGATGAACCTGACCGTCACCGCAGTCGATGACAACGAAACGTACGCGGACGCCGGCACCTACACCGGCGTCGACGGCGAGTTCACTCTTTCGCCCCCGGACGGAAACGAGTCGATTGAACTCGCGTTCGACGCGACGGTCGGGAACGCGACGGTCGAAACGACCGAGACGATCGACGGAGCCGCCGCCGAGAACGAGACCCCCTTCGGCGAACTCGTCTCGCAGTTCGTCGCGGACAACAAGAACGAAACCGACGGACCGTTCGGCCTCGCGGTGGCCAACTTCGTCGTCGAGAACAACCCGGGTAACGCGCCCGATCACGCCGGACCGCCCGCACACGCGGGTCCGGGCAATGACGGCGACGCAACCGACCGGCAGGGCCCGCCGGCTCACGCCGGACCGGGCGGCGATGACCCTGCCGACGGCGATGTCAATAGCGAGAACTCGACGGCTGAACTCGACGACGCGGACGACGAGACGGTCGACGAGGAGCAGAACAGCGACGACGACACCGAAGACGAATCCAACGGCGGCGGTCCGCCATCACACGCCGGAGCGAACGGTAACAACCGCTAACGACACCGACCGTACGAAATACCACATCCGCCATCGGACGACAGCTCTCCCATCCAGAGGCACCACCCACCACGTCGCTTTCTCGTCGCCGATGCCGGTCTCGACCGCGGCGGTCATCGCCACCGGCCGTCCATGCCGCTGGCACACCGCCGTCGTCTGTCAGCCTGAACTCGATCCAGATTCGCAGGCAGCGCTCGTTTTGACTGGTTGCCTTCGGTAGCGTTTTGGCCCCCGTCGCACTCACTCGATGTATGAGCGACTATCAGCGGATCAGCGAACAGCTGGACGACATCGCCAACGCTCGCGAGGAGGGGCGTCGGAAGATGGACTGGGCCGCCCAACACATGCCCATTCTCGAACACGTCCGCGACGAGTTCACCGCGGACCGGCCGTTCGAGGGCGAGCGGATCGGGATGGCGATGCACGTCGAGGCGAAGACGGCGATGTTGGTCGAAACGCTCGCCGAGGGCGGCGCGGAGGTGGCCATTACGGGCTGCAACCCGCTCTCGACGCACGACGATGTCAGCGCGGCCTTGGACAGCCACGACAACATCACGAGCTACGCGAAACGCGGCGTCGACGACGAGGGGTACTACGCCGCCATCGAGGCCGTCATCGACCACAAGCCGACGATCACCGTCGACGACGGAATGGACCTCGTCGCCGCCATCCACGAGGACTATCCCGAACTGATCGAGACCATCATCGGCGGGGCCGAGGAGACGACCACGGGCGTCCACCGCCTGCGCGCGATGGACGAGGACGGTGCACTCGAGTACCCGGTGTTCGCGGTCAACGACACGCCCATGAAGCGCCTGTTCGACAACGTCCACGGCACCGGCGAGTCCTCGCTCGCCTCCATCGCCATGACCACGAACCTCTCGTGGGCCGGCAAGACGGTTGTCGTCGCCGGCTACGGCTACTGCGGCAAGGGCGTCGCGAAGAAAGCATCGGGCCAGAACGCGAACGTCATCGTCACCGAAGTCGAGCCCCGGCGCGCCCTCGAAGCCCACATGGAGGGCTACGAGGTCATGCCGATGGCCGAGGCCGCCGCGGTCGGCGACGTCTTCCTCACGACGACCGGCAACCGCGACGTCATCGTCGACGAGCACTTCGAGAAGATGCAAGACGGCGTCCTGCTCGCTAACGCCGGCCACTTCGACATCGAGATCGACCTCGACGCGCTCGCCGAGCGCTCCGTCGACCACTACGAAGCCCGCGACGGCGTCGACGCCTACGAGATGGCAGACGGCCGCCGGCTGAACGTCATCGCCAAGGGTCGCCTCGTCAACCTCGCCGCCCCCATTTCGCTCGGCCACCCCGTCGAAGTTATGGACCAGTCCTTCGGCGTCCAGGCCGCCTGCGTTCGCGAACTCGTCGACAACGGCGACGACTACGACGCCGGCGTCCACGACGTGCCCGACGAACTCGATACGGAAATCGCCGAAATCAAACTCGAGGCCGAGGGCGTCGAGTTCGACTCGCTGACGGACACCCAGCGCGAGTACATGGACAGCTGGGACCAGGGAACGTAACTGCCACACAACGCGTTCGTTCGGAACGCGGGCCTTCGGATCGGGCGTGCTGGGTCCGGATGCTCGGGCGTTCCGGTGTTCGTACGCCCTCTGTTGACTCTCGCGAAGTCGTTCGAGCGGAACGGCCATCACCCTGAACTGGGTCGGGTGTGAGAATCACCTATCGAATGCCAGAGACCCCGTCAGCGTCCGATGAAAGACCGACCGATTCCGCCGAAGCGATCGCTGACGAGAACGCGGGGAAAAGCGACGGCAGTCGCACGGACGAGAAGGAGGAACGCATAGGGGAGGAACACGGAGGGGAAGAACCACCAACGGATCCGCGGTCGTACTCGATCGGGCCGTTGCTCAAACGCTCACACATCGACTCGGACGGCCACCTGGAGGTCAGCATCTACGTCGAGGGCACCGGCTCCCTCGACGACATCGACCTCGACGTGTTTCTCAAACGCCCGCGGATCGACCCCGGCGAGCGAATCGAACTCGGCATCTTCGTCTCGGGCTGTGACTCCGTCGCCGAGGAAACGATCAGCGTCTTTCACGACCACGACGACGTGCTCGATCTGACCGATCCGGGAACGGTGCGTCGAAACCGCGTCGATTCGAGCGAGACCGCGGGACCAACGAACGGGGCGTCGAGCGGCGAGGCGAACGTGACCGCGGCCGACGACGAAACTGCACCCGAAACGGTGGCCTCGCCCTCGACGCTGTTTCAGCACGGAACGGCGACCGACGATCGAGAACTCCGACAGAAGCCGCTCGACGGCAATAGCCGCGATGATCCCGCCTACATCCTCGAGTTCAATACGCGAGCGAGTGCGACGCCCGGGCGATACCGGCTGCCGGTCGTGCTCACGTATCGGTCCGAGGCGGGAATCAAACAGGAGAAACACGTCCAGACCGTTCGCGTGAATAACTGGCGCGAACGGTGGGAGCCGTGGGTGACTCGCGGTGTGCTTCTGGGCGGCGTTCTCGGCGTCTGTAGCGCGGTCTATGGTGGCGGTTCCGTACCAATTCCTGGGGCGCTGGGAGTGGGGTTGTGAAAACGGCGATCGCCACCGGTGTGGCGGACAGGAGAGAGGAACGCCCAAGAGGGCAGCCCGCAAACGTCCGGGCATGGAAACGTCCACACGACAGCGGACGGATGGCCCGGTTCGGTCGACGCTCGTCGGCATCGGGCTGGCGGTGCTCGGACTGGTCGCCTCGCAGTTCACGTCGCTTCCGGCCGCGCTTCTCGACTCGACGTTGCTCACCAACCCGGGTGGCGCATCCAACCTCGCGACGTTCGTCTTTCTCACCCTGAACTTCGCCGGCTTCGTCCTCGTCGGCGGGGCCTACCTCTGGTGGACGGACCGCGGCTGGGGATGGCTGGATCTCGAGGTGCCGACGCGGCGCGGCTGGAGCTACATCGGCCTCGGCATCGTCGCCAGTATCGCGTTCGTCATGGTCGTCAACACGGTCGCAACGGTCCTCGAACTGCCCTCGTCCGAGAATCAAGTCATCACGCTGGTCGGGGACGATCCGACCATGGTCCTGCTCATGATCGTCATCGTCTTCCTCTTTAACGCCCCCGCCGAAGAGTTCCTGTTCCGGAACGTCATTCAAAAGCGCCTGTACGCCGCGTTCAGCCGGATGGGCGCGGTCGTGGCGACGAGTCTCATCTTCGCGGTGCTTCACATCCCTTCGTACGCCATCGCGATGGACGGCACCTTCGCCCCACCCGGCGCGATCGCCGTCTCGCTCGCCGTCGTCTTCGGCGGCGCGCTCATCTTCGGCACCCTCTACGCGAAGACCGACAACCTCTTCGTCCCGATCGCGGCCCACGCCGCGTTCAACGCGATCCAGTTCGGCATCCTCTATCTCGTGCTTCGATACGCCCCCGACGAACTCGAGACCGCGACGGCTGTGTCGCTCGAAACCGGCCTGGCAATCCTGCCGCTGTAGGCCGTCGCCGACCGCGGTCCCGCCCCGTTTATTAGCTCCCGCCGGTGATCCTTCCGTATGTCTCAGGCGAAGGGCGACCGCCGCGAACGCGAACTCGTCAACGAACTCGACGAGGCTGGCTTCGCGGTGATGCGTGCGCCCGCAAGCGGCTCGGCGACGGAACGCGAACTTCCCGACGTACTCGCCGGCGATAGCGAACAGTTCTACGCGATCGAGGCCAAGTCGAGTTCAGGAGATCCGATCTATCTCACCGGGGAAGAGGTCGAGGCGCTGATCTACTTCGCCCAGAATTTCGGCGCGAAGCCCCGCATCGGGGTTCGATTCGACCGCGAGGACTGGTACTTCTTCCACCCCGCAGATCTCCACGTTACCGACGGCGGAAACTATCGGGTCAAAAAGGAGACGGCGCTGGCCGAGGGCACCGACTTCGCCGAGTTCGTCGGCGCGTCCGAGAAGGTGACCCTCGACGAGGTCGGTACGGCGGAAGACGACGGCCCGGACGAGGACGTGCTTCGGGTACTCAACGCGGTCGAGCAGGGCGTGATGGGAGTCGAGGAGGCAGCAGACGCGCTCGAGTAGAGTGTGTCAACACCCAACTCTCAACGCTGCTAGTCCGATTCCGCCGCGATTTCGCGTACTCGGTCGGGATCGATCGGTTCGTAGCGAACGATGGGGTCGTACGCTTCGAGCGCGAACCGGTCACCGCTCGTGATACCGCGCGCCTCCCGGTCCGCGAGTTCGGTTGCGACGAATCGCTGGGCGACGAGCGCCAGCCGGCCGTTTCCGTCGTCGAGTTCTCGCTGGGCGCTCTCGAGCAACAGCGCCGCCGTGAAGACGTCGAACAGGTAGTGCGCCAGCCGTTTGGCCGACAGTTGCGCGTACTCGTCGTCCGCGCCGGCGAGCGTCGCGAGCGCGGTTAGCAGGTCGTGGTACTCGTCCTCGACTGTCGCCGCGGTGTCCGCGAGCGCCGGGTGCGAGACGGTTTCGAGTCGCGCCTCGATCGCCGCCTGCAACGGTTCGTGGGCGTCCTCGCGGGAGAGCGCCCGGAGCACGTCGAGCGAGAGGACGTTCTCGGTGCCCTCCCAGATCGGCAGGACCTGCGCGTCCCGAAGCAGGCGGTTGGTGACGAAATCGTTCACGTAGCCGTTGCCGCCGTGGATCTCCATCCCGTAGGAGGCCGTCTCGACGGCCATCCGAGCGGTTCGGGCCTTGGCGATGGGGATCAACAGCCGCATGAGCCGATAGGCGTCGTCGGCTGTCTCACCAGCGCGCTCGGCACGCTCGCGTTCGGAAAGCAACCGTGCCGCCTCGAAGACGTAGGTCGTTGCGGCCTCGTGGGTGACGGCCATGTCGACGAGATCAGCCCGCATCAGCGGATACTGATCGATTGTCTCGCCGAAGGCCTCTCGGTTCGCGGCGTAGATCTTGCTCTCCAGCAGCACCCGGCCAATGATTCCGCAAGAAGCCGCCGCGTTCGACAGGCGCTCGAGATTGAGCATCTCGGCCATCTGCCGGAAGCCGTTCTCCGTCTCGCCGACGAGAAGCGCCTTCGCGCCGGTGAACTCGACCTCGCCGGTCGGCACCGAGATGGTGCCGAGTTTGTCCTTCAACCGCCGGTAGAGCTGATCGTTGACCGCCTCGGAAGAGAGCGGGCCGTCCTCGAGCCGCTGTCCCTTGGTCAGCGGGCCGTTCTGACCCGAACGATCGGGGTCGGCGTGGGGAACGAGAAACATCGAGAGTCCGGCGGTTCCGTCGGATGCGTCCGCGGTTCGGGCGAGCGCGAGCGTCCCCTCGGCGTCGATATTCGAACAGAACCACTTCTCGCCGAAGAGTCGCCAGCAATCCGCTTCATCGTCCCACTCGGCGCGGGTTTCGTTCGCACCGACATCGCTGCCGCCCTGTTTCTCGGTGAGGAACATCGCCCCCTCGATCAGATCGTCGTACTCGCGGCTCGTCAGCGCCTCGTAGAACGGGGCGTGCTCGTCGCCGCCGAACTTCTCGAGGACGAGCGCGGCACCGGCGGTCATCGCGACCGGGCAGTCGAATCCCGGATCGGCGTAGCTAAGCAGGCACTGCATGGCGAGGTTGTGCGCCAGTCCCATCGGCTCGTCGCGCCCCGGCGGCGCTTCGAACGCGTCCGCGACGATCCCCCGCTCGTAGGCCAGCCGCTCGTTCTCGTACTGGCGTTCCGGGTAGCGGACCAGGTTCTGTACCTCGCCGTCCCTGTCGTAGGGCTCGAGTTCAGGTCCGTGATCGTCGATGTCGTCAGCGTTGGTCGCGATGGTGTGCCCGACGGTCTCGCCGAAGTCGGCGAGACGGGGCTCGGCCCAGGTGAACTCGTCGTCGGTATAGACCCGCCGCACTTCGCGTCTGAGCGTTCGGTCGAGGGTCCAGTAGTTGATGCCCCGCCCGTCGCTGAACTCGGCGTAGTCGATCCCTTCGTCCATACTCGCAATTGTTACCGTGACTCAATAAAATGGGCGTAACAAAACGGATTGTGCGTTTCGTCGCGTTTTCGCTGGGAGGGATTCGCTCGCTACTGAGATCGCTTCTCGAGGCGTGTTCGCGGGAAGACGTATACCTGTAGCGAGGCGGGGACGACGCCGTTCGCCTTCACGCTCGCGTGCGGATAGATTGCGCCGACGACGGGGACGTCCGGGTCGTAGGCCTCGTTCGTCCCGTACTCGGCGACGGTGCGGCCGGTCGTCTCGATCCGAACGGCGTCGGCGCGTCGGTCGGAAACGTCGACGACGGTGAGCCGGTCGCCCGTTTCGCGGTCGACGACCGTGTCGCCCGGCCAGATCGCGTGGTCATCGCAGTAGACCGGACCGCTGTCGGCGTCGTCTTCGTCGACGAAGACCGCGGTTTCGCAGTCGTGACACTGGACGGCGAGTTCACCCGGCGGCGGGGTGCGCCCGTCCGTAATCTCGATCGCAACGCGGCGGATGTGCTTACAGCGGACGCCGCGGAAGACGTGATCGGGACAGGTGCATCGACCGCCGGTGAGATCGACGAGGTAGGTGTGATCGCTGGCGGATTCGACCTCGTAGAGGCCGTCCCCGAGCGGGAGGACGGACATCGGCTCGGTTCGTGCGCGGCGCGAGCGCTGCTCGAGCGTGTCGGTGGACGGTGCTGGAAGTGTCGCTTTCGGTGACGCTGTTGTTTTCATGGATGCGTCAAGAGTGGTGCTGATGGTCGGGTTGCTATTCAACGAGTGTAGGGGCTCAAGGCCTATAACGGGTGTGTTCGTTCGAATTGCTGACTTTCGAACGTGGCTGACCATCGAGGTTCGTGATAGTATTCGCGACTCTCCGCGGTCATAACTGACAACCGGGCGGTGCGAGCATCGACCGGCGGCGCACAATAGGTGAGTTCTAAGAGGATGGCACCGTTCTCCTCGATATGGGACTGCTGGACGGACTCCGTGCCGCCCTCGGATTGCGCGCCGAGACCGACGCCAGACGCGACGCCGACCCCGAGGACCTCTTCGGGATGAGCACCGCCTACCTGACGATGGAGGCGGAGTTGGGCTACCGGTCGCTCGACGTCGGCGCGCTCTGTTTCTCCGGCGTCGACTCGCGAAGCTTTCGCGACACCGTCGCGGAGGTCGAGTCCATTCTTGAGGCCGGCCAGAAAGACACCGGAACCGAGTTCACCGTCACGGACGACGACCACGGCTATCACTGGGTCGTGCTCAGAGACACCGATCCGGAGGATCTGATCACAAGTATGCACTTCGCGGCGGACACGTTCATCGAACGCGACTACGGGTCGCGCCTGCTCGCAGCCGTGTTCGCGTACGAAAACAGCGACGGGCCGGCGTACTGGATCTACTCGTTCCGTCGCGGCGCGTACTATCCGTTCGCTCCACGCGCCGGCCGAGAGCGCGATTCGAGTACCGAGTTCAAACTCGAGTCGACGCTGGACGGCGAATTAGAGATCGAAAGCGAGAAGGAATACTGGTATCCGCTCTGGCCGAGCCAGCAGGGAACCCACCCCTGGGAGTAGGCGAACGGGTTGAACGAGGTCGAACCAAATATATTTGGCATCACGCACTTGTCACACAAGCCCATACGAAATGATACGGCAGGCTTGCCACATCATCCCCACCACACCACTTCACATCCGAACTGCGCCATACACAGTTCGTCGCCTGCCGCATACCACTTCCTTTCCATCCCCTTCGATAGCTGATAGCTGACTCGATAGTCAGTAGTGACTCATCGAGCCGTCTCTCGTGACCGGTTCCCTATCGCGGACCGAAGGAGTGTTTTGCATCGAAGACTTCCTAGAGAGCAATGAGTCACCAGCATCTCGAGGCGCTCGATGTCGCGGCTATCCGCGAGGAGTTCCCGATCCTCCAGCGCGAGTTCGACGGCCAGCAGGTCGTCTACCTCGACAACGCGGCGACGACCCAGACGCCGGACCCGGTCGTCGACGCGATCAGCGACTACTACCGGCGGTACAACGCGAACGTCCACCGCGGGATCCACCACCTGAGCCAGGAGGCCTCGATCGCCTACGAGGAGGCCCACGACCGCGTGGCCGAGTTCATCAACGCGGACGGCCGCGAAGAGATCGTCTTCACCAAGAACACGACTGAGGCGGAGAACCTCGTCGCGTACTCGTGGGGACTGAACGAACTCGGCCCCGAAGACGAGATCGTCCTCACGGAGATGGAACACCACGCCTCGCTGGTCACCTGGCAACAGATCGGCAAGCGAACCGGAGCCGACGTGAAGTACATCCGGGTGCAAGAGGATGGCCGTCTGGACGCGGAGCACGCCCGCGAACTGATCACCGACGACACCGCGATGCTCTCGGCGGTCCACGTCTCGAACACGCTCGGCACCGTCAACCCCGTCTCCGAACTCGTCGACATTGCCCACGAGCACGACGCGCTCGCGTTCATCGACGGCGCGCAGGCCGTTCCCACCCGGCCGGTCGATGTCGAGGATATCGGTGCGGACTTCTACGCGTTCTCCGGACACAAGATGTGCGGTCCGACCGGTATCGGCGTCCTCTACGGCAAGGAGCACCTGCTTGCCGAGATGGAGCCGTACCTCTACGGCGGCGACATGATCAAGAAGGTGACCTTCGAGGATGCAAAGTGGAACGACCTCCCCTGGAAGTTCGAGGCCGGCACCCCCCTCATCGCGCAGGGAATCGCGCTCGCCGCCGCCATCGACTACGTCGAGGAGATCGGCATGGACCGCATCCGGGCCCACGAGGAAGCCCTCGCGGAGTACGCCTACGAGCGACTCGCCGAATTCGACGACATCGAGATTTACGGCCCCGAGCCCGGACCGGACCGAGGCGGCCTCGTCGCCTTCAACCTCGACGATGTCCACGCCCACGACCTCGCCTCGATCATGAACGACTACGCCGTCGCGATCCGGGCGGGCGACCACTGCACCCAGCCGCTCCACGACAAACTCGGCGTCGCCGCCTCGGCTCGCGCCTCGTTCTACATCTACAACACCCGCGAGGAGATCGACAAACTGGTCACCGCGTTGGACGACGCCCGGCAGCTGTTCGCCTGACGATCACTGCTCCCACCGAACCGTCCGGTTCTGTTGGTGAGAGTCACCGTCTATCGGATACGCCGTTCTCAACGAGTCAATACGCTGGCGATTGCGCGGGTTGGCTCTGCCACCGATCCGAGCACGACCGATCAGCATCCAGCAGCGGAGCGCTTATCGGAGTCCCCCGAAAACGCGACCGACATGATAGAACTCGAGACCGTCCGTAATCGCGCCAAACCGTACTTCGAAGACGCGCCGCCCGCCCACGACTGGCACCACGTCCAGCGCGTCGAAGAACTCGCGGAAACGCTCGTCGAACGCCACCCCGAGCCGGAGACGGTCGACGAACGCGTCGTCTCCCTCGCCGTCCTCCTCCACGATATCGGCCGCGAGCGGGAGGACCGCGGCGAGATCGACGACCACGCGACCTGGGGCGCATGGGAAGCGGGCGAGATCCTCCGCGAGTTCAGCGCGACCGACGAGACGGTTTCGCAGGTCAAACACTGCATCCGCGCCCATCGGTACTCGAACGATGTCGACCCCGAAACGGTCGAAGCCGAACTCGTCTCCGACGCGGACAACCTCGATGCGCTCGGGGCGGTCGGCATCGGCCGCGTCTTCGCCCACGGTACCGCAATCGACTCGCCGATGTACGATCCGGCCCTCCCGGTGGCCGACGACGAGGCGGCGGCCGGCACGACGCAGTACAATCACCTCCACAAGAAGATCCTCGACCTACCGGCACGCATGTACACCGACGCCGGCCGCGAACTCGCCGCGGCGCGCGCGGCGTTCGTCCGCGAGTTCATCGCGCAGTTCGATGCGGAAGTCGCCGGCGAGCGGTAGCGTGATCGGTCGGTCGTTCACGGACCTATCAGGCACGATTCTAGAACTGGCACAGCGTTTTTGATTCTCAGGCCGGTACGTACCGGTGCCGAGGTGAGAATCAATGTACGAGAAACGTATCGGGAGTCCGCAACGCGACCCGTTCGATGTCCTGGTCGACGGTCTCGCCGCGGCCGATCGGTACGATTTCATCCTCGGGATCATTCCGATCGCATTCGCGGTTGCACTGGTCGTCGCGACCGTCGCAAACGTGCCGGTGACGCAGCCGCTCGCCGTCGCCGCGCTCGTCGGCATCGTCGCCATCGTCGATGCCTGTTATCGCAACCCGCCGATCGACCAGGGATCGACGTAACGGCGTGATATCGACTGCCAACATGCAACCGTTTTCCGGCGCGCGATCGCCGGTCTCGTCCGGCGAGCGTCGCCCCGGAACCCTTTTACAGGGCACTGGCATATCCGTACACACCGATGGGACTGGGTTCGGATATGTACCGACAGCAGATCCTCGATCACTACAAGAGCCCCCGCAACTACGGGGAACTCGAGGATCCAACGTTTACCCACGTCGGCGAGAACCCGATGTGCGGCGACGAGATTCGTATGGATGTCAAACTCGATGACGACGAGGAAACCATCGAGCGAGTCGCCTTCTCCGGCGACGGCTGTGCTATCAGTCAGGCCTCCGCGAGCATGCTCTCGGGTGAACTCCACGGCAAAACCGTCGACGAACTCCTCGAGATGGACCGTGACGATGTCATCGACATGCTCGGCGTCGATATCTCGCCGATGCGCGTCAAATGTGCCGTCCTCGCGGAGAAAGTCGCCCAGGACGGTGCCGAAATTTATCAGGGTGAACTCGACGTGGAGAAGACGACGACCGAGGACTAAGAACTGCGGACTGCGGGCTGACCGCCACACACTCGTTCTACCGCCGTCTCGATTTCGATTCGAACCGTAAGAACTCGAGAGTTCGGGTTCGGGTCACCGTACCCTGCCGCGTGATCCCGAGTTGGAAGTGTTGTGTAGCGAGTGCGCTCGATCGGTCATTTCGGACGCTGGTGCGTCGCTGGCGGATATCGAAGCACGAATGCACAACGCGCAAAACGACTGCAATGAGAGAGATGGCCAAAACGGCAGTACAGTAGTTACTCTGCTTTCAGCCCGCCGTCTTGGACACGCATAACCGCCTCGCCGTCGGCGAGGTTCGGCGCGTCGACCAGGCGGACGATCCGCTTGTCACCTTTGGACTTGCGGAGGTACATTCGGAAGGTCGACTTGTGGCCGAGGATATTGCCACCGATCGGCTGGGTCGGGTCGCCGAAGAACGAGTCCGGGTTCGAAGCAACCTGGTTCGTCACGATGACGGCCGTGTTGTAGAGGTTGCCGACCTTGTCCAGATCGTGGAGGTGCTTGTTGAGCTTCTGCTGGCGCTCTGCGAGTTCACCGCGGCCGACGTACTCGGCGCGGAAGTGGGCGGTCAGCGAGTCGACACAGAGGAGGCGAATCGGGTACTCGGCCTCTTCGTGCTCGCTGGCCAGTTCCTTTGCCTTCTCGGCCAACAGCATCTGGTGGTTGGAGTTGAACGCCTTCGCGACGTGGATCTTGTCGAGGATGTCCTCGACGAGTTCGTCGACGGCGGCCTCGTCGGCGGCCGAGCCTTCGATGTCGCGGTCTTCGAGCGTCGCGTTGATAACGTCATCCGAGAGACCGCGGACCATGTCGTCGATGCGCTCGGGGCGGAACGTGTCCTCCGAGTCGACGAACATCGCAGCACCGTGGAGGCCGCCGACCTCCTTGGGAAGCTGGACGTTGACGGCCATCTGGTGGGTGACCTGGGATTTCCCCGCACCGAACTCGCCGTAGACTTCGGTGATCGACTGGGTTTCGATACCGCCGCCGAGGAGGTCGTCGACCTCGTCGACCTGCCAGCTCAGTTTGCCGATTTTGTTCCGTCGTTCGAGCACCGTCGAGCCGGTTTCGAAGCCGCCGACATCGGCGGCGTCGCGGGCGGCGTTGACGATGTCGGCTGCAGTGGAGTCGCCGACATCGGCGGTGTTCGAGAGTTCAGCGGGGGCGGCGACGGCGAGGCTCTGGAAGGAGTCAAAGCCCGCGTCGTGGAGTTTGTCTGCGGTTGCCGGTCCAACGCCGGGGAGTTCCTCGAGGTCTGCGTCTGCCATACTCCGTCGTTGTCCCGGCGACCCCATAAACCCTCGTTAACAGGGAAGTGAAAGTGAAAGTGAGGGCAAGCGGCGGGGTAGACAACGATGAGACTAGAGGTTAAAGAGTGAAGGCGGCGAGAACGAGACGATCAACTTGTCGACGCGTCGGCGGGTGACCACTCGAAGCAGGTGAGACGGTCGCCGCTGGCGACGTAGAGGCGCTGTTCGGCAAGTGCGGGCGTGTTCGTGATCGCCCCCTCGAGTTGGGTGTGCCACCGGTGGCTCCAGTCGTCGGCGAGGTCGATACCGTAGAGCGAGCCGGTCGTATCCCCGACACAGAGGATGGTTCCAGCGACGACGGGGCTCGCGCTGACGGTGCCATCCAGCGCGACGCCCTTTTTCGAGAACAGCCAGCCGCGACGCTTTCGCCGGCCGACGGTCGTATCAGTGACGTGGGCATAGCCGTCGGCAGCGCCGACGATCGTTGCCTCATCCTGTGTGAGTACCGTGACGCCGGAGGTGAACTCGTCGGCGATGGAATAGGTGAACCAGGTCTGGCCGGTGTCGGCGTTCAACGCGAGGAGGGTGCCGCCGTCGTCGGCGACGTAGACGCGTCCGCCGGCGACCGTGGGTCCGGCGGGAACGTCGCCGTTCGTGGGGGCAGACCAGAGTTTGGTCCCAGTTCGTGCCTCGAGACACTCGACCGTGCCGCCCTCAGTGGCAGCGTAGAGCCGGGGGCCATCCCAGGAACGTCGTTCTCGTTCCGAGGGCAGCGGGCTGGTATCTGCGTTATTTCGGTCGAGTTGGTCCAGTCCCAGGTCCTGTATTTGCCGGTCGCGTTCCAACTCCCCGTCGTCGGCGATTGCGGGCGAACCCGTCACAGCTGTCTCGGTTTCGGTGGTCCACCGTTCCCGTCCGGAGGTACCGTCGAGAGCGGTGAGGCCGTCCTCGTGACCAACAGAGAGATCGCCGGTTTCGCCCGAATAGACGGGTGCAGTCGTGAGTTGTGCGGGTACTGTCGTCGCCCAGTGTTGCTCTCCCGTTGCTGGATCGAGGGCGTAGATCGTGCCATCGTCGGTGCCGAGATAGAGGTGTTCGTGAGTGACGATCGGCGCCGGCTCGGTTGCCGCGGTCGTCTCGAAAACCCAGCGCCGATGTCCCGTCTCGCGGTCGAACGCGTAGCAGTTGCCACGGCGTGTGCCGACGAAGACGGTGTCGCGGTCGAGAACCGGTGAGCCGACGTGACCGACGAGATCGGCCGTCCAGGCCACTGTAACCCAGCGTGGATCGGTCACGTCGCGTCGAACGCCGGCGTGGCGATGATCTCCCTCGAACTGTGTCCACGAAGTCACTGCCAGTGACTACTGAGCGAGCCGGGATAATGCATGCGGCCCGGTGTCGCAGACGAACGCCGCCGCTGGAACGACGAGAGAACGACAAGCAGAACCCGGCAGCTGAGAGCGGAACCGGAATACGGCACCGTTCGCGATCGTGATCCCCGTTAGATGACGACTGATCGCCTGCCGTATCCGCTACTGGTGAGGCGACTCGATAGGCGCAGTGTCTACAGAATGTGGAACGGCCTGCGAATCGAAGATGCTGGTACCGATACGTCTCACAGTCCGCGCCGGTCGTCGGTCTCTACTGTCTCACTTCGAGAATCCGCGCATCACACTCGTTACAGGTAATTGCGTAGACCTGATACGACCGACAGCAGGATTCGACGGTCTCCTCATCGAGCGAAATCGTCCCGTCACAGCCCGGACACTGCTCGACGAACGCCCGGAGTCCGTTCGCCAACTGACTCCGTTGCTCGAGTGACAGTTGCTCCCACTCCGGAACCTCCTCCGAGAGCGCGCGTGAACTCGCGAGATCGGCGACGAGAGCAGCGTCTGACTCCCACTTGGCGGCGACCCTGTCCTCCACGCGAGCACGAACCGGCGACGTTGCGTCGTCGGGGTGGTCGATCGATACCGACGCCGGCTCCGTTTCGAGAAACGCCGCAACCTGGCTCGCTCGCTCGCCGTCCTGAATCTCGTCGATCGCCCCCTGCCAGGTCGCCTCGAGGTCGTCCGCAAGACAGAGGTCTTCCTGCTCTTGCTCACCATCGTCCGCCGTTCGCGTGCACGGAACGACGAGTTCGTGGTCGAGGAACCACCGTTCGGGTTCGATCGGTTCGCCGGTTGCGTGAGAGCGAGTGGTATCGGCCCCCGTTTCGGCGGCATCGGTTTCGAGCGTCGAACCGCCCGGTTCGGGTGCCTTGTCGAACTTCGCGAGGAGCCAGTCGGGAAAGTATCGCTTCGTCAGTGCCGGCGTTCCCGGAACGAGGTACCCGCGGAGGCCGATGGCAGCAGCGGAGAGAACGAATACGGCGACCGCAGCGATGGGTGATGCGATCGCAACCGCAACGGTCAGGACACCTGCGATAACGAGATTGACGGCAGTGCAGGGGATACAGCGATTCTCACCGGTGTATTCGGGGTTGTGTATCTGGGCGAGGATTGGAAGCTGCGTGGGTCCCATATTTCACCCATTGTATGAAATTACAAAAACGTTTTCCCGCCGGTAATTGCCGGTACTATATCGGGCTCACGACGACGATTCCGCGATACACGCAGTACACTCAGTGCATCCGCAATAACTGCGCGTGGCGCGTCTCCCCGACATCGAGGACGTTCGCCTCGTCGATAAAGCCTTCCTCGATCGCGAGGGAAACGGCGCGGGTGCCGACGATGTTGGCTACGTCAGCCCGCGCGAGGCTGTCGATCACGACCGATTCGTCGACCTCGTCGCCGCCGTAGAACTCGTCGGTGACCGTCAGGGAGAGGTCCTCGGCTTCGAACGTTTCGCCGAGGATGTCACTGTCGCACACAGCGACGAGCAGTCCTTCCGGAGTCTGTCGTTCAGTCACGCGCATGATCGTATCCGCATCTCGTACGTACTGTGGAGTCGTGACCGTATTTGTGTTTATGGGTGTCTGCGGTCACGGGCGCTGGAGTTCGTTCGTCTCTCGGGTCACCGGAACACCGGGTCACCGTCGTCACTCGAGTTCCCACTCGCGATCGCGGTCGGCTTCGCGACCCGGGTCGCTGAGGTCGTCCACACCGGTCGGCTGGCCTTCCATCTCCCGGCGGTCTTCCATGATCTCCTGTTCGGCCTGTTCGCGCAGTTCGTTTGCCTCCTCCGCGATTTCCTCGGCCTCGTCGTACTCGCCGAGTTCTTCGAGAATCTCGGCTTTCTCTTCTAAGACCTTGGCGTTTCGCAGGCCGAGTCGGATCGCGTTGTCGATACACTGCAGGGCTTCTTCGGCCAGCCCGCGCTCCGAGAGGAAGAACGCGCGGTTGAACCAGCCCTCTGCGAAGCGCTCGTCGATCTCGATTGCGCGTTCGGCGTGCTCTAAGGCCTGGGCCGTCTCGCCGAACTCCCAGAGGGCGTAGGCGAGATTCGTCTCGGCCGTCGCGGCGTGTTCGCTCTGGTCATCGATGTCGAGCGCCTCGCGGTGGGCACCGATCGCCGCGTCCCACTCCTCGAGTTCGGCGTGGGCGACGCCCTTGTTGACCCAGGCTTCCTGTTCGAGTCGCTCGTCGTCGGCGAAGCGGGCGGTCCGCTCGAAGGCGTCGGTCGCCTGCTCGTAGCGGTTGATCTGCATGTAGTTCAGCCCGACGTCGAGCAGTTCGCCAGCGTCGACATCGTCGCTCGCGATCTGCTGGCTATCGAGCGTATCGGTGACGACCCGAGAGTCCACCGGGTCGACCTTCGAGGGGTCGATATCCAGTTCCGGCGGATCGAGATCGAACTCGTCGTAGGGGTCGTCGAACCCCTCGCCTTCGGAGAAACGGTGGTCGCGGGGCTCGTCTCCATCGCCCTCTCGGTCAGTCATTACCAGAATTTGGCGTCGCGGACTGTTAAGGGCTGCGACCTCGGGAGTACAGAGATCACAATCTCCGCGGCGAGGACGAGACCTCGATACGCACGAACCGTCTGTCGTCCGTAGTGCAATCGACTACCGGTTCGGAATGCTCGGCCAGTGCCGCGTCGCTCGATACCGCTTCGAGACGCACGATACAGGGCGGTACCAGTCCCCATCCGTTGAAGGACGTCCCGATCGAAGACGCCGTATGCGCCTCTTCGTCAGCGTCGACCTCCCCGACGACCTCGCGGAATCGGTCGCCGATCTCCAGGACGAGTTCAGCGGCGCGAGCGGCCTCACTTTCACCGACCCCGAGCAGGCCCACGTGACGCTGAAATTCCTCGGCGACGTCGACGGCGAGCGAGTGCCCGACCTCGAATCCGAACTCGAGGCTGCGGTCGCCGACGCCGGCGTCGACCCCTTCACGGTTCGCTACGGCGGCCTGGGCGTCTTCCCGAGTCTCGAGTACATCAGCGTGGTCTGGTTCGGCACCGAAACCGGCGGCGAGGAACTTACTTCGCTCCACGAAGCCGTCGAGGACCGGACGACCGACATGGGGTTCGAGCCGGAATCGCACGAGTTCACGCCACACGTGACGCTCGCGCGGATGGAGCACGCAGGTGGGAAAGAGTTGGTGCAAGAACTCGTCCGCGAGCGCGAGCCGACGATTGGCGAGGCGCGCGTCGAGGAGGTTCGGTTAACCGAGAGCACGCTCACCGAGGAGGGGCCGGTGTACTCGACGGTGGCGCGGTTCCCGCTCGACGAGTGACCGACTCCACCCGGCTGTGGCCGCCAGTATGCGTCGTTGTGAGTGCGCTATCGGTCGCCTACAGCCACTGTAGCGCCCGCATACGGCACGATAGCCGAACGATACAGCACCGGGAGTGATAGGGACCGATCCCGTAGCCGGACCGGTCGATGGGGAACTCGTCCACGGCGGATCACGGTCCCGACCACCCCGACCACCCTGACCGCACCACCGCGACCGGCAAGCGTGGCTCTCGCATCGGGCGAACCGCCTCGGTCAGCCGCCGCGAGTTCATCGCCGCGGTCGGCGGCGTCGGCGCAGTTTCGATCGTCGGTACGAGCGGAGGTGGCGATGCGCCCGACACCGAGACGCTCCGGATACGTGTCTCTCCGGGACCCATTCCGCCACCCGTCTGGTTCCGATACGGGATTTCGGGCCTGCGACGCGACTGGCCGGTCCCCTTTCGGGAGTGTTTCGCTGCGATCGAAGACGCCATGGCACAGCTCCAAACCTACGCCGTCTCCAACTCCGACCGCATCGATGCCGATTTCGACATTCGCGTCGAGCGCGGCCAATCCGTCCGGTTTCCCCTGCTCGCAACGCCGCGGCCATCCGAACTCGTCCTTCCCTCGCTGGCGACCGTCCTCGACGTCTTTCGCGAGCAGCTTCGGGACCGCGGTGAACTCGGCGGGCCGGCCTGTCACGTGCTGTTTTGCTGGTCCCCGCTCAACTACCGGGTCGGCTACGGCGGGACGATGTCGCCGAACGATCTGGTCGGTGCAACGGGTTCCAACGGAACCGCCGCGGACGGCGCACAGACCGTCGCCAACATCGGGGCAACCGAAGTCTGGGACTCGCGGGCCATCAGCCGGAACATCGCCATTCACGAAGTCTTCCACACGTTGCTCCCGCCTGAACTCGTCGAGGCGGTCGGCGGGACGGACTGTGACCACGACCTCGGGGCCGCGACTCGAGTTCAGACCGGCGGGGACGACCAAGCACTTCGCGTGACGCCGATGGCAACCGCCTACGCCGGCCCGGACGAACTCGGCGGTGGAACGCGCTTTCACGGCACCGGCTGCTACGATCACGACGAGTTCACCCGTCACGACGGCTACGAAGGCGTCGACCGATTCGAGTACACGACGAGGATGAGCGAGGCGACGCTCGCGGTGGCGACGCGGTACCTAGAACGGATCCGGGAGCGACGGCGAGCATGAGAGCGGAGAGACGATGAGGTGAACTCGTACCGTCCACGGACCACTGCTCACCGACCGGTCCCGAAAGATGGACAAGATTTTAAGCCAGCACGGGCTACGTCCGGCTACTATGGGTAAGAAGTCGAAGGGCAAGAAAAAGCGACTTGCCAAACTCGAGAACCAGAACAGCCGCGTTCCGGCCTGGGTTATGATGAAGACGGACATGGAAGTCCAGCGGAACCCGAAACGACGCAACTGGCGGCGTAACGACACTGACGAGTAATACAATGAGTGCAAGTGATTTCGAAGAACGCGTCGTAACCGTCCCGCTGCGGGACGTCAAGAAGGGAGCCAACCACGAGGCCGCGGATCTCGCCATGCGACTCGTCCGTGACCACCTCGCGAAGCACTTTGCGGTCGACGGGGACGCCATCCGACTGGACCCCTCGATCAACGAGGCAGTCTGGTCGAACGGGCGCTCGAACCCGCCACGAAAACTTCGCGTCCGCGCGGCTCGTTTCGACGAAGAGGGTGACGCCGTCGTCGAAGCCGAGGTCGCCGACTAACCACTACACTTGCAACGCCTCGCCTTCGCCGGGTCGGCCTACGTCGGCGTCTTCGCCCGCGCGACCGACTCGTGCGTGCTCGTTCGTCCCGACATCGACGACGACGCCGTCGCCGACCTGACCGACGAACTCGAGGTGCCCGCAATCGAAACGACCGTCGGCGGCTCCTCGACGGTCGGCGCATTAGCGACGGGTAACGAAAACGGCCTGCTCGTCAGCTCTCGCGTCCTCGAGTACGAACGCGAGACGCTCACCGAGGAAGTCGACGTTCCCGTGGCCGAACTGCCGGGCAGTATCAACGCCGCCGGGAACGTCGTCCTCGCGAACGACTACGGGGCCTACGTCCATCCGGACCTGCCTCGAGAGGCAACCCAGATCGTCAAAGAGACGCTCGACGTGCCCGTCGAACGCGGCGATCTCGCGGGCGTCCGAACCGTCGGTACCGCCGCCGTCGCGACAAACGATGGCGTCCTTTGTCACCCCAAGGCAACCGACGAAGAACTCGACGTCTTGGAGGACGTCCTTGACGTCCGAGCCGACGTCGGCACGATCAATTACGGCGCGCCGCTCGTCGGCTCCGGCCTGCTGGCAAACGAGTTCGGCTACGTCGTCGGCCAGGATACGACCGGGCCTGAACTCGGGCGGATCGAAGACGCGCTTGGGTATCTCGACTGATCCGTCACGCCACGGCTCGAGTTGTTTGACGCGGATCCGGACCCGGACCCTGGGAACCGGACGGCTCGTATTCGTTTCTGATAGCGGTTTCGTGACTGTATCGTGTTCGTAACGTGGCTCGCAGTGACGGGTAACCTCGGTGCGTATCTAGCGATGGGACAAAGACCCGGTCTCAGCGCCGCGGTTCCGGGTGCGCTTGCACTGCTCGGATCGGTAGCTCGCGGTCTCCGGTGACCGTCGCCCGCGCTGATTGATACGGTCTGCTGTAACGAGTTACCGGCGCAACCGCGCCCGTCCTGCGGTTGCGCCAAAAATGACTTACAGCAGTCCGTATGAGAGCGTTCGAACCGACGGAACGGAACTCGGCGTGCAGACAGTGGCGGGTGCTAGAGAAGACGTCGACACCTCGGGGTCCGTCGAAGAACGATCACAGCCGGTTCGCGGGCGCAGCCGGAATCGCAACGCTACTGTCGTTCGAATCGGTGGCGGACGACCTCGCTGTCGTCGTCCCACTCGAAGTCGTCATGGGTGCGGGCGAGCAGTTGCCGGTACGCTTCGAGATCGGCCATCCCCTCCGCTCGTGCGTCTTCGTCGGTTAGCTCGCCGAGCGTACGCTCGGTCACGTCGGTCACTTCGAACGTCGTCTCGTCGATGGTAAACGTATCGCCCACTGACGCGTACTGATGGCCGCGGTGGATCTGGGTGACATCACCTTCGAGTACCTGCGTTTGCAGTCGGTCGCTGGGGAGTAACTCGCTCGGGTCGAGTTCGCTCATACCCGTGCGTACGCGGCCCCGGGCAAAATCGGTTGGCACGCAGCGGACGCCCCGCGCTGTTCATATAGTCAATATTTATACTGTCTTCCAACGATACGTTTCGTATGGTCCTCCAATCGGTATTCGCCCGGTTTCGAACCGGGTTCGAGATCGCGAAGGCATCCTTCGGAGTCTTGCGGCGCGAGAAGTGGTTACTCGCGTTCCCAGTGTTGTACGGAGCATCCTGGCTCGTCGGGTTGATCGGCCTCGTTGGCGGGATCGTTGCGGCGCTCTTCGGCGTCGGCTACGGGATGGCGCTCCTAGAGCAGGTCACGAACGTCTCTCCCGGAACCGCCGATGCGGCTGTAACCGTCACGCTGGTCGCCGCCGCGGTCGGGTTCATGTTCGTCGCAACGTCGATTGCGACGTTTTTCAGCGCGGCGCTCGTCCACGCCGTCGGCACCCTCTTTACGGACGAACCGACGGGGATCCGCGCCGGCCTCGCGGGTGCCTGGGAATCGCGCCGGACGATTCTCGCGTGGGGCGTCGTCGGCGCGGCGGTCGGCCTGCTCTTTCGGGCACTCGAGAGTCAGGACGGATTGCCGGCCCAGATCATCAGATCGGTTGCCGGCTTTGCGTGGTTCGCGATGACGTTTTTCATCGTTCCCGTAATCGTCTTTCAGGACGGGAGCGTTCGCGAGTCGATGCGCGAAAGCGTCGGCCTGTTCCGCGAGACGTGGGGGCAGGTCGGTGGCATCAACCTCGGCGTCGGACTCGTACTGCTGCCGCCGATGATCCTCACCGGACTCGCTGGAATCGGCCTGCCGGTGTTCGTCCTCACCGATCCCTGGTCGGTTCTCACGTTCACGCTCGTGCCGACGCTGCTGGTACTCGGTTCGCTCATGGTCGTCTACCAGGCCGCAACCGGAGTCGCAAAGACGGCGCTGTACCAGTACGCACGCGAGGGGACGCTGCCGCCGGAGTTCGACGGCATCGATCCCGATACCCTGACACGGTCTTCCGGACCGGCCAGTGCGCTGAACCAGCCGCCGAATCAAAAGCCCGGCCAGATATAGACGGTAGTAGCCGCTGAAAGTCGGTGCATACCTGGTCGCGCGGCCACCGTGCGACCAGTGTGCAAACGGTTCAGTTGTGTTACAGAGGAACCCCCTCGAAACCCGACTCACACAGTCCGTCTCCCCCGGAGACGATCGGTCGCGTTGTGACGATCGAGACGCCAGTGCCGACGCGGAAATGGCTATGGAAGGGAAGATTCTTCCGACTGCCTGCCGGAGTGATAGCCATGAGTCAGTTTGCGGTCACCGGCCGGTTCACCGTTCGCGACGGCTACGCGGCGGGTGGAACTCGGCTACGGCCGGAAACGAGGCTGTTGCCCGCGAGTACTCCGAGACTCGTTTCGGCAGCCAGCGTGGACTCACGCGCACGGAAATCGAAGACGACTACGACAACGGAGGTTGATGCAGAATGAGCCAACAGCAACTTCAGCAGCTCTCCCAGGAACTGCAAGAGATCGAAGAACAGATCGACGCACTCGAAGCGAACGTCGAAGAAATCCAGCAAGAGCAGACCGAAGTCGACGAGGCCATCGACGCGCTCGACACCCTCGAGAGCGACTCGACGGTACAGGTCCCGCTCGGCGGCGGTGCCTATCTGCGTGCGACCATCGACGATATCGACGAAGCGATCGTCGAACTCGGATCGGACTACGCCGCAGAGTTCGAACAAGACGACGCGGTCGAGGTCCTCGAACGTAAGAAAGAGACCCTCGACGACCAGATCGACGACCTCAACGATGAGATCGGCGATCTCGAAAGCGAAAGTGACGACCTCGAATCGCAGGCCCAGCAACTCCAACAGCAGGCGATGCAACAGCAGATGCAGCAACTTGGCGGGCAGGGCCAGGAGCCCGACGAATAGTCGATACGCAGTAGTCAGTCCGCAGTTCGACGACCGATCGATTCCGTTCCCTGTTACGAACGCAGTACGCAGTTACCGGGTCCAAGTCACCACCGACCGATCACAGCCACCAACAGTTCCAGTCACAGTTACCGTTACCAATGTTCGATAACCTGAAGGAGAAACTCGGAAGCTTCCGCAAGGACGCCGAGGAAGCAGCCGAAGAGAACGTAGAGGAAGTCGACGAGACAGCAGCCGGAGCCGAAGCTGAAGCTGAAGCCGAAGCCGAGGGAGAAGGAGCAAAAGAAGGGGCAGAAGGAAACGAAATCGACCCCGACACTGCCAAAAGCACTGTCGCGGAAGCTTCCCCCACTCAGGACGCTGCCGCCCACGCAACGGACGAGTCCGCCACGTTAGACGACGCTGCAGCCGGTTCGAGTTCAGCGTCGGACCCCAGCGACGGTGGCGAGGAGACCGGGGCCGACTCTCGGTCGGAGCAAGCGCCGGCAACCGACGCGACACCCGGCTCTTCGCCGGGTTCCGAATCAGCATCACAACACGACAACGAGACGACGACACCGGAAGCTGCCACTGACGCCGACGCTGAACTCGAAGCAGACACTGCGTCGGTAGCCGACGAGAGTGGGGGCGAAGGCGAGGGAGAGGACGAAGACGAAGACGAGGCAGAAGCCGACGACACCACCAGTACCGGCTTCGGTCGCAAAGCCAAATCCTTCGTCAAGGGCAAGTTCGTCATCGAAGAGGAAGACCTCGAGGACCCGCTTTACGAACTCGAGATGGCGCTATTGTCGAGCGACGTCGAGATGGGCGTCGCCGAGGAGATCCTCGACAACATCCGCGATGAACTCGTCGGAGAGACGCGTACGTTTACGACTTCGACCGGAGACGTCGTCGAAAACGCGCTTCGAGAGGCGATCCACGACGTGATCAGCGTCGGTCAGTTCGACTTTGACGAGCACATCGCGGTCGAAGACAAGCCGGTCACGATCGTCTTCACCGGCGTCAACGGCGTCGGGAAGACGACCTCGATCGCAAAACTCAGCCGCTACTTCGAGGAGCGGGGGTACTCGACGGTGATGGCAAACGGGGATACCTACCGCGCGGGTGCCAACGAGCAGATTCAGGAACACGCCGACGCGCTCGACACGAAGCTCATCGCCCACGAACAGGGCGGTGATCCCGCTGCAGTGTTGTACGACGCCGTCGAGTACGCCGAAGCCAACGACATCGATGTCGTCCTCGGCGATACGGCGGGGCGACTGCACACGAACGAGGGGCTGATGGACCAACTGGAGAAAATCGACCGTGTCGTCGATCCCGACATGACGCTGTTCGTCGACGAAGCCGTCGCCGGGCAGGACGCGGTCAACCGCGCCCGCGAGTTCAACGACGCGGCCGAAGTCGATGGCGCAATTTTGACGAAGGCGGATGCGGACTCGAACGGCGGGGCGGCGATTTCGATCGCACACGTGACTGGCAAGCCGATTCTGTTCCTCGGTGTCGGTCAGGGGTACGACGATATCGAGCAGTTCGATCCGGACGAGATGGTCGATCGATTGCTCGAGGAAGACGCGTAGCGGGTAACGGGCCGCTCGTTTTGGACCGAAGAGGTGCCGCAAAAGGGCGACGGATGGCGACCGTGGCTGCACTTGGAATCGGCGGCTCGATTACCAAAGGAAACAGCGATCGAAGACGAAATGTATATTGATGTTGTGACTGACTGAAAAGTATGCGCCCTCCTCGATCTCGGCGGTCCCTTCTTGCGACGGTTGCGGCGATAGTTCCATTTACGGCCGGCTGTTCGGAAGCGTGGTTTGACGACCCCGAAACGCCAGCAGAGACGTCGACGACGGTTACTCCCGAATCGTACGACTGTACCGATCTCTCTCGTCCGGAACCCCGTCCCGAGGCCACGTCGTCCGCATCGACATTTGAGGATGGCTCGGCGGAGCAGTCGCTCGAGCCGCTCGAGTATCCGTCGACGCTCCCGGATGCCGAAACGACGACCGGGGCAGCCACACAGTACGCGATCGAGTTCGAGCAGGCGTATCGACAGAACGCACTGCTCGTCGAATACGGGGACCAGACGCGTACGTTCGATCTCTCAGTCACCGATCGGCAGTCGTCACCGGTCGGGGCGGACGGAGAGATAGACAGCAATGTGACCGAAGCGAACGCAGCAGAAACGGAGGAGCCAGCAACGAACGAGACCGAGTCGGCAACGGGATCGGGATCGAACGGCACCCTCGTCTCGCTCGTCTACAACCTGACAACTGAAACAACCGACGGTAACAACACGAAGTGGGGTGTACGAGCGGTTTATTACGTTGGCGAGGTCGTCCTGCGAGCCGTCTACGACGGTATCGCCAACGACCCGACGTTCGATCCCGACCCCCGAGAGCGAGCCCACAGCGAACTCGTCGCCTGCCTCCGATGAACGAGAACAAGACCGAGAGCGAGAGTGAGAACAAGACCAAAATCAATAGCCACTGCCCCATCGGCCCACCGGCGGCAAAACACCAGTAGCTTATGCGCACACCCTCCATAGCCCTCGATATGTCCCGCGGTATCGGCGTGTTCGATCCGATTCAAGAAACCATCCCCGAGTGGGCCGCCATCGTCGTCGCGCTCGTGACGCAACTCGGCGATATCTGGTTTCTCGCGGTCCTCCTCGGCGTGCTCTACTGGCGTCGCCCACGCGAGCGCGGGGAAATCCTCACCGTTGCCGGCCTCGGCCTGGCCGGATTCGCCCTGATTACGACGCTCAAGTACACCTTCGCGCTGCCGCGGCCGGCACACGCGCTCGTTGAACTCGAGACGCTTTCGCCGACGGTCCGCCCGTTGTACGAGTTCACCGGGACGGCGAGCGGCTACGGCTTTCCGAGCGGGCACGCGCTGGTGACGACGGTCGTCTACGGGAGTCTGGCGGTGCGGCTGTCGCTCTGGACGCTGCGACGGCGAGTGCTCGCGGCGGGAACGCTCGTCACGGTGGTCTGTCTCTCCCGGGTCGCCCTCGGCGTGCACTTCGTCGTGGATGTGGTCGCCGGAATCGGGATCGGGCTGGCGTTCCTACTCGCGGTCACGGGCCTGCTGACGCGATATCCGGACGACGAACAGACGGTCGTCTTCGCAATCGCGGCCGCTCTGAGCGTCGCCGCGGTGGTCGCGAGCAGCGCCACCCTCGATTCGATGCTCGTTCTCCTCGGGTCGCTCGGTGCGGTGGTCGGCTGGCGGCTCGTCGGCCGGGAGCGGCTGACAGCGGTTCCGGGAAGCCGGTGACGGCGATGCGGTGACGGCGACGCGGTGACGGTGACGGCGCGTTTATCACACCCGACCGAAAACGGAGGATATGGAATCCATCCGCGTCGCAACCCGCTCGGACGCGGCCGCCGTCCGGGAAATCTACGCCCCGTTCTGTACGTCCTCGGCGGTCACGTTCGAAGAGACGCCGCCGACCGAGTCCGAAATGGCCGACCGCATCGAGTCGACGCTCGAACGGTATCCGTGGCTCGTCGCCGAAACCGATGCAGGCGTCGCTGGCTACGCCTACGCGGGGCCGCTGCGCAAGCGTCAGGCTTACGAGTGGCTCGTCGAACTCTCGGTCTACGTGGCCGAGGACGCCCGCCGGTCGGGCGTCGGTCGCGCGCTGTACGAGGCGTTATTTGCGGTTCTCAAGCGGCAGGGCTACTGCGATGCCTACGCAGTGACGACGCTGCCGAATCCGGACACGGTCCGGTTCCACGAGCGACTGGGCTTCGAACGGCTCGGCGACTTTCCCGCGATGGGCTACACGCAGGACGCCTGGCACGACGTCTGCTGGTGGCGACGCCCGCTCGCCGAGAAGGAGGACGACCTGGATCGACCCACACCGTTCCAAGCGTTCAGCGAGGCGGGCGACGTGGGCTCGTTGCTCGCAGCCGAAACGGACGAGGTATTCGACACAGCGGGGTCGACCGAAGTCTCTTAGTGACCACCGACTGACACGGTCGCTATGGCACCCTCGAACTGGCGCACCTACCTCGTGACGCAGGCCTCGCTTTCGGCGGGCCGGTCGACGGCGGAGATCGCCCGCAAGGCCATTGCAGGCGGCGTCGACGCGATTCAGCTTCGGGAGAAAGACACCGACGCGCGAGCTCGATACGAACTCGGGCGCGAACTCCGCGAGTTCACGGCCGAGGCGGACGTCGCGCTCATCGTCAACGACCGGGTGGATCTCGCGCAGGCGATCGACGCCGACGGCGTCCACGTCGGACAGTCCGATCTCCCGGTCGCAGTCGCGCGCGACCTGCTCGGTCCCGACGCGATCGTCGGCTGCTCGACCTCGACGGTTGCCGAGGCACGGCGGGCCGAAGCCGACGGTGCGGACTACCTCGGCGTCGGCTCGATCTACGGAACGACATCGAAGAGCGTCGCCGAACACAAAGACGGCATCGGCCCCGAGCGCGTCGCCGAGATCACCGACGCCGTCTCGATCCCGGTCGTCGGCATCGGCGGCATCACCGCCGACAACGCCGGCCTCGTCGCCGACGCTGGCGCTACCGGCGTCGCCGTCATCTCCGAAATCACCGCCGCCGACGATCCACGGGCTGCGACCGAAGCGCTCTCGGCGGCTCTCGAAGCACCAACGCAAAGCCCCTCGAGCACGGAGGGACAGCCATGACTGACTCGATCGACGTACCCAGCGCTGAACTCGCGAATTCCTTACGGGCGATCGACGAGTCAGCGCCGCTCGTCCAGGCACTGACGAACGAGGTGACGATGAACGACGTGGCGAACCTTATCCTGCACTGGGACGGGCTGCCGGTGATGGCGGACTCGCCCGGCGATGCCGGCGAGATGGCCCACGGCGCGGATGCGCTCTTGCTCAACACCGGCCAGGTTCCGGCGACGAAAGTCGACGCCATGCGCGAAGCCGCACAGACGGCGACCGAGCGCGGAATCCCGATCGTCCTCGATCCCGTCGGCGTCGGGTCGACGCCGACGCGCAAGGACGTTGCACAGACGCTACTCACAGACACGACGTTCACCGTGATCAAGGGCAATTACGGCGAGATCAGCGCGCTCGCCGGGGTCGAGGCGGACGTGAAAGGCGTCGAATCGGTCGGCGACTACGAGGAGATCGAGGAGACGGCGCGGTCGCTCGCGGACTCGACCGGGTCGATCGTCGTCGCCTCCGGCGTCGAAGATATCGTCGCCGACGCCGACAGCACCTATCGACTCACCGCGGGCCACGAAATGCTCGGCGAAGTCGTCGGCACCGGCTGCATGCTCGGCGCGACGCTTGCGGCGTTCAACGGCGCACTCGAGGACAAACACGCCGCCGCACTCCACGGCACGCTCGCCTTCGGCATCGCCGGCGAACGCGCCGCCGAACTCCACTACGAGGGACCGGCGAGCTACCGGACGAACTTCCACGATGCAGTCGCCGGGCTGACAGCCGATGTCGTCTCCGAACTCGACCTCGAGTTCAGCGGCCGCGTCGAGCGGGTCGCGTGAGGCGGGTGTGCGGGTATGGCGGATGCGGCGGTGAAGATGAAGAACGCTTAGCAGACCGGCTTCGGGTTCGCGCCCATCGCTTCCATATTCTCGACGTACTCGGCGTAGGCGGCCTCGATAGCGCCCGTCGCGGCGTCCATCGCACGCTCCTGATCCGCCTCGGACTGACAGACGGCCGCGAATACCTCGCCGGTGCGTTCGAGTTGGGCATCTAGGTCGTCGCCGAACTCGCGGAAGACGGCGGCAGTCTGGGGGTCGGCGTCGCCGACGAAGTAGCCGACGACCTGTTCTTTCGAGCGCTTGCTCGCGAGGATGCGACCGGCGAGTGCACCGACGCGTTCGACCGTCGCGTCGATTCCGCGCAGGTGGTCGTGGAGGGCCGGGATCGCGTCCGGTTCGTACTCGTCATCGCCGAGTTCGTCGCGGACGGTCTCGAAGTGGCCCTCCTCCTCCGCGGCGGTCGCCTCGAACGCCTCGCGTGCGCCGTCGTGGGATTCGTCGTCGGCCCAGGCGCTGAAGGTCTGCCAGGCGGCGTACTCGGCGTCGGCGGTCGCCTCGAGTACGGGTTCGGTATCGATGTCCCCGCCCGTCTCGGCGTAGAGCGATTTCGAGGAGCCGAGTCGCGAGAGTTCGGTCTGGGCGGTTTCGCGGACTGTGTCGAGGAAGGCGTCGAAGTCGGCGACAGTGTCGCTATCGTCAGCCATACCGGTGCTTTGGGAACCCGATAGTTAGACCTATCGTCAGCCGCCGACGCTACGAGTCGTCGGTTCGAGCTAGGAGCGCGAGAAAGAGCGCGATCGAACAGACGAGTATCACGACGAGGAGCGTCTCCGCGACGAACCGGATCGACGCGGGGCCGATCTCGCCGACGCTGACGAATCCGGCAGCGAGAACGACGATCCCGAAGGCGAGCAACTGGTTCGTCGTTTTACGGCTCCTGAGCCAGTCGGTGTCGTCGATCATCGGAGTGGAGCCACAGTCGCAGCATCTCCTGTCGGGGAGATAGCAGTTTCGATCGCACGCGGCTTGAAAAAGAATCGGTACGAATCGGCGGAGCCGACGGTCGAGACAACCACAGCGAGCGGTGCCGGTCACCGCATGAGCGCGACCGCGATCGGTCTCGTGGTCCCGTTAGTTCGCGTCGCCGGTTTCGACGGGCGCGTTGACCAGGTTACCCCACTCGGTCCAAGAGCCGTCGTAGTTGACGGCGTCCTCGTAGCCGAGCAGTTCGTGCAGGGCGAACCAGGCGACCGACGAGCGCTCGCCGATGCGGCAGTAAGCGACGGTCGTCTCGCCGCCCGTAATGCCCTTCTCGGCGTAGAGTTCTTCGAGTTCGTCGCGGCTCTTGAACTTGCCCTCGTCGTCCGTAACGGCCGCCCAGGAGATGTTCTGCGCACCCGGGATGTGGCCGCCGCGCTGGGCCGTCTCCTGCAGTCCCGGCGGGGCGAGCACCTCGCCGCTGAACTCTTCCGGCGAGCGGACGTCGACCAGCGGAACGCCGCGCTCGATCGCCTTCTCGACGTCGTCGCGGTAGGCGCGGATGTTCTCGCGCGGGCCGTCGGCGTCGTACTCGACGGCCGAAAAGTCCGGTACCTCCTCGGTCGTCGGGTAGCCGTTCTCGAGCCAGTACTCGCGGCCGCCGTCGAGCAGGTAGACTTCGTCGTGGCCGTAGTACTTCAGTTGCCAGTAGGTGTAGGCGGCGAACCAGTTCGAGTTGTCGCCGTAGAGGACGATCGTCGAGTCGTCGCTGATCCCGTGAGACCCGAACAACTCCTCGAGATCCTCCTTCTCGAGGATGTCGCGGCGAGTCTGGTCCTGCAGTTGCGTCTCCCAGTTGAACCCGACCGCGCCGGGTGCGTGTTCCTCGTCGTAGGCCTCCGTGTCCACGTCGACCTCGACCAGCCGATGTCCGGGGTCGTCGCTCTTGAACTCGTCGAGACGGTCCTCGACCCAGTCGGCCGTGACCAGCACGTCGTTGGCGTACTCGTTCGTTGCCATACCCGATCCCAGGCACCCCAGGGTCATAGTGGCTCATGAACCGGACAATTCGGTCGCCGATCAACTGTTCCGGATGGTATTGCCGGTAGATGCGCGCCCGGATCGCCGATCAACGCCAACACGGCCGTAAGGTGGAGAGAGCCGGCGAACGCCGCCGGTTCCCGGACCCACACCGAGTTCAGTCCGCCACAATCGAGGATCATGTTGCCGCTATTCCGGTATCGAGGGGAGACGTGCCGGGATCGGTGTCCTCTCCGTGCTGGACCGAGTTCGAGCACGCAATGGACGAATCCGTCGTCGTCGATCTCGACTGGCTCGCAGACGCTCGTGAGGATCCGGAGGTACGCCTCGTCGACGTGAGGGACGCGTGGGAGTACGACGGGATCGGTCACATTCCCGGGGCCGTCAACATCCCGTTCGACAGCTATCGGGACGACACCGATATCGACCGGGGAACCCTCCCCGGGGCCGACCCGTTCGCCGACTTGCTCTCGACGGCCGGAATCAGCCCCGAGGATACCATCGTCGCCTACGACGACACCCACGGCGTCTTCGCCGCCCGCTTGTATCTCACCGCGCTCGAGTACGGCCACGACGACGTGCGACTCCTGAACGGCGACTTCAGCGCCTGGAACCTGGAGTACGAGACGACCTCGAACGAACCTGAGTTCGAGCCGACGACCTACGACCCCGAACCGCTCGACCCGGACGAAAGCCCGCTGGTCGACCTGTCGGCCGTCGAAGACGCCATCGAGCGCGACGCGCTGCTGGTCGACACCCGCGAACGCGACGAGTTCGAGGAGGCCCGCCTCCCCGGTGCCGTCCGGTTCGACTGGCGCGAGGCGGTCGACGACGAGACGCGGAGCCTCCTGCCGGCGGACGAACTCGAGGCGCTTCTCGAGGATCACGACATTACGCGCGACCGTGAGATCGTTCTCTACTGTAACACGGCGCGGCGGATCAGCCACACGTACGTCGTCCTCCGGGCGCTCGGCTACGAGGACGTGTCGGTCTACGAGGGCAGCCTCACGGAGTGGCTGGCGATGGACGGCGAGGTCGAAAGCGGACCGGTCGAACGGTAGCGAGTTCGCGAGTTCCGTCTCGGCTACCCTGGGACGCGGGCGTTGATAGTGAGGAGAACGTCGAGTATCACTTCCTTCTCTCGACCTCGTAGAGCGAACGCCTGCGAGAGGACGCCCGAGAACGGGATTACTGCTCCAATCGACTTCGAATCGCGTCGAGCGGAATCATAATCACAAAAAATAGCGCAGCGACGGACACGAGATACCCCCACTCGATCGAGTTCTGGACGTACTGAATGACCAGGAGCGTGAGAAACACGACGAGAGCCTGCACGATCCGGTCTCGAAGCGTCCGGCCGACGAGTTCCATAGTGAGAGTCCACCACGTGATGACAATATGATTTCGTTTTGAATCGAGTTCAGAACTCGGCTGAGCGGATCGGTGCAGGCACCGAGTCACTAGCGCGGACTTCGAACGAGAACTCGCGTCGCGATTTCGGGCCGAGTTCACCGCCGGGTGTGAGCGTGGTGGTTCGATGGGTGTGGTTGGATCGTGATGGTGGTCCGATCGTCTCGAACACCCGACGGCAACTCGGCTGCCCGCCGCGACGCGAGTTCACTCGCGGTGGAACCGCGCTACTGAACTCGGTTCGCGGGGGTTAGTTCGGTTTGGATCGGTCGGTGTCGGGAGCGGTATTGGGACCGGATGGGTTGGTGTCGGTGTCGGCATCGGTACCAGTACTGGCATCGGCAGCGGTGCCGGGGTCGGGGTCGGAGTCGGTGGAGGGGTCCGGCGGAGCGACGCGACAGCCGCAGGGGCCGGCGATGGCTTCGCCGGGGCCGATCATGGTTCGCTGTGCAATTGGCCTCCCACAGCGGGGACAGCGCGGGAGTTCACACTGGGCGAGTCGGTCGGGTTGGTCGGTGTCGTCTCCGTTCCTGCCGTCGCCACTCTGGGCGCTGTCGTCGGCGTCGTCGCTCATCCCAACCGACACCTCGTTGCGCTCGTAATTCGCCAGGAGATACCTGCTGCTGATCGAATAGTGCGATGCATCAGTCGTGCGGGATGTTTATATCCCGTGAGAATGTACGCAAACATGGCTGCAAACCCTCGTAGGTTTGGAAGCCACGTCTCGGATGTTCCTGCATCCGGGGCATTTCAATGCCCGTTTAATGGCTTCCGTCCTAATTGTTGATTGGTAGTGACTTATATCTACCGCTGAGCGCCGGGAAGGAGCAGCATCCCGAATGCTACCGCGATCCACTCCCGTCAAGCGCCGTCGGTATCTCTCCAATCCGGTGCCGTCGAATACCGCCGCGAGGAAAGTTCATCGAACGCCGCGTAGACCGCCTCCGACAGCGCCGGGTGCACGTGAACCGGTTCCGCAACGTCGTCGACGGTCCCCTCCCCGCGGTCCATCGCAGTGACGACCTCCTGGATCAGCGTCGAGGCGTGGGGCCCCACGATGTGACAGCCCAGAATCTCGCCGTCCGAAGCTGCAAGCACCTTGACGAACCCATCGTCGGCGTGGAGGATCATCCCCAGCGGCGCGGCGTCCACCGGCACCGTCACCGCACTGAACTCGCGGCCCGCGTCCTCGAGTTCACCTTCGGTCCGCCCGACGCTCGCGACCTGCGGGGACGTGAAAACCGCGTGGGGCATCGCGCCGTAGTCGACCGTCTCGCCGGCGTCCTCGAGGACGTTCGCGGTGACGACGCGAGTCTCGTAGTCCGCCGCATGCTTGTAGGGTTGCTCGCCGAGCACGTCGCCGAGCGCCCAGATCCCGTCGACACTCGTTTCGAGCCGGTCGTCGGTTTCGACGTGGCCCGACTCATCCGTTTCGACGCCAGTCGCCTCCAGGTTGAGGGTGTCGGTGTTCGGCCGCCGACCGGCCGCGAGCAGGAGGTCGTCGGCTTCGCGGTCGATCGCGTCGCCGCCGTCACCCTCGTCGCCGCTCGGCTCGGCCGTCACGACGATACCGCCGTCGGCTTCCTCGACAGCAGTCGCTTCGTACCCTGTCCGAACGTCACAGTACTCGCCGAGTGAAGTGGTCACAACGTCGCTGACGGCGTCGTCCTCCCGCGGTACCAACCGGTCGCTTCGCCCGACGATCGTGACCTCGGTCCCGAGCGCGCCGAAGAAGTAGCCCAGCTCCGTGCCGATGTAGCCGCCGCCGACGATCACGAGCGAATCGGGCTGGGAATCGAGGAAGAGCGCGTCCTCGCTCGTCAGGAACTCGACGGATTCGAGCCCGTCGATCGGCGGCACGACCGGACGACCGCCGACGGCGATGACGATGGTGTCACCGCGAATCCGCTCGCCGTCGTCGTCGCCCGAATCAGCGTCACCCGAATCGATCTCGATCGTCCGCTCGTCCACGAACCGCCCCGTACCGCGGTAGCGGTCGACGTTCTCGGCCGCCTCGAGCGAGTCAGCCTGCCGATCCGCCTTCTCGTAGACCGCGTCGTGAATCGCCGCGGTGAACTCGCCGTAGTCGACGGCCTCGAGTTCGGCGTCGACGCCGAACTCCGAAGCGCGGCGGAGTTCAGCGATGATGTCCGCCCGGTGAATGAGCGCTTTCGATGGAACGCAGCCGCGGGTGACGCAGGCCCCGCCGAGCGGCCCGGGTTCGACGACGGCGGCGGAGAGCCCGTCGCCGGCTGCTGCGGTCGCGACCTGACTCCCCGATCCGCCGCCGAGAACGACCAGATCGTACGCGTCCATACACGCCATAATCACGGACGGCCGCGTAAAACTGAAGCCTGCTATCCGAACGGACGGTGTCCGCCCGCGGTTCCGTCCCGGTCAGTCCCGGCCGGGATCCTGGCAGCTGACGATCGTCACTGCTCCCGTTCCGGCGAGCCCGTGGTTCCCGTCATCGGTGCGTTCCCACTCGAGTCGACCGCTCGATTCGTCGCCGTCGAACCCGGTTTCGTCGACCGGAAAGTGCAATTGGAGCGCCGTTCGCCCGTCCCCGTTCACATCGACTTCGTGACCGTCGTGCACCGGCCGCGCACCGCCGCCGTCGCCGACGACATCGGGTGCTCCGAACCGATACCGAACGGGCTCGCTCGTCGGATCGAACTCGTCCGTCTGCAAGACGACGACCGGAACGACGCCCTGGCTCCGCGGATTGATCGGGGCCGGATCGCTTCCGCTCCCCGGTTTGATCTCGATCTCGAGATCCGGCGGGAAATGGGCGGCCGCCTGCCCGCCGAGCGCCGCGATTCCGAGCGTCGTCGCCGCAAGTCCCGTCCCCGCCCGGAGAACTCGGCGTCGGTCGACTCCAGTCTCTGCGCTCGTCGCTTCGTCCCGTTGCGATGAATCGCGTCGTGGTCCGTCCATACTACAGGCCATCCCTCACGGTCCCCGGTGGTATTCGCTCTGGTACGGTTGTAGAACGAACCGAGCCGACAGCGAGGAGTACTCGGTCAGTTGTTAGAGCCAGTCGTCACCCGGATCATCTGCAGTCGCTTCCTCGTACGATTCGACTGCGGCCGCGAGGTTTTCGAGGGCCTCCTCCGGGGTCTGTCCCTGACTCGAGACGCCAGTCGCCTCGTCGTCGGCGATGTGAAGTCCGTGATCGTTGACTCGCAGCGTCACGTCCGCATCCTCGAGCGCGTCGTACTCCGAGGGATCGACGTCTGCATCGGAGCTCATACGCGAGTATTGTCGGGGTCGAGTGAAATACTCACCGACGTGCCGACGTACCGACGTGCCGACGTGCGGCCCGTGTGCCCTCACATTACAGATCACAGTTCGGATCGGTTACCCAGCGCGGACACGAGCCGTGTTGCAAGGACCGTGCTGAGAAACGCCTCGAACCCGGCGGGCAGTCGAACGCTCGCCGAGGAACGAAAGCGGATTCTCAGCTCGGACGACCCACAGTCCAGCTCAGCGCGCCACCGATGCGCGACCGTCACATTCGTTGCCGCCGGCCGCTCGTCGGCCAGACACCGGTTTGGAACGGCTGTCGTCTAGATAAAACCTTTAACACCGTCGTCCCGTAGACCGAGCAAATGGTACTCGACGATCTCGGGAGTTCTCTGCGGAGCAGTCTCGATAAACTCCGCGGGAAGTCACGAATCAGCGAGGAGGACGTCGAGGAGATCGTCAAGGAGATCCAACGCTCCTTGCTCTCCGCCGACGTCGACGTGTCGCTCGTGATGGAGCTGTCGGACAACATCAAAGAACGCGCCCTCGAGGAGGAGCCGCCGGCCGGCACGCCGGCGCGGGACTTCGTCCTCCGCATCGTCTACGAAGAACTCGTCGGCCTCATCGGTGACTCGACGGAACTGCCGCTCGAGGAACAGACGATTCTCCTGGCGGGGCTACAGGGGTCCGGTAAGACTACATCCGCCGCGAAGATGGCCTGGTGGTTCTCGACGAAGGGGCTTCGTCCGGCGGTCATCCAGACCGACACCTTCCGGCCCGGTGCCTACGACCAGGCAAAGGAGATGGCAGGCCGCGCCGAGGTCGACTTCTACGGCAATCCGGACAACGACGACCCAGTCGAAATCGCCCGCAAGGGACTCGAAGAAACCAGCGAGGCCGACGTGCACATCGTGGACACGGCGGGTCGCCACGCACTGGAGGACGACCTGATCGACGAGATCGAACAGATCGAGGGCGTCGTCGAGCCCGACACCTCGCTGCTCGTCCTGGACGCGGCGATCGGCCAGGGAGCCAAGGAACAGGCCCAGCAGTTCGACGAGTCGATCGGCATCGACGGCGTCGTCATCACGAAATTAGACGGGACCGCAAAGGGTGGCGGTGCCCTGACGGCCGTCGACCAGACCGATTCCTCGATTGCCTTCCTCGGCACCGGCGAGGAGGTCCAGGACGTCGAACGCTTCGAACCCGACGGCTTCATCTCCCGCCTGCTCGGGATGGGCGACCTCGGCCAGCTCGCAGAGCGCGTCGAGCGCGCGATGGAGCAGACCGAGATCGAAGAAGACGACTGGGATCCCGAGGACATGCTCCAGGGCCAGTTCACCCTGAACGACATGCAAAAACAGATGGAGGCGATGAACAACATGGGGCCGCTCGACCAGGTCATGGACATGATCCCCGGCTTCGGCGGCGGGATCAAAGACCAGCTCCCCGACGACGCGATGGACGTCACCCAGGAGCGCATGCACACCTTCAGCGTCATCATGGACTCCATGACCGAGGCCGAAAAGGAGTACCCCAAAGCCATCGGCGCGAGCCAGATCGAACGCATCGCCCGCGGCTCCGGGACGAACGAGGACCAGGTTCGTGAACTCCTCCAGCAGTACAAGATGATGGAGAAGACGATCAAGCAGTTCCAGGGCATGGGCTCCGAACAGGAGATGCAGCGCATGATGAAACAGATGCAACAGGGCGGCGGTGGCGGCGGCATGGGCGGTCTGGGGCCGTTTTAAGGGGATCTTCTCGGTTCTCTCCCGTCTCTCGCTCTTCGTCCTTGTATCGAGTTCAGCTTGGGAGTTGCAAAGAGCACGTATCGTGACTGTCTCTCCTGTCTCACAGGTACTGAAAGCCAGGTGACCACTCGATAGTTGTGAGTGTCTCCAGTGGGGCAATTTCGGACACAGAACACTTGGTTCGGACACTCACTGACTCACTCTATATGATATATCTACCAGCATGTTAATACAGGAGGACACACATTCTCGATTCGATGAACCGACGGCAGCAACTCGCACAGCTCGGCGGCGTTGGGCTCGCCGCTCTCGCAGGCTGTCTGGACACGCTTCGCAGCGACGACGCAACGGTCGTCGTCGCGGACCGTACCGGCCAGCGCGCGCTCGATCGTGCAATCGGACGCCTCAACGAGGTTGCGATCGAACTCGGAACGCAGACCGACGAGACCCTCGACCGCGGAGCACAGGAATCGACAGCGACGGAAACTGCGTTCGATCCGACCCCTTATTACGAGACGATCGACACCGCTCGCTCGGCACTCGATACGGCCGCCGCCGAACTCGAAGCCGACCGACAACCCGACGTTAAAACCGGTCGGGAGTACGCCGATAGCCTCGAGGAATTAGTTTCGGTAACTGCAACTGTTAGCGATGACGAACTGTCGGCGGAAATCGAGGAAGTCGGCACCGTCTTCGAGGGGGCCGGCGAAGAAACCGACGACACCGAAACGGATCTCGAGCAGGCCACCACGACCATCGAGGACCGAACCGCGCTCCTCGACAAGGCACGGACGACCCACGAGACCGCTCGGACGAGTATCGACGGCCTCGATGAGGACCGGTTCGAGGCCCTGCCGACCATCGATCTCAACCGGCTCACGGACGGCCTCTCGACCCTCGGAACCGTTCTCGACGCCCAAACCGCTCTCGCGGGCAGCTACGGCGACCTTCTCGACGGTTACGCTGCACTCGAGGCCGGCCGCGAGTTCATAGACGACGGTGCCTACCAGGAGGCCGAAGCTTCGTTTGTCGATGCCGAGTCGGCGTTCACGGCGGGACGGAAAACGGTCGCGGAGAGTCGCGACGAGGCACCCGCCGAACTCGCAGCGTCGTTCGAAACGGCACACTGTCAGAGTAGTCACTTGCAGTCGGCAGCGGCGGCGTTCACCGAGGCGGCAGCGGCTGCTGATAACGGAAACTATCTCACCGCCCGAGAATATCAAGACGAGGCCGACGAAGCGCTTGCGGCGGCGGGAGACTGCGGGGATCAGTAGACCAGTAGACGAGTAGGCCAGTAGCAGTAGGCCAGAAGGAGTCGCCTCACCCCTCGACCGGTTGTCCGTCTTCCGTCGGCGGCGCGATGTGATCGATATACTCCTCGACCGTCGGCTCCTCGACGCGGACGCGGACACTGATCTCGCCGAGTTCGTCCGGTTCGCCGACCGAGAAGGTGATCCGGTCCTCGAAGGCGGCCTGCTTTTTGAGCGCGAACGAGAACGTCTCGCCCTCGCGCGTCGAGAAGAACTCGCCGCGAGCGGTGTCGAGGATTTCCTGTCTGTGGAGCAGTTCGGAGAGGTGTTCCATCGAGTGTGTTTCCCCTCGGATTTCGCCGACTGATTCCTCGAGATCGGCGTTCGGGAAAATATTGGCGACGGCGTCGGCGACCCGACTCGTCACCTCGGTATCGTAGATCGGTGCCGTAATTTCGACGGTGACGCGGTAGATGTCGGTCATGTGTATCAGGGTCTCAGTGTCTCAGTAACGGAATCAGTATTGGTATCGATATCGATATCGGTGTTGGGATCGATGTCAGTCGTGGTAGCGGGTGAGTTCGATAGCTACGGCTGCGGTTCCTCTGTCTCGGCCTCAGCCTCAGTCTCGGTCGTCGTGTCGGCCCCGAGTTCAGGTTCAGGTTCAGGTTCAGATTCAGATTCAGGTTCGGGTTCGGCTTCGGGGTTGTCACCACCACTCCCGTTATTGTCACTATCGCGATCGCCATCACGATCGCGATCATGGTCATCACCAGTCGATCCCGTACGGATGATCGACCGGATGCGCTCGTGAAACGCCTCGAGCGAGTTGGTGTTTTCGACGACGACATCGGCGCGATCCATCGCATCGTCCATGCCGAAGCCGCGTTCACGTTCGTCGCGGGCGGCCAGCCCCTCCCCGCCGTCGGCTTCGCGGACGTCACGGCCGCGGGCATCGATGCGGTCGGCACGAACCTCGAACGGGGCTTCGATACTGATCAGCGTGAACGACTCGCCGAATCGCTCCTCGAACGTGTCGACTTCGGTATCCGAACGAATGCCATCGACCAGGACCGTCTCGTGGTTTTGCAAGCGGTCTTCGATCATGGGGAGCGAGCGCTCGGCGATGGCTGCCGGACCGTTCTCCTCGCGCAACGCCTGTGCGACCGTGCCGTGGTCTTTCGTCGGATCGAGACCGCGATCCGCCGTCTCCTGGCGGACGACATCGCCCATTGTCACGACCGGAATCCCATCCTCGCGTGCGACGGTGGCTGCCTCGCCCTTGCCACTGCCGGGAAGTCCCACCGTTCCGATGACGTGCATCGAGGAAACGTACCGGCGAGACGTGCATAAGGGCTGTGTTCGCCGACGCAAGATAGCCCGTGTCCGACGCCATCCAGAAGTTGTAGCTGCCGAAACTAGTTAGGACCGCGATAGTTTGTCCCCTACGGACTCGTTTCTTCCTCCTGAACTCGGTCGGTAGCACTCACAACTGCGCCGTTGAGGCAGTCTCGGAACAACAACGGAGGGAAAATTCGTTGCGTGAGTGAAACCAACACGCTCGGGGAAAACGAGTCGTTCTCGTGGATGGGACCATCGGTAATTCGTCTGAATCGGCATTGTTCGTCCAAACGGACGGTACGCATTATTTATCACTCCATCATCGGGTTCAGGTGCTGATATGACAGCACCAACCCTCAACAGGCGTCGGTTCACGGCAGCTCTTGGAGCCGGCATAGTTACAGCGGTCGCGGGCTGTAGCGACGACCAACAGGAAGACGATACCGGCGGTGACGACGGTATGGGCGGCGGCAATGGCGGCGGAGACGACGGTATGGGCGGCGGCAATGGCGGCGGTGACGACGGTATGGGCGGCGGCAATGGCGGGAACGGTCAGGAGGACACGGGCGGTGAAACGGGCGACGATGGCGGTATGGGAGCCGACGACGGCACCACCGACGGCACAGACGGCAACGAGACTGGCAACGGAGGAGACGGCAACGAGACGAACGAGTCCGACGAGGGCAACATGGACGGAACGACGGACGACACCGGCGGCGGCGATGAAACCGATACCGGTACCGGTACCGAAACGGACGACAGCGGATAGTCCCCTGACAGAGAGCCAGCCACCCTGAACGCAGACACCAGCACAGACCACACCAACCCCTTCCTTTTCGGTTCCCGATTCCGATCGTCCGACCCGCTCGGACCCATCAGTCAAAGGGTATAAATTGGCCTGACGAATACGGACGTGATGACGAACTCGTGGGCACGTAGCTCAGTCTGGACAGAGCGTCGGACTTCTATCCTCATTGGGATTGCAATGGGGGAAGCCATCCGATGGTCGTGGGTTCGAATCCCATCGTGCCCGTGCGAAAACTATCGGTTTTGGACTTCTATTCGAAAGTCCGTGTAGCGACGCCTACCGACCAAATTCGACACATTCGCGGTTCGATAGCCATCCTGAGAATCCGGATCCCGTTCAACAGTTGAACACCCCCCTCCGCCGGCTTGCGTTTTTCATTCTCGTACAGCACTGGGGGTGGTCAGCGTGACGACCGTCCCCTGGTCGCCCGTCGATCACTCGACATGCGAACACTGCGAAGCCCACGTTACCGATCAATTCCGTCGCGTCTTCGGTGACGACCAAGACCAGGCCCACCGGTGCAGCGAGTGTGATACTTACGCGCGGTTGAGCCGCGGGTCTGCAGCTGGCGTCGACGTTCCGGTCCCCGATCCGGAAACGTCGCCCGGCCGTCACGGAGGTGAGGCCGATGCGTAAGCCGGCGTTCGTTCCTGCGAGCCGGCTGTACGATATCGAGAGTCAGACGCCCATAGCCCATCCGGCCCACCAAGCGGCTGACGAAAAAGTTCGACAGGCTATCGAAAGCCGAGGTGAGTCGGCGTGAGCCGCCTGGTCGAATCCGACGAGTGCGAACGGTGCGGTGATCGGATTACCGGGCTTCGTCGTCTCTGCACGGACTGTACGCGCGATGTACGCGACGCGCGGGAGGGACCGCTATGAGTTCTCGAGTGTCAGCGCTGGAGAGTTCGAAAGCCAGCGGTGACGCGCTCGAGGCAGAACTGGTTCAGACGATCGACGCCCTGGAGTTCGTCGGTGATCGGACGGCCACCTGGCACGACGCCAGAACGACGAGTCTCCTCGAACCGGACGAGTCGCTGCCGTTCTACGGCATCGTTCTGGTCGAATCCGGGACACCGGTCGAAATCAAGGGCTGTCAGATCGAGACGAGCAATGGTGACCGCACGACGCGCGGGCGGTTCTACGTCAAGCGAGCCGCCCACGAGCAACTACTCGAAGCCGCCGGGATGTACCTGCTCGTCGTCTACCTGCCGCGGCCGGGACTACCCCAGGTCGCCCGCGCGATCGTACCAGCGACGATCGTCGATGAACTCCTGGCCGGGCGGTGGTACGAGGTTGGCGGGTCGCGTTCCGAACAGGAGGTCGCGAAACTCGCCTGGTCACACATCATCGATCCGGCGGGTGTCGACCCGTCGACGACGGTCGGTGATCGACGATGAGTTCCGGCCTCGAGCACGCCGATCGGGACCTCGCCGCTGAACTCGAAAGTCCTGCAGCCGGCCAGGTTGGGATTCCCGTCGACGCGATTTGCACTGGCTGTGGGCAAATTCGGGTGAAACGTGCGACGCTCAAAACCGTTCGTGAGTCAAGCACCACTACTGACCCGACTGAACTTGAGGTTCCTGACCTCACTTCATTCAAGCACGTCTGTCACCGCTGTCAGACCGCGACGTGGTGGAATCCTGTGGCAGTCCTCTCGGGACTGCTCGAACGCGAGGGAGGTGAGTAGCGGTGTCACAAGTCGAGACGACGCCGCACGAGAGCGAAGGCCGGTGGAAGTGGCCCGACTGGGGCCGCGGTCCCTACGACGCGCTGTCGTCAGTGATGCTCGGACCGCCCTTCGAGGGATACCTCGAACTGGATACGGAGATCGACGGCGAGCCCTGGCACGTCAAAGTCAGTTACAGCAAGTCCGGGTTCGCACCGCGGCTGTCCGACGGGATCAACGCGGAACGGCTCTACGAGTGGGATATTGTGGGCCGTGGGCGCGGTGAGAGCAAGGCGTCGTTCAATATCTCACCGCGGTTCCCGAACATGCGCCACTGGGAAACTGGCGACCCGGTGAACCTGCCCTGGGAAAATCAGGTCGGCGAAGTCGACGGCGTTGACGTCGAGTTCCACACGAGTAACATCGAACCCGAGCGTGGGCTCGAGCTGCTGCCGGAGTTCTTCGCGGCGATCTTCGACGAGGCGAACGAGCGCATTCATTCAGAGTATTTCCGAACGGACCCCCACGAAGCCAGCCGGATGTGGGCGTACGAGCGATATGTCCGTATTCGTCGCGAATGGGCCGAGAAACTGTCTTCGGCCGGTGTTCTGCAGAAAATCGCGCTGCACCTTTCGGACCTGGAGGGAGTCAAAGCCGAGCTGCACATCGACAACGAGGAAGTGATCAACCACCAGAACCGGCTGATACTGAACCCCGCCTCGGCGAAAGAACTCTTCCCGAGTCACACCTACGGCCGCAAGTTCGAGATCTACCAGCTGGCCGATCCGGATGCGGTTTCGAAAGACCACCCGTCGTACCACCCGAAGGTGGAGGTACTGGTAAACAAGAAGATGAACGACGGCGAGGCATGGGCATGGGCCGATCGGCACGAGGTTACCGAGCAGATTGAAGAGACGCTACTGAACGCGCTGCACTGGGAAGATATCCCGCTCGGACCGGACGGTAACGGTGTCTACATTGCCGACGATCATTTCGACGCGGTCGCTCGAGAGGAGTCCATTGAACTCTACGACGATCCCACGCCGCGGCTCGAGGCGAAGAGCGAGCACCTGCTCATGACGACGCTGCAGGACATGGGCGAGACACCGCGGGAAGTGACTGAGACGGTCGCCACCGATGGCGGTTCCACTGTCGATGAACTCGCCGAACAACTCGGCAAGCACCCCGCGACGATCTACCGCGCGATCCAGGACCTCGGCGAGATCTTCGAACTCGACCAGGGTGACGTATCGTTCCGAGTGCGGAAGTACCGCGAGGAGTTACGCGCGCTCGTCGAGTCGGCCGAGTACGCGATCGAGAGTTTCGCCGATCGGATTCAGCACGTGATGGGCCTGGCCGATCACGTCGCCGAGTCCTCGCCCTTCCAGCAGTGGCTCGCCGAGAACGGCGCTGAACTCGAATACGACCAAAACGGAAATCCGAAGAAGCTCCGTATCGACGCGGTTCTCTCGCTGCTGAAAGGCGATAGCTTCGAGAACGCCCGCCAGGTTGCACAGGAGGCGATAGACGCCTGGCGGCACTCAGGGAACGACGTAGTGCAGTTCAGTAAGGTGTCGATGGTCTGGCGGGCACCTGGCGGCGGGAAAGACAGCCACCGCGTGGGTTCGATCGCCGACTGGTAGAACAGTCCTCGTGAGTGACAACACTCTCTCGACACTTCTTTTCAGCAACTCAGTTTGTATTCTATCGGTGACTGTCCAGTTCTGGTTGTAGTCCTCGGCTCGAGGCCGGGGCTGGCAGCCCGATCGCGCCGCACCGCATGCGGGTCGGTTTCGCGCTGCGCGCGAAACGCCCCTTGACGGGTGTCCCCAAGGGGACAACGCCAAAAAATTACAACGCCCCCGCCCCTCCTCCGCACGATCTCCAGTTGAAACACACGAAATGAGGGGAAAGTCCCGATGCTATTGTTCCTGCAAAATGACCTACTAGGATTTTGTTTCTATTTCGGTTACCGAAGATAAAGCGTGACAGATTCGCTCAGTACACCTGTATTGTGTGAAAGATTAAATTCCACATTAGCTGTTTCTCGTCTATTTCGATCGTGGCGGAATTCAAGTTGTAGATCCTGTCTTGAATTATCGTCTACTATTACTGTTTTAGAAAACTCCGAGTTGACAAACTCCTCACCGGTTCGCACATCTTTTCCAACCACCCCCTCTGGTAGTTTCATAGACACATCTATCGTATACTCCACCTCTCCTTCATTTTTGATCTCAAACATCAAAGGAGTTCGTTGGCCCGAGTAGTCAGAATAGATTTTTACCTGTTCCGGTAGCAGATTCGTAGAGAGGTTTCTAGACAACCGAAAGGTGGGCAGACCGATAGTCCAGAATGCGCCACCCATGATAAGTGTGGGAATGAATGGGAGGAGCAGGTTTAAATAATTGACCACTGTTTCCAACCAGCGTTGAGAGGTATAGTCCGTAATAACATTGGCCAAATAATCCGGTGATGTGCTCACTATTATGTGGAAGACAAAGTAAATGAAGGAAAGAGAAACAATGAATAGAGTATTCTCTGACCAATTCTTAAGATTATTTAAATATGGAGATTGTATTTCAGAAAGTTGGTTGAATGCATAGTATGTTATCAATAATAATAAATGTGAAGTGGTAATGATAACGAAGACTATTCCAACACTGCTGTTGACATAATATTCACTATTTGACACACCCATGATTCCAAGGACAACTACAAGGGTAGATAGGAGAAATTGTACCTCAAACCGAATGCTTCGATCCATCCTCAATCGATATAATATTCTTCGTACAGCTCAGATAGGAATTCGAACGCCTCTCCAACAATATTGACACCGACTAACTGGCCTTTTTTCTTAACACTAAGACGGCCATAGTCATCGGTATATCCCACATTAAATGTAAAGTCTGTATCTCGATATTCAAACTCCCCTTTAATTCTAGATATTCTCCCACCTTCGTTTTCAGTAAGTTCAGTCACCTGATCATTGTCAAAGATATCGTCCCATCCCTCCAAATTTGCTCTGCGGAGCTCTCCAGACATTAGCTTAATCTTCACCTCATCAATGTAAAGGATATCTGGGCCATCATCATCATCAGAATAATCTGGAAGATTTCGTTGTTGTCTAATATCATTTAGGGATGAGCGGAGATCTGAAACAAAATCACGGACAGTTTCGTTCGCTTCAGCAGGATCGTCTATATTGTCTAATGTTACAGGTTCGAGATCAAAGCCAATTGATTCAAAAGCAGTTCGTAATTCCCCCACCTTTCCATAGTTATCACCTGTCATGTAGAGATGGTCGCTATCAAGATCAATTTCAAAACCGAAGTCGTATGTTCTTTCAAGGGATTGTAACCTTCTCAGAGCATCTAGTCTGAATGTTTGTGTTTTCGTCCAATAAATACCCGAAACAACTTCCTGATTAGCTTCTTCTACCTTAAATCCGCCCTCATCCAGACCATTTTCATTCAAGGACGCTTCATTTCTAAGAAGCTTGTTTTTTATCTCCTCATGCCTTGGTTGATCAGTTAGTAGTTCAATATTGTCAATTTTTAGCACATAGTGTCCTAAAGGGGCTTTTTCCCGTCGGGCCTTCGAAAATCGCTGTTTCAAATCTTCAAACTGCTCATCGTTCCAAGAGACAGAAAGCAGTGCTTCAATTAGTTCGTCCTTTTTCCGTGAAGTGATAGACAATTCTGGACGCTGGTCGATAATATCCCTAATCTCTCCGATGGGGAAATCTTCACTTCTAAGAATGTTCTCAATCTTCTCCATATCCGCTGTCATGTATCCTCATTATCTAAGGACCATATATGATTTACCTAGATAGCTCCCCGGGGTTGCACGTCAACAAAATCGGTTTCCCGAATATGCACACGAGATCGAGCAGGCCGTGTGCATATTGCGCGCCGATCGACGCTGCGAGACGTGACTCTTCTCTGCTGAACCGACAGATTCGGCCGGTTTTGGGCCGATATGGGCCGCTCAGTGAGTCGAAAAACTAGGGTCTCGGGGTCGTGTGTACGAGCATGCGAATCCGAACCGACGGCGATTATGCGTACCGACGAACCGCAATCGAACGCGCAGAGGACTTCTACGACTGCAACAGGACGAAAGCAGTCGTGAGTGCGTGCGATGACGTGCCTCACTTCGTCCGAGCTGCACGCCAGGTGCTCGCCCGTGATGATCTAATGCTTGAGCAACGCCAGAAGATGGCTGAAACCTTACCAACAAGAGTTGTAAATCTCAATATTGGCGATCAAGTTATTATCAACACAGACTGACAGCAGTTCGCAACTATAGTTCCCAAACACCAAAACTGAATTAATGGTAGCAGGATCGCATACCGAAATTGTAACTACTGGGTTTATCTGTTGTCGATGAAATTGACTATTCAACGGAGCTAGAAGGATGATCTCAGTTCAGTTTTATGGAGTGCTCGCTACCACAGCAAGTATATTTGTCGGTATTTTGACTGCATATCTTGTAACACGGCTTTCTGACTTAAAATCAGAAAGAGCACGTCTTAGACGGAGAATCGAGTCAATCGATGCTGAGCTCAGAGTATTAAGAAGCCGCCACGGTTTCCGTATGGATTGGTTAGAAGAGACCGAGAATCGGTGGGAACAGGAATCTGCTGAAGAGAACGTTGATAATTTCATTGAATTTAATGTTGGTGATGAATGGGACCCTCATCCTGACGACGTTTCTGTCGGTGATGCGATTGATGGAATGTTGGAACATAGAGATATGACTGAAGAAGATCTAATACAACATCATCTGGATACGGTTGAAGAAAGATGGGACGAGATAATTGATAAGATCCAACCACGGGATCCATTTCTTTTAAGTTCCAATATATCTGATGCGGTGATCGAAAGTGATGCGTATACTGCAGCAGGCTGGATCACAGATGCATTGTGGGAAATATATGACCGAGAAAAATACAATTCGAATAATGCGGAGGTGATGAATATTCGACGGAAAGCTAGCCAGTTGGAAAGTGAAAGAGATGTTTTAGTAGAACAATATGAGACGCTAAATCCAAAACAACTTAACGAAGGTATCAGAGCGACTATTGTCCCAATTACGCTCTCTGTAATACTACCTATTTTTGTTAGATTCCTTCATGAACTTGGATGGGTAATAACTGTTCCCTCTATATTGGCTTTTATTGAACCTATAATTGTTCTGATTGCCTGGTTTATTGGCTTCTTCTGGACATTGTATTTTGTGTGGGAGAGAATATCAAATGGGGATGATGAACTTCCCAACTCTCCACTTTCACAGGAAAGCCTTGGTGAGTAGGTCATCTTCCACCGAGATAGAGTATTGTTTATTATAGCTGTCTGCAAAGCTTTGGATCAAAAGATAGAGCCAATCGATATTTTCGCCTGTTGAGTACCACGGTGATCTCCGCCACCGTGCCACCGGAGTAGCGGGAGATCGCACGAACGAACCATCTTGTCCTGGAGGATTGTCAGCCCCGATCGCCCATGTGGTCGGTAGACGACGAAACAGTACCAGCCGTCGTGTCGCCGTAGTTTCTCGTGGTACTCGCGATAGACCTTCCAGTTTCCGGGCTGACCGTTCGAATGCTCGTGCATCGTCGATTTGATCTCAACGGGTGTGCCGTTGCCGAATCTGGCGTCGTGCCAGCTGGCACGCTCGAGTTCAAACCGACGCTTTTCAGCCACCCGTTTCTCGACGATCGTCCCGAAATGGTTCGCTCGCTTCGAGCGGTTCACGCAGACCACGCGCGTCGCGCGCCACTATATATACTGCGCCGGCCGAGATTCGAGTGAGGCGAGCGACGCGATGGGCCGCGGGGACGCGGTCCTGTCGGACCGCGCCGCCCATAACTACAGGGGGGTCGCTTACGCTTTACAGGTTGACACCCCGACGCCCTCATGCGATCACCTGTTCGACCGTGTTAACCCAGTCTGCCTTCTTCCCGCCTTTATCGATGTCTTTCCACCAATTCGAGACGGTAGCGTGGCTGTAGGGAACGAACTCGGCGGTTTCGCGGGCCGACATTCCCTGCCGACGGCACTCTTCCATCGTCCAGGCGGCGACGCGTTTCACGTCTTCCTCGGCGATTGCATCGCCGTCCTTGCCGCCTTCGGGTGCTTCCCAAGACCAATCGGCTTCGTCCTGCGTGTGAAAGTTCCAGTCGGTCGGCGGGATGCCTTCGAGCGGCCGCGGATCGACGTCGACGAGTTTCCCGCCCGAGACGCGATCGGCGACGACCGCGGTCTTCTGCGAGGTCTTTTTGATAATCGTGCCGACGCGCCACAGCAGCGGGTGAATCGACGATTCGTCGTGTCCGATATAGATGAGCGCGCCGCCGTACTTGCGGATCTTGAACACCAGCGGCCCCATCATCTGGCGGACTTTGTGCCCGTCTGCACCCGTCCCCGAAGCGTTCGTGCTGAACTCATCGCCGATGAATAGCTTCGGTTGCTGCGAGTTCGTCACCGGGTCGCCGTCCTGCTGCACCCACTCCTCGAGCAGCGGGTAGTGAGGAATCCAGCCGTCTTCCACACTGCCGTCGTCTTTCACCCAGCTATCGATTCGGTCCAGCGTTCGAATGTTGCTGCCGACGAGTAGATCACCGTCGACCCAGCGCTCACGGAGCTGGCCCAACAGCCCAGCAAAGTCGGTCTTCCCCGCGCCCATCTCGCCGAGCAGGACGATCACCGGCGCGGGCCCGGCGACGATCTCCTGCAGCCGGGTGACCGCTTTGATTCCTGCGAGATCGGCCTGTTGACTTGGGTCGCCGATGTAGTGTTTGAGCGTCACCGTGTCCCCGTTCTCGAGCGCCTGGCATGCAGTGTGGCCACCTTCGGCCTGGAGGATCTGCCTGTTCTTGCGGACGCTGAGGTAGTCCTTCGCGGCCTTGGCTCGCCACCGATCGGGATCGTGGTGCAGCGCCCGCACGGTGAGTTGGCGGTCAATCTGGTTGTCTCGAACGAATCCCGAGTGTGGCAGTACCTCGTCGGGGTCGGGCTCGAGGTTGTTCCGCTGGTACTCGCGAAAGCCGCCGACCGTGTAGTTGTCCTGCTCGTCACTCATCGGTGCCTCCATCGGTTGCTGCCGTGCTTGGTTGCTTGGTCGGGACTGGCGTTCGTGGGCCGTGTTCGTCGGTGTACTCGGTGACGTACTCGGTCATGTCCTGAATTTCGTCTATATCACGCTGTTCGGCGTCGTCTTTGGCCGATTCGAAGTGATCTTTGACTGTGGTTCTCGGGTTCATCAGCCCGCGTTCGTCGGCTTCCGCTTCCTCGTTGATCACGTCGCGCTGAATCTCGAGCCCCATTTTACTGATTCGGCCACGGAGCCGATTGTACTCGAGAAAGGCGTCGACGAGGTCGCCGTGAATGTCCTCGAGCATGGCTTTCGTCGTGACGAGTTTCGAATCCGCGAGTTGGCTGAAGTAACACCCGCGCACGACCAGTTGGTCCGTGTCCTCGTGATAGGTGAACTCGCGCACCTCGTAGGCGTCACCGTCGTTGCAGACGTATGGAGACGGCCCTTCGACAGTCTTCTCGGCCCACACTTCAGGTGCGACGTAGAGTTTCCGGCGTGTGTCGTCGACGCCGTTGATGTGGTACACTTGCTCCATGTGCCGGTTACGGAGCTTTCGAGCACCGGTGATGAACAGCCCGAGCAGCGGCGGTCCTAAGAGTAGCATCGCCGCGAAGATCCCTTTGGCAACCGGTGGGATTCCCGGAATCTCAGGACGAATCCAGATGAGCGCCGCGCCGAGTGAGACTGCAAGGCCGACGACGAGCAGTTGGCCTTCCGCGAGCAGGTAGGTCAACCGGTCGGACCACGAGCCGAACGTGCCGCTCGTGTCTCCGCTCATGCTTCGATCACTCCGTTCTTCTCACTCCTGATGACGTATGCGGCCCCGAGGGCTGCGAGTCCGGTCGTCATGATAACGCCGGTAAATAGCCCAGACTCACCGCCAAACGTGCGGAACGGATTCGATTCGGCCGTGCCCACACTTACAAACGCGCCGGTCTCCTGCTGGAGTGACCGCCGTGTCGCGATTGCAATGCCTGCACCCTGCCGATCGGTGACCGGCATTGTGACTGTGTTCGATCCCTCGTCTAACTCTGTCTCTTGGTAATTGAAGTTCCCTGTGCCCTCCTCGAAATCGCCGGCTTCAGTCATGGAGACCTTCGTTTCCGAGTCTGTCTCGATCTCGATTGTGAACATTCCTGGCTGGTATTCCCAGTCGGTGATTCGTGTCTCGCTGTCGATCTCCTGCATGTAGTCGTCGGTCGTCTCCACTGCAGTCTCGTTGTCCTGGTTGCTCGCGTTGCCGGGGTCCTCCTGCGCCGCAATCGGGACGGTCGCCGCGCCCATGCCCATCGTCAGGGCTACTGCTACGACGAGAGAAAACGAAAGAATCCGATTCATGATTACTCACCCAGGAACGGCAGCGCATTGCTCAGGACTGCGGCAACGACCGTCACGACGGTGAGGAGCAGAACCGCAAGTCCGACAAGCATCCCACCGTCTGCATCTCCCAAGCCAAAACTGGGGAATCCGAACAGTCCATCGTCGACGCCGGCTTCCCGTTGCATCCGCCGCTGTTCCTCACGAATCTGTTCTAACTGCTCCTGAATCGACTCGATGTCAGCAGGATCGTATTCCGATGACGGTTCGGGCTCGACAGTATCGACCTCGTTCCCATCGCTATCGGTAGCCTCGAGGATAGTGAACGGCTGATTGATTTCGGTGAAATCTGTTTCCTCCGTCGCCTCACCGTTCTCATCCTCAGTGATCGACGTATAACGCATCATCACTGCGAAATCCAGTGAGTCCGGATCGTAGGTCGATCCAACGTCGAACCCACCGTCTGGGGCCTCGGTTGAGTAGATCGACCCGGTGACCTCAATCCCATCACTCTCGAGACGGATATCCATCGGCTCCTCTGTGCGTGGAATACCAAGCATTCCAGCAGCGGTCGCCCCAGCGAACGCCTCATCATCTACCTTGTTCTTGAACTCGAGATACGCAGTCGTCGGATCGACAACGTCACCGAGATCAATATCACCCGGATCATAATGCGCATACATGTCCGTCACCAATTCGTTCAGCTCACCGTAAACGGAGTTCCGCGCCGCAGCGAGCTCGTCAAAGGCGGAATCATACCGACCCATTTCGAGGACGATATTGCTCTCATCAATATCTTCAAAGATCGGCTCACCGTCCTCCGTTTGAGAATAGAAGCCGACAAACGAATACAGTGCACCATCCGGACTAAGATCAGAGTTCAAATCAACAAAGTCAGGATACACCGTCATACCCGAATTACTCCCCGACTGGGAGTATTCAGGGACACTCACGTTATACGTCGAACCGTCGGCCAATTCGACATCGACACTGTACTCATCACCGAGATAATCCAGCTCCGACACATACAGATCACCAGCAGCCACGTCATCCTCGAACTCTTCGCGAGTCCCACGATACGCCCAGAGCACATCACTACCTTCAGCCACCTCGTGCTCATTCAGCCGTGCAACATACTGACTATACTGGTCACAGTGCGTCTGATAATGCTTTAAGAGGTCTTCCTGAACACCTGCCACATGAGCATCAATCGCATCAGCCATATTGTTCTCGGCTTCCTCTTGGCTGACCTCATCGTTAAGGGACTCAGCAACCGCTTTCATTCCCTTCGGGAGCAGGACGTTCTCGACGAACTCTGTCAGGTTCTCCAGCGACGAGAGCCCGATCTCGAAGGTCTCTTTCATTCGGACAGCTCCCTCTTCAACGGCTTTCCGAAGCGCGTTTGCGCCCGTGTAATGGTCGTAGTCGTTACTGTCTCCCAGGAAATGTGCCATCGCCACCGTACCAATAGGCCCAGAGACGAGCCCAGCAGCAGCAACAGCTGTAGCATCCGACTTATCATCCCAGTGAATCGGCTCGAAATCGACAGCAGCCGCTCTTCCAACTGGTGAGTGATTCGGTGCCAGTTCCGTCGTTCCGGCCCCAGCCGAAACGAGAACGCCCGACGTAACTGCCAGTCGTCGCATCGCTTCCCGGCGAGTTACCCCTGAGGCGTGGGCTGTGGGCTGTTGTGGGCCGCACTCGGATTCGGGCGTGTCTGAAGCCGCCACTCAGATCACCCCCAGGGCGGCCAGCAGCGTTCCTAGCAGGAGCCCGAGAACCAGGCCCCCGATCCACTCTTGGGTCTTGGATAGATTGTTGAACATTGTCTGAACCTCTCTACTTGTAGGCGATCAGGTAGAAGGCGGCTCCGTTCAGGAAAACGGTGAACCAGCCGACGTACCACATCGATTCGAGCGTGACTGCAACCGCCGGCACGAGCGCCCCGAGAACGTTCAGCAGGACTGCTAACAGCATCACGACCGTTTCCACGTCCGTGTAGTCTGCGGGCGTATTCTCGTTGGTCAGCCAGCCGATCACCAATACCCCCATCGAAATGACGAACGCGTAGGTGATCTCCGTTCCGTGGGCCGCATAGAGCGCATCCGTGAGCGCCAGGTTCAGCGGCTCGCCGAACTCGAGCGTGCCGACCGCCCCGATCGAGAACGACGCCAGGACGAAGATCGGCGCGAGGATACTGTCTGTGAGGTCGATGCCGTCTTCCCGACGAATCGTGTCAGGAACGTACTTCTGCGGTAGGCTCAGAGCCATACGCATGCCCGGATTCTCGGCGTCACAGTAGTCCTACGGAATACCTCGGTGAAACCTAGGGATACCAACTTTTATGAGAAGGCGGGTTGCCCGCCGGGTATGGCACTGAACAAACTGCGGCAGTTAGACCAAGACTCAGCCGGCATTACGCTTCCAAAAGACGATCTCCGAATTGAGGGACTGCTCGACGAAAATGGATTTGTGGACGGCGAGCACCACGTCCATATTCGCCACGTTGGTGAGGGAGAATGGCAACTTGAACTCGTTGATACAATTGGTACGTAATCAAGCGGAGATTGTGATTATATATCGACTGTTTCAAAATCTATATCTAAAAGGCGGAATTTTCTCGTATCTTCTTCTGGACTACAAATCATTGTGCAGTTCTCTTCAGTGCATGCGCGTATTATAGAGTTCTCAATATCACTGTTGGCTGCACTATCTAATCCTAAATTTATAGTTTTTACATTACAATTATCAATCCACCTTAATGTCTCTAAAGAACTTATTTGATCCGTCTCTTCTGCTCTAAACACATATTCAGAAGGTAATATGAAGGTGATATTTGGTCTATTCGTTGAGGATAATCCTCCAAAGGCACGGCGGAGTTTTTCTAAAGCATGATCTGATATGTATTTTCCACCATCTACATCTTCTATTTCTTGGATGATACTATTTATCATTGAGAAGGTTGGTAAGGCATCTCGGTTTGAACACAAAGATAACAAGATTGAATCGTCATCTGTTGATTTCATAATCTCATTATCTCGGATTTTTTCTTGTATGAGCTGTTCCGGATCTTTTTCTACAAGGTCATCTTCGATAGGAGTGTCTTGTAAAACATCAATTACTTCCTCATATTTAGTTGGACCATTTTGGGAAAGATAATCCTCAAGAAAATCCCAATAGGAATTCCGGTGATCTTTTTCTGAGAATCCACTTAGAGACTCAATTTGGTCAACATTTATCCCCATTAATGAGGAAATATTCATTAAATATTTATCACTCGTGAATAAGGTACCTTTTTCAGGGACAGAATCTAAAATAGATAGATCAGTAATCCCGGTATTCTTTTGAATAGAATTATCAATTGACTCGGGTATAGGCTCAAATTCTATATCAAAGAACCCAATCTTATCCATCATATCTATGATGGTCAGGTTTTTAATTCCCTGTTTCGATGCATTTCGTGTTTGTGAATTATTAGAATCTTTATGTCGATTTATCTCACAGAGCACTTGCCACGGGATGATGAATCTACTACCATACACTAATGGGTTTGTTAATATGAATTCCGAGATAGAATTATAATCCACATTCGGTTTCTGTCGATATACAGAGTTTGTATCTAAAACCCATTCACGATTTAGCAATACCTGTTTTGGGGATGGTTCTGAATAATATAACTCGCTTTCAGTACCAAGTGTCTCATCCAAAGCTATGGATATCTCTGGTATTAAGCGATCAAACACCTGGTATTCATTATTGGTTGCGTGTGAGAGAGTAATCTCAATACTATCACCAGCTTTCTGAAAATCAGCAAAGAATTTCGGTTCAAACATGACTTTTAAAAGCTCATCTGACTCATCTATTTCATATTCTAATTGATCGCCAACAATATCATGGTTATCGAATGTTTCTTCAATCGCATCTCTAATTGCACTTGAAGGTATATCAATATCCTCAATAAAATCAAACCGATATCTTCGTGAATTAGTGAACTCAATGTTGTCCTTTGTAGCAATCAACACGTCCCCATCGAAATCATTCTTCATCAACGGTCCATGTGCCTGAGTATCAGAAAGAGAATATTCATAGTTCTTACCAGTCATCATATATTTTTCATCAACAATATGCTCTTTAATCCGATTCTTTTGTTCATCCGTGGTAGATGTATGATATGTGCATATATGAATTGATTGTGGGACATGAATCTCTCCATCAAACGGACATATGTCTATTAGATCTGGTAATTCCCCTAAAAGAGCATCCGAAACGGTCCTCAATTTAACTCTAGAGAACGGTGTCGATATCTTGGAAAATTCACCATTTTCTGTGATAGAAACGATTATATCACTTATACCACATCCAATGATAATATCACTATCAGAGAACCGGTGATTGTTTATATGGTTTATTGATGATATATACTCCCTGAGGCCCTCATAGTTTTTTAGAGAGTCACTGATCGGGTTATCACCATCTATATCTGATGGTGTAATATCACTAAATAAGCCATAATGAAAATCCCCCATTCTATCCAAGCAATAGTGTAAAGAGAAAAATAGAGGATAGAGTTCTTTATCTACCTCAAAATTCGATTTGCTCTCACATTTAAAAACCATATTTTGATCGATTCCATTAAATGATAACATAACAGCATCCCCACCAGTAACATCTAAATCATCCATTTTCTCTTCAGAAAGGAATACTTTATGTTGATTGGCGAATGAAACTGTATAGTCCATAATCAGACATAATATTAGAATGTCTTAATAATATCTATATCTATTTGTCATTATCACCTTCTAACTCTTTAATAGGAAGTTCGCCATCAAGGTATGCTCTTCCTCTCTCAGAAATACGGTATCGGCCATCCTCGATCTTCTCAACAAGACCATGTTGAGTGAATTCAGAAAGTCTGTTAGAAACATGAGGTCTAGTCATATCAAGGTTATATGCAACAATTGTTGGAGACTGAATCTTCAGAATGTTTGGTTCAGCTAATGATTCAAGAATCCGAAAATCGTCACGCGACATCCATTGGGGTCGTTCTCGAATAGACATGCTTGGGTATCACTACTCGTAGATCACCTATTATGGTCATTGACTGATTACGGAACCGTATTTTTTAAAAACGATATCGTAATTAGAGTTAAGTAGTACCCGTTCAACAATAGTGATAACGGTAGTCAGACGGACCCGCCGCTGCCTGGTTGGGTCCCTGGAAGAACGCGGACCCGGTGTAAGGGCACCGGCCCGCCTGGCTCCCGTACCAAAGATACGGAAGCATGCAATCGCTCGACGCAACGGGGGATAAAGCCCCCGATCGGCAGTATCGATTAGGCTACGGCCCACAGCCCACGGCCGAGCCAAACGAGTTCAGAAACACTTCCGGAAACGGAATCGGAAATTATCGGAAATTATCGGAAATTATCGGAAACGCGCGAGAGCGTTCAGAAGTTCCGAAATTCAGTGAAACTGATTTATCGGAAAGAATCGGAAACAACCCTGCAACGACTAAGAACCATCCGTCCCTTCGCTCTAATCTACCGACGGACAGCGGCCGCGCGCGCCCCCAAGTACCAATCAACGGCACGCACGGCGAGTCCGCGGTCCCACAAGTGTGAGACCATGACGAACCAGACACGCGACCACGGTAAGCGTATCGCATTTTGTAACCAGAGCTGCGCGTCTGAGGTGCATCGATGAGTACGGACGGCTTGGAGCCGATCGCCCCGCACGAAGCGGTCGAGATGTACCACGACGCGATGCTTGACGAGCACGCGGAGTCGACCCGCCGAAGCGAGAAACATCGACTGCGTGCGTTCGTGCAGTTCTGCGATGAACACGAAATAGAGAATTTGAACAACCTCTCCGGACGGGAACTATACAGATACCGGACATGGCGTCGTGAAGGCCAGGGTGACGATCGCCAGCCGATCAAGTTGGTCACTCTCAAAGGCCAACTTGCGTCAGTTCGCCGTTTCCTGCGGTTCGCAGCGAACATCGATGCTGTGGAACCGGAACTGTACGAGCAGGTCACGCTACCGACGATGAAGAACGGTGAGGACGTGTCGGATTCGACCTTGGATCCGGAGCGGGCGATCGGGATTCTCGAATACCTCGAACGCGCACAACCTGGATCACGAGACCATATCATCGTGATGCTCCTCTGGCGAACTGGAGCGCGAAGCGGTGCAATTCGTGGGCTCGACCTTCGCGATCTCGACCTCGACGGTTCCCATCCGCGCGTCTCCGGCCCTGCGGTCCACTTCGTTCATCGCCCGGAAACCGATACGCCGCTAAAAAACCAGGACAAGGGGACTCGGTGGAACCGGATTAGCGAGAAAACGGCCCGCTATCTCGAGGACTACATCGAATACCATCGTCCCGAAGTTACCGACGACCACGGTCGAAAGCCGTTGATCACGACGGAGTATGGCCGCCCTTCAGGGAATACACTGCGAAAGACGCTCTACCGCGTCACTAGGCCCTGCTGGCGTGATGAATCGTGTCCGCACGACCGCGATACCGACACGTGCGAGGCGACATACTTGGACCACGCGAGCAAGTGTCCGTCGGCACGATCTCCGCACGACCTACGCAGTGGTCGCGTGACGTTCTATCGTCGAGAGGACGTTCCCCGACGAATCGTTCAAGATCGACTTAACGCAAGCGAAGATATCCTCGATCGGCACTACGACCGCCGTTCCGACCGAGAACAGGCCGAACAGCGAAGCGACTACCTTCCAGACCTATGAGAACCATGAACGCCAATAAGAGGGTCGCAAACCCCGAGATCACCCGATCCCATCGTGCCCGTGCAGAAACTATCTCCGCGTTGGGGGACTGCTCGACGAGAACGGCAACCGACGAGACAACCCTCACATTCGCAGTCGTCACGTTGGCAAGGGGAATAGCGTCTTGAACGCGTGGAATTGAATTACGACCGATAAATACGGAGAGTGGATTAGCTGAAGTCCCAACTCCCAGTAGAGGCCTGGCTTTCTGCGCTCCCGTCTTGTGCTACGACAGTGAATTCACCAGCCGAATCCAGCGTGTAATCGGAGGTGGAACCGTCAGTAGAGAACCCGCTGAAGTTAGACGTACTATTAGACAACGTCGCTGATTCGCCCGCAGCGTTCACGTCTAACTCGATTTCAGCCACATTGTTGAAATAATCACTATTATTGTAACCATGAGAATGACACCAATAACGGGCGAGGCGACGCGCTCCTCTTCGTTGCCGATCAGTTTGGCTCGATATTTCGGACTATCCATCGTCATTTGTGTTAGCTGAAGTCCCAACTCGCCGTTGCAATTTGACTCTCTGCACTTCCATCCTGCGCCACGACGGTCAATTCACCTTCTTGCTCACTAATCTCGTGAACGTTGGCGTTATTACTAATCTCAGATTGTTCAGCGGAATCCGGGTTATAATAGAACGTATCCGATTCGCCAGCAGAGTTCGAATCGAGCGTTGTCTCATCGATATTGTCTCCTCGGACAACAAATGAACTCGCATCCTGTGGGTTTTCAATAGAAATCTCGAATTCTCACATCTGATAGCTTCAGCGGCCGGATTTTGTCTCTCTGCACTGCTGTCACCGATAAACTGAAACCAGTCGGTGATCGACGAGCACGAACTCCCACGCCGACGATGGCGGGGCGGACTGGGTCACAGCACCGACCACTTGCGTCAGTAGTAACGGCTACAATTGCGTTCCTTGCTCTGGGAATTGCGATTCCAATGGGGACTGAAGTGAGAATCGGTACACCGACCATCGTTCAGTTTTGGCCTCGGTTGTACGACGCCGAAAATCAGCGCCGACCTGGTGGTCCATCAACGACAAACAACGAGTTCACCAAACGATCGAAGCCACGGCACGAATACACCGGTGGAGAGAGGAGAGCGACTAGCGGCCAGCCTCGAACCGCTGGAGCACAACAACCACCCTGTAGAGAAGATACGTCACGGCCAAGCCGATTCCCATCCAGAACCACGTGACAACGATTCCGCTGTCCGCTTCCTGCCCGCCGCCGAAAATACCGATTGCTGTACAGACGAGAAGGATACTGATCACTACCTGTCGAATATGAGAACGCTGATCGGTGGCCATACGTCCGGCATTCTGTCCGATTGCCATCACTATTACGATAACTACAACGTCAACGACGGAAACAAACATCAGTGGTTCGGTGTGGGAGGCGACACTCCGCTCGAGAGCTGAACGCGAGGTCTAATGGCCGTTTGGCAGCCGGGTACCGCTGTCAATCGAACGCAAACCCGGCTACAGAGACTGCAAGCCCAGCCGCGAAGAAGGGAAAACCGGGTTCGACGGCAAACCCGAGAAGTGTAAAGTGAAGTCCAAAGATCGTTAGTTTGAGCCCCGTCTGGCGGCTATCGAGTGGTGGCATCACTTCGAATATTCCGTTTCATTCACACCAGTGTTCGGATTTCGACCGGCAACGAGGTTGCGGCAGGCGACTCTCGCTCGCGAGAACGCCGATCCGCGGTGTTAACTGAGACGGCTATGAGCGCGGGAGCGAGCGGTCCACCGGTCCGTCGACAGTACGGAGAACGTATCTGATCAATTCCGTTGCTCAGCGTACGCATGCCGCTGCTTCTGCGAGTTCAGTTCGTTCGATCCGCGCGTCGCCGGAGCGCAATCGCAGCGCAAATCGCCGGTCACGCGGCGGACGACGAGTCTCGGTGAAAACCGATGCGGACGATGCCGTCGGCGAGTTCGTCCGTCGACTGTATCCGGTCGGTTCGGTACGTCGTCTCCTGGTCGAGATCGGCCTCGAACGGCGGAAAGAAGAGCACTCGTTCCTGCGTGTTCTCGTAGCGAATGAGGCGTGTATCGTAATCGCTCCAGTAGAGGTCTCCCAGAAACGTCTCGCCTTCCTGAACCGAAACGGCGGGTTTGTATTCGAGGGAGGAAGAGACCACGCGAAAGCGCGCAGCGGGATAGAAGTCGTTTCCGTAGAGTCGAGCCTGGAAGTCTGGTTCGGCCTCGGATTCAGGTTCGGCTTCGGGTTCCGATTCAGAACTGGACCCGGATTGCGCCGAGACGCGCGTAGCCCCGATCGATCCGGAGGCGAGCGCACCGAGGAGAAGCGACCCGGTTTGCACGACCGATCGTCGCGAGACGGAGTGGTGGCCTGGGTTTGACATAGTTGCCTCGCCGGTTGCCCGGTACTGCGTCGGTCTCGATCGCACGAGTTCACAACTACTCGCCGATCGGGAGGACCCCGCCGCTGGTACACGTCGGAACTGCATAAACGGCGACGATGAGAGTACAGGGCAGCGTAGTGACCGGCGGGGCGTTCCTGCGCCGGGCGAACTCCTCGCTGTCGGGTTCAGGAGGGAGCTGTTCGTGCGGTCTCGGTGGCAGCACTGTCCGGGCGGGTCTAGTAACACGGATGTCACGTGGTTGGTCCCGCGTCTCTGCAGGCTTCATACGTCGCGGTAACATAGTGTAACCACATGAGCGACGAGACGACATCATCGAGTTCGGTGCCGGTAACGCCGGAGCGCCCTGACAGCCCGGTCCACATGCAGGGGACCGACCACATCACGATCTGGGGGAGCAACGCCGAGGACACGATCGAGTTCTATCGCGACCTGCTGGGAATGCCGCTGGTGCTTCGCCAGCCGAACCTCGACGATCCCTCGCAGACGCACCTGTTCTTCGATACGGGCGACGGGCGGATTCTGACGTTCTTCGTCAGCGACGACCGGCCGTCGAACCGGCGCGGGCAGCGCGGCGGCGTCGGAGCCGTCCACCACCTCTGTTTCAGCGTCGACCCCGACGAGTACGAGGAGACGATGCGGGCGCTCGAGGACGCCGGCCACCAGTACAACGTCTTCGACCGGGGTATTTTCCACTCGATCTACACGACGGACAACAACGGGCTCGTCATCGAACTCTCGGCGGACAAGTACGAGATTCCGAACGACCGCCGCGGCGAGGTGCTGGCGAAAGCCCAGGAGCTGCGCGAGGCCGACGGTGCCGAGTACGCCAAGGACGAACACCTCCGCGGAGCGATCGAGGAACTGGGACTCGAGGTCGTCGAGAACGACTTGCCCGACGCGAGCGCGGGCGTCGGTGGTCTGGAATGAGCGACGCGAACGGCGGTATCGACGGTCCCCACCAGGACCAGCCACTCGTCACGGCCGGCACCGAACTCGGGGACGCCACGGCCGCGGTGATCCTGGTTCACGGACGGGGTGCGACCGCCCGGAGCATCGTCCAGATGGGGCGGGAAGTCCACCGCGAGGGCGTCGCCCTCCTCGCACCGCAGGCCGAGCGCAACGAGTGGTATCCGAACTCCTTCCTGGCCCCCGTCGAGTCGAACGAACCGGGCCGGTCCTCGGGGCTGCGGGCGATCCGGGATGCGATCGAGACGGCGACCGACGCCGGGATTCCGACCGAGCGCGTCCTGGTGCTTGGCTTCTCGCAAGGGGCCTGTCTCGCGAGCGAGTTCGTCGCGCGCAACCCCCGACGGTACGGCGGACTGGCGGCGCTGAGCGGCGGCCTCATCGGCGACGAAATCGAGGCCGAGGACTATACGGACACCGACGGCGACCTCGACGGAACGCCCGCCTTCCTCGGCTGTAGCGACGTCGACCCGCACATTCCTGAGGGCCGGGTCCACGAGACGGCGCGCGTTCTCGAGGCGTTGAACGCGGACGTCACCGAGCGCATCTACGAGGGGATGGGCCACGGGGTCAACGAGGACGAACTCGAGACCGTCGCGGAGCTGGTCGCTGAACTCGTCTCGGCGTCGCAGTAAGGTTTCGTCGCCGGCCCAGTTTCGAGTGCAGCGCCCGTTGTATCCGTTAGCAGCGACGACGTTCTGGTTGACGCGGACTGGGGCTTATGCTGCTCTCCGTGCTAGCACCAGCTAATGGCCTCGAACCGATCGGGACGGCGCGCGTTCGTGGCACGCGCTGGTCCGGCGGTCGTGGGAGCGGTCAGTGCCGGCTGTCTCGGATGGGGGAATAACTCGACGGGCGACGCCGAGACCGACGCCGGGACCGACGAGTCGGAGCCGGTCGTCGACGTGGCGGAAACGACGACGAACGACACCGATCCCGATACCTGGGCGTCCGTCTCGACGATCCGACTCGACGCTTTCGTCGGCGGGTGGGTCGGCGTCGAACCCGCACACATCGACCGCGTCGAGAATCCGACGCTCGTGCTCCTCGAGGGTCGGGAGTACGAGTTCACCTGCGAAAATCAGGATAACGTCAAGCACAACCTCGCGATATACGACGCGGCCGAGGAGGTCGTGAATGAACTCGCGACGGGTGTCGTGGCTGACCGGGGAGAGACGGCAAGTCTCACCGTCGAAGCGACGGCGGAGATGACGACCTATATCTGCGAGCATCAGCCGGTGATCCAGCGGGGTGAGATCGAGGTTATCGATCCGGACCGGTAATGGTGTGAGCGTGTGCGTTCGCGTTCGCGTGAGTGCGAATACGAGCGTGGGTGGGGCCGGAGTTCGGGGCCGGTGACGGTTCGAATGTGAGGACCTATTGGCGGGGTGACTGATGGACACTACTTAGCAGACTGGTGTGGTACGACGGTCGGCTATGGCACAGTCACAGATGCTCGAAGACGACGTAACGATCGTAACCGGCGGATCGAGCGGCAACGGACGTGCGATCGCGCGTCAGTTCGCGACGGAGGGATCGGATGTCGTCGTCGCGGATATTCGAGACTCGCCGCGCGAGGGCGGCACACCGACGCACGAGTTAATCGAGGAGGAAACGGACGCCGGCGCGACGTTCGTCGAGTGCGACGTGACGAACGTCGGCGACCTCGAGAACGCCGTCGGCGCGGCCGACGAGTTCGGCGGCGTGACCGTGATGGTGAACAACGCCGGGATCTTCCACGGGGAGGAGTTCCTGGAGGTCGGCGAGGACGACTTCGATCAGATGATGGACATCAACGTCAAGGGGGTCTACTTCGGGGCGCAGGCGGCGGCGAATCGGATGGTCGAGGCGGACGGCGGCCGCATCATCAACCTCTCGTCGATCGCCGGGCTCGAGGGGGCTGGCGATTTCGTCACTTACTGCGGGACGAAGGGGGCGATTCGCCTGCTGACCTACGCGATGGCGGCGAAGTTGGGTCCGGAAGGCGTTCGCGTGAACGCGATCCATCCCGGGCTGATCGAGACGACGATGACGACCGACGATGTCGAAATCTTCGGAACCGAAGCGGAGTCGGGATACCTCGAGACGATTCCCTCACGACGGGCGGGCCAGCCCGAAGACGTGGCAGACGCGGCGCTGTATCTCGCGAGCGACCTCTCGTCGTACATCAACGGCGAATCGCTCGTCGTCGACGGCGGGATGACGAACACGCAGTGAGTCGGCTGTGCCCGTCAGGGGGCGACTACCGAACGATCGTCACCGGCATCGGGGCCCGACGGGCGACGCGTTCCGCAACGCTGCCGAGGAGCACCCGAGAGACGCCGGAGCGCCCGTGACTGCCGACGACGATCTGATCGACATCGTTCTCCTCTGCGAACGCGACGATCTCACGATCCGGCCGTCCCACGACAGTTTCCGTCGTGAACTGGACGTTCTCGCTGTTTGCGAGTTCAGTCGCCTCGTCGCGGAGCGTGTCGGCCGCGGTGTCTTCTTCTTCCTTGAGGAGGTCCTGAGCGTAGTTGATGCTCGCGCCGGTCGAGCCGTCCGCGGCTTCGACGACGCGCAACAGGATGATCTCGTCGTCCGCGTGGGTGGTAAATGCGTACTCCGCGGCCTGCTGTGCCGGGGCCGAGCCGTCGTAGGCGACGAGGATTGTCATCGGTATTCGTTCGTATCGTGCCGGGAGCGTATAAAAACGGCTGTCGTCACGGGTGCACGGAGACGGTGGAGTCCGAGGGCGGAACAACGCGGATTATCGATTGCCGGTCTCGCGTCCGGTGCTGCCGTCCATGGCCGGATCGGACCCGAGCGAGAGCCGGACGAAGATCGGAATCGTGACGATCGCGATGGCGATTTCGAGGCCGCCGACGACGAGAAACGCCAGGCCGTAGCTGTAGGTGCTGGCGACGGTACCGCCGACGAGAAAGCCGCCGAGGAAGCCGAGGCTGCCGGCAAGATTGAATCCGGCCATCGCGAGACCGCGTTCGCGTTCTACCGCAAGGTCGGTCACGAGCGCCATGGTCGCCGGGGAGACCAGCGCGCCGAGGATGCCGACAACGACCATCGCCACGGCGGCGGTGCGTACCGACGGGGCGACGCCGACCCCGAGGATACCGAGCCCGTAGCACGCCGACCCGGCGACGATCGGGATCGTTCGGCCGATGCGATCCGAGAGCGACCCCATCGGATACTGGAGCAGGGCGAACGGCGCGAAGAAACACGCGAGCAAGAGGCCGGTCGTCCCGGCGTCGAGATCGAACGCGTCCTGGAAGTAAAGCGTTCCCACGAGGGCGAAAAAGCCCGCCGTCATCCGATCGATGAAGCCGAACGCGTAGGGGATCGACAGCGTCGGTCGCCGGCGGACACCCTCGAGCAGTGCCCGCGCGCTCCGGCTCGTTTCGGGCGTTCGATCGGCGAGTCGAGAGACGAGCGCGCCGACGCAGACGAGCAGGCCGGCCGCGACAAGCAACGGCGCGATCGGATCGAGTTCGGTGAGTTGGCCGCCGATCGGCGCGCCGAGGGCGGCCCCGAGGCCGATGGCGATGCCGGCCGCACCCATGTTGCGTCCGTGGCCGCCCTCCAGGTCCATCAGCATGGTCATCGTGAGCGAGAACGCGCCGATCGTCATCGCGCCCTGAAAGACGCGCAAGAGGAGGACGCCGCCGAAGGGGATCGAGCCGATCGCGGGAACCGCCGCGAGGACGGCATAGCCGACGGCCCCGGCGAGCGCGCTCGCGACGATGAGGGGCGTTCGCCGGCCGGTCACGTCGCTTATCGCTCCCCAGACGCCGACGAACGCGACGTAGGCGGCGAACTCGGAGACGAGAAACCACATGCTCGCGTCGAGCGTCGTCGCGGTAAGTCCCGAACCCGTCGTCTCCGCGCCTAGCACGGAGACGAGCGTGCCGATGCCGGGGTAGAGCAACAGTTGGGAGAACAACACGGCGAAGACGACACCCGCGAGCACCAGTCGGTCACGATCACTCGAGTGCACGCTGGCCCCTTCGGACTACGGCCCTATGAAGCCGTCCGTTTCGCCGCGTAGAGCGCCGAGTCGACCAGAAGCGGTCCTGCACGACGTCCCCGAACCGAATGACTGTCACTGAACTGTCCCGTTACGAGCCATATCGACGGCTTTTCACTGATCCACGACACCTCGTGAATGATGACATACACGCGTCGACACTTGCTGGCAATGGGTGGGGTGACCGCAACAGCGGCCCTGGCCGGGTGCTCCGGGCGACTCGAAGGAACGCTGTCGGCGGGGCCGGCGACCGTCTCCGCGGACGCACGAGCGGAAACCGGCTACGAAGAACACACCGTCGAAGAACTCGTCGTCGAACGGACGGTCGGCCGGTTCGGTATCGAGCGGACGATCGAAGCGACCAACTGGTACGCCGAGTACGACCGCGCAATCGCCCTCGACAGTCTCGGCCTGACGCGCGCGCAAGCAGCAGTTACTGCGGTGCTTACCACGCCGCAGGTATCCGTCCTCGGGCGAACGTTCAACCCCGTCGGCGACCTCTCGACGGCCGAACTCGTCACCATGATCCAGAACCGGTACGACGGGCTCGAGTCCGTCGAGTTCGAAGACGAGACGACCCTCTCGATACTCGGATCCGAGACGACCGTCGATCGGTACGTGGCGGAGGCGCGCCTGATCGACGCCGGGACGACGGTCGACGTGTTCCTGCAGGTGTCCGAACCGGTCGAACACGGCGAGGACTTCGTGATCTGCATCGCCGTCTATCCGCAGGCGCTCGGATTTGAAACGGAATCGGGCGCGGTCGAAACGATGTTCGAGGGCCTCGAACACGACGCGGAGGGCGACTAGCGAAGGCGCGGCCCACGGTGAACTCGTCTCGCGGCGAAGCGAGAGGCGGCGACTGCGTGCGATGTGTCAGCACGGACAGCGGATTTTGCCGTTACTGCGACGCATATGTGGATGGAGTAGTATGCATACTAAACATGAGTGACGACGCGAGCGACGGGACTGACGCCGAGTTCAGTGCGGACGGATTCGGTACGCGAAGCGTCCACGCCGGGCAGGAGGCGGATCCGGAGACGGGTGCGCGAGCGCCGCCGATCTACCAGACGACATCCTACACCTTCCCCGACGCGGACACGGCGGCCGAGCGCTACGCCCTGGCGGACGACGGCTACATCTACTCGCGGATCAGCAATCCAACGGTCGAGACCCTCGAAGAGCGACTCGCCTCGCTCGAGGGCGGCGCTGGTGCGGTCGCGACGGGCAGCGGCATGGCCGCGCTCGACTCGGCCACGCTGATCCTCGCCGAGGCGGGCGATAACGTGGTCTGTTCGACCGATACCTACGGCGGCACGACGGCCTACTTTTCGAAGACGGCGACGCGACGGGACATCGAACCGCGATTCGTCCCGACGCTCGAATACGACGCCTACGTGGACGCGATCGACGAGGACACCGCCTTCGTCCACGTCGAAACGATCGGAAACCCCTCGCTCGTCACGCCCGACTTCGAACGCGTCGCCGCGATCGCCCACGACAACGGCGTGCCGCTGGTCGTCGACAACACCTTCGCCACGCCGGCGCTGTGCCGGCCGCTCGAACATGGCGCGGACGTGGTCTGGGAGTCCACGACGAAGTGGCTCCACGGCTCGGGAACGACGGTCGGCGGGGTCCTCGTCGATGGCGGAACGTTTCCCTGGGGTGAGCACGGCTACGACGAAATCGCCGGGCAAAACCACGCCTACCACGACGTCGACTTCTCGCGGGACTTCCCCGAGGCTCCCTTCGCCGCCGCGGCCCGGTTCCGATCGCTGCGCAGCCTCGGCAACCAGCAGTCGCCGTTCGACGCCTGGCAGACCCTCCAAGGGCTCGAATCCCTGCCGCTTCGGGTGGAGAAACACTGCGAGAACGCCGCTATCGTCGCCGAGTACCTCGACGACCACGACGACGTGGCCTGGGTCACCCACCCTGGTCTGGAGTCACACCCGACCCACGACAACGCCACAAACTATCTGGCCGACTACGGCGGCATGGTCGCGTTCGGCCTCGAAACCGGCTACGACGGTGGCAAGACCTTCTGCGAGAACGTCGAACTCGCCGGCTTCCTCGCCAACATCGGTGACGCGAAGACGCTCGTGATCCACCCCGCCAGCACGACCCACGGCCAGCTCACCCCCGACGAACAGGAAGAAGCCGGCGTGACACCCGACCTCGTCCGCATGTCCGTCGGCATCGAAGCCCCCGAAGACATTCTCGCGGATCTCGACCAGGCCATCGAAACCGCGACGCGAACACCGACGGGAGGGCACCCGCACACATGACGAGAGACACCATCGACCTCGGCGAGTTCACCTTCGAATCCGGCGAGTCGATTCCCGAACTCGAGGTGGCTTACGAGACCTACGGCGAGTTCACCGGCGACAATGCGGTGCTCATCTGCCACGCGCTGACCGGGAGCGCCCACGTCGCGCGCCGGCCGGACGCCGGCGACGAGACCGCGGGGCAGGCGCGGGCCTGGTGGGGCGACGTGGTCGGCCCCGGAAAGGCGATCGACACGACCGAGTACTACGTCGTCTGTGCGAACGTGCCGGGCTCGTGCTACGGAACGACCGGCCCCGCGAGCACGAACCCCGAAACGGGCGAGCCCTACGGCACCGACTTCCCGCCGGTGACGGTCGGCGACTGGACCCGCGCCCAGCGCCGACTGCTCGACGAACTCGGCGTCGGTCGCCTCCACGCCGTTATCGGCGGCAGCGTCGGCGGGATGAACGTGTTGGACTGGCTCCGGCGGTATCCGGACGACGTTGGCCGGGCGGCCGCCGTCGCGACGGCGGGACGACTCGACGCGCAGTGTCTCGCGATCGATACGGTCGCGCGACGGGCGATCACGAGCGATCCCGACTGGAACGGCGGCCACTACTACGAGGCTGCCGAGACCGAAGCGAACGGCGGCTCGTCGGGCGAGTCCGACGGTGACGGTGGTACCGGACCCGAGGACGGCCTCGCCAGGGCGCGCCAGCTCGGACACATCATGTACCTCTCGAAGGCGTCGATGGCGCAGAAGTTCGGTCGGCGCTCGGCCGGCCGCGAAACGGTTCGCGAGGAGCCGCCGGACCCGGCGGCCGCGTTCTTTCCCTACCGCGAGGTCGAATCCTACCTGGACTACCAGGCCGAGAAGTTCGTCGACCGCTTCGACGCGAACAGCTATCTCTACCTTACACGCGCGATGGACGATTTCGACCTCTCGACGGGCTACGAGTCCGATACGGCCGCGCTCGCCGCCTTCGAGGGCGAACTGCTGCTCCTGTCGTTTACCGCCGACTGGCACTTCACCGTCGACCAGGCCGAAGCGCTCGCCGAATCGGCTCGCGAGGCCGCTCTCGATGTCGCACACCACGTCATCGAATCCGACCACGGCCACGACGCCTTCCTCGTCGAACCCGAAACGGTCGGGCCGCCGCTGTCGGCGCTCCTGGCTGACGGGCTCTCGGGGCGACCGATTACGGACACCGCCGAGTCGAACTCGTCGGCTCCGTCCGAAACGTTCGCCCCCGTTCACACGAGTCTGTTTTCGCAGTGATTCCCAACCGCTGCGCTCGGTCGCTGCGGTCATGAGGTCGATGAACTCGTCCGGGAGATCGGTCGTGCGGACTGTCAGGGTTTGTGGGCGTGTCCGAACGATGGAGAGCGGCGAAAGCGATGCATGGATGAGTTCAAACCGAGTCGACAGTCCAACGACTGCTCACGTCGAAAGACGAAGTGCGAGCACGTACGTGACGATAATCGCCGCAACGAAGAGGAGAATCTGTCCCTGCAAGAGGAAGAAGAACGCGCCGAGTACCCCGGCCGGATACACGAGCGTACTACCGAGACTGCGGTCCGGAGAGCAATCGCTGGGAAGTTCCTCGGTCTCTGCTGCCATACGTTCCGGTATGCGTGCCGAACTAATATGTGTTTATACTTTCATAACCACCTATGCGTCGAGGGTCCGTTCTAGCGAGGAGACGGTACCGTCGAATGCCGTTCGAGGGCACACGCGACAGGAGCCCGGACAGACGGATCGAAACTAGGCTTTTTTATATATCACGTTCGCTGGTGTATTCGTACATGACTAACAGCGGATCGCGGAGCGACCGCGGAAACGGTAGTAAGAAGCGCAGACGGTTACTATCGAAACGGCTCGCCCTCTTTGGCGTAGTTGCCGTGCTCGTGCTGACGGCCGGCTGTCTCGGCGTCCTCGGCGGTAGTGACGGCGAACCCGCCGAGCACGCGCCTGCGGACAGCAACATGCTCTTGCACGTGGACGCGGACGTGTTGAGCGACGAGGACAACCAGCAACTGGTCGACGCGTTCGCCTCCGTGGAAGACGAGGAGGCGGTCGACGACCAGGGAGACGTCGTCAGCGAGTTCGAGAACGAAACGGGACTCGACATCCGCGAGGCGAATCAGTTCCTGCTGTTCGCAAACACCGACGAGGGTCCCGTCGACGAAAGCGGCGGCATCATTGTCTACAGTGACTGGGAAACCGATGCCGTCATCAGTGCGATCGAGGAGGAAGACGAGACGGAGTACGAGCAGACCGAGTTCGAGGGCGAGAGCGTCCTCTACGAACCGGCTGAAGACCCCGAGTACGGAGCGCCGCAGTACGTCGGCGACCTCGGTGACGGCCGGTTCGTCTTCGGACCAGAAGCACCCGTTCGCGGAGCGCTCGAGGTCGAATACGGCGATGCAGACCCGGTCTCCGGCGACGTGCGGGAGGCCTACGACGAGACGCGGGACGGGCACGTGACCCTGGCGATGTCGCTTCCCGACGGATCGGTTCCGGAAAACGATCCGATGACCCCCAACGTCGATGTCAGCGCCTTCCAGAACGTCAGCGTCATCACCGGCGTCTACGACACGGACGGCGGCGAGGCCGGCATCGAGATGGGAATCCACGCCGACAGCGAGGACGACGCACTCGACGTGAAAGACGTGATCGACGGCGCGATCTCGATGTTCAGCGGCTCCACGACGAACGACGATCTCAAGGACACCCTCCGCGAGATCGAGGTCGAACAGGACGGCACGACCGTCGACATCTCGTACTGGAACGACATCGACGAACTCGTCGAGTTAATCGAATCGAACGACCTGTAAGTCAGTTCGAGCGAGAAGGGAAAACAGAAAAGAAAGAAAGAAAGAGCAGTACCGTTCCCGCTGCTATCGAACGTGAAAGCAGCGATTACCGAACAGCACCGGCCTGCAAATTACCCTTAATCGGCTGCGTTACGTTGTCCGTGCTGTTCGTGTCCCGGATTGGCCTGTGCGTACTGATCGACGACGCTGTAACTCGGCCGTCGTCGTGCCGCCCACCGTCGCAAGTCGCTACCGAGTAGGTCGAGGCCGGTCGCTCGCATGAACTGCCGTGCAGGCGGCGATCGAATCATCGTGATCAGGGCCCACATCGTTCCCGCCGTGAACGACCCCATCGCCGAGAACGTCATCCCGAGCGTCAGGAACGTCGCCGAATAGACGTATCCGATCGTCATCGACGGAATGCTCGTTCCGAGCGGCACTCGTGAACTCGGGTTCAACAGCGTCGGCCCGAGAAAGACGATAGAGAGGCCGCTTCCGATCATGAAGACGAAGTCTTGCCACATCATCAAACACGCTTACTCGATTGTGAGTTAAAACTCTCTCGGTCGGGAAATAAGCAGTTACAACCGACATTCGTGCTGAATCGAGGTACCAGATCCGAACTAGGAACGGTCGAGAACGCCCTCCGAAACCAGCGTCTCTTCGACGGCCGCCATCGAGGAGACGACAACATCACAGTGCGGTTCAACGGCCGGTTTCGGCTCGAATCCGATCGCGAGCGACGCAGCCTCAAGCATCGGTAAGTCGTTCGCGCCGTCGCCGACTGCAACGGTGTCCGCAAGCGAGACGCCGACCGTCTCCGCGAGTTCAGCGAGCGCATCGTCTTTGGTGCCCTCGATCAGCGGACCGTCGACCTCGCCGGTGAGTTCGGCCTCGGTTATCGGCAAGCGATTCGAGACGATGTGATCGACGGTTACGCCCTCGCGCTCCAGTGCGGCCGCGACGCCGCGTTCGAAGCCGCCGGTGAGAATCGCCGTCGTCACGCCGGCCTCGTTCAGCGTCTCGATGAGATCGGCCGCCCCCGGTCGGAGTTCGACCTGATCGAAGGCGGCGGTCGCGTCGGCCTCCGGCAGCCCTTCGAGCAGGGCCGCCCGCTCGCGGAGGCTCGTCGCGTACCCGATTTCGTCGTTCATCGCGCGATCCGTGATCTGGGCCATCTCGTCGGCGACGCTCCGGCGCTCGCCGAGGAGCACCGTCATCTCCGAATCCGAGAGCGTCCCGTCGAAGTCGAAAGCGACGACTGTCATTGCCCGCCGATTGTGGCCGGTCGGATAAACCAGTTCAGGTTTCGGGCAGGTTTCGACGGGATCCTGACTGGTTCGACCGGCCGCTCTGTTCGCTCGTCTTGGTCGAGAACCAGTCGAGAACCGGTCGAACGGGAACCCCTCACGAACGTCGCGAACACCGCCACCACCGCTGACACGGTAGTTTTTGCCACCCGTGTCGACAACGGAAGGGTTTACCTGCTCCGCCCGATTGTCTCGCGCATGAACGTGCTCGTCACGGACCCCATCGCGGACGCGGGTCTTGACGTACTCAGAGACGCCGGCCACGAGGTCGAAACGGGCTACGAACTCGAGGGCGAGGCCCTTCTCGAAGCGGTCTCGGACGCCAACGGACTCATCGTTCGCTCCGGGACGGAGGTCACCGAAGAAGTACTCGAAGCCGCCGACGACCTGGTTATCGTCGGCCGCGCCGGCATCGGCGTCGACAACATCGACATCGACGCCGCAACCGACCACGGCGTCATCGTCGCCAACGCACCGGAAGGCAACGTTCGCGCCGCCGCAGAGCACACCGTCGCCATGACCTTCGCCGCCGCCCGCTCGATCCCCCAGGCCCACATCCGCCTCAAGGACGGCGAGTGGGCAAAAAGCGAGTATCTCGGGGCCGAACTCGACGGCAAAACCCTCGGCGTCGTCGGCCTCGGCCGCGTCGGCCAGGAAGTCGCCAAAAAACTCGACTCGCTCGGCATGGACATCGTCGCCTTCGACCCCTACATCTCCGAGGAACGCGCCGACCGTCTCGGCGCCGAACTCGTCGAGTTCGACGACTGCCTCGCACGCGCCGACTTCCTCACCATCCACACGCCGCTGACCCCCGAAACCGAAGGCATGATCGGCGAGGCTGAACTCGACCTCCTCGAAGACGGCTACGTCATCAACGTCGGCCGCGGCGGCATCATCCAGGAGGACGCACTCGCCGCGAAGGTCGAAGACGGAACGCTCGCCGGAGCAGCGCTTGACGTGTTCGCGGCGGAACCGCTGCCCGCCGAGTCGCCGCTGCTCGAACACGACGACGTTATCGTCACGCCCCACCTGGGTGCGTCGACCGAGGCTGCCCAGGAGAACGTCGCGACCTCGACGGCCGAACAGGTCAACGCAGCCCTCTCTGAGGAGCCGGTTTCGAACGCACTCAACGCGCCCTCGATCGACGAGAGCGCGTTCCCCCGCGTCGAACCGTACATCGAAATCGCCGAGACCGCCGGCAAGGTCGCCGCCCAGTTGCTCGACGGCCGCATCGAAACCGTCGAAGTCACCTACGAAGGCGAGATCACCGACGAGGACATCGAGTTCGTCACGGCGTCGGCATTGAAGGGCGTCTTCGAGCCACTCGAGTGGCAGGTCAACGCGGTTAACGCGCCCCAGATCGCCGAGGATCGCGGCGTCGACGTGACTGAATCGAAGACCCACCAGGCCGCGGACTTCCAGAGTTTGATCTCCGTGACGGTCGGCAACGACGAGGACGAGATTTCCGTCGACGGAACGCTCTTCGCCGGCGACGACCCGCGGATCGTCCGCGTCGACGGCTACCGGGTCGACGCCATTCCCCACGGGAAGATGGTCGTCACGCGTAACACGGACGAACCGGGCGTCATCGGCCTGATCGGCTCCGTCATGGGCAAACACGGCGTCAACATCGCCGGCATGTTCAACGCCCGCGAAGCCCACGGCAGCGAGGCGCTGACGGTGTACAACGTCGACAGCCAGGTTCCCGACGCGGCGAAGGATGAACTCAACGAGGACGAGCGGATCATCGGCGTCGACTACATTACGCTGAACGGCCAGAACTGAGCCTGACGCTGAACGGCCAGATCTGAGCCTGACGCTGAACGGCCAGATCTGAGCCTGACGCTGAACGGCCAGATCTAAGCCGCGTTACACTCGATAGCCGGCGTTTGTATTCGAATCGCTGCTCCGGCGACCGTTGAACGTTATTCTGACTGCGTTTCCTGGTCCTATTCCTGATTCTGCTCCTGCTCCGCCGACGGCGACTGCTCCGGCGGCTCCGGCGGCTCCGGTGCCGACCCCGTGATCGTCACCGTCCGCCCCTCGACGCTGCTCTCGTGAACCTCGCTCGTAATCTCCTCAAGTTCAGCCACGACCTCGTCGGTCAGGTCGGTTCCCGGTTCGAGGATGAAGACCCAGGTCATGGTATCCGCCATCGGCGTCTCGCTGGAGACGCCCCAGATGTATATTTCGTCGAGCGTGACCGCATCGCCCGCCGGAGCGTTGTATTCGCCGGTAACGGTCGTCTCGTGTGGAAGTTGTCTGAAGAGGTGGGTGAACTCCTGGTCGACGTCTTCGAGGCGGTCGTGCTCGCCGTTGTGGGCGTCGATCCGCTCCTCGTAATCCGGCCCGACGACGATGGTCTCGTTGCTCACCGCGATGTCGCGCCGTCCCGACGAGTTCGGAATCGCACCGTCGATGACGGCGAAGTCCGCGTACTCCTCGACGAACTCGTATTCGTCGTCGTCCTCGACGCCGTCGACGATGGCCTGCTTGTCGAACGAGCCGAAGAAGACCTGCGTGAGCGACTGGATCAGGTGTGCATCGACGGTGTCGGCGGAGACGCCGAAGTACTCCGGGAAGATGGAGGAGAAATCGGTGTCTTCGGGGAACGACTCGGTGTAGTCGAAGCGTCGGTTACCGCCGTTGAACGGGTCTGCGTCGGTCAGCCACGTTCGGAAGGCGGCGGCCTCGTCCCAATTAGCGTCGATATCGCGGTCCGGGATGTCCCGGTCGAGGCCGTCCTGTTCGCCGTTGCCGTCAGTACTGTTCCCGTCATCTTGATTGCCGTTCCCGGTATCCTTGGAGTCGTTGCTGCCCATACAGCCCGCCAGTCCGACTGCGAGAAGCCCAATGACGCCGCGGCGCGTGACCGTTGAAGATGCCATGTCTATCTGGTAGGCGTCAATCACGGGCAGACGGATAATGACTCGTGACTGTCTATCCGCGTGAGAACGTCCGTAATGTTAAGGTGTCTCGTAGCGCTGCAGGCGCTGGAAGGGTGCGAACGCGGACCGCACATCGGGCGCAGTCCACGACGAGCGGCGTTCCGAGCGGGTAACAGTAGGTATAAGCCACTATAGATCAACAATTAGACCGGAAGCCACACTCCTGAGTGGGGACAACCGCGCAAGCTGAAATGTCCCGGGTGCTAGGCCCACCCGAGACGTGGCTTCCAAGTTTGCACCACTTCGAAGCCATGACCTGGTTCATTCTACCGGGATATAAACGTCCCGACAGATTGACGAATATGCGGGAGAATCAGTGGCATCCGCCGGGTTTGAATCTGACAAGAATAAGAGAAATACGGCCAACAGCTGCGAAGGATCGAGGTGAGTCCAATGGGTGATCGCGATCCACCCGATGACGGTGAGCGGCCGAACGTCCTTTCACTGTCTGCCTGTCCGGTGTGCGGCGGGTCGATCACCCACGTAACAGTTCACAGCCCCTCCAAGGCCGTTTCGACCCCCTGTGGCTGTCAGTTTCCGCCCGCCGGTCTCGAGTTCGAGTAGCCGGTCGCATCCGCAGTATCCACAGCCAGTCGGTACCGAACAGGTTCGGGTATCCAGTGCCCGCGTGCGCGATGTGCGATCGGTAGCGGCAAAAGACCTATCGCCCCAACGGCCAATCCATCACTTATGAACGACGATGCCGACGTCGCGGTCGAGTTCGACGACGACGGACTCGTTCCCGCCGTCGCACAGGACGCCGAAACGGGCGACGTACTCATGCTCGCGTACGTCTCCCAGGAAGCACTCGATCGCACGCGGGAAACCGGCCGCGCACACTACTACTCGCGCAGCCGAGACGAACTCTGGGAGAAAGGGGCAACGAGCGGTCACGTCCAGACTGTCCGGGAGGTACGCGTCGACTGCGACGCCGATACCCTCCTCTATCTGGTCGAGCAGGACGGCGGCGCGTGCCACACCGGCTACCGCTCGTGTTTCTACCGGACCATCGAGGGCGATGTCGTCGGCGAGCGGGTGTTCGATCCGGATGCCGTCTACGACGCGGACGCAGACGGGGAGGAAACGACCGAAACCGAGGGCTAACACGGACGAATGAGCGAACGCGTCCACCCCGCCGCCGACGACGGCGACGAGACACCCACGCCCCTCGAAGCGCTCGAAGCGGCCAGAGAACGGCTCGAGCAGGCAAATCGGCGCATCGAAGACCACGGCAGCGACGCCGTCGCCGAGGCCGCCGAAGCCTACCGCAACGCGGACGACCTCCTGACCGAGTACGTCGACCGAGCCACCGGCACCGGCCGCGAGAACTTCCAGGCCTACGTCGAACTCGAGGGCCAATTCTCGACGCTGGTCGAAAGCCTCCCCGACGACCTGAAAGCGCGCGCGGCGTTCGACGACGCACTCGACGCGATCGACAAACGCCGCCTCAGCGAAAGCGACTTCGAACGCGCACGCGACGCCCTCGAACCCGCCGCCCAGTACGCCGACCTGCTCGACGAACGCGAAGCCGCCCGCGAGGCCCTCGACGACGCCCGAACCGTCGCCGCCAAGCGCCGCCGCGAACTCGACGACGAGATCGGCGAGCGCGAACGACTCGTCGAACTCGGGACCGCCGATCTCGATGCCCCGGTCGAGCGGTTGCGAGACCCGATCGAGCACTACAACGAGGCGGTCCGCGAGGCGTTCTCGGCGTATCTACACGAGACATCGGCTCGCGATGTCTTCACCCTTCTCGAACGAAGCCAGTGGTACCCCTTCGTCGAGTTCAGACAGCCGCCCGCAGACCTGCGCGAGTACGTCGAAGCGAGCGCTGACGGCGAGGACACGATTCCGGAGCTGCTCGAGTTCGCCGACTACTCACGGTCGAAACTCGAGCACTACGTCGAGAGCGCGGACGTACTCAAACGCCGGGTTGCGACCCAGCAGACCTATCTCGACGGAATCGACGCCGAGCCGCTGACCGTCGAGTGGCCGCCCGGTCCCGCCGGCGCGCTCCGACGCCGAGTCCGGGAGTATCGCCCGTTCGTCGCCCGCGTCGCCGACGAGGAGACAGTCGATCAACTCCGAGCGGTCCGCGAGTGCACCTTCGAGGACGAGTACGACCGCCTCCAGACGGCCGCTCAGGCGGTCGTCCGGCTCACGCCCGACGAGCGCGAGCAACTCGCAAGCGGCGCACTCGACGCTGAACTCGAGGCGCTACGAGAGGAGCAGGCCGCACTCGAAGCCGCACTCGAGGTCGACGATCCGGTATAACGCGGTTCGAGACTGTGGCTGTGACGGGGTTTGAAACGCGCGTCTCGCTTAGTGAATAGTGAGTATCGGAGATCGATCATCGAGAAGCGAGAAGCGAGAAGTGAGCATCGAGCATCGATCAGTCGTCAGGACTCGTCCCGTTTTCCGCCGCGAGTTCACCTGGCTCGAAAATGTCCTCGATCGGGCAGTCGAAGTACGCGGCGAGTTCGAACGCGAGTTCGAGCGAGGGGTCGTAGCGCTCGCGTTCGATCGCGTTGATCGTCTGTCGGGTGACGTCGACGGCCGCGGCGAGGTCACCCTGGCTCAGGTCGGCCCGTTCGCGGCGGGTCCGAAGGTCGTTTTGCATACTGTTACGCTCGGAACCGGACGTACGTGTACGTACCGCCCCAGAGCAGCCAGAACGCACACCACGCCCAGAAGACGGAGAGGAGCTCCGAACTCCAGGTGAACCGCCCGAGGAGTTCGAGCGTCCACAGCGAGACGAAGACGGCGAAGCCGCCGAATCCGATCGCCGTCAGGACGAGGTCGCTCGTGCGAGCGGCCAGCGCCTCGTCGCGTTCGTCGTAGACCGGCTGCGGTGACGCTCGCGGGATCGTGACGCCGACGGCAAACGCGGCGACGTAGACGACAGTGCCGATCAGCGCCTCGCCGACGGCGAGACCGAGGAGGAGCGCGGCGATGCCGACGACGTAACTCGCGTTCGAGGCGCGGCGGTACGTCCGGGAACTGAACTCGGAAGTTGGGAGTGCGGTCATGGGTGGTCTCGACGGGAGCGGTGGAAAGCTCCCTTTACAGTAAAGGATGTTTTACACCCTTATGAAACTATCCACTGGTCGGATATCTGATACCGGATCGACCCGGTCGATACCACCGAAGGTGGGCAGAATCGACGGCCGAGCACGGAGTTTTCACCGTCGGTCGCATAACGTCGGCCATGACTCGCCACCTGCTCGTTCCCATGGATGACTCCGAACCATCTCGTGCGGCCCTCGAGCATGCGCTCTCGATATTCCCCCACGACGAAATCACGGTTTTGCATGCCGTCGATGAACTCGAGGCCGGGTACGCTGGCGAGCCGTCGGCCGCCACTGCCGCCGTCAACGAGGGCGACGAGAGCGACGAGTTCGAGCCCGAGTTCTTTGCGACTGTCCGATCGATGGCCGCGGAATACGACCGGAGCGTCGAAACGGCCGTCGTCGAGGGGACGTCGGCAGCAGCGATCCTCGAGTTCGCTCGCGAGGAGGGCGTCGATCAGATCGTCATGGGAAGCGAGGGGCGGTCGGGCGTTTCCCGGATGTTGCTCGGGAGTATCGCGGAGGGGGTCGCCCGACGCTCGACGGTTCCGGTGACGATCGTTCCGCGAGGGGAGTAAGCGAAGGGCTGCGAGTCTGGCGGGTGACGAACGGACGAGTGACGATCTGAGATGACGGATCGGTGGAAACCAGCGGGGTTTTCCACGGCACGTCCCAATCGAGACGTATGGACGACAGGGCGGGGACAACGCTACACACCGGCCTGCTAATCCTGACGACTGCCATGATCGCGTGGCTGTCCGGGCTGCCGATGCTGTTCCCGAGTCTCGGTCCGTCGGCGTTCGTCCTCGCGCTCTTTCAGGACAGCGACGCAACCTCGCCGCGGCGGGTGATCGGCGGGCACGCGATCGGCGTCGCCGCCGGATTACTGGCGTATCACCTGCTCGCGACCGGCGTCTCGATGACGAGTTCGCCGCCGCCGGGGTCGATCGAGGGACTTCGCCTCGCAGGGAGCGCCGTCCTCGCGACAATGCTCACGTCGGGCGGGATGCTCGCGACCGATACCCGCCATCCGCCCGCGTGCGCGACGACGCTGATCGTTTCGCTCGGTCTCCTCTCGACCGTCTTCGAGGGGGTGCTGATCGCGCTCACCGTCGTCGTCCTCGTCGCCGCACACCAACTCCTCCTCGCGACCGAGCGCGCGGGTGCGCGATACGAAAAGCGGCTCCGATCGTGAGGACGCACTCCCCGCGTTCAGCGTCGGACGTAGCGTCCGTCCTCGTCGCGGGCGAACAGGTGGCCGGTGTCGAACCAACCGTCGACGAACCGACCGGCGGCTGATGAGTCCGCATCGGTCGCGTCGGATTCTACTGTCTCGTGCTCCCGTTCCGTCTCCGCTCTCGTATCCGCCTTACTTTCGCTACCGACGGGCGGCGCGCGTTCGTCGGCGACGATCGGTCCCGTCACCTGCAACCGGCCGGTCCCCGCTCCCTCGAGTTCGGCGTCGCCGTCGCCGACCAGTCGCACGCGGCAGTCGAGCACCGGTCGGCCAACCGCGCCTGGGACGGACTGGGCGTCCGCTCGCTCGCCGTCTGGCGTCTCCCGGTTGCGCTCGACCGACTGCGCGAGAACGGTCGGACATTCGAGGCGACCGTAGGCCCGGGAAACGGCGATCCCATTCGCGTTCGTGTTCCTGCGCTCACTTTTGTTTCCGTTCCCGTTTCCATTCCCGTTCTCAGTTCCGGAAATCGCACCGGAGACCTCGCGGTAGGGCTCGAGAACGTCGTCTTCGACCGTCGCATCCGCGATCACCCGCTCGATCGATCCGATCGCGTCGTCGAACGCCGGTTCGGCCGCGAGATCCCGGAGCGCCGGCGTGCGTCCCGCCAGCAGCGTCGCGTTCTCGGCTGCGATCGCCGTCAGCGCGTCGCCGGGATCGAACGCCCGATCGAGCAGCAGTTGACCGCCGGCATAGAGGAGGGGAAGCGCGAGCCGAAACAGCCCGTCCGGCGTCGACAGCGGCGCGACGAGCGGTGCTACGTCGTCCTGCGTGATCCCCCAGGTCACGAGCGCCGTGATGCAGTTCCACTCGAGCGTCCGCGCGGAGAACCCGGCAACCGGCTGGCCGCCGTCACCGTGCAAGCACAACAGCGGGTTCGACGCGTCGGATTCGTCCCGCCAGTCCGCCTCGGGGGAGACGGTCGTCAGTTCTTCTAGCGTCACCGACTGATCGAACGGAATCGAGCGGACCAGATCGCGCTGAGCCGGCTCGGCGACGACGAGTTCGGGATCGATCGCGTCGAAGGGGCGTTCCACGGTCACCGGCGTCAGGAGGTGTGAGATCGGGGCGAGCGTCGCGCCGAGTCGGCGGCAGGCAAAGAGGAGCGCGAGCGAGAGCACGCGGTTGCGCGAGACCAGACAGACGGTATCGCCGGGGTCGATATCGAGCCCCGAGAGCCGGGCACCCGCCCAGTCGGCGAGCGTCGAGAGATCGCCGTAGGTGAGCCGCTCCTCGCTGATCGTCTCGGCGGGCGCGTACAGCCGTTCTTCCGAGATGTCGACGACGGCCGTTCGGTCGGGAAAGCGTTCGGCCCGTCGCGAAAGCGAAAGGGTCACGGGAGCACGAACGACGCTCGCAGCCGTAATACGAAAGGGGTCATTCGCAAGCACGCATCTGACGAGGCGTCGCCGGCCGCTTACGATCCGTCCGCCGGCGAGTTCACCTGCGATTCCAGAAATCCGAGCAACAGATCGTTCGCGTCTCGCGAGCGCTCGACGAACGCGAGGTGGCCCGCCCCATCGAGTTCGGTGAACTCGCCCCGCGGCAATCCCCGGGCGAGTTCGCGTCCGGCCGCGGGCGCGACGAGGTCGTCCTCGCTCCCGTGGACCACCCGCGTCGGCTGTGTCACCTCGACGAGCCACTCCGTCGCGTCGAACTCGTCGAGGGCCGCACGCTGTGCCTCCCAACCCGCCCGGTCGGCGTCGCCGTCGGCCCGCCAGTCGACGATCCCCTCGACCGCGTCGGGTTGGGCGGCGCTGAACTCGTCCGAGAGGGCCGCCTCCAGCGAGTCACGGATCGCCTCGCGATCGGTCGGGGGCGCGAACAGGGCATCGAGACCGAACTCGTCGCCGCGGGCGGCGGTGCCGAACAGCGACAGCGTCGTGACGCGAGTCGTGGTTCGGGCCGCCGCGAGCGCGATCGCGCCGCCGAGTCCGCAGCCGACGAGGTGGGCATTGTGGATATCGCACTCCGCGAGGACCGCCTCGAGATCGGCAACGAGTTCAGACATGGCGTACGGAGCCGGCGGAGCGTCCGAGCGGCCGGTTCCCCGGAGGTCCCAGACGACGGTTTCGAAGGGGCCGGTGAGCGCGGCGTGTTGCCAGCCCCAGAGCCAGCCACCGAGGCCGGCCTCGGAGACGAAGACGACGGGGGCGGCGTCGCCCGCGGTATCGCCCTCGCGGTCGTAGTACAGCGAGACGCTCCCGTTCGATGCGATCGGCATGGCTACGGCAAGGAGACGAGCGAGGGTGAAAGCGACGATTTCCTCACCAGACCGCGAACCGACGCGGGTTCGACCTCCACGTCACCGTCGAGGCGACGTTCGGGTCGGCAGGTAGCCTCGCCTCGGCCAAACGTAGACCCCGAGGGTGAACTCGTTCGGACGCTGCCGGGGATCGATCGGGTCGAGTGAGGAGTGAGATCGGTGCAGTCGATCGACTGCGTGGATTGTCAGTAGCAGGTCGTAGTCGTTCGAGCGAAGTCAATCGACGAACAGAGAAGATCCGAGTGAGCTCGTTACGCGTCCAGGACCTGCCGCAACACGTCCGGCGCATCCTCGAGTGCCGCATCCAGATCCTCGACGTTCGGCCCGCCGCCCTGTGCGAAGTCCGGCGGACCGCCGCCGCCGCCGCCGACCTTCGCGGCGAGTTCACCGACGACTTCGCCGGCGTTGACGGCGACGTCGTCCGGTACCGCGACGACGAACTGGGCACCGCTCTCGCCGCTGCCGAGAACGGCGATACTGCCCTCCTCGGCGATGGCGTTTGCGGTCGCGCGCAGTTCGTCCACGTCGGTATCGAGTCGGTCGACGACGGCCGTCCGATCGCCGATATCGAACTCGTCGCCGCCGCCACCGCCACCGGCGCGGGCGGCCGCGAGCTGTTCCGTGAGATCGTCGATCTGCTTGCCGCGATCCTTCCACTCCCGGAAGAACCGTGCTGCGGTCTCGGGAACGTCCTCCGGAGACACGTCGAGCGTTTCGGCGGCCTCGTAGAGGGCGTCCTCGTTGGCCTGGGTCGCCTCCAGTGCGGCTTCGCCGGCCGCGAAGGTGATCCGCTCGACGCCGTCTTGTACGCGTTCGGTGGTCAGGATCTTGATCGCGCCGATGTCGCCGGTTCGGGCGACGTGCGTGCCGCCGCAGGCCTGCACGTCGTCGGCGACGTGGATGAGCCGGATCTGCTCGCCCGGCGGGATGCCGCCCTGGTAGAGATCGAAGCCGTGTTCGGACTCGGCGTCGTGGCGGTCGGGCCACTCCTGGGAGACCGACGTGTTGTCCATCACGAGTTCGTTCGCGACGCGTTCGATTTCCTTGACGTCGTCGCGGGAGATGCGGTCGTAGTGGCGCAGGTCGATCCGCGAGGAGTCGACGCCCTTCTGGGCACCGGCCTGGCGGACGTGCTCGCCGAGGACCTCGCGCGCGGAGTGGATGATGATGTGCGTGGCCGTGTGATGGCGCATGAGCTGGCGGCGACGGCCGGCGTCGAGTTGGCCGTTGACGAACTCGCCCTTGCCGAGCTTTTCGTCGGTGCGGTGGAGGATGACGCCGTCTTCGATCTGCACGTCGCGCACGTCGACGGTCGCATCGTCGGTCGAGAGCGTCCCGTTGTCGGCGGGTTGACCGCCGCCTTCGGGGTAGAACATCGTCTGATCGAGGACGACGTCGTAGCCGTCCTCGCGTTCGAAGACATCGAGCACAACGGCCTCGAACTGGGTTCGCTGCTGGTCGTCGTAGTAGAGTCGTTCCGTCTCGGGAAGGTCCGCGAAGCGCTCATCTTCCTCGTCGGCCGCCTCCTCGACCGTTTCTGGGGTGTCGTGGCGTTTGGCGACGAGACTGTAGAAATCGTCGGGGACGGCGACCTCGGCACCGGACTCGTCGGCGATCTCCTCGACCATGTCCGGCTGGATGCCGTGGGAGTCGTAGAGTTCGATCAGTTCCTCGGTGGGGATCGGCTCGCCCTTCTTGGCGTACTCCTCCGCGAGGCTCTCGACGCGGCGGCCGCCGCGTTCTAAGGTTTCGCGGTACTTCTCGACCTCGGTGCGGACGATATCGCGGATGGTGTCGCGGTTCTCGTACTCCAGGCGCTCGGCTTGCATGTCGACGAGTTCATCGAGCGGTGCGTCGACGCCGACGGTGTCACAGAGGCGCTTGGTGCGCCGGAGAACCATCCTGGCGAGGTAGCCGGTGCCGACGTTCGAGGGGACGATGCCGTCACCGAGCATGTACGCGAGGGTGCGGGAGTGGTCGGCGATGGCGTAGATGTCCTCAAGGGGCTCCATCAGGTCCTCGAGTTCGCCGGCGTCGACGTCGAGTTCGGCCGCGATGTCGCCGCGGGCGGTTTCCATGTCCTCGGCCTCGTCGATGTCCATGTGGCCCGCGAGTTTGGCGGCGCGGTGGATGAGCGCCTCCTCGTCGTCGGAGTGGTCGATCCCCGCGTTGTCCTTTAGGAACTCGATCATGTCGGGGTAGACCGCCTCGTAGACCGTCGGGGTTCCCTGGGACACCCAGGTCCACCGTTCCAGGCCGTAGCCGGTGTCGACGATGTAGGTGTCCATGTAGGAGTAGCGGTTCCCGTCTTTCATCTCGAACTCGCCGTCGGGGTCTTGCTCCATGCACATGAAGACCAGCGTGGCGAGTTCGACGCCGCGGTAGATGACCTCGATCGCGGGGCCGGCGTTGCCGCCGCCGACCCACGGATCCTCGATGTAGATGACCTCTTCTAAGTCGACGCCCATCGAGTCGAAGAACTCGTCGCAGAGTTCGACGGTGTGGTCCTTCCAGTAGACCTCGCCCTGGTAGGCGTACTGGTCGGGGTCGTCCAGATCCTCGCGAGCGTTGAACGCGTGGTGGGCCATCATTTCGAAGGCCATGGTGTGGCGGCCGGTCTTCCCGACGTTGTCGATATCCTGCATCCGGATGCAGGGCTGGGAGACGGTAAGCGGGTTCGCCGGCGGCGGCGTCTCGCCGCTGGTGACGAGCGGTTGGAAGTCGTAGATCGACGCCTGGGTCAGCAGGACGTCGTCTCGCCAGCGGTTCGCCGCGACCGGATACGGGTCGATCCGTTCGTGGTCGTGGGATTCGAAGAACGAGAGGAACGCCTCGCGCATCTCCGTGAGGTTGTAAGCCTCGTCGAAACCGGGATTGTCGATGAAGTCGTACTCCTCGCAGGGCGGTTCCCCGCAGGTTTCCCGGTCGTGGTCGCGCGTCCAGAAGTGCGCACCACAGGAGGGACATTCCTTGCGGACGAATCCCTCCGTCTCGAAATACTCGAGACGATACTCCTCCTCAAGTGCACTCATTATACACGTGTTGGCCATGCAGGGCGTAAAACAGTTCCGCAACGTTCATTGTCCGAGAATCGCCTTGCCGTCGGCCGGTTCGTAAGAAGTTGAGACTGTTCAGTTATTAGTTATGTCGAGTACAAATAAGTCACAGTGAGATAAATCATCCGGAGAGAGCGTGTTCTCGAATAGTCGACGGCACGTGTATCCGATAATAACAGATAGTTGTATTGTTAGGAAAGGGAGACACTCAGCAGAATCTTTATCGTGGTGATACGGACAGTACGAATAGACGATCAGTCAGAGGGCACCACGACGATGGGGAACGAGACATCACGACACCGACCGCAGACGATCCTCTACGTGGCCGCAACCGACGAGGCGGCCCGGAGCGGAGCGACGGCGCTCGAACGGGTTCCTGCAGGGCCAAAGCGGGCCGTCCGGCCGACGACATCCGTCGAGCGCGTTCGAAACTGGGCTCCGAACGTCGATTGTGTCGTCTTCGCCGAAACGCCAACGACCCCCGCCGGCGCGCACCTCCTCGAGGTCGCCGACGCCTGCGGGTCGACTCCCCTCGTGCTCTTCAGCGAGTCCGCCTACGGCGCGACCGCCGCCCGTTCGACCGACGGCATCGACGGCTACGTCCGCCGTGACACTGACAACGCTATCGCGCATCTCGCCGACGAACTCACCTGGCTGTGCTACAGCGATGAGGCGGCCGCGACAGCCGAGTCCGCCGATCGATCCGCCGGAACGAGTTCAGTTCTCGCGGCCGCCGCCGACCTGATCGCACGCCGCGACCGGGACCGGTTGCTCGAGTGCCTCGTCGAGACCACCGTCGAGGCGATAGACACCGACCGGTGCTGGATCGCGACCGTCAACTTCGGTGAACTCGTGCCGCAGACGACGGCAGCGGGCGTCGATGCAACGGCGATCGAGCCGGTGTCGACCGGCGGCCCGCTCGGGGAGGCGTTCCGCGCGGGCGAGTCGCTCCGGCTCCCGGACCTCAAAGGGCGAACTGAACTCGAGTCGCCGTGGTCGGACGCACGATCGCTGTGTAGCGTCCCCATCGCCGATCTCGGCGTCTTGCAGGTTGCCGCCGACACCCCGGAGGCGTTCGACGATGCCGACGTGGCGCTCCTCGAGTCGCTCTGTGCGGTCGCGAGCGCCGTTCTCGAACGGAACCGTGCCGAGGCGCGCCTCACCGCCGAACGGGATCGGTTACGGAACGAACTCGACGACCGAACGAGCGAGCGAAACCGACTCGCCGAGGAGCAGGCGGTGATCGGGCAGGCCGCCGAACATCTTGCAGCCGAGCGCGATCGCTTCCGAGCGGCGTTTTCGAGCGCGCCGCTGCCGATGCTGCGGTACGAGATCGATGCCCCCCGCTCAAACGCAGACGCTGCGCGAGACGCACGTCCGGACTCAATCCCAGATACGCCGGATTCCGAGCCGGATCAGGCTCCCGAAGCGACCATTAGGGACATCAACACCGCCTTCGAGACGACGTTCGGCGAGGACCGAGCCACCCTTCTCGGCCAGCCGGTCAGCGACTACACCGTTCCCTCGGGAGTGCGCGACCGAGCAACCGCACTCACCGAGGCGCTCCGCGCGGGCGGCCGACGCGAACTCGAGTGTCGCCGCGAAACGACCGACGGCATCCGCGAGTTCAGCGTGACGGTCGTGCCGCTCGAACGGGCGGCGCGGGACCGGCGGGACCGGCAAGGTGGCGACGAAATCGAACCCGGATCGGATACCGAACCCACAACCGACAGCGCACCCACCGACCATCCGACCGGCATTCTCTACTTCACCGACATCACCGACCGGATCCGCACGCAGCGGGCGCTCACGGCCGCTACCAGACGCCTCGACGCCATCGCAGCCCTGCTCGAAGACGAGGTGCAGACGCCGCTTAACGTCGCCCGCGGCTACCTCGAACTCGTCGAGAAAACCGGCGACGGTGACCACTTCGAGGTGATCGACGACGCCCACCTGCAACTGACCGACCACGTCGAATCGCTGTACGAACTCGCCGCTACCGACGAGATCCTCGCCGACACCGAACCGGTCGCGATCCACGATGTCGCGAGACGCGCCTGGCTCACCGTCGACACCGGCACCGCCGAACTCGTGGTCGAATCGACCCTGATGCTCGAAGCCGACAGAGCGCGGTTACGCGACCTGTTCGAGTCGGTCCTGCGACTCGTTGTCTCCGGGGACGATAGCGAAAACAGGACGGGTACCGTCCCACCGTCGGTGACGATCACCGTCGGGGCGACCGAGGACGGCTTCTACGTGGCACGCGACGGGCCGGCAGCCGACGATCCGCGGTTCGATCCCGCTCCCGAGGACCCGGGCAAAGAGGGGGCGGCAGCCGCCGACAGCGACGGGACCGCGCACCGATCGACAGCGACAACGACAGCAAGCGCAACCGACCCCGACCACCCCGAACACCCCGACGCCGACGCCGACGGCGCACGTGAACTCGTCGAACAGATCGCCGATGCGCACGGCTGGGACGTCGGAATCGCTGCAGATGAGGCCCGGACGGCGTTCGCGTTTCGGGGCGTCGACGCGATCGATCTCTAGCGACGACGGCCCGTGTGAACTCTCGTTACTCGTCTTCGAGTGCCAGGGATGCGAGCATCGCTTCGAGCTGCAGACGCTCGTTCGCGCCCTCGGTGATCCGGAAGTCGACCTCGCCGAGTCGTTCGAGCAGTCGCACCGTCGCCTGTTCGGGGATGTCGAACGTCCAGGCCGACCGGTGCAACTGGTCGATAACGTCGCCGCCCGCGAGGCCGCGGTCGGTCAAGAGGTCCTCGAGCGTCGCGCGGGCGGCGGTGAAATCGCCGGCGATGGCGTGGTCGACCATCTCCTCGACCTCTTCGGGCCGAGCCGTGGCGGTGATCGCAAAGACGGTCTCCTCGTCGACCGTCTCGCCCATCACGGCCGCGGCCTGCAGGGCGTTGATCGCCTTGCGCATGTCGCCGTCGGCTGCATAGACCAGCGCGTCGACGCCGTCGTCGGTGACCTCGATCCCCTCCGTCTCGGCGATTTCGCGGACCTGCGCCTCGATGGCGTCCTCGGTGAGTTCGGTAAAGCGGAAGACGGCACAGCGGGACTGGATCGGGTCGATAATCTGGCTCGAGTAGTTACACGAGAGGATAAAGCGGGTGTTGTTCGAGAACTGCTCCATCGTCCGGCGCAGGGCCGACTGAGCGTCGGAGGTGAGTGCGTCGGCCTCGTCTAAGAAGATAATGCGGTGGTCGTAGCCGCCGAAGGAGGCGCGCGCGAAGTCCTTGATTCGGTCGCGGACGACGTCGATCCCGCGCTGGTCGGAGGCGTTGAGCTCGAGGAAGTTCTCGCGCCAGTCGTCATCGTAGACCTCGCGAGCGATGGCTTGCGCTGCCGTTGTGTTGTGCATAACCGTTGGTATGTCTCCCGCGACGTAGTTTCGGGTTCCGGGTACCGTAAGGTCGTAGACCCGCTGCTCGTCCTCCACTTGCTCTACAGTCGACACGCGATCGAAATAGAGCGTGCCGCGGGAGATCCGATCGAGCGCGACCAGTCGTTCGACAGTGTCCATCGAACACATCTCGTCGGCGATGTCGTGAACTCGATCAGCGACGGTCTCGAATCGTGGGAGGGACGCAAGATCGTGGTCATCGTTCTCGACGAGTTGTCGGACGTCTCTTCCGAGCAACTCCGTCCCCTCGGCGATACGATTGTCCGAAACGCCGAGTGCATCGATCACGGTCCGGAGCGATTGCTGTACGGAGGCGATATCCGGCGTTTCAGTGTGCGACTCTACCGCGGCAAGCAACTCTCCTGTGCGACTTGCGGTTGGCGACCGTCGTCCGTCGGAGTACTCGAGTAGCCGGTCCGTCCGGATTCCTGTTTTCTCCTCGACCTCTTTCCGCATCTCGAGCGGCCCCAGTGCGTTCCGCTGACCGATCCACGCCGTTGGAACGGCGGTCACCGACTGAATATCGGATCGAACCTGCTCTATCTCTTGCTTGGCCTGCTGTGCGGCCTCGAGACGATCTGACGCCGCCTCGAGAACGCGGTCGATATCCTCGAGGTGGGATTCACGACCGGGATTGTCGGGGTGCAGGCTCTCGGTCACCAGTGGCTCCTTTTTCAGTGCGAGCGTGCAACAGAGGTCGTCGACGGCCGCCTGTGCAGGCATCGTATCGTAATTCGGGTTCCCAGAGCCGGCCGTCGCGTCGGCGAGACGATCGCGCTTGTAGTCGATAGTGAATCCGACGGCGTCCTCGAAACGCGAGAGCGCCGACACACCCGAGACGTATAGGGTGTGGTATTCACGCTTCGTTTTAGAGCCGTTCGTCGCGGTCTTCTCGGCGCAGTCGCGTCGCGTCTGAATTCCAAACGAAGCGAGCAGATACGAACAGAGTGTGATCAGCGACTCGTCTTTCTGTGTCAGTTCGATCGTTCCCTGATCTGCGACGTAGGCCTCCGAATCGAAAACAGCCCGCAGGAACGCTGCTCGGACGTCTTCCGGGGCATGAACGAGGGTTGAACCGATAGCAGACGCCGACGAATCACCGAAGACATCGAAGGAGGATTCGAGGAGATGATGGAGCGATTTGGTCTGAAGTTCGACGTACGGCACGCCTTTCTGTACACCGCGGGCCGTCTCGACATCGAACAGGTCCTGTGCAATTCGTTCGAACGACGTACAGAGGTCGTCATCGGTGTTGTAGAACTTGATACGGCCGTTGTCGATCCGTGCTTCGCTGATCGCGAATCCAACGAAGCGCGCCAGGTCCGGAGTGAGTTTCCAGGGAGGTGTGATCGGGCTGGACCGCCTGTTGTACCGCGTAACGTAGCTGACGGATTCGACATGAGATCGAAGTTCCGATTCCTCGACATCGAGCGATCGAAGATACGTCAGTGAACAGGTCGTGGACGGTTCGTCGAGATCAACCGAAACCGCGCGTTTGTAATTTTGAGCGGTTTTACGAGAGACATCGGACTCGGCGACGATTTCGTCGATCGAATAGCCGCGGCGGAGACAGCCGATTACCGTTTTCTTCTGTCCGACGTAGTTCTCTTCCACCGGAATCTCGTATCGCTGAGCGAATGACTTCGAGACAGTGACGAACGTCCGATTGCCATCCATTGACGAGAGCCAGTCAAGCGACGGTGATGAGTCGTCGGCGACGGGTGTTTCTAGCGGCCGAGCAATTCGTTCTCCATCAGTGATCGACTCGGCTTGCTTCCAGGAGAGACCCGTCTCGTCAGCGACGAGGAGTTTGTGTTCGGGCGTAACCGTGATCTCGTTTCCATCCCGCGTCTCGATCGAAATGAGATTAGCCGCTTCTTTGGAGAAGACGTGCGACGGAGCGGCGTACTCAAACGAGCCGTCGTCGTTGTACGTGAGGATCTCGAGGTCATCGTCCGGTGTATCGAAGCCGTCAATAGCACCGACGACTGCAGATATCGGGGTGATCCCCTTGTTCGTCAATACCGGTGTCTTGCCGGTAACACACTTCCCGGTGCCGGCCGGCCCCGCAAACATGAGGTGAGGCAGGTCGTCTTGCTCGACGTACCGCTCGAGACGCGGAACGATATTCTCGTGGCCCTTGATCTCGTCGAGTCGCTCCGGGCGGTACTTCTCGATCCAGACCTCGGTCTTGCCGGGAGTCGACTCGGCGACCTCGGCGTCCACGTCGGCGTCGCTCATACCGGACCAAGGAGTGGCCCGAAGATAAAACGACCGAACGACACCGTCGTCGCCACTGCGACCGATCCGGTACGAAACCGACGTATCTAGCCATTGAACGAATGACAGATTTTTCACACTCGTCGGGAAAGATATACTCATGGTGACAAAACAGACGGCCCGGACGAGTTCACGTCGCGGATCAGTACTCCTCGTCCTGGTGCTCGTCATCCTCGTCGGCTGTAGCGTGCTTTCGACACCGGTCGCCGCACAGACCGACACGCGAACCGGGGGGACCATCACCGTCGAAGCGGACGAGACCGTCGATAGCCTCACCGCCGTCGGCGGCACCGTCATCGTCGAAGGGACCGTCACTGGCGATGTGAGCGCCGCTGCGGGCGAAGTTCGGATCGAGGGCGACGTCGGCGGCGATCTCGAAGCGGGGGCTGGGAGCGTCACGATCACCGGCACCGTCGACGGCGATGTCGACGCCGGGGCCGGCGGCTTTGAACTCGCCGAGGGCGCGACCATCGGTGGCGACCTGACGGCCGGCAGCGGCGGGGCGACGATCGACGGGACGATCGAGGGCGACGCCGAAATCGGGGCCGAAACGACCCGCCTCGGCGACGAGGCCGCGATCGAGGGCGACCTGCGCTACGGCGGCGATCTCGAGGGTAACACCGACGCCGTCGCCGGGACTATCGAGTACGACTCCACGTTGGGCAACGACTTCCTTCCCTCGTTCGACCCGATCGGCTCCCTCCTCGTGTCCGCGTACGTCCTCGCGCTGAACCTGTTGTTCGGAGCCATCTTGCTGGCGCTCTTTCCGCTGTTCTCCGATCGCGTTGCAGGCCGCGTCGCGGAGACGCCCGCTCGGTCGGGACTGGCGGGCCTCGGCGTCCTTATCGGTGTTCCGATCCTGCTCGTCGCGCTCGCGATCACGGTCATCGGGATTCCGCTCTCGATCGTCGGCGCGTTCGTCTTCGCGCTGCTCGTCTGGATCGGCGGCATCTACGGCTGGTTCGCCGTGGCAGCGTGGCTCCTCTCGCTTGCCGGCATCGGAAACCGGTGGATCGCACTCGTCGTCGGCCTCGTCGGCGGCGCACTCATCGCACAAATTCCCTGGGTCGGCGGCCCGCTCAACTTCATCGTCCTGCTGCTGGGACTCGGTGCGCTCGCGCTCGCGCTGTTCGGCCACCGGCGAGCGGTCCGCGAGCGGGAACGGCGACGGGACCGAGGGCCGCGGGCGGATACACGAACGGACCGCGACACCCGCGATAGCTTCGATTCCGACGAACCGGCGGCCGAATGAGACGGACCGGCTTTGGGAGGCCTAGCAAAACAAGAATAAATGCGACAGGGACGCCCACCTCGGTGCGTTAGTAGCAAGCGCAATCAACATTGAGAGTGAAATCCACTGATGGCGCTGTAGATGGTTACCGCGAGTTCACGACGCGAAACCACAACCAATAACAATAGATGATTATCCGGTTTGTCCATACTCTATTCGGATGGTCGAAGAGGCCGGAAGCGAGTGGTAACCTCCGCCACCCAATTTCCGACCATGGCACAGATCATCACCAGTATAGCAAGACAGATTACCAGTAAAACGAGTACAAATGGAATTGCGACGACTTCGAGCCTTGGACGTTCACCCAGGGAAGATCTTGCGACAACTTCGATGGCAAACGCCACAACTCCCCCAAGAGACGCCACGAAACCAGCAACCAATCCAGCCCGGTGACTATCCGCAGGCCTTGCATTGAACAGATATCCGACGAGAAGTCCGGTCACTATCATCGGAGCACTATGCAGCAGGGTTGTTGTCTCCCACGAGACGAAGAGTGTGAACGGAACCGAAGCGAAACCGAGAAGCGCGGCGATAAGAAACGGGCTTTCAGTCACCGCATCTACCGTATTCTGAAGGCTGTACTCAGACATATCCTGCTGATATTGTCGTCGAGCTATAATATTACTCCTCCTTGATGACCGCGGGTCTTCGCAGCCGGGCCACCGTATCGCAGACGCTCTATATCGCACACCCGTTCTTGACACATACCACTCACGCCGCTGTATCGATTGGTGTGTGAGTGACCTGGCTGTGACGCTCCCCGGGGCCGACACAATCGGTGCGCGAACCGTTCTCTGATGGCCGCATACCAATACGAACACCGATACGAACACCGACACGAACACCGACAGTACCCGGACCGCAACTCGATCCGCCATCAATTCGTACACCGACACCGCGCGAATACGAACTCGCGACGGACACGAACGACGCGCTCAAGTCCCGCCCTCAACAATCCCGTATATGCGCGTCACCGTCGATATCAAGGGCGAGGGAACCCACGAAATCGAACTCGCAACGCAGAACGAGGAGCGCAGCGACGGCGACGCCACGAGTTCAGCGCAGCCGTCGGTCGCGACCGAGCCGACGTATGCGGATCTGCTTCGCGAGGTTGATCTCAGCCCGCACGAGGTGAGCGTGCTGGTCGACGGACGGCCGGTACCGGAGGATCAGCCGGTCGAGAGCGAGCACGTGACGGTGTTACGGCTGATCAAGGGCGGCTGACGCTTCCGGCGTCGGGTAGAGTGAGTGGCGCGGATGGCATGTATCGCACGGGTGTACGGGTACTACGGCTCGGGAGGGACTTTTCAACGGGTCGATCACCTGCGATGAAGCTACTTAGAGCGAAGCACCGATGACAGTGGTATGTCAAGCACCATCAGAGACGTTGCGCCGACAGTCGCCGACGCCGTCGTGAACGAACGCGAGCGACAGGAGTCGACGCTCGGGATATTTCTCCGGCCAACTCTACGATGTCTTTCAGTACGAGGTCGACCCCGACGACGAGGACGTTCGAAACCGCGTTCGAGAGGGCTACAACGGCTCTGCGAGACGTACTCGATCGACGACTGATACGGATTGCCGTCTCGATTGCCCGGCGTAACCGTACAACTGCACAACCCATAGACGGGTCGCGAGTGGCACCGGAACTGACTGCCAGCAGTCCGTCTACGGCGGCCACCGAACCGAACTCGTTCTGCGAGAGAGCGCCGTCGCGGCATTGGTGTTAGCGGCAACTCACCGTCCGGTTGCCGTTCAGCCGCGTTTTCCCGCAACCCGACAGAACCGTTATGATGGATCGTGTTGAACCAGTACCAATCCCGTCGAGCGGATGAACTCGGCGGGGCCTACATTTCATGACTACGACCGAAGACGTACTGAACCACCACCTCGAAGCGTTCGAGAGCCAGGATCTCGACGCCGTCATGGAGGACTACACCGATGAATCGACCGTCGTCACGAACATGGGGACGTTTCGGGGACTCGCGGAGATCGAGGGACTGTTCGAGACGCTATTCGACGAGTTCGATGCACCGGACGCGTCGATAACGATGGACGAACAACTCGTCGAAGACGAGTTCGGCTACATCACGTGGACCGCCGAGACGCCGGAAAACGACTACGAGTTCGCGACCGACACGTTCCACATTCCCGACGACGAAATCGCGTTCCAGACGTTTGCGGGGAAGATTAGTCCGAAGGAGTGACCGAGCGCCCGATCGATCCGGCGGTGTGGGTCGATCGGGTGCACTCGGCGGCGAGTGCGAGTCGCGCGGGTGAACTCGAGTTCGAGTGCGGAGCGTCACAGAGTCACAGAGTCGGTTGCGATTGCGAGTCGCGTGTTCGAAGAGCGGAGCCGATCAGTCGTCGTCTTGGGCCCCGCCGGTGACGACGTCGCTGGAGCCGGGCATCTCCACGCTGTCTTCCTCGCGGAGGAACAGCGCGCGTTCGGTGCCGAACGAGTACGCCATCGACGCAACGGCGAGGAGGGCGATGATCGAGAACGGGCCGCCGGTGATGATCGCGGCCGCCTGCAGTGCGTCGACGCCGCCAGTGACCATCAGCAGCGACGCGAGCGCGCCAATGAGGACGCCCCAGATGACGCGGTTGATCGTCGACGGTCGTTCGGCACCGCCGGTGGTGAGCATGCCGAGTGCCAACGTCGACGAATCGGCCGACGTGACGAGGAACGTCGTCACGAGCACGAGGAACAGGACCGTCAACAGGCCGCCGAGCGGCAGGGCTTCGAACAGCGGGTAGCCCGAGCCGGCCTCGCCGAGTTCACTGATGACGGAGAGGATGTCGGCTTGACCGGTTTGTTGCATGAAGATTCCCGTGGCTCCCATGGTGGCGAACCACGGGATCGTGACGCCGGTCGAGGCGACGACGCCGGTGACGGCGACCTGTCGAACCGTCCGCCCGCGCGAAATCCGGGCGATGAACAGGCCGACGAACGGCATCCAGGAGAACCACCACGCCCAGTAGAAGATCGTCCAGTCGCCGACCCAGCCGGCGATCGCGCCGCCGGCAGTCTCCGCGGAGCCGGTGTAGAAGCTCATCGTAACGAACTGGTTGATGTACGCCCCGAGCGCCTCGGTGCCGACTGACATGATGTACGTCGTCGGGCCGAGAACGAACGTGATGACGGTCAACAGGGCGAACAGCGCCATATTGAAGTACGAAATTCGGCGGATCCCCTTTCGGACCCCGAGTGCGACCGAGACCGTGAACGCGACGGTGAGGCCGGTAATCACGAGGACGGTTCCGGCGTCGCCGACGCTCGCCCCCGTCATCCACTCGACGCCGACGAGGAACTGATTCCCGACGAGTCCCAGCGTGGTCGCGACGCCGCCGATCGTCGCGAACACCGCGAGGATATCGATGACTTTTGCGAGCGGACCGTCGAGGTTGTCGAGTCCGACCCACGGAGCGATCACCGTCGAGATGCGCAACGGGGCATCGTAGCAGTACGCGTAGTACGCGATCGGGAGCGCCATAACCACGTAGGCCGTCCACGCGGAGATGCCCCAGTGGAAGAAGGTGTACTGGACGGCACCGACGGCAGCCGCGGACGATTGCGATTCGGCACCGATTAACGGCGAAACAGTATCGTAGTGGAAGATCGCCTCGGCCGGCCCCCAGAACACGATCCCGGCGGCGATCCCCGCCGAGTACAGCATCGCAAAGTACGCGAGAAACGAAAACTCCGGTTCTTCGTCGTCGTCGCCGAGCGTAATGTTTCCCCAGGGGCCGAAGATGAGGAACGCGACGAACGCGACGAGGATGAACATCGCGATCAAGTACCACCAGCCAAGCGCCGTCCAGAGGAACTCGTTCGCGTTGTTCATGTATTCCGATGCCTGGTCCGGTCTGAGGATGAACGCGAGCACTGCGATGGCCGCAACGACGAATCCGACGCCGAAGACGACAGAATCGAGTTCATCGCGGAACCTGGTTACTGTACGCTGTGAGCCTGAGTCGTTCATGGGTTGTCACCGTATCACGCCGTGTCCGCCTGTCTCCGTGCTCTCGATCGGTCGACCGTCGATCGAGCGACGCAGTCTCCGTGCTGCGCCCCATCATGTGACGGACAGTCATGGCAATAATTGGCAAATAGGGCTATCAGTGTTCATCTTAATCAACGGTGGGGCTTTTAACTGGTCGAAAAAGAGGATCGTCAGGCGTTGACGTGCGTAACTTCGTAGCCGTGATCGCGGATCGAGCGGATGATCGCTCGTGCTTGCCCTGCGCCGCTGGTCTCGACCTGGAAGTCGAGGTGGGCCTCGCCGACGTCGAGTTCGGGTGCGGATCGATCGTGGCGGACGGTCTGGATGTTGGCGTTGTGATCGGCGATGAGTCCCGAAATCTCCTCCATCTTCCCGGACTGGTCGTCGATACGAACGCGCAATCGAAGCAGTTGTTCGCGGTCGCTCAGCGCGTGGACGAGGACCGTCTGGAGCATCGTCATGTCGAGGTTGCCGCCGCCGAGCAGCGCCACGACCGTCTCGCCCTCGACGTCGAGTTCGTCGCTGATGATCGCAGCGACCGCGGCCGCGCCAGCGCCTTCGACGACCTGTTTCGCTCGCTCTAACAACAGCAAGATCGCGCGAGCGATTTCGCCGTCCGTGACCGTTACGACCTCGTCGACGTGGTCCTCGATGAGCGAGAGCGTCAGGTCCGACACGCCGCCGGTGGCGATACCATCGGCGATGGTGTCGACCGACTCGAGCGCGATCGGGGCCCCCTTTTGCAGGCTGTCAGGAACGGTGGCAGCACCCGTCGCCTGCACGCCGACGACGCGCGTCTCCGGCGACAGTTCCGAGAAGGCGGTCGCAATCCCCGAGATGAGTCCCCCGCCGCCGATCGGGACGACGATCGTGTCCACGGACGGAACGTCCTCGTACATCTCGAGTCCGAGCGTCCCCTGCCCGGCGACGATCGCGGGGTCGTCGTAGGCGTGGACGAACTCGGCGTCGGTCTCGTCGACGAGGTCCCGAGCGTGAGCCATCGCGTCCTGGAAGTCGGTGCCGACGAGTTCGACGGTCGCGCCGTAGCCCCGCGTCGCGTCGACCTTGGCCTGAGGGGCGGTTCGCGGCATGACGATGGTCGAGTCGACGCCCAGTTTCGTCGCGGCGAGGGCGACGCCTTGCGCGTGATTGCCGGCGCTCGCGGCGACGACTTGGTCCGTCTTCGTTTTCGTTTTTGTTTCCGTGTCCGTCTCCGTTGCCGTTTCTACCCCCGTTCCCGACGCCGACTCACCGTCAGCGACGAACTGGGCGATCTTGTTGTACGCGCCGCGGGTCTTGAACGAGCCCGTCCACTGCAGGTGCTCCATCTTGAGGAAGACCTCGGCACCGGTTAGCTCGTCGAGGGACGTACTTCGCTCGACCGGCGTGTGTTTGACGACCGAATCGTCGTCGAGTCGGTCGCGGGCGGCCTCGATATCGTCGACGGTGACGGATTCGAAATCGTGAGTCATCGTATCAGCGCAACAGTTTCTTTCGGTCGGGGTCGAATAATGGTTCGTCTCGTACCGTCGCGGGATGGCGCTCGTTCTCGTACCCGATCTCGACCTCGCGGCCCGCCTCGGCCGCGGCAGCCGGCAGGACGGCGTAGGCGATCCCCGCGTCGATCGTGTAGCCGTAGTCGGCCCGGACGACATCCCCGAGCACGTCGCCGCCGTCGGGATCGAACACCGGATGGCCGGCGTCGACGAGTTCGCCCGGTTCATCGAGCGTAATCGGCATGATTTTCCGCTCGATTCCCGCCTCGCGCGACTCGAGCAGCGCCTCCTTTCCGACGAAATCGGTCTCGAGATCGACGGCGAAGCCGATGCCCGCCTCGTAGGGGTTGAACTCGGGCGTCAGGTCGGTTCCCCACAGCCGGAACCCCTTCTCCATGCTCGTCGAATCGAGGGCCGCCCACCCCATCGGAACGATGTCGTACGCCTCGCCGGCGTCTTCGATCCGCTCCCACAGCCGCGCGCCGTACTCCATCGGCGTGTAAATCTCCCAGCCCAACTCGCCCGCATAGGAGAGTCGAAGCATGGTCACTGGCAGACTCTCGAGGTGCGTCTCGCGCGCCGTATAGAACGGGAACGCGTCGTTCGAGAGATCCGCCTCGACGAGCGGAGCCAACACGTTCCGCGCGTCTGGTCCGAACACGCCGACGCCGCACCGACTCGAGTCGTGCGTGGTCACCGAGACGGAGCCGTCGTCGGGCGCGTGCTCACGGACCCCCCGCGAGTGAAGCGTCGCCGAGTTCCCGCCGCCCGTAAACAGCAGGTACCGATCGTCCGCCAGCCGACTGACCGTCAGATCCGCGAGGACGCCGCCGTCCCTGTTGCACATCGCGGTGTAGCGCATCCGGCCCGGAGAGACATCGACATCGTTGGTCAGCAGTCCCTGGAGGAACTCGCAGGCCCCCTCTCCCGTCACCTCGATCCCGGTGAACGTGGTCATATCGACCATCGCGACGCGGTCGCGGACCGCCTGGTGCTCGACGCCCTGGGCCTTCGACCAGCCGCGGTCGAGCCAGTCCGGCCTGTCCGGAACGTCGTACTCCTCGAGCAGCGCCTCGTTGGACTCGTACCACTGCGGCACCTCCCAGCCGCCCGAATCGTAGAACGCCGCGCCGAGTTCAGCTTGACGCTCGTAGAACGGACTCCGGCGGAGTTCCCGCTGGTCCGCCGGCTGTTCGCGCGGATGGATCAGCTGGTAGACCTCCCGATATTGCTGTGCGCCGCGGCCTCGGGTGTACTCTCGCGAGCCGGCGTGGGGCTGGAAGCGGGAGATGTGTGCGGGCGTCGCGTCGACGCGCTCGCCGTCGAGCCGCGGGACGCCGTCTTCCATCCAGTGGGCCACGATGTTCCCGGCACCCCCGGACTGCGTTACCCAGATGGCGAGCGCCCACCAGAGCCCGTCGATATCCTCAGTGGGCCCCAGGATCGGCATCCCGTCGGGCGTAAAGCAGAACATCCCGTTGATCGCCGACTCGAACTCGGCGTCTCGCAGGGACGGCACGAGTTCGGCCGCCGCATCGGCGGCCGACTGGTCGTGGTCAGGATGCGTGTTCTCGACGAAGTGCTCCGCGGTGAACTCGCGCAAGGACGGGTACTCGAGGCCGAGATCCGCGAGTTTCTCGGGGCCGTAGATGTCGGCAGGGTCGACGAGCAAGGATTCGTGGTTGTACGAACCGATGCCGTAGCGCTCGCCGTGCTGGCGGAAATACAGCGACTGGTCCTGGTGGCGAAGCAGCGGTTGTTCGATTTCCCTGTCCGCACCCGCGAGTGCAGCGAGTTCGTCGGAGACGAGGTACTGGTGGGCGCAGGGGACCAGCGGGATGTCGACCCCGACCATGTCGCCGAACAGCGGCCCCCAGATGTTCGTCGCGACGAGCACCTCGTCGGCCGCGATGCGCCCGCGATCGGTGACGACCGTCTGAATCTCGCCGCCGGCCGTTTCGAGGTCGGTTACCGTCGTCTGGCCGTAGAACTCGGCACCGGCAGCCCGGGCGCGCTCGGCCATCGCGGCGGAGGCGTCGACGGCGTGGGCTTTGCCGTCCGTCGGGACGTAGTAGCCGCCGTAGATGGTATCCGCGTCGATCTGCGGGATCCGTTCGGCGACCTCGGCGGGCGAAAGGAGTTCGCCGCCCTCGACGCCGTACGACTGCCCCCGTTCTCGCTTTCGTTGCAGGTAGTTCCAGCGGTCCTCGGTGGCTGCGACCTCGATGCCGCCGCACGTTCGAAATCCGTCGAGCGCCTCGTACAGTTCGCGCGTGTACGACGCCATCCGCGTCATCAGCTTGCAGCCGCCGGTCTGGAACACCAGTCCGGGCGCGTGTGACGTGGAACCGCCGGTCTCGAACAGCGGCCCCTGATCGAGCACGACGACGTCCTCGCGCCCGAGTTCGGTGAGGTGATAGGCGGCGCTACAGCCCACGCAGCCGGCACCGACGACGACGGTTCCCGCGCTGTCGGGAATCGTGTTCCGTGTACTCATATGACATGGAACGTGCCATGCGACCGACCATAGCTACCCGGGTGGATAACCTGGGGCGTATAACTGCCTTGGGTTAGCGCGACGATTTCAGCGGTGAAACGATCCGAACGGCGCAGGCCTCGCGGCTATTCGTGCTGTCGGATTCCACAGCACCGTCGCCCATCGAAGAACGCTACACGAACCGCCGGTCGCTCCCGTCTCATACGGTCTGCTGTAACGATTTACCGGCGCAACCGCGCCCGTCCTGCGGTTGCGCCGGTAAATGACTTACAGCAGTCCGTATCACGCACCCGGACCGATCCGGTTTCGGTTGCACTGGTCTCACATTTACCGGTCGCGCTGGTACCGCGTTCCACTCGATGAGAGTCAATTCGGAGCGGTGATGGTAACACCATGTTACCGACGCTTGTGACATTGCGGCGATCTCGCACCGCGTTCGAAAGCCGACCGTCACACTGCTTGCGGTCGACAGGCGAGTTCCCGTGCCCGCTCGCGGAGCCGGTCGCGAGAGCAACCGAACTCGTGCCGGCGGAGCCGGCGAGTCGCCGTCGCTCGAAGGCGACCGGGAACGGAACGCCTCATCGAGCCGCGTTCCGAATCGTATTCGGATCCGGATACTGAGCGAAAACTGAAACGATCGCCGAATCGGCGTCGGATCATGACGCCGACCGCAAGCCGATCGTCGATGGCGTCGGTGCCGATCGCGGTCCAATCAACTGTTATCGGCGCTTCGTCTCACGGTTTCGACGCTGCTCGTGGGCGGTCTCGTGTCGGCAAAACGCCTCGTTCAGCGTCGTTTCAAGATAATCCATCTGCCGGATAATTCGCCGTAACAGACGCTTCATCCATCGTATCGGTTGTGCTAGTGAACGGATTTTTACAGACTCTCGAATAGTTGGATAATTACAAAGAGTGGCGGAGCACAAGCGCGACACGTATGGTACAACTCCAACCCGCCCAACAGGTACAGGTACCGGAGTGGTTGCAGGATCCGGTCGCGGAACTGGTCGTGTTCCTCCCCCGACTGATCGGCGCGCTGGTCATCCTCCTCATCGGCTGGGTCGTCGGACGGTTCGCCGCACGGGTCGTCCGACGAATCGCCGACGGCATTGAACTCGACCGGATGGTCCTCGAGACGCCGCTGGGGCGAATACTCGGGGGGACTGAACGGGCCGTCTCCCGGGCATTCGGCAAGCTTGGAAAGTGGTTCGTCTACGCGCTTGCCATCCTCGCGGCCGCGAACGCGCTCGCGATCCCGACCCTCTCGGAGTGGATCGCGACGGCGGTCTCGTACTTGCCGGCGTTCATCGCGGGCCTGCTCGTCATCGTCTTCGGGTTCGTGGTCGCCGACTTCATCGGCGACGTCATCGAACGAACGCGAGCGGCAGCGGAGACGGCGTACGCGAGCTGGTTCGCGAACGGCGCTCGCATGTTCCTCTACTTTACGGCGATCGTCATCGGTCTCGACACGATGGGGATCGACGTCGGCATCCTGTACGTCTTCGCTCGAGCGCTCGCGTGGGGACTGGCGGCCGCCGTGGCCATCGGTGCCGGCGTCGCGTTCGGCTGGGGCGGTAAGGACTACGTCGCCGAAAACATCGACCGCTGGATGGGACGGACGAGTTCAGTCACGCCGACCGAGAGCGATACCAGTAGCGAGCGTCCCCGCGGCAGCGAGTCACGCGGTAGCGACCGAGAACCCGGAACTGAGCCGGGCCCTGGACGGGGCGCGGAAGACGACTAAGTCGCCGCAGTCGCCTCAGTCGGTTGGCGGAGCGGCGTTCTCCGCCGTCCGGTCGGCCTTGGCTTTAGCCTTGGTGCGCGGAAAGAGCGGTTTGACGGGCACGACGACGTAGGACGTGACGAGACGGCCGTCGATCGATCGCCACTTCTCGAGCTGTGCGAGTCGGTGTGTCGCGGCGTAGGCGTCCTCTATTCGCTCGAGTATCGCCTCGAACGCGTCCACATCGAACGTCTCAGCGGAGACGCGGTCCGTGGCGACCGCGATGCCCTGCGACCGAGCGTAGATGTCGAGTCGGCCCTCGAAGGCGTGCTCCAGTTCGTCGATTCGGTCGTGGATATCGCCGACCGGCCGATCCGCCCGCGACGGGAAAGCGACGTACGCCTGGTATTGGTCGGGGCGACCCGTAACGCGGCGTTTCCAGAGGTGTCGTAGCAGCTTCATCTATCCGTGGTCGGTGTGCGGCACCCGGCGTTCGATCGCCCGGTAGCGGTTTCGTTCGGAACCCTGCCGCACCCGGTTTCACGTTCGCCTTGTCCGCACGGGTAATACGTTCTTTGTTGTGCGCTGACGGGCGTCAGCGAACTGTTTCTTCACGGTAAGCGACGGTTCGAAGTTCGCGAAACCTTTGTACGATCCGCTGTAATCGGCGGGCAGTATGCGCCCCACCCTCCCCGCATCGTCGACGCTACTCCCGGCGGTTTCGGCTGGAATCGTCGCGGTCGGCGTGACGATTAATACCGGCTTTCCCGCCGCCGTCCGAACGGTACCCGCAGTGCTCCTGATCGCCGCCGGCCTCTTCGGCGTGGCCAGATCCGTTCGCGGCCGGTCCGTCGACTCCCTTCGACGCACCGCGAGACGGTGGTGGATGCTCGCGTTCGTCGCCTTTCTCCCGTACGGGCTCGCGACGGCACCCTCGAACGAGCAGGCCGCAGCGGTCGGCGAAGCGTTTTCGGGATCCCTTGCAACGACCGCGCTCGAGGGAATCGCCGGGGCCGCTATCCTGTGTGCGGTCGCGGTGACGGTGCTCTACTGGTTCGCGAGATACGGCATCCACCCGGGGCGACCGACGCCCGAAGAGCGCATTCTGGACGACCAGGGGAGCAAGTAGCGGGTCGGTGAGCGCCGTTCTCGGGATTACCCCGTCCCGTCGTCGAACCGGTCGAGCCGGAACATATCGATCGGCTGGTCGGTCTCGCCGTCGACCGCGAGGTCGGCGAGAATCTCGCCGATCACACTGGCGAACTTGAATCCGTGGCCCGAAAAACCCGCACCGACAGCTACCTGCGGATGGTCAGGGAGGGTATCGAGAATGAAGTGTTCGTCCGGCGAGTTCGTAAACAGACAGGTGGCGAGTCGCATCGTCGGCCCGTCGGCCTCGGGGAAGTAGTTCGCCACGACTTCCCGGAGCAGGCGCTCGTCGTCCCGGTCGGGGTCCGTCTCGTAGGAATCCGGGTCGACCCGTTCGTCGCGGTGATGGTACTTGCCGATCTTGAGTCCCGGAACGTCGTAGATCGGCAGCCCGTAGAAGCGCCCTTCGGGGACCTGCAGGTTCCAGACCGGGAAATTATCGGGTTCGAACGTCGATGGCCGCTCGGGTTGGAACCAGCCGAGAACCTGGCGTTCGGGAACAGCGAGTCCGTCGAGTTCGTCTGCGAACTTGTAGTTCCACGCGCCAGCAGCGAGGACCAGCGCCGACGCGTCGTAGGTGCCGCGGTCGGTCTCGACGCGCACGCCGCCTGCCGGCGTCGGCTCCCAGTCGTGAACTCGTTCGCGGGCGCGGACGTCCGCCCCGGCGGCTTGTGCGGTCTCGACGTGCCCAATGATCGACTGTTCGGGGACGACGAACCCGCCGTCGGGCTGATACAATGCCTTGTACCCCTCCGGAAGTCGGTAGCCGGGAAAGCGCTCGGAAACCTCCTCGCTCGTCAGGACCTCGTGTGGAATATCGTGTTGCTCGCAGGAGCGCAGCGAGCCCTCGAAGACGACGGTGTCCTCGGGACCGGCGTCGATCGATCCCGTCCGGCGGATGATCTCGCGATCGGTCTCGGCCGCGAGTTCATCCCAGAGGTCGTACGCCCGCTCGATGAGCGGAATGTACGACGGGTGTTCGTAGTAGGCCCGGCGGATGATCCGCGTGATACCGTGTGATGACCCCATCGTGTGCGGGATATCGTATCGCTCGAGTCCCAGCACGTCGAGTCCGCGCTCGGCGAGGTGAGCGGTCGTCGCGCTGCCCATGCCGCCGACGCCGACGACCACGACGTCGTACCGGTCGTCTGGTGAGTGCATACTCTCGGTCGGTTCGAGGACTGGCACCTTGGTAGTTGGTCTGTCTCACGCCATCCCTTTTTGGCGCAACGGCGGGCGACTTCGCGCTGTGTATCCGGCCCGGAAACGGACGTGTCATGCCTTCGAGACGGCGAGAGAGCAGAAATAAACGGTCCACGGTGCAGCCGTTCTCGATGGGATCGAGGCCGAATCCACCCGCCACTTATACGTCCGAACTACCTGCGATCAACCCTTATTGAACGGTACGCCTTGGCATACCATATAGTATGACGCGGTGGAACAACGGTCTCGACGAGGTAGAGCAAGTGAGCGCCGACATCACCGACGAGACGAACGCGCTCCCGGCGCGATACTTCACCGACCCCGCCGTCCACGAGATGGAGAAAGAGAAAGTGTTCGGGCGGTACTGGGTGTACGCCGGCCACGCGAACTGCATTCCGGAGGCGGGAGACTACTTCACCCGCACCATCGGCGACCGAGAGATCATCGTCCTCCGGAATCACGACGGTAACATACAGGTGTTCTACAACGTCTGCGCTCACCGCGGATCGGCGATCGTCGAGGAGACCCCGATGACCGATCCGGACAACGCACGACGGATACAGTGTCCGTACCACCTCTGGACCTACGATCTCGACGGCGACCTCGCGAGCACTCCGCGGAGTTTCGAGGAGGCGCGGCTGAACCCCGACCTCGAAGACGAGGACGTTCCCGACCTGAACGCCGAGGAAAACTCCCTCATGGAGGTCCACAGCGACCGCATCGGCCCGTTCGTCTTCGTCAACTTCGCCGCCGACCCGATGTCGCTCGCCGAACAGGCCGGCAAACTGAAATCCGAACTCGAATCGCTCCCCCTGGCGGAGTACGAACTCGCCCAGCGAATCGTCTCGGAAGTCGAGTGCAACTGGAAGGTCTTCGGCGGCAATTACTCCGAATGCGACCACTGTCAGGCGAATCACCAGGACTGGGTCACGGATCTCGAACTCCTCGACTCCGAACTCGAGGTCAACGACTACCACTGGGTGCTCCACTACAAGCACAGGGAGGACGTCGACGACGAGATGCGCATTCACGACGAGCACGAGGCACAGTTCCACTACTTCTGGCCGAACTTCACGGTCAACATGTACGGCACCGCCGACGGCTACGGCACGTACATCATCGACCCGATCGACGAGGAGCGGTTCCAGCTCGTGGCGGACTACTACTTCAAGGACGCCGAGTTGACCGACGAAGAAAAGCAGTTCATCCGAACGAGCAGACAGCTCCAGGAGGAAGACTTCGAGCTGGTCGAACGACAGCAGCGCGGTCTCAAATCCGGCGCGATCGCACAGGCCCAACTCGGCCCGAACGAACACACGGTACACAAACTCCACCGCCTCGCACAGGCGGCGTACGAGGCCTAGGTGCCCGATATCCCTCTCCGCAACTACGTATGCCCAACCACACCCATCACACCCATCACACCCACCACTCACACTCCGCACCGTTCGTCGCCACCTGCCCCGACTGTGAGATCGAACGACCCAGTGACTCGGCCGCCGAACTCGTCGCGTTCTATCGGCGACACCACCGGTACACGGGACACGATATCGTCGTCACCCGTGCCGATCTCGAGTTCGGCGCTGCACTCGACGCGGCGGACGACATCGCAGCAGTCGTCGACGGTCTCGACGCCCGGTACGGGGTCGATAAGCACGATAGTACCAAAAGCGGTACCGCCGGGGTGCCGATCGGTATCGTCGTCGCAGCGATGAGCGAGCGAGGATTCACCGTCGGTGAAACCCTCGAGGCGATCGCTGACGTTCGGATGACCGGGGCGCTCTACGAGCCCCGCGACGATCACCTCGCAGCCTTTTGAGCGGCACCGTCCGAGTGCATATCGTCGTCGCGACGGTGCATTCGGTTCTCTCGTCGCTGTCCCAGTGCGATCACCGTTCCTCGTACAACGTTGCTTCGACGAGTTTGCCCATGCCGCGCCGAATGCGGCCGCCGACCGCCGTCGGCGAGATGTCGAGGCGCGTCGCGAGTTCTTCGAGCGACGTTTCGCGGGGCTCTTCGAAGTATCCCTCCTCGTAGGCGTTCACCAGGGCCGCCTGCTGTTCGTCGGTGACATCGGTCGCCGGTCCGTCGACCCACTCGTCCTGGCGGAAGACACGGTGCAGTTCGACGGAAATGTCCTCGGCCTCGCAGAACTCCCACAGCGTTGCAAGCGCGTCCCGATCCGGCAGGTGCAACCGAACGGTCCAGCCGCGGTCGTTACTTTCCGCGTTGAGCATGAGCCCGCCGATTCCGGCGGTTTTCGGTGAGATGAGTTTCGTTCCCTCGGCGTGTTCCAGTCGGTAGACACGCGACGAACCGAAGTCGTCGATAAGCGTCCAGGCCGTGATCGTGTGATCGTTCTCGAGGGCCCGCTCGAACGACTCGTCCGCGCCTTCGACGAGGAAAAAGAAGAGTCCAGTTTCGGGGTCCGTCGTCGAGTGAGAGACGACCTGAATGGACACCTCGGAGCACTCGTCGATCGTCGGCGTCAGCGCAAGATCCGGATGTGCGATATCGAGTATCGCGATCAGACTCATTGGCGCTCACTTCTCAGTGCGGAGTAAACCGGTCGCTCCCTCGACCGTCCCCGCGTCGCCCGTACTGCGAGAACTGCTCGATCGAAGACGGCCACCTCTGCGACCCCACATTGGTGTGTCTTACCACACCACTCCCCTTAACGATTACTACAATCATGCGCGCGAGCCCGCACGAGCGATCGAACCGATTCGAAAGCGACGCGCTGTTGATCGACGCGAACCGAAGTCCCGTCGAATGCGCGTCCACGTTCGCACCGCCGACCCCGACGACGAACTCGATGTCCGCCGGATCATCGACGCCGCCATGCTCGATCTCGGCGATATCGAAGCCCGCATCGGCAACGAAGACGTGCTCGTCGCGGGCGACCAGCGCGGCGTGACCGACGAGTTCACTGAGACGGCCGAGACGAGCGAGCGGGAACGCATCCTCGGCGTGATCGTTCTCGACCCACACACGGACGAACGCGGGGCCCACATCTCGGCCGTCGCCGTCCGCAACCGCCACCGAAACCGGGGCATCGGGCGAGAACTCGTGAGCCGTGCACTCGAGCGCGAAGGGCGGTTGACGGCGCGATTCGATGCGGACGTGCGGCCCTTTTACGAGGCGCTCGAGTTCGCGATCGAACCGGTCGACGACCGCCGGTATCGTGGTGTCGTCGCGCGGTCGGGCGACGGGATCGACGGTTGACCGACGACCGACCGACTGCTGCCAGGTTGCACCCGAGTGCAGCGCCACCGACGCGCGAACAGTTGGAATTATTATATCGGGTCGCTGTCGTAATCACATGGGTCCTCGCCGCTCCGGGTCGAGCACGAACTCGCGTCGCAGGTGGCACGCACGGATCGAACAGTACACGCCGGACGGAGCGCTCGGGCGATGGCTCCTCGGTGCTCCGCTCGGAATGACCGGGCTCTGGCTGCTCGCACTCAGCGTCTTCGAAGTTCCGCGCTGGGGGCTCACCCTCGAAGCGTTATTCTGGGGGCCGGCCCTGGTCGGGGCGGGGCTCCCGACGTTCCTCCTCGCGGTTCTCGTCCTCTGGCCGGTGTACCTCTCGCTCATCGGAAACATCTCGTCGCCGGCGGCGTACTCGGTCGCCGACACCGCAGCGTCCGCGTCGAAACCGGCCGTGAACTCGTCCGGGCCGGTGGCAACCGGGGACGACGCCGGCGAACGCACCGCCGCCAAACGCACCGCCGCCGACTCCACCCGCAGAACGGCAACACCATCGTCGCCGCCGGACGTGAACTCGCCACCGTCGACGCCCGACCCGGTCGAGGACCTCAAACGACGGTACGCGGCCGGCGACCTCGGCGAGGAGGAGTTCGAACGACGAATCGAGGCACACTTTCAGGACGACAGCCGCGATCGAAACGCGGAGACGAACGACGAGCTATCGGCCCGCGAGTCCGAGCGACTCGGTGAGCACGACTAACGAACCACCCAAGCGCGAGCGGAAAAGCGGCGCAGGCGAGGCCAGCGCGAAGAGACACCGTCACGAGAGCCGCGACCGAAACCGGTCGAGGCCGTACTCGAGCATGTCCGGACTCACGGCCTGGAACTCATCGTCATCCGGCAGATACGGCACCACCGAATCCCAGCTTTCGCGGGCGTAGCGCTCGTCCAAGAGCACGCGAACGCCTACATCTTCGGGCGAGCGAATCACCCGACCGATCGCCTGGCGCGCCTTCCGGACCGCCGGAATCGTCAGCGCGTACGTAAAGCCATCACCGAACTCGTCGTCGTAGGCTCGCCGCACCGCCTTCGTGCGCGGACTCGAGGTGTTGACGATCGGAACGCCGCAGACGACGGCCGCAGAGAGGCGGTCGCCGCTGTAGTCGACCCCCTCCGTCAGCGTCCCGCGAAGGCTCGTCACCAGCACCTTCCCCTCACCTGCGAAGAACTCGCTTTTGAGCGACTCCGTCGTCTCGTCGTCGCTCGAGGCGTCGAGCAGGACAGGCTTCGAGAGACGGCCCTCGAGAATCCCGGCGATCCACTCGGCCTCGGCGTAACTCGGCATCCCGACGAGGACGTTACCCGGCAGTCGGCCGACCTGTTCGATCGTATCCGCGTAGTGAACTCGCGTCGGATTGTCGTCCCCCGTCCGTCCCCGATTGTCGTACGTGAACTTCGGCGCGGCGACCGCGAAACTCTCGCGGTTCTCCGCGGGGAAGTGCAGCCCGTACCGGCGTTCGACGACCGGGCGATCCTCCTCGCGCGCGAGGTACTGCAGCCCCGTCACCTCGGTGAATGCGTCCATCGGCTCCAGGGTCGCGCTCATCAAAATCCCGCCGCCAAAGGCCGCGAGTCGATCGCCGATGGCGTCGCTCGGGACGCAGTTGTGCAAGGCGAGTCGGGCCGTGTAGGCCCTGCGCCAGGAATCCGCGGGCTCCGCGTCGTTCCACGTGCGCTCGAGTTCGATCTCGCGGAAGTAGTCGGTGTGTCCGCAACGGTACCAGTCGCCGAGGACGCGCCCGACGGCGGGCGCGGCCCGGGTTCGGTCCTCGTCCTCGGCCTCGTTCAGAATTCGCGCGGCGACCGCGCCGACCGCTTCGGCGCGGACCCAGTCGGCATCGCCGTAGCCCGCGTTGCGCGCCCACTCGGAGAGTTCGTCTTCGGCAGGCTCTGCGGGATCACGAAGCGGAATTTCCTCGTCCGGGAGGTCAGTGAGATTCGACTGCCACCCCCTGTGTTTCCGGTCGAGATGGGCACGCACCCGGCGATCGAGTTCGCTCCGCAGATCCTGGATGAACTCGCGCGTGCGATTGAGTTCCTCGAAGGTAACGTCGCTGTCCTGCAGTTCGGCGCGGACGAGGTCGGCGTCGGCGGTCTGGGACCCGCCCTGTGCGCGGCGGCCCTCGCGTTCGAACTCGATGGGCTGGATGACCCGCGAGAGTTCGGTTTCGGCGTCCCGGAGGGTGGCGTCGGCGACGCCGTCGCTGACGAGATCGCGCACGCGCGGTTCGAGCATGTGGGCCTCGTCGCAGACGACGAACGTGGAGTCATCGAGTAGCGCGCCGGTGAAAGAGCCGGTCGTCCGCGGGTCGAACGCGTGGTAGTAGTTGCCAATGACGACCTCGGTGTGGGCGAGCGCCGCGCCCATGATCGAGTGGGGGCAGGTGCCGTGGCGGACCGAGCGGGCGACCAGGTCCGCGGGCGTGATCATTCCCGCGTCGGTGAAGTCGTAGGGGACCGCTTCGACCGCGTCGCCGTCGCTGCCCTCGTCCGGAAGGTCGTCCAGGAACTGGGCGTAGAACGGACAGAACTCGGTTTCGGCGCTCACGGGACCGCCGTCGGAGTAGGTCGGCATCTCCGGGGGGTAGGCGGCCGTCTCGCCGGCGGTCTCGAGAAAGCGACCGGTCGGCCCGGACTGGCCGCTGTCCGCGAGGCCGGTCTGTTGCTGGCGCGCGCTCGCGGTGAGCGCCGCGGCGGTCGTCTCGCCGCCCTCGCCGGTCAGGTCCCGCGTTCGGTCGCGCAGCGTTTCACAGCGGTCGTAGACGTTGCCGTCGTCGATGTCGCCCGCGCCCTCGCGGTTGTACGGGCAGACGTCGGCCTTGCCGACGAGCGTGAGCCCCGAAATCGGGTTCCAGTCGTCGGGCAAGTTCTCGTTGATCGTCTCGAGGTCGGCTTCAAACTGGCGCAGTTGCTGTTTGACGCTCGTGAGCACGAAGACGCGCTCGTAGTCGGTGTCGGGATCGCGAACGAGTTCGATCCCGGCGGTGAGCGCGATCATCGTCTTCCCCGTTCCGCAGGCTCCCTCGATGACGGTATAGCCGCCATCCTGCCCTGCGTCGATGGCGGTCTCGATGCCGTCTACCTGCGGGTCGTAGGGGTCGGCGTGGCCGAATATCGAGCGCCAGTCGGTCATGCTGGCCGAACTCGTCGTCGGGTAGCCAAAGCGTTGACGGACCGGCCGCGCGAGAACTCGTCCCGGGAGGCCGCGAGTTCGGCTGGCGGCCGGCGGCTGGCAGTTGGCAGTTGGCAGTTGGCAGCCGGTGAATGGCGGGTAGTGAATGACGGATGACGGACGACAAACGAGGATGACGAACGGCGACTCGCGCGCGGAGTCACAATCACAAGAGCGGTCGGCGACATCGTGTAGCGACGGAAGCGACCGAACCGGCACGCGTGCGACGAGAGCAGCCGGGACGCGGATGTTAAGCAACCCACTCATTTTGCAAAGGTAGCTTAACATTTATGTAGCATCAGTAAGGTAGTGAGAATATGGTGCAGAACCCACGGCAGGCGTACGGTGCCCTCTTCGTCGTCATCGTTGCGGCCATCAGCGGCGTTATCATCGCCGCCGGATTCGTCGCGCCCGAGTTCATAATACGGGGAGCAACCTTCTGGCTCTTCATCGGCGCGGTCGGAGTAATGGTCGTCTGTGCGATCATCAGCTGGCTCACGGATCTTCCGGGAATTCTCGCGCGCGAGTTCGGCTCGAACGGGGGTAACCACTGATGAGACGGTGGCTACCAGCGACGTACAACGTTCTGCTGTTTCTCGTTCCGGCACTCCTGTATCCGATTATGGGGCGTTTCATCGGCGAGCCGTTTACGGAGCCGACGATCGTGGAGTTGACCGTTGTGCCGGCTGCGATCGTCCTCGGCGGGAACGTTGCCTACGCCGTCCGCGCCGAGCACGGTGACTCCGGCGTCGTCGACGAGCGGGATCTGCGCAACATCCACACCGCGCTCGCGGGGACGGGTGTCGTACTCCTCGGGTCGCTCGTCGCCGTCTACGTCGGCTACGCGACCGCGACCCGGGCCGCACCGGCCGCCGTCGACTACATCGCGGTGGCCGGGGTCGCGACGGTCTTCGCCATCCTGGGAGGGACGGAACTCCAGCAACGACTGTAGACATGGAAAACAGACTGCGGGTCAAACGCGCGGAGGCAGAGATCACACAACAGGAACTCGCCGACGCGGTCGGCGTCAGCCGCCAGACGATCTACGCGATAGAGAAGTCGAAGTACGACCCCTCGCTCGAACTGGCGTTCAAACTCGCCGAGTACTTCGAGTGTTCGATCGAGGAAGTGTTCGAGCCGGATTTCGAGTAACAGCCGTTCAAACCGGAAGTCGAGTTGTGCCGTTACGTGCCGTTTTCGGGCCCGGTACTGTCGATCTCGGCACCGGAGCCGGTCGCACCCTCGCGTTCAGCCTCGCGCTCGTCGTCGAGCGCCCACTCGCGCGTCAGCGCCGGCGCGCCGCGAACGGCGATCGCAGCCGTCGCGAGGCCGAACACCAGAATTCCGACCGCGCCGACGGGGTTGACCACGAGTTCGGATCCGCCCTGGGCGAAGACGATCATGGTCGTGCCGAAGGCGTTGAACGTGCCGTGGAAGATCGACGGGGAGATGACCGACTCGGCGTTGAGCGTGATGTAAGTGTAGACCGGCGACATCGCGAGGCAGGCCGCGACCATGACCCCGACGCCGACGACGGGATAGTTCGGGTAGTTGTACCCCTCGAGGATCACCGGCGCGTGCCACAACCCCCAGACCAGCCCGGTCGCGGCCGAAGCCGGCCAGAAGCCGTAGGGGGCCAGTTCCGTGAGGAAGACGCCGCGCCAGCCGAACTCTTCGCCGAACGCGAACACCGCGTTGATCGTCACGCCGGCCACGACCGCGACGACGATCGTCACGAGGAGGTTGAGCGGCCAGTCCGGCAGCGACGGCCCGGCGGGTTGCTCCGCGTCGGTCGGCGCGAACTCGGTCCCCTCACCCGTCAACGGGTTCGCGTCCGGAACGAACGAAACGTCGGGGAGGAGCAAGGCGATCCCAGTCCCGAGGAGGATGAGCACGAGCGGGACGGCAACGGCGATTGCGAGCCAGCGAAGTCGTCCCCAGGGCGCGCGAAGCCCGGCTTGCTCGAACGACGGCGACCCGGTCAGACACGTCACGATTCCGGCCACCATCGGCGTGAACATGTACGCCGGCGCGAAGGCGATCATGCTCACGTCCGTCACGCCGGAGATGAGAACGAACGCGCCGGCGAGCACGATCAGCGAACTCAGAAAAACGACGATCGGGCGGCGGTCGGTCATCGATTCACCACCCGAAACGAGGGAGCGTCGTACTGTAACATGGCTGAACTGTACGCAATGGACGACTAAGTATCCTCCTTCTGATCCGGCGTCTGCGTCGGATCCCGAGTCCGGTTCCGGTTCCGGGGTGGGACACTCCCGCACCACAAAGCGGCTCCCGGCGGCCCGCAGAAACACAACACACACGAGTCGCGACACCGAACAGGCTGTATGAGCGACACCAACCGCGAGGAGAGCGATACGAAAGCCGGACCCGGTGCCGACGCTGACGCTGACGCTAACATCGATACCGACCAGTGGCGCGACGAACTCGAGGCCAAACGCGCCGAGAAAGACGAGTTCTTCGCCGAGCATCCACAGTCGCCGATCCCACCCGAAGAACGCGAGGACTTCGAGGGTCTCGACTACTTCGACCCCGATCCGGACTACCGCGTCACCGCGACCGTCGAGGCCCACGACGACCCCGAAGTCGTCCTGATGGAGACGACCGCGGGCCGAGAAATGCGGTACCTTCGAGCCGCTACCCTCACGTTCAACCTCGACCGGGCGGATGCCGACCTCGAAGACACGACGGCCGAACTCGCGGCGTACCAACTCGAGAGCCCCAACGAGGAAGCGTACTTCGTTCCCTTCCGCGACAAGACGACCGGCCAGCAGACCTACGACGGCGGACGCTACATGGAACTGGCAGCCGACCGAGACCTCGAAACCGGCGACGAACTCGTCGTCGACTTCAACCTCGCGTACTCGCCGTTCTGTGCGTTCAGCGAAACGTTCGACTGTCCGCTACCGCCGGAGGAGAACTGGCTCGACGTGGCGATTCCGGCGGGAGAGCGCTACGAGTAACGCTCGGCAGCGCACTGAGACTTTGTGACGCACACACGTCCGTTTCAACTGGACTCGAATAGCCAGTAGACGGGGATACACCATCGACAGAAGCGGTTCGAGTTGAAACAGAGGGGAATCCACCATCAGTGGGGAGGAACCGATGAGCGGCAACCATCAATCACCGCCCGTTGACTCTCTGTCACCGATACTGACACCGGACGTAACCGCCGATCAGCAACACCCTACGGGGCGACGCCGACGGTAAGCAGCGTCCCGAACTCGCGATAGCGTTCGACCATCTCCTCGCGAGTATCCCAGTTCTCCGTCGGGAATTCGGCCTCGGCAGGGATCGTGATCTCGCGGTCGGGAATGGTGTCCTGCTCGGCGACGTAGAGCCCCGACTCCCGGAAGGCATCGCGGTACTGCTCGCGGTCCCAGCGGGTCATCTCGATCGAGATTTTCTCTTGCCACTGGTGAGAGTGGACGTTTTCCTCGTAGTAGTTGACGGCGCAGTAGAAGGTTCCACTAGGACGAAGCACGCGAGCGATCTCCGCGAGCGTTTCGCGCGGATCTGCGGCGTAGTAAAATGCCTCCATCGACCAGACGTGATCGATCGTATTGGCGGCGAACGGAAGCGATCCGAAGTCACCGACGAGGTAGGAAACCTGCTCGTCATCCGTATAGCCCGCCGCGTTGTGTGCCATCTCGGGCGATCCATCGAGCCCGTAAATTCGACCCGCACCCTTGGTGTCTCGAAGCGCCCGGCCCGCATAGCCGCTCCCACACCCCAGATCGAGCACCGTGTCGCCGGGTTCGACCGGAATGCGTGCGAGTGCGTGCTTTGCCGTGTGCCAGTGGCGCTCTTCCATTCCTCGATCGCGACCGCTCGTGGCCCAGTCGTCGAACTCCTCGCGTACGCTCATGTCTCTTCTACGTCGCTCCGTGTGCAAAACGAGTTCGGCTTGCACCGACAGCCGAGACCGGCGACTGGCGTGTCACGATTGCGGTGTATTCTTACAGCGACAGATTCTTTAGGGTAGCCTAAAAATATACGCGTGGAGAGAAACAGGCCGGCCGAACTACCGTGGGCATCGGTGGTGGCCGTCACTGACGGCGCGACTCTCCGAATGGCGATCTTTTAGCGAGTAGCCGGAAACGTACGACAGCAAGAGCGGCATGGGGAACTCGACGGAGACGACGATGGGGGCGAGTTTACATCGATCCGCACTATTAAGTCGATCCCGGAAGTTGTTCACGCCAGTATGGATTACACGCTCGAGATCGAGGAGACACCCACCGCAGTACCGGGTGGGACAGGCATTCTCTTGCTCCATCCAAGTACCGGCGAAACCGACCGCATCGACACCGATTTTCTCAAAACCGATACGGATCATTTCCTCGTCGTCTCCACTCGAACGACTGCCCGCGAGGCCAAGCAGAAACTCGAGTACTACGATGTCGACGAAGACCGCGCCGAAATCCTCGACACCCTCAGCATCGAACACGGCTATTCGCGCCGCCAGAGCGACAGCGTCCACTACGTCGCTGCCCCCGACGACATCGACGGCATCGTCGACCACATCGACGGCTTTCTCGACGCCCACGACGGCAAACTCAGAATCAGCTTCGACTCCGTCACTGAACTCGCCTACTACGCCGGCGATGAAGAAGCACTCGACGCCGTCGACCGCATCCTCGAACTCCTCGCAACGTACGACGCCGTCGGCCTCTTTCACGTCTCCGAAGACCCCCACGATCCCGAACTCGTCGAGCGGTTCCGCGAGCGCTTCGATGGCGTGATCGACCTCGACGAAGACGGGAGCATCGACGTCGATTTCTGACGACGACCGCGGTGAGTTCCCGAAACGCGTCCGCATCGCTCCACCCGAACTCGAACCGCCAGGTGATGTCCGCCTTCTCGTCCCCCAGGACGTCGTTCTCACTCCGCAAGCGCATCGAATGTCTTCTCCGCCCATCTGATCGCGTACTCGGGTCCGTGGTGACGATACGCATCCGTATCGAGCGCCCCGAACGGTGCCGGTAACTCGATCGCGTGTTTGATCGCCGCACACGCGAGTTCAGTCGCGTCCGCAAAATCCGTGTCACCGCGTGCGACCGCCCGCGACAATTCCCCAACGCGGTCTTCGAGTCTCGTTCCCGCATCCTGCCAGGAATCGCCGAGGACTGTGCGGTCGGCCTGGTCGTGCCACGTCGCGAACGTCTCACGCGTCTGCAGCCCCAGCCAGCCGTCGTACAGCGCCGCAGCGATCTGGTAGGTGCTGTTGGGCCCGCGCTCGACCGCCCGATCGAGGTCGACGTACTGCTCTTCGAAGAACCCGAGGAAGTGTTCGGGCGTCTCGAGTCCCAGTTCGACGAACGCCTCCGCGAGCAGGAACTCGATGAACGGGTCTGGAGACCCCTCAACGCGCGGTTTGACGAGCACGATCGGCGGGTCGGTCTGGCGCGTCCAGACGACGCTGCCGTCGCCCGGCATCCCGATCGTCAAATCCGAACTCGCATAGCGAGCGAGCAGTGTCGGGGCATCTTCGGGGAGCCACGCGTCGGGATAGTTCACCGGGTCGAGTCTGTCGACGAGCAGGCCGAGATCCTCCGCCTGCGCCGGCGGCAGCGTCTCGAAGTCACGTTCACAGTCAATAACGAGTGCGTCCGGAGCGTGTTCGTCCCGAACGGCCTCGACCGGGGATGAAAGGTCGCGGGTCTCGAACATCAGGCGAAGACGCTCTGGAAGACCAGCAGGATCGACAGCAGCGCCGATACAGCGACCGTTGCGACGACAACCTTGGTTGCAGTGCTCATGGTCCGAACCTGTCGCCCGTCTCGCTTAAATCCATCTGTCCCGGCCGAACGGCATGCGGTCTTCGGTCTACGGCACGCGGTCTTTAGTCCGCGATTCACGGCTACAGGATCACAACCACAGGAGAAACAGCCCTCACTCGCCCTCATCGCGCCACGAATCCGGAACGTCGATTACGTATCGACCGTCCTCCTGCAGCGAAATAATGTACTCCTCCCGGTTATACAGCTCCATTAGATTAAGCTCGTACTGTCCGGGCTGGACGATCTTGATACTCTCGAACTGCTTGTTGAGTTCTTCCCGCAGTTCTTCCATCGACGGGGTCTCCCCCGTCGGTTCGCTGACGACACGCCCGTGGTCCGGTGACCCTTCGGCAGCCGCCTGTGCATTGCCGGAAGGCGAATCTGTCGGAGGAGCCGAACCCGGACCCGGTGCCGACGGCGATGCCGGATCACTGGGCGAGGACAGAGACGAGTCCGATTCGGACGACACTGTCGACCCGGTCGGCAACTCGTCCGTCGGAACCACCTCGCTCCTGGCGTCCGACTGCGCCGTATTCTCGCTGTCCGCCATCGTCATCCGACTCGGCCTTGTACTCGAATCCGGACCTGCACTCGAACTCGTCTCCGAGTCTGCAGGCGCGGCCGAACGCGGCTCCACATCCGAGCTCGGACTCGGACTCGAATTCGAACCCGAACTCGAATTTGAACTCGATTCCGATACATCACCGTGCCCGCCCTCCGGACTCGTCGATCGGTCTTCAGGACGGCGAGCAGTATCGGGCCACTCCTCGAACGATCCGAGTTCACCCGACTCCGCTTCCTCCGCCGTCTCCGCCGACGAGTCACCAGCTGAACTCGTATCTGCAGCCGCTGTTTCCGCTGTCTCGGAAGAGGAAGGAGACGAAGAGGAGGATCCGGTAGATGGCCACGCCGACGACTCGTCGACCGACGCATCCGCTTCGTCTCTCGAAACCCAATCACGGACGGTTTCTGCGGCGCGAGAGGTCATTCCGCTGGAATCGGGTTCTGATTCCACCCCCGATTTCGACGTTGACGACGACTTCGACTCCGCTCCCGTCTTCACCGAGTCGGATGGCTGCTCCGCCGCCGAGTTCCGGCCGGCGCTCGAATCCGCTGCTGACCCCATCGCCGACGACGGCGTAAACTGAAACTTGTTCCCGTTGCAGTCGGGACAGCCCGAGAGCATCTCCTTGGAGCCATCGGGAAACGTCCGACCGCAGTTCGTGCATTCGTGTGGCATGAGTTTCTAATCACGGGAGACGAGCGCGCTGATCAGCGTTTCGTCCTTGTGTAGGGTCTCGATCTGGTTTGCCGGTCCGATTACCGTCAACTTCGTCTCTGACTCGTTGTTGCCCATGATCCGGCCGAGCAACGACGAATCGCGCGTCTCCGATTTCGGATACGTCTCGATCTCGATCCCGTTGAACTCGTCCGGACTGATTTCCGACATCGTCACCTCGATGAGACGGCTCTCCTCGTCGGGCGTCAACCCTTCTTCTAAGATAACGATGTTGCCATCGTGAACGCCATCGAGGATCATCCGAATCTTCTCCATCGTCGCCATGTTGTCCATTCGCTCGCCGCTGATGAGATCGATCTGGACACCGTCAGAGTCCGGGGAATCCGAGTCGTCCGCGTTAGTAGCCTCTGGCATAGGCGATCACCCGAAGTACTCCGCGATAGAGTCGTACACTTCGTCCATGTTGTCGCCTTCCTTTGCCGACAGCGGGATCGTCTTGTGCTGTGGGAAGGCGTCTTCGATACGTTTGATGCTCGAGTCGTCGAGATCGATCTTGTTCGCGAAGATGAGCACCGGCAGATCGCGAGATTCGATGATGCCGATCAGCATCGTATTGACCTGCGTGATCGGATCCTCGGCACTATCGAGAACGTAGACGACGCCGTCGACGTCCTCTCGAAGCCAATGCATCGCCTCGGCGACGCCTTCGGTCGCCTCTCGCGAACGGCGGATGGCATCGTCTTCTTCCATCTCGTCCGTAAACTCCTCGTAATCGACCTTCGTCGTCACACCGGGTGTGTCGACGATATCGATCGTCACCGTCTTGCCGTCGCGTTCGATCTCGACATTTTCTTTCCTGCGCGCGCGCCGCGTTTCGTGTGGAACGTGGCTTTCGGTCCCGATTGCATCGCCAGTCCAGTCGCGGGCGATTCGATTCGCGAGCGTCGTCTTTCCAGCGTTCGGCGGACCATAGATACCGATTCGTTTGGGTTCCTGTTCGGAGAACAGGCGGTCCGTAACCCGAGAGATACTATCTTTGAGTTCTGTGAACAGTCCCATCTGTAGGGCCCTCCAGCACCGCGGGGTGCATCTGCGCGTACTACTGACTGAACTCACTTAAGCCTACGTCAAACGTATTGAGATTCAGACAACACAGAACGGATATCGATCATGTTCGACATTGATGATCCGTGAGACCGATCGGCGAGCTCCGATGAAAAATGACCCTTCGGGCAAACCGGTCAGTCAAAGCATGACACAAGACCACGTGGTATTATCTACCATCCATCCATGCTCGATACATCATTACGAGTTCAAATCTGCGTCCGGCGGTAGTGAGAAGAGTGAACATGATAGTGCATGAATGAGGATACATTCATTATAGAGTGTTATATACTTCTCCCTCCCCCACCCCTCCGTTTCAACTGGAGAGTTCCGAGAGAAGACGGCGATCTCGATGGCTGAGAGAGAAGAGAGGCCTCCGTTTCACCTCGAACGATGGTCTGAGCCGGTCTTCGTCCAGAATAGCCGGAAATCGACTATTCTAGTAACAGAAAAGAGTTCTCTAGTAGAGTAGATCGGTAGAGAACAGCAGTCTAGTTACATCTAGTAATATTCTTAGATATCCTAGTAAGATATATTCAACTGCTAGTGGTACGGACCGTATTTCTCACCCACCGACATAAATCCCTGCCCTCTAGATAACCCCCTCCCCCACCCCACCCGTTGTAACAGTTCCACCTGAAACGAAGGGGTGGGGGGCATCGGTCCAAACGACAACTCACAATTCACGGTTCGACGCTGTCCGGCTCATCGCTTCCATAATCACCATCACACTACTGGCAATGACATCCACCGACAACGCATGATCTTCAGCGAACCAGTTACGACCTCCCCGTTCGAACGACTCCCGTCCCGAGTACGGTCGGACTCGAGTTCAGTCGGAGTTCACCGGCCGATTGGAAGCGACACGCCGGGCCGAACGACTTTGCACCCGGTCCAGCCTTTGGACTCATCACCATCCGTGAACTGAAGGGAAGAATTTAATATCACGCTCTTCCTCTGTTTCGTTTGCATCAACTGGATCCGAATCGCGTTACTGAAACAGTAGACTAGCCGCTCTGGCTCGTCTATCCTACGAAATCTTCGCTGTCGGGTTCGGATCTGCACCCGAAACGAGGGGGTACGTGTACGACGAATGTCAGACGACGAAATGGACCGAACGAGTTCGGAGACAGCTACAGAGCGGAATGGAACCGAGAACGGCGAGTCCGCATCCAATTCGGGTTCACGTGCCGATATCGATACCGATACCGTCGATGCCGTGTCTGAGGCCGACGCTGATCCCGATATCGGGGATCCAGACGCCGAATCCGACTCCGCGCTTGATTCCGATCCTGCTTCCGCTGTTGCCCCGGACCGGCACGAGAGTCCGGGAGCAGATGGCGAACGCTCAGACGCTGGATCCGAGCACGGTCAGCGCTCACCGTCTGCGGATGCACAACCACACACGCAGGCACAATCACAGTCACAACCGGATACCACCGAATCCGATCGAACGCACGGATTTTCTAACTTGCCCGACACCGAACTCGGAGGCGGCGGAGACGAGGACGATTCGAACCAAGGGCTGTTCGACGATCTACTGAGTGGCGAACCCATCTTTGAGAACAAAGAGGTTCTGCGGCCGTCCTATACGCCCCACGAACTCCCGCATCGAAGCGACCAGATCAACAAGATGGCGACGATTCTGGTCGCCGCACTTCGCGGGGAAACGCCGTCAAACATCCTCATCTACGGCAAAACCGGAACCGGCAAGACCGCAAGCGCGAAATTCGTCAGCAAAGAACTCGAGAGCACATCCCAGAAGTACAGCGTGCCATGTGATGTCGAGTACATCAACTGCGAGGTAACCGACACGCAGTATCGAGTTCTCGCCCAACTTGCGAACAAGTTCATCGAAAAGAACAAAGCTCGGATCGACGATCGGATCGAGTCACTCGATGCGTTGCGCGATCGTATCGAGACGTACGAGAACGGTGAACAGACCTCTATTTCAAATCGAACTGATTCTTCTGAAGGAGCCTCTCCAAGTGGAGATTCTGGATCACGTCCAGTTGAAGGAACGGGGTACGATTCGACGAATGATCCGGCGACGGATTCGGTTGCTGGATCGCCCTCCACAGCGGACGATTCCCAGCCTCAGTCGACCGCCCACCCCCTCGATAGCACCGAATTCGACTCGATCGACGCGGTCGAAACACGGATCGACTCCCTGGAAGCGGACAAGGAATCCTTCGAAGAGGTTCCGATGACTGGCTGGCCGACAGACCGCGTCTACAGCGTCTTTTTCGACGCTGTCGACTACGACGAACGGGTCGTCGTCATCATGCTAGACGAGATCGACAAACTCGTCGAGAAAAGCGGCGACGATACCCTGTATAACCTCTCGCGGATGAACTCCGAACTCGAGAACTCGCGCGTTTCGATCATCGGCATCTCGAACGACCTCAAGTTCACGGACTTTCTCGATCCGCGCGTCAAATCCTCGCTCGGTGAGGAAGAGATCGTCTTCCCGCCGTACGACGCAAATCAGTTGCGCGATATCCTCCAGCACCGCTCCGAAGTCGCGTTCAAGGACAATGCGCTCTCTTCGGACGTGATTCCACTGTGTGCTGCCTTCGCCGCCCAGGAACACGGGGACGCCCGCCGCGCCCTCGACTTGCTCCGGACTGCCGGTGAACTCGCAGAGCGCGCCCAGGCGGAGACGGTCGTCGAAGAACACGTCCGCAAGGCCCAGGACAAGATCGAACTCGACCGCGTCGTCGAGGTCGTGCGCACGCTGCCGACACAGAGCAAACTCGTCCTCTTTGCGATCATCCTGCTCGAGAAAAACGGCGTTCACAGCATCAACACGGGCGAGGTGTTCAACATCTACAAGCGCCTCTGCGAGGAGATCGATGCCGACGTGCTCACCCAACGGCGGGTGACCGATCTCATCAGCGAACTCGACATGCTCGGTATCGTCAATGCCGTCGTCGTCTCGAAGGGTCGATACGGGCGGACGAAGGAGATCAGCCTCTCAGTGCCGATCGACGAGACGGAAGCCGTCTTGCTCTCGGATTCGCGTTTGAGCGATATCGACGACATTCAGCCGTTCGTTCAGGCGCGGTTCGAGAACTGACGTTCCTGCGGTGGGTCAGCAATTGGCGCTTCTTGGCGGGCGGAACTGTCGAAGCATAGATACCGCTGGACTCGCTTCGACAGCATATGCAACGACGAACGGTACTTTCGATGGCCGGTGCGACCGGTGGGATGCTCGCGCTGAGCGGTTGCCTCTCGAATGGCGGACTGTTCGGGTCGAACGATCGAATCAATAAGAACGGCGAAATCGCCATCACGGTCGACGGCGAGTCGTTCGAGACGAAATCACAGTTCCAGTCCGAAAACGTCGACAACGAGTCCGCCGCCTTCCACCTCCACGAATCGAACGGCCGCTGGTACATGGAGGGCAAGGAACCGGTGACGGTTGCGGAAGGGATCGACTTGCTCCCCTCCTTCGAGTTCGAAATGGCATCGGGAACGCCCGTGATGACGATCGACGGCACGGAGTACGACGCTGGCGAGCCGGGAACGGAAATTTCGTTCAGACTCGACGGAGAGGAAATCGATCCGACCGAGCACGAACCATCCGACGGAGATGAACTCGTCGTCGAAATTACGACCGAGGAGGAAGGGGAAGAAGCGGAAAGCGAGGGCGAGGACGCGGCGAACGTATCGGACGAGACGGAATCTGACTCCGAGAACGGAAACGAAGATGAAAACGAAACTGCCGCCGTCTCGGCCGCCTCGGCCGTCTCGAACGGGAACGACTGAAAAGCAACTCTTCGCTTGACGTACCGCGGCTCGCGTTCTTTCGTACTGGTTACGATCGATATCGGCCCGCTGCAGCGACGAGGCCGGCACTTGCGCTCATTCCCGCTCCGGCAACTGCTCCGGTACCGCCGAAACCGATCGGTGCGATGCCGGGTGTCGACGGTGCGAGCATGCCGCCGAAGAAGCTGTCGAACGCGAGTCGGATGTGGCCGAGCCACGGGATCCGGTACATCGCTTTTCCGGTGACCCAGTCTGGGTGAACGATGGTCGTCCTGGCACCGCCTTCGTACTGGTCGTATCCGTTGTTGTTGTCACCCTTCGTCACGAATCCGTCGTGTGGGGCCGGACAGGTGCGGACCTGATTACAGGTCACATCGCCGACGATGTCCTCGTCCGCCTTCGTCTCGATCCAGTTTTCGTCCTCCTCGACCCAGAAGTGGGCGCGGTGGATCACCGGCGTCTGCCGTGAATCGCCGTTCGGGAGGAAGACGATGACATCACCGGAGCCACCGAACTTGTCATACCCGCTCTCCTGTGCATTTTCGCGCGTGACTATCCCAGTCCCGTCGATGGGATTGTCGCCGACGAACCGGTTGTCGTCGACGACGAACACGAGATCGCCACGCTGCATATTCGGCTCCATACTTCCACTCTCAACGGCGACCAGCGGCGGCCAGATACCACTGACAGCAAACAGGAGCAATCCGACCGCCGCGACGATCGCAACGCTGCTCAATACGTCCCTGACGACGACGACACTGCCGTCGTCCGACTGCAGGAACCAGCGGATAAGTCCGTCGTCCTCGATCGTGACTCGGCTCCCATTACCGGTACCATCTCTGTCGGTGGTTCCTCCGTTCGGTCCGGTCCGTGCGCCCGATCGAGCGCTCGCGTGCCCGCTTTCGGTCTCCGTTTCAGTTTCACTCTCAGTCTCGGCCGAGTTCACCGGCGGACCCGTCGGTTGATCCCGGTCGTGCTCGCGCTCGTTATCGCCGGTCGTGTGTGCGGGGGGGCCGGGAGTGTCAGAGCGGTCAGTTGGCCCACGATCGTCGGTATCGTCCCACGCGGAGCCATCACCACTGCGGTCACCACCATCGTCATCGGTACCACCCGAATCAGGGCCGCTCATCGTCCCTGGTTTTGCCGGGGTTCGCAATCAACTTTCTGCTCGTGGTTCCCGAACTGTCTGAATCCGAACGCGTCGCCGGGAACGATAACTGATCCGCTACCCTTTTCTCTCCGGTCACGAATACGAATCGTGTGCCACTCGAGGGGGCAGCCAGGATCGTCAGCGAACTCACGAGCCGCGGGTACAACGCCGAGCGAGAGGCCGTCACGAAGATCGCATCGGCGGAGAACCCGCCCGCGGTGCTCGACCGCGTCGTCGACGAACTGCCGGCAGACGCGCTCGTCGTTCGAACCACCCACGTCGATGCGGTCCTGACGGCTGCGACGCACCCCTCGACGGCGACCGATCCGGATCGTCCGTCCGAACCGCTCGACTCGAAACAGGGGGCCGCTCGGAACGGAACACCATCCTCCGCTTCAACTGGAGTAGAAACAGCCAATACGCACGATTCTGCAGGCGATTCTCCAGTCGAAACAGGGGGGTCTCACATCGATCGTGAGGTCGACCTCTCGAAGCGGTCGCTCGAAATCGCCGGTGACATGACCGGTCAGAGCACGGGCACCGGCGCGTACGAGGATTTCGTGTCCGTCTTCCGGGACCGGCTCGACCGACTCGGCGGCAAGCTCCGCGGCCGGGTCAATCACCGCCCCGCGACGGCCATCCAGAGCATGCCGGGCGGGAGCGAGGCCGGGATGGTCGGACTGGTCAACGACATCCGCTCGACCGCGAGCGGCCACTGGCTGATCGAACTCGAAGACGCGACGGGGACCTTCCCGTGGCTCGTGATGAAAGACCGCGAGTTCGCCGATCTGGTCGATCAACTTCTCTGTGATGAGGTGCTGGCGATGGAGGGAACGCTCTCAGACGACGCAGGAATCGCGTTCGTCGATTCGCTATATTTCCCCGACGTGCCCCGCACGCACGAGCCGTCGACGGCCGATCGCCACGTCCAGGCGGCGTTGATCAGCGACGTTCACGTCGGCAGCCAGGAGTTCATGGCCGACGCCTGGAACGCCTTCGCCGACTGGCTGCATACGGAGCAGGCCCAGCACGTCGAGTACCTGTTACTTGCGGGCGACATGGTCGAAGGGGTCGGGGTCTATCCGGACCAGGATGACGAACTCGATATCGTCGACATCTACGAGCAGTACGAGGCGTTCAACGAGCACTTAAAGCGGGTGCCCGGGGATCTGGATATCGTGATGATTCCGGGCAACCACGACGCGGTTCGGCTGGCGGAACCGCAGCCGGGCTTCGATGAGACGCTCCGGGACATTATGTCCGCACACGATCCGCAGATCGTGAGCAATCCGTCGATGGTGACGGTCGAGGGCGTGTCCGTCCTGATGTATCACGGTGTCTCGCTGGACGAGGTAATCGCCGAACTCCCGGAGGAGAAAGCGAGTTACGAGGACCCGCACAAGGCGATGTACCAGCTGCTCAAGAAACGTCACGTCGCGCCGCAGTTCGGGGGCCATACGAGACTCGCCCCCGAGGAGAAAGATTACCTCGTCATGGACGAGGTACCCGACATCTTCCACACCGGTCACGTCCACAAACTCGGTTTCGGGAAGTATCACAACGTGCTCGCGATTAACTCGGGCTGTTGGCAGGCTCAGACCGAGTTCCAGAAGAGCGTCAACATCGACCCCGACTCCGGCTACGCGCCGATCGTCGACCTCGATACGCTCGATGTGACGGTTCAGAAGTTCAGCTGATCCGCTCGTTGTGTTCTTTGCATCGTTCGCGTTCTTTGTGTCGTTCACATCCGTCTCGTCGTTCGCGTCGGTTCCGGTTTCCGTCGGGTGACGGCAGTGACCGTCGCATTCCCGGCATCAACCGCAGTTACGGCTCTTCTTCGACGACCAACTGCGTTCGGATGTATTCGGAGAGTTCGTCTCGCGCGGCACGAATCGGTTCGTCGCTCCCCGTCGTGACGCGCTGCATTTGTGCGCCGTTGATCGTCGCAACGACGAACGCGGCGGTTCGTTCCGGATCGACCGGCCGGAAGACGCCGTTCTCGATGCCGTCGCGAACGATGTCGGCGAGGTGCGCGCGGAAGAAGTCGTCCGTATCGGCGAACTGCGTGCGGAAGGCGTCGTCGTACGGTGCCTGTCCGCGAAGGGCGGTGAGCGCGCCGAGGAAGTCGGCGTGATTCGAGTCGAAACTTCCGAGGGAGTACTCGACGATCGTCCGCAACTGCTCGCGGGCGTCGTCGAAGCCGTCGGTCGGCACGTCAGCTTTGAACCGCTCGAGGAGGAACTCGAGGAAGGCGACGAGCAACTCGTCCTTGCCGTCGTAGTGTTGGTAGATGAGCGATTTGCTCTTCGGGAACTCGTCGCCGATACGCTGGATCGTCAGGTCCGAATAGCCGTGTTTCTGGAGCGCATCGTAGGTTGCTTTCATCATTTCGGTGCGCGTCTCGTCGGGTGACGATTCGAACGGATCGGGTGCATCCATATGAATGAACATTCATTTACTAGCTATATACTTTGCCACTTCGGCTACCCGTGAGCGAGACGAACGCGATCGATACAACCCACATCGAACTAGCGGACGCTGGCGGGACGGCGGGCGGTCTGTCGTCCGCGGCTTCGCTCACGCGCGGGAGTTTGTGGCACCCCTACGGTTCGAGTCGAAACCGTACCGTCGGCGAGCCGTCGAACTGCGGTCCTCGACCCTGTTTCTCGAAGCCGAGTTCTTCGGCGGCGGTCTCGATCGAGTTCGTCTCGGGGGCGACGAGTACTTCGACGGCCATCGACTCGCCCTCGGCGAATCGGACCGGCTCCGCGAGGAGGCGTTTGCAGGCGTCGCTCGTCCCGTCGAGTTGCGTGACGTGGACGGTGTCCTCGCGCGCGTCGAAGCTGATGAATCCGAGCAGGTCCTCGGGATCGGAGCCGCTGTACTGTGACTCTGAACTCGAGATGTCGGCGTTCGGGTCGCGGCTGCTGTCTTCTGCGACGCGGACAGTGCGGTCGTGGACGAGATTCTGCATCACGTCTGTCGGGGAGTCGGCGATTGCCGCCAGCGCGTCCGCGTCGGCTTCGAGTGCATCCCGTACGTTCATCAATGTGTGGTAATGGCATGCACAAATATAAATCCAAGCCGCGACGTGATCCGGTACTAGAACGATCGAAAATGGAGGTTTTCGGCGACCACAGGGCGATAGAACACCGGAAAAATACGTGAAAGGGGACACAGTTATCTGCCCGCTCTGGTAACGGGGGGAGTATGAGCCACGCCACCAGTATTCGCTCGCAGCCGCGTGTCGAGAACGAGGATGAGGTGTCGGTATGCGCGTTGTAGCCAAGTTCGGCGGGACGAGTTTGGGAAGCGGCGATCGGATCAATCGCGCTGCGGACTCCGTCGCCGCTGCCGTCGAGAACGGCCACGAAATCGCCGTCGTCGCGAGCGCGATGGGATCGACGACCGACGAACTGTTAGACGAGATCTCCTTCGAGACCGACGAGGCGGACCGCGCCCAGATCGTCAGTATGGGCGAACGGACCTCCGTTCGTATGCTCAAGGCCGCGCTTTCGGCCCGCGACATCGACGCCACATTCTTAGAGCCCGGCAGCGACGGCTGGCCGGTCGTCACGGACGAATACGGCGAGGTGGACGTTCCGGAGACCCGCCGGCGCGCGCGGACCGTTGCCGAGGGAATGGACGGGACGGTCCCGGTCATCACCGGCTTCCTCGCCGAAGGACCCGACGGATCGATTACGACGCTCGGCCGCGGCGGCAGCGACACCACCGCCGTCATGATGGGCAAGTACATGGACGCCGACGAGGTCGTCATCGTCACCGACGTCGAAGGCGTCATGACCGGCGATCCGCGGGTCGTCGAAGGCGCGCGAAACGTCGGCGAAATCTCCGTCGACGAACTGCGCAACCTCTCGTTCCGCGGGGCCGAAGTCGTCGCCCCTTCCGCGCTGTCGTACAAGGAAGGCGGCCTCGACGTTCGTGTCGTCCACTACCAACACGGCGATCTCCTCTCGGGCGGCACGAGCATCGAAGGCGAGTTCGAAAATCTCGTCGACCTGCGCGAGCGCCCCCTGGCCTGCCTAACCGTCGCCGGCCGCGCGATCCGCAACGAGCCGGGCATCTTCCATCACCTCTCGGCCGCGCTCAGCGAGAGCGACGTCAACATCGACGCCGTCGCTAGCGGCATGGACACCGTCACGTTCTACATCGACGAATCGGAGGCCGAACGCGCCGAGAACATTCTCCACCGCGAGGTCATCGCCCGGGACGAACTCTCGAGCGTGACCGTCGACTCGCCCGTGGCCGTCGTCCGCGTCACTGGCGGCGAACTGCCCAACCAGCCGGGGATCGTCAGCGAAATCGTCACCCCGCTCGCCGATGAACGGATCTTCCTGCAGGACGTTATCACGAGCGCGACCAGCGTCGCCCTTTTCGTCGACTGGGACGACCGCGAGAAGACCCTCGAGCTGACGCAAGACCTTTTCTAACGCGCACGGTCCTTCGGTCGACCTGCCCTCACGTTCTCCTTACAGTTCAGTCCGCTCTTTACCGTTCGGCTGTCCATACCTCCCCGCAGCCGCGCCGAATCCGATCTGCGAACCCGTGCACCACTGTCCTGACCTGTCCCCTGACTGCCGCCTCGCACCGTCGGCATCCAGGTCCCGTCAATCGATTTGATCACAATCGCGGCCGTGATACGGAGATAGTTATGGTCGCATACAAATCGAAAATGGTCGAACGGATTCGACTTCCCGCACGGAACCAGCGCGAACGCAATCTCGAAGCCGCCGGCTACAATCTCTTCAATCTCTCCTCGGACGACGTCTTCGTCGATCTGCTCACCGACAGCGGTACCGGTGCCATGAGCGACGCCCAATGGGCCGCGCTGATCCGCGGCGACGAATCCTACGCCGGCTCTCGGAGCTTCGCCGAACTCGAAGATGCAGTCATGGACGTGATGGGCTTTTCGAACGTCGTCCCAACCCATCAAGGTCGAGGCGCGGAGAACGTCCTCTACGGCACGCTCCTCTCGGCGGACGACGTTGCGCTCAACAACACCCACTTCGACACGACCCGCGCGCACGTCTCGAACCAGGGTGCTGACCCGGTCGATTGCCCCGTTGCCGTCGCTCACGATCCGGACTCCGAAGAACCGTTCAAGGGCAATTTCTCGCTCGAGCGTGCCCGCGCAGTCGTCGACGAGGTCGGTGCCAATCAGATCCCCCTCGTTATCCAGACCATCACGAACAACTCCGCTGCGGGCCAGGCCGTCAGCGTCGAAAACACCCGCCGAGTCCGCGAGTTCGCGAACGAAATCGACGCGACGTTCGTCATCGACGCCTGCCGGTTCGCGGAGAACGCCTACTTCGTCCGCCAGCGCGAGGACGAGTTCAGCGAGGCGACCATCGCGGATATCGCCCGCGAGCAACTCGGCTACGCCGACGCGCTCGTGATGAGCGGGAAGAAAGACGGCCTGGTGAACGCCGGCGGCTTCGTCGCGACGGACGACGACGCGCTGTTCGACCGCTGTAAGCAGCGCGCGATCCTCTACGAGGGCTTTCCGACGTACGGCGGCATGGCCGGGCGGGACGTCGCCGCCATGGCCGTCGGTCTCCGCGAGGCCGTCGATGAGGCCTATCTCGAGGACCGCATCGAGCAGGTCCGCGAGTTCGGCGCGCGACTCGCGGCGGCCGGCCTCCCGGTGTACACGCCGACCAGCGGGCACGCCGTCTACCTCGATGCCGGCGCTCTGTTCCCGCATCTCGATCCAGAGGAATTCCCCGGCCAGGCCCTCGTTTGTGAACTCTACCGGGAAGGCGGCGTTCGCGGCGTCGAACTCGGCAGTTTCGCGTTCCCGGACACCGATCGCCCCGAACTGGTTCGCCTCGCCGTCCCGCGTCGAACCTACCACCGCGAGCACTTCGAGCACGTCGTCGAGACCGCCGAAACCGTCCTCGAAAAGCGCGAGACGGTCACCGGACTCGAACTCGCGAGCGATCCCGCGATGCCCGAGATCAGACACTTCACGGCTGAACTCGAGCCGCGCTCGTCGTAGCGACGCCGTTCCCGCACGGCGTACATTCGTCTGCGGGTAGTCACGATGTCGAGTCTCGAGTCTTATATATCGAGGAGAGTCTCCGCAAGATCGAGACCGCTATCGATTCGGCAAGAGCCCCCGCGCTCGGTCGCGGACGGTCGGCTCCGGTTCCGACTGCGAGCGCCGGAACCCGCGTTTCGCAGCCGTTCGAACCGCCTCTTTCGCCGCTGCTGATTCCGCAGCGTCGAGCGCCCAGTCGGGAACCTGCGACTCGATTTCCGATCGTTTCTCCGCTTTTAGCTGACTGTATTTCCGGAGTGCGAGACCGATACCGATGAACAGGCCGGCATCGGTGAGTTCCTGTCGAAATCGATTCCTGTCGTCACGGACCGCGATCGCCTTGACCAGCGAGATCGCGCCGATCACGAGGTAGAGCTTCGATGTCCGTGACGGATCGCCGCTGAGTATCCGTTGTGCGATAGCCATGCGCAACGTCGTACCACACTCGTCGTCATAAAACTGCACCGAGTTCTCACGCACGCGAGAAGTCACTCAGGGAACTCGTTCGCCCACTCTCCAAGCCAGCCGTCGAGTTCACCGCGCAGGTCGTCGTACCCGAGCGTTACCGTTTCCGGCGGTTCCCGTGCGTACCTGGGGAATCGATCGTCGAGATCGACGAACTCGGGTTCGACGGCCGGAAACTGGACGTTTCGGGTCGCGAGTTCGGCCTGGGCTGCCGACGAGAGCAGGAGATCGACGAACTCGTAGGCGAGATCGGTTCGCGCGGCCTCCGCGAAGAGGGCGACGCCTTCGGTCTGTCGGTAGCCCGCCCCGTTCAGTGGGGCAATCCGATGGCGTCGCAGGTCCCTGTCGGCGGCGCTGGCGGCGACGCGGTCGGTCGAGTAGGAGACGACTAACGGCCGGTCACCGTCGAGATAGCTGTCCCTGTAGGCCTCGGTCCAGTGCTCGCAGAGCCGAACGCCATTGTCACGAAGGTCGCGCCAGTACGCCGTGAAGTCAGACCCGAACTCGGCGACGGTCCACAGCAGAAAGGCCCGACCCGGATCGGACGTTCGCGGATCCTGGGCCAACAGCGCGTCTCGGAACCGGCCTGCGAGCAGGTCGTCGAACGTCTCCGGCGGCCGTTCGAGTTCGATGGCGTCGTAGACGAGCGTGATGTAACCGGTGTCGACCGGGAGCGCTCTGTCGCGCGGCTCCGCGAACTCGAGAGCGTCCCGCACGCGGTCCGCGTAGTCGAGTCGGCTTCGATCGAGGGACGCGAACAGCCGCGTTTCGTCGTCGAGTGTAGCATCGACCAGCGCGAGTTCGGCTGCGGTGAGCCCGAGAACCACGTCAGCGCCGACATCGGCACCGAGCTGGGCTCGCCGGATGTACTGGTCGATGCCCGATTCTGGAACGTGCCACTCGACTTCTTCGCTGAACTCGTCCGCGACGGTTTCTCGAAGCCACTCGCCGGCGGGTGTCGGGCCTGTTGCCATCGAGGAGTAAGTGACGACCCGGAGCGGTCCCTCGTCCACGGCCGGGTCGTCGGTTTCGCCGTTGCGAGTGAGACAGCCGGCGAGTCCGGCAACTGCCCCGCCGCCGACGCCGCGGACGAAGACCCGTCGGTTCATCAGTGTCCCCCTATGACGGGTGGGGTTAAGGACCTGTCCCGATTCGGAACGGTCTCGCTCGGCGGTATCGACTCTTTCGACCACCGACACTTTTCTCGTTGCCCGTCGTCCGTACGGTATGGTTAGTGGTCGAACCGTCATCCACGCGTTCATCGGTGCCGTTGCCGCCGTGATCCTCTCGTTCGTTCCCGTCTCGACCGTACTCGGGGGTGCGATCGCCGGGTTTCTCGAGGGGCCGGACACTCGAGACGGGGCGATCGCCGGCGCGCTCGCGGGTGCCATCACGTTCGTTCCGTTCGCCGGAATCGCCCTCCTCGTCCTGGGATTCATCGGACTCGGAATCGGCGCTGCCGTTCCGGCCGAAGGCTTCGCGATCGTGTTTTTCGCTTTCGCGATGATCTCGATGGTTGTCCTGCTCTATACCGTCGGCTTCTCGTTACTCGGCGGGATGCTCGGTTCGTACCTCGCACGCGAATATCCCGAGAAACGAGCGCGCACGCACCGGACGATCGGCACGGACCGCCGTAATCGGCGACGCCACGATCGACACTCGCGCCGCTCACGGAACGCACACGCTCGTTCTGACTCACGGCACGAAGCCGAGGCCTCGCGGTCTCGCCCCGACGATGCTGGCGAGTTCACCCGCGCCCAGCCTCGCTCTCGGTCCCAGTCTCGGTCCGAAGAGCCACGCGAGCACCGCTCGGACGCGGAGCGAACGCGAACTCGTGACCGGACAGAATCGGACGTTCGCTGGCACGAATCTCGTGATGAGGAATCCGAATCCGGACCCGAACCGGAATCCGACTCGCGCTCCGACAGTGACGAAACCCATGAGTCTGAACTCGAGTGATCGCTCGATGGCGACTCACTCGTAGCGAAGCGCGTCGATCGGATCGGTTCGCGCCGCCCGCCAGGCCGGATAGAGCCCCGAGAGAACGCCGACGAGGACGCCGACGGCGATTGCGAGGGCGACGTAGCCGTAGGGGTAGACCAGCGGAATATCGATGTACCAGGTTCCGGCGTAGCCGACGAGGAGCCCGAGGGCGGTTCCGAGTATCGCACCGATGACGCCGAGCACGACGGCTTCCGTCAGGAACAGTCCCAGGATGTCCCGGTTCTGTGCGCCGACGGCTTTCATGATCCCGATTTCGCGCGTTCGTTCGGTGACGCTGACCAGCATGATATTCGCGATGCCGATCGATCCGACGACGAGCGAGATGGCGGCGATGCCGACGATGAAACTCTGAAGCAAGTCGAGTACGTCCTGTAATTGCTGCAGTAACTCGGTGCTCGTTTGCATGGTCACCGCGAGTTCGTCGCCGAGCAGTTCGCTCGCATCGGAATCGTCGCTCTCGAGGTACCCGAGTGCGCTCTCGCGGGCGCGGTCGACGTCGGCGTCGTCGGCCGATTCGGCCTGGACGACGATCGCGAGAAAGAGCGCGTCCTCGCCGACGCCGGTGCCGCCTCCGGCGCTCGAACCGTTCTCCGAGGCGTTCTCGCCCCCGAGCCCCGCCGTCGCGCCCTCGACTTCCTCGGTGTAGTACGGGTCGGTCGGGACGTAGACTCGCGGCGACGGCTCGAACCCCTCGAACGGGCTCAACCCCTCGGAGGTGTCGGTGATACCGACGACGGTGACGGTCGTCCGCTGGCCGCCCTGTAACGCGATCGTCAATTCGTCGCCGACGGAGATGGTTTCCTCGAACTGGCCCGCGACGGCGGGGTTGATCACCGCTTCGCGCTCGCCCATCTCGAACTGCCGCCCCTCCTCCAGCGTGTCCGGTCTAATGTAGGGCGGTCCGGCGGCCACGAGCGCGTCGCTCTGGGGCGTGAGTTCGCCCTCGTACGCGAGCGCCTGCGTCGAGATCGGCATGTAGCCGTAGGCTGCGTCGACGCCATCGCGCTCGCTGACCGTATCGAGGTCGTTTTGACTGAACACCGGTTGGGCCCCGGCAAGCGGCCCGCCCTCGGTGTCGGGATCGGCGGCCCAGCCGTAGAGGTTCCGCTGATCGTCCGGACTGATATCGCCGACCAGCCCGGCCTGCAGGCTCGCTCCGAGCGTGACGAACGCGATGACCGCCGCGATCCCGATGACGATTCCGAGCGTCGTCAGCGCCGACCGGAGCCGGTGACTGCGGATCGCCCGCCAGGCGAGCCGACCGAACTCGAGCGGGCGCATCAGCGATCGGCTCCGGACGCCGCTCCCGTCCCGTCGACGCCGTCTCGTTGCCCCTGGGCTACGTCCGAATCGCGGCCGGCGTCCTCGAGTTCTTCGACGCGCTCGATCTTCCCGTCTAACAGGTGGACGATCCGCTCGGCGCGCTCGGCGACGTGGCGCTCGTGGGTGACGACGAGCATCGTCGTTCCTGCGTCGTAGAACTCGTCGAAGAGATCGAGCACGTCGGCTTCCGTGTCGGTATCCAGGTTTCCGGAGGGTTCGTCGGCCAGGACGATCGTGGGGTCGTTCACCAGCGCGCGAGCGAGGGCGACGCGTTGGCGTTGGCCGCCGGAGAGTTCGTTCGGCATGTGGTCGGTTCGGTCGCCGAGTCCCACGCGCTCCAGCAACTCGCGTGCGCGATCGCGGCGTGTGCTACGGCCGACGCCTTGGAAGAGTTGGGGGAGCGCGACGTTTTCGAGAGCGGACAGGCGCGGCATCAGGTTGAACGTCTGGAAGACGAAGCCGACGGTGGTGCCGCGGAGGGTCGTTCGCTCGCGGTCGTCGAGCGTCGTCACGTCCTCGCCGCCGACGACGACGGTGCCGTCGGTCGGCGTGTCGAGACAGCCGACGAGGTTCATCAGGGTCGATTTCCCGGAGCCGCTCGGTCCCATGATCGCGGTGTAGGTGCCCCGCGGGATCTCGAGCGTGACGCCGTCGAGTGCGTGAACCGGTTCGCCCAGTTGGTAGGTCTTCCGGACGTTCTGCAGGCTGACTGCGGTCCCCGTCGCCATGGGCGTTCGACGACAGGCGAAATAAAAAAGCTTCGCCGCTCTGTGGCGTTCGTCTCTCCCTGCGACCGGGGAAACCGATCGATAGCAACAAAACGTTGATAGTCAGTCTTGACAGAATACGAACGAATGAGCGAGCGCCGCCCCGAGGACCCTCCCGCGACCGAGTCAGATCCCTCGCCTGACAGCGTCACTATCGAAGACGACGGTCTGCTCCGCTGGTTGCTGCGGTCGGACGAGGGTGCCGTCGTCATCGTCCGGGATGTCGCGAGTACCGTTGCAATCGTCGCGCTGATCGGTCTGGTGCTGTTCGCCGCAAGCGGCGTCTGGCCGCCGCTGGTCGCCGTCGAGAGCGGGAGTATGGAACCCAACATGCACACCGGGGATCTCGTGTTCGTCGTCGACGACGACCGATTCGGCGGCGAGAACGCCGTCGACGGAACCGGCGTCGTCACGCTCGAGGACGGGCAACACGGCGGCGGTACGCACTTCGGTCGACCCGGCGACGTCATCGTCTTCGCCCCCGACGGCGACGCGAGCGAGACGCCGGTGATCCACCGCGCTCGCTTCTGGGTCGAAGCGGGCGAAAACTGGGTCGAGACGAAAGCCGACGCGGACGCGCTCGACGGAAGAACGTGCGCCGACCTGTCTTCCTGCCCCGCTCCCCACGACGGGTTCGTGACGAAAGGCGACGCGAACGGCCTGTACGATCAAGTTGACGGACAGTATGCCAAGACGACCGTCGTCAAACCGGACTGGATCTCCAGCAAGGCTGCGTTTCGGATTCCCTGGCTCGGCCGCGTTCGACTCGCGTTCGATTCCCTGTTTGCCGTCGTAACTCCTCAGCCGCTCTCCGGACCGTTCTCGTCGCCGATACTGTGGCCGTAACGATCGCAGGCCACAGCCACAACGACGGCCACAGTGACTCACGCCGGCTGCTCGACACGAGATGTACAACGTTTTTCCCCTCGCCGCCCGCCTGAGAAACCAGAGCATGAAGACGGAGGGCGGCAGCGAGACGGCGAAACGAAACGCGGGCGAACGCGCGGCCGAGGAGGTGACTGACGGCTCCGTCGTCGGTCTCGGCACCGGCTCGACGGCCGCCTACGCTATCGAAGCTATCGGTCAGGCCGTCCACGATGGCCTCGACGTGCAGGGTATTCCCACCTCGTTCCAGTCCCGACAACTGGCACTCGAGGTCGGCATCCCGCTGACCAGCCTCGACGCCGTCGATGGCGTCGACCTCGCGATCGACGGGGCCGACCAGGTCCGTGATGATCCCTCTCCGAACGCGGACGCAGATTCGAACGCAACGACCGACGCAGACGCGAACGCAACCGCAGACACCGCCAGCGCGCTCATCAAGGGCGGCGGCGGCGCACACGCCCGCGAAAAGCTCGTCGCCGCCGCGGCCGACCGCTTCGTCGTCGTCGCCGACCCCTCGAAACTCGTCCCTGAACTCGATCGATCCGTTCCAGTCGAAATCCTCCCCGCCGCTCACACGACCGTCGCCGAGCGCGTCCGCGAACTCGGCGGCGAGCCGACGCTTCGCGATGCCGAACACAAGGACGGCCCCGTCGTCACCGACAACGGCAACCTGATACTTGACGTCGCCTTCGGTCCGATCGACTCGCCGGCCGAACTCGCGCCGACGCTCGCTGCGATCCCCGGCGTCGTCGAACACGGACTGTTCATCGGGCTAGCCGACGCGACCTACGTTGGCACTGCCGACGGCGTCGAGAAGCGGACGTACTGACGCGCCTTAGTTGTCTCCCGTCGCGTTCTCTTCCTGCATCGGCGTCGCCACTCGTCTCGCACCCAGCGCCGCGACGAGATAGCACGCCCCCAGCACCCGAGTCAGCGGAACGACCCACGAGTTCACCTCGAGTTCGGCGGCGTTCTCGTAGGAACTCGCGAGCCCGAACTCGAGGGCCGATCGCGGGAACAGGGCCATCACCGCGCCGAGTGCGGCGAACAGCGGCCGGACGAACGCCGGTGGGCCGTCAGCACGCGCGGCGAACCAGGCGAAGAGGAGGCCTTCGAGTCGAGCGATCGGGATCGTCCACCGCCGAAGCCGTCCCGCCTCGGGGTTCTCGAACGCGAGGCGTTCGGCCGGCTCGATGATCCGGTTCGGTGCGATGGCTTCGAGCAGTCCGGCTACGATTACGAGCGCTCGCGTTCGGTGCATACCTCTCACGTCGACGAGAGGGACCAAAAAGATCACTCGCACGGAGAGGGGCGCAGAGAGGTGTTGAACTCGAAACGTGGGTGTGTCTGTGTCTGTATCTGTATTTGTATCTACGCGTCTTCGCCGCCCGTTGCTGTCGAATCACCGTTTACGGGGCGTGCGAGGGCGACGACGAGCAGGTAGAGCACCCCGAGTAGTCGCGTCGCGGGGACTACCCACGATTTCAACTCGAGTTCGGCCGTATTCTCGTAGACCAGCGACTGACTGAGTTCGATGATCGGACGTGGGAGCACGACGAGAATCGTGCCGGCCAGTCCCAGCAGTGCGGTGATGACGGTCGATCCGTCCCGTCCGCGGAGAAGCGCCCAGACGAAGACCAGTCCTTCGAGTCTGGCACCCCAGAGCGCCTGCGGACGGCGCTCGGTTGCGGACGGATTCTCGAGACCGATCCGCTCGCACGCCTCGATGACCGGTCGTGGCTTGGCGAGTTCGGCGAGTCCGAAGCCGAGTAAGAGCTTGCGAAGCATGCTCGAGGGTGTACACCGACCAGCCACAAAAACGCGGCTCCGGCCCTTGCTCGGTACCGGCCCCGTCGGCTCGCGAGGCGTGCGCTCGAATGGACACCTTTTCAATACCGTCCTCCCACCTTCCGGTGGAGACGATTCGATGCCCGAGACATCCGACAGGAAAGACGATCACATCCGTATCATCGAGGAGAAAGACGTCGAGACAGCCGGGACGGGATTCGCCGACGTCGACCTCGTCCACGAAGCACTGCCGGAGATTCACCGCGACGAAATCGACACGACGACGACGCTGTTCGGGCACGAGTTAGCGGCCCCGATCGTCATCGAGAGCATGACCGGCGGCCACGCGAACACGACGAAGCTCAACCGGGCGCTCGCCGAAGCGGCCCAGGAGACGAACGTCGCCATGGGCGTTGGCAGCCAGCGCGCCGGGCTCGAACTCGACGACGAGGACGTCCTCGAATCCTATACCGTCGTTCGCGAGGTCGCCCCCGACGCCCTCCTGTACGGCAACGTCGGGGCGGCACAGCTGCTCGAGTACGACGTCGCCGATGTCGAGGCGGCCGTCGAGATGATCGACGCCGACGCGATGGCCGTCCACCTGAACTTCCTTCAGGAGGCCGTCCAGCCGGAAGGCGACGTCGACGCGCGCGGTTGTCTCGCCGAAATCGAACGCGTCGCGAGCGAACTCTCGGTGCCGGTCGTCGTCAAGGAGACGGGCAACGGCATCTCGCGGGCGACTGCGACACGGCTCACCGACGCCGGCGTCGACGCCATCGACGTCGCCGGACAGGGCGGGACGACCTGGTCGGGCATCGAATCCTACCGTGCGGCTGCAGTCGGTGCTTCCCGACAGGAACAGGTCGGCCAACTCTTTCGCGCGTGGGGCGTTCCGACCGCAGTCAGCACGATCGAGTCCGCAACAGTCCACGACTGCGTGATCGCAAGCGGCGGCGTTCGCTCCGGACTTGACATCGCCAAGGCGATCGCCCTCGGCGCTCGCGCCGGCGGCCTCGCAAAACCGTTCCTCGGGCCGGCGGGACAGGGAACCGATGCCGTCGTCGATCTGATCGAGACGCTCACACTCGAACTGACCACGGCGATGTTCGTCACTGGCTCGGCGTCGATCGCTGAACTCCAGGAGACCGACTACGTCGTCTGCGGGCGGACGAAGGAGTACCTCGACGAACGGTCCGGTAACGACGCGTAACCCCCGTCTCTCTCCTGTTTCAGCCTGCGAATGCTGCTACTCTGTCGTGTTAGTACTGCTCTGCCAGCACGAGGTGCAACCAGGAGCTATCGCTCTCCAACGTAGCGCGCGAAAAAATTGTTTTGACGGTACCCTTACAGGTCGCGCGGCTGGACCGTCTTCCGGTCGTTGGCCTCTGCGCGTCGGGCAGCGTCGGCGAGCAGTTCGTCGACTTCCTCGTCGAGTGCGTCGTAGAAGTCGGAGGCGACGTTCTTGTCATCGAGCGCTTCCTTCACAGCAGCTTTGACGATAAGGTCTGCCATACGATGTAGCGGTTCCTTCTTCCATATTATAAAGGCTTTGGTTGTTCACGGAAATACCGGGGCTGGAGCGGTTGCGACGGCCGTTTCGACACCCGAATCCACCGGAAAGTATATGACTTATGAATCTGCGAACTGGGATTCGCCCCGCTCGAGTTCACGATTCCCGCTCGCGCGCGCCGTTGGGCGCTCTCGCGCGCACTTTCGAAATCCCATCTCGCAGGTCGACGGATTCGAGTAGCGGGACGACCCAGTAGCGATATGCGCGAACTCCTCGAAGCCGTCGCAGACGGCTCGATGTCGCCGGCAGCGGCGGAAGCCGAACTCAACGGCTACGTGACCAGCGAAGCGGGGCGTTTCGACGCGGCGCGCCAGCAACGGCGAGGGATCCCCGAAGCGATCTTCGCCGAAGGCAAATCCGCGGCGCAGGTCGTCGCACTCGCCGAAACCGCGCTCGAGACGACCGGGCGAGCGCTGCTTACCCGCGTCGATGACGAGCGGGCGACGGCGCTTCGGGCGGCGCTTTCCGATAGCAACCCCGAGGCGACCATCGAGCGCCGGCATTCGACCGTCCGCGTGCTCGCCCCGACGTACGACCCACCTGAACTCGATGCGACCGTCGGAATCGTCACTGGCGGGACGGTCGACGAACCGGTGGCTGACGAGGCAGAAGTCGTCTGTTTGGACGCGGGCGCGACGGTCGATAGAGTCGACGATATCGGCGTGGCGTCGCTCGCTCGGACGCTCGATCAGGTCGATCGCTTCCGCGGGGCTGACGTGTTGATCGTCGCTGCCGGACGCGAGGGGGCGCTCCCGACTGTCGTTGCCGGACTCGTCGATACGCCGGTTATCGCCGTTCCGGTCGATAGCGGGTACGGCTACGGCGGTGATGGAGACGCAGCCCTCGCCGGCATGCTCCAGTCCTGTACGGTTCTGTCCGTCGTCAACATCGACGCTGGATTCGTCGCTGGTGCCCAGGCAGTTTTGATTTCGCGCGCGATTGATCGTGCCCGAAGCTAATATTGTTTTCGAGTAGAAAAATCATTCTTTCCTGCCCCAAACTCTTGGGCTTGATCTAGGAAGGATTTTTATCTACTCTCCGAATAGTACTACCTGCCGGCGTTCGCCGGTGTGACCAATGCCCACGTGTGATCACTGCGATGCGCACGTTTCCGAACGGTTCGCTCGCGTGTTCGCCGACGAGCACGGAGAGATCCTCGCCTGCATTAGCTGTTCAGCCAACGCAGGAATCGCCGAAGCCGCACGCGAACGTGCGAATCGACCCTCCCACGACTGACGCGATCCGTCGAGAACCGCCCGTCCCGACCGACGAGTTCGTCTTCGGACGAGTTCGAGTTCCTTTTCGGATCTCCCGCCGTACGGTCGATCGATGTCGGAGCGCGATTCCCGGGGTGACGCTGCAGTCGGACCCGATTCTCGTCCAGCCAGTGGCAGTCACATCGTCTATGTCCTCGAATGTGCGGATAACTCGCTGTACACCGGCTACACGACGGACCTCGAACGGCGCATCGGTGAACACAATGCGGGCGACGGCGCGAAGTATACCCGCGGCCGCACGCCCGTCAAACTACGCCATCATGAGCGGTATGAAACGCGCTCTGCGGCTTTGTCTCGCGAGTACGAAATCAAGCAACTTTCGCGCGCACAGAAAGAACACCTCGTCAGGCTCGACGGCGAGTGATTCAGCCGTCCGCCTCCGTACGCGGGGAACTCACGTCCGGGTCGATGAACGCGTACTCGACGAGCATTCGGCCGAGTTTTTCGACGCGTTCCTGTAACTTCTCCTCGTCGAATACCCGTCCGTCGATCGCATCAGGTCCCGTGTCGTCGACGAACCGACTCGACGCGTTGCGGATGCCGACCTGATGGGGCAGTACCCAGCCGTGCACCCCTCGAACGGTGATTCGGAGGTGATCGAGCGTCGAGCCGTAACTCCCGCCGCCGGCGGTCGCGAGCAGCCCAACGGTCGTGTCCTCGTACTCGTCCCAGCCACAGTAGTCGTGAAAGTTCTTCAACGCTCCCGAGTACGAGCCGTGGTACACTGGCGTTCCGAGCGCGACGGCATCCGCTTCCCGCATGAGTGCGGTGACCTCGCGACTATCACCCTGGTCGCCGATATCGGGATCGTACAGCGGGAGATCGACTTCACGAAGATCGAGGAGCGTCGTCTCGGCACCCGCCTCGGCGGCGGCTCGAAGGACGTACTGGAGTGCGGTTCGGGTATAGCTTCTCTCGCGGAGGCTGCCGCTGACCGCGAGAACTGACGGTGTCGGGCGGCTCATGAGTCCGTCTTGGAGCGGCATCCGGAAAATGTCGTTGTTACTCGTCGGTTTTGCCCATTGCTCGTCTCACGGCCTTCGATTTCTCTGCACGGCCCGCGATCTCGGGGGAGTCAGCAGCGTCGCTTTTTTCGCACCCGACGGTGAGAACCGGATATGGACACGGACACGGACGCCATCACCTTCGGCACCGACGGCTGGCGGGCGACGCTCGAGGAGTTCACGACGCCGCGCGTCCGAACCGTCGGCCAGGCGGTCGCGACGTATCTCACCGACGAAGGACGGACCGCCCCCGTCGTGATCGGCTACGACGCCCGCGAGACCTCTCGCGGCTTCGCGGAAGAACTCGCGCGGGTCCTCTGTGCGAACGGATTCGACGTCCTCTTGCCCGAGCGGGACCGGCCGACACCGCTCGTGGCACACGCGATCGTCGAGCGCGACCTTGCGGGCGGGTTCGCCGTCACGGCGTCGCACAACCCGCCGGAGTACAACGGCGTGAAGTTCATCCCGCACACCGGCGCGCCGGCGCTACCCGCCGTCACGGACGCGATCGCGGATCGACTCGCGGAGCCCCGCTCGCTACCGGAACGCGATCACGGCACCGTCCGCGAGGTCGACCTCGCAACACCCCACGCCGATGCTGCGTTCGAACTCGTCTCGTCGATCACCCGCGGCGACAGCAATGGCGACGGCGAGAACGAAGACCAAGACCAGGACCAGGACCAGGACCAGGACGACCTCGATCGTTCCGATACCGATCTGACCGTCGCTTACGACGCCATGCACGGCAGCGGCCGCGGGACGACAGACACTGCGCTCGAACGGGCCGGTCTCGCCGTCGACCGCCTGCGCTGCGAGCGCGACCCCACCTTCGGCGGCGGCGCACCCGAACCGGCCGCCGAGAACCTCGCCGAACTGATCGAACTCGTCACCGATCCCGACAGCACTCCTGAACTCGGCCTGGCGAACGACGGCGACGCGGACCGGCTCGCCGTCGTCACGCCCGATCGCGGCTATCTCGACGAAAACCTCTTTTTCGCCGCGCTGTACGACTACCTGCTCGAATCCGACGCGGGCCCGGCCGTCCGCTCGGTCTCGACGACGTACCTGATCGACCGCGTCGCCGAGGCCCACGGGGAACCCGTCCACGAGGTCCCCGTCGGCTTCAAGTGGGTCGCTCAGGCGATGGCCGACCACGACGCTCTCGTCGGCGGCGAGGAATCGGGCGGCTTCACCGTCCGCGGCCACGTCCGCGAGAAGGACGGCATCCTCATGGCCTTGCTCGCAGCCGCGATGCACGCCGCCGAACCGATCGACGACCGAGTCGACCGACTGCTCGCCGAACACGGCACCGTCGTCCAGGACAAGACCAGCGTCGACTGCCCCGACGACGAGAAAACGCGTGTGCTCTCCGAACTCGAAACCGAGATTCCGGACGCCGTCGCCGGAACGGAAGTCGCAGATGTCAACACCGCAGACGGGTTCAAACTCCTGCTCGAAGACGGCTCCTGGCTGCTCGTCCGCCCGAGCGGAACGGAGCCCGTGCTGCGAGTCTACGCCGAGGCCGAAACTGAAGACCGGGTTCAGACCCTGCTCGTGGCCGGCACGGAACTCGTCGAGCCGCTCGTCTAACGGCCTGCAGTCGGTGAACCGATCGATCGACACGCCGGCTGGTTGCGAGTTCCGGGCCTGCACTTACCGGCTTCCTTACCGATAGCATACGCATATGCCCCACCGAAACGAGGACGCAGCCTACACCGAACTCACACCCGATACCTGGCACCAGAACGACGAGGGCAACTACTACATCGACTGTCCAGAATGTGGTTCCGCGGCCACGCTGATGAACGTCGTCCAGCATGGCCGCTGCAACGGCTACCTCGACCAACGGGAGGGCGAAACTGAACTCGACGAAGAAGACATGGGCTGTACGGCGAAGCTCTGGTTCGAACTGGGGTACGTTTCCGATCCGGATTCTGATTCCGACCCCACCGCCGACGCCCTAACTGATGAGCCGACATCTGAACTCGACGTAGAATCCGACGACGGCGTCCCGGCCGAGGGCGAACCCGCAGGCACCGACGGAACCGTCGACGACGAGTAACGGCCGCTCGACCGCTTTGATTCCCCAGTGCTCTCTCGGCGTCGTCTCCGTCGCCACGGTCGATCGCGAACTTCTCTCGTCGTCGCTCGCCGTCGCCTCTCTCAGTCGTCGATGCGCCGTGCGGGAACCCCCGCAACCGTCACACCGGGCTCAACGTCGTCGGTAACGACCGACCCAGCGCCGACCGCCGCGTTCTCTCCGATCGTAATGTCGCCGAGAAGCGTCGCTCGTGCGCCGATTTTCACCCCGTCTTCGACCGTTGGATGCCGCTTGACGCGTTCGTTCGTGTCCCCACCGAGCGTGACGCCGTGGTACATATGCACGTCGTCGCCGACCTCGGCCGTTTCACCGATAACGACGCCCATCCCGTGATCGATCGTCACCCGCTGGCCGATCGTCGCCGCAGGGTGGATCTCGACGCCCGTCAGGTGCCGCACGATATGGGACAACAACCGGGCGAGGAGTCGAAACCCACCGTTCCAGAGCCGATGTGTAATCCTGTAGCCCCAGATAGCGTGCACACCGGGATAGGTAAGTGCGACCTCAAAACACCGGCGCGCGGCCGGATCGCGGTCACACATCGCCCGCGTGTCCTCACGAAGTCGGTCGAACATTTGCCCCCGTGTTCGCGTTCAGCGCGACCGTCTGCTCGGCGTGACGACCCTGTCGAACCCGAGTCTGGCCCCACGTGGACCGACAACACCGACCCTCGACGTGACGCGGTTGCGTCCTGCCAATACACGCGAGGCCGCCGGTAACAACCATACTCGCAACTTTACCCGTGGCCCGCCTAAAGGATTCGATTCGCCCATTCTCCGTGCCACCGCTGCCATCAGCCGACATCCTCACACGCTCCGTGACACTGCTGTCGCCCCCTGACACCGCTGCCGCCGGACGACACACCTGCACTCGCTGTGACTTACTCCCCGCGAGCGAGTCGCGTTCCGATTCGCTCCGGAAGCCCCGCCTCCGTGATCGCCTGCTGGACCGCCTCGATGTCGTACTCGACGCGGTGCGTCTCGACGGTCAGCGCCGCCAGATCGACCACCGCATAGCCCGCCCGCGGATCACCATCTCGCGGTTGGCCGACGCTTCCCGGATTAACGACGATTCCCTCCGCGTACTGTGCAGCCCCCTGTACGTGCGTATGCCCGAGCACCAGCACGTCCTCATCGCCGAGCAGACCCGCGCTGAACTCGTCCGGATACGTATACCGAGCGTAACGCTGTGGATCGTCCGGATGTCCGTGCACCAGTTTGACGCGCCCGCTGCACTCGGTTCGTTCCGTCGGTAGCTCACCGAGCCACGCCAGTTGGTCCGCCGCGAGTTCCGCGTTCGCGTACTCGACCCCCGCACGGGCCATTCCGTTGAACCGAAACGGCGTCTCCCCGACGACGGCGGCGTCGTGGTTCCCGAGCACAGTCGGCACGTCTCGCCGGCGCAACTCGTCGACACAATCGCCCGGCCAGGGGTTGTACCCGACCACGTCGCCCGCACAGGCGAGTTCATCGACCGGCGGCATATCCTCGAGTACGGTTTCGAGTGCGACCCGATTGCCGTGGATATCCGAGATGAGCCCGACCTTCATGTGCCACTATAGCTATCCGAAGCCGTTTGTAGGTTAGCCGTGATTCGGGATTCGGGATCCGTGATCACGGATTCCGGCAGCGAGAACCCGGCGAGAAGCGCTAGTCTCCGTTCTCGATCGCCGTTTCGAACCCGTCATCAGTCCGTGCCACACCCGCCGCACAGATCGCGTGTTCGAACTCGAGTTCGTAACTCTCGCTGGCGGCCGTCCCGGCGCTGTCCGCGGTGAACTCGATCGGCTCGGGCGCGTTCTTCTCGTAGGTCGCAACGAGCGTCGGTTCGTCGACGGGTTCGACGAGCAGCGCGTCCTTGCGAACGGTGCCGATCAGCGCCTCGCCGTCGTCACCGATCGTCGCCGCGATCCGGGGGGTGTTGTAGTCGTCCTTTTCGTAATCGAGTGCGAGCAGGCTCTCGGCGAGCGCGTCGCGGGCCGGGTAGCCGCGTTCGAGTTTCTCCGCGATCGGATCGACGTGCGAGCCGTTGCCGAACGCGGCCGTCTGGCCGGTCGGCGTGCCGACGACGCGCAGGCAGTTGTAGGAGACGTATGGATTGTCCGTCTCGGGGGCATCTGCCGTGGGACCCACCGTGAGCGCGTCCTCTCTGGCGGTGATCTCGCGGTTCGGGAACGAGCGCGAGGAGACGCGGTACGCGCCGACCTCGGGCCCGACGACGACGAATCGTCCGACGTACGTACTCATGCCCGAATGTGAACCGGTGGGCGGAATAGTGGTATCGGTTCGAACTCGCGCTGAACGATTGCCGGAGCGGTACTGACGTTTATATACAAATCCACAGCAAACTGGGTGTGACGACCGAAGCGGAGTGTCTCGACTCGTTACGACGAGCCGCCGAGCAACTGGGTGAATCCTCGACGAAAGCGCAGTACGAAGCACTCGGGTTGCGGCCGGCGTCTGCGACGATCATTCGAACGTGCGGTGGCTGGAACGATGCGAAAAAACGAGCCGGTCTGGAAACCTCGCATTCGCGCGGAACTCGCGTCGATCCGAAGCCGGCTGCTGTCAACCTTCCCTCGGGAACGTCGTGGGATGAACTCTCCGTGGATCAGCGGTGGCACTATCGAAACCGTGACCGAAACGCGGAACGAACGTTACGTCGCCGCTCTCAACTGCGATCCTGGCTCGCCGAACAAAAGCGAGAACGCGGCTGTTCACGGTGCGGTGTCGATACTGCGGCGTGTCTCGATTTCCATCATACCGATGCGACGACGAAGATGATGGCAGTCGGACGGATGGTAACATTTGGGTACGGAAAGGATGAACTCCGTAACGAAATCAAGAAGTGTGTGGTAGTCTGTGCGAACTGCCACCGTACGATCCACTATGACCCGCCGAAACGAAAACTCCGAAAATGGGTTGCCGAACAGAAACGCGCTGCTGGCTGCAATCAGTGTAGTACGTCTGACCCCGCACGTTTAGATTTTCATCACGTTAGCGATGAGAAGGAAACGACAGTTGCGACATTGATTTCGGACGATCGGTCAAAAGACCGAATACGGTCCGAGATCGATCGCTGTCGCGTTCTCTGTGCGAACTGTCATCGAAAGGAACATCGAAACTAGATCCGCGTTCTCGGCCGTTAGTTGTCGAATTTAGTCGGGTTCACGTTCCGGTCCCTGTTGGCGGTCGAGTTCGTAACACTCTAATACGAACCCCAACTATCATCTGGTACATCGTCGGTAATCGGTGCCGTCGAAAACATGTCAGTCCATTAGGGTAGTGGCCAATCCTGAAGCCTTCTGGGGGCTTCGACCCTGGTTCGAATCCAGGATGGACTACTTCTCTCACATTTCACTTCGAGTTCTCCGACAGTACCGTCTCCGGATCTCCAGTTGAAACGAAGGGGTATACACCAATCGTTCCGCCACCAGAAGCCATATCTCTCTCACCGCTATAAACGAAATATGAATCGACGGACGGTCCTCGCCGTCAGTGGGGCGACGACGATCGGCGTGATCTCAGGCTGTCTCGGTGATGACAGTAATGCGACCGCAGCGAACGAATTCGACTACGAACTGAAATCGACACCCAGTGGCATCGACGTTCCGCTCGTACCGGTCCGAGACGCCTACCAGTGGTACAAAAACGATGAGGCGAAGTTCGCGGACGCGCGCACTCGAAATCAGTACGAGGAACGGCGGATCAAAGGCGCCGTCTTCTCACCGGCAGATGACGCTGGCGACGTCGAGGAGGATCCGGTCGAGGAATGGTCGACCGATACCCGGATCGTCACCTACTGTGCGTGTCCACATCACCTGTCCTCTCAGCGTGCCGCCTCTCTGATCGATGCGGGATACGAACACACGTACGCGATCAACGAGGGACTCGGCGGATGGATCAATGGCGGCTACCCGCTCAAGGGGTCAATGGTTGACGCCGAATGGGAACTGTACGAGATCGACGGAACGGCCGATTCTGAGTACGCCGGTGAGATGGTTCGACTTGAGCAGATCGAGGAGAACCGCGTCGAAGTAGCGCCGATCCAGGATGACGGCTCATACACGCTCCAGTTACACTATGCGGGGTCGACGGACTCACAGTTCAGAGTCGAGGCGCCCGACTACACCGTCGAGGGTACCCTTGAGGAACTGACGAGCGAAATGATTAGCGGCTGACGCTACGACTCGGGCCGGTCGTACGCGTCCTCGCGTTCGAGTTCGCCGCGCTCGCGCAACACCTCAGGCGTCCGGCAGATACCGGGGGCGCCTGTCACCTGCGGCACCGTACAGTTGTTACAGCTCTCACAGAGAACCCGCATGCGGTCGTGCTCTCTCCCCTCGGCTCCGTCCCCTAGTAGCCGCGCTCCCAACCGGGGTTCAGCGTAGAAGGGACGGGCCATGCCGACCATGTCGCAGGCGGGTTGTTCGTCGCCGGTACCGCTGTCAGCTCTGGGGTCTCCGCTCGAGCCGAGCAGGCGGTCCATCTCCGTGCGGTCGCGAATCCCGCCCTCTGCGAGCACCGGAATCGACACCCGCTCGCGGACCCGCCGGCAGAAGTCCTCGTTCCACGCCGGTTCGAAGTCGTACTGCAGCGACTGCACGCGGTTGGCGAGCGCGACGAGTCGCTTCCGGGTCGCGCCGCCGAACGCCGCGTCGTACTCCTCCTGTAGCCGTTCGTTTTCCCACGCCCGAGCCGGATACTCGCCGCGGATGATACTCATGTCCCAGACGACCGACGTCTGTACGGGGACCACCGCGTCGTAGCCGATCCGTTCGAGCCGCCGCGCGAGTTCAACGCCGTCTCCCAGCGAGAGTTTCCGGCGGACGACGGGCGGGGCGGGGGTCTCCGCCGGTACCTTCGTTAGTAGCGGTACGTCTCCCGCTCGCTCTCGAATCTCGTCGTGAACCAGCGCAAGGAACTCGAGGCGGGACTCGGGCGAGCCGCCGAACTCGTCCTCGCGGCGGTTGTAGAACGGCGAGAGGAACTGCTGGACGATCCCCATGTTCGCTCCCGCGAGGTGGATACCATCGTAACCCGCCTCGACCGCGCGCGCCGCCGCGCGGCCGAAGTCGGCCGCGAGTTCGTAGACTTCGTCGGTCGAGAGTACGTGCGGCTCGAACGCGAGGAATCCCAGCCGGTCCAGCACTCGCAGTTGCCAGGGCGGCGTCGATACCGCGAGCTGTTCGAGTTCGGAATTTGCTCGCCTGAACTCGGCGTGCCAGGTTTCCATGCTCCGGAGGCCGCCGTGTTCGAGTTGGAGGACGATACGGCTGCCATGGTCGTGGATGCGGTCGGTCAGCCGCGAGAGCTGGGAGACGAACGCGGGGTCGTGGACGCGGGTCATGCCGGGTGCGGCGCAGCCGCCGTCGCCGCGGACGATGGTTGCGCCCTGGCAGATGAGGCCGACGCCGGATTCGGCGGCCGGTTCGAGGTCGTCGATCAACGTGTCGACGGCGTCAGGGCCGGTGCCCGCACACTCGAGTAACGGAGCGCGATAGAGCCGGTTCGGGACGGTGAGACCGCCAATGTCGATGGGATCCTCGAGCGTGGCCATCCGTGGTGTTGTCGGCGTTTCGACGGGAACGACCAAGAGTATACCGTCGCTACCAGCCAATTGCTGCCGGCTCACCGAGTGGGTCGCGAGTGCTTACTTTCCAACGTCGAGTAGGGCCACGCGCTCGCCGACCAGCGCCGCGAGCGAGGCGTCCGTCGCGGCCCGTTCGGCGTCCGTGATGTCGAAGAACGTCTGCAGAACGTCTTCGTCTTGTTGATCGAGCGTCGGCTCGGTTCCCGCGAACGCCTCGAGTTCGGTCACCGCGGTGCGGGCGGCGTCGAGGTTGCTCTCGTTTTTGGGGCCGGCGTGGTCGATGAGCACGACGGCTCGATTCTCGCCCTCGTCGACGCCCATCTCGAGTGCGCGGTCGATCTGGCGGCGACCGGCGGCGTACAGGAGGATCTCGACGGCGCGGTCGTGGGCGACGTTCTCGCCCCGGTCGGTCGCGCGGTCGGCGCGTTCGACGGCGCGTTCGAGGTGCGCGCGGTCGGCGACGTATCGCGCGTCGAAGGCCTGGAGCGTCGTGCCGTCTCGCTCGCCGATCGCGGTCAGGTCCGCGACGAACGAATCGAGATCGTCGATGTCGAGGCGGCATTCGAGCAGGTCCATCAGAAGTCACCCAGGCTGGATTGGCTATCGTCCGCCTCGTCGTCGCTCTTGCTCGCGGCCGCGTCAGTTTCGCCTCCGTCACTCGAGTCAGTTGCCGAGGCGGAGCCGCCGTCGATCGGAACCGGCTCGACGCCGTCCATCGATGGGTCCTCGTGGCCGGCGCTTTCGAGGATATTCTCGGCCGTCTTCTCGCCCTTGAGAACATGCAAGATGATTCCCTTGTCGGCCGTTCGCAGATCTGCAGGTTCCTCGATACCAGCCTCGTAGAGTCGGCGAGCACGCTTTCGGCCGATACCGCTCACCGAGACGAGTTCGAGGAGTTCCTCGCCGACGCCGTGTTCGACGCGGGTGCGGGCCTCGCGGACGGCGACGGTCCACTCGCTGTCGATCTCGGCTGCGAGCGATTCGGCGGCTCCGAGCAGCCACTCGGCGGTGTCGACCTTGCCGCGGAGGTCGCCGGGGCCGATCTTGTAGCGTTCGGTGATCGTCTCCTCGTCGTCCTCCGTGGCCCAGTCCTCGAGCAACTTTCCCGTCTTCAGCGCGGCGAGCCAGTCCTCGAAGCGGTCCTCCTCGAACTCGCTAGGCGCGTCGCCCAGCAGTTCTGCCTCGCGCTCGTAGTAGAGTTCGCCGAACTTCTCGTCTTCGCCCGAGCGCAAGTAGAGTTCGTACATGTCGGGCGTACGCGAGACGAGTTGGTAGAGGCCAAGGGCGGTCGGGCGGTCGTCGGCGTCGTCGAGGCCGTGGACGATTTCGGCGGCGCTCATCGGATCGAGATAGAGCCGGGAGACGGTGTGGCCGAGGCTGGTGGCCTCGAGTTCTTCGTCCCGGCCGGTCGCGCTCTCGCTCCCGTCGCCGTCGGCCAGATCGGCCGCCGACGTGAACGCGCTCGCCGCGTCGGCGTCGGTGCCGAGGGTGTCTTCTAATCCGCCACTGGACTCCGAGGCGAGTGGCCGCTCGCGCTCGATGAAGTCGTTACGCTCGAGGTAGTCGAGTACGTCGTCGGTCACTCGCTCGAGGCGTCCGGCCTCGCTCGACTGGCTGGCGTAGAGGGTGGCTTCGAGGAACTCGAGGAGGCCTTCTCGCGTGCGGGCGAAGCCGGAGGCGATGGTCGCGAGCACGTGGGTTCGCAGCGCGGGCTCGGCGGCCAGTTTCGAGCGGACCGGCTCCGGATCGGCCCAGACGTACCGGTCGAACAGTTCCTCGCTCTCGTCGTGGTTTTTCGCGAGCAGGACGGCCTCGCCGTAGGGGTCGAGCCCCGGGCGGCCGGCCCGGCCCATCATCTGGTGGACTTCGAGCACGTCGAGCGGGCTCATTCCACCCGCGCTGGGGTCGAAGCGCCGCCAGTCGCGCACGATGACGCGGCGGGCGGGCGTGTTCACGCCGGCGGCGAGCGTCGGCGTCGCGGAGATCACTTTGAGGAGGCGGTCGCGGAAGGCGTCCTCGACCAGGCTGCGCTGGGTACTCGAGAGGCCGGCGTGGTGAAAGGCCGACCCGCGTTCGACGCAGTCGGCGAGATCCTGACTCGTTTCCGTGTCGCTGTCCTCGCGGATTTCCGCGGCCAGTTCCTCCAGGTCGGCCCGCTCGCCGGCAGTTAGCTCCCGGCTCGAGACCTTCCCGAGACGGCGGGCGGCGGCCTCTGCGTTGCGCCGCGAGTTCACGAAGACGAGCGAGGAGCCGCCCTCCTGCAGGATGTCCCGGACGAGCGCGGCCTCCTGTTTCTCGCCGCCGTCGACGGGCACCTCCCGGGTCGAGCCGTCGTCGAAGTTCAGGGCGTTGCCGTAGTGGACGCCCATCTGGAGGTCGATCGGCCGCCAGTCGGTATCGACGAGGGAGGCGTCGAGCCAGTCGGCGAGTTCGTCCGCGTTGCCGACGGTCGCCGAGAGGGCGACGACCTGCAGTTGCGGGTTTAGTCGGCGGAGTTTGGCGAGGGTGACCTCGAGCGTGGGACCGCGGTTTCGGTCGTCGATGAGATGGACCTCGTCGCTGACGACGCAGGTGAGATCGGAGAGCCAGTCTGCGCCGTTGCGCACGAGCGAGTCGACCTTCTCGCTGGTCGCGACGACGATGTCCTTGGTCGCGAGCCAGTCGCTCGTGCTCTCGTAGTTGCCGGTCGCGACGCCCGTCGTCACGCCGAACTCTTCGTAGGCGTCGAACTCGGCCTTTTTCTCGCTGGCCAGGGCACGCAGGGGGACGATGTACAGCGCCTTCCCGCCGCGTTTGACGGCGGAGAGCATCGACAGCGCGGCGATCATCGTTTTGCCGCTGGCGGTGGGGACGGCGGCGACGAGATTCTCCCCGTCGGTTGCACCGGCCTCGACGGCCTCGGCTTGTGGCGGGTAGAGTTCCTCGATGCCGTCCCGCTGGAAGTGCGAAATCGCCCCGGGCGGGAGCCCCGACAGCTCCTCGACGTTCATTACCCGTGATTGGCGCGTCCCGGGGTTTAAACTGTCGTCTTCCGGGTCGCGTCGTGCTCGCCTTTCGCCGGCCGAGCAGTTGTCCTCGGTGAACGAGAAATCGATGCCGTCGGCCCGCGATACTCAGCCTTCCGTGTCCGGTTTCGGATCGGTCCCGTCCGTTTCAGCCCCTGATTCCGACTCCGACCCCGAACCCGACTGCGGCCGAACGACGACGGTCGAAACACGCATCCCCTCGACGGCCGTCACCTCGAACGCGTAACTTTCGATGGTGACCTGATCACCGGTCTCCGGTGGCCGTCCCAGTTGGTCGAGGACCAGCCCGCCGACCGTCTCGACTGTCTCGTGATCGAAATCGGTTTGCAGCGCATCGTTGAGCGCTGCGAGAGTCACACCGCCGTCGACGACCGTCCCGTCCGCACGCTGTTCGTCGTCGATCGAGGGCTCCCGGGCCGCCACGTCGAACTCGTCGCGGATGTCGCCGACGACGACCTCGACGATATCTTCGATGGCGACGATCCCCTCGAGGACGCCCCACTCGTCGATGATGGCCGCCATCTGGGCTCGTTCCTCCTGAAGTTCCGCGAGGAGTTCGCCCACAGTCGTCGTCTCCGGGACGACCGGCAGCGCGCGTGCGAGTTCACCGGCGGTGATCGGCGTGGACGAATCGCTGGCGTCCGCAATCGTCTCGCTCGCGCGGATGACGTCCTTGGCGTCGACGAGGCCGACGACCTGATCCGGGTCGTCCGCGTCGACGATGGGGTAGCGAGTGTGTCCCTCGTCGACGATGAGCCGGCGGAGTTCCGGGAGGGTGGTGTCGGCGGGAACGCTGCGCACGTCGGGTCGGGGAACCATCACCTCGCGGACCGTCACGTCGTCGAGTTCGAAGACGCGCTCGACCATCTGCACCTCTTCGGTGGCGACGTTGCCTTCTTCACCGGCGCGGGAGAGGGCCATGCGGAGTTCCTCCTCGGAGAGCGTCTCGTCGGTCTCGGAGACGGGCGGAACGCCGAGTAGTCGGGTGAAGGCGTTTGCCGTCCCGTTGAAGACGATGATGCCCGGAATGAACACGTAGTAGAAGGCCTTCATCGGCAGGGCGACGGTCAGCGCGATTCGCTCGGCTTGCGAGATGGCGATGGTCTTCGGTGCGAGTTCGCCGAACACGACGTGGAGAAACGTGATGACGCTGAAGCCGATCGCGACGGCGACGAAGTGGATCAGTCCATCTGGAAGGACTTCGCCGAGGATCGGTTGGATGAGCGACGCGACTGCGGGTTCGCCGATCCAGCCGAGTCCGAGCGAGGCGAGCGTAATTCCCAGTTGCGTGACTGCCAGGTAGGAATCCAGGTTGTCCATCGCCTCCTGAAGCGTCGCCGCGCCGCGTCTCCCTTCGGAAACGAGGGTTTCGACCGCCGTCGCCCGCACTCGGACGTAGGCGAACTCGGCGGCGACGAAGAAGCCGTTGAGCCCGACGAGAAAGAGGGCGGCGGCAAGCCGGCCGAGCGAGAACGCGAGATCTACCATCGTCCTCGGCAGTGTTGTCGTTCGAAATCGACTCGACACGACGTCCGTCGGCGTGAATTCATGGGTAGTCCCTCTCGTGCCGATCACTAAACAGTATGGTCATTCTCGAACGCCACGGTAGGCGGTATCTGGCCGCATGCTCACGGATTCCCGATGGACTGGGTCCGCGAGCAAGCGGATTTACGCGCGCAGCGATTCGATCGCGTCCGTAACCCCGTCGGCCACCGCGGCCCAGTCCGACTGTCTGATATCGGTCGCCTGTTCGATCTGAATCGTCCGTCCGATCGGGGCGAGTTCGTTGAGCACGTTCTCGGGGTTTGCTCCGGTGTAGGCCGTCGCGTCGCGGTCGACGATCTCGACCGTTCGATCGGGCAGGCGTTCCGCGATGGCGTCTTTCACGGTGTCTTTGTCCGAGCGTTCGGCGGTTCCACCGATGAGAACCCCGTCGTCGGCGTACCCGTGGAAGGCAACGCTCCAGTCGAACTGCTGGTCGAGCAACGCATCCAGCGCGGGGAACGATCGACGGTGGAGTTCTGTCGAGTACGTGTGCCAGCGGGTGAACGCGCCCCCGCCGTCGTTGAACCCCGAACAGATCCATCCCGCCCCGTCGACCGCTTCGGCGACCCGGGACGCCTGGAAGTCCGTCCCGTATTCGATATAGCCGCCGTGGGGTGCGATCACTACAACACCGTCACCCTCGATACCGTACTCGACGAACTCGTCGTTCAGTTCCCCCGCTTGTCGGGTGTCGTAATCCGGGTGGGCCGCCTGCGCGCCGACCGCCCCCGTCGAGGAATCGCTTGCTCCGATTCGATCGAGCCCGCTCGCAGTCAGTCGAAGCATCTCGCCCTCGTGGTTCGACGCAACGGTGTACACCGCGTTTTCGAACCCGTCAGCCGTCGCTTCGCGTCCGATCCTGATCTGTTGCCCGACCATCACCCGCTCGTTCTCGACCCACTGACACGGCACCGAACAGTACTGCTCCGAACTCGATCGGGCACCCCAGTCCGCGGTGACCGCTTCGAACGTCGCTTCCCAGTGATCGACGTTCTCACACCCGCCCGCGTACACCTCTTGGCCGGATTCGCTTTGCGCCTTCACTCGTGAGTAGATGATTTGTCCGGCGCCGGTCGTCAACGCACCGATGCCGGTCAGCCCTGCGCCCGCCGCAATGATCTGTCGTCGGGAGCGAGTTCGTCGCTCGGTGTCACTCCTTTCGTTCCCGTTTTCGCTCTTTCCCATCATAATTGTTACCCGCTATTGAGTACAGTTTAATCCACTGGAATACGACATGGAGCCGTTTCTCATCGCGTTCGCTCACTCGCTCCTTTCCCGGTCCCGAATCACGACATGCCCGCTCACCGGCCCATGCCCTCGTTCGATCCCGGCATCGGTCCGGAAGCGGTATGTCGAAGACGCACCAACCATCGCCCATGCGAGTCGAGTTCGACGAGGACACCTGTATCGGGATGTACCAGTGCGTCGCCGAATGGGACGCCTTCGAGGAGGACAAATCGAAGGGAAAGGCGACGCTCGAAGGCAGCGAGGAGGTTGAGGACAGTCTCTTCGTTCGCGAAGTCCCTGACGATGCCGAACTCGATGCGAAGTTCGCCGCCCGGACCTGTCCGGTCGATGCGATCACGATTTACGACGACGACGGCGAGCAGTTGATCCCCTGACTGACGCGTCGATTTCCTAGTTTTCCTAGTAGTTCAGTGCTGTATCCACCAATTCTGACTCGACCGTTCGGAGGAGCGTCGAGGCGGCACTCTCCGAACACTCGAGTGCTGTCGCAACTTCTGAAAGCGACGCCGTCCGTGGAATGTCGTAGTATCCTGCTTCTCGAGCCGTTTCCATCGCCTCGAACTGCCGTGCGGTCAACCGTCCAGCGAGCGTCTCGGTTGTTTGCTGGTGAGCGCTCACTCGCTTAACTTCGACGCCGATATCTTCCGGAAATCGGTTGATCAGTCCCGAGAGGGCGTCGGATTCTCCGAGTACGGTGACGTGAACGGTCTCTCGTCCAGTGTACACAATTGGCGGAACGAGTACAAGGCCGGGTTCGTCGAACGCGCCCAGCAGCGTTTCGTCAGCAGCGCGGACATCCATCACGGCGTACGCGTAGAACGTGTCCCTATCGATCGGCATGAGTTCGAACCGATGGACGACATCCAAGTCGACCGCCGTCTCTCGGACTGCATCACAGTCGCCGACGATCAGTGAGAGGAACCGCACTCGTTCCGTCTCGGCGTCAACGTGCCACGAAAGCAACTCCTCGCGGTGAATCTCTAGTTCGGCGTCGGGTGTGGGAATTGGAAGTTGCATCCGCTCCGGAAGCTGAAGGGTCAGATCCGTCGACTGCATACCGACACATTCCGGACCAATATAAAGAAGTTCAGTGGTTCGAGGGAACGTCGACATCGCTTCCGGTCTCACTATCAGTTATGTCCGAGTCCGAGACCGAACCCTGCACTGATACCGAACCCGATTCCGCCACTGAGACCGATACCCACTCGCTGCAGGCCGACGATACGAGTTCCTCGGAGATTGATCTCTCGACCGCAGACCGACTGCCGGGACCGCGAGGACTCCCGCTGATTGGGAGTACGCTATCGATCGCCCGGGATCCATTCTCGTTCGTCGAGTCGGCTCGAGAATATGGCGATATCGCTTCCTATCGGGCGTATGGCACCGAGTTCGCGCTCGTCTTCGATCCTCACATCGTCGAAACAGTTCTCGTCTCGCGCTCGGACGAGTTCAGAAAGGGCGAGTTCGAGACGGCCTTTGGCAAACTCGTCGCCCCTGAGGGGATCGCGTTCACCGAGGACAGTCAGTGGCGTCGCCAGCGCAAGTTACTGCAATCGTCGTTTACGCCCGATCACGTTCGCGCCGCCGCTGACGAAATCGTCGCAGAGGCGAATGCATTCGTCGACGACTGGGACGACGGTGAGAGAGTCGCGCTCCGGGACACGATGTCGACGTACACCCTTCGCATCCTCACGCGAACGCTGTTCGACCTTCCGCTCGAGGACGACCGTGCAACGATCGTCAGGCGGGCGGCGAACGCCGTGAACACCTATGCGTCTCCGAAGCGACTCGCGCTGGGTTCGATCCTGCCGTCGTGGCTGCCGGATCGCGTCGAACGCGAGTACGAGGACGCGATGGCAGACCTCGAAACACTCACCACGGAACTCGTCGAGACCCGCCGTTCGGCGGATTCGACGGGTGAGGATCTCCTCTCGATACTGGCGCGGGCTGTGTACCCGGACGGCTCGCGACTCTCCCCCGAAACGGTGCGAGATCAACTCGTCACGTTCCTCTTTGCCGGCCACGAGACGACCGCGACGACGCTCGCAATCGCGTGCTGGCTGCTCGCGGACAATCCGCAAGTCCACGCCGAACTCGAGCGCGAACTCGCCGCTGTCTGCGGTGATCGGAAGCCAAATGCCGGCGATCTCGCGAGCCTCGACTACACCGAAGCCGTTCTCAGAGAGGCGATGCGACTCTATCCCCCAGTCACTGGAATTTATCGCGAACCCCTGACGGACACGGCGCTTGCCGGGTTTCGAATTTCGTCCGGGACAACGCTGCACCTTTCGGTGTACGGTATTCACCGCGACGATCGGTGGTGGGAGGATCCCGAAGCGTTTTGCCCCGAACGCTGGCTCGTAGACGCCGACCGACCCGAATGCGCGTACTTTCCCTTCGGCGGCGGTCCCCGTCATTGCCTTGGGATGCGCTTTGCAATGGTCGAACTACAGCTCGCGCTCGCATCTATTCTGCGCCGCGTCGAGTTCGAGTGTGTCACTCCAACTCTCGAGCCATCGCTCGGTGTAACGCTTGATCCAGGATCGGTCGAGACCCGATTTCGGAAACGATAGCGAACGAGTTGATCGTCTCAGCTACAGACCCGTGCCACTACATCGTGCAGATCCTCCACTTCGTAGGTCGGAGACGTTTCGAACGTAACGTCACGACAGTGCGCTCGGCGAACGAACACCGAGTCGAGTCCGGCGCGCTCGGCCGCGACGATATCGCTCTCGCTGTCGCCGACGTAAAGCGCCGACTCCGCCTCGAGATCGGCCAGCGCCCGCTCTAGGTAGTGCGTGTTCGGTTTCTTCAACCGGAGACTTTCGACTGTCATCTCGCGCCCGTAGTAGGTCTCGAAGAGCGCCCCGAGTTCGAAAAACGTCAGGATGAACTCGATCGTGCTGTGGTGATTGTTGCTCACGACGCCGCAGTCGACCGGGAGGTCGGCAATCGCGGTGATGTCATTGTAGCACCCTCGCGTGCCATCTCTGAACGCGTCGAGCTGGGACGCTTCGTCGTGGCGCTCGCGCGCCTCCCAGAACGTCTCGGCGTCGAGATCGTACGCGGTGCAAATCTCGTCCAGCACGGCGGGCGTGACGCCGCTGACGATGGCGTCGACGTGCTGCCGGCTGGGATCGTCGACGCCGACCGCTCGAAACGCGGCCCGCGCCGCATCGGATTGGGTATCGGCCGACGGGGGTTCGACGAGGACGCCGTCGTTGTCGAAGAGAACAGCGTCGTATGTGGGTTCCGGTACTGTCACACGATCTTACTGGTCGGAATCCGCGTTGATCCTTTCGGTTAGGATCCGGTACACCCGACTGGAGACGAACTCGACGAAAACGTGCGTGAGATGGTTGGAATCCGAACGGATTCCGGGCCCGCGTCTGCGCCTATATCTGGGCCCGTATCTGCGTCGCGATCCAGGTCCGGATCGACGTCCGAATCCATCCCTGCATCTGCCGAATCGGCGTAGCGTCTCCGGTTCAGGCGATCTTATCGTACTGTTCCGAGAGCTTCTCCGCCGCCTCGCCGAGTTCGTTGCGCTCGAACTCGGTCAGCTCCCACTCGACGATCTCCTCGACGCCGTTCGATCCTAACTTCGCGGGCACGCCGAAGGCCGTCTCCTCGTGGCCGAACTCGCCCTCGAGTTTCACGCTCGCCGGAAGCACCTCGCCCGTGTCGCGGAGGATCGCCTCGACCATGTGCCCGACGCCGGTCGCCGGGCCCCACTCCGTCGCACCCTTCTTCTCGATAACGTTCATCGCCGAGGCCTGGAGTTCTTCCAAGAGTTCGTTCTTCTCGTCGTCGCTGAACTCGTGATCCTGGCCGTCGACGCGAACCTTCGAGAAGACGGGGACCTGCGCGTCGCCGTGCTCGCCGAGGATGGTCGCCTCGACGTTCTGGACGGGAGCGTCGTACCGCTGGGAGATCACGTAGCGGAATCGAGCGGAGTCGAGGCGGCCGCCGAAGCCGATCACCTTCTCTCGGGCGCGCTCGCCCGTCTCGTAGAGGTGGCGGTTCAGCAGGTCGACGGGGTTCGACGTGGTGACCGTGATGAAGTCGTCGTTGTACTCCGCCACGGAGGAGCCGATGTCTTCCATGATCGGCGCGTTGTCGCCCGCGAGGTCGATCCGGGTCTGGCCGGGCTGGCGCGGGATGCCGGCCGTGATGACGACGACATCCGACCCTTCGGTGTCGGCGTAGTCGCCCTGCCGAATCGTCGTGTTCGAGTCGTAGGCGATGCCGTGGTTCGCGTCGGCGGCCTGGCCGATCGTGTCGTCTTCCTTGTCCGGGATGTCGACGAAGACGAGTTCGTCCGCAATGTCCCGGAGCGCGATGTTGTACCCTGCAGCGGCCCCGACGGTGCCGGCCGCACCGATCACGCTAACTTTCGTCATACCATCTCGTGGTGCGCTTGTATACACGTTAAATCCGTCGAAACCGGTGCTTCTATAGCCGCCAGTCTCCCAGTGGTGGGCAGTTTACACATGCGTGTGAGCGTCATTGGCGGCGGCACGATCACGGACGAGGAGGTCGAAACCGCGGCGGCGGTCGGCCGCGAACTCGGTGCCAGAGGGCACACGGTCGTCTGCGGGGGCCGCGGCGGGACGATGGAGGCGGTCTGTCGCGGGGCCGCTGCGGAGCGTGGGACGACCATCGGGATTCTGCCGGGGGCTGACCGGAGTCTGGCCAACGAGTTCGTCGACGTAGTGATCGCGACCGGGCTCGGACACGCGCGAAACGCGCTGGTGCCGTTGAACGGCGATGCGGTTATCGCGTTGTCGGGCGGCGTCGGCACGCTGTCGGAGATCGGCTTTGCGGGCATTTACGACCGGCCGATCGTGGGCCTCGATACGCACGACGTTGCGGGAGTCGAAATCGAGACGGTCGGGACGCCCGCGGCTGCGGTCGATGCCGTAGAAGCGGCGGTCGACGGGGAGCTGTAGGCGATCGGCACGAGTCGTAGCTGGTGGTCGTCGATCAATGCCCGATGCCTGACGATTGGCGACCGGCGGCCGGCAACCGGTGAGCGGGGGACAACCGATACCGATTTTATCACTCTCCGCGTCCGGTGTGCTATGTCTGACCCAAACTCGGAAGCCCGAGCGGACGCCTACGCGATCCGCGAGGCGGTACCCGATCCCGAAACGTTCGCCGCGCTGCGCGAGGCTGCCGGCTTACCCTCCCGGTCGCGAGAGGGTATCGAACGCGGCCTGCCGAACTCCGTCTTCGGCGTCACCGTCGTCCACGAGCCGACCGGCGACCCGGTGGGCATGGGACGGATCGTCGGCGACGGTGGCACCGTCTTCCAGATCACCGATATCGCCGTCCACCCTGACCACCAGGGACAGGGTCTCGGTACGCGCATTATGCACCGGCTCGACGACTATCTGGAGGCACAGGCACCGCCGCGAGCGTACGTCAATTTGGTCGCCGACGTCGACGGATTCTACGAGGCGTTCGGCTTCGAGGACACGCGCCCGCACTCGAAGGCCATGTATCGTCGCACCGAGTAACTGCTCCGTATCCCACTTGGTACGAGATATCACTTGGCACGAGTTCGGTATACGCGCCGGCCCACGGGTCTGCCGGCCCGCTGGCCCGCTCCTGCCCCTCGCCCTCGCCCCCGTCTCGCCCGTCCTCGTTCGCAGCTTTTTCGACTGTTGACCGCGTTATGGTGTATATGAGCGACTTCGACAAGGAAGCCGAGCGCGAGAAACTTCGTGAGAAGTACGAACGCGACAAGGCCGAACGGGAGGCCACCCAGCGCATGAGCGATCTGCTACTCAAGGGTGCCACGATGACGAACTCTCACTGTGGCACCTGCGGCGACCCGCTCTTCCAGCAGGACGGCACCACCTTCTGTCCGAGCTGCCACGGCAACCCGGACGCCGTCCAGGGAACTGAACTCGAAGCCGAATCGGCTGACGACACGGAAACTGGGCACGCGGCCGGCGAGGAACCGGTGGCCGACCGGAACGGCGAATCAAATGAGCGGGACGCTGCTGGCGAGCCCGACGCCGATGACGACGCTCGACCGGAACGGACGCGAACGCACGGTTCCGAACGTCGCCGGGAGCAACTTGACCCCGATCGAGGCGCTGACGCCTCCGATCGCGCCGAGCCAACCGACGAGCCAACCACCGAGGCGGTCGAGCCGACACAGCCGCGACAACCCGCCACGGCGGCTCCATCGCATCAGCCATCGACGCCGGATCGGCGCTCGAGTTCACGCGTCGACGCCGCCGGGTCCGAGTCGCCAGCCGGCACCGGTACTGGTACACCCCGTCGCTCGACCAACGGTGACAGCGAACTCGAGGTGGCCAGGGAGTCGCTTCGGCAGGCGCTCGAGAAGTTCGCGGGGGAGGCTGCGGCGACGGACGACCCGCGCTATGCGACGGCGTGTCTGGAAGCGGCCCGCGAGGCGAGCGAGACGTTGTCGACGCTTCGCTGATCGCGGTCCGTTTTCCACGACGGTTCTCGATGGGAATCTGCTTCTCTTGTCGGTGGTCTAGCGGGGGATTTCTCAGACATCATAAACGTACCGGCGAACGTATTCGAGCAATTCTTTCCCTGTAAGAACCGTCGAGCGCCATTATTCACCGTCGGTTCCAACGCTGACATGTATGACCGATCGCATTGGTGCTCCGGGGTTCGACATGTCGCGACGCGAACTGGTCGCTGCAACGGGTGGGATGACGGTGCTGGCCGGCTGTATGAGCCGGTTTGACGAGTCCGAGACGCCATCGTCCGAGGAGTCACAGCCGGCTGCGGAAACTGGGGATGACGAGGAGTCGTCGCTTCCGTGGACGAGTTCACCCGAAGTCGTGCAGGTGGACGAACAGGGTGGGAGCGTGACACTGCGGTCGGTGACGGCCCGCCACGCCGTCCATCCGCTCGATTCGATGGGCGGGCCGGTCGAGTTGCCGAAGGTCTGGGCGTTTCAGGCCGACGAGGGCGAGCCGAGCGTTCCAGGGCCGATTCTCCGGACGACGGAGGGAAACGATATCGAAGTGACGTTGGACAATACGGGTAACGTCCACCCGCACACGCTCCATTTCCACGGCGTGAGCAAGACCTGGGAGAACGACGGGGTACCGACGACGACGGGGATTCAGGTCGGTCCCGACGAGAAACACACGTACACGATTCCGGCGAACGTCCCGGGGACGCACCTGTATCACTGTCACTACCAGACTCATCGTCACATCGACATGGGAATGTACGGCATCTTCCGGGTCGATCCGAAGAGGTACGAACCGGCCGACAAGGAGTACTTCTTCACCGTCAAGGACTGGGATTCGCGGCTCAACCGGCAACTCGCCGGCGAGGATGTCGACTACAGTCCGCGCAATCGCAACCCGGATGTCTTCACGATCAACGGGAAGAGCCTTCCGCGGACGCTCCATCCCGAAGATGGGTCGCCGATCATTGTCGACCATGGCGATACCGTCCGGTTGCATATCGTCAACGCGGGGTACATGTCTCACCCGATGCACACGCACAACCACCGGTTCCGACTCGTCGAGAAGGACGGCGGCCAGGTTCCCGAAGCCGCCCAGTACGACCACGATGTCACGAACATCGCGCCCGCAGAGCGCCACACGATCGAGTTCACCGCCGACGCCGATCCCGGCATCTATCTCCTGCACTGTCACAAGGTCAATCACGCGATGAACGGCCGGGTCTACCCCGGTGGAATGGTGACGGGGATCGTCTACCGTGATGCGATGGACACCGACGTTTTCGCGGACCTGATGGAGTATGCCGGCTACGAGGGTTAACCCTTCCCGGGCCCGAACTGGGTAGTCGCTCGGCCTCGGTTCGACCCACTTCCGGCCTGGCGAACGGATCGGTCGCGTGGATTTCCCCCGATATATCTATGCATACTTATCCGAAAGTATCTTTAACTGAATCGATGAATATGATTGGTACGATACATGGCGCTTATCTCGATGGCGGTTTTGACCGCTCTCACCGTTCTCACTGGACTGTCGATAACGTGCCTGCTCTGTCTCGAACCCCGACAGCTTCGTCGGACGGCCAGTGAGTTCGGGCCCCGACTCCGAACCGTCGCCCCCTATCTCGGCGCTGCAGCACTGTTCTTTGTAACCAAACGGGCGACCCACGAGTACAGCGTCGAACTATCCCACGCGCTCGACTGGGACATCACCGCTGAACTCTACGCCATCGAAGGCGAGTTCGTCGCGGATCTTCAACACGCCGTTCCCGAGGCCACCCTGGAGTTCTTCTCGGTGATGTACATGTTCGGATTTCCGTTTCTCGTCGTGACGGCACCGATCCTCTATTTCCTGCTCCCGTCCCAACGACACCTCAAGGAACTCCTCATCGCGTACCTCCTCAACTACTTCCTTGGCGCGATCTGTTATACGCTGTTCATCGCGTACGGGCCGCGCAATCACCTGTCGACGGTCGACGGCCTGATGTATGACTTCTACCCGTCCACGCAGGATCTCACGGGGGCCGTTTCGGCGAACACCGACGTGTTCCCGTCGCTGCACACGTCGCTGGCGGTCGTCGTCCTCGTGTTCGCCTGGCGGTCACGCCGAGCGTATCCACGGTGGTTTCCGATTGCGGCGTTCGTGGTCTCCGGTGTCGTCTTCTCGACGATGTATCTCGGCATTCACTGGTTGCTCGATGTCGTAGCCGGTGTCGCACTCGGCGTCGGAAGCATCTACGCGGCCGAACGACTCGTCGACCGCGCGGAAGGCGATGCCGAGCGCGGTCGGGACCGAGAGCAGGACCCCGTTCCCGATCCCGATGACGAGGACGGCATCACGTCCGACGTGAGCGACTGACCGCTCTCGACCCGCAACTTCTCGAACGGCAGTCATCGAAGGCCATCAGCCGCTGTACTCGCTGCCGATAACCTCTCGAATTCGCTCGGCCGTTACCGTCCCGACGCCGTCGGCCGCCTGTAACTCCTCTTCGCTGGCGATCATCACGGCTTCGACGGTGCCGAACTCGTCGAGCAGCGACCGGGCCGTAACCGGGCCGATTTCGGCGATCGAGGCGACGACGTACTCCTGTTGCTCGCCGAGCGTCTTGGACTGTTTCTCGCCGTGAACCGATACCTCGCGATCCGTGAGGTCCTGTTCGCGGCTCGCGATCACCGCGAGGAGTTCGGTTGTTTCGTCCTCACCTTCGGTGCGAAGCACGCTCGCACCGAAGTCCACGGCGAGACTCGAGAGCGCACCCCGAACAGCGTTCGGATGAATATCGCGCTGATCGTACAACCCGTCACCTTCGACGACGACGATGGGTCGGGAGTAATGGCGAGCCATCGCGCCCACCTGCTCGAAGACCGATCGGTCGCCCCCGACGAGCGAATCAACGAAGTCGGCGACGGACTTCCGTTCGACGACAACGCGATCCGAACAGACGTAGTCGCCCACGTCGAGGGTTTCGAGTCGAACCTCGATCCCCTCGCGCCGGGAGAGTTCGCGGGCGATGTTGGCGTCCATCTCGCGCTGGTCGGCGACGATTTCGACGGCGTCGCCCTCGGCCGAGGGTTCGTGGGTTTCGACCGCCGGTGTGGCGTCTCCATCGTCGCCGTCTTCGTCCGGTTCGAACTTCCGGAGACCGGGCCGTTCCGAACCCCCCTCGCTTCCACTGGAACCATCGTCGCCTGCACCGAGTTTTCCGCCGCTAGCGTTTACTTTCGCTCCGCTGGTATCGGTCGTCGCGTGGCCCCCGTCATCGCCGCCGAAATCCGCGAGCGACTGCTGGGACTCGTCGAGTTCGTCCTCGATGTCGTCGGTCATCCCCTTCAGCTCGCGCAGTTCCGACTCCATCTCCTTCTCTCGCCGTTGGGAGATCCAGAAGTAGGCCTCATCGCGGGTGTCTTCGGCCATGAGCACGACGACGCGGCCTTCGGACTGGCGACCCGTCCGGCCCTTGCGCTGGATGGACCGGATCGCCGTGGGAACGGGTTCATAAAAGAGGACGAGGTCGACCTCGGGCACGTCTAAGCCCTCCTCGGCGACCGACGTCGAGACGAGCACCTCGAACTCGCCCGCGCGGAACTCGTCTAAGACTTCCTGCTGTTGCTTCTGGGTCATCCCGTCCGAGCCTTCGCGGTCGCCCTGGCCGACGAAGCGCTTTGCGTCACAGCTCTCTGCGAGAAACTCCGTCAGCGCCTCGGCCGTGTCTCGCGATTCGGTGAAGACGATCACGCGCTCGCCGTCCTCGATTCCGAGCGTTTCCGCGAGGAGCATCCGGGTCTTGCGGTATTTGGGGTGTAACTCGCTGAAACTCTCGGCCTTCCGCATGGCTTCGCGGACGCGCGGGTCCGAAACCATCCGCTGGCTGGCCTTCGACGCCCCCGACGAGCGGGCCTGGTTGCGCTGGCGGTCGAAGTACCGCCGCAGCGCCTCGACGCTCTGGGTTTCGACGAGCGTGACGGCCTGACGGAGCTTCATCACCTCCGCGTGGATCGACATCCCCTCGAACCCCTCCGACTGGTCGTTGTTGATCAACTGTTGTAACTCGGCGCGCATTTTGTTCAGATCCTTCTGGGACTGATCCGGTTGCGTCGACTTCGCAACCCCCAACTCTTTCAGCTTCTCGAGGCGGTCTTTGATCACCTCGTTTAGGGCGTCCCGAATCTCGAGTACCGCCTCGGGCAGGTCGATCCGCTCCCACTCGACCTCGGTGTCGTGGGTGAACTCGCCGACGTCGGCGTCCTCTTCGGTCATCACCTCGACCTCCTGGAGCCCGAGGTTCTCACAGACCTCGAGGATAGCCTCTTCGTCGCCGCCGGGCGAGGCACTCATGCCAGTGACGAGCGGATCGTTGGCGTCCGCGTGATAGCGCTCGGCGATGTAGTTGTAGGCGTAGTCGCCGGTCGCGCGGTGGCACTCGTCGAACGTCAGGTGGGTCACGTCGGAAAGCGAGATGCGGCCCCCGACGAGGTCGTTCTCGATCACCTGCGGAGTGGCCATCACGACCGTCGCTTCGTCCCAGATCTCGGCGCGGTCGTCCGGGCTCACGTCGCCGGTGAAGACGACGATTTCCTCGTTTTCAGCACGCTCTGCGTTCTGATCGCTCGACGAGCTTTGCTCGTCGGTGTCTGGAATCTGGAGCGCTTCGCGGTAGAACTCGGCGTGTTGCTGGACGAGGGGTTTCGTCGGCGCGAGCATCAGCGCGGTGCCGCCGACCTCCTCGAGTCGGCGTGCCGTCACGAGCAGGCTCACGGTGGTCTTTCCCAGCCCGGTCGGAAGGCAGACGAGCGTGTGGTCGTTCGCGGCCGTTCCGGCGAGTTTCAACTGGTAGAGGCGGCGCTCGAGAAAATTCGGCTCGAGCAATGGGTGCTCGATCGACGGCGGCTCCTCGTCCTGTGCTGCCATTGGCGCCCGATTCGACGCGGTCGCGGTTAAGGATTGAGAAAGCGAGGTGGAAGTAGAGCGTGCCTGCTAGAATCGAGTGTGTCGCTTCCGTGGACGAAGTGGTCAATATTTCCTCTCATACGAACTGCTGTAAGCCATTTCCGAAACGATCACGGGAGGGCCCGGTCGCTCCGGGAAACGCTTTCAGCAATTCGTCTCACGAACTATCCAACCAGCAGAAAAGACAGCTCCAGAAGGGCCATTTGTGGAACGCTCTATAATACTAAGATACCGTCTCTTGGGTACACTCATTTTCGAATAGCAAATAATTGCGTCTGATAACTGAAGACGATTCTTCAGCTATAGGCGGGTTTCAAGAACGCCAGCGACAGCGTTAGCGATTTCTGTTCCGTACTGCTCTCGTGACTCTTCATCTTGTCCGATCCAAATCCCACAGCTTGTGGTGAGACGGTTAGCAAGCGTCTTGTCGCCATCGACACGATACTCGTCGGTTCCGAGCACTGCGTTTAGATCGGTTCCCTTGAGCACTTCGTTGATCGCGTCACGAACCTCTTTGCGGAACGACTGTGGAGCCTGGCCTCCGATCTGGATCGTTGGGTCACAGGTACCGTGGAACGCGATCGCGTATTCGTATTCGTTCTCGCTCACCGCCTCGAGTTCGGGATACGACGCCGTGGACATACTGTAAGATGGGACGTACCAACTGACGAATGCACCGCTGCCATTGCGATACCCTCGAGTGCCCCAGTGATCGATGTTGCCGTTCAACTCATCGACGACCGTCTCGGCTTGTTCGCCAGTATGTGGTTGTATATCTCCGCCGTGCGGCGAGAGAACAATAATATCCGAGCCAGTCTGCTCGCTCACCTCGACGTAATCACCCGATTCCTGCGCTTCCTGGACGTTCATGTCCGGGTTAACAACCATCGGATCAACAGTGACCGCAACTTCGTCGTTATCATTGAGGGGGACACTCGTCTCTGGCCGTGGACAGACCTGACGGCAGTCTCCGATGTCTTCCCAGTTACTATTATTGAGATCGAGGCGTGCCCGCGAGCGGGCGTTGCCAGCAATATCAGTATCCTCTCCCGAGAGTTCGCTAGCGATCGTATACACAGCAACCTCATCGTCTCCTCGGGTGACACGAACTTGTTCGCCGACAGTTCGACCGAGGTTGTTCAGGAGATCAGACGTTGCGCTTAGGTAGGTGAACTCGTCACCGTCACCGCCGAATTCGTCGTCGATCTTTCCGAGTGTCGTTTGCGTAATCTCGCCGTCTCGGTCGACCGCCTTCCCTTCAACCGATTCGATTGTTTCACTCCTCGACGTTGCCTCGTATGCCCCAACTGCTCCACCAACTAGAAGGGGAGTACTTACTAGTCCACCCATCAACGCGCGCCTTGTTGTATTTCCTGACTGTTTTCCAGCCATGGTAATACATCCACCATACATGTATTAAAAGATACCGATTCACTATAATAATTTATATGGTATACATGTATGTACTAATAGAATTAGAAATGCGTTAAAACAGGAAAAACTATCCGATAGTCAGTGGCTGTTGTTCAGGTTCTTCGCTGTGAGTGTTCTCGATTGGCCGGTCAGTGTCGATTTCACGGGTCCTGATCGCACGCTCCAAGTCACGCATCCAGTCAGCAACTGTGTTTCCCATAATGAGTATCGGGTATTCCTCAGCGAGCAGCGAGTCAAGCACCTCATCTGCAGGATTCACCGTGTCGTGGGTTGTGACCGGAAACTCTGCCTTTCGATCGAACGCTTTCGTCGTCTCACCCGCGATATGGACGCCGTCGATAGCACCGGACTCATAGAGTTCCGTAAGGTAGTGTAAGAACGATACCGTCCGCCCACGTCGGTCGCCTCGGAGATAGACGAACGGTACAATCGTATCCATGGAGGGATCTCTTGAGACCAATGACTGACGAATCATTTCGGTACTCTGAACGTCGTTGACCTCAGCTGCATTGTAGACAATCCCGTTTTCGAGATGGGTCCATTCAACAGACATTTTCTCGCGGTATGTGGCGAGTTGCTTGTTCGAGAGAGGAACTTCGCCTATCGCCTGCAGTGTCTCGTCAAGCGCGTACACCAATTCGATACCAGGAACGTCTTCGTGTTCATCAGGAACAGAAACGTGGCTTACAGTCGCGCCACGCCGTTTTACCTCGGTTTCGATATATTCTCGGAGATGTGGATCCTGTTCCGCGTTAACGACGTGTGTCCCCTCCGGAATCGCTCTGACCAGCCCTCGAGCGACTTTGTATCGGTCAGTACCTAACGTCGAAAGGTGGTCTTCGCGAATGTTACTCAAGACGATCACATCGGGATCGGAAAACACGCTGTTGAACGTCCGCGTAGTGTAGGAACTGATCGCCTGATTCTCGAGGACCATCGCATCTTTCGGCGTGTGCTGTCGAAGTTCTCGTTCGTTTTCGTACAAGCGCACTTTTGAACCGCGTAAGATGGGCTTCTCGACGTTGTTGTGGATCGTTATCGGGTTATTCCCCGTGATCTTCGCCATGACATTGTACTCCCGCCCATAGAGGATATCGTGCATCCATTTCGCGAGAGATGATTTCCCTCGAGTGCCGGAGATAACTATCTTCACATCAATATCGTTGAGTCGACGTTTGTGTGCTATCCCACGGAAGAGTGTTTGAGACGCATGTTTAATCGAGTTGCCGATACCGCCGACCAAGGATTTGTTCACGTGTTGTTTCCCACTCATATGTTCACACCTCTGGCGTGATACTTCGCGACGGTCACGCGCCGTTGTTCGAGCGTCCAGATGCAGTAGGCCGCGAGTATCAATACGCTAATAATTGCCGAAACCTCAAGCACCGACGGATCGTTTAAGAGGCCATCAGCTGTCGGGTCGATAAATAGTCTGGTACCGACCAGTAGGCTCCCGAACAAGCCTGCCGACAGGCCGAGTGACTCAAGTCGCTCAGCGGGTGCGACTCGGTGGAAGTTGTATGCTCCAACTCCGGAGAGTAATACCACGAAAAACAGTGTGAACCCCGAAATTATGGCTGTGGTTGCTGCGACGAGTATCCCGCACATCATCGATGAAATAAGTCCGATGCTCAACAGCGCCCGGCCGTAGATGAGCGTCAGTCTGTTAATTGCGGTAATAGATGCAAAAGAGACTGCCAAGACAAGCAAGTACATGATGACGGTCCACGCGTTCGCAAGGGATAGTGTGACCAGAATTGGGATAGCAATAAGCCCGCCTAATCGAACGCCCCACCGGGAGCGGGACATCTCGGACGCCAGTAGACCCAATCCGAGTAGAATCAACATCCACATCTTGCTAATAACACTTTCCGCCGCTGGAGCCCCTTGGATAGCGCCACGGAACGCTGCGATGTCCGATCCGGAAGAGAATAGCACGGATGTCATTCCTGACCCGAGTTCCGTGGCAACCGTCGGGTTCACAATCGCCGCACCGAAAACGATGAGGCTAGTAACTAACCCACAACTCAACACCACATCGGACCAGCGTTCTTCCGGCTCCAGTTTGTGGTAGTTGTATGCCGTAATTCCAGGAAGGATTGAACCAAAGAACGCCATCTCCGGAGTTCCAGGTGACCACGTGGTAATGATGATAGAGAACACAACTGGTGTGATTGCCCCGACGCCAAGGCTCGTAAGAAGCAATTGTCGCCCATGTATGAGCGTATGCGCTCGTATGATTCCAACAAGATAGTACGCAATGACTGCGCTGACGAGAAACATTGGAAGGGCGTCGAACGAGTAAAGTGAATAGACCGCGAGCAGTGGTGTTACGATCACACCTCCTAACCGTAACCCGGTGGCCTGAGTTACGATAGCCCCAGTTGCAAGACCAATAATCATAATTAACGCAGCGGCAATCATATTTTGAGAGTCTTCTGAGGTCTGTGTTTACTGCACCAGTCTGAATTCATTCTAACAATAGATCAGACAATGTGAGACTTAAATGTTTATGATTGAGTGGGTTATTATATATCTAGATTAGTGAAATAACATAAGTCCTTACTATCATTATTTGCTGAAGTAACAAAATACCTGAATTAGATTGAAACAGCGTTATAACGATTCATTCCCGTCTTAACCCTGGTAAATCACTGCAGAGTCTCAATATGAGCAGACAGACTGGAAGAATGAAGCCGGAACGTGTTCAGTTAAAAGTATGTAATGATATGATTTTCCGAGTTTGCAAGATATTGCCGTTTGGCGGCTGTAACCACTGACTGACCCGGGTTTTGTAGAGCGAAAGCAGCCATCGAGTGTGTGGACGATATTTGCTATTCGTTCCTGCTGGCTTATTAATCGATTTTGACTCCGGACGGAGGTCTATTGGTTCGGCGTCGCTCGCTCGCTTCTGACCGTCGACAGAACATTCATCTGCAACCTGCCAGAGACGGAAGACCGGATCGCGCTGCGTTTACCGAAACTACGTTCCGAATCAAATCGATGGAGAGCAGTTTGGCCGTCCGCAGCTGCCGATCCGGAACCGAATACATCATCTCATTCGCTGACACTCGACTGCCAAACGACGGGTGCCTATTCGGTCCGAATGCCGGTTCGAAGAATTACGCACAATGTACCTCGTAGCCGAACTCGCTGCACCCGTGGCTGCGATATAGCGATCATCGTAACTACCGGTCAAGACGGCCTTCAACCGGCCGCTCCGCGTGCCGGTTTCGCCGTTAAACCGGTACGAACTCGACGACCAGCCACGCGAGCACGCCCGCGTAGATCGGAATCGTCAGATTGTCGTCGACGATATAGTCACCGAACTGCACCGTCACGCCGTCCGCGACCGTCGCCCCGAGCGCCGCCGCGACCACGGCCAGCGGCGTCTCGTAGAGAAACGGCGTCGCGATGATCGCGCTGACGAGGAACATCGTTCCCAGTACCTTCGGTCCCTTGACCCGCTTTAGCGTGTCGTCCGAAACGGTTCCGCTGATCGGGTCGCCGAGCGAGAGCATCAACATCGCCGGCAGGGCGATCGCCTGCTGGAAGAGACAGACGACGACCGTCATGCTGAGCATGTAATACCCATATCCGGCGAACTGTTCTTGCTCGTACTCGCGAGTCAACGTCTCGTAGAGGCGCTGGTAGACCCACCACTCGAGTTCGAGATGCAATCGCGTGAACTCGAGGAAGATCGTACCGAGGGCGAGGACCACCATCAGGATGCGAAAGCGCGTCCAGGAGAGGCCGAGGTCGAACGCGTTCGCGAGCAGATAGAGGGCGACCAATCCGGAGCCGCTGGCGTGGACGAGCCGTCGCTTCAATTCGTCGGCCATCACGTCACTCCTCGAAGGTGGTGACCTTCAGTGCGTCGGTTACGTCTGCTGCAGGTGGTTCTTTGACACTCGGGTCGCCCGCTGTCCGCTGATTCGCTGCTCTCAGGTCGTCACACCCCAGCTAATATGGGCCCACGTTCGCTCGTAGAGATAATACGTGCCGGTTTTCACGAGGTTTGTTACAAATCCGATATTTAGTGCCGCACCGACATCGCCGACGACCGCCCAGGCAACGGTAACGGTGATCAGAAGCATGACCAACCGATAACAGAGCGTCTTGACGAGCGCCCGTTTCTGGGCCTGTATTGCGGGCCGGGAGAGGACGTTCCAGTGCATACGCCCGGTTCGTCGGCCACCCAATAAGTAACGACGATCGGGTACATATTTGCTTGGTTGTAACCGGTATTGGTTTCGGGTACGATTCGGATCGACCGGCATCCGTACGGCTCGCTTTGACTGTGATGGACACGAAGAATGCAGCGCGAACGCGGCCGTCTCACAGCGAGTTCAGACGGATTCTAGCTCTCGTTCTTGCCGTCGAGGTCTTCGAACGCGAGTTCGCCGGCGCGCAGGTCCGCCATGATCTCCGGCAGTTCCGAAACGGGAAGGCGTTTCTGGGCCGTCGTGTCCCGTTCGCGGACGGTGACGGTCGCCGCCTCGGCTCGCGGGGCATCCCCGCTCGCAGTATCCGAGGCGCGTTGCGCCTCGCGCTCTTCGAGCGTCTCGTAGTCGACGGTCACGCAGAACGGCGTGCCGACCTCGTCCTGGCGGCGGTAGCGCCGGCCGATGTTGCCCGAGTCGTCGTAGGTGACCGATAGGCCGGCATCGCGGAGGTCGGCGACGATGTCGTTCGCGGTCGCCTCGAGTTCGTCGTCGTTCTGTAGTGGGAAGACGCCGACGAAGGTGGGTGCGACCTCGGGGTCGAGTTCGAGGTAGGTGCGGTCCTCGCCGTCGACTTCGTCCTCGCGGTAGGCGTGGTGGAGGACGGTGTAGACGAGGCGGTCGACGCCGAAGGAGGGTTCGATGACGTGCGGGATGATGTGTTCGCCGGCCTCGGTCTGTTCTTCGACCGCGAAGCCGGTTTTTTCGGTCGGGAGTTCGTGGCTTTCGCCGTCAAGTTCGATCGTGACGTTGTCGCCCTCGAACGCGGCCCGGTCGCGTTCCGCGAGGGTCTCGAGTTCGGAGACGACGGCCTGGGCGTCGCCGCCGAACTCCGGTCCCAGGTAGCTCATGTCGGGGTCGACGGTCGCGCGCTCGACGGTCTTGGGTTCGTCGTACTGCCGGAAGACGGTAAAGCGGTCCTCCGAGTGGGCGGCGTGTTTCGAGAGGTCGTAGTCGCCGCGGTCGGAGAAGCCGGCGAGTTCGATCCAGTTGCCGTCGAGTTCGCCCTCGGCGTCCCAGCAGTCGCTCGCGTAGTGGGCGCGCTCGCCCGCGAGGTGCTGGCGGAACCGGAAGCGGTCCATATCGACGCCGACGGCGTCGTACCACCGCTTTGCGACGCCGAGGAAGTACGCGACCCACGGACTCGCGATGACGCCCTCCGCGACGGCGTCGCCGATGGTCGTCCGAATCTCCTCGCCGCCTTCTCGCGGCTCCTCGCCGTCGCCGCTCGCTTCTTCCGCGGCGCGTTGCGCCGCGCTCTCTGCGGTCTGCTCGCTGGCCGGATAGAGGCGCACCTCGACATCGGCGACCGCCGAGAGGTCGGGTTCGTCGGTTTCGGGGTCGATGAAGAACTCGAGTTCGGCCTGGGTGAACTCGCGGGTGCGGATGATGGATCGGCGGGGGCTGATCTCGTTGCGGTAGGCCCGACCGATCTGGGTGACGCCGAACGGCAGTTGATTGCGCGCGTACTCTTTGAGCCGCGGGAACTCGACGAAGATGCCTTGAGCGGTTTCAGGGCGCAGGTAGCCGGGTTGGGAGTCGCCGGGGCCGATGTTCGTCCCGAACATGAGGTTGAACGTCTCGACGGCCTGGCCAGCGAGGCCGGTGCCGCAGTTCGGACAGACGAGTTCGTACTCGGCGATGACCTCCTCGACCTCGGGGATGGGGAGGCTCTCGGCGTCCTCGTACTCGGTGTTGTCCTCGACGATGTGGTCCGCGCGGTGGCTCTCGCCGCAGTCGGGACACTCGACGAGCATGTCGTCGAAGCCGTCGAGGTGGCCCGAGGCCTCGAAGACCGGTTCGGGCATGATCGTCGGGGCGTCGATCTCCATGTTGCCCTCCGCGACCGCAAAGCGGTCGCGCCAGGCGTCCTCGACGTTGCCCTTCAGGGCCGCTCCCTGCGGGCCGAACGTGTAGAAGCCGCCGACGCCGCCGTAGGCACCCGAGGACTGGAAGAAGTAGCCCCGGCGCTTTGCGAGTTCGACGAGTTTCTCCCCGATCGAGTCGTCCGTCTCCGCTGATTCAGTCTGTTGCTCACTCATACAGGGCCTCCAGAAGGTCGACGTCGCAGACGATGCCGACGAGTTGTTCGCCCGACACCATCGGGATCTGTTCGATGTCGTTGCTGATCATCTGCTGGGCGGTGTCCTGAATCGACTTCTCCGTCGCCACCGTCACCACGTCGTCGCTCATGAACTCGCGGACGGGTTCGGCGGGGATTTCGATGTCCCGCGTCGGGAGGTAGCGACTGCCGACGGCCTTGATTCCTTCCCAGGACCATTCGGAGTCCTGGTCCGGGAAGTTGTTGCCCGTCTCCTCTTCGCCCTCGACGATGCGGGCGACTTCGATGATGTCGACTTCGGTGAGGACGCCGCTCATCCGACCGTCGTCGTTTAGCGCGACGGTGTAGGGGACGTTCGCGTAGGACAGTTCGCGTTCGGCGACCGGCAGCGGCGTGCCCTCGTAGGTCGTGTTGACGTTGTCGCTGGCGTAGTTGCCGACGGTGTCGTCGGTTTTCTGATCGCCGGCCGCGATGGCGTGGATCACGTCCGTCACCGTGACGATGCCCTCGAACTCGCCGTCGACGACCGGGACGCGGCGCGCGCTCTTTTCGACCATCGTGCGGGCAACCTCCTCCAGCGCGGTCTCGCGCGTCGTCGTCGGCACGTCGTCCATCAGCATGACGAGTTGGTCCTCGTCGGGCTGTTCGATCAGCGTATCTCGCGAGACCAGTCCGCGGTATTCCGGGCCGTTATCGGTCGGTTTGACGACCGGAACTGACGAGAACGACTGTTCTTGCAGATACTCGAGGACGTCCGAACGGGTGCCTGGAAGATCGACGGTCACTACGTCTTCACGGGGTGTCATCGCGTCGGCTACGTTCATGTCCCCACTGTAGGGCGAAAATGAGTATAAACCCAGTGTTTCCTGTGCCTGCACTCGATGCCCAGCCGTTGGCCCGCCCACGCGCAGGTTCAGGGGTCCGATTCGACGGCCTTATATGTGTGAGGGTGAGACGTTCTACCATGGTGTTGAATCCCCACACCACGACGGCAGACGAGACGGTCGTCGGCTCGATCGATTCGACCGATTCGAGCGACGAGTTCGTCATTGCGGACATCTCCGCGGACGACGCGTGGCTTTCGATGCGAGCGGAGGAGGCCATGACACTTCCGGCCTGGCGATAGGGGGATTCGACCTGTACCGGTGGGGGCCGGTCAGGTGGGACGTTCGATTGTGGCTCTTTTCCGACGGAACGCCGGCTTTCTGCGAGCGTGTGACCGAGACGTAGCGTTTAGTACGTCGCCGTTGTGTCAGTAGTCGATGGCTGGCCGCCAGCGGACAGACCGGCGACCTGATACCGCAAGGACCGACGCCGGAGCGGACCGCAACGCGCGCTATACCCTTACCTCGCTGCTCGCGGCGCTCGTTCCCGTCAGCCTCGCCCGACGCGCGATTTCCGTCACCGTCACGCCGGACCGAACGGTCTACGACCGCGGCGACCCCGTCGAGTTCACCGTGACGTTTCGGAACCGGCTGCCGGTCGCCGTCGCCGTTCCGACGCCGCACCAGCGTCGCTGGGGGTGGACCGTCGCCGGCGAACTCGAGGCCAGCGACGAGCGGCGATACATGCGGTCACAGCCGTCGGTGTTTCGATTCGACGGCGGTGAGCGAAAACGGATTACGGTCACCTGGAACGGCCGTTTCGAACGAACCGCGGATCGTCACGAGTTCGTCGTGCCGGACCCGGGCGAGTACGAACTCCGGGCGTTCGTCGCGACGCGCGAGGGCCGGTATCAGCCCAGCGACACGGCGAGCATCCGGATTCGGTAGGTGAGGTGGGCGAAGCGGACAAGAGATGGGCAAAATGGGCAAGATGAGTGAGATCGAAGAGATGGATGAGAGAGGCGAATCGCCAAACGGACCGTGCGCCGGTTTGAGCGGCTGAAATCGACCGAGAGAAGCGGCCGCGGACGCGACAGGAGGGCAGTACGTGAGTGGCGTGCGGTATCGCGGCCCGATACTCACGCTTTCGCGTCAGCGTCCGTCGCGTCGCTTATCCCGTGAGGAAGCCGCCGGGCGGGATACGCGTCGTCGGCCGTCCGTCCTCGTCGGGGTCGTCGTCGCTGCCGAACTCGGGGGAGTGTTCGATCGTTCGTCGAGCCTTTGCGACCGTGCGGTTGCACGCAGCCACTGTAGCGAGAATCTTACTCATACACGAGTTACTAGTGGTGTCGGCCACATAAGTATTTATGATATGAAAGATTGTGTGGTTACTCACCGACGACTCGATCGACGCAAAATTTGAAACTCCACTTTTATCGCGCTATTCTGCCGTATGCTAGGGGACAGTATTTACTATCTATCGAGTAACCCTCTCCATAAGTTGTATTTGTAATGTGGTACTTCAGCACTCACCGGTGGAGGTGACACGCCGCAAAGTGCGTCCCGGAACCGTGTTCGGACTCGATCTCATAGGCCGGCCGCTCTCTCGCACAGATGCTCTGCTCGGCGAACGCCTCGAGCAAGCGGTCGGTCGCTTGCTCCCAGTCGACGGTCGTCCCGTCACGCTCGGTGCCCGCTTCGTCCGTCACCGCTTTCGCTTGCTCCCCCGTCTGTGTCCCCGCTTCGTGATCCGTCGCGATGAACTCGATCGCTTCCTCGACGATCCGTCCCGGTTCGCCCTGCGGGAGCGTGCCGCCGAAGAACTCCGCGCGAATCTCGGCGGCCGGCATCGGTTCGAACGTCCGGCGTTTGACCGCTCGCATGAACGATCGCGTCCGGTCCCACTCCTCGCCGTCCCACTCGTAGGCTTCGGGGGCGATCAGGCGCGGACACCGCGTGCGGAACCGACAGCCGGAGGGTGGATCAACCGGACTCGGGACCTCGCCCTCGAGCACCCCGCGCGCGCCGGTCTCCCGCGGGTCGGGAACCGGGATCGAGTCGAGTAACGCCTTCGTGTACGGGTGTTGGGGATTCTCGAAGAGTTCTTCTTTCTCGGCGAGTTCGACGATGTTCCCGAGGTACATGACCGCGACGCGGTCGGAGATGTGGCGGATCACCGAGAGGTCGTGGGCGATGAAGAGGTAGGTGAGGCCGAACTCGTCCTGGAGCCGCTCCATGGTGTTTAACACCTGCGCCTGAATGGATACGTCGAGCGCGGAGACGGGTTCGTCACAGACGATGAAGTCCGGATTGACCGACAGCGCGCGGGCCAGGTTGACCCGCTGGCGCTGGCCGCCCGAGAACGCGTGGGGATAGCGGTTGTAGTGGTGCGGGTCCAGCCCGGCCTTCTCCAGCAGGTCCTTCGCCCGGGCCTCGCGGCCTTCGTCGTCGAGCATCCCGTGGGCGCGCATCGGCTCCTCGATGATCTGGCCAACCGTCAGCCGCGGATCGAGCGAGGCCTGCGGGTCCTGAAAGATCATCTGGATTTCCGAGCGCTTGGTGCGCAGATCCTCCCCGCTGAGCGTCGCCAGATCCTCGCCTTTGAACGAAATCGTCCCCGCGGTCGGCTCGAGCAATCGTAGAATCGTCCGCCCCAGCGTACTCTTGCCACAGCCCGATTCGCCGACGAGCCCGAGCGTTTCGCCGCGCCGAATGTCGAAACTCACGTCGTCGACGGCCTGAACCCGTTCCTCGCCGACGCTGATCGGCGGAAACTGATCCGTATCGAGAGAGATTCCCGGCAACAGTCCCCCGCTCTGCGAGAAGTACTTCTTCAATCCCTCGACCTCGATCAGCGTCTCGCCGTACGGGACCGTCTCGCCCGTCATTTCGGACCCGAGTTGGCCGTCGGGTGAACTCTTACTCACGGTCGTCACCTCCGTGCCGACTACCGGTTTTGCTTGTACTCCCACTCTCACTTCCGCTCTGACTCCGACTCTCGACCCCACTCCCTTCGCTTTCGCCGCCATCAGTCGCACTCGCAGCAGTCTCCTGTGCACGCCCCTCGAGCGGGACGCTCTCCTCGTACTCGTCGCCGAACACGTCGTGTTTGATGCAGGCCGCTCGATGCGGCTGCCCGTCGGCCCTGGCGACCTCCCTGTTTTCGGGATGGATCCGCTTGCACGCCTCCCGCGCGTCCGGACAGCGCGGGTGGAATCGACAGCCTGCGGGCGGGTTGATCGCCTCCGGCATCACCCCCCTGATCGGATCGAGTTCAGCGACGGTCCGGTCGGGTCGGGGCATCGAGTTCAGAAGCGCCTCGGTGTAGGGGTGTTTGGTGTCGTAGAACAGTTCGTCGACCGGCGCTTGCTCGACGATCTCGCCGAGGTACATCACGTTCACCCGGTCGCAGATTTCGGCGACGACGCCCATGTCGTGGGTGACCCAGATGAAACTCGTCCCGTACTTCGCCTGGAGATCGTCGACGAGGTCGATGATCTGGCCCTCGACCGTCACGTCGAGCGCCGTCGTCGGCTCGTCCGCGATGATGAGGTTCGGCTCGCAGGCGAGCGCCATGGCGATGAGCACGCGCTGGCGCATCCCGCCGGAGAACTGATGAGGGTACTCTTCGTAGCGCTCCGCCGGATCGGGAATGCCGACCTCGCGGAGCATGTCGACCGCCTCCCGGCGCGCCTCGTCGCTCGACAGCTCGCGGTTGAGTTCGATGAACTCGCGGAGCTGACTGCCGACGGTGAAGACGGGGTTGAGCGATTCCATCGGATCCTGGAAGATGACGGCGATCTCGTTGCCCCGGATGCGGGTCCGAACCTCCTCGTTTGTCAGCATGTCCTCGCGCTCGCGGAGGTCGCCGTCGGGGCCCTCCTCGAGTCCGAAGATGGTTTCTCCCTTGTACGTAATTTCGCCGTCGACGATCTGGCCGGGGGAGTCGACGAGCCGGAGGAGGCTCATCGAGGCGACGCTCTTGCCGGCTCCGCTCTCGCCGACGAGGCCGACGATTTCGCCCTCGTAGACCTCGAATGAGATGCCGTCGACGGCGCGGACGGTGCCGGCGTCGGTGAAAAACTGCGTCTTGAGGTTCTCGACGCGAAGGAGTGGGTCTGAACGTGAACTCATCGGTGGTGTGGGATCGGTGTGGGAGTCGGGGGTGGAGTCTGGATAGCGGTCATGGTCTGTCTCTCAGTCGTTGATTCGCGGATCGAGCGCGTCTTGCAGGCCGTCGCCGAACAGGTTGAAGCCCATAATCGTCACCAGGATCGCGAGGCCGGGCCAGATCGAGAGCCAGACGTTCGAGTGCATGTAGCCGTGGGAGGTGTTGAGCATCTGACCCCAGTCAGGCGTCGGCGGCTGTGCCCCGTAGCCGAGGAAGGAGAGGCCGGCGACGATGAGGATCGTGACGCCGATCTGGAGCGTCGCGTAGACGAGAACGGGCGCGAAGCTGTTCGGGATCACGTGTCTGCGGATGATGTTGCGGTTCTTGACGCCGGAGGCCTTCGCGGCCTCGATGTAGTCCATCTCGCGGACGGACAGCACTTCGCTGCGGATGATCCGGGCGAAGACGGGGATGAACGTGATTCCGACGCCGAGGATGGCGTAGGTGATGTCCGGGCTGCCGCCGCTGACGAACACCGTGAAGACGATGATGAGGATCAGCGGCGGAATCGCGTACACCGTTTCGACCATCCGCATGAGCGCGTCGTCGACGCGGCCGCCGTAGAATCCCGAAACTGCGCCGATGATCGTCCCGCCGACGAAGCCGATCAGCGTCGAGACGATGCCGACGCTGACGGAGACCTGTGCGCCGTAGACGATCCTGGTGAAGTAGTCGCGACCGCTCGGGTCGGTTCCGAGCGGATTGCTCAGCGACCCGTCGGCGTGAAACGCCGGCGGCATGTTCTCCTCGCCCTCACCCGGTGGCGGTATTCGCTCGGGATGGTCGAAGATGGGGAGCGTCTCCGCGAACGTAAAGTCGGAGAAGGCACCGAACGTGAGCTGTGAGAGGTTGCTGTCGATGAACGTGTACGTCGAGATGAGCAGGACGAGCGCCACGACGTACAGCCCCCACCGCGCAGTCGTATCCTCCATCACCTTCGAGAACGTGTAGCGCCAGCCGTATTCGGCCTCGACGTCCTCTGACGGCCCGTGGCTCTCGTCCATCTGCGCTTCGCCGAGTGCCATGCTTACGCACCTCCTTCGTCGTGGCTGTGGTCGTGGTCGGACCTGCGATCAGTCCGTTCGCCTATTCCTGTCATGCTCAGTCGTGCTCTCCGTAGGTGACGCGGGGATCGATGTACGCGTAGGAGATGTCCGTGATGATGACGCCGACGACGAACATCGTCCCGATCACGATCGTGATCCCCATGATCAGTTGGTAGTCGAGGCTCTGGATCGCTTCCAGGAACAGCCGTCCGATGCCGTTGATGTTGAAGACGTACTCCGTGAGCACGGCACCGCCGAGCGCCGTCGAGAGATTGAGCCCGATGATCGTGATAATCGGGAGCTGAGCCACCTGGAAGGCGTGCTTCCGAAGGATCGTTCGCTCCGGAACGCCGTACGCTCGCGCGAGTTTGACGTACTCACCCTGCAGCGACTCGATCATCTGCGTCCGCTCGACGCGCATCAGCGTCGCCATCTGAAGCGTGCCGAGTGCGATCATCGGCAACAGCAGATGTCGTATCGTCTGATACGCTAATTCGGGATAGCCGCTGTAGCCGTACTGGTCAGGACTACGCCACGGATACACCAGCCCGCTCGAGGGCAGCCAGCCGAGCTGGATCGCGAAGATCAGGATCAGCACGATGCCGATCCAGAACGAGGGCGTGCTCACGCCGATCAGCGCGACGATCCGGGAGACGTGATCCGTCGGCTCGTTTCGCCGCGTCGCCGCGATGATCCCGAGCGGAATCGCGGTCGCGAGGGCGAACACGTACGCCGACAGAACCAGCATGAGCGTCGGTCCGGCCCGCTGGGCGAGCAGCGCCGTGACGGGCCGATCCCGATGGATACTGTGGCCGAGATCGCCCTGTAGAACGTTGCCCATGTACGTCAGATACCGCTCGTGGAGCGGCCTGTGGAGGCCGTACTGGCGTTCGATACGCGCGATAACCTCCTGATTGACCTCCTGGCCCTGCAACATGAGTCGCACCGGGTCACCCGGGGCCAGATTCGCGAGGATAAACGTGATTACGGTGATCCCGATCAACACGGGAATCGCCTGTACCACGCGACCTGCCGTATAGCGAAGGAGTCCCATTTGTCGTGTCGTGTTTCAGATTTCGGTTGGCGGCTCTCGATTTCGGAGGTCGGCTCGATTCTCGCGACCCGCGAGTTCGCGCTCGTCGCCGAGCGCGTCAGTTGTCGGTCCAGACGTTTCCGTACTCGGAGACGACGCGTGGGTTCTGCTGGACCATCGGGTGTGCGTGCAGATCCTTGACGTAATCGCGCGAGGCCATGGTGTTGTGGAACGAGTACGCCGGCAACGACGGCAGTTCCTCGAGGATCTCGACCATGACTCCCTCGTAGAGGGCGTAGCGTTCCTCCTGATCGGCGAGTTCGCGCGCCTCGGCGATGTCGTCGTGGAAGGAGTCGCTTCCCTCGTAAAAGTGCGCCTGGTTAATGCCCGTTTGGCTCTCGTGATAGAGGTTGTACAGGTACGCGTCGGGGTCCGGGCCGCCGGTCCAGCCGAGGAGGTATGCCTGGAAGTCGTCCGGGCTGGGTTCCTCGTTGTAGACGGTCCGGTCGAGCAGCGTCCCGAAGTCGAGCGTTTCGGCTTGCGCGCCGTCGTACCCGATCTCGTTGAGTCGCGTGACGATCCGCTCCGCCAGGTCGCCGCGGTGGTCTCCCGGCGCGACGATCGTCGGACTCCAGTCGTCGTCGACCGCGCCGTTGAGCAACTCCTCGGCCTGATCCGGATCGTACCCCGGATAGTACTCTTCCTGCCAGTCGTCGAGCGGGAAGTCCCACTGCTCGTTGGTGATCGGCGGGATCGGCGCGGACAACGGCTGTGCCACGTTCGGCAGCCGCGACTCGACGAAGTCCGTCATCGAAAAGGTGTGACAGATCCCCCGCCGCACGTCGGGGTCGCTCGTCGGCGCGTCGTCGCGACAGTTAAAGGTCAGGTGCATGTACGACGGGCTCTCGCTGATGTGGACGCGAATGCCGTCGTCGTCCTCGAGTTCGCTCCAGTCGTCGTTCGGCACGTCGGCGATCGCGTCGGTGTCGCCGGCCCGGATCTCGCCGATTCGGCTCGCCGCGTCGACGTTGTCGACGAACGTGATCTCCTGGAGGTACGGCTGTGGCTCGTCCCAGTAGTCCTCGTTTCGTTCGAGCGTGACGTACTCGTTGAACTCGAAGTCGCTAAAGACGAACGGGCCCGAACCGACCGGGTTCGTGTTGAACTCTTCGCGGTCGGATTCGCTTTCGCGTTCGCTTTCGGGGACGACCGAGATCGCCATCGTCTGGAGTTCCCACGGCCCGTACGGGTAGGCGAGGTCGACCTGCACCTGGTAGTCGTCGATGACCTCCGCGGAGTCGACCATCTCGTACTGGGCCAGGTTGACGCTGTCTTCTTCCTGGAAGGCCATGAACGAGTGGGCCACGTCGCTGGCGGTGAGTTCCTCACCGTTGTGGAACTCGATGCCCTCGTTGATCTCGTAGAGATAGCGCGTGCCGTCGCGCTCGACGTCGGGCATGTCCGTGGCGACTTTCGGCTCGAGTCCGAGTCCGTCGTCCCACTCGTAGAGGCCGTCGAACACCAGATTCGAGACCTGGACGCTGTAGGCGTCGTTGGAGTGGATCGGATCGAAGTCCTCGTCTCGCTCCAGTTCCTGGGTATATTCGATCGTACTCTGGCGTGCGGCTTCCTCGTCGTCCGGCTCTTCCCGCTCGTAATCATAATCCGACGGATCGATGAGCTCGTCTCCGTCGTCGTCATCGCCATCCCCCCCGATGCACCCTGCGAGTGCCACCGCTGATGCCGCCGTTCCCGATGCGAGAACCCGGCGCCGGGTGACATATGGTGACTTCCGTACCATCCTCTCGAGATACTCTGTCATCGACTCTTTGTTATCCTCACCCAAACCGGACGAATAACGACGATACTCTCGATCCACCTGCCGTAATGGGCTTTTACACGTCTTTTAGTGCGCTCTGATAACCAGTATTGTCGAGCGTCGGATGAATGTGGACATCTCCGCCGCTCCGGCGGACGGTTGTCCATTCGACCCGCGTTCATATGTTGGATAGAAGTCAATACGAAGTTAGTCGCGAATCCGCGGCCGTTGCGCAACCCGTCGGTTTGCGATGCCCAGCAGAACGCATGCGTTCTGCGGATGCCTCCACCGGCGACGGCCCCAGCGGAGCGACCACTCTTCACGTCGTTCTGTCCGACAGTATCAGCTGTGGCGATCGTTTTACAGCGGGTCCACCGACCGGTCGAACCGCCCGACACAGAGCGCCGAAACGGACGGTACAGGCCAGGACCATCCGACAGACGGCACCGCTTCGTACGGCGGACTACCGGTTCAGTTAGCAGGAACAGTGATCTTTTTCCATCGGCACATACAGTATCGCCGTATGAACTACCGAGCCGTCGACACCGCAGCCGAGTACGTCGCGCGCCTCGACACCGGCGCGGACTGGCGCGCCGAAATCGAGGCCCTCGCGGATGATGTCGAGGCCGACGCCGCCTGGTTTACCGCCCTCGGTGCCGTCCAGGACGCCGAACTCTGGTTCTACGACCAGGACGAGTGCGAGTACTATCCGATCGAGTTCGACGAGCCCCTCGAAGTCGCGAGCTGCGTCGGTAACGTCTCTCTGCTCGAGGGTGAGCGCTTCGCCCACACCCACGCCGTCCTCTCCGATCCCGACGGCACCACCTACGCCGGCCACCTGAACGAAGCCACCGTCTGGGCCGGCGAGGTCCACATGCGCGTCTTCGAGGACGAACTCGTCCGCGAGTACGACGACACTACTGAACTCGACCTCTGGCTCTGAAATGCGCGCGGAAGACGAACAGTACTTCGACCGACTCGAATCCCAGCTCGACGAGGCGTTCGACGTCGCCGAACGCGCCAAGCAACGCGGCGGCGATCCCGAACCCGAAGTCGAAATCCCGACCGCCAGAGACATGGCCGACCGCGTCGAGAACATCCTCGGCATCGACGGCGTCGCCGACCGCGTTCGTGAACTCGAAGGCGAGATGAGTCGCGAGGAAGCCGCACTCGAACTCGCGGAGGACTTCGCGGAGGGTCGCGTCGGCGACTACGAGACGAAAGCCGGCAAGATCGAGGGGGCGGTCCGGACGGCGGTTGCCCTGTTGACCGAGGGTGTCGTCGCGGCTCCGATCGAGGGCATCGATCGGGTCGAAATACTGCCGAACGACGACGGCACCGAGTTCGTCAACGTCTACTACGCCGGGCCGATCCGCTCGGCTGGCGGGACGGCACAGGCGCTTTCGGTGCTCGTCGCCGACTATACGCGCGCGCTCGTCGGCATCGACCAGTACGATACTCGTGAGGAGGAAGTCGAACGCTACGCAGAGGAGATCGCCCTCTACCACAAGGAGACCGGTCTGCAGTACTGTCCGAAGGACAAGGAGGCGAAGTTCATCGCAAAGCACCTCCCGATCATGTTAGACGGGGAGGCGACGGGCGACGAGGAGGTCTCCGGCTTTCGCGATCTAGAACGGGTCGATACCAACAGCGCTCGCGGCGGCATGTGTCTCGTTCTGGGCGAGGGGATCGCGCTCAAGGCACCGAAGATCCAGCGCTACACGCGAAACCTCGACGAGATCGACTGGCCGTGGCTCCAGGATCTCATCGACGGCAATTACGCGGCTACGAGCGACGACGCCGACGCGGGCACCGAAGACGAAGCCGGCGATGAGGACGAGAGTGAGATCGGGGCTGACGGCGCGACGGACGACGACGCCGCCAAAGACGACGAGGAAGTCCCAGCGAACGCCGACGGGGACGAATCGGCTGACACGGACGATCCAGCGGGCCCTCCGCGGGTCGGCGAATCGAAGAAGTTCCTTCGGGACCTGATCGCCGGCCGCCCCGTCTTCTCCCACCCCTGCGCGAAAGGTGGCTTTCGCCTTCGATACGGCCGCTCGCGCAACCACGGCTTCGCGACCGCCGGCGTCCACCCCGCCGCGATGCACCTCGTCGACGACTTCCTCGCGACCGGGACGCAGATCAAGACCGAACGGCCCGGCAAGGCCGCCGGCGTCGTCCCCGTCGACTCCATCGAAGGACCGACCGTGAAACTCGCAAACGGCGATGTCCGCCAGATCGACGATCCGGCGGCGGCCAAGGAGATCAGAAACGGCGTCGAGAAGATCCTCGATCTCGGCGAATACCTCGTCAACTACGGCGAGTTCATCGAGAACAACCACCCGCTCGCACCCGCCTCCTATACGCCCGAGTGGTGGATTCAGGACCTCGAAGCCGCCGGCGCGGACGTACAGGCGCTCGAGGACGATCCGCGTGTCGATCTCGAGCATCCCGATCCTGAGGAGGCCCTCGCGTGGGCCACCGACTTCGACGCGCCGTTACATCCCGAGTACACGTATCTCTGGCACGATCTCGCCGTCGCGGATTTCTGTACGCTCGCGAAAGCGGTGGCAGCGGGGCGAGTCGAGAGCGAGGGCGACGCTGGGGCTGGCGGGAACGACGACAGCAACGACACCGACACCGACACCGACGACACGCTCGTCCTCGAGTTCAGCGACGCCGTTTGCGACGCGCTCGAGACGATCGTCATCGAACACCGCCAGCGCGAGGACCGGATCGAGATCGACGACTGGCGGCCGCTCGCGCGATCGCTCGGCTGCGAGATCCGTCGGACGGCGACCGATGGGGCCTCGCGGTCGGCGGCGAGCGGCGATGGGCCGGCCACTGATCCGGCGACGGCCGAGACGGACGCCGCGACCGCGATCGAACTCGAACGCACCTGGACCGACGCCGACCTTTCAGAGCGCGCGCGGACCTGGAGTCACGAGGACGAACCCGACGGCGCGAACGCTATCGAGGCGGTCAACGAGGTCGCTCCCATCAAAATTCGCGAGCGCGCGCCGACCCGGATCGGCAACCGGATGGGCCGCCCAGAGAAGTCAGAGCGCCGAGACCTGAGCCCGCCGGTCCACACCCTGTTTCCGATCGGCGAGGCCGGCGGCGCACAGCGAAACGTCGCCGACGCGGCCAAACACGCCGAGACGATGTCGGATACGCCCGGCGTCGTCGAGCTTCGGATCGGCCGCCAGCAGTGTCCGAACTGCGGCACGGAGACGTTCAAGAACCGCTGTCCGGACTGTGAGACCCGGACCGAACCCGACTACCGCTGTCCGGATTGCGACCAATCGCTCGAGCCCGACGATGCGGGTCGCGTCGAGTGCGACCGCTGTGAGGTCGACGGCACCTGCGTCGAACCTCGCGAGATCGACATCAACGACGAGTTCAGAAGTGCTCTCGAAGCCGTCGGCGAGCGCGAGAACGCCTTCGAGATCCTCAAGGGCGTCAAGGGACTCACCTCGTCAACCAAGATCCCAGAACCCATCGAGAAGGGGATTCTCCGGGCCAAACACGACGTGTCGGCGTTCAAGGACGGCACCGTCCGCTACGACATGACCGACCTCCCGGTCACGTCCGTCCGCGCGAGCGAACTCGACATCGATGTCGGGCAACTGCAGGCGCTTGGGTACACGGAGGACGTCCACGGCGACCCGCTCACGCACGAGGACCAACTGGTCGAACTCAACGTCCAGGATATCGTCCTCTCCGACGGCGCGGCCGAGCATATGCTCCAGACCGCCGACTTCATCGACGACCTCTTAGAGCAGTACTACGGTCTCGAACCGTTTTACGAACTCGAGGACCGCGACGAACTCGTCGGCGAACTCGTATTCGGCATGGCACCCCACACGAGTGCCGCGACTGTCGGAAGAGTGATCGGATTCACGAGCGCCGCAGTTGGATACGCACACCCGTACTTTCACGCCGCGAAACGGCGCAATTGTGACGGGGACGAGGACTGCGTCATGCTTCTCATGGACGGACTGCTCAACTTCAGTCGGAGTTTCCTTCCCGACAAGCGCGGCGGGCGCATGGACGCCCCCCTCGTCATGTCCTCGCGCATCGATCCCGCCGAGATCGACGACGAAGCCCACAACATGGACATCGTCTCGCAGTACCCCCGCGAGTTCTACCTTGCGACGCTGGAGCAGGCCGATCCCGAGTCGGTCGATATCCGGATCGGCGAGGACACGCTGGGGACCGACGGGGAGTACACCGGCTTCTCCCACACTCACGACACGTCGAACATCGCGATGGGGCCCGACCTCTCGGCGTACAAGACCCTGGGCTCGATGATGGACAAGATGGACGCCCAACTCGAACTCTCGCGGAAACTAGCGGCCGTCGACGAAACCGACGTTGCAGAGCGGGTTATCGAGTATCATTTCCTGCCGGACCTGATCGGAAACCTGCGGGCGTTCTCTCGCCAGGAGACGCGCTGTCTCGACTGCGGCGAGAAGTTCCGCCGGATGCCCCTGACCGGAGACTGTCGTGAGTGCGGTGGCCGGGTCAACCTCACCGTTCACGAAGGGTCGGTCAACAAGTACATGCAGACGGCGATCCAGGTCGCGGAGGAGTACGACTGCCGCGATTATACGAAACAGCGTCTGGAGGTCCTCGAGAAGTCACTCGAGAGTGTTTTCGAGAACGACAAGAACAAACAGTCGGGTATCGAGGACTTCATGTAGCCGGTCGCAAACCACGCCTCTCACCCTTACACCCTCTCACACCCTCTCACCCTTACACCCTCTCACTCTCGAACTCGTGTTCCTCGAAATACCCGCTGTATTGTGGTAGTATTCACAGTTCGTCTAGCGGTCGTGCGCAACTGAAATCCGAAACCGCGGCAGATAGTGGGAACTGAGTGAGGAGACAGAGACACTTTTCGCGGCAATCCCATGCCAACTGGAGCGTGTGGGTCTTCACCCACGCGTAGAAGGACGTGTGCAGTTTGCTGAACGCCATGAACTCATACGAAAGCGAATCGTAGTAGTCGATAGTAGTGCGGTTCGTTATTCGGAACGGGGTCTCGAACACCCGCTACGTACCGGTCGTACAGTATCAGACAGCGTTGCTTCAAAGAGAGTGACAGAAACACTATACCTAAATGGCGTATATTCCGACTATGGTCCCCAACGAAACGGCCGATGAACCCCCTTACCTCGGCAACGTCTTATTCCTCGTCGGTGCCTTCTTCATCGCTGGAATAGCAACGCTCACGGTCGTATCTATCGTAGGTATTGAGGGAATAGTCGCATACGCGATTGCAACAATGGCATTCGTCGCTGCATTCATCGGCCTGCTACTGTTCTATAACTCCTATTACCTCGCCGATTGACGGCCAATAAGCATCCCTTCTTCCCGAACCTCCGTTTTCGATTTCAGCACCGAGACTGCACACCGAAATCGCGCTACTACCTACTGCGATACCGAAGACCAAGCGATTATTTCTGACGTGCCCGTCTTCGGCCACCTATTTTGTATCGCTATAATTGGTTTATGTCGAACGCCCCCTGAGACGAGTATTTCTCGTAAACCGGATATTCAGGACGTCTTCGTACGGAACTGGGTTTATACGCCTCCGAGTGGTAGCAACCCACATGAGTGAGGAACAACAAAATCCTCGGCTCGGCTTCGGTACCACCGTCTACAGCGAAGATGGATCCCCCGTCGGTCGCATTCGCGGCTTCGACGAGGAGGGGTTCTACGTGACGATTCGAGACGGTATCGAGGGGCTGAGCATTGAACACGTCCGCTCCGGCCACGAGTTCGGCGAGGCCCATCTGATGTGGCGCTGTCTCGAGTGCGGAGCGATGGACGAACTCGACAGCGAACTGCCGGAGCGGTGTCCATCCTGTGGCACCGAGCGCGAGGACCTGTACTACTGGACCGAGGACTGAGACGAGCGTTTTTATCGCGTCCGGTGCGCTACAGACGGTATGGAGATCGTGGTCTTCGGGGCCGGGAGCCTCGGCAGTCTCGTCGGTGGACTCCTTGCACAGCCTGGTGCACACGAGGTGACGCTCGTCGCCCGCGACCCACACGCGAGCGCGGTACGGACGGACGGCCTGCAACTCGCGGGCGAGTTCAGCGAGACCGTCGCTCCCGCCGCGGTCACGGACGGAACCGAACTCACAGCTGAACTCGCGGTCGTGACGGTCAAATCCTTCGACACGGCAGCGGCTGCTGATGCACTCTCGACCGGCTCGTTCGACGCCGTGCTCTCGCTCCAAAACGGGATGGGAAACGAGGCGACGCTCGCGGGCCGGCTTGACGTTCCAGTTCTGGCCGGAACGGCAACCTACGGGGCGCTATTGCGTGAGCCCGGCGTCGTCGAGTGCACCGGACTGGGCGAGGTTATCCTTGGCCCGCGATCGGGTGGATCGACCCCACTTGCCGACCGAATCGGCGAGGCGTTCGCGCTGAGCCCGCTCGAAACGACCGTCGCGAGCGATATGCCGACCCGACTCTGGCGGAAACTCGCTGTTAACGCCGGTATCAATCCGCTAACGGCGCTCACCGGAACGAAAAACGAGGCCGTGCTCGCCGATCCTGCTACTGAACTCGCACGCGCAGCCACCCGGGAAACAGCCCACGTTGCCCGGGCTGACGGCGTTTCCCTCTCGGACGAGACGGCCGTCGAGACGATGACTCGCGTGGCACGACGGACCGCGCTGAACTCGTCTTCGATGGCGCAGGATGTCCGTGCGGGCCGGCGGACGGAAATCGATGCGATCAACGGCTATGTGGTCGAGCGCGCCGACGAACTGGGCGTTTCGGTACCGACGAATCGGACGCTCACTGCGTTGCTTGAAACGTGGGAGCACGGGTGTGGGCTTCGATAGAAGGCGATAGAAGGCGATAGAAGGATCGGAGAGACTCTATGGATGAAAAGCGACCCGCAGCAACGGTGAGAACGGGCAATACGCTTGCGGCACGCAGAAACCGGTCGTGACCGATTAGAACGGCGCTTCGGGACCTTCGTCGGCCTCGCCGTCGTCATCGACGGTTTCGCCGGGGAACGACGGGCTCATGCCACCGCCCATGTCGTCGCCACCGCCCATTCCGGTCTGGGCGTTGACCTGCTCAATTTCGGGGATCTCTTTGACCATCCGGCTCTTGATCGCCTGGATCGTCATCGGCGAGATACCGCAGCCACTGCAGGCACCGCCGAGGGCGATCGAGACTTCACCCGTTTCACGGTCGAGGTCCTGAATCGCCGCACTCCCGCCGTGCATCTGGATCTGTGGGAAGTTTCGTCGCAGGAAGTTCGCGACACGGTCTTCGAGGTCGTCTCCGCCTTGGGTTTCGGTACTCATATCTCGCCGTTAGGGCTGAGCCTCCCTAAACCTTCCGTCGGTCCCCATCGTCGCGCCGCTCAGGCAAATCCGAAGACGCGTTCGAGTTCGGTTTCGATGGCATCGACGTGGCTGTCTAGAACGTCTTCGAATCGGTCCCGTTCGACGATAGTGCCGGTAAGTCGGTCGTAGGGGTCGTCGGGGAGTTCGACGCGGAACTCGCCGTCGCCCTCGTAGAAGGGTTCGCTTTCGTTTAACACCTGCTGGTCGATTGCGTGGACGAGTTCGGAGTCGTAGCGGTCGTTCATTCGGTTGAACGCGTTCTTGTAGGCTTGCTGGAGTTCGGGAAAGTAGTTCGCATACTTGTCCTCGAACTTTTCGGGGTCGAACTCGGTGTTCGTGTCTGCCATATCGTATCCGAACGCGAGTGAGGACAAAAGTCGGACGGTTGTCCCGGGTCGGTATTCGCGATGGTCGTTGTGACGAAGACTATACTCTCAGCGGTTGATATTGTAGGCGGTCCCTAGAAGGCGGCGTGCGTACGCAAGCGGAACGAACTCCTTATTCAGTGGCGATACTGTCGACTATGCCACTGGATACGCACCCCATTCCTTGGGAGAAACTCCCGCCGGACTGGGGGCCGACCGAGTACGGTGACGGTCGGTTTGTGTACCATCACGGCCAGTCGTCGATCGTGTTGGTGGCTAATCGGACGGAAGCGGCGCAGTCTCATCCTGGCTTTGGACTCTGTGGGTACTGGGAACTTCGCTATCGGTACTTGCTCGGTGATAGTACGGTTTCCGAGGCGATTGCTCGTGTCTCGAACCGGAGTGCTGCAGTCAGCGGCTTGCTCAAGTGTATGCATCGAGTTCACGACTCGGTCGAGCGGCCGTCGGACCCGATCGAAGTGATGGAGACGCTGGGCAAGATCTCGTTTTCGGATTTCGTCCCGGAGAACCGGTCGCCATCGGGCTGATTGTGCGTGACGGCTCGGGTACGGTGTAACCGCTGACCGCCGACTCTGAGTCGTATCAGCAGGGAACCTTCATCTCATAAACTCCATATTGCGATATAGAATCCGGATACAGTCGATCCTGCTCGCAACCGAGCGTTTAAGCTTCTATCGACAGTACACGTGTGCATCCCCGGTCCTCATGACAGCGCCGATTCCCTTCACGATCGACTTTCACGTTCACTCGGACGACTCCTACGACGGCCACGAGCCGGTCGAACTCATTCTCGAACACGCTGCCGACATCGATCTCGACGGCGTTGTTATTACCGACCACGACGAGATCGGCGAATCGCGCCGCGCCGCCGCGCTTGCTCCCGAGTACGGGCTGCTCGGGATTCCAGGCGTCGAGGTGTCGACGCGACACGGCCATCTGCTCGCAATCGGTGTCGACGAACGCCCCGACCCTGGCCAGCCGTTCATGGACACTGTCGCCGCCGTTCGAGAACTCGGCGGCATCGCGATTGTCCCACACCCGTTCCAGCGAAGTCGCCACGGTGTTCGCAAACGCCGCATCCGGGATGCAGATGCGATCGAGACCTACAACTCGATGCTCTTTACCGGCTACCGGAATCGCCGCGCGCGGACGTTCGCTCGCCGGCGTGAGTATCCCGAAATCGGCGCGAGTGACGCACACTACCTGCCAAACGTCGGGAAGGCGTACACTGAGGTACGCGTGACGCCCGAGACGGACAACGGAACGCCGACGAAGGCCGATATTGACGGTGATGACCTCGTCCAGGCCATTCTCGAGGGCCGGACACAGATTCGAGGGAAGCGAACGCCGATCCACAAGAGTTCGGTGCAGTACGCCAAGGGAGCGGTTCGGAAGTCGGCGTTCGTACTGACCTCGCACGCGCCGCTCGTGCCGACGGTTCCGGCGTCGATGGAGCGGTCAGGATAGCTGGTCGCCGACGAGTTCGTCGGCGCGGTCGACGAACGCCCGTTCTTCGCCCTTCGGGACGGTTGCGCCGGCCGCCACGTTGTGGCCGCCGCCGTCGCCGCCGACGGCCCGTGCGGCCTGGCTCATGACGGCCGAGAGGTCGAGTCCCTGGCGGGTCAGGCTGTGCGTGGCGCGGGCCGAGACTTTGACGTCCTGGGTTTGCTCGTGCTTTTCCGAATCGTTCTTATCTGGCGCATCCGAGCCTGCCTCGTCGCGTTTGTCGGCGAAGGCGATGATCGGCTTGGAGCGGCTGATGCCCGCGTTGCCCATCGCCATCCCGGCGACGATGCCGACGATGGTTTCGCGGATGCGATCCTCCGCGTGGAACCACTGGACGTTGTCCGCGTGGGTGACGCCCTCCTCGGTGACGAGTTCGATGCCGTTCGAGAGGTTTCGCCGGTGGTCTCGCAGGAGGGTGCGGGCTCGGTCCAGGGCCTCGTCACGGTCGCCGAGACAGACGCCGAGGCCGACGTCGGCGCGGTCGTAGCGCGCGGTCGCGTTGAGCAGCGTCGAGAACTCGCTGGCGTCGCGGAGTTCGGTGCCGACGGGTTCTTCACTGAGGACGTAGGCGGTGCCGACGAGTTGGTCGATTTTCGAGGCGGGGACGCCGCGGGAGACGGCGCGTTTGACGAGGGCGCTGGCGACGGTTTGCTTTTCGTCGCCGGAGAGTTCCGCCCAGCGCCGCCAGTTGCCGTCGCTGGTGCTGGTGCTGGTGCTGGTGCTGGTACCGGTGTTGTCCCCGCCACCCGTCCGTTTCAACTCGAGATCGAGGTCATCGAGAAACGAAAGCGCACCGCGTTCGCTGCCCGAAATCCCGGGGATGCGGACATCGGTGGCATACTCGAGGAGTTTCGGGAGCGGGCGGGTTTGTTTGCCGTAGAGTGCGAGATCCGTGCTGGTTTCGATGACGCCGGCGTCGACGCCCTCGGCGACGATTCGTTCGTTCGCGCCGTAGAGTTCGCCGCCGGCGGCTTGCATATCGCCGACTGCGCCGACGACGGCGAGGGCTGCGAGGTCGCGGTTGTCGGCGCGGGCGGCGGCTGCGCCGCCGTCCGTCGTCATCGTCCGCTCCGCCGTTTGCCCCGAAACGTCCGCGAGCGCCCGTGCGAGAACGTAACTCGCGCCCGCGCCGGAGAGTTCAGATGCGCCGTCGATGCCGAACAGGAGCGGGTTGAGGTGATAGTGCGTTTCGCTGTCGGCCGGCTGGTGGTGGTCCGCGATGATAGGCGTGAACGCGCCCTCGTCCTCGTGGACGGTGATTTCGTCGAGCTGGCCGCTCCCGAAGTCCGTAAAGAGGACGGTGTCGTACTCGGTCGCCGCGATTGCGGCAATCGCGTCCGCGTCGAGTTGTTTCTCGAAGACGGTTTCGAAGGGAATACCCGCGCGCTCGAGCGCCTGCGAGGCAATCGCAGCGCTCGTCAGTCCGTCGGCGTCGATATGGGAGGCAAGCAGGACGCGGTCGGCGTCGGCGAGTCGCCGTGCGCACGCAGTCGCGCGTTCCTCGAGTTCGGGGATCGGGCCAGCCATCGGTCGACTGTGGGTCGGCTTCGGGGATAAACCTGCGGTCCTCGGCTCGCAGCGGGGGCCGTGTCGTGCTCGTGGGCGGTCAGTCGCGATTCCGTTCGGTCACCGCGTCGACCGTCTCGCTGGCCAGCGTTTCGAAGGTTGCTTCGCTCGCGACGAGATCGACGGCGAGGCCGTGCTCCGCTGCGGTTTCTCGGGTCGGCTCGCCGATGACGCCGACGACGGCTTCCTCGAGTCCCGCGAGTGCCTCCTCGCGAACGCCCCGTTCCGCGGCGGCCTCGAGGAAGTGCGCGACGGTCAGCGACGAGGTGAAACAGGCCCCATCGAGTTCACCCGCGGCGGCCGCGGCGGTCGACGCGCCGCTGCCCTCCGGGCGGACCAGCCGGTAGAGGACGGTTTCGTGGCAGTACGCGCCCGCGCTCTCGAAGCCCTCGAGCAGCACGTCGCTGCCGTGATCGCTGCGGGCGACCTCGACGCGCGCGCCGTCGATCTCCGCGGCGAGTTCGGCGACGAGGCCGCTCGAGGTGAACTCGTCGGGGACGCGATCCACCGCGTAGCCTGCCTCGCGGAGCGCGTCGGCCGTCGCGGAGCCGATCGCACAGACGGTCGCGTCGCCGGGGTTCCAGCCCGCGTCGGCGACGAGTTCGGCTCCGGTCTTGCTCGTGAGGACGGCGTAGTCGGCGTCGGTTCGCGGGACGGCGTCGGTCGGTTCGACGGCGAGCATCGGGTCCGGAAGCGGTCTGACGCCGAGGGATTCGAGGCGGTCGGCCGCCGCCGCGAGGCGTTCGTCGTCAGGGCGGAAGACGGCGACGGTCGGTGTCTGTGTCTCCGTTTCCAGCGGTGTGGCGTCGCTCATCGGTTTCCTCCAGTCTCCTCATCGGCTGTCTCCCTGTACTCGTTCCGGATGAACTCGACGACCGACTCGCGGGTGCCCGCAACGTCGCCGATCACGGTCACGGCCGGCGGCGAGATATCTTTCTCATCGCGCACGTCGACGATGGTTTCGAGCGTTCCCGTGGCCACTCGCTGTCCGGGCCAGGTGCCGCGTTCGACGAGCGCGACCGGCGTTTCGGGAGCCATGCCGGCCTCGAGCAGCGCGGTCGTATAATCGGGGAGCCGGCCGACGCCCATCAGGACGACGATGGTGCCGCCGGTCGCGGCCAGGGCATCCCAGTCGACGGACGACTCGGCCTTCGTCGGGTCCTCGTGACCGGTGACGAAGGAGACCGACGAGGCGTGGTCGCGGTGGGTGACCGGGATTCCGGCGACGGCGGGTGCCGCGATTGCGGAGGTGACAGCAGGGACGACCTCGAACGGGATCTCGTGGGCCGCGAGGTACTCGGCCTCCTCGCCGCCGCGGCCGAAGACGAACGAGTCGCCGCCCTTGAGCCGCACGACGGACTTGCCCTCGCGGGCGAGTTCGACCAGTCGCTCGTTGATCTCCGACTGGGGCGTGCGCTCGCCGTCGGCGCGCTTGCCGACGTCCTCGCGGCGGTCCTCGGGAAGCATTTCGATGATCTTCGGGCCCGGGAGCTTGTCGTGGAGGACGACGTCGGCCGATTCGAGGAGGCGTTTTGCCTTGACCGTGAGCAGGTCGGGATCGCCGGGGCCGCTGCCGACGAGGAAGACGGTGCCGGGCTCGGGTTCGAGTTCGTGCTCGGCGCCGGACTCGGATTCGGCCGTGCGCCCCATCTACTTCCCCTCCGGCTGGTCCTCCTGACTTGGCTCGGCGTCTCCGTCGGCGTCCTCGCGCGCCGTGTCGATCAACGCCGCAGCGCCCTGGTCGGCGAGGTCGGCGGCGAACTCGCGGGCTGCTTCGGCGTGGGTTTCGATCGGCAGGTCGCGGGTCGCCGTCACCGATTCCTCGCCGTCGCGGTCGAAGACGCTCACGCTCGTGTGGACGAACTCGCCCTGGACGATCGCGTAGATACCGATCGGGGCGATACAGCCGCCGCCGAGTTCGGCGAGGATGGTTCGCTCGACGGTTGTCTCGACGCGGCTGCGCGGGTGGTCGATCGCGGATTGGATCTCGCGTGCGGTTTCGCCGTCGGTCGCGGTGACGGCGAGTGCGCCCTGTCCCGGGGCGGGGACGAACGTCGACGTGGGGAGTTCCTGGGTGTCGACGTAGTGGGTGAGGCCGCTGCGTTCGAGGCCGGCCTGTGCGAGGACGATGGCGTCGTACTCGGTGTCGACCTCGCGGCCGAGGGCCTGCTTTTCGAGTTCGGAGAGGTCGTCGAACCAGTCGTCGACGGTGCGGTCGTACTCCGGTTCGAAGTCCTCGTTACCCGTATTTCCCTTCCGTTCTTTGTCGGCATCGCTACGTTCCTGGTGTTCGGCCTGCAGCGCGGGCGCGAGGAGTTTCTCGAGTCGGGTGTCGACGTTGCCGCGGAGCGGTTCGACGGTGAGGTCGGGCCGTTCGGACAGGAGTTGTGCGCGCCGGCGGAGACTCGAGGTACCGACCGTTGCACCGTCCGGGAGTTCCGCGAGGGAAGCGCCGTCGGGCGTGACGAGGAGGTCGCCCGGGCGGCCCCGTTCGGGGATGGCGGCGGTGACGAGTTCGTCGGGCTGTTCGGTCGGCATGTCTTTCATCGAATGGATCGCGCCGTCGAGGTCGCCGTCGAGGACCCGTTCGTCGAGTTCGCGGACGAAGGCACCGGTCTTGCCGAGGCGATGAATGAGTTCGTCTCGGATCTGGTCGCCGGTCGTTTCGACGGTCACGAGTTCGACCTCGTACCGGCGGTTCTCGAGGGCTTCTTTCACGAGTGCGGCCTGCCGCCGGGCGAGGGCCGATCCCCGTGTCGCCAGTCGCAACGTCCCACGCGTTCTCATAGGGAGTAGTCCTCGCCTGAGGTATGAAAAGCGCACGCTTGTCCGGCGCTGGCTACACTGTCCGGTTCCGGGGCCGTCGTCGGGGCTTGCCGAATCGTCACGAAGCTCGCGGGAAGTCGCGGAAGCCGGCCGAAACGGCCGATAACGGGTGAACTGACCAGGTTCGAATAACATGTTCGGGACGGGACTTATCATCAACCGTCGATAATATCGATTCAGATGACAGAGACGCTCTATACGCGCCTCGGTGGCGAGGACGCGCTGACCGCAGTCGTCGACCACTTTTACGATCGCGTTCTCGCCGACGAGCGCCTCGCCCCCTTCTTCGAGGATGTCGACATGCAACAACAGCGCGCCCACCAAGCGCAGTTTCTCAGCGCGGTCACGGGCGGCCCGGTCGAGTACACGGGCGCGGATATGGAGTCCGTGCACGCCGATCTCGACATCGGTCGGGCCGACTTCGACGCCATCGCGACGCATCTGGACGACACGCTGGCCGAGTTCGACGTCGACGAAGCCGACCGGGAGGCTGTCCTCGCGGAGTTCGGCAGTTACGAGGATGCGATCGTCACGGCCGATTGAGCCGTCTTCGCGCCCTGGCCGATTGCTCTGGGGGGTGGTGGGTGTGGATGCGGATGCGCCTTCTCACTCGCCCACTACCGCTCGGCGCTTGTACAGATAGTACCCCGCAAGGAGTGGTTGCAGCGGCGCGACGGGGAGGCTCAGAAACGCGAGCCCCAGATAGACCCCGGGGTTCGGCCGCCACGAGTTCGGCTGCGTGCAGACGTACGCCGCATCCCGGTGGATCGCGACCGGGAACGAACCGACGACGACCGTGCTCGCCAGCCCGATTGCAGCCGTGATCAGCCCCGGAATCGCGAGAACGTACGCGATGGCTGCGACGGCGGCTCCGAGGAGTGTCGCCACCAGCGAGCCCAGAACGAGGAGCCACCAGCCGGACCACCCCGGCGGCGTCCCGAAGTATCTGTGTCGCCGGGCCAGATAGACCACGCCCGCGACGGGGGCCCAGACGAGCGCGAAGAGCCCGTTGAGCCAGGGCCGGGGCCGCCAGTTGCCGCTCGCTTTCGGCCGCCGCCGAACGCGGCTCGCATCGCAGACGATCGCGACCGTAATTCCGATCGTGAGGACCGTATAGCCGGCGGTTCCGAGCAGGAACAGCACCTGATTGAGACCAGGAACCCCGAGTTCGAGGTCCTGTAGAACGCCGACGATACCGACCCCGGCGACGGGGGGAACGAGATACAGGAGGTGCTCCAGGATGCGCGCCCAGTCGCGGTCGGCTCGGGTCGTCGACACCTGCGATATCGAACCACGCCCCGCCCCATAACAGTTCGTCGTCGCGTCGCTGCGATCGACTTACAGCGCTTCCTTATACGCTTCGAGCGTGTCCTCGACGTCCGCCTCGATGTGCCCGTAGCTGACGAACTGACACTCGAACTGGTTCTGCGAGAGGAAGACGCCCTGCTCTTTCATCTGTCCCCAGAAGATGCGCCGCCAGCGGTCGGTCTCGGCGGCTTTCACGTCGCCCGCGTTCTTCGGACTGAACTCGTAGCGCGGGCAGTCGGGGTCCTGTCGGGAACCGGCCGGACACTGGCCGTCGAGTTCGTCTCGCCCCGGCCCTTCGCGGGTGAAGATGACTTTGAACATGCTGTCCGTGCCGGTGACGGTATAACTCGGGGCCTGGTCGGTGACGATGTCGGTGAGGCCGCTGCGAAGCTGTTCGCCCAGGTCGTTGACGTGTGCGTACACGTCGTTTTCGGCGGCGAACTGCAGCGTTTCGAGGCCGGCGGCCATCGTCACCGGGTGGCCGGAGAAGGTGCCGGCCTGGAAGACGTCGCCGGCGGGCGTGAAGTGCTCGATAATCTCGGCGCGGCCGCCGATCGCACCGACCGGGAAGCCGCCGCCGATGATCTTCCCGAAGGTGGTGAGATCTGGCGTGACGCCGAACTTACTCTGGGCACAGCCGAGGCCACCGACGCGGAAGCCGGTGATGACCTCGTCGAAGATGTGCAAGGCACCGTGCTCGGTCGTGATCTCGCGGACGAACTCGTGGTAGCCGTCTTCGGGGTAGACGATGCCGTGGTTGCCGAGGATCGGCTCGGTGAGAACGGCTGCGATGTCCTCGCCGTGTTCCTCGAAGACCTCGCGCATTGCGTCCTCGTCGTTGAACGGCACCGGGAGTGTGTGCTCGGCGAAGGCCTGCGGGATTCCCGCCGAAGAGGGAGCGCGGTCGTCGGCGTCGCCCTCGACAAGCGTCGACTCCTGGGCCCCGTGGTAGCCGCCCTGCATGACGACGATCTTGTTCCGGCCCGTATAGCCCCGCGCGAGTCGGACCGCAGAGGTCGTCGCCTCGGTTCCCGAGTTCACGAAGCGGATCTTCTCGACGCTCGGAACGTGGCGGACGACGAACTCGGCGAGGTCGACTTCGATTTCGGTGGGCGTGCCGTACATCGGGCCTTCGCTGGCTTTCTGCTGGATGCCGGCCTGGACGGATTCGGGGAGGTTGTGGCCGAGCAGCAGCGGGCCGAGACCCATGACCCAGTCGATGTAGCGGTTGCCGTCGGCGTCGATGACGTGGCCGCGGTCGCCTTTCTGGACGAAGAACGGATAGGGTTCGATCGCCGCACGAACGGCGGAGTTCACGCCGCCGGGCATCACGGAGAGCGCCCGGTCGTACAGCGCACGCGAGTTGTCGTCGGTCATGCGCGGGCCTAGGTAACGGAACGGCAAAGTAGTACCGAGGTTCGATTGACGGCTCCCGATTACGACGCCGTTGAACGATTGGTGAACGAAAACAGGCACCCCCGTGATGTCCTGGTCCCCGTGACATCTTGCCATCCGGAGACTGGCTGTCCGGTAGCCAGAGTGGTTCTGTCCTTCCCCCGAGTTCAGAACCAGGGCGTGTCGGTTGTCGGTTCAGACGGCGTCCGAACCGGTTTTGCCGGTGCGGATCTGGTAGGCGCTCTCGACGGGCGTCACGAAGATTTTCCCGTCGCCGGGTTCGCCGGTGTGTGCGCCTTCGCCGATCGCGTCGATGACGTCGTCGGCGGGGATGTCGGCGACGACGCACTCGATTTTGACCTTCTGGTGGAGGTCGACCGTGTACTCCTCGCCGCGCCACTGGCCCTTCTTTGCGGGCTGGGAGCCGCGACCGGAGACGTTGGTGACGGTCAGCGACGGTGCGCCCGCTTCGGCGAGCGCCTGTTTGACCTCGCCGAGGCGGTCGGGGCGGATGATCGCGGTGACCATCTTGATCTCGCCACCGTTTGGCTTGCCCCCGTCGGTCCGGATTTCTGGCTCAGCGTCGCCTGCACGCGCTGGGCTGCCGCCGTCGGTTCGAACGTCCGAGACGGTGCCGCTGCCGTCGGTGGCAACGTCCGGCTGGCCGAACTCGGGGTAGGTGTCGACGCCGTGTTCGGAGACGTCGAGGCCGTCGCGTTCGTGTTCGGGCGTGACGCGGGCCTGTCCGGCGGCTTTAAACACGAACCAGATCACGGCGGTCGCGGCGATCGTCCAGACGGCGATGATGGCGACGCCGGCGAACTGGGCGATGAACGCCTCGGTGCGGGTCGCGCCGAGATCCGCCATGTATCCCGACGTTGCGACGAGCGGGAACAGCAGCGTGCCGAGGACGCCCGCGGAGCCGTGAACGGGGAAGACCGCACAGACGTCGTCGATCTTCAGGTAGCCTTCGACGAATCCGAAGACGAGCGGGAGTTGCGCGCCGGCGAGACCGCCGACGAGGAACGCACCCCACCAGGTCGAGGCGTCCGGAATCGCGGTGATCCCGACCAGCCCGGCGAGCAGTCCGTTCGCAACGTATAGCGTGTCGACCTTCCCCGTCTTGAGCCACGCGACGAATCCCGCACCCATTGCGCCGCAGGCCATCGCGATCGTCGTCGTCATGGCGACGCGCCCGAGCTGCTCGCCGAGGAACGCGCCCTCCTCGGAGAAGATCGCCGACGTCCCGACGTTGAAGCCGTACCAGCCGAAGGCGAGGATCAACGTTCCGAGGACGGCGAACGTGAGTGAGTGACCGGGAATGACGTTTGCGGTGCCGTCACTGTTGTATCGGTCCATGCGCGGGCCGAGGATCCACGCGGCGGTGAGGCCGGCGATACCGCCCATGCCGTGGACGATCATCCCGCCTGCGAAGTCCGAGAACGGCGTGCCCGTGAGCGTCTCGATGTACCCGCCGGCCCAGGTGATCCCGGTGACGACCGGATAGATGACTGCGGCCAGCAGGAACGTGTAGGTGACGTACGCGCGGAGCTTCGCACGGCCGGCGACGGCTCCCGAGACGATGGTCGCCGCCGTCATCGCGAAGACGGCACCGTACAGCCAGTCGATCCACCCCGTCCCATCACCCGTGAACGCGGGCTCGAACCCTGCGCCGGCGACCGCGCTTTCGACGCCGATTCCGATGAGGAAAAACACCGTTACGCCGACGCTCCAGGTCAGCAAGTTCTTCGTCAACTGGTTTGCAACGTTCTTCGAGCGCACCTGCCCCGCCTCGAGCATGGCGAAGCCGGCGTGCATGAAGAAGATCAGGAACGTGACGACGAGAATCCACGTGTAGTTGATCGCCTCCATCAACGCACCGGGCTCGGTCTGGAGCACCATCGTCTCCATTATCCGCTCACCTCCACCTGCATACTACTATCCGGAATTTGTAGACATATGTCCACGCCCCATCCGATCGACTTCATGGTTATGTTCTTAATCACGTTTATCCTCGATGGACTGGCTCTATATAAGGATTAGCGTTGATACTTGTCCAAAAATCAGCGCATAATAGGAACAGCCGAACAAATCTAAAGGCAATTTAATGTGTATAAGGGTATTGGATTTTGTGCCTTTTTCGTTTCCCGGGTATCTATCCGGCGTTCGTGAACTCGAACTAACGGCGATCTGTAGCGTATCGTACCGAGGTGACGACAAAATGTGACACGACACCGCACGCGCGGCAGATGTTGCCGCCCGCTCGGCGAATGCGGACATCGGTTGGACGTTCGTCCGAATGGCGGTGTCTCACACTGGGTTTGCCGTCGACGCCCGTGCAGTACCGATCGAGTATCAGACCCAAATCCGACGATACGTCCGCAGCCGATGGAGTACCGGCCCGAAATGATCCCCGTTCAGCGCAGTTGTTCGGCGATGTCCTCGGCGAAGTAGGTAAGAATCAGATCCGCTCCGGCCCGCTTGATCGACAGCAGCGATTCGCGGGCGGTCTCCTCGAGATCGAGCCAGCCCTTCTCCGCCGCGGCGTGGAGCATCGCGTACTCCCCGGAGACGTTGTAGGCGGCAACCGGCTGCTCGAACTCGCGGCGAACGTCGGCGACGATGTCGAGGTACGGAAGCGCGGGTTTGACCAGTAGCACGTCCGCGCCCTGCTCGACGTCGAGTTCAACCTCGCGCATGGCTTCGCGGGCGTTGGCGGGGTCCATCTGGTAGTGGCGGCGGTCGCCGAAGGCAGGTGCCCCGTCGGCGGCGTCCCGAAACGGGCCGTAGAAGGCGCTTTCGTACTTCGCGGCGTAGCTCATGATCGGCACGTCGTCGAAGCCCTCGTCGTCGAGTTCATCTCGGATCGCGCCGACCATGCCGTCGGTCATGCTACTCGGCGCGACCATGTCTGCACCGGCCGCGGCGTGGGAGACGGCCGTTCGTCGGAGCGAGTCGAGTGTCGCGTCGTTGTCGACGGTCAACGACGGATCCTCGCGCGATCCAGTCTCGGTCTCACGGATACCGGGTTCGAGCGTTCCGCAGTGGCCGTGCTCGGTGTACTCGCACAGACACACGTCGGTGATGACGTAGGCGTCCGTCTCGGCGGTAATCCGTCGCGTCGCCTCCTGGACCACGCCGTCTTCGGCCCAGGCTCGCGTCCCCTTCGCATCCTTCGATTTCGGAATCCCGAACAGCATCACCGCCTCGACGCCGGTTTCGAGCACCTCCTCGACGCGAGCGACGCTGTCCTCGATCGGCACGCGCTCGTGGCCCGGCATCGACTCGATCGGCTGGCGCTCTTTCGTCGTCGCATCGACGAACACCGGCGCGATGAGATCCGTCGGCTCGAGGCTCGTCTCGCTGACGAGTTCGCGAACGCGATCCTGTCGCAGGCGTCGGGGGCGGTGAGTGAGATCCATATCGGCGCTAGTCACGGAACGGGCAAAAGCGGTGCGTTCGCGAGCGGTCCGGACGGTGAAAGACGGCTTTGAGCTATCCATATCTTTACGGCTATTCTCACGATAGTTGACGTATGTCCCGTTACCGCCGACGCTTCCTCCAGACACTCGCCGGTGGCAGCGTCCTGCTCGCCGGTTGCACTGAACTCGCCGCAGTCGGCGGTGATGCAGGTCGTTCGCCACCGCAGGGAGACGACACTTCCGATGGCAGTTCCGAGACGGACGAGTCCGACGAGCTAACCGAACAAGCCGACAGTAGAACCCTGGCAACGAACCCGACGGTCGTCGAGTTCGAGACGGCACCGCTAACTGCCGCGGTTACCGGTCGAGTGCGTACCGCTGACGGTCTCATGATGGCGCTCGATTTCGACGAGCCGGCAACCTCGTCGTCGCCGGCGACGCTCACGGCAATCATCGCGAATATGCGGTCCTATGAACAGACGTTCGAGCCGGATCGGCTGGTTGTTCTCGACGAGCCGGTAGCCAGTCGCTCGCCCGGTGACCGTGACGCGGTGTATCTCGCTCCAGCCGAAGCCCACCCACTCGCCGAAACGACGCCCGAGTACGACCGGGACGACGATGGCCGCTGGCGACTCACCAGCCCCAGCGGCGATTGGTTCCCCGAGACGATTACGCTCGAGGCCGACCAGCGCATCAGCGCTGAATACTACCTGCTCGGTCACCACCAGCCCGGAACACAACCCATCGAGGACCATCGCTATCGGTTCAATTACGGAGAGAACTCGTTCGAAATCGCCATTTGGCCGACTGAACAGCCGGGTCCGAACGGCGACTCGACGTTCGCCGGGACGACAGTCCCACCGCTTCCGGACCGAGACGACGTTCGATGGTTCCACGAGGCGACGCCCGAGACACCGGTATTTCTCGAGCCGAGTCGCGAGTTGGTCACGGCTCCGGCACGGATCGAGTTCAGCCTCGTCAATCACGCCCGCGAGCGACTGTCCGGAAATCCGTACCAGTGGCGGCTGTACAAGTTGGTTGACGGTGCGTGGCACCACATCGCGCCCTGGATGATTCCGCAACCGCTATCGCGGGTCACTCCGGGTGCTATCGACGACTCCGAACTCGTCGTCTACGCGGGTGAGCCGATCACGCACCAGGGTGAGCGGACGGTGGGCTTCCTCGGCGGTGGGCAGTATGCCTATACGGTCGGATATAGTGTCGACTCGGAAACTCACGCGGCACTCGTTGAACTCGATGCGCCCGATCTGCACGTCGATCCGGAGGCCGACGCGGTGGTCGACGATGCCCGCAGCGACGGGACGGAGCGGGTCGTCTGGCTGCCAAACTACGCGGACGCCCGTCGCCCGGCAACGGTTACCGTCAGTCGGGTCGGATCGCCGTCAGCCGGAGCAGCATCGACGGCCGACGCCCGCGTCATTTCTGAGCAGCTCCCCCGGCCGTCATTTCGAGCGTTTCGGAACTCACTGCCGCTGTTCGGGGACGATGTCGAACGAGTTCAGGTACGGACGGATCGCTCCACTGCGCTCCGCTGGTTCGACTTCGAAGCGGATACACCGCGCACGATCGCCTACGAGGGCGACCTGTTCGAAGCGACTGCATCGCTCGAGTCCACCTGAGAGACGAGCCAGTGTTGCGGCTCAATTGACCGACTCGATGCCGTCGAACGCGGCTGCGACCTGTTTTCGTAGCGCGTCCGTATTTGTTGTACTTGTATTTGTGTCCGCAGCTCCATCTGCATCCGTCTCCGCCGCCGACAGCACGAGTTCAGTTTTCACCCTGGCCTTCCACGGCGGAAGGTCGCCGCCGGAAATTGCACCGGCGTCGAGTAGCGTCCGCCCGCCGCCGGGGCCGCCGTACAGGCCGGCCGAACTCCCGGCGTGACAGCGGGAGGTGAGGACGACGGGGTAGCCGGCGTCGATCGCGGATTCGAGTGCGGCCCCGAGTTCGCCGGTCGCGTTGCCGAGTCCGGTGCCGGCGAGGACGAAGCCGTCGACGGTCCCGTCGTCGAGTGCGCGCTCGACCTGCGTGCCGTCGGCGCCCATCGCGTTCGTCCGAGTTCGACGCGCACGTCGGGGTCGATTCGCGCGCCGGTATCCGGAATCGCCGCGGCGTCGCTGTAGCTTCGCGGCTCGCGGAGCGTTCGCAGTCCGTTCGGCGTGCGCTCGGCGACCGGCCCCGCGGTGGGTGAGGCGAACGTTTCGAGCTTGCTCGTGTGGGATTTGCGGACCCAGCGGGCGGCGTGAACAGCGTCGTTGAACGCGAGATAGCTGCCGGATCGGAATCGGTCGTCGACGACCGTCTGAACGGCCGTGAGCAGATTTGCCGGACCGTCGGTGCCGGGCTGGTCGAACGGGCGCTGCGCGCCGGTGAACACGACCGGAACGTCGGCCGCCGAGACGAGGTCGAGGTAGTAGGCGGATTCGGCCATCGTGTCGGTGCCGTGGGTGACGACGACGCCGGTCACGCCGTCTTCTGCGGCGCGTTCGGCCGCATCGACGATCGCCGTCGCCTGCTCGGCGGTTATCTGGAATCCCGAGCGCTGACAGACCGTCTCGACGCTGACGGTCGCGTAGTCGGCCAGTTCGGGGACGCCGTCGACGAGTTCGTCGCCGGTACGGGTGGGCGTCTTTCCGCTCGTCTCGCTCTCGCCGGTGCTCGCGATGGTGCCGCCGGTGCTGAGGATTCTGACGTGCGGTCGGGTTTGTGACTGTGATTGTGATTTTACTTCTGACTGCGACCGTGACCGTGACCGCGACCGTGATCGTTCCGTCTCCATACCCCTCACCTCGCTCGCCATCGGGAAGGTTCTAGTCCAGCATGGGAGTGCCGTCGCGACGAACCACCCGTCTCACGTGGTGGGCGTCGTCACACCACTCCACGGCGGCGACTGCCGGGACCAGTATCCTCATCCGTACACGCCAGTGACGAACGGATGAACTCTCGGCGCGAGCGACCGGTCGGGACGCCGCGTTTCCGACCGCCGAGACACTACTCACCCCCGACGCGCTCGACAATGGCGACGACTCACCGACGACACGACCACGAGAGGCGACCGGCCGAATACGCGACGCGACGGCGAGATCACGAATGAGGCGCTGGCGGTACAGCGAAACCGTCCTCGCGCTGTCGACGCTCGCGTTCTTCGCGACGATGGTCGGCCGGCTGGCGATCAGCCCCGTCCTGCCGATGATCAAAGACGAGTTCGGCGTCTCGAACACGGTCGTCGGCATCGCGATGACGGGCATGTGGATGGCCTATTTCCTCTCGCAGTTCCCGAGCGGTATCTTCGCCGATCGGTATGGCGAGCGCCCGATCATCCTGATCGCCGTCGGCGGAACGGCGGTGACGAGTCTCTTCCTCGCGGTCGCCCCCGTTTTCGCCGTCTTTGTCTTCGGCACGGTCGCGCTCGGTGCCGTCGCCGGCCTCCACTACAGCGTCGCCACGACGTTGCTCACCCGGACCTACGACGAGATCGGGGCCGCGATCGGCATTCACAACAGCGGCGGTCCCGCCGCCGGACTCATCGCGCCGCCGATCGCCGGCTGGGTCGGCGTCACCTACGGCTGGCGGCCGGCCGTCGCCATCGCGGTTCCGGTCGCGATCCTGGTCTACGTGCTCTTCGCGCGATTCATCGAGCCGACCGCCCCCCGTCGACCCGACCAATCGATGCGCGACCGATTCGACCTCGGTGCCATGGCCGACCTCCTCTCGCGGCCGCAGATCGCGTTTCCGATCTGCCTCGCCATCGCCGCCGCGTTCGTCTGGCAGGCGACCTCCTCGTTTCTCCCCACGTTCCTCAGGCACCACCGGAACTACTCGACTGAACTCGCGAGCGTCGTCTTCGCCGGCTACTTCGTCGTCCAGGCGACGACGCAGGTCGGCGTCGGGGCGATTTCGGACCGCTACGGTCGCGATTTCGCCACGGCGGGCTGTATGCTCCTGGCGTCGGCCGGGTTCGCGCTGCTCGTCGTCGGTCCCGGCTTCACCGCCGTGGCCGTGGCCGTGCTCCTGATCGGCACCGGACTCGGTTGGGGGGCCGCCCTGCTGCCGCGGTTCATGGACGTGCTTTCGGACGCCGAACGCGGGGCCGGCTTCGGCCTCATCCGCACCGTCTACGGTTTCGTCGGCGCGCTCGGCTCGGTCGGCACCGGACTGGTAGCGGACCTCTTCAACTGGGGGGTTGCCTTCGGCGTGCTTGCGGGCCTGCTGGCGCTCGTGCTCTGTGCGCTCGTCGTCAACTGGGCGCTCTCGCTCGGATACTGACGCTGATGTCCGCCGCGTGTACGCTGTTGTTACGGCAGCAGTAACGACCGTCGTACTACTGCTAAAACGACAATCGGTTTATATTTCTTGCCGGCGAAACCCGCGTGATGACGGAATCAACGCGACAGAGAGGCGCAGCACGGTGTGAGGCCTGCGGCAAGGCACTCGCAGTCTGGGTAACCTCGACCCGCGAAATCTTCCCGATCGGCTCCGTCGACGGCTGTCCCTGCGGCGGGTCCTCGTTTCGGCTGCTCGGCTAACCGGATCGTTCTGCGGGCTCTTCTTGCGGACTCGTCCGCTGAAGGCCCGGGACTTTACTCGCTTCGAATCCTGTATCGCGTGTGTCCGCCGAGAAAGCCGAGGAAGCGATCAGCACGCTCGTTGAACTCGGGCTCACGGAGTACGAAGCGCGCTGTTTCGTCGCGCTCACGCGCCTTCCGAAAGGCACTGCCAAGGAGATCAGTCAGGTTGCAGACATCCCTCGATCGCGGGTATACGACACGATCGAACGACTCGATCGAAACGGATTGGTCGACGTTCAACAGACCGACCCCCGCGAGTACAAAGCCGTGTCCGTCGAAACGGCCTGTCGGCGGCTCCGAGAGGACTTCGATTCGCGGATCAGCGCCGCCGAGAACGCTCTCACGCAGGTCGAAGAGCCGGCGTCCCAGGAGGACGAGGGAATGTGGGCAATCTCCCAGCCCGAGCACGTCACCGATCGAATCGTCTCCTTCCTGGAGGAGGCCGCCGAGACGATCCACCTGGTCGTCGCCGACGCGTCGGTCGTCGACCGCCGAACTCGCAAGGGGCTGGTAGCGGCCGTCGATCGCGGCGTCGACGTTCACGTCGAGGTTCCAACTACGGACGACAGGGACGCCTTCGAGAGTTCGATTTCGACCGACGACATCGTCGTCGCGCCCGATCTGGAGACGACCGCTGCTGTCTACGACGAACGGCCGGGCCAACTCCTCGTCGTCGATGGTCGGTCGATAGTCGCAGTCGGGATCAAAGAGAGCGACCTTCCGGATGTCGTCCAGGAGACGGCGGTGTGGACCTACGGCAACGATCACGGCTTTGCGGCCTGGGTTCGAACGCTGCTCGACAACCGGCTCGAGCAGTACGCCGACGACCGGACGGATGGCGGATGAGGCCGAGCAAGAAATCCGAATCGTCAGTCCGGCGAACGGGCGGTCAACCGGTCACACCGCCGATACCGAGTCCGTGCTTTTAAGTACGCATCGGCCCTTTTCCTCTGCTAGCAATGGCCATCGATCCGCAGTTTCACGAAACCCGCGAGGAGGTCGACGACCACGAGGGCCACAGCGTCTGGGGTCCCGTCGACGAACCGGACGAACTCGGCATCCACGGGACACACGTCGCCGTCGACTTCGACCTCTGTATCGCCGACGGTGCCTGTCTCGAGGACTGTCCAGTCGATGTCTTCGAGTGGATCGACACGCCGGGTCATCCCGAAAGCGAGGAAAAAGCAGATCCCGCAAACGAGGCCCAGTGTATCGATTGTATGCTCTGCGTCGACGTCTGTCCGGTCGACGCGATCGATGTCGATGCCGGACGATCGGCCTGAATCGGCCACTACCAACCAGTCAACCAGTTAGACGCCTTCCCACGGCGTTACTCAGCGCGGTCCACGTCGACCTTCTCCTTTAAGTTCTCGAGGCCGTCGGCTTCGGCGAGTTCCTGTAACCGCTCGCGGAAGTGGTCCTCGCAGAGCCCGACTTTGAGGCCATCGGATTCGGCGGCGAAGGCGGCCTCGCGGTCACAGTAGTGGCAGTTCATACGGCTTCGTTGGAGACACGGAACATTGAACCCTCCGCTCCCGGCCAGGATTTACATTTTCACGCTGTCAGATTCAGCCGACTGAACTCGGCCTCGGAGAGCCCGGCGACGCCGAGCGTCTCTTCGTGGGCGTCGGTGCCGCCAGTCGCGAGGAGGTCGTACCGCTCGATGGCCCGCTCGACCGGCGTGCGATCCACCGATCGACCGTAGGGATACGCGAGTTCAACGGCGTCGAGTTCCGCGGCGTATTCCAGCGCGCCGTCCGGGTCGGGATAGCGAAGCGGGTGGGCGAGCGAGACGAGTTGTGCGGCGGCCGCGAGTATTCGGCGGCCCCCCTCGAACGACGGAACGTCGCGGGCGACGAAGCAGGGGCCGTCGTCGCCGATGAGGTGCTCGAAGGCGTCCTCGTAGTCGTAGTCGGTGTTCGGATTGGCGTCGACGGCGCGGGCGACGTGCGGGCGGCCGAAGCCGTCGGTGACGGTAACGTCGAGGTCGATATCGAGACGGTCTTCGACGCGGTCGACGATGGCCCGGCCGCGCTCGATGCGGTTCTCTTGGATACGAGCCGTCAGCGATTCGAGTTCAGCCGTGCGTTCGATACCGTAGGCTAAGAGATCGACGCGCTGGCCGCTTCCGTCGGTATCACCGGTCTCGTCGTCGAGTTCGACGCGGAGTTCGATGCCGTGGATGATGGTCACCCCGTCACGTTCCGAGAGGGGGGCATCGAACGGTTGGAGGCGGTCGTGATCCGTGACGGCGACGACCGAGACGTCCGCTCGACGGGCAGCCGCGGGGACGTCCGCCAGTTCGAGGCTGCCGTCGGAGCGGGTCGTGTGGACGTGCAGGTCGGCGTAGGGCATGGCTCATGCGAGCCGTCCCGGCGATAAAGACGTTTTCAGTGTCGGTTCGGTCGTGCGATGTCGACCCATTCTAGCTGTATTAGGTCTTGGGTGGCACTAGGAATCCATTATGGACAATGTTTATAATCATTGTTCACGGACAACTGGGTGTAATGCTTTCAAACGGCACCGCCGAGGTCATCAACGACCACGAGTACCCCGCGACGACCGAGGAACTGATCGAGGACTGTGGCGACCGCGTCCTCGAACTTCCGAACGGCTCCGAGACAGTCAGCGACGTACTCGCCCGCCTCGAGTCCGAAACCTTCGAATCGGCGGACGACGCTCATCTTGCCGTCTATTCGGCCATGAGCAACAAGGCCGTTGGCCGCGTCGGTTACAGCGACCGCGATCCGACGCCGGTCGGGAGTCCGTACTCGCCGGATGCCGTCTCGTTCTAGGGCTGCGGCACCCATCCGTTCGTTCGAGTTTTCGAAACCTTCGACAGCGCGTCCCTGATTCGGGCGACTGCAGTCTCTCCTCGTCCGGCCGATCGGCGTCTCGTCACCGGATTCGATCGCCGACGAACGGCAACGATTTAGCCACCGAGTGCTAACTAGACGCATGCCAGAACACGTCCTCGTTCCGATCGACCGGTCACAGCAATCCCGGTCGGCGCTCACGTTCGCCGTCGAGGAGTACCCGGACGCGACGATCACGCTCTTGCACGTCATCGACGTGGGTAACTTCTCCACGTACGGCACCGACGGAGCCATCTTCACGGACGAGTTCATCGATCAGCTCCGGGCGCACGGCACCGAACTGCTCGATGACGCCCGCAGCCAGGTTGCAGATCGCGACGTGACGATCGAGACCGAACTCGAGATCGGGACGCCGGCCCAGACGATTACCGAGTACATTTCGACGCACGATATCGACCACGTCGTCATGGGGAGCCACGGTCGACACGGCGTCAGCCGGGTGCTCCTCGGGAGCGTCGCCGAGACGGTGACGCGACGCTCGCCGGTCCCGGTGACGATCGTTCGGTGAGCCCGTTCCCGTTCCCGTTCGCGGCGGCGATCGGTCTCGAATATCTATCCCGATCGCCCCGTCCCATCACTTCGCCGGCGGCCACTCCCACGCATCGGCTCGAACGACGCCCAGTAGCTTTCGTCGACGCTCCGATAGCTCTTCGAGCGCGGCATCGAATTCCTCGTCGGAAACGGTCGGAACCCCCTCCTCGCGCAGCCGCTCGAGTTCGGGAGCGGGTGGCTCCTCCGCTGCGGGGTCGATAAATGCCGTGTCCAGCGTCTCGAGATAGCGATGGACGCTCGTGCGGGCGTCCTCGATCAGCGTCGGATTCGGCTGCTCTTCGTCGGGAATCCCGTGGCGAAAGAGCGTCAGCGAATCGTCCAGAATCGGGACGGCGACGGCGGAGGCCTGCGCGGCCTGGTCGCTGTGGTAGTAGTGCAAGATCGGGTAGGACTTGTGCTGCTCCGCAAGGAGGCTGAGTTGGGAGGCGAGCGATTCGAGCGGGAGATCGAGTCCGCTGAACGGGTTCTGCGCCTCGCTGGCTCGCCCACCATTCGGGTGGCGGCTGTCGATTTCGGAATCGTAATCGGAAGCGGCAGCGTCGCCGGTCCAACTCGTCCGCACGAACGCCTCGCTCCGCTCGCCCAGCCCGGTCACGTCGCTGGCGAACGCTCGTTTTTCCGAAACCGCACCGAGCACCGAGAGGACGTACGAGACGCCGAGCGTGACGAAGGCCATCCCCGTCGCCGTCGTGAACGAACTGACGAGTTCCCAGACTGAACTCGTCGGCGTGTAGTCGCCGTTCCCACTGGTGAACATCGTGTAGGCGACGTAGTAGAGCCGTCCGGCCCAGGTTGCGGGGTCGCCGGTCTGGCTGTCGACGAGGGCTGTCGTGCCGCCGGCAAAGAGGAGCGTCCAGCCGAGCCAGATGAGTCCGATCCACATCGCGAGGGTGAGCGCGAGGATGATCGGGCCGGCGAGGCTGAGCGCGCGGGGGTGGTCGCCGGTGGCACGTCGAAGGCCGTGCCAGACGCCGGTCGTGAGCCGACCGGACAGTGGGCCGGAACCCCCGTCGACCCAGAGCGTCGTCCAGAGTAAGTCGATGATGACGGCGGCCAGTACGATGATTCCGGCGAGGAGAAACGGCGGGTACATAGATTCGTCACACCACTACGAGATGGTGGACCGTCAACGATGGGCCAGCGACGGACGACAGCGGGCGATCGACAGTGAGGAGTGACAGAGTAAGGTGGAGTGATGAGACCGGTGAAAAACGAGGGATGGGCGACGAAACGAAAACGGGGGCGATAGCGGCAGCGTCGACACTCGAACCGTCGGCGTCGGAAACGAAAGTCGAGTCGCGTTACTCGAGCAGGCCGAGATCCTCGAGTCGGGAGACGATCTTGTCGACCGCGTGTTCGGCGTCTTTCGGCTTCTTGCCGCCGGTAATGACGAGCTTGCCCGAACCGAAAAGCAGTGCGACGACTTCGGGTTCATCGAGGCGGTAGACGAGACCGGGGAACTGCTCCGGTTCGTACTCGATGTTTTCGAGTCCTAGGCCGATTGCGATCGCGTTCAGGTTGAGGTTCCGTCCGAGGTCGGCCGAGGTGACGATGTTCTGGACGACGATCTCGGGGTCTTCGTTGACCTGAATCTGGAGTTCACGGAGCTTATCGAAGACGATACGAAGGCTCTCGTGGACGTCGTCGGTACTCTTTGCCCCGGTGCAGACGATCTTCCCCGAACGGAAGATCAGCGCTGCGGACTTCGGATTCTGCGTCCGGTAGACGAGCCCGGGAAACTGTTCTGGGTCGTAGTCGGCCCCCTCGAGGTCCATCGCGACGCTCTGGAGGTCGAGTTCCTGTCCGATGCCGGTCGACGCCACCACGTTTTCGATGTTGATGGTGTCCTTCGGATCCGTCATAAGTCGCTTAAAAAGACGTATTTAAGGTTTATAAAGCTTGGTACCGGCACCTGATATATCCGGTTCATTCAGTACGGGGCGGTCGTGACCGGTACTCGAGGCGAAGCCGACGCCGGCCGTGCCACTGAAAACGGTAGGCTCATACTCGGCCCGCGGTGACGACTCATCGTGTACTTCCTCGAGTTCGGCGGCGAGGACGACGCCTTTGCGGCCCGCGAGGCTCGTAGCGCCGCGAGCGACGTGCGACGGATCGCGCCCGGACTCGGTGTCGCGCGCGGCATCGCGTCCGAACGGGTCCGCGGACTGGCCTACACCCACCGCGCGAGCGAGTTACTGGGTCGAACCGACGCTGACCTCGAAAGCGCCCGCGCGCTGCTCGACGCGGCGACGCTCGATCGCGAGCCGCCGGGAACCGTCGCCGTCCGCGCGACGGACGTACACGGCTCGATCGGCATCAGCACTGCGCGCGCCGAACGTGAACTCGGGCAGGTATTGGTCGATCGCGGGTTCGACGTCGATCTCGACGACCCGGATCACCTCCTGCGAGCCGTGTTTTCGACCGCGTCCGCAGACGGGTCGACGGCGGGGGACGGTGACGGGGGGAAAGCGGCAGACTCAGACCGGAGCTCCGTCTGTGCCCTCGGTTGGCTCGCCGCCGAGAGCGTCCGCGACTTCGGCACTCGCGCCCCGACGGACAAGCCGTTCTTCCAGCCCGGCAGTATGGACCCGCTGCTCGCTCGCGCGGTCGCGAACATCGCCGGCGCGCGCCCCGGCCGCACTCTCTTGGATCCGATGTGTGGCACCGGCGGCGTCCTCGTGGAAGCCGGCCTCGTCGGCGCGGACGTGATCGGCACCGACGCGCAGGCGAAGATGGCCCAGGGCGCACGAGAGAACCTGACCGCCTTTCTCGATCGCGACGAGGCCTCGCCCATCGGCGTCGAGCGCGGCACCTGGCACGTCGGCCGCGGCGACGGCACGCGCCTGCCGCTCGCCGACGACGCCGTCGACAGCGTGATCTTCGACGCGCCCTACGGCCGCCAGTCGAAGATCGACACTCATCGACTCGAGGATCTCGTCGCCGGCGCGCTCGCCGAGGCCCGTCGCGTCGCCTCGCGGGCCGTCGTCGTCGCCGATCGATCCTGGGAGCAGGAAGCGCGGGACGCTGGCTGGGAACTCGAGGCGACTTTCGAGCGACGAGTTCACCGATCGTTGACGCGGTACGTGCTGGTGCTCCAATAGACTATCCAAATGCTCGCTGGGCGGCTATCGACACGACAGAAGCGGTGGCTCGTCGCCGGAGCCGTGCCCGTCATCTCCGGGGGTCCGATTATCGATGCTCTTCTCGCCGGCCGGCTTCCCGCACTCGAGCACCTTCTCACCGCTGGTGTGGTGACTATATCCTTTATGATATATCTCTGTTGGCCGTCGATCTCCGCCGACAATCGCGCGGCTGGGGTCACATTGCTTGTAGCCGGCCTCGGAATTGTGTGGGTGAGCAAGACCGGACTCGGAACGCGGCCAGGACGAAATGCGCTCGGTGGTGTCCTTCTCGTTCTCTACGGCGTGATGCTGCTCGTTCGTCCCGGGTTGTTCGAGCGCATAACCTCTTCTGAATCGTGATTGCCGTGGATTCGGGAGTCGCTCGTAGCCGAGCGTTTGGGCACGTGCAACGCCCCCTCCGTCAGTAATCCGCCGCGAGCGCTCGCTCGCGGAGTTGCTCGCCCTCGTCCGTTTCGACGCCGAGTTCAGGTACTGGGATGGGAGTCCCGTCGTCGTCGATCGCGACGAAGGTAAACGACGACTCGGTCGTCTTTTCTGTCTCGCCGGTTCGCGGATTCTCGCGCCAGGCCCGCAACGCGACGTGGACGCTCGTTCGCCCCGCATCGTAGACGTACGCTTCGACCAGCGCCGTGTCGCCGATCTGGACCGGCCGCTCGAACGAGAGACTGTCGACCCGCGCGGTGACGCAGGTTTCGCCGGCAAAGCGCATCGCCGCCATCCCGCCGACCTCGTCGAGCCACTTCATCAGATTACCGCCGTGGAGCGTGCCGTTGCTGTTTGCGTGGTTTGGCTGGACGGGAAAGCGATTCTGAATATGCGTTTCGCGAACCGTTGGCATACCGGCCCTTCGCCCGACGGGGTGAAGAAATTTGCTTCGATCGGCCGCCTCACGAGGCACCCTCGTCGCCCGGCGAGCACGAACTCGGGACGCGTTCGTTACGCTGTCGGCCATCATACGGACTGCTGTAAGTCATTTCCGGCGCAACCGCGCCCGTCCTGCGGTTAGCCGGTAAATCGTTACAGCAGACCGTATCAGGCGTCCCGCCCGAGTTCAGCCAGCAGGTGCGAGACGTGGATGCGATCGCTCGTGCCTTCGTGCATCTCGAACTCGATATCCGCGGCCAGGCGGTGTACCCGGGCCAGTTTCGCCCCTTGATAGCGCTTGCGTGCGAGTTCCAGAACGGAGTCGAGAACTTCCTCGCCGTCTAATCCCTCGTCGACGAGCAGGTCGTCCAGCGTCTTTCGCGCGTCGCTGAACTCGCCGGCTTCCGCGTCGTCGAGCATGGATTCGATCTCGTCGTCTAACCCGACTTCGCCGATCGTCTCGTAGGCCGCCTGCATCGTGAGTTCACCGTCGTCCTCGACGGTCGTCTGCGCCGCCAGAATGGCCTGCCGAAGGTTGCCGTCGGCGTAGCCGGCGACGAACTCGAGGCCGTCGTCGTCGTATTCGACGGCTTCGGCCTCGACGATACGTTCGAGGACGGTGACGATTTCGGCGGTCGTCGGCGAGCGAAAGGAGACGGGAAAACACCGCGACCGGATCGGCGGAATGAGCTTCGTCGGCTGGCGAGTCGCGACGATGAACTGCGTCGTTCGGTGGTGTTGTTCCATGATCCGGCGCAGGGCCTGCTGGAAGTCCTCGCGGACGTCCTCGGCGTTGTCGAGCAGGATCGTCTTGTACTCTCCCGAGACGGAGGCGTAGCTCGCGGATTCTTTGAGAACGCGATTGATCATGTCGCGTTTGGACATCGAGGAGCGGCCGACGAGGAACTGCGAGAATCGCGGGTCGTTCTTGATTTCGGTCTTTGTCCGACCGAAGAAGTCGGCGACGTTGATCTCGACCAGATCGTTGTCCGGGTCCGCATGCGCTTCGCGGGCGAGTGCGCGCGCCGCCGCAGTCTTACCGCTTCCGGGCGGCCCCTGCAACAGGAGGTTGATCGGCTCGTCGACGGCCCGCTCTAGGTACTCGCGGGCGTCGTCCTGTGGCAACTCGGCCAACTCGGGCGCGTACGTGTCGGTCCACAGCGGCGCGTCCATCGACGGGTGCTATGGTCGGAACGGGTAAGAATCGGTCGATTACTCCGCGTCAGTCGTCGGCCCGCCTGGTGTCGTTCCAATCGTGAACGTCGTCTCGATTCGATCGCCGTCCTCCTCGTACGGCGATGCCGATTCGGGTGTGTCGGGATCTCCCTCGTAGACGACGGCGGTGAGGTCGGTGTTCTCGTCGACAGAGACGTTTTCTGGGACCGAGATGCGGACCTCCTCGTGCTCGCCGGAGTCGAGTTCATCGCTCGTGGCGAGTATCTCGCCGCTGTCGTTTTCGACGGCGACGAATCCCTCGGCGGGCGTCGCGACATCGGTGATGATGCGGTCCGTGGTCGCGTTCGTCACCTCGATACCGGGATCGGTGTGGAACTCGAACTCGACGAGTTCGACTGTGCCGTCGCGGTTCGTTTGGACGCTGAGGGGGTGCTCGCCCGGCGGCGTGCCGCGGGTGTCGACCTCGAAGGTGAGTTCGGTTGTCTCGCCGCCGTCAAGATCGACGGACTGCCACTCGACGAGTTGGCCGTCGAGCCGAAGTTCGACGTTCTGTTGGGCGCGGATGTCGGTCGGATTCCGCACGGTGACGGTGACGTTCATCGTCTCGTTCGTCGTCGCGGTGTCCGGAACGTCGAGCGAGTCGATGACGAACGAATCGCCGAGCGCGTCGTCAGTCTCGTCTGCGGTGACCGTCGCGGTGGCGCTGACCGGATAGCCGGCGTCGAGATATGGACGGTCTTCCTCGCCGTCGCTCTCCCCGTAGGTGTACGTTTCGTCGTCGTCGGTATCCTGATGGACCGTCGCGGTGAGTCGCCCGAGCAGTTCGCGGTCGGCATCGTCGGCTAGTTCGACCGTGACGTTCTCGTGGGTGCCCGCTTCGAGCGGTTCGGAGACCGCGATCGATTCCGACCCGTCACTGTTGGCGGTAATGACGACGAACCCGCCGTCAGACAGGCTCACCTCGTCGATCGTGACCGCCGTTCCGTTGCCCTGTTGATCCGTGAACTCGATCGATGCCTCGGGGTCTTCCTCGATCCCGAAGAGGGTGGGTGCCTGCCCGACGACGATTCCGGCGGCCAGGACGATCATGATCGCGATCAGGATGGCGACGACGCGTTTGATAGTACCGAAAGTCGATCTCGAACTCATTGGGTTGGGGGTGGATAGCGACCGGGGATACGGACTCGAATGACGTAAAACGCGCCGTCCGTTCACGGGTTTCGAGTCACTTCGAACCGATCTGCGTCGGGTTGTCGCGCCGGGTCACGATTCGAAGCCGGTTTAGCCGCGGCCCGCCCAACACCCTACCAGATGCCACTACGCGTGACGTTTCTGGGGACGGCCGGCGCGATTCCGACGACCGAACGGAATCCGAGCAGTATCCACGTCTCCCGCAAGGGTGAGGAACTGCTGTTCGACGCCGGTGAGGGAACCCAGCGACAGATGATGCGCTTTGGAACCGGGTTTTCCGTCTCGCAGCTGTTCGTCACGCACCTCCACGGCGATCACGTCCTCGGAATTCCGGGACTCCTCCAGACGATGGCCTTCAACGACCGCGAAAAACCCCTGGCGATTCACACTCCTCACGGGACGCGCCGCCAGCTCAAGGGACTGGTCAACGCCCTCAACAATCGCCCCTCGTTTCCGGTGCGTATCAGTGAAGTCGGCGATGGCGACGTCGCCTACCGCGCCGACGAGTTCGAGATCCGAGCCTTCGGTACCGACCACGACACGAACTCGGTCGGCTACGCGCTCGTCGAGGACGACCGTAAAGGCCGCTTCGACCGCGAACGCGCCGAAGAACTGGGTGTCCCCGCCGGCCCGATGTTCTCGCGACTCCACGAGGGTGAGACGGTCGAACTCGAGGACGGCACCGTCGTCAAATCCGAGCAGGTCGTCGGCGAGCCCCGACCCGGTCGCACGATCGTCTACACGGGCGATACGCGTCCCACCGCGGCGACGGTCGAGGTCGCGGACGAGCCCGACCTGCTGATCCACGACGCCACGTTCGCCGCGGACCGCGCGGACCGCGCCGCCAAAACCGCCCACTCGACGGCGCGCCAGGCAGCCGAACTCGCGAGTCGCGCCGGTGCGGACCGACTCGCGCTCATGCACCTCTCCTCGCGTTACGCAGGCCATACCGGCGACCACCTCGCGGAGGCACGCGAGGTGTTCGACGGCGAGGTGTTCGTTCCCGCTGATGGAGATGAACTCGAGATTCCGTACCCAAACGCGCCCGAGTGACGACGGACCGTTCCGATACCCGCGAAAGAAACCCTCGACATCGCTCGCGGCGAGTGTTTCACTGGTTCTCAGCAGCGCTTACAGCCGCGCCGGATTTATACTCGACTCGCCCCTATCCCCCGTCGTGAGTACGCGAACGAGTGCGCTCGATGCAGTCGTCTTCGGGATCGACATCCAGAGCGGCGACGTGCGCGGCGACGCACCGTCGTACGCGCTGGTCGAGTTCGACGGCGAAACCGTCGCTCGGGACGTCGTTTCCCACCGCAAACTCAGGCGGCTGATCGACGACGAGGAGCCGGCGATCGTCGCGACGGACAACATGTACGAGCTGGCCGCCGACAAGGACCAGCTCATCCACCTGCTCGGCTCGTTGCCGACCGGGACGAAACTGGTGCAAGTGACGGGAGCCGAACAGCCCGAGCCGCTCTCTCGCGTTGCGAAACGCCACGGCATCCCCTACGGCAAGGAACCGATGAAAGAGGCCGAGGCCGCCGCCCGCCTCGCCGCCCACAACGTCGGCCACGAGGTCTCCGCCTTTACCGACACCACGACCGTCAAAGTCTCACGCGGCCGGTCGACCGGAAGCGGCGGCTGGAGCGAGGACCGCTACACCCGCCGCATCCACGGGGCCGTCAAGCGCCGCGCCCGCGAGGTCGAATCCGAACTCGAGGACGCGAACCTCGCCTACGAGACGGATATTCGCGAGGCCTACGGCGGCTATGCGAACGCCGTGTTCACTGTCGAGGCGCGACCGAGCGACATCCCCGTTTCCAGCGCCCGCTCTGGCGACGTCCGGGTCGAAATCGAGCGCGAGCGCCATGATGGGATCGAGTTCAGGCCACTGGCAAAGCGCCGGGATCACGTCATCGTCGGGATCGATCCGGGAACGACGACTGCGGTCGCCATCGTGGGACTGGAGGGTGAGGTGCTGGACGTCTGGAGTTCGCGCACGAGCGACACTGCCGACGTGATCGAGTGGATCGTCGAGCGCGGGCGACCGATCGTCGTCGCGGCGGACGTGACGCCGATGCCCGAAACGGTCGAGAAGTTTCGCCGGAGTTTCGACGCCGCGGGCTGGACGCCGGAGTCGGATCTGCCGATCGACGAGAAGCAACATCGAACGCGCGAGCAGCCCTACGACGACGATCACCAGCGCGACGCGATGGCGGCCGCCCTGTACGCCGCCGACGCCCACGAGGGCCAGTTCGAGCGCATCGCCGACAAACTCCCGCCGGGGATCGACCGCGGCGAAGTGATCGCCCGCGTCGTCGCCGGCGAGGAGAGCGTCGAAGCCGTCCTCGCGGATCTCGAAGACGACGACGGTGCGGACGAGGCGGCGACCGAGCACGAACCCCGTGAACTGACCGAGGACGAACGGCGGATCAAGGACCTAGAACGGCAGGTCGACCGCCTCCAGTCACACGTCGAAACGCTCGAAGGGCGGCTCGAAGAGCGCGAGGATCGCATCGACGAACTCGAGGACGAACTGAGCGGTGCGCGACGGACGGAACGCAAGGAAGTCCGCCAAAACCGCGAGGTGACACGACACCGCCGCAAAGCCGAGCGACTCGAGTACGAACGCGACGAGGCCCGTGACCGCGTCGACGAACTCGAGGATAAGGTCGAACGGATGAAAGCCCTCTGGAAACTCGATCACTCGAATTTCAGCGACGTGTCCGCCGAGAAAGAGGGGCTGGCTCCCGTCAAAGTCGTCGAGAAGTTCACCAAGGGAGCGATCCGCGAGGCCGACGACCAGTACGGCATCGCGATCGACGACGTGGTCTACCTCCGTGACGCGAGCGGTGCCGGGCGCTCGACGGCCGAACTCCTCGCCGAGTTCGAGCCGCGGGTAATCCTCAAAGACGGCGGGCTCTCGGAGGTCGCCGACGAGATCCTCTTCGACAACGAGATCCCCGTCGGTCCGGCGGGCGACGTGGCCATGCAGGAAGTCGATGAACTCGCCGTTGCGCGCGAGGAAGACATCGAGGCCGTGATCGACGACTGGCACGACCGGGCCCGCGAACGCCGGCGGGATCGGAAGGCGGCGATGGTGGATCAGCTCATCAGCGAACACCGTGCGGGCGACAACGAAGTCTAACGACCCGCGCTATCTGCACTGTTACGCTGAACTCGTTACTCGACGGATTCGACCGGTGAGAGTACCTGTGGCACGTCCTCGAGTTCGACTTCCTCGCTGAGATCGTCGACCTTGTTGACCGGACCGTTGATGAACAGGGCGCGGTTGATGAACGCGATGGCGACGAGCCCGAGCCCGATGATGGCAGCAGGGATCGGGGATGGAATAGGGGTTGCAAGGCCGAGAATCGCGCCGCTTCCGGGACTCACGCCGATCGCGAGCAAGATGAACTCGTAGTCCTAGAGTGTGTATCTCATACGAGTTCTAGGCGGTGTGACGACGAAACATTCGGAGAATGATATTTCCGTTCGAGCGGCCGACTTGGCGGTTAGCCGAGCGTTCAGAACATGCCGAACTGCTTGAGGACGCTCGAGACGAGGGATTTGACGACGAGTCCGAGCCCGGCGAGGACGAGCGCGATGCCGACGGCGACCATCCAATTTGCGTACGCGATCACACCGATTCCGGCGAGGAGAACGACGATGCCGACGATACCGAGCAATCCGAGATTTTTCAGCATGTGCTGGCTTGCACAGGCGAGCGAAATAAGCGGCGTGGTTCGGCGTCCGGGCGAGAACGGGTGACAGACGGCGAATCGATAAAGGGTTAAACCGTTCGAACCCGAATCGTGCTGCATGAGCGACGACGGCGAGGGCGGTCGGAAGAACCTCCGAATGCCTGACGAGGATGAGGTCTTTGCGACCGTCACGAATATGCTCGGCGCGAATCGAGTGACAGTACGCTGTGCAGACGGGGAAGAACGGACAGCACGGATTCCCGGGAAGATGCAAAAGCGGATCTGGATTCGTGAAGACGACGTCGTCCTCGTCGAACCCTGGGATTGGCAGGACGAGAAGGCGGACATCACCTGGCGCTACGAGAAGAGCGATGCGGATCAACTGCGACGGGAAGGCCACATTCAGTAATACAGCACCGAAAGGATCCTTTTCCTTTTCAAGTCGATACGTAGCCGTTACCGGTAGCTCTAGCACTGTCCCGTCGTACGCGAACGGGAGTTGAGCGTTCGTAACGACGCAGTAGGCGGTCGCACTGGCTATTCCGGTTCAGAAGAGACGCAACTGTACGACGACACTTGGATACAACTGAGGCGATTATCGGGTACTGACACGGATCTCGACGGTTCCGAACCCGGGTACGTCGAGTTCAGTCATGCGGCCGCGGAGTCGGCGGCCGAGTGCGGGAAGAGCACGGTGAAGCACGACGCTGGCGAGCGCGAGCCCGCCAACGAGTGTCATCGCGGAGACGGGGTAGCTCATGGCGACGAAGAGGGCGAACGTGCCGAGCATGAACACGAGGCTGCCGCCAATTGAGGTGGTTGCGGATGGTGGTTTCGGGCCGGTACCGCTCGGTCGCAAATGTGGATAGCGAATCATGGTCGTGTATCCGTCGCCGGAGAGGCGACTGGCTTCAGCATAACGTCCGTCTCCGCCGTATATAGTATTTCATATTCCTGGTAAGAATAGTCGAATGGTACCACACAACAATGATGGAAACATCTGTTATAGACTTTGAGAAGTAGTGTAATCTATACCATGGTATGGCGTATCTACTATATTGTTTTCTAATATGTCTTCCATCTGCTTTGTTCTCAGACGACCGTCTCAAGGATGGGGGTGACGACAAACCGGTGACCTACCGTGGGTCGAATACCGGGACCGAATCACTGCTGATGAAGTCGAAAATTGTGACGCGGCCCGCGCTACTGTGAACTCGAACTGCAGTGACGCCTCCGTGACTAGCTCTATGCGCCGACGCCGTTGAAGCGACGGCAGACTAAGACGGACCGGTCGTGCCGCTGTTGAATTATCCGGGACAACCGCCACGAACCGCACGAATCCGCGACCAGTGAGATGGGTTTCCACCTCTCAACAGAATCCGTACTGAATGCAACTGTACAGCGTGTGTCCTCGCTTCTCCTCGCGCCCAGCCGAAACCCAAACCGGTTGACCGATACCTACAAACTGTAGCTTACAGGCCGGCGGTGTCTTCGATCGCGTCGGTCAGCGTCCGAATGGACTCCACGTCGTGTTCGCCCATGTGGCCGATCCGGAACGTCTTCTCGCCGAGTGCAGATCCGTACCCGTTCGAGAAGACCATATCGTACTGTTCGGAGACGGCGTCGATGGTCTCGGCCACGTCGATCCCCTGCGTATTCTCGATGCAACTCACCGTCTGCGATTCGTAGCCGTCCTCGGGGAACATCCCGAAGTGCTCGCGGGCCCAGTCGCGCGTGTACTCGGCCATCTCCCGGTGGCGCTGGTCGCGGGCATCGTGGCCCTCGGAGAGCATGTGCTTCATCTGGGTGCGGTAGGCCAGCATGATCGGAATCGCCGGCGTGGAGTGGGTCTGGCCCTTCCGGTCGTAGTAATCGAGCGAGCGCTGGAAGCCGCCGTACCACGACGCCGAGTCGCTCTCGAGTTCGCGATCGTAGGCGTCGTCGCTGACGACGCAGACGCCCAGTCCCGGCGGCATGGCGAAGGCCTTCTGGACCGACGTGAAGATGACGTCGATGTTGTGCTCGTCGATGTCGACGTAGTCGCCGCCGAGCGACGAGACAGCGTCGACGATGAAGGACGTGTCCGGATACTCGGCGATGACGTCGCCGATCTCCTCGATCGGGTTGCGAACGCCGGTCGAGGACTCGTTCATCACGCAGGTGACGGCGTCGTACGCCGTATCGCTCGCTTCGAGCGTCTTGCGCACGTCCTCGGGTTTGACCGCCTGTCCCCACTCGTACTCGAGCGTGTCGACGTTCTTGCCGAGGCGTTCGGCGACGTTGGCCTGGCGCTCGCTGAAACTCCCGCAGGTCGTCACGAGCACGTTCTCGTCGACGAGGTTCAGGACTGAACTCTCCATGAACTCGGTGCCTGAACCGGTGAGGATGATGACGTCGTTGTCGGTGCCGAGGAACTTCTTCGTGTCCTCGACGATGGTCGTATAGAGGTCCGTCATTCGGTCCATTCGGTGGCCGAACATCGGCTCGCACATCGATTCGAGAACGTCGTCACGCACCTCGGTCGGGCCCGGAATGTACAACGTTTTGTCGGGATAGTCGTCTCTGTATTCGCGTTTCTCGGTCACGGAAACCACCTGAGTACGGCCTACTGCGTAGCGAGGCGGTATGGTACTTTTGATGGCGTCTTATTTCCCCGCTCGGTAGAAGTGCTGGTCTCCGATCTCAGGCTCGTCGATTGCTCACCTTGTCGATAGCCAACGCGCTCCGAAAGCCGCCGTGCGGTGGCGCTGATGGTCTTTCGTCAGTCCCCGTGCGGGGCAACGCGAGTCGAGTGGTCGCTCTCACTGAGGCCGAGTTCACGATCACGCAGGTAGGCGTTCCCGTCGACGACGATACTGTTATCGTCATCACCGTCATTGCCATCGGCATCGGCAAGCAGGGGGCGCTGGGGGCCGTATCCAACCAGCGGACCGCCGACGCGCCACAGCGTTTCGAGTTTGCAGAGCCCAAAGCCGGTGACGATCAGTGCGAATCCGAGGACGGTCGTCGCGGTGATCGCTTCGCCGAGGAGCGCCCAGCCGACGAGTGCGGCGATGACTGGCGTCGCGTAGTTGACGAGGCTGAGTTCGGTCGCGCCGACGCGATCGAGAAGCAGGAAGTACGCGAGAAAGCCGCCGGCCGTGGAGACGACGCCGAGGTAGAGGAGTGCGCTCAGGGTCGCCGACGGAAACGAGACTGTCGCGAGTTGCTCGCCGGGATGGAAGGTGCTCAAGCCGTGCAACAGGCCGGCACCGACGACCATCGCCCAGGCTTGTACCGAGATCGTCGGGAGCGTTTCCTCGAGTCGTTCGAACAGAACGGACCCGAGTGCAAACACTGTGGCCGCGATGAACAGCAGTGCGACGCCGAGGATCTGTCCGTCGAGGGAGCCGCCGGGAACGGCAATGACGACGATGCCGACGAGGCCGACGAGGAGACCGGCGACGGCGGGTGCGCGGAGTCGCTGATTCGGGAGCAAGAGGAGCGCAAGCGGCGGCGTAACGATCGGGGTGAGACTCAACACGATCGCGGAGACGGCACTCGAGACGTACGACTGTCCGAGAAACAGAAACGCGAAGTGCCCGCCGACGAGCAGGCCGCCGGAGACGGCGATAGCGAGCCAATCGGTTTTCGTCTCTGGTCGCCACTCGAGTTCGCGAACGACGACCAGGCCGGCAAAGAGCACGGCGGCGATATCGAAGCGAAGCGCAGCGAACAGGATCGGGGGAAGCGTCGTCAGTCCGATTTCGATCGCACTGAACGCGCTGCCCCAGGCGAATGCGAGGGCAACGAAGAGAACCCCGGTTCGATTGAGAATCATTTTCGAAAGAGAAGGGGCGGGACTACTTTTGTATTCGGATTTCGGCGTGTCAGTGTCTCTCGGTGCCAAATTCGCCGATATGTGGTATCACGAACCACGGTATCGACGCGCGTAGAGAGCGGTCGCTACGTAGCCGAGAGGCGTTAAAAGAATAGGGAATGAAAAGACGGCTAGCGTTACTCTTCGCTTTCGTTGCCGTTACCGGTACTCTCGTTACCGTTACCGGTGCTCTCGTTACCGTTGCCGGATTCGTCACCGTTGCCGCCGCTCGAAGGTTCTACCTGAATCGTACCGCGCATCGAGTCCTCGTGTGGCCGGCAGACGTACTCTTTCATCTCGCTCGTTACTTCGTCGATTTCGAGCGTCTGCGTCTCGCCTTGCTCGCCCATCGTATCGGTCGAGAGGTCGTTGACGGGTTCGTCGCTGTCGTCGACGATTTCCATATTGTGGTTCGCACCGTCGTCGTTCAGCCACGTGATCTCGTAGGACTGGCCCTCGTAGAGCACGATGGTCGGGTTAGTCTCGCCTTCGATCGGGCTCGGGGCGTCACCGTGCCAGCCACCGGTGTCGCCGGTGAACTCGATCGTTTCGACGTCTTCCCACTCGGCCGGGTCGACTTCGCCGCCGTTTTCGCCGCCGTTTTCGCCGCCGTTTTCTTCGTCCGTGTCGTCGCTGCAACCAGCGACAAGTGCGGTCGTAGCCGCGGCACCCGTGATCTTCATCGCAGTCCGCCGTGAAATCGGGTTGTTTCGACTCATCAACTGAGCGTTATAGACGGATACATAAAAATCACCATCTTCTTCCCCCACATTGTCATGCGATTTCACACCATGGTGCTGATCTGAAGTAATATCCTATTACTTGCCGAAACAGTCGAAAAATAGTATATTTATGCCGAAAATACGGTACTTTCTGAAATATTCACGCCCCATTCGGGTTATTCAAACCCGTCGCCAAATCCGGCCGCAGCAACCGAACAGGTTCGGCCGCGGGGAAAAGTCGGCAACATATATCATATCTTACTATGTCTGGGACGGTAAAGCAACCATCAACGTCGGTGGTCGAATCACTACCGACGGGCTCCGCTCGGGCCGCTTTGCGAGCGCTCACGTGAACCCGGCGATGAAACACGGTTCGACCCGTTCGTTCGGCGCCTACTTCTCGAAGCCGTCTTCGAACCGGAAGGTGCCGTCGCGCTGGACGACTTCGCCATCGACCTCGATGAACGAGTTCTCGCTCATGTCGACGATCATGTCGACGTGGGCGGCGCTGTCGTTTTGCTCGTTGCCCTCGCCGACGGTGTCGTCGTAGGCCCGTCCAACGGCCATGTGGACCGTATCGCCCATCTTCTCGTCGAAGAGCATGTTGTACGTGAACCGGTCGATATCTCGGTTCATGCCGATACCGAGTTCACCGAGTCGGCGCGAGCCCGCATCGGTGTTTAGCACTTCGGTCAGGATCTCTTCGTTTTTCGCCGCCGAGTGCGAGACGACTTCGCCCTCGCTGAACTCGAGATACACGTCGGTGATTTCCCGGCCCTGATGGTAGAGCGGCATATCGAACAGGACCTCGCCTTCGACGCTGTCGGGTTGTGGGGCGGTGAAGACCTCGCCCCCGGGGAGGTTGTGCTCGCCGTGGTCGTTGATCGTCGGGTTGCCGTCGACGGACATCGTTACGTCCGTCGTGTCGCCGCTGACGATGCGGACCTCGTCGGCGGGGTCGAGGATCTCGACCATGTTCGCCTGGTGGGCGCGCTGTTCGTCCCAGTCCTTGTTGACGGCATCCCAGACGAAGTTCTCGTAGCCCTCGGTGCTCATCTCGGCGAGCTGGGCGTTCGCGGGTGCGGGGTACTGGGTCAGACACCAGCGCGTCGAGAGTCGTTCCTCGAGAATCGGTCCGTGGGCTTGCTGATAGGCCGAGCTGATTTCGGGGTCGACGTCGCTCGTCTGGGTGACGTTGTCGCTCGCTCGGATGGCGATGTAGACGTCCGTGTTCTCGATGAGCGCGAGTTCGTGTTGGGGCGTTTCGAACTCGCCGTCGCTGGCGCGCAGGAACGCACGCTGTTGGCGCTTGCCGGTGCGCTGGCTCGTCGAGACCGGATTCGCTCCCTTCTCCCCGATGACTTCGTAGAGCGCGACGACGAGGTCTTCGGCGATCGGATGGGCGTCGATGATGACGTTGTCCCCTTCTTGGAGATCGACCGAATGATTCGCGATAATCTCGGCATGGTTTCGGATTCGCGGGTCCATACTGGAGATGTATTCGCAGTGTTGGGATACCATTTTCGAATCGAAAGCCTTCCCCGGTCCCACTTATCGACCTGCGTCGCCGTCTGCCAGGAAAATGCCGAGGTAGATCGCGGTCAGCGCGCAGACGATTCCCGCGGCGAACGAGAGGGTAAACGGCGAATCGAGTGTGTGCGTCCGCTCGTCGAATAGCCAGCCGCTGAACCCGACGATGAGCAGCGCTAGCGAGACAAGCCGGAGCACCGAGACGAGCTGGTGGCCACGGCGGCCACCATCGGTTCGCGATTGGGCGTCTGCGGGCGGCTGGCTGCGCCCGCTTTCACGTGCGCGTCGGGTTGATCGCCGCGTCGTGCGCTGATCGTCGTTTGGTTCGGTTTCGACTGCGGCTCTCTCTTTAGGGCCGGTTTCGAGTTCAGTCTCGTCCTCCCGTCTGTTCGCCCCGGTTCGAGTCGATTCAGATGGCATCGTCGGTCCCCGTCGTGTAGTTGGGCGCGATGTCCGGAGCCGACGAGCCGGCCGCGCCAGTCGCCGACTCAAGTGAACTCGATGCGCCCGTCATCCCCGGATCGGGTGCATCGACGAACGACCAGAGTTCGAGCAACGGCTCCGGCAGGACGAACGTCGCCGAGATGGTAACCCCGTTGGTCGGCTCCATCGCCCGTCTGAGCTTGCCGAGTTCAGCGAGCGAGAGACAGAGCGGAACGAGCGCGAACGCGAGGAGGTCGCCGAACCGATCGAGAACGCGCGAGACGTGGTGCCAGAAAGGGGATGCCGATCGGGATGGGGACGATGCGGACGCTGATGGTGAACTCGGTACCGACGACGGGGGGCCGCTCGGATCGCGACCGCCGTCCGCCCTGAACCGACTCGTCTCCGCCCCTTCGGCCGTTGCGGAGTACGAATCACCGTCGGTCGAACTGGAGCGAGATGCGGGGTCCATACGCTCACAACAAATGATGCGTAGTTGAACCCTTCGCTGTCGTAGATTGTGACATCTAGCTGCCGTGTGACAGTGATTCGACCGCACACGGGACATGACAGGGTATTTCTTCGGCAACGGGCTATCTCCGCCATGATCGATCTTCGCTCGGATACCGTAACGACACCCGACGATCGCATGCGCGATGCCGCTCAGTCGGCCGCCGTCGGCGACGACGTCTACCGCGAGGACCCCACCGTCGCCGAACTCGAAACGACCGTCGCCGACCGACTCGGCACCGAGTCGGCGCTTTATTTCCCCTCCGGGACGATGGCGAACCAGGTCGCCGTCAGAGTGCACACCGAGCGCGGCCAGGAAGTCCTGGCGGACCGCAAGAGCCACGTCGTCAAATACGAACTCGGCGGTCTCGCCGATCTCTCCGGCCTGCAGGTACGCATGCTCGACACCGACCGCGGCGCACCGACGCCCGAGCAGGTCGACGCCGGGTTCGTTGAGGAGGAACTCCACCGCCCGGGGACCGGCCTGCTCTGTCTCGAGAACACCCACAACGCGCGCGGCGGACTTGCGATCGACCCGTCAAAGATCGCCGCGGCGGCCGAGGCGGCCCACGACCGCGACGTTCCGGTGCACCTCGACGGCGCGCGCGTGTTCAACGCCGCGACGGCGCTCGATGTCCCCGTAACCGAGATTATCGATCCTGTCGATACCGTCATGATCTCGCTCTCGAAGGGCCTCGGCGCACCCGTCGGGTCCATGGTCGCCGGCCCCGAGTCGTTCGTCGAGGACGCTCGCCGCACTCGAAAACTGTTCGGCGGCGGCATGCGCCAGGCCGGAATCATCGCCGCTCCGGCGCTCCGTGCGCTGGAGAACGTCGACGGCCTCGAACGGGATCACAAGCACGCGCGCGTGCTCGCGGAGGGACTTACGGCTGTCGACGGCTTCGACGTGCAGGAACCGGAAACGAACATCGTGCTCGCAGACATCGCGGGCACTGGGCTCGAAACGGAGGGTGTCCTCAATCGACTCGAAGAACGAAACGTGCTGGCCACAGCGTTCGGCCCAACGACGATCCGGTTCTGTACGCACAGAGACGTCTCGCGGTCCGATATCGACGCAGTACTCGAGCGAATCGACGACGCGTTCTGAGCCACCGCCGATCACTGCCGTCGTCCGTTTGCTTTTACTTACCGCATTCCGTCACGGAACTCGAGTACTGTCCGCCGGAGCAGCAGGTACGAGAAGAGAATCAGCGATAACAAGATCACGACGATCGCGATGATGACCGGGTCGTCGGGGATGAACTCGAGCATACGCGCCGGATACAGTGTCAGTGCGCAAAATCGTTTCGACGTGGATCGGCTCGAATTCGGGATCGGCGACTACCACCAGCGGTTTTCGACCAATCGGTCGATCGCCTCCCGAATCGTCGCCTCGTTTCGCGAGAACGTAAACCGAATCCAGTCGGACGCCTCCTCGGCGTCGGTGTAGAAGCTACTCCCCGGCACGGCGGCGACGCCGGCCTCCCGGATCAGTCGATAACAGAACTCGATGTCGTCCTCGTCGGTCGGGTATCGCGTCAGGATGTAGTACGCGCCGTCGGGTTTGACGGGGTCGAGTCCCGCTTCCTGCAGGCCCTCGTAGAGCAGGTCGCGACGCCGCTCGTAGGAGTCGGCGAGTTCAGTGTAGTAGGAGTCGGGAAGCGACAGCGCCTCGACGCCGGCGCGCTGGAACGGCGTTGGCGCGCAGATACTCGTGTAGTCGTGGATCTTCCGGAGTTCTTTCGAGAGGTACTCGGGCGCGAGACAGAAGCCGACGCGCCAGCCGGTGACGCTGAACGTCTTCGACATGCCGGTACAGACGACGGTTCGGTCGGCGAGGTCGCCGACTTCGACGGGGCTGACGTAGTCGTCCGCGTAGACGATGTGCTCGTAGATCTCGTCGGTGAGGACGATGAGGTCGTGCTCGAAGACGATTTTCTCGATGCGCTCGAGTTCCTCGCGCGAAAACACCTTCCCGGTGGGATTCATCGGGGTATTGAGCACGAGGATGCGGGCGTCCGTGGCGGCCGCGGCGAGTTCGTCGATGTCGATGGTAAGGTCGTCGGTGATGTCGATCGGGACCGCGGTCGCGCCGGCGAACTGGCTCGCCGGAATGTAGCTCTCGTAGACGGGTTCGAAGTAGACGACTTCGTCGCCCGGGCCGGCGAGTGCGAGCATGGTCGACATGAGGGCCTCGCTGGTGCCGCTGGTGATCGTGACCTCGGTTTCGGGGTCGTACGAGATGCCCTTCCACTCGGCGTAGCGCTCGGCGACGGCCTCGCGGAGTTCGGGCAGGCCCCAGGTGATGGTGTACTGGCTGTCGGTTTCGATGGCCTCCTGGGCGGCGGCCTTGATTTCGGGGGGCGTCTCGTCCTCGTCGGGGATGCCCTGCGAGAGGTTGATTGCGCCGCGGTCGATCGCCTCTCTGGTCATCTCGCGGATCACGGACTCGGCGACGCCCGCCGTTCGGGCGCTGCCGACCGCGTCGGCCGTTTCAGTCGTTTCGGCGGGTGGGTCTCGTTCCATCGTCTCACTCCGCGAACTGGCGTTCGAGCAGCGTGACCAGCAGGTACGCGGCGAGTTTCTGGGTGCCCTCGTCGGTGTCGTACCGGGGTGCGACCTCCATCATATCGACGGCGCTGACCGCGTCGGTCGCACCGAGTACTTCCATCGTCTTGAGCGCCTGGTGGGCCGTCAGCCCACCCGGAACCGGCGTGCCAGTTCCCGGCGCGACGCTCGGGTCGACGCCGTCGATGTCGAAGGAGACGTACACCGCGTCGGTTCCCTCGGCCGCCGACGCGACCGCGTCCGCGATGACCGACGTGATACCCTGGTCCTCGATGTCGCGCATCGTGTAGAGATCGAGTCCGGTCTCCTCGGCGAACTCGAAGAACTCGGGTGACTCGTAGCCACGGATGCCGACCTGGCTGACGTTCTCGTAGTCGACGTACTCGGAGTCGGCGATCAGGGCCGTACTCGAGCCGTGGAAGTCGGTTCCGAAGACGGGACTCTCCGAGGTCGTATCGGTGTGTGCGTCGATCTGGACGAACCCGACGTTGTCGTAGTCCCGCCCCTCGGCGAAGCCCCGAACCGCGGGGAACGTACAGTAGTGATCGCCGCCGAGCATGACCGGAAACGTCTGGGACGCGACCGTCGCCATGTGCGCGGTGATGCTCTCGGCCGTCGTCTCGCTGTCCATCGGGAAGACCGGCACGTCACCGCAGTCCGCGACGGTGAGGTCGTCGAAGTTCACCTGCTTGCCGGTCTGCATGTTCGTTAATCCGCCCTTGTAGTCCGAGAGATACGCCCACCAGCCGCTGGCCCGTCGAATCGCCGTCGGGCCGTACCGGGTCCCGGGCCGGTTCGAGACCGCCCCGTCGTAGGGGACGCCGAGAACTGCCGCGTCGACGTCCGTCACGTCGTCGATGTTCCGCGCGTCTCCCTTGAGAAACGTCCCCAGTCCGGCGTAGGCCAGCTCGACGCCGGCACCGTCGACCGACTCCCGAAAGGCCGCTGCGGGATTGTAATCCGTCATCGGTCAGCCCCCGTTTCATGCGTCTCGATCGCGTTCCTGCCAGCGCGCTCGGCCGCCGTCTGCTGGCCGGTCGCTCGCAGCTGCGTCCGCGACAGTTTGGGTGTCATAATTTCACATCCCGGCAAGTAGTTGCCACCCTATCCGTTTCGCGACAGGGACAATAAGGTTACGCCATCGCCCAACCTAGTAACCCAAACCTTGGTGGTCACCCTCGCCCACTGTCTCTGTGAATGCCACCGGAACTCGACAGACGAACGTACGATCTCCTCCGACTCGTCGATCGCCACGGCCCGATCGGCAGCATCCAGCTCGTCGAGTTGATGCAGCTCCACGGCTACGACATCAAAGACCGCACGATCCGGCTCACGCTCTCCGATCTCGACGACCTCGGACTCACCGAAAAGGTCCCCGGCCAGGGTCGCCGACTGACCCAGCGCGGCCGCGACGAACTCGAACAGGGCGACGTGAGCAGCCGCCTCGAACAGATCCGCGCCCGAATCGCCGCGCTCACGAGTCGCGTGAGCTACGATCCCATCGAGGATACCGGCGCACTCGTCGCCTCGGCCGCCTCCCTCGAGTCCGACGCCATCGACGACGCACTCGAACTCGTTTCCCGCCTCGAATCGCTCCCGCTCGGTCCGATTCCCGTCGCTCTCGAGGACAGCGCACCCGGCGAACCCGGCGAGACGCGGTTGCTCGTCCCTTCCAGCATCACGCTCGACGGCGTCTTGCTCGCCCACGGCGTTAACGCCGACCTCACGACCGCGGGCATCCTTGAGTACGAACCCGTCCCCGTCGACGCCGAGTTCGGCGACGGCGACCGACAACTCCAGAGCGGCGGTCGGATCACGCGCTACGTCGACGTGATCAACGGCGAGGGGTCGTCGATCGACGTAATTTCGCTGCTGATCGAGGCCGGGCGCAGCGACGTATTGTGCCTGCTCGAAAGCGAGGGACCCGGGCTTCTCGTCGGCGACGGCCGACAGTTCCCGATCAACCGGTACGAGGAAGCCCGCGATCTCGCGGTCGCGAGTCGAGACGCGATCGGCGGCGTCCTCGACTTTCGCCGCCCGCGTGAACAGGACAAACTACCGAACGGCAGTTCGGCCTGGGCGTTCGGCTCGCTCACCTACGTCGGCGTCGGCGAACTCGTGCTCGCGGCGCTCAGCGAAGCCGGCCTGACCGACGAGTGGGACACGCTGTACGGCACGGTCGAACGGAACTCGTTCGAACCGGTCGCGGCGGTTGCGCCGACGGCGGCGCTCGACGATTAAGACTGGCGTCGCAGTTCGCGACGACAATTCGGCGAGAATGAGGATGAATTCCGGTGGCAACCAACCACGCCCGCTCGACCAGCGCGACGGCTGAACTCGCGTCGCGTTACTCGGTGTTCGCGCCCGTTCCCTGTTCGTCTCGCTGTCCCGTCTCGTAAATCGCCGGCCGTCGAGACGCAAGCACGTCGTCGTAGGCCGTCAGGTTCTTCTCCCGCGCTCGTTCGAGCCTGCACTCGGCGCTGAGTTCGTGCTCGCCGGTCGTCGGTGCCGGTCCCGCGAGAGGAACCCCGTCCGGGTCGAGAATAACGCTCTGTCCTTCGAAGGTGACGCCGCGTTCGGTGCCGGCGCGGTCCGCACACGCCATAAAGACGCGATTCGAGTTCGCGTGGGCGAGTGCCTGGTGGACGCCGACGGTCCAGCCGCCGGGCCGAGTCGGAGCGTCGTCCGGCGTCCCCGGGACCCAGTTGGTCGGCACGGCGACGAGATCGACGCCGGCGCGGGCCTGTGCGATCGTGAGCTCCGGAAACCAGAGGTCGTTACAGATCTGGACGCCGAGGCGGCCAAACGGCGTGTCGACGACCGCGAGGTCGGTTCCGGGGTCGAACCAGCGGTGTTCCGCGTTCCAGCGGTGGACTTTCCGGTACACGGCCTCGACGCCGGACGGCGAGACGACGAACGCGCTGTTGTAGTACGCGTCTCCGTCGGCTTCCGGCACGCCGCCGACGATCCAGGTGTCGGTGTCGGCGGCGACGTCGCTCCACGCTCGGGCCGTCTCGCCGTCGCGCGGTTCCGCCATCGACGCGACCTCCGTTTTCGACTCGAAGACGTACCCCGAGGTTACGAGTTCGGGGAAGACGATCAGGTCGGCGTCGGCGTGCTCGCGGACGAGTTCAACTGTGCGGTTGCGATTGCGGTCGACGGCACCGAACTCGGGGGTGAGTTGGACGGTGACGATTCGGGCGTCGGTGGCGGGGGGTGCAGTCGCGTCCGCCGCCTTCACATCTGCGTCCGTTTTTGCTCCCGCTCCCGAACTCGGTTCCGCCGTCACTCCCAGATCCCTCCGGAGAGCCTGTCAATAGCCGTCATCACGACGACCGTGAGGATGATGAAGACCACGCTGGCGGCCGCGATGGTCGGCGGATAGGAGTACCGAAGTTGGCTGAAGATTTCGATCGGGATCGTTTCCACGAGGGTCAGCGACAGCAGCCACGTGATGATGTACTCGTTCAGCGAGAGGATGAACGCGAACAGCGCACCCGAGATCACGTTCGCCCGAATCAGCGGGTACGTGATCGTCCGGATCGTCCGGAGCGAGGACGCGCCGAGGTTCATCGCGGCTTCCTCGTAGGTGCGGTCGATCTCGTCTAAGCCCTGCGAAACCAGGATGAACGGGAACGGCGCATAGAAGATCCCGTGGGCGATGATGATACCCAGATGCGTGCCGGCGAGCCCGAGTTCGAGGAAGAACACGAGGAACGCGACCCCGATGATGACCGGGGGAAGCAGAATGGGTAACACGCCGAGCGTCCCGTAGATCGTCCCCCATCCGTAGTCGAATCGATCGAGCGCGAACGCGAGTCCGCCGCCGATCGTCGTGCTCAGTAGCGCGGCGGCCCCGGCGATCGTGAGACTGTTGAGCAGCGCGGTTCGCCACGCCTCGGTCCCGAAGAACTCGGCGTACCACTGCAGGGAGAACCCGCCCGGCGGGAACGTGAGGAACTCTTCGGGCGTGAACGAGACCGCGATGATGATCGCGAGCGGGAGGGCAATGTACACCATCACCGCTGCGACGTACGTCCGGAACGCCACCCAGATAATGGATTCGCGCGTGTTCGCGTCGATTCGCGTGACAAGCGAGTCGAGTGCGGACCCAAGCCGGTTCCCTGCGGCGGTCAGTCCGACCGTCGTCGCCGCGGTTCCGAGTCCGCTCCGGAACCGGGTTAACGGTCCAGGGGCGGACGACCGTGCAGGCTGCGACCCGCCGTCCGTTGCTATCTCTTCGGTGCCGCCCAGGCTCGCCGTCGTCACGTTCGTCACGCGGATAAGTACCCAGAGGAACACCAGCACGACGACGATGAGCCCGATGCTCATCGCCGCGCCGAACGGATAGTTGCTCTCGCTCATGACCTGTTGCTCGATCAGCACCGGCAGCGTTCGCTGGGCGGAACTGCCGAGGAGCCGCGGCAGGACGTACGAGCCGAGCGCCAAGATAAAGACGAGCGCAGTACCGCTCATGACGCCGTTTTTCGACAGCGGCAGCGTCACTCGCCGGAACGTCTTTGCCGGCCCTGCGCCGAGGTTCTTCGACGCCTCGAGCAGTTCGCCGTCGAGGTTCCGCAGGCTGCTGTAGAGGGTGAGGATCATGAACGGCAGGAAGACGTAGACCATGCCGACGACCAACCCCCAGTAGCCCGGGTAGAACGACTGCGGTTCGTCGAGGAGTCCGAGCGCGACGCCGGCCGAACTCAGGACACCCCCCGAAGCCAGGATGACTTGCCAGGCGTAGGCTCGGATGACGTACGTCACCCACAGCGAGGAGATGATCGTAATGAGCAGCAGGCTCCGCAGCCACGGACGATCCATCCGCGCGAGATAGTACGCCATCGGATAGCCGAGCACGAGCGAGAACCCGGCCGTGACGAGCGCGAGTTCGATCGTCAGCCAGAGCTGCCCGAGGTACAGGTTGGGTTCGACGAACGGCCACGTCGACGTGAAGCCGACGTCAAGGAATCGGGCGTAGTTCTCGAGCGTGAACCCGATCTGGTATTGCCCGCCCGGAACGTTCTCCCAGAAGCTGAAGACGACCAGCATACACAGCGGGACGAAGAAGACGGCGACCAGCCAGAACAGCGGATACGACAGTACGTACCACTTCGCCCGCGATTTCAGGCCTGCACGGCCGGATTCGCCCGAACTGGACGGCGCTGCGGTGGATGCCTCTGTATCGCTCGCAGTAGTCGCTGCGTCGGTGGTGGTCGCAGCTCCGGTTCCAGTTTCGGTATCGGAGGAAGTGTCTGTACGATTCGTCATCTATTCCTCCACGAGACGGCAGTCAGCGGCTCCGATGGACACCGTCACCCGGTCCCCGGGGCCTCGTTCGTCCAGCCCGCTCCGTCGCACGACGACGAGTTCGCGACCGGCGTCGGTTTCGACGCGGAACTCGACGCTGCTGCCCAGGTGGCGTTTGAAGGTGATCTCGCCCTCGAAGACGGTTTCGGGTGCGGGCTGCGTGCCGCCGTCGGCGCTCGGGTTCGTACTCGAACTCGCGCTCGCGTTGGCGGTGGCGTTTGCGGCCGCATCCCCGTCCGCGCTCGATTCGGACGCCGCGGCGAACCGGAGCCGCTCAGGGCGCACGATGACCGAGACGTCGTCGTCGGTCGAAACGTCGTTCTGGGCCGTCGCCTGCACCGTCACGTCGGCGCAGTCGACGGTCGCGTAGCCGTCTTCTATCGCCGTTACCGAGCCGTCGAAGATGTTCGCCGTTCCGAGGAAGTCCGCGACGAATCGGGAATCGGGGTCGTTGTACACGTCCTCCGGCGGGCCGACCTGTTCGAATTTCCCGTCGTTCATGACGGCCAGCCGGTCCGACATCGTCAGCGCCTCTTCCTGGTTGTGCGTGACGAAGACGGTCGTGATGCCGATCTCCTGTTGGATACGGCGGAGTTCGACCTGCATCTGCTCGCGCAGTTGTTTGTCCAGGCTCGCCAGCGGCTCGTCTAACAGCAGCGCCTTCGGCCGCGGGGCGAGCGCCCGCGCCAGAGCGATTCGCTGTTGTTGCCCGCCCGACAGCTGATCCGGCGTTCGGTCGCCGACGCCGGGCAACTCGACGAGTTCGAGCATCTCCTCGACGCGCGCGTCGATCTCCTCGTCGGTGTACTCGCCCGCCGCCTCCATCCCGTAGGCGATGTTCTCGTGGATGGTCATGTGCGGAAACAGCGCGAAGTCCTGGAAGACCATCCCCGTGTCGCGCTCGTACGGCGGCGCATCGGTCACGTTCTCGCCGTCGATTCGAATGCTGCCGTCCGTCGGCGTTTCGAAGCCCGCGATCGTCCGAAGCGTCGTCGTCTTCCCGCAGCCGGAGGGCCCGACGAGCGTCACGAACTCGCCGCTCTCGATGTCGATGTCGACACCCTTGACCGCGAGGACGCCGCCCGGATACCGCTTTGTCACGCCCGCGAGTGAAATTCCACTCATACCGATTAGTTGATGATGAACTCTTCCCAGCGCTGATTGACCCAGTCCTCCTCCTCGACGTAAAGGTCGTAGTTCGGCGTGATCGCTTCGTCGGGACCCGGGCCGGCGATCTGTTCGTAGAGTTCGTCGTCGATTTCGGAGTGTTCGCGGTCGATCGTCGGACTCGTATAGAGGTTTTCGGCGAGTCGGTCCTGAACCGCGGGCTGGCTCGCGTAGTCGATGAACTGCCGGGCTTCCTCCGACAGATCGGTGCTCTCGAGGGTGACCCAGAGCCCGGAGTCCAGTACGGAACCCTCTTCGACGAAGTTCGACTGGACGGGTTCGCCCTCGTCCTGCAAGACGAGCGTGATGTCACTGTAGAGCATTCCAGCGGGCACCTCGCCATCAATGAGTCGCTGCTGGAAGTCCGCCTCGTTCTCGTACCACATGTTCGCCTGGCTGGTAACGCCTTGCAGTTCCTGAAACACCTCTTCGACGCCGTCGCGGTCCTGCAGGATCTCGGGGTCGTCGAACCGCAGTTCCGCGGTGATGTCGAGCAGGAACGAGTTCGACGCGTAGCCGAGCAGGCCGAGCGTATTCTCGTACTGATCGTCCCACAGCGCCTCCCAGCTATCGACCGGGTCCTCGATGACGTCCGTGTTCTGGACGAGGTTGATGTACCACGAGAGCGCGCCGATAGCCGGGATTCCGTCGTCGGCCTCCATAACGAGATCGTCGCTGATGTACTCCAGATTCTCGAAGTCGTCTTCACTCCAGAGGTGCCACAGATTGGAGTTTAGCCCCTTCAGCACCCCGGTCTGTGCCATGATGGCGACGTCGACCGGTGCCTGTCCGGCGCTGACGGCGTTTTCGTACTGCGTCAGCGCCTCTTCGGAGGTCGGCTGCGCCTCGGACTCGACCTCGATATCGTGTTCGTCCGAGAAGGCCGGGAACAGCTCTTCGTCCATGACCTCCTGAAACACGCCGCCGTAGACTGCAACCGTCAGCGTATCGTCGCCGCTATCGAGCATCCCTGTACAACCGGCAAGCCCACCGAGAGCTGCGACGCCTCCCACCGCCGCGCTCGTGCGAAGGAACTCCCGCCGCCCGTTCGTGTCTTGTGCTGGCATACTATTGCCACCTACCCACAGTATCCAGGCTATCCCTACATAAGTGTTCCCACAGCACGGTATGACGTACCAGTATTCTTTCGTCGGGAGAGCGATTGAATGAGATTACCGTAGTTATGAACTTCCGAAAGACAGATTCTGGAGCTATACGAATGTAATCTCTGGCTACTTTGAAACGTAGAACGGCGGTTTCGAGTTCGATTCCGATGGGTCACGACCACTCGTCGAGTTCAGCTCGCGACTGGACGCGGGCAAGCGTCGTCCATTCGGTCGCCAGGTCGGCTTCCACGCAGCGAGCGATGAGGCATTCGGACGCGCCGACGCAGGTGAGCGAGGCGAACGCCCAGCCCGGTTCGTCCCACGGGAACGGTCCCGGTTCGCGGGGCCGGCGAGCGTCGATGACGCCGCCCAGGCGGTCGCGGGTCGCCGCCGCGAGTTCGTGCGCGCGATCGTAATGTGCGAGCGGGAACTCGCGGTTGTCGGCGACCAGCAGGCCGGCCTCACCTTCGAGTGCGGCCCCGACCGATGTCCGTCGGGCCTCGATCAGCAACGATACCATGTCGACCGTCGCGCGCTCGTTCCCGATTACGTCGGTAAACCGTCGAATCGCCCCGCCGTGTGCCGTCGGATCGGGGTCCTCGTAGGGCACCGTCTCCGGATCGGGGTGATACTCGACGACGCCGGTCGTATCGAGGTCGCTGTCGATCCCCTCCGCGAGCAAGACGCCGTCGATCGTCACGCTCGAGGGCGTCGCGATTTCAATGTATTCGGCTCCGTTGCGCTCGCTGAACTCGAGGGACGCGACGACGGGTCCGAGCGGCGAGTCGTCGATCGCGGTGAGAAGATCGTCGACCTGCTCGTGCGCCGTTGCGGGAACGGTGACGGTGCCGACGACGACGGCCCCCTCGTCCGCGAGCGGATCGTAGGTGACGCGACTCGTCAGATCGGCGAGCCGTTCGCGGACCTGTTCGACCCGGCCGCTCACGCCGCCGCGCTCGAGTTCGGCGCGGCCGGCCGCGGTCAGTCGCCGTCCCTTCCCGCCGACCTTCTCGGTCAGGCCGTCTTCGTCGAGGTCGGCGAGCGTGAGCCGAACCGTTCGTTCGGTGAGCGAGTAGCCTCGCTCTCGGAGGTGCTCGGTGAGGTGGACGCTTCCGATCGGCTCGTGTGCGTCGAGCAGGCGAAGAATGTCGTACGTCCGCCGGTCCGGATCGCTCGTCATGCCTGACTACTGCTGTGCGGCGGATAAATGCGTGGCGAGATCCGCGAAGGCGTCGACGTGGGCGTCGATGTCGTCCCCCGTGTGCTGGACGCTGATCGTCCACTGCTGGGAAGCGTCGTGCGGGTGCGGGATGACGCCGCGATTGAGCATGCCGAACCAGTAGGCCTCGTGGAACTCCTCGTCGACGTGCTCCCAGTCGCGGAACGTCCGAATCCGCTCGTCGGTGAAGTACACCATGCCCTGCGAGCCCGCGGTCACGACGTGGCCCTCGAGACCGGCATCGTCGATGACGTCGCGATAGCCCGCGGCGAGTCGGTCGGCGAGTTCGGTCACGTGATCGTAGGCGTCGTCGGTCAGGATTTCTCGCAGCGTAACCCCGACCGCCCGGAGCGAGAGCGGGTTGCCGTTGTACGTACCGTAATGGGCGGCACCGGTGGCGACGCCCTCGTCCAGGTCCGCCGCGATCTGGGACATGAACTCGCGCCGGCCGCCGAAGGCACCGACCGGGTAGCCGCCGCCGATCGCCTTGGCGAGCGCGACCAGATCCGGCTGGACGCCGTAGTACTCGGCTCCGCCGCCGGGCGCGAGTTTGACGCCGGTTTTGACCTCGTCGAAGATCAACACCGCGTCGAACTCGTCGGCGAGTTCGCGCAGCCGTTGGAGGAAACCACCTTCCGGTTCGACGACGCCGAGATTGAAACAGGCCGGTTCGACGAGGATGCCGGCGACCTCGCCCTCGTGTGCGCGAAGCAGCCGCTCGACGCTGTCAGCGTCGTTGTACTGCCCGAGCAGGATATTCTCCGGCACCGATTCGGGGATTCCCTGCGATTCTTTGACCGGCGTCGGATCGACCGCCGGCCCGGCGCGGTCGACCGGCGGCATCTTGCTCACGAGCGCCGGATCGTGCGCGCCGTGGTAGGCTCCTTCCATCCGAATGATCTTCTCACGGCCGGTCGCCGCCCGCGCCAGGCGCATCGCGTGCATCACCGACTCGGTGCCACTGTTCGTAAACCGCACCTGCTCGATCGTCTCCCAGCGGTCGATCAGCGGCTGCGCCGCGAACTCGAGGAGGTCGCTCGGCCGCGTGTAGAGCGTTCCGTCGTCGATTTGCTCTTTCACAGCCGCAGAGAGCGTCGGGTGGGTGTGCCCGACGAGTTGGGTGCCGTTGTTCAACGCGAAATCGAGGTATTCGTTGCCGTCGACGTCGATGATGGACGTTCCTTCTGCCCACTGTGCGTGGACGGGATACGGCTCGTACGCCCGGAATGTGCTACAGACGCCGGCGGGAACGATCTCCCGTAGTTCGTCGGCCATCGCTTCCGAACTCGATGTCCGTTTCTGGTACTGATCGTACGCCTGTGCGAGTAGTTCGTCCGTCGACGTGGCGTGTGGCGAGTGGGTATCGGTCATCGAATCCCGGAAACACTCTTCCGGTTCTAGGATGTCTTGTAGCGGCCAATAATATATCTTTCTATCAATCTGGAGTCAATTCAGGGCGGCGGATCGTTCGCGACCCGTCTGACGGATCGATTCGACCTTCCGCAATGCACACATATACCACGATCGAGATTCCTGGGGTCTCTATGGTCTCTGGAACCGCCTTCTGGCACGACAGTTTCCTCGCGCACGAACCGCCCGCCGGCGAGGGGGAAGCCGAGTGGAGCGGTCGTCTCGCAGTAAAACAACCCCACCCGGACCGGCCCGAGCGCGTACGGAACGTTCGCCACATTCTGCGCCACGAGTTCGGCGACGAGATCGAGTGGAAATCGGCACCGCGCGCGACGGACGGCCAGCTCCATCGCGTCCACGAGCCGGCTCACGTCGATTCGATCGAAGCGTTCTGTGCCGCCGGCGGCGGACGGATCACCGGCGGGACCGGCGCGAACGAAGCGACCGCCCGGGCGGCCCGCCACGCCGCGGGGGCAGCGGCGGCCGCCGCCGAGCACGCCCTCGAACACGGGCTAGAAACCGTGCCCTACGCCTGCGTTCGGCCGAGCGGCCACCACGCCCAGCCGGCGCAGGTGGACGGGTTCTGCTTCTTCAACAACGCCGCCGTCGCGGTCGAACAGGTGCTCGCCGACGCGACCGTCGACCGGGTCGCCGTCCTCGACTGGGACGTTCACCACGGCAACGGCACGCAGGAGATTTTCTACGACCGCGCGGACGTTTTGACGATCAGCGTTCACAACGACCACGACTCGTGGAATCCCGATGCCCATCCGCAGCGCGGCACCGTGGACGAACACGGCGTCGGCCCGGGCGAAGGCTACAACCTGAACGTCCCGCTGCCGCCCGGAACCGGCGACGAGGGATACCGTGCGACGATGGATCGGCTCGTCACCCCCGTCCTCGACCAGTACGACCCCGACCTGCTCGTCGTCAGCGCGGGCGGCGACCCCGGCGTCGTCGATCCGCTCGGGCGCAACGTCGTGACGAAAGCCGGCTTCGAATCGCTCGGCAGGCGCGCTCGCGAACTCGCGGCGCGCACCGCCGACGGGCGACTCGTCGTCCTGCAGGAAGGCGGCTACCACCCGAGCCACCTCGGGTACGCCATGCTCGGTACGCTCGAGGGCGCGCTCGATCTCGAGTCAGCAGTTGCCGATCCGTTCCCGTGGCTCGACGAGGATTTCGACTCCGCAGCCGGAACGCTCGCCGAAATCACCGACTACTACGCCGACTGGTGGGACCTCGAGTGAGCGACCCGACGGAGACTAAAACTGATTTTTCACCTTGCGCTGACTATAATGTGTTTGCCACCGTTGGTCAAAATGCGCCTCGATAACCGGCCCACCGCGGTGGGAATCGGCCGGTGAACTCGAGGGCTGTCAGGTAGCATCCCCCCACATCCCCCCACATCCCCCCCCCATCCACCATCGCCATGCCCTGATCACCCCCAATCCCCCAATCCGATCACCCCCGATCATCCTCTCCCCTCCCGCTCGCCGCCCACCCACCGCAGCCGTCTCCGCTGTTCGCCACCCGCTGGCGTCCTCGTCTCTCCTCCACCTTTCGCCGCTTCGACTGCCCGCTCCTGCGGCAGTCGACTCATGTCTTCAGACGACGAACGACTCGACGAGTTCACCGGTCGGCTCGCGGATCTCGCCGGTGAGCGTGGGTTCGTCCGCGTCGCTGTCACTGTCGTCATCCGCCGTTTCGAGAACGGCGTACCCCGGCCGATTCCCGCGCGTCTGGGCGTAACTACCGGGATTCAACAGGAGACAATCGTCCGTCCGAACGACCGTCGGGCGGTGGGTGTGTCCCGAGACGACGACATCGGCGTCCCGCGAGCGGCCGAACATCGCTAATCCAGTCTCGCCGCCGTCGCGGCGGTGCGTAACCGCGAAGCGAACGCCACCCGCCTCAACAACGCGGGCCGTCGGCAACCGGTCGCGAACCGCTGCGCTGTCCGCGTTGCCGTGGACTGCAAACAGGACCGCACACTCATCCTGCAACGCATCGAGCGCCGCTGAACTCGTGAAATCGCCCGCGTGAATAACGACATCCGCGTTTCGGACCGCACGCAGCACGTCGCCGTCGAGTTCGTGTCCGTCGGCGCTGTGGGTGTCAGAGAGGACGGTAATCGTCGTCGCCGATGGGTCGGAGTCGAAGTCGGTGTTGGTGTCGGTCATGGCTTCGTCTACGACCGCCGTCCGTGGCATGGGTTTCGGTGTGGTGATGGTGGTAGTGTTGTTACTGCCGATGTCGTCGGTCCCGCATCGAGGATGGGCACTCAGCAGCCGCGACCCTGCCCGCGTCCGGCATACTTCTTTAGGAACCTGTCTCGATAGTGAACCCAATGGCCACCAGTACCGCCGTCGTCATCGCTGCGCTGTTTGCAAACGCTGCGATCGCAGTTCTCAAATTCGGCGGCTTCGTGCTCACCGGCAGCCCCGCGATGCTTTCGGAGACCTATCACTCGATCTCGGATACGGGCAATCAGGTCTTCCTGCTGATCGGTATCCGCTACGGCGCACAGGAGCCCACGCGAAGTCACCCGTTCGGCCACGGCAAGGCCCAGTTCTTCTACAGCTTCCTCGTGAGCGTCATGCTGTTTGGCATCGCCGGCTGGGAGAGCGCGACACACGGCTACAGCGCACTGCAAGCCGGCGAAGTCCACCGGGCGAACGAGCCGGTGACGCTGCTCGGCGCGACGTTCGATCCGATCTACGTCAACTACGCGGTGTTGCTCGGAGCCATCGCCTTCGAATCCTACGCGTTCTGGAAGGCCTACCAGGGAATTACCGCCCAGATGGACGAGTACGGCTGGGAGTCGTTCCGCGAGGCGTTCCGAAAGACCAGCGACGTGACGACGCTGACCGCACTCACCGAGGACGCCATCGCGCTCGCCGGTGCCGGCATCGCCCTCCTCGGCGTCTACCTCTCTCGAACGTACGAGAACCCGATCTACGACGCCGGCGCTGCGCTCGTTATCGGCATCCTGCTCATGGGATTCGCCATCGCTCTGGCCTGGCAGAACAAGCGCCTCCTCCTCGGCGAGAGCTTACCCGCCCCCGCCGAAAACGAACTCCGCGCCATCGTCGCCGACTGGGACGGCGTCACCGAACTCGTCGACTTCCGCACCGTCTACTTCGGCGCAGAGGAATTACTCGTCACCGCAGATGTCGCGTTCGAATCCGAACTCGATGCGGCGACGATCGACGAGCGGATCACCGCCATCGAACGGGCGCTGAAAGAGCACGACGACCAGATCCAGCGCGTCTACATCGAACCCGAAGCCTGAATTGGGACTTATGCACGCAAACTGCCGCCAGGACTGTCTTCCGACTCTCTACCGTCCGCTTCGATAGTGGCAACCACCCAGACCCAGTTCGCCTCGGTTTCGACAGTCAGCGGCTTGAAGCCGGCGTCGTGAACGAGCGAGCGAATCTCTCCCGACCGATAGTACTCGAAGTGCCTCTCGTCCCCCTCGCCAGGCATCGTCGGAGCGCGCTTGACTGCACAGAAAACGACGCCGCCGGGGCGGAGCACGCGATGGAACTCTTGCAGGGTCGCTGCCGCATCAGACCGGGGGATATGGAGAAAAGACGCAGAACTCCAGACACCGTCGAAGGATGCATCGGTGAAGGGCAACCGACGCATGTCGCCCCACACGAACGACGCTGTTGGCTCCCGGTCGCGCGCCGCTCGCAGGAACGCCGGCGTCAGATCGAGTCCGATCGCATTGTAGCCGGCGGATTCAAACGCCGAGATGTCCGAACCCGGTCCACAGCCGATATCCAGCAGTCGGTTTCCGTCCCCAGCCAGCGCGTCAAAGAACGGGCCCCCGTATTCAGCAGCGACCGACTCGGAACGGTACTTTTGAACGTAGGCGTCGGCGTCGGACTCGTACTCCTCGAGGGTGCGGACGACATCGTTCATACTGTAGCATCCGACTCATTCGCAACGGAGCTGATATATCCGTTGGGGTGACTGTCGGCCAGCGGAGATCGATGCTGTGACCGGCTAATCGAGACGAATCCTTTTATCGGAGCGGGAACCAATCACCTATCGTGTCCGAGACAGCCGGGTACATGCGCTTTTTCCCGTACGATCAGCCGTACGAGAACCAGCGCGAGGCGATGGACCGCATCCACAACGCGCTCACGCGCGGGCAAAACGTACTCTTTGAGGGCGCCTGCGGGACCGGCAAAACCCTCTCCTCGCTGGTCCCCGCTCTCGAGGTCGCCCGCGAACAGGACAAGACCGTCGTCATCACGACGAACGTCCACCAGCAGATGCGCCAGTTCGTCGCGGAAGCCCGCGCGATCACCCGCGAGGAGTCGATCCGCGCCGTCGTCTTCAAGGGCAAAGGCTCGATGTGTCACATCGATGTCGGCTACGAGGAGTGCCAGACGCTCCGGGACAACACCCGCGCCCTCGTCGACGCCGAACAGGACAAACAGCAACTCGAACGCCGCCAGCGCGAACTCCTCGAAGAGAGCCAGGACGGCGACGGCGGCGCGGCCGACGCCCGCAGCGCCGTCATGGACGAACTCGAGTCCATCGAGGACCGCCTCGACGACCTCGAAGACCAGAACGTTTGCGAGTACTACCGGAACAACCTGACCGAAGACACCGAGGAATTCTTCGGCTGGCTCTTCGAGGACGTTCGCACCCCGGACGAAATTTACGACTACGCAGAGCAGCGCCAGCTTTGCGGCTACGAACTCCTGAAGGAGGGCATCGAGGGCGTCGACCTCGTCGTCTGCAACTACCACCACCTGCTCGACGCCACGATCCGCGAGCAGTTCTTCCGCTGGCTCGGCCGCGATCCCGACGACGTGATCGCCGTCTTCGACGAAGCCCACAACGTCGAGGATGCCGCCCGCGAGCACGCCACCCGGACCTGCTCCGAACGCACGTTCGAGTCCGCGCTGGATGAACTCGCGGAGACGGACGATTCGCGCGCAGAGGACGCCGTGAACGCGCTCTCTGCCTTCCACCGGGCGCTCGTCGAAACCTACGAGGACTCCTTGGGCTTCGGCGAGAGCGCGGTGCAACGCGCCGCGGATACCGCGAGCGGCCGCGGGCCGCGAGCGCGCGAACGGATCGGCGAGAACTGGGAGGACGTCCCGATCGCCAACGAGGGCCGACGCGACGACCTCACACTCGAGTTCTTGCAGCGCTACTCGGGGAGGGGGATCGAGGCGGATCTCGAGGCGGCGATGAAACTTGGCCAGGAGTTAGACGAGGAGTACGAGGAGGCTTACCGCGAGGGCGAGACGGCGACGCGGACGGAGTGTCAGACGCTCCAGGCGGCGGCGTTCGTCAGCGCGTGGATGAACGAAGGGGCAAAGGAAGGTCTCTATCCGGTCGTCTCCGTCACCCGCGACGCGGGAACCGACGAGATTTACGGCCGCGCGGAGCTGTACTCCTGTCTGCCTCGACAGGTCACCGGCCAGTTGTTCGAGGAGGTGTCTGCGACCGTGCTGATGAGTGCAACGCTGCAGCCGTTCGACGTGACCGAGGACGTGCTGGGGCTGGAGAAGCCGGTGACGATGGCCTACGGACTGCAGTTTCCCGCGGACAACCGCCGGACCTACGCCGTCGAGACGCCACCGCTTTTCTCCTCGGACCGGGACGACCCGGCGGTCCAGGCGGATGTCACGGAGACGATCCACGACGCCGTTCGCATGACGCCCGGGAACACGCTTGCCTTTTTCCCGAACTACGGGGAAGCGAGTCGGTACGCCGAACGACTCGAAAACCGGTCAGAGAGGACTGTCTACCTCGATGAACCGGGCGTCGCGGTCGAGGATCTTCGACAAGAGTTCATCGCGGACGACGACGCCGTCCTCTGTACCTCGCTGTGGGGGACGCTCGCGGAGGGGGTGAGCTTCGACGGCGAGGATGCCCGAACCGTGCTCGTCGTCGGGGTTCCGTATCCGCACCTCGACGACCGGGCCGAGGCGGTCCAGGAGGCCTACGACGCGGCCTTCGAGGGTACCGAGACCGGCTGGCGCTACGCGGTCGAGATTCCGACCGTCCGCAAGACCAGACAGGCGCTCGGCCGGGTCATCCGCTCGCCCGAAGACATCGGCGTCCGCGCGCTCCTCGACCGGCGTTACTCGAAGCAGGCGAAGTCGGATCTCGGCAAGTACAGCGTCAACAGCACCTTTCCGCACGAACAACGACAGGACCTGCTCGATATCGGCTCGGACAAACTCAAGTTCGCGATGCGAAACTTCTACGGCGACCACGACTGCTACGGTGGCGACCCGCCGGCACCCTGATTCGGCACCCGATTTTGACGCCCGCCCTGCTCACTCGATCGTCACGTGCCCGACGCCGCCGATCAGCATCACGACGTGCGTTCCGCCGTCCTCGATCGACACCTCGAACGTCTCCTCGTCCGCCGTGATCGTCCGGGTGTCGACGATGCCGTTTTCTTCGTGATCCAGTCGAAATCCGATCCCCTCGCGTTCGAGATCCGAGCTCCCGTTCTCGCCGTCACCGAGCGGAAAAATCTCCTCTACCTCCACCGTGATTGCCAGTTCCGATCCCGCGTCGGCGCTGAACTCGACGATTTCGTCCTCGCCGATCGTCGTATCGACGCCACCGCCGGCGAGGAGTCCAGTACAGCCTGCAAACGGCACGGTTGCAGCGAGTGCCACGACAGAACGTCGGTTCATAGAACAGAGACACGATAGTAGCCACGAATAGTTTCTGGCCGAACTGCTGTGTCTTGTGCGTCGCCCTGTTATTGCGGCTTGGGGCTGGATTCGGACGCAGCCGACTCCCAGGCCTCGTAGCCGCCGTCCATACTCGCAACGGACTCTGCGTCGCCATACTCGTCGATGAGTCGAGCGGCCTGGATCGAGGTCTTACCGATGTAGCAGTAGACGATGACCTCGTCGGCCCAGTCGCGGTCGACGACCGTCTCCTCGAGTTCGTCGATCGTGACGTGTTCGGCACCGGGGAGATGGCCGTCGTCGTAGGCCGTGTCCTCGCGGACGTCGATCAGGTCGAGTTCATCGTCATCGTCATTGCCATCGTCGCCGATGCGGTCGCGGACCGTTTCGGGGGAGAGTTCGTCGATCATTGTCGTGTACAGGGTGGATTACCGTTTCCGGAGGTAGATCCGATAGGTTGCGTCGCCGCTTCGCCACACCTTCGCGTCGGCGTCGTCGCCGACGGCTCGGGGGACGTTTTCGGTGCAGGGGACGTGGTCCGTCTCCTGGACGAGGAGGTCGCCCGACTCGAGCTGCTGGAGGCCCTTCTTGGCCTCGACTTGCGGGTACGGACAGACTTCGCCCATCATGTCCTGGACGAGGTCGGCCTCCTCGAAGAGTTCGGTTGCGTCGTCGTCGCTCAGTTCGTCCGGGGTGTTCGTTACGTCGTCGATGGATGGCATGTGTCTGTGCGTGTTGATTCGGGGTCAGTAGTGGTTGGCGATCGATTCGGTCAGGTATCGGACCGGAGGTGGCGCATCAGATGGCACAGCCGACCTCGCGGTAGATCCAATGGGTCATCACGTAGACGCCGGCGACGATGCCGACCGCGGCGATGAACGAGTGGACCGACAGCTCGGCGATGCCCGAGTAGATGTTCCCGATGTTACAGCCGGGCGCGAGTCGGGAGCCGGCTCCCATGAGGACTCCGCCGACGACCGCGTTCGGGAGTCGCCGCCGCTTTGGCACGCGGACCGCGAAGTCTCCGCTCCAGACGGCGGCGAGAAACGCGCCGACGATGACGAACGCGATCATCACCATGTCGACGGTCACGTCGACGCCCTGGCCCTGGAAGAGCACGGAGCCCCAGTACTCGAACGCGTTCGCCTCGACGCCGACCTGCGAGAGCAGGTAGCCGGTCCAGCGGGCTTCGGGACCGGTCACGCCGACGATCGAGTGCTGGGTGAACCAGAGCACGGCGGCGGCGGTGATCCCGAGGGCGGCAGTGCGCGGGTCCCAGGGCTGCTTGCTCGCGGCGATCGGGGTTCGCCACGCGCGAGCGAGACCGCGCGCGTAGGTGGCCGTCCCGCGGGCGAACTGTCGTAACCCGATGACCGGCGCACGAAGTGCCCCGAGGTGCAACTGGGCCACGTCCGCGCGCTCGCCGAACTCGGCGGTCGTCGAGGCCCGTCCGACGAGGGTGGCGTACCCGAGCAGCGCGACGATTGCGACGCCGACGCCGAGCAGTCCCGCCGGGATCGACGTGACGGTAAACAGGCTGACGCCCTCGCCCACCGTCAGCGCCGCGAAGTACGTGCTATCGAGCGTCGGGAAGGCGACGGTAAACGCCGCGTAGCCGATACCCATACAGAGCAGCGTCAGCCAGAACTGTAGGTAGCCCTCACCGGCACGATAGAGCGTGCCGCTGGCACAGCCGCCGGCGTAGGTCATCCCGATTCCGAAGATGAAGCCGCCGACGAGTCCGGTGAGGCCCCACTGCGGCGTCCAGAACGTCTGATAGTACCCAAACTGGTAGGCGATCCCCCAGAAGACCATCGTGAGAAGCGTCGCAGCGAGAACGCCCTTCGTGACGCGGGAGTCCTTGTACGCGAAGAAGTCCCGAAAGGCGTTCACGAAGCAGAACCGCCCCTTCTGGAGGAACGCCCCCAGCGTGGTCCCGACGAGCGCTGCAACGAGTAGTGTCGAAAGCACCATCGAAAGGCAACGGCTCGCCGGCCTTAACTCGCGTCCAGCCGGATGACTATTCCCGCACTCCGGACGAACTCGAGTCGCCGAATTCGGCCGGTACCGATCGCTCTCGACGACGAACGTCGGGGACTGGTGTCTCTGTGACTACTAGCTACCAGCAGCATTTGCACCTATCGCGCACCGCCGATTGCGGGGACGAAATGCGATTACGACTACGACAATTACAACGACTACGACGACTACAACGACCGTGACGACAACGGCACGCGACTCGCCGGCACCTTCTCCGTGCCGTTCCAGAACTCGAGTTCAGTGACGGTCCAGGTGATCGGGTCGATTTCGCGGTCGGCCAGTCGCCGTGCGGTTGCGGTGTCGCCGTCGCGGGCGAGCGTGATGTGGGGGACGTAGTCGTCGCCTTCGAGGTCGTCGAGGGGATCGAACGTCTCGATGAATTCGGCGTGAATGGCCTCGAGACCGGGGCTGTCGACGCTGAGGTAGACGACGGGTGCGGAGCCGATCGGCGGGTCGTCGAAGTAGTCGATACCGGTTATCGTCGCGTCGACGGCGGCCGTGTTTTCGAGTGCGCGGTGAGTCTGGCGCTGGAGGTGGCCGAACTGCGCCTGCGTGGTATCGCCGAGCCGTTTGAGAAGACACGAGTGGGTCTGGCGGACGTGCTCGAAGGCGACGAGTTCGGGATGGAGGTCGGTAGCGAGTTTGCGGACGCGGCCGGGGACGGGGGCGATAACGCTGTACACGCGTCGAGTCGGGTAGTAATTGTGGCGGGGTGTGTTTGAGCGTTCTGTTCCGGTTCCCGTTCTCGCCTTGGTTATTTCTTGTTACGCGTGCGAGCGTGCAAATCGCACCACGTTCGCTGACTCGCCGATTCAGCGCCGCTTACAACTGGTCGAGCAGCCACAGGACGATCAGGCCGAGGATCGCGAGCATGAGCAGCGGCTGGAGCAATCCGACGATGGTGCCGACGATCGCCTGCATGACCTCGATGATGAGCAGGATGGCGACTAACACGAGGACGAGTTTCAGGAGGGTTTCGACCGCGAGTGAACCACGAGTGTCGGTCATAGGGAACTCTTTGTCAGGGAAATTGAAAAATACTCCGCTACTGGAGTCGGAAAGACCTATTTAGTCGGCCCCGGCAGTTGTACGTAATGGACGGGAAGGGGCTCCGAGCCCTGGTATGTGCACTCGTCGTCGTCTGGTGTACGGTTGCGGTGGGCTGGTCCATGTCGGGTGCTGTGGTGGCGACCGGCACGACGGCCGATCAGTCGCTCACGTCGACACAAGTGCCAGTGCACGAACAGGGTCAGGCTACGGGTCAGTTTGTGACTTCGTCACAGTCACAGTTACTGTTACAGTCACAACAACTACAGCCGCAGGTGCAAGACGACGCTCCGGCTGCGAGTTCACATCTCAATAACTCGACTGAGACCCGCATCAGCATCTTCCTCGAGGAGGATGGTTCTGCGACGGTCGAGGTTGACTATCGCTTCGAGGCGGGGTCGGATGACTGGAACGAACTCGAGTCGGACGTCGAGGACAATCCGGACGCGTATGCTGCACGCGAACAAGCGGATTGGGAACAAGACATCGAGGAGGCACAGAATAGGACGGACCGGGAGATGAACGTCTCGAACACCACGGTGACGACATCGACGAGTTCGGCGACGCCACAGGATCTCGGTCACGTCACGTTCACGTTCGAGTGGTCGTCGTTCGCCAATGTCGTGTTGAATCAGATCGAGGCGGGTGATGCGCTTGCGGGATGGTTTACACCCACCGAGGGGACGACGTTGCAGATAATCCCGCCGGACGGGTACGTGATCGAAGAGGCGGATCCGGAGCCGTCGGGGTCCTCGGAGGAGTCCGTTCTCTGGAACGGGGCCGAAACGGAATTTCTCGAGGACCAGCCGATGATCGTCATGACCGAGGATAGCGAGACTGCCAATACGTCGGACGGAGCGACTGAGGGGCCGTCGCTGTCGTGGCTGGTTATCGTCGCGACGCTCGTCGTATTGGCGGCGGTTGGCGTCGGTATCGGAGCCGCCGCGTGGTGGATTCGGCGTGGTCCCGGAAGCGGGAGCGGTTCCAGGTTCGGGTCCGGATCCAGTACTGACTCACAGTCCCGGCCACCGACAAACGGGGCGGCGGGAGCGCCGATGGAGGGGTCGTCGACCGCGGCTTCGGGGTCGTCTCCTCGCGGGAACGGTAACGGTAGTGATTCCGGATCGAACAGTCCACCGCCGGAACTCTTGAGCAACGAAGAGCGCGTGCTCAAACTCCTCGAGAGTTCCGGCGGGCGGATCAAGCAACAACAGGTCGTCTCCGAACTCGAGTGGACCGAAGCCAAGACGAGTCAGGTCGTCGGTGGGTTGCGAGAGGACGACGAGATCGACGTCTTCCGAATCGGGCGCGAAAACGTGCTGGCGTTGCCGGACGAAGTCGAGTCAGAACAGTAGTCGTAGGTAGTAGTTGGCGGCAATTTCGCTCCGTATTCTTGCGCTCGATCCCGCAAGCCACGGTCGCTTTTAACTTCGTGTGCAACCCGGTGCAACATTTGCCCGACACGAGGATTTAATAGGGTCAAGTCTCGTAGGAGGGTGCAATGACGCAGTCCGCCGGTCTTGCAACTGCGTTCGCTTCCTTCGTGACCGGCGGGACTGTCTCCCCGCGACCGCGACGACCGCGACCGGGCCTTTGAGCCCGTACTATCCCTTCCCCCACGTTCCATGCTGTTTCCCAAATTGATAGGTAATTCCTATTTCCCCGGTTAGCGTCCGCTCTATCTATAAATTACGTAACTTAAAGCAATGAATTTAAGTATATCCCTCGGTTCTGTTCGGATATGACACGCGTTGCACTCGCGTTCTCGGGTGGACTGGACACGACCGTCTGTGTCCCGTTGCTCGAAGAAGAGTACGGATACGACGAGGTCATCGGCGTCACCGTCGACGTCGGCCAGCCGGCCTCGGAGTTCGACGAAGCAGAAGAGACCGCAGAAGCGCTCGATCTAGATCACTACGTCGTCGACGCTAAAGACGAGTTCGCCGACCTCTGTTTCGACAGCGTTCGCGCGAACGCGACCTACCAGGGCTACCCGCTCGGGACGGCGCTCGCTCGCCCCGTCATCGCCGAGGCGATCCTGCAAGTCGCCGAAGAACAGGACTGTGACGGCATCGCTCACGGCTGTACGGGCAAAGGGAACGACCAGCTCCGGTTCGAAGCCGTCTGGCGCGACTCCGACCTCGAAGTCATCGCCCCCGTGCGCGAACTCGGACTCACGCGCGAGTGGGAACAGGAGTACGCCGACGACAAGGACCTCCCCGTCGAGGGCGGCAGCGGCGGCGACTGGTCGATCGACACCAACCTCTGGAGTCGCTCCGTCGAGGGCGACGAACTCGAGGACCCGAGCTACGTCCCGCCCACGGACATCTACGACTGGACGGACGAACCGTCCGGCGAGAGCGAGGAAATCGAGATCACCTTCGAGAAGGGCTACCCCGTCGCCGTCGACGGCGAGGAGTACGATTCCGTCTCGCTCATCGAGCACCTGAACGAACTCGCCGGCTCCTACGGCGTCGGCCGCACGGACTCGATGGAAGATCGCATGCTCGGGCTGAAAGTCCGCGAGAACTACGAGCATCCCGCCGCCACGACGCTGCTCAACGCCCACGAAGCCCTGGAGGGACTCGTGCTCACCCAGGAAGAACGCGAGTTCAAGCAGCTGATCGATCAGCGCTGGTCGAAGAAGGGCTACGAAGGGCTGGTCGACGCGCCGCTCGTCGGTGCGCTCGAGGGCTTCATCGCCCAGACCCAACAGCGCGTCACCGGCACCGTCACGGTGCGCTTCGAGGGCGGCACGGCTCGCCCGGTCGCTCGCGACAGCGAGTTCGCGGCCTACTCGGCCGAACACGCGTCCTTCGACACGGAAACGGTCGGCAAGATTACACAGGAGGACGCCACCGGCGTCGCGAAGTACCACGGTTTCCAGCGCCGGCTCGCGAACGCGGTGACCGATGACGCCGACACAGACGCCGAGACGGTCGAACTCGCCACTGACGGAGGCGAGGAGTAGACATGACCGAGGAGAGCGCTCGTGGCGGAGCCGACGGCGACGAGTCGGGCGTCGTCCGGCGAGACCGCTTCAGCGGCGGCCCCGCACGGAGTTTCCTCTCCTCGCTTGCGGCCGACGAACGGATCTTCGAGGCCGATCTCGAGGTCGATCGCGCACACACCCTCATGCTCGCGGAGCAGGAGATTATCGACGCGGAGACGGCGGGATCGATTCTGACCGCGCTCGATGCGATCGAAGTCGCCGGCCACGACTCGCTGCCCGACGGCGAGGACGTTCACGAGGCCATCGAGACGGCCGTCATCGAGCGCGTCGGTGCGGACGGCGGGAAGATGCACACCGCGCGCTCGCGCAACGACGAGGTCGCGACCTGCATCCGCTACCGCCTGCGCGAGGACGTGCTCGATGCGATCGAGACGACGCTTGCGCTCCGCAAGTCGCTCCTCGACGTTGCGGACGCGCACGCGGAAACGATCATGCCGGGATACACCCACCTGCAGCCGGCCCAGCCGACCACCGTCGCTCACTGGGCGCTCTCCTACGAGGGGACCGTCCGCCGCGACACCGAACGGCTACTCGAGGCCTACGCCCGGATCAACGAGTCCCCCCTCGGCGGCGCGGCCTTCGCGGGGACGACCTTCGACATCGACCGCGAGTTCACCGCGTCCCTGCTCGGATTCGACGGCGTGGTTGTGAACTCGATGGACGCCGCCTCGAGCCGGGATTTCCTGCTCGAGACGACGCAGGCGCTGTCGACCCATGCAACGACGCTGTCCGGCCTCGCGGAGGACCTGATCATCTTCGCGAACCGCGGTTTCGTTTCCCTCGCGGACGACTATTCCTCGACCTCGTCGATCATGCCCCAGAAGAAAAATCCCGACACGCTCGAACTCGTCCGCGCGGTCGCGGGTGACGCGGCCGGGAACGTTCAGGGGTTGATGACGACGCTGAAGGGACTGCCTCGCGCCTACAACCGCGACCTGCAGCGCGCGACGACCCACGCGTGGGAAGCTGTCGATGCAGTGGTCGAGGCGAGCGAGGTTGCAGCCGGGGCGGTCGCGACGGCCGAGTGGAACGCGGATGCCCTCGCAGCCGAGGCCGGTGCAGGCTTCTCGACGGCAACCGGGGTCGCCGACCTGCTCGCCGCGAACGGCCTGCCGTTCAGAACGGCTCACGAACTGGTCGCTACCGCTGCCGAAACTAGCGCGGAACACGGTTCCGCGGACTACGACGCGCTCGACGCTGCCGCCAAAGCCGTTCTCGGCGAACCGCTTGCGTCCTCCGTCGACCCCGATGCCGTCACCGACGCGCTCGACCCCGTCGAAAGCATCGCGAGCCGCGACTCACAGGGTGGACCGGCCCCCGAAGCGACGGCCCCACAGCTCGAATCGGGCCGCGATGCGCTCGGTGCTGACGAGTCGACCCACTCGGAGCTCGCCGGTGAACTCGAGACGGCACACACGGCGCTGCGCGAGGAGGTGAACGACTATGTCTGAGTCACCCCTGCCGTCGCCAGTTTCGCCTCCGCGACCGCCGTCCCCTTGAGGGGACAATATACACCATTTGTGACATACAAAAAAGAAATCGGTCGTGTTGTGGCTCTTTTCCACCGTTAGTGGCTATTGCGGAATTATAATTTAAATTATAGATTCGGTGGATTTAAGGTGGTATGGCTCCCAGGTGGGAATACAATGACAGAATGCGTCGAATGCGGGGCCGAAGTGTCCCTGCACGACACTCTGGAAGTCGGAGAGATCGTTGACTGTACGACCTGCGGAGCCGAACTGGAAGTCGTCGACACCGAGCCGCCAGTCCTCGAGCGAGCCCCCGAGCTCGAAGAGGACTGGGGTGAGTGACCTTGCAAATAGGAATCCTCTACTCCCGGATCCGCAAGGACGAGAAGCTCCTCCTCGCAGAGCTTCGCGAGCGCGACCACGAGATCACGAAGATCGATGTCCGCAAGCACGAGTTCACCGTCGGCGAGGTGCCCGACGCGTTCGCCGACCTCGATCTCGTCGTCGATCGCTGTCTCGCCACGAGTCGGAGCCTGTACGCCACGCAGTTCTTCGAGGCGTACGGGATTCCCGTGATCAACAGCCACGAGACGGCCGATATCTGTGCGGACAAGGCGAAGAACAGCCTCGCGCTCGAACGGGCGGGCGTGCCCACGCCCGAAACGAAAGTCGCCTTCACGAAGGAGACGGCGATGGAGGCCATCGAGGACTTCGGCTACCCCTGCGTCCTCAAGCCCGTCGTCGGCTCGTGGGGGCGCTTGATGGCCAAGATCGATTCGCCCGACGCCGCGGAGGCGATCTTAGAGCACAAAGCGACGCTCGGACACTACGAGCACAAGGTGTTCTACGTCCAGGAGTTCGTCGAGAAACCCGGCCGCGATATCCGCGTGCTCGCCATCGACGGCGAGCCGATCGCCGGGATGGTCCGCTCGTCGGACCACTGGATCACGAACGCCGCGAAGGGAGCGGAAACTGACGTCTTCGAACTCGATGAGGAGGCCGAGAACCTCGTCCAGACGGCCAGCGACGCCGTCGGCGGCGGGCTCCTCGGTGTCGACCTCATGGAAACCGGCGACTCCTACACCGTCCACGAGGTCAACCACACCGTCGAGTTCAAGGCGCTCAACGACGCCGTCGAGACCGACGTCGCCGGCACCGTCGTCGACTGGCTCGAGGAGAAGGCCGCCGAGAACGACATGCAAGAGGTCGAGGTGACCCTCTGATGGCGGTCGGTACCGACGCGGACGCGAACACAGCGAGCACAGACGAATCCGCCGAGACCGTCACCGCGACCGTCATCGGCGGCAGCGGGTTCACCGGCGGCGAACTCCTGCGGCTGCTCGCCGGCCATCCGAACGTTGAACTCGCGGAGGTCACCAGCCGGTCGAAAGCCGGCAAGAGCGTCGGCTCCGTGCACCCGCCGCTGCGGGGGGCGGACCTGCGCTTTACCGAGCCCGAGGATCTGGAGAGCGTCGACGTGCTGTTTGCCGCGACGCCACACGGCGTTTCGATGGGACAGGTAGACGAGTTCTTCGAGATCGCCGACACGGTCGTGGACCTTTCGGCGGATTTCCGCCTCGAGAGCGAGGAGCAGTACGACGAGTGGTACGACGGCCACGACGCGCCGGAGTATCTCGAGAAGGCCGAATACGCTCTGCCCGAGATCAACCGCGAGAACCTCGACGGGGCCGACCTCATTGCGGGCGGCGGCTGCAACGCTACCGCCACCATTCTCGGCCTGTATCCGCTGTTCGAGCACGACATTCTCGACGGCGGCGAGCAAGTCGTAGTCGACGTGAAGGTCGGCTCTTCCGAGGGCGGCGCGGGCGGCGGCGAAGCCTCCTCCCATCCGGAGCGCTCGGGCGTCGTTCGCCCTTACGCGCCGACGGGCCACCGCCACGAGGCCGAGATCGAGCAGTTCCTCGGTACCTCCGTGGCGTTCACCTGCCACGCCGTGGACATGGTTCGCGGCGCGAGCGCGACGAGTCACGTCTTCCCGAGTTCGCCCGTGTCGAAGGGCGACCTCTGGCAGGCCTACCGCGGCTGCTACGAGGACGAGCCGTTCGTCCGCATGGCCGCGGGTGGCTCCGGCGTCTACCGCTATCCCGAGCCGAAGTCGGTTGCGGGAACGAACGTCGCCGAGGTCGGCTTCGAACTCGATCCGTCGAACAAGCGCGTCGTCGTCTTCTCGGCGATCGACAACATGATGAAGGGTTCGGCCGGCCAGGCGGTCCACGCCGCCAACGTGGCGCTCGGCTTCGAGGAGACGGCCGGACTCGAGTTCACGGGACTACATCCCGTGGGGGCTCCCTAGTATGACCGTGGTTGTCAAAATCGGCGGCGCGCGCGCCGTCGACCCCGAAGGTGCACTCGCGGACGTCGCCTCCCTGGTTGACGAGGGTGAGGAGGTCGTCCTCACCCATGGCGGTTCGACGGCCGTCGACGAGACCTTAGAAGAACTCGGCGAGGAACCGACCTACGTCGAGACGCCCGGCGGCGTCGTCGGGCGGTTCACCGACGAGGAGACGATGGACGTCTTCAAGATGGTGATGCCCGGTAAGCTCAACACGGACCTCGTGGAGTCGCTCCAGAACGAGGGCGTGAACGCGGTCGGTCTCTCGGGCACCGACGGCAAGCTGCTAGAGGGCAAGCGCAAATCCGCCGTCCGCGTGAAAGAAGACGGCAAGAAGAAGATCAAGCGTGGCGACCACTCGGGGACGATCGACTCGGTCAACGCGGACCTGCTCGAGGCGGTCCTCGCGGGCGGCTACACGCCGGTCGTCTCCGTCCCCGTCCTCGGACGGGAAAAAGAGGGCGGCTACACCGCCGTCAACGCCGACGCCGACCGCGCCGCCGCTGCGATTGCGGGTGCTCTCGAGGCCGACCTGGTCGTGCTCACCGACGTGTCGGGAATCTACGAGGACCCCGACGACGAGTCGACGAAGATCGACTCGGCCGCGACGCCCGCCGAGTTCAGCGCGGTCAAAGACGCAGCGGAAGGCTTCATGACGAAGAAAGTCATGGCGGCCGAAGAGGCCCTGGAGGGAGGGGCCGCCTCGGTCACCGTCGCGTCGGCGAACGCGGACGAGCCGATTACGAGCGCGCTCGCGGGTGCGGGGACGACGCTCGAACCCGGCGCGCTCGCCGATGCGGACGAAACAGCGACGACGGAGGCCACACAATGAGCGGATTCGTTTTTTCCGAGAAACCGATTAGCATCGAATCCGGCGCGGGCGCGACGCTCACCGCCGAGAACGGCACCGAATACCTCGACTTCGGCGCGAGCTACGCCTGCACGCCGACCGGCCACTGTCATCCCGACGTGGTCGATGCGATCCAGGAGCAGGCCGCCGAGTTGCTGTACGTTCAGGGTTCGTACCCGGTCCAGTCGCGGACCGATCTCCACGAGAAACTGGGGGCGCTCGCCCCCGAGGGAATCGGAAACGTCTGGCTCTGTAACTCCGGCACCGAGGCCAACGAGGCCGCGCTGAAGTTCGCCCGGAGCGCGACCGACGGCACGAAGATCGTCGCAGCCAAGCGCGCCTTCCACGGCCGCACCGCCGGCACCCTGTCGGCGACCTGGAAACCAAAGTACAAGAAGCCCTTCGAGCCGCTGCTCGAGGACCAGGTCGAGTTCGTCACCTACGGCGACGCGGCCGAACTCGAGGACGCGGTCGACGACGAAACGGCGGCAGTGATCCTCGAACCCATCCAGGGCGAGGGTGGCATTCACCCCGCGCCGGCGGGCTATCTCGAGGCGGCCCGCGAGTGCACCGAGGCGACCGACACCGCGCTGATATTCGACGAAATTCAGACCGGGATCGGTCGCACCGGCGATCTCTGGGCCTGCGAAGGCTACGGCGTGACGCCCGATATCTTGACGACCGCGAAGGGAATCGCGAGCGGCCTGCCGATGGGGGCGACGCTCTGTCGGGACTGGGTCGCCGAGGCGGCGGGGCCGCACGGCTCGACGTTCTCCGGTAACCCCCTCGTTTCGGCTGCAGCGAACGCGACGCTCGACGTGGTCGTCGACGAGGATCTGCCGGGTAACGCCGCCGAAATCGGCGGCTACCTGCGGGACAAACTGACCGCGCTCGACGTACCGATTCGCGACGTTCGTGGCGAGGGGCTGATGATCGGCGTCGAAGTGAAGCGCGGAGCCAATCGGGTGCTGCGGGACCTCGCGCTCGAACACCAGGTGCTCGCGCTGCCGGCCGGCCGGAGCGTCGTCCGCCTGCTGCCGCCGCTGGTGCTCGAGGAGGAGCACGCGGATCAGGTCGTAACGGCGCTCGCGGACGTACTCGCTCCCAAAGCCGAATCGCAATCATGAGTACGACAATGACCGATCCCGACACGGTTTCGTTCGCGGACGCCCGCGAACTACTGGTCGACCTCGTTTCGATCCCCTCGCCGTCGGGTGAGGAACGCGACGCGGCGGAGCGCCTCGCCGCGTTCTTCGAGGCTCACGACCGCGAGGTCTGGATCGACGAGGTCGGCAACGTCCGCGCGCCGGCGGACGATTCGGTGCTGTTGACTTCCCACATCGATACCGTCCCTGGCGAAATTCCGGTCGAGATCGAATCGGCGGACGACGCGGACGAGGAAGAGGACATCGCCGATGACGGGACGGACGTTCTCTGGGGTCGCGGCAGCGTCGACGCGACCGGGCCGCTGGCCGCGATGGCCGCGGCCGCGGTCCGCACCGGCGTCTCGTTCGTCGGCGTCGTCGGCGAGGAGACGAACTCCCGCGGCGCGCGCCACCTGGTCGACGACCGCGAGGAACCGGACGCCGTCGTCAACGGCGAACCCAGCGGTGCGACGGGGATCACCCTCGGCTACCGCGGCTTCCTCTCGGGAACGTACGTCGCGACCAGCGAGTCCGGCCACACCTCCCGCCCCGAACCCAACGCGATCCAGCACGCGACGAACTGGTGGACGAGTGTCGAGGAAGCGTTCGAGCAAGACGAGTACCAGCCCGTCTTCGAGCGCGTGACGACCAAACCCGTCGCCATCGACGGCGGCATCACCGACGACGGCCTCTCCGTCGAAGCCACGCTCGACGTGCAACTGCGCGTGCCACCGACGCTCGACGTCGAGACGGTTCGCGAGACCGCCGAGGCACCGCTCGAGATCGGCACCGTCACCTGGGCCGACCCGATCCCGCCGGTGATGGAAAGTCCGCGCACCGAGGTCGCCCGCGCGTTCCGCGCGGCGATCCGGAAGGAAGACGGCGAGCCGCGGCTGCTGCGCAAGACCGGCACCAGCGACATGAACCTCTTCGCCGGCGCGTGGGACTGCCCGATGGCGACCTACGGCCCCGGCAACTCCGAACTCGATCACGCTCCCGACGAACGCCTCTCGCTCGCCGAGTTCGACCAGTCCGTCGCGGTGCTCACTCGCGTCGCGACGACGCTGACCGGAGGTGACGACTAATGTCTCCATCTCAATCCCAATCCCAGTCCCCGTCTCCGTCCGACCCGGAACCGCGGCACTTCCTCGAGATCGACGACGTCTCACACGAGGAGTTGCTCGAGATCCTCGATCTGGCAGCCGACCTCAAGCACGCACAGCAAACCGGCGAGCCACACGAAGCGCTCGACGGACAGACGCTCGGAATGATCTTCCAGAAGCCGAGCACGCGCACCCGCGTCTCCTTCGAGACGGGGATGACCCAACTCGGCGGCCACGCCATCTTTCTCGGTGCGGACGACATCCAACTGGGCCGCGGCGAACCGCTGAAGGATACCTCACGGACCCTCTCGCGGTACGTCGACGTCGTGATGGCGCGGCTGTTCAAACACGACAACGTCGAGGTGCTCGCGGCGAACTCGTCGGTGCCGATAGTCAACGGACTCACCGACGACGCCCACCCCTGCCAGACGCTCGCCGATCTGCTGACGATCCGCGAGCAGGAGGGAGGCTTCGACGACGTTTCCGTGGCCTGGATCGGCGACGGCAACAACGTCGGTCAGTCGTTCGTGATCGGTGCCGCGATGACCGACATGGACCTGACGGTGGCGACGCCCGAAGGTTATGGCATCGACGACAGCGTCATCGATCGTGCGCAGGAACTCGGCGGCGATCCGACGGTTACGAACGACCCCGTCGAGGCAGCCACTGACGCCGATATCATCTACACCGACGTCTGGATCAGTATGGGCCAGGAGGACGAACGCGACGTGCGCATGGAGGCCTTCGAGGGCTTCCAGGTCTGTTCGGACCTGCTCGAACACGCCCCCGGGGCGTCGGTCATGCACTGTCTGCCGGCCCACCGCGGCGAGGAAATCACCGACGAGGTCATCGAGAGCGACCGGTCGATCGTCTTCGATCAGGCCGAAAACCGTCTCCACGCCCAGAAGGCGTTACTCCAGTGGCTGCTCGATTGAAACCGACGCTGCCGCTCATCTCGTTCCGGTAAACCACCGTTTTCGTGAGTCAATATGCTGTTATTCTGCCCGCAAAAGAAGTCAATATATAGAACAATCTAGAACAGTTATGTATGTGTGCGTGATCTTCCCGAAGTGGCATGTCGTTCAGACTGCTGTTTGCCCTGTTCATCATGCTCCTGGGCCCTGCGGTGCTCGTGGGGCTCATCGTGATGTAGGACGGTGGAATCGCGAGCGAATCCGGGCACACCACACAGTCCCGATGACACACCACTCGGCTTTCCGGGACGCTTTTTGCGATCACACCCTGCAACGGGTGAGCGATCACACCGGCGCTCGTGGGAGCGAGCACGCGCGGATATGAAAACCGGGAAAACGGGAAAACGGGATGGGGGTATCTGCCGAATCCACGTGCTTTTTGCCGGTCGCTCCCCTCCCCGAGGACAGAACGATAATGAGTCTCAGTCTCTCTGCCGACCAACCGGCAGCACCCGCCGACGCCGACGACGGCGTCTGGCTCGAGTGCATCGAGTGCGGCGAGACGTTCGCCCCGTTCGCGGACATCCGCTACACCTGCGACGAGTGCGATAGCCTGCTCGAGGTTCGCTACGACGATCTGCCGACGTTCGAGGACTTCGCGGGCGAAGGCCAGGGCGTCTGGCGCTACGCCGACACCCTTCCGCTCGATGCGGGCGTCTCGATCCAGGAGGGTGCCACGCCGCTGTACGAAGTTCCCGATCTCGAGGACGATATCGGCGTCGAGGCGCTTCGGATCAAACACGAGGGGATGAACCCCACCGGCTCGTTCAAGGACCGCGGCATGACCGTCGGCGTCGCCGTCGCGACCGAACTCGGCGTCGACCGCCTCGCCTGCGCCTCGACCGGCAACACGAGCGCCGCGCTCGCCGCCTACGGCTCCCGCGGCGGCATGGAAACGCTCGTGCTCCTCCCCGCCGGCAAGGTCGCCGCCGGCAAGATCGCCCAGGCCAGCCTCCACGGTGCCCGAATTCTGGAGGTCGACGGCAACTTCGACGCCTGCCTCGACATCGTCCAGGAACTGGCCGGCCGGGGCGAGGCCTACCTGCTGAACTCGCTGAACCCCTTCCGACTCGAGGGCCAGAAGACGATCGGCCTCGAAATCCTGGAGGGCTTTCTCGCGGACTACGACACCGTCCCGGACCGAATCGTCCTCCCGGTCGGCAACGCCGGCAACACCGCCGCGCTGTACAAAGCCTTTCGTGAACTCGTGCAAGCGGGCGCGCTCTCCCGCGACGAGGTCCCGAAACTGGTCGGCGTGCAGGCCGAGGGCGCGGCCCCGATGGTCGAGGCCGTCGAGAACGGCGCGGACGAAGTTCGGCGCTGGGACGATGTCGAGACGCGCGCGACGGCGATCCGGATCGGCAACCCGGTCAACGCACCGAAGGCGTTGCCGGGCATTCGCGAAACCGGCGGCACCGCGATTTCGGTCACCGACGAGGAGATCACCGCGGCACAGCGCGACCTCGCCGGCGAAGGGATCGGCGTCGAACCGGCCTCTGCCGCATCCGTCGCGGGACTGCGAACGCTCCGCGCTGAGGGGATCGTCACCGAAGACGAACGCGTCGCCTGTCTGACGACGGGCCACCTGCTCAAAGACCCCGACGCGGCAGCCGCCGCGGGAAGCGAGCCAGAGTCGGTGCCGGCTGAAACGGCGGGCGTGCTCGAGCATCTCGAGCACTGACACTCGATCTGTACTCTCTCACCCTCTCATAGCCACACAATCTACAGTAGACGCGTCTGACGCCCGACTGACTGACCTTTTTCCGCGGGAGCGATGTACCGTCCGAGTTGCCATGTCCGTCGAGTATCGTCCCCCCGAACAGCCCGCCACCACCGCTATCGACCCCGACGAATACACTCGAAATCCCCGTTCAGCGATCGCAAACGACCCTCACGCCGGTCACGGGCCTCATCGGAAGTCATCATCGCTCTCGATACGCTCGTCCCCGAACGCGACACACCCGCTTCCCGCTCGAATCGAACGAGTTCACCTCCGCGCCCGGATCGCCGCACTCGAACGCGAACTGACGATCCGTGACCGCCAGCGCCGGGAGTTGATCACGCAGTACGAACGTGAACTCGAGGAACAACAGGATCACGACTGGGGTCAAAAGCAAGCCCAGAAGCAGCGTCACCGAGGCGAGGAGGATGACCGCTCCGGCCGGTCTGACCAGTCTGATTTCACGCAGGCACGCCAGTCGCGACAGACACGGACCGAACGCACGGGTCTACTTCAGCGAGTTCTCGATCGGTGGCACCAACACCGGCACTCGAAGTGAGTAATCCGGGCTCAGTCAGAGCGACCGGCTGATTCCGATTGTCCGTCTATCGTAGCCGCGGTCGTGTCGGCTGCGGTTTCGCGGACGAACTCGATGAAGTTCTCGAAGACGAGTTTCGCCTCGCAGGCGGCGGCGTAGTTCTCGTCGGTGATTTCGGCGAGGACGGCGTCGCGGCGGTCCGCGTCGAGGTCCTTACGGTGGACGAGTTCGCGGGCGGTCTTCGTATCGTACTCGGGGTGGAACTGGACGCCGAAGACCCGGCCCTTGCGGAAGCCGTGATTCGAGTACTCGTTTTCCGCGAGTGGCGTTGCGCCGGGCGGCAGTTCGGTAACCGCGTCGGCGTGGCTCGTAAAGGCCGTGAACGACTGGGTGATGCCGTCGAACAGCCGGGAGTTGCCGCGGTGGTCGATTTCGCTGTAGCCGACCTCGTAGGCACCCATGTCTTCGACGGTGCCCCCGAGCACGTCGGCCAGAAGCTGGTGGCCCCAACAGATGCCGAGTGCGGGAATCTCTCGTTCGAGGGCCTCGCTGACCCACTCTTTGGTGGCGTCGATCCACTCCTCGTCCCAGTAGACGGACGACCGCGAGCCGGTGACGACGAGCCCGTCGAACTCGTAGTGTGCGGGGAGCTCGCCGTCGGTGACATCGAACTCGGCCAGCGAGGCGTCGAGTTCGCGGCGGAAGTTTCGCGTCGTGTTCGCGTCCTCGTGGGCCGCGTTCAGGACGGCGATACGAACGTGACTCATGCTGTGTCGTGTAGTGGCCGCGCTGGACGGATATTCTTTCCGCCCGTCGCTCTCGGTGTGGTCTCGCCTGCCGAGTCCGGTGTCGTTTGTCGAGTCCGATTTTTATCAGACGACGCCTGTTACGTCCGATATCGCCTGTCGAGCGGTCGGCCGATACCGCGTGCAGTTTCGGCACCCGGCTCGGAGAGCGGTCAGTAATCGCTGAAGAATCCGAACTCTTCGCCGCTCCGATTGATGTACTCGGTTTCCAGTACGTCGCTGACGGTCCGTCCGAGGTCGTCGAGTTCTTCGTCGATACCTTGCCGTTCGCCTCGTTCGAGCGGGTCACCGGACGGCGGTGCCAGATCGGTGGGGACAGTCGGGGCTTGGTAGCCGACATCTTCCGTGGCCATGTTCCAATAAAAATCGAACTCGTCTATCAGCCCGCGGTCGCGCACGAGCCGGAACTCGTCGACCGTCATATACGTATCGTCACGCCACTCGTTGAAGCCGTCCTCCCACGCCCCTTCTTGGAGGAACGTCGCTAACGCTTCGTGCGGTGTGTTGTCTCCTGATCGATACTCCGGCTCGTCAACGGCATCGTAGTCGCCCGGATCCTGTGGTCTGTCGAGCGCTGGCGGGTCGGGAATGTCGACATCGAGTGACATACGTCATCGTTCGCTCGATAGTTGTTTGGTAGTTTCTATCACTGTTCTAGTCACTCTCAATTTCCAAGGCGCTCCGACTACTGCCCTGATTCGCGACTTCGCCGATATACGTCGGCTTACAGCGCCGTTTCCCGGTGGCGAGACGGCGACCGACGTACGCAGTCGCGCTGGGAGGCGCTGCAGCGAGTCTTCGAGTAAAGTTCACGACACTGTTCTCATCGTCGCCGGAGGCCGAAACCATAACGGTACCGCGCTTCCCAGCACCTGGTGTGTCACTCGCGTTCGTCTCCGCGACCGGGCCGGATCTCCTCCGGCTCCTCGCGCTTCCCGTCTTCGCCTGGACCGCCGTTCGGGATATCAAGACCAGGCGCGTTTCGAGTCACGTCTGGGTTCCGCTCTCGTTGCTCGGTGCGGGAACGCTTCTCTGGGAGGGAGTGCTCGCCTGGCACGCCGGCGGGACGGCCTGGATCCACGAGTTCATCGTTCCGGCGACGGTGAGTTTAGGGTTGGTCGTGCCGCTTGCGTATCTGTTCTGGTGGGCTGGCGGCTTCGGCGGTGCCGATGCGAAAGCATTGCTCGTTTTGGCGGTGGTGTTTCCGACGCAGCCGATCTACGTGATCGGCTCGTGGACGACGCCGACGGCACTGACGCCGATCGGAACGTTCTCGTTTACGATCCTGACGAACGCCGTCTTGGTCGCGCTCGCGATCCCGGTTCTCCTCGCGATTCGAAACGCCGCTGCGGGGCGGTTTACGTCGGTGATGGCGCTTGGCTGGCCGGTTTCCTGGGAGCGCCTGCCCGAGACGCACGGGCAGTTGCTCGAGGGACCGCCCGGGCGCTCGACGAGCGGCCTCGACCTCGATGCGCTGCGGATGTACCTGCGCTGGCGCGGCCTGACGCTCGCGGACGTTCGGGAGTCGCCTGAACGGTATCGAGATCCAGCGACGCTACCCGAGGAGCCGAATCCGCCGACTGACGGTGCCGTGGCGGCCGCCGTTCGAGCGGACGGCGGGGCTCCGACGGCGATTGCTGCGGCGGCGAATCGTGACTCCACCGAGGGATCGTCAGCAGGGAGCGACGATGCTGTGTCGACGACTGCAGCGGTCGACGATCCGTGGGGCGCTGAAGCCTTCCTCGACGATATCGAGGGCACGGCCTACGGGACCGCTCCCGAACAGTTGCGCGCCGGACTGGAGGCGGTCACGACGAACGAGACGGTCTGGATTTCGCCCGGAACGCCGTTTCTGGTGCCGATATTCGCCGGGCTTGTGATCGCACTCGGCTACGGCGACCTCCTCTTTGGCCTGCTCGGTCTCTTCTAGTCTTCTAACCTTCTAACTCCGGACGCTCTGTACGCGTTGAAACAGCGGAACGAGCGCGGTCCAGAAGACGACGAAGGCGGTACCCGTCCCGATGATCGCGAGCCAGAGAACCGGTACCTGGTTCCCGGCACCCGCTCCGCCGGCGGTGCCCGTTACCGCCGGTGGCCCGCCCACGAGAACGACGAACGTCCCCACGAACAGGCCGAGACAGACGAGGACGCTCCCGAGTTCGAGCGCTGCGGCGATGGGAAGCGAGCGAGCCGCGCCGACGAGTCTCTCGTACATCGAGGACTCACGCGCGTGACTCGATATCCGCCGCGATGTCGTCGAGTTCGTCGTCGGCGAGGTCGGGACGGTCGCCGGCGACGGCGTGGATGGGGCCGCCGCCGTCGCCCTCGAAGCGCGGGACGATGTGGCAGTGGACGTGCGGGACCTCCTGGCCGGCGGCCTCGCCGTTGTTGAACGCGACGGTCGTCGCGTCGGCATCGACGCTCTCCTCGACGGCGGGGACCATGCGGTGGATCGTCTCGTAGAGGTCTGCTGCGACGTCGTCGGGAACGTCGTCCAGCCGCTCGAACTCGTCCCTTGGGATCACGAGCGTGTGGCCGGGCGCGAGCGGGTTGGCGTCGAGAAAGGCGACGGTCGTGTCGTCCTCGTAGACGATTCGGGCGGGGATCTCTCCCTCGATGATCTGGGTGAAGATCGTGCTCATACGCCAGTGTGTGTCGCCTCGCGGTAAGAAGGTTACCGCTGTGGCGTCACTCGCGCGTCGAATTGTCCTGGTCGGATCGGCAGCACTCGTCGAGCGTCTCCCGGAGTGCGTCGAGGTACTCGTCCGGCTCGAAGCCGAGTCTGCCGATCCAGACGTCCTGATAGGAGGGGTGGAGGATCGGCACGAGCCAGGCGTCGAGGGGAGCACAGCGAAGCGGATCGAGGACGGTTTCGAGGAAGCCGTCGAGTTCACGATCGGCCGCTGCGAGGGCGGTTTTCGTCGCGTGTTTGCCGGTTGCGAGGACGACCGCGGGATCGACGGCGTCGATTTCGGCGATGAGGTGGGGGCGGCAGTTCGCGCGTTCCTCGGGGGTCGGCTCGCGGTTGGTCGAGGGGTCCTCGGGATCGGCGGGGAAGCACTTGACGGCGTTCGTGTAGTAGGCGTCGTCGCCGTAGCCGACGCGGTCGAGCATCCGGCGGATGCGCCGGCCGGAGTGGCGGGAGGTGTAGGCTTTGCCGGTCCAGTTGCCGCCGCGCCAGCGGTCGGCGTCGGGGTGGCCGTGGCCGGGGGCTTCGCCGACGACCAGGACGCTGGCGTCGAGGGAGCCGGTGCCCCACGAGATGCACTCGCGGCTCTCGCTGAGTGCTTGACAGCGCGTACAGTTCGCCTCGAAGACGTGTCGCGAGTCGGGGAACTCGGGGTCGTCCGAATTGGCGGCGTCCGGATCCGAACTCGAATTCGAATCAGGGTTGGCTGCTGGCACAGATGGGTGTACGTCTACAGGCGGTTAGCTCGGTTGGTTTGGATGCGTGGTTCACAGCGGTGATTTGGATGCTACCAATGGATGTGTCTCGTGGTGTGTTATATCGCTGCGTAAGTGAACAAATTTACCTTGGTGGCCTTTCTATGGGGGGTATATGGTTACGTTCAGCCTGGAATTACTCGCCGAAGTACTCCCGTTACTTCTCTATACCGTTATCGGTGGCCTACTGACCGTCGTCGGCGCTGCTGCAGAGTACGCGAGCCTGCAGCACTTCGGTTCCGGTGAGGCGACCGTTGCACTCTGGCTCGCCGCGATCGGCTGTGTGATGCTCTATGCGGGCATCTACGGAATCGGCTACCAGAAATTGTTTTCTCCGACCAACTGAGCGGAGAGTCGTCGTTCGACCGATCGATCACTGCGTCCAGTCACGCCTGCAGGACCGATTCCCCTTTAATGTCGGAGCGAATCACGTCACGTATGAGCCGGTTTGGCGAGGTCGACGACCAGTACGATCCCCACGCGCTCGAGCAACGGGTATTCGAGTACTGGGACGACGTCGACGCCTACGAACAAACGGTCGAGCACCGATCGGACGGTGAATCGTTCTTCTTCGTCGACGGCCCGCCGTACACGTCGGGCTCGGCGCACATGGGGACGACCTGGAACAAGTCCCTCAAGGACGTCTACCTTCGCTTCTTCCGAATGCAGGGGTACGACGTGACCGACCGCCCGGGCTATGACATGCACGGGCTTCCGATCGAGACGCGCGTCGAGGAGCAACTCGGCTTCGAGAACAAGAAGGACATCGAGGAGTACGGCGAGGAAAACTTCATCGAGGCCTGCAAGGAGTACGCCGACGAGCAACTCGAAGGCCTGCAGTCGGACTTCCAGGACTTCGGCGTCTGGATGGACTGGGAGGACCCCTACCGGACCGTCAGCCCCGAGTACATGGAGGCCGCCTGGTGGGGCTTCTCGAAGGCCGCCGAACGAGGGCTCGTCGAGAAGGGCCACCGCTCGATCTCGCAGTGCCCCCGGTGTGAGACCGCGATCGCGAACAACGAGGTCGAGTACGAGGACGTCGAGGACCCCTCGATCTACGTCAAATTCGACCTGCAGGACCGCGAGGGTTCGCTCGTTATCTGGACGACGACCCCGTGGACCATCCCGGCGAACACCTTCGTCGCGGTCGACGAGGAGGGCGACTACGTCGGCGTCCGCGCGGAGAAAGACGGCGAAGAAGAACTGCTGTACGTCGCCGACGCCAAACACGAGGATGTCCTGAAGGCGGGCCGGTACGACGACTACGAAGTCGTCGACGAACGCTCCGGCGAGGAGATGCTCGGCTGGGCCTACGACCATCCGCTCGCCGAGGAAGTCCCGGACCGCGTCGACGCCGAGGGAACCTACGAGGTCTACGCCGCCGATTACGTCGACACCCACGGCGACGGCACCGGTCTCGTCCACTCCGCGCCCGGCCACGGTGAAGAGGACTTCGAGCGCGGCCGCGAACTCGGCTTCCCGATCTTCTGTCCCGTCGGCGGCGACGGCGTCTACACCGAGGAAGCCGGCAAGTACGAAGGCGAGTTCGTCAAGGACGCCGACCCCGAGATCACGAGCGATCTCGAAGCGGCGGGTGCGTTGCTCGCCTCCGAGACCGTCACCCACAGCTACGGGCACTGCTGGCGCTGCGATACCGGCATCATCCAGATCGTCACCGACCAGTGGTTCATCACGATCACCGATGTCAAGGACGAGCTGTTGGACAACATCGAGGACAGCGAGTGGCACCCCGACTGGGCACGGGACAACCGCTTTCGCGACTTTGTCGAGGAGGCCCCCGACTGGAACGTCTCGCGCCAGCGCTACTGGGGCATTCCGCTGCCGGTCTGGACGCCCGAGGACCGCGACGATGACGAGGACATGATCGTCGTCGGCGACCGCGATGAACTCGTCGAGCGCGTCGACCAGGACATCGACGCCGCGACCGTCGACCTCCACAAGGACACGGTCGACGACCTCACGATCACCGAGGACGGCACCACCTACACCCGCGTGCCGGACGTCTTCGACGTCTGGCTCGACTCCTCGGTCGCCTCCTGGGGTACCCTGAACTACCCCTCGGACGACGGTCGCTTCGACGACCTCTGGCCCGCGGACTTCATTCTCGAAGCCCACGACCAGACGCGGGGCTGGTTCTGGTCACAGCTCGGCATGGGAACCGCCGCGCTCGGCGAGAGCCCCTACAAAGAGGTGCTCATGCACGGCCACGCGCTCATGCCCGACGGGCGAGCAATGTCCAAGTCAAAGGACATTCTGATCGATCCCCACGAGGCCATCGACCGCCACGGCCGGGACGTGATGCGCGCCTTCCTCCTCTCTAATAACCCGCAGGGCGAGGACATGCGCTTCTCCTGGGACGGCATGCAGACGATGGAAAACCACCTCCGCACGCTGTGGAACGTCTTCCGATTCCCGCTGCCGTACATGCGACTGGACGAGTTCGATCCGCAGGAGACGACCGTCGATGCTGTCGCGGATGATCTCGAACTCGTCGACGAGTGGGTCCTCGCCCGCCTGCAGTCGACGAAGCAGACGATGACCGACCACTTCGAGGACCGCCGGCAGGACAAGGCGATCGACGCCCTCATCGAGTTCATCGTCGAGGATGTCTCGCGGTTCTACGTCCAGGCGGTCCGCGAGCGCATGTGGGAGGAAGAAGACAGCGCCTCTAAGGAAGCCGCGTACGCGACGATCTACCGCGTCCTCCGCGAAACCGTTGCACTGCTGGCTCCCTACGCGCCGTTCATCAGTGAGACGATCTACGGCACGCTCACCAGCGACGCGGAGCACGACACCGTCCACATGTGCGACTGGCCCGCCGTCGACGAGGCGTTCGTCGACGAGCAACTCGAGGATGACGTGGCGTTCCTGCGCGCCATCGAGGAAGCCGGCGCGAACGCCCGCCAACAGGCCGGCCGCAAACTCCGCTGGCCCGTCCCACGCGTCGTCGTCGCCGCCGACGACCAGCGCGTCGTCGAGGCGGTCGAACGCCATACCGACCTGCTCGCCGAGCGCCTCAACGCCCGCGAGATCGAACTCGTCTCGCCCGAGGACCGCTGGGGCGAACTCAACTACAGCGCCGAGGCCGACATGAGCGAACTCGGCCCTGCCTTCGGCGACCGCGCCGGAGAGGTTATGAACGCGCTCAACGAGGCCCGGATCGACGACCCATCCCTCGAGGCGCTCGCGGCGGCCGTCGACGACGCCCTCGAGGCGGACGACGAACTCGAGGAATCGATGGTCTCGTTCGTCACCGAAACGCCCGAGGGTGTCGCCGGCACCGCCTTCGGCCTCAACGGCGACGACCGCGGCGTCGCCTACGTCGACGCCTCGCTCACCGACGACATCGAGAGCGAGGGCTACGCCCGCGAGGTTATCCGCCGGGTCCAGGAGATGCGAAAGGACCTCGACCTGGACGTGGAAGAACGGATCGCACTCGACCTCGAGATCGAAGACGACCGCGTCGCCGAACTCGTCGACGACCGCAAAGCCCTCATCCGCGAGGAGGTTCGTGCAGACGAACTCGGAACGGTCGAGGACGGCCACCGCAAGGAGTGGGATGTTGACGGCGTCTCCATGGAAATCGCGATCGAGTCGCTGGCGGCCGCTGAGGCGTCCGAGTAATCGCCGCCGTCGTCTCGTTGCCGACGCTGTTGTACCAGTTGTGTCGCCACTCTCCTACGGAACTCGCGAGAAACGCCTGCTACAGGTGCTCTGCGATCGCCGGTGCGACCGAGACGGTACTCTGCTGGCGCTCGATCGTATCCGTGCCGTAAATCGCCTCGACGCCGGCCCGCGAGAGCTTCGTGACAGCGTTACTGGCAAGGAGCGGATGAACGCACGTGACGAAGACCCGATCGACGCCGCGGTCCTGCAGGACGCCGACGGCCTCGCTCATCGTCGACCCCGTCGCGATGATGTCATCTGTGACGACGACGTCCCGGTCGGTCACGTCCACGTCGCTCGGCGAAATCTCGACCTCGGTGCCGGAGTGACGCACCTTCTCGAAGTAGTCGATCTCGCCCTCGCCGTAGGTATCACGGACCGTCTCGGCGAGTTCAACTGCGCCGGCGTCGGGCGAGAGGAACACGGGATCGGCGAGGTTCTCGGGAAGCGGTTCGGCCAGCCGACCGGCGGCGTCGACGGCGGTCGCCGTCGGCTCGAAGAACTCGCAGACGGCCTCTTCGTGGGGAGTGACCGTGAGGACGCGATCGGTCCCGCTCGAGATGGCGCGAGCGACGGCGCGAGCGGAGACCGGGTGGCCGGGTTCGAACGCCTCGTCCTGTCTGGCATAGCCCATGTAGGGGAGGACGGTGACGACGTCCGAGACGCCGGCTTCGCGGGCGGCGTCCTGAAGCTGGAGCAGTTCGAGGTGGGTGTCGCTCGAGACGGTCGAGCCGACGACGACGGCGCGATCGGCGGTAACGGCGTCGTCGGTGGCGACGGCATCGTCGATACCGGGGACGGCGGCGAGCAGTTCGCCGTCCGGGAATCGGTCGTACTCGGCGGTGACGAGCGGTTCCTCGAGTTCGCGTGCAAGCGCCGCGGCGAGCGCCTGCGACGCGGATCCGCTGATTATCATACTCGAACCCATTGGGTGTGGCGTAAACCAGTTTTCGTTCTGCGGCCCGCTCACTCGCTCGCGCCCTCGTCGAACGACGCGTCGCCGTCGCCGCAGGGGCCGCTGCTCGTGTCGGCGTGGGTCGTCAGCGCGCCGCTGCGGTTGATCGTCACGAGCAGGTTGAGACAGTCGGGATCGTTCCACGACGCCGCCGTGTCCTGTACCGGCTCGCCGTCGTCCAGTCGCAGGATGACGCGGAACTCGCCCGCCTCCTGCGGCCAGCCCTGCTCGAGCGTTGCGCCCGCGCCGGCGTCGAGTTCGTGCGTCGACCAGTGTTCGATGTCGCCGTCGAACTCGACGATGACGTTGATCGTGTGCGCGTCGTTGTCGAGGTTTTCGACGTCGACGTTGCCGAGCAGCGTTCCCGACGCGCCGCCCGCGCCGTCGGAATCCGAACTCGAGTCGGTTCCGTTTCCGTTTTCGTTCCCGTCGCCATCGCTCTCGCCGCCGTCCGAGTTCGAGTCCGCATCCGGGTCGCCCTCGTCCGCGCTACTCGAACAGCCGGCGATCGTTCCCGTCAGTGCCGTTCCCCCAAGCGCCAGTAGTCGGCGCCGCGGTAGGTCGCTCATGAGGGTATTGGAGACAGTCACGGATAGTTAACCTTCCGTTCGTCGTATCCGATCCTGGTATTCCTACGAAAGAGCAGTCGCTCCAAAACGGCGCTTTCAACGTATCTTTGGCCTCGATTAAACAAGACGAATCCACAACATATTTTATAAATTAGTCAAACAAGGAGAACGATGCCCTTCGATATCGTCCTCCAGTCCGGCGGTGCCGGTTTCCTCGGCCTGATTGCGCTCCTGTTCTTGGCACTGCAGATCGGTATCATCATCTGGACGTACACGGATGCACAGTCTAACAGTTCACATCCTGCCTTCCTCTGGGCGATCGTCGTCTTCTTCGCGCCCTTCCTCGGCCTCGTCCTGTACGTCCTGCTCGGACGGGATCGGATGGGGCCGGGACGGGGGCCCTCGGGAATCTAACGCTCCGTACTTGACTCCACCGTCGAAGCGGGAACTGCAAGCCCCGTCACATCCGTCACACCGAGGGACCGTCGCCGCCACGAGTTCTCCTCGTCAGTGCCCTCGGTCGTCACGAGAATCGTCCCCTGTTCCGTGACCGCGTAGATCGGTCCCGTCGATTCGGAACCGGAATCCGAACTCGTCTCCGTCGATCCATCCGATTGTTCGCGTTCGGCGGTCGATCCGGTCCCGTATCCGATGTCGACGATCGGTTCGTCGGGTGTCTCGATCGCCGTCCAGTCGTCATCCGTGAACGCGTAGACTGCGCCCCTCGAGTTCGTGTCGTTCACGGTGGCGCTGTTCGAGCCGTCCGCGCTCGAAATCGCGTGCGCTCGGGCGAGTCGGCCCCGCTCCGTCCGTGGATCGGCGGTGACCGTCTCGAACGGTTCCTCGCGAATTGCCATCCACCCGTTCCCGAGTTTGTAGAGGCCGTCCGCGGTCGCCGCAAGCGGAATTCCGGCCGCGGAGACGTCGCGGACATCCGAGAGGCCGGCGTGTTCGAGTTCGCCGTCGGCGGGCCGGAATCGGTAGACGCCGTCGTCCGTTGCGACGAGGTCGCGGTCGATCGCACGAACCGATGTGATCGCGTCGGCGCTGCAGCGGTGCCAGTCCGTTCCGTCGTTCCGGTTTCGGAGATCCCGGTAGCCGAGTTCGCCGTCGGGTCCGGCCGCGAGGAGCGTCGACCTGGTCGCGCCAACGGCAACGGCGGGACCGAAGCCGGTGTTTTCGAGCGCGAAATCGTCACGGTTCGCAGCGTCAGTGTCGCGATTGGCCGCGGTCTCCTCGCGAATATCCTCGTCCGTCGCGATCACAACGCGGCCGTCGGCGACTGTCGCGATGTCCCGCGCGTTACAGCGCGCACAAAGGCTGAACTCGCCGACCGTGTCGCCGGCGACCCGCACGCGAACGACGCCGATCGAACTCGTGACGTAGAGTCGGGTTGCCCCGTCACGGGTGCCGTAGACGCGTTTTTCCTCGATCGAATCCATACGTGAGGATTGGCGGCACAGCCCGAAAGCGTTCCGTCTGCTCCGCAACCCCTTTGAGGTGGCCGGTCGGACTAGCGACCGATGGAAGTCTTCGGATCGAGTGGGAAACGTGGCGTCGCCAACGAGGAGTTGACGCCCGCGTTCGTCCTCCGTGTCGCGAAGGCGGCGGGGACGGCCTGGCAGGTGGACCGGGTCGCCATCGCACGCGATACGCGCTACACTGGACGGATGCTGGCCGATGCTGCAGCCAGCGGGCTGGCAAGTACCGGAACCGATGTCGACCGCCTCGGGATCGTCCCGACGCCGGGTGCACAGGGCTATGCGGAACGGATGGACGTTCCCGTCATCGTCATCACGGCCTCGCACAACCCGCCGCAGTACAACGGCATCAAACTCGTCGGTCGCGACGGCGTCGAACTCGCCGTCTCGGACCTCGAAACGATCGAGGACACCCTGCTGTCCGGCGAGTTCGCCGTCGCGCCGTGGGACGAAACGGGCCGGGTCCGCGAGATCGACACCGCCAGACGCGACTACGTCGCGGATCTCCTTGCGGCCGCCGACCGCGAGACGATCGCCGACGCCGACCTGACGGTCGCTCTCGACCCCGGTCACGGCGCGGGTGCGCTGACCAGCCCCGAGTTCTTCCGCGAACTCGGCTGTCGCGTCATCACTGTCAACAGTCAGCCCGACGGCCACTTCCCCGGGCGAGACCCCGAACCGGTTCCCGACAACCTCGGCGATCTGGGACGGCTCGTCCGGACGAGCGACGCCGACGTCGGTATCGCCCACGACGGCGACGCCGACCGGGCTATCTTCTTCGACGAGAGCGGCGCGTTCGTCTCCGGCGATGCCGCCCTCGCCGCCCTCGCCGCCGCGGAACTCGACCCCGGCGAAACGACCGTCTCGGCGGTCAACGTCTCCCAGCGACTCGTCGACGTCGTCACCGAGATCGGGGCCGATCTCGAACTCACGCCGATCGGATCGACGAACATCATCACGCGCATCGAAGAACTCGAGGCCAACGGCGAGCACGTCCCAATCGCCGGCGAGGGCAACGGCGGGATCTTCTTCCCCGACTACCGACTCTCGCGCGACGGCGCGTACACGGCCGCGCGATTCCTCGAACTCGTCGCCGAACGGCCGGTCAGCGACCTCGTCGGCCCCTACGACGGCTACGCCAACGTCCGGCGCAACATCGAGTACGAGTCGACCGCCGAACGCGACGCCATGCTCGATGCCGCCGCGAACCACGCCCAGTCCGCCGACGCCGAACTCAACACCCGCGACGGCTACCGCCTCGACCACGGCGACGCCTGGGTGCTCGCCCGCCCCTCCGGAACCGAACCCCTCGTGCGCATCTACGCCGAGGCCCGCGACGGCGAGCGCGCGACCGAACTCGCGAACGGAATGTACGAGACGCTATCAGAAGCCAAGGCGACTATCTGAGCGGTCAATTGCACTTCTTCGTCAAACAATCGTTCACAGTGAGTCGTTTCGAGCGCCGCCACACCGTGCGTTCGATACGTCGCCGTCGAAACTACTGATTACCGCTGATTCGCTCGCATTACCCGTCCGTAATTACCGACAACGGTGGACGGCGTTTATGGCCGGTGTCGTTTCACGCTCGCCGTATGGTTGACAGTACCGAACGGCCGTCTACAGACGAGCAACCGACCGAACCGGACACGGAATTCGATTCTGACTCCGACTCCAATTCCAACACGAACAGCAATTTCGACTCCGACTCCGGACCCGATCACGATCACGACCACGAGCGCAATCGCGATCAGCACACGACTGACGCGGCGACCCGAGTTCAGCGCTCCGCTCGTCCCCGCCGCCCCGTCCTTCAGTCCCTTGCCGGCACCGGCCTCGCCGCCATGATGGGCATCGCTCCGGTTGCCGCCAGCGAGACAGCATCGGATCAGCCTGCGGAGGACGGCGACACCGGAACGGATGGGACCGCCGAACCCGAACTCGTCGCCGACCTCGAACCGCCCGCACTTCCGGAAAACCTCGCCCTCGACGACTCGGGAACGGTCTATCTCAGCCTGGCCGTTACTGGCGAACTGCTCGCCGTCGATCCCGACGGGAATCAAGAGTCGGTCGCCCAGTTCGATGTCGGCGAGGAGGGAGCGCTGCTCGGCATCGTCGCCGTCGACGGAACGATCTACGCGCTGGTGAACTCGGGCGAGTCGGAAACGCACGGTGTCTGGACCGTCGACATCGCCAGCGGAGACACCGAACGCATGGCCGAACTGCCGGCCGAGGAGACGGCACCGAACGGCATCACCGTCGATCCCTACACCGAGGACGGCTTCCTCGTCACCGACCACTTGGGCGGGGCGATCTGGCGGGTGACGCCGGATGGCGCGACGGTCTGGGTCGACGACGAGGTCCTCGACCCGGACCCCGAAGCCGAGGCCGGCGTCGGTGCCGACGGGATCGCGATCAATCCCGACGGCGATGTCTACGTCGACAACCTCGATTACGGTCGGCTCGTCCGAGTTCCCGTCTCCGAGGACGGCAGCCCCGGTGAACTCGGCCTAGTCGCCGAGGAGGACTCGCTGGTCGGCGCTGACGGCATGACCTTCGACAGCCAGGGCCGACTCTACGTCGCCGTCAATGCGAGAGATGCGATCGTCCGCGTCGAACTCGGTTCAGAGATGGACGATAGCGAGTCAATAGCGACCGAGGACGGTGGGCCGATGGAGACCGATGACAACGAATCGATGGCGGGCCAGGAGAGCGAATCGATGGAGAACGAGTCGGTAGAGAACGAGTCGACGGAGAGAGAAGATAACGAGTCGATGGAGACGGAAGGCGGACCGACGGAAGCCGAGGACAACGAATCGGTCGCGGCTGACTCGACCGGATCGATGGCAACCGAATCGGCATCGGAGCAGGTCGGCTCACCGTCGATCGAGACGCTTGCCGAAGGCGGACTCCTCGATTTCCCCGCTGACGTTGCGTTCGGACGGACCGATGCCGACGAAACGTTCCTCTATGCCTGCAACTTCGCAATCGGGCGGTTTGAGGCCGAAGAAGAGACCGCAGAGCCGAGTCTCGTTCGGCTCGATGTCGGCGCAACCGGCGCATTCTTCGAACCGAACGAGTTCGTCGCGGCTGGTGAGACCGCAGACGATGAGACAGCTAGCGAGTCGGACGATGATACTGGGATGGAAGACGCGGCTGATGACGGTGAGACGGATGCTCGAAACGATGGGAGTAACGGGACCAGTGTGAACAATGGGAATGGGAACGGAACCGGAAACGGAAACGGAAACGGGACCGGGAATAACGGGGATACCGAAGACTACTGACGACAGTTTCAGCACCGTCCTCGCTGATGGACGGGCAGCAGTGAACTCGCCGTTGCACAAGAGGGTGCGCGATAGAACGCACCCGAATACGGCGGCGACGAATCGATCGAGCGGCGTCTGCGTTGAGTTCGATAGAGAAGCAGCTACTAATTCGTGAGAACGGCAACCGCAAAGGGGTGAACCGATCAGATGACGCGGTTCTGCAGGTAGTCGAGGTGTTTTGCGTTGTAGACGATTTTGACCTCATCGGTCTCGGCGGAGCCGATGCAAGTCAGACGGACGTTCTTGTCTTCGACCTCCTCGTCGGAGAGAATCTGCTGCATGTCCATCTGGATTTCCCCCTCCTTGACGATGGCAGCACAGTTCGCACAGGCACCAGCACGGCACGAGAAGGGCCAGTCGTAGCCCTGAGCCTCAGCCGCTTCGAGGATGTATTCGCCCTCGTTCACCTCGAGGGTGCCGTAATCCTCTTCGTCGAGCCCGGCGTCTGCTGCCTGGCCAAAGAGGTCGTCATCATCCATGTCCCAGCCCTGGTCGTCCAGCACTTCGTAGTTGAGGTATTCTACCGTGGGCATCAACCGGCGGTTCGAGTCCCGCACTGGTATAGCTTGCTGTTCGGTTTTCAATGGTTTTTGAACCAGAATTTGGCGTTCGTCTGAAACTGATCGCTGAACTCGAGGGAGAAGACGGCCGGTACGCGACTCAAAGCGGCACCAGGACGAAGAAGCCGTAGGGCAGTCCGAGGGATGCTGAGGGGCTGATAATCCAGAAAGAGACAAGGCGTGCGATCGTTGGCCGAACGAGGTCGTCTGCGTCGACTATTTCTGCGGGATCTTCCTCGCCGATTTTGGGCACTTCGTTCGGGTATCCTGTGTTACTGTGCCCGTTGTGAACTCGAGTTCTTCGTCGCCGTGGCCGTTTTGCCGACACTGGTTCCAACTGCTGGTTCCCAGGAGACACCTACAGACGAGCCACCGATAGTGAAGCCGACGGAGAGACGACGAGAGTTCCGAGTCGCAAGATCGCAGAGAGCATGACCCCATAGACACGAAAGTCGGAAAAATCCGTTTCGAAGTATTGAGTGACTGCCAACGTGGCTGAGAGCTACCGAACGCCCGCTAACGAGTTCAAAATCCGAATATCGGCACGAATCTGAACGTGAGATAGGCACCGACTGTCGAGATGATCGGGACGACGTTTTGCATGAGGATGACGCGAGCAGTCGTCGATGGGTCGAACAGGTCGGAGGCGGCGGGGATGTCTTCGGGGTTTTCCTCGCCGATTTTCGGAGGTGTTTCGCCGGCTTCTTCGGCGGTGAGTGCCCCGATCGACACTCGTGTTTCTTCACCGGCTCTGACGCCGGAGAGCGTCGTTGTTCGGGTCGCACGTCCCCAGCCGAGGCCGATAATGCTCATCGTTGCCACGACGACGAAGCTGGCGGGAATGCCGATCCAGGAGAGGCCGGTGACGATGGTCGAACTGATGACGGCGACGATGATCGCTGCTGTCAGCGGCAGGTTCGTGATGTCGTTGCCGAGCGTATCGAGCGTGCGGCGCGCAATCGTAAAACAGCCGATCGCGACGGCACCCGAGCCGATCACGATCAACGCGGTCATATCGATCGGAACGGCGGTCGAGCCGATTGCGAGTTCAGTTCCGGAGTCGGAAACGGTTCCGTAGATCGGGGCGATTGCGTTCGCGATGTTGCTCGTTCCGGACGAAAAGCCCATGAGGCAGCCGATGGCGACGACGACGAACGCACCGGTGATCTCGCGGCGGTTCGTGCTGTCGCCGACCTGGAGTCGAGGGAGTGTTCCGCTCCGGTCGATGGTGATCATTTCGCGACCCTCGCGGTTCGTTTCGATTGCAACCCATTCGTTGATTCTCGGGTAGAAGTACCGGCCGACGACGCCGGCGACCCAGAAGCCGGTAATCGGCGCAACGACCCACCAGATGACGATTTCGCCGAGAACGTCCAAGGCGAGTTCTCCGGTTGCGAGGCCGAGTGCGGCGATAGCGCCGACCGCGGTCATCGAGGTGGAGGCGGGGACGCCGGCGTAGTTGCCGAGAAAGAGCGCGCCGCCGATGAAAAAGAGGACGGCGACGTTCGAGCGCATCGTAAACACGCCGGTGTCGTGGACGAGGTCGTTACCGAGGGTGTGGACGACCTGCGGACCGATCGTGATTGCGCCGAGGAAGAAGAATACGGCCATCAACCCGGCGGCCAGTACCTTCGTGATGACGTTCGCGCCGACGGCGGGGCCGAATGCGGGGCCGGTCGTCGCCCCGCCGATGTTGTATCCGACGAAGATTGCGACGAGAATTCCCACGATAAGCAGTACTTCCGTCACGTGTGGGAGTCACGCGATCCGACCCTAAAAACGCGCCTATTCCGGTCGGCTCCGACGAGGGTGGACAGCCATTTTTGCGACGGCTGGTGCGTTTCTCATCAACGCGGAGCGGTGAGACCCAAAGCGTTTCACCGAATCGGATCCTGTATTACAATAGCATGTTGCCACGCGTATCATCGACTCGGTGGGAAGGCGTTCGGCGGAGTGAATGGCTGTTGTCGTGGTCGCAGGCGCGACTGCTCGTGACTGGTGCGGATTCGGATATCGTCTTTCAATGAGACCGGCACGTATCGACGCGATCGTCGACCTCGCGTACGGCGCGTTGATCCTCCTCTCGATCGTCTTGATTGCGACACTCGACATACAGATTGGGCTGGTGTTCGGATTGGGCGTGTTCGCCTCGTACGTACTCCACGTCGTTTGGAAGATGGCCCGGTTCGATCCGGACTGGATGACGACGGCCGTGCAGGAGTCCGTCGAGCAGACTGTTGGGGAGACCGTCGAAGAACGGGTCGAACAGACGGTTGAAGAGACCGTCGGCGAGACGGTCGAGCAGACTGTCGGAGAAACGGTCGAAAAACGTGTCGGGGATACCGTCGAGGAGACGGTCGAACAAACTGTCGAGGAACAGGTCGGACAGACGGTCGAGGATACCGTCGAACAAACGGTTGGCGAACAACTCGAGCAGGTCCAGTCACAGGTCGAATCGGTGGACGAACGCATCGACCGCCGCCCTCGAGAGGATCAGGTCGAGGAACTCATCGAAGAGTCGACCGAAGCGGACGACGACACCGAGAACTGAGACGGGTTGCTGTCGGTCAGTACCGGCGCAGTAGGTGGGTTGTGGGTGCGCCGAAGAAATAGGGGCGCCGGAAAATCGGAACAGCAGACCGTATGACTGTTCGGCGAACCGTCGATGCCATCTTATCGCACGACAACGACCGGAACCGGAGATCTGTTGACGACCTTTTTGGCGACGTTGCCGACGTAGAGGTACTCCGAGACCGAACCGCCGTGACTGCCGACGACGACGGTCTCGTAGTCACCCGCGCGGTCGATGATCGCGCGAACGGGGTGCCCGAGTTCGACGACGGTATCGAGTTCAGCGTCACTATCGGCGGCGGCGACGATCTCTCGGGCGCGGTCAAATACCGCGTGGGCGTGTTCCTGTGCCGCTTCCTCGAGGTCGTCGGCGAGCGCGAGCCCCGTTGCCTCGCCCCACATCGGCGACGGCTCTCCAACGACGGTCAGGACGGTGATGTCGGCGTCTGGGTAGGCTTCGAGGGCGTACTCGAGGGCGTGTTCGCTCATTTCGGAGCCGTCCATGGGGACGAGAAGCCGGGAGATCATACCGTTGCTACGAGCGTTGCGGAAATAAACGGGAGGGGGTGATGGCGTCAGAGTCGGTAGGAGCGGTAGGGGGTGGTGAACGCGGTGAGTGCGGTCGGGTAGTGAGGGTGATGCGGATGGTGGAGGCAGTGGGGACGGTGAGTGCGGGGGAACAGTAGGGACGGCAAAGAGAATGGGCCAGGAGAGACGACCATCAGACGAACGGGACGGCAACGAAGAAGCCGTACGCCAGAAGCGTCGACATCGCCGGCCCGATGATCCACATCGAGATGTACTTCATCACGGCTCGCGGGTTGAACAGGCTCCCTGCATCAAGAACCTCGTCGGGTTCGGCCTCCCCGATCTTCGTGACCGGGGTATCCGGTTCCGCTTTTAGTGCGCCAGTCGCGAGTTCCGCGTCGGATTCGCCGCGAATCGCCTCGCGAGCTGTGACGGGTCGGGTCGCTCGTCCCCAGCCCAGGCCGACGATCGTCATCACCGACGCCATCACGAGACTGATCGGGATGCCGGCCCACGAGAGCGCGGTCGTGATCGTCGAGGCGGTGAGCATGACGACCAGGGCGGCCAACAGCGGGATGTCGCTGAGTTCGCTGCCGACGGATTCCATCGTTCGCCGAGCGATGGTGAAGCCGCCGAACCCGATCGCCACCGTCGCGATGATGATGGCGGGATTCCGATCGAGCGTTCCGCTGCTGACGAGCGGTGCAACGGCGTTCGGGACGTTGCTCGCGCCCGCGCTGAAGGCCATGTAGCAGCCGATGACGAGGACGACGCACGTCCCGACGAGTTCCTGAATCGTCGTGTTCGGTCCGAGCGTCGGTTTCGGAACCGAGCCGCCGCGATCGAGGGCGAGCAACGGCCCCTCGGAGGCCCGAATCTCGAATCGGCGGTTGAGTTCCGGGTAGATGTACCGACCGACGGTCGCGCCGATCCAGAACCCGATGATCGGGGTGACGACCCACCACGAGACGATCCTGCCGATTTCCGCGTAGTTGACCGTGTCCGTCGCCAGCCCCAACCCGGCGATCGCGCCGACGGTTACCATCGATGTCGGGACGGGAACGCCGAAGACGTTTGCGATGAGGATTCCCAGCCCGATGAAAAAGAGGACGGCGACGCCGGCGGCGAGCGAGATCTCGATCGTGATGATCCCCTCGCTCAGCGTGTCCATCACGTTTCGGCCGACGGTCCAGCCGCCGAGGAAGACGAAAATCGTCATCAGCCCGGCTGCGGTGACCTTTCGGAGCAGTCCGGCTCCGACGGCGGGTCCCCACGCGATCCCCGTCGACGACCCACCGATGTTGAATCCGACGAATATTGAGGCGACGATCCCAACCAGGAGCACGGTTTCCACCATCGGTTGGTACTATCGGTCTCTCCATGAAATACGTATTGGGACGACGGATTACTCAGTTGAGGTATGTGACACGGAACAACACGACACATAGCAACCGACAGTCGTTCGCTGGTCTGATCCGGTCCTGATAAAATATTGATGGTTCATCACACCCCCCAGAAAAACGCGATTCCAAGGACGGTGACGACCGACAGAATCAGCTGTAGCGGCGCACCGACGCGGAAGTAGTCGCCGAACCGGTAGCCGCCGGGACCGTAGACGAATAGGTTCGTCTGGTAGCCGATGGGGCCGAGGAAGGCCGTACTCGCTGCGAACGTGACCGCCAGCACGAACGCGAACGGGTTCGACCCGATGCCGGCCGCCGCCGCCGCTGCGACAGGGAGAAGCAAGACGACGCTCGCGTTGTTACTGATCACCTCCGTAATGAGCCCCGTCACGATGTAGAACAGCCACAACACGACGAGCGTCGGCAAAAAGTCCGCCGTCGAGACGACGAGCGACGCGAGATAGGCCGCCGAACCCGTTTGCTCGAGTGCGATTCCGAGCGGGATCACGCCCGCGAGCAGGAAGATGATATCCCACTCGACCGCGTCGTACAGTTCGTTCGGTTCGAGCACGCCGGTCACGACCATCGCCACGACGCCTGCAAGCGCCGCGATCAAGATCGGATAGAACTCGAGCGTCGCGACCGCAACGACGCCGATCATGATCGCAACCGCGATCGGCGCTTTGTCGGTGCGGTAGTCGGGCTGGGGCGGTTCGCGGGCGACGATCATATCCCCCCGCCGTGCGAGCCGATCCAGCGTCTCCGGCGGAGCCTGGACGAGCAACGTGTCACCGATGTCGAGGCGTTTGCCAACGATGCGTTCGCTGACGAGTTCACCGCGGCTCCGCAGGCCGAGGACGGCGGCGTTGAACTCGTCGCGGAACGCCTCGGGGTCGAGACGGTCGCCGACGAGGCGGGAGTCGAGCGAGATAACGAGTTCGGTGAGGATGCCCGCGTCGGCATCGGTCGAGAGGCCGGCCACGGACTGCGGGCGGGCGACGGGTTCGACGCCGGGGATGTCCGCGAGTTCGGTGATCGCGTCGCGGTTCGTTCGGACGACGAGGATGTCGCCTTCGGTGAGCGGGAGGTCCTGGCGGGGAGCGACTGCGCGGCCGGGAGTGGAGTCGGAGTCGGCACCGGCTTCGCGGTCGCGGTCGCGACTACGATTGCGAACCACCTGGACGATGTCGATGTCGGGACCGAGAATCTCGGTCGCGTCGCCGACGGTACCGTCGACCAGGGGGGAGCCGGGGACGACTGCCACGTCCGCGACGTAGTCGCTTACGGCGTACTCCGCCAGATAGTCCGCCCGCGGCGGGACGCGCTCCGGCAGGAGGTAGTGGCTGACAAAGATCAGGTACAGTCCGCCCACGAGGGCGACGATGAGTCCGAGTCGGGTGAACTCGAACATCGAGAAGCGGTGGAGTTCGGGGTACGTGGTTCCGAGTCGGGCGCTGATGTCGCTTGCGAGGATGTTCGTGGAGGTGCCGATGAGGGTGAGCATGCCGCCGACCTGCGAGGCGTACGACAGCGGGATAAGGAGTTTCGAGGGCGACGTGTTCCCGCGGTTGGCAACGTCGGTGACGACGGGGACGAGCAACGCGACGACGGGGGTGTTGTTCAGCACGCCTGAGACGGGGCTGGTTGCGGCGACCGTCGCGAACAACTGCTTTCGGACGCTCGTTCCCGCGAACGCGGCCATGCGGCGGCCGAGTTCCTGCACGATGCCGGTCCGACTGATCCCGCCGCTCAGGATCAACATCGCGAGGACGGTGATCGTCGCTTCGTTCGCGAACCCGGAGATGCCGGTTGCGGGATCGATCCCGGTCCACGGTTCGAGGACGACCAGGATGACGATCAGCAGGATCGCGGTGACGTCGACGGGGAGCCGTTCGGTGAGAAAGAAGACGAGTGCGAGGACGACGACCCCGAAGACGACGATCATATCCGTCGTCAACTGGGGCTGGGTCGCCGTCTCCTGTATGAGCGAGGCACTCGCCGCCATGGGTATCGGAGACCACACCGGGCGAAGATGTAATCTCTCTGCACGGACGCTGAACAGTGTTCGATCGATGGTCGTCGACTCGGCATCCTTCCAAACCGTCGCCTTTACTCGGGTCGGCCGCACGCACACACATATGACCGGGACGGAGACCGATACGGCGACGAGCGAGACCACTGACGAGTTCGAGACGTTCGAGGTCATTCCGGCCGTCGACATCCAGAACGGCGAGGTCGTCCAGCTCGTCCAGGGTGAGCGCGGAACGGAACGGACCTACGGCGAGCCGGTCGCGGCCGCGCGGCGCTGGATCGACGCCGGTGCGGAGTCGCTCCACCTCGTCGATCTCGACGGCGCGTTCGAGGGCGAACGAGCGAACGCTGCGGCCATTGACGCCGTCATCGATACCGTCGGCGTGCCGACGCAACTCGGCGGCGGCATCCGTACCGCCGCCGACGCGCGAGCCCTTCTCGACCGCGGTGTCGACCGCGTCATTCTCGGCACCGCGGCCGTCGACAACCCCGACATCGTCGCCGAAATCAGCGAGACCCACCCCGACAGCGTCGTCGTCAGCCTCGACGCGAAAGATGGCGAGGTCGTCGTCGAAGGCTGGACCGAAGGGGCTGGCATCTCCCCGGTCGAAGCCGCCGAACGCTACGCCGACCTCGGTGCCGCCGCGATCCTCTTTACCAACGTCGACGTCGAAGGCCAACTCGAGGGCGTCGCGACCGAGCCCGTTCGTGAACTCGTCGAGGCGACCGACGTGCCGGTGATCGCAAGCGGCGGCGTCGCGACCCTCGAAGATGTCCGTGAACTCGAGGCGGCCGGCGCGGCTGCGGTCGTGGTCGGAAGCGCGCTCTACGAAGGCAAGTTTACGCTCGCGGAGGCCCAAACTGCCGTGGATCGTTCGTAACCCCCGAAACCTGCTATTTATTCTCACACCACCGAAAGAGTCGTCTTGATTCCGCGAGAGGGGGCGGTCGATGCCACCATCACCGTCACCGCCACCGTCATCGTCGCCATCCGCGTCGACGCCAGCAACCGTTCGCGATCTCACTCCCGACGACGCTCCCGCGCTAACTGCCCTCTACGAGGAGTACGAGTGGTGGGACGACCGCGACGAAGCCGCCGTTCGGGACGCCCTCGCCGAGACGGCGGTCGCCGTCGGCGTCGAAGCGGACGGACGACTCGTCGCCGCGGCGCGGGTGCTGACCGATCACACGTACTACGCGACCGTCTACGACGTTATCGTCGCTGCTGACTATCGTGGCGAGGGGATCGGCGAGACGCTCATGCGCGCCGTCGTCAACCACCCGGACCTGCAGTCGGTCGCCGGCCTCTCGTTGCTCTGTCGGCGCGGACTGGTTCCCTACTACGAGACGGTCGGTTTCGAACTGTTCGATCCCGAACTGGAAATTCCCGAAGGCGGCGTCGAGGAACTGGTCCGGATGACCTATACCCATCCTGACGACGAACACGGAGACGCGGACGAAAACCGAGACTGACCGCGCCGCTCAGGATCGCCAGTACGACGGCAACAACAGCACGAGCACCGGCACGATTTCGATCCGGCCGATCCACATCATGACGATCATCACCGCGCGCGAAACCGGCGAGAACCCCGCGTAGTTCTCCATCGGTCCGGCGAGTTCAAACGCGGGGCCGATGTTCAGGAAGATCGAGGCCGCCGCACCGAGCGCGGCGAACTCGCTGACGTTGGTGGCAGCCCGGACGGCGTCGACGACGAGGAACACCGTCAGCCCGAAGAAAATGACGAGCACGAGCAGGACGTAGCCGATGATGTCGTTGACCGTCTCTTCGTCGACGACCCCGTCGCTGACGCGGAGCGGTCGGATCGCGTCCGGATGCACCGCGGTGAAGAGGTTGCGACGGAACGCCTTGAGGACGACCAGCCAGCGCAGGGACTTGATCGAACAGGTCGTGCTCCCGGCCATGCCGCCGAGGAACATACACAGGAACAGGACGTGCTTTGCGCCGGCCGTCCAGTGGTTGAAATCGGTGCTTGCGTAGCCGGTCGTCGTCACCATGGAGACGACGTTGAACAGGCCGTGGCGGATCGTCTGCTCGATGCGCAACTCGATGGCCGGATCGACGGCGAGGACGCCGATGACGATCGCACCGAAGACACCGAGCGTTCCGAGATAGAATTTGAGTTCTTCGGACTGCAACGGCCGCTCGAACTCGCCTTGCGTGATATAGTACAGCAACACGAAGTTGGTCGAGCCGACGATCATGACGGGAATGAGCGTCCACTGGACGATCGGACTGAAAGCGGCGATGCTGTTACTTTCGGGCGAGAATCCGGCCGTGGAGACGCTCGTGAGCGCGTGTGCGATCGCGTTGAACAGCGTCATCTGCGGTGCGAGGCCGACGAGATTGAGCGCGTAGAGGGCGACGATCGTGACGAGCGTGAGGCCGACGTACAGCCCCCAGATGAGTCGTGCGGTCTCGGAGATGTGCGGGCGGAGTTTGCGCACGTTTCGCGTCTGCGTTTCGGTTTCCATCAACTGCGCACCGCCGACCATCAGGTGCGAGAGCAGACCGATGGCGACGATCAAAATCCCGAGTCCGCCGAGCCACTGGAGGAGCTGTCGCCACAGCAGGATCGACCGGGCCTGGTTGTCGAAATCCCACTCGGTCATGACGGTCGCTCCCGTCGTCGTCAGCCCGCTCATGCTCTCGAAGAACGCATTGAGCGGTCCGTAGATGCCGGCAAACGAGGATTCGCCGCCAGACGCTGTGCCGGTGAATAGAAACGGAATCGTGCCGATAAGGGCCACGCTGAGCCAGGTGAACGCGACCATCAGAAACGACTCTCGCTGGCCGAGTTCACGCTCGTCGCGCAGTTGTTCGAGCGCGAAGCCGACCGCGATGGTGATGGCGATGGCGACCAAAAACGGTCGCAGGTCGGTGCCGTCGATCACGGCGAGGGCGAGCGGGGCTGCGAGGGGGACGGCAAGCCATCGAAGCACCGTTCCGGTGAGGCTACAACTCGAGCGCCAGTCGACGCGAATCTGCATTCAGTAGGAAACGCTGCGAGAGGGACGGTCATAATCCGTTCGGAAGAGACCAGCAGGAGACCCCTGCCATGCCCAGCAGGTGTGCTCCGATGACCGCTGTCGTTCGGGAATTATAATCCGGTTAGATCGGCGACTGATCCGACGATGTATCGGGTCTGCAATCGATCAATCTGTGCGCCAGATAGGTCACGACTGGTTGTAATCACGCCCGATGTAGAGTGCGAGGACGTTGAGTCCCAGCAGGGCGAGAAAGACGAGCGTGATCCGGGGATTGCCGAGTCCCTGCGTCAACAGCGGCAGATGGACGAACGGCAGGGCGACGGCGACCCAGAACGACAGAAACTGCGTCGATCCCTTGAGCGAGTGGATGAATCGACTGCGCGCCGGATCGCTGTTTTGGTTCGACTCCGACCCTGCTGGAGATAGGGAGTCGTTCGACAGTGGGGAGGGGCTGGGGGAGTTGGACATTGTGACGGGTCACCTCTTCGTAGTAACGACATTCACTCAGGATAGCATATAACCGTCAGACGGTTGGTCTCGTTTCGGTCCGTTTCACGCCCGTAATGATGGTAATACTACCCTTCGAAACATCTTTAGAACTGCGTAAAAATTTTACAAGCGCCTCTAAATCTGTCTCACGATATTTGTCATGACATGTGGAACGGTCCGTTATAGCCGCTCCATTCTCCGTCGCGGATCGCTCGTGGCCGCTGCATACTCTCCGTCGCAACCGAGCGCAATCCCCTTGTACCGAGAACGCAACCATTTCGACATGAGCGAGCGACGCGCGACCGTCACACGAGACACGGCCGAAACGACGATCGAATGCACGGTGTCCGTCGACGGCAACGGCACAGCCACGGTCGAGACCGGCGTCGGCTTCTTCGATCACATGCTGACGGCCTTTGCCCGCCACGGCCTCTTCGATCTCGAACTCGAATGCGACGGCGACCTCGATATCGACGATCACCACACGGTCGAGGACGTGGCAATCGTCCTCGGGACGGCGTTTGATGAGGCACTCGACGATCGGGCGGGCATCGTCAGATACGCCGACCGGCGCGTCCCACTCGACGAAGCCGTCGCGTCGACCGTCGTCGACGTGAGCGGTCGCCCCCGATTCTACTTCGACGGCGAGTTCTCCCAGGCGGCGATCGGCGAGTTCACCAGCGACATGGCGCGTCACTTCGCGGAATCGCTGGCGATGAATGCGGGACTGACGCTGCACGCTGGCGTTCGCGGCGAGAACGCCCACCACGAGGTCGAGGCGCTGTTCAAGGCGCTGGCGCGCGCGCTCGACGACGCGACGCGGCTCGATGACCGACGCGAGGGAACCCCGAGTACGAAGGGCACGTTGACCGACTAAGTGCAACTAAATGCAGCGCGAGGCCCCATCACCGACGAACTACGACGACGGGCGGTGCAACTCCCCGCCGCGCTCGACGAACTCGTCGCGTTCGAGTGCGTGTTCGATGATCGCCTCGGCCTCCTCGGCTTCGAGATCGTAGGCCCCGGCCGCCAGCGATTCGACGGCCTCGCGGCCCATCGGGAACTCGCGGTTGCGAAGCAAGCGGATGACCTTGGTGTAGGCTCGCGGCGATGTTGGGGCCGCTCGCGTCGATTCGGATCGGGCGGGCGGCTCGGCTTCGGTTCCGGCTGGATTCGATTCCTGGGCTGGTTCTGCCGACGCTTCGTCCGTCTCGCCAGTCGCATCTCCGGAACCCGATGTCTCCTCTGACGGCTCGTCGAACGTAATCTCGTTTCCCGTTTCGAAGCGCCCTGCCGGTGGTGCGTCCGATTCTGCGTCCGAATCTGTCTCCGAGTTCGAATCCGAATCTGAACCCGAATCCGAGTTCACCGCGCCTTCCGAACTCGTACTCTCTGGAGGAGTTCTCTGCGTACTCGAATCGTCGCACCCAGTCCCGTCAGTAGCCGGGGCCTCAGCCGTTTCGGTGTCGCTGTGTGACCGGTGTGAGTCGGTGACGGTGTCGCTTCGGAGCCGCTCGAGAAGCGGTTCGAGAACGGTTCCAAGACGGCGTTTGCAGTCCGGACAGAGACTCACGCGGCGTTGTTCGGCCTCCGTCGGATCGAGTTCAGCTGGAATGACCTCGTAGGTGCCGGCAGCATCGCTGGCACAGAAGTCACAGTGGTTGAGCGCGCGCATAGAATACCGTCTCGTTCGAAGTGGTAAAAACGTCCGTCAGACACAGGGTGGCGCGGCGGTCGAGTTTGCTGAACGGTGTCGACCGCTCTGCGTCGTGGCGGTATCGACACATCACGTCACCGCGACTGCTGAACTCGTTGTGACCGAGCGTCAATCACCGACCATTATACCTGGGCACGCGTATACCCACCAACGAATGTTCGACGAGATAATGGGGAAGTTCGAGGGGTCCCCGAGCCAGCAAGCAGTTATTCGACTCCTGTTAGAGCGTGGCTTTTCGGTCAACGACGACGGTCGCGTCGTTTCGGGCGGGATCGAGATCCCGAACACCGGTATCGCTCGCGAGATCGATGTCGATCGCCGCGTCGTCGACTCGACGACGAACGCGATCCTCGACGATCCCGAACTCCGGCGGATCTTCCAGAACATCTCGCAGGTGCCGAGCCTGATGGATCTCGCACCCGTGCTCGATCTGACGGTGCTGTCGATCGCCGTCGACAACGCGGAGCAAAAGGGGATCGTCGCCGCGGTGACGGGGACGCTCGCCGAAAACGACATCTCGATTCGCCAGACGATCAGTGAGGATCCCGAGTTCACCGACGAGCCGCGGCTGTACCTGATTACGGACGAGGACGTTTCGGGCGCGGCGATCACAGAGCTTCGCGACCTCGAGTTCGTGCGGAAGATCGAGTTACAGTGAACAGACAGTGAGCGATCCGAGCGACTGTGCGGGGTGGGGGTGGGGGTGGGGGTGGGGATGGGGATGGGGATGAAATCGTGAACGACACCTACACAACGATCGCCGAGGCCGCGACCGCCGAGTTCGTCGTCCAGGGCTCGGAGTTCATCGGCCACGCGCGCCCGGTCGAGTCCGTCGCGGACGCCGAGGCGTTCGTCGACGCGATCCGCGAAGAGTACGCCGACGCGACGCACAACGTCCCCGCCTACCGGGTTCGCGCGGACGCCGACGGCGACTTCCTCCGGGAGTACTCGAGCGACGACGGCGAACCCTCGAGTTCGGCTGGCAAGCCGGCGCTCAACGTCCTCGCGCAGCGCGAGATCGAGAACTGCGCGGTCGTCGTGACGCGGTACTACGGCGGGACGAACCTCGGCGTCGGCGGCCTCGTCCGGGCATACTCCCGCGCGGTGAAAGACGCCGTCGACGCGGCGGGGGTCATCGAGGAGCGCCCGCACGAACGCGTCTCGATCACTGTAGAGTACGACGATTCGGGCACCGTCCGCGGCATCATCGAAAGCGAGGGCTACGAGTTCGACGCGGACTACCAGGCCGAGGTTTCCTTCGTCGTTCGCGTCCCGGTCGCGGCGGCCGACGCCTTCCGGGATCGGATTCGAAGTGCGACGAGCGGGCGGGCTGAACTCGAGTCGGCGTAAGGGTACGGGTACAGCGCTTCGAAGCGGGACGATGTTCTTCGGCTTAGGGCAGTGTCGTCGTTCGATCCGAGAGCCGCCGTTCGACCGTCGCGATGATCGCCTCCGGCGTGTCGAGGGACTCGCGGTCGAGACGCACGTCGAACAGCCCGCGATCGAAGACGAGTTCGTCGTCGCGCAGGCGGACGTGATCGATCTCGTCCCAGGGGACGAATCTGCTGGTGTAGGGTCGCTGTTTGACGAGGCCGTTCTCGTAGAGCCGGATCTCGGGGTCCGTTCCGGTCTCGCCGATGCGGAATCGGCCCTCGATGAACCCGCCGACGAGCCAGCAGAGTCCGAGCGTCCCCCAGCCGAGCGCGGTGAGCCAGTTCCCGCCGGCCGCGTTGAGGACACCAAGCGCCGGCCAGGCGACGAGCAAAAGCGCGTCTATCTTTGGCGTGCGTGGCGGGTGCCAGCGACACGCCGCGATCGGACGGCCGTGCGCTCTGTCGGCGGCGTACCGCGTCTCGGCGACACCCTGCAGCACGTATCCAGCGACGAGGAGCGCGCTCGTCGACGCGGCGGCCACGAGTCCGAGTTCGGTATCGACCGGACCCAGCACCGAGGCGAGGCCGACGAGCCCGAACGGTACTATAGGAAAGAACGGCGCGGCTCGCTGAACTCGGCCGCGGCCCAGTCGGGCCAGGAGGTCGGGGAAACGCTGGTGGACGGCGATACCGAGACCGATCCCGACGACAAGTCCGACGAGGGTCACACCGGCGAGGACAGCGGTGTCGCCGTTCAGTGCCGTTGCACCCGTCAACGCCACCGCTGCGAAGACGACGCCGATGTAGCCCGCGAGAATGCGTCGCTCCATCGCAGCAGAGACGGATGCCGTGGCAGTACCGCCGTCGGCTCTCTTTGCGGATGAACGACCGTTCATACGCTTTCGTACGTGAATCGAGGGTTTATGTGTACCGGAGCTGACCAGTCTCAGACCTCGCCGGCGATGGCTGCGGAGCGGTCGGCGGTACCCGTCGTGGTCCCGCGCGATCGGTTCCGATTCGTGAGGCCGACGAGCATCGCCAACCCGAGTCCGCGCAGCGACAGGGTGATTCCGAAACTCGTCAGTGACAGGTTGATACCGGCGACGGCGAGCACTCCCTCGAGAATCAACAGCGGGATCTCGGGCACCATCAGCAGAATTGAAAGAACTACATGAATTCTCTCCCGCATGTAAAATCATAAGGCATGTGCGCTCTGTACTTCGGAAGTATTATCACCTGATTTCAAGAGCCTACCACATGAGAGTATGACTGGTGCGTTTATGTCATTGTGGAGACGGTATCGGTCTATTCCCATTGTTTACCGGATCGCGATAGCGTTCGTTCTCGGCGCTCTCGTCGGGTTGGCCGTCGGTCGGCCGGCAATGGAACTCCAGCCGATCGGTGACTTGTTCGTCCGATTACTCGAGATGATCATCGTTCCGATCATCATTTTCACGTTGTTGATGGCGACGCGGGAACTGTCCCCGAAAAATCTGGGTCGCATCGGCGGACAGGTCGTGCTCCTGTATCTCGCCACGACTGCCGTTGCCATCGGAATGGGCCTTGGCGTTAGTAACCTCATCGACCCCGGGACGGGGATGACCTTAGAGCAGACGGACGTCCAAGCTGGACAGACGCCGTCGCTGACGGATCAGGTGTTCAATATCGTTCCCGAGAACCCCATCACTGCGATGGCAGAGGGGAACATCCTCGCGATCATCTTCTTCACCCTCGTCTTTGGTCTCGGAATGACGATGGTTCGAGCGGAAGTCGAACCCGACTCGGCCGTCCGGAACGGCATCGACACGATCTTCGACGTGGTTGATGCCGGCGCAGAGGTTATGTTCAAAATCGTCTGGGGAGTCATGGAGTTCGGTGTCCTCGGCGTATTTGCGCTGATGGCGGCGCTGTTCGGCGAAGTTGGTGCCCAAGCTGTTGGAGCGTATTTCTCCCTCTCGATGACGCTCGCGATCGCCATCGGACTTCAGATCACGCTGGTCTACCTCCTGGTCATTATTCGAGGTGCGGTTGGCGTTTCACCCGTCGCCTTCCTTCGCGGCATCAAGGAGGCGCTTATTACGGCACTCAGTATTCGGTCGTCCACTGCGACGCTCCCCATCTCGATGTCGGACGCCGACGAGAATCTCCAGATCAAAGAGCGCGTATACGGTTTCTCGCTCCCGCTGGGAGCCACGATCAACATGGACGGCACGGCGATGTACCTCGGCATCGTCGCCATCTTCGCTGCGAACATCGCCGGTGCTTCACTCACACTAATCGAACAACTTACCATTCTGCTGACCGCGCTCCTTATGAGCATCGGCACTGCGGGCGTTCCCAGCGCGAGTCTGGTCATGATGACCGCGGTGTTGACTCAAGTCGGGCTTCCACTCGAAGTGATCGGGATGATCGCGGGTATCGATCCGCTGCTTGACCGCCTCCGGACGATGAACAACATCGCCGGCGATATGGCGGTAACGACGGTCGTTGCAAAGTGGAACGATGCAATCGACCTCACATCCGGCGTGTGGGCTGACGCCCCCGCCGAGTTCAGTGAGGAAACCGTTAGCGCGACGAACGACGACTGAACACCCCTAAATTCCGATAAATGATACACGGTGCGCGGAAGATCACGACCGGAATCGCGGATCCACGCGACAGACACAGCCCTGAAACCGTACGACATCACCCATCTGAGATCACATCTCTGTGCAACTCGAGTGGGGAAATTGGGGTTGGATTGGTTCGGACGGACCCAATCGTCCGCTCCTCGCTTCGACCCGATCGCTACAAACCGGGATCGGCCTCCGCGGTCGGAACGGTGCCGTTATCGGGGTGGGCACTATGACCGATTCCGATCGTACGGAATCCGACGATGTCAATCCTGTGGAGGGCGTGAAAGGCGATTTTTCGACGAACACGGACCGAATGGAACCGATCGTTGACCGCGCACGCGAGATAATCCCTGGCGGTGCACAGACCGGGTTGCGGGCACAGGCGTACGACACGGGGGATGTCGCCTTCGAGTCGGCGTCGGGTGCCACGCTGACGACCGTCGCCGGTGAGCAGTACACCGACTACCACCTCGGATTCGGCCCGATCATCCTCGGCCACGCTCACGAGGATGTCGACACGGCGGCCCGAGCGGCTATCGACGACGGCGTCTTGTACGGTGCGGGCACAACACCGCTGGAGGTCGAGGTTGCTGAACGCCTCGTCGACCTCGTACCCAGCGTCGAGATGGTGAACTTCTGCAACAGCGGCAGTGAAGCCACTTATCACGCGATCCGACTCGCGCGAGCCGCCACCGGTAACGAGAAGGTGCTAAAATTCGAGGGCTGTTACCATGGCTGGCACGACTACGTCGACATCAGCGTCTATCCACCCGCCGACCGCATCGGCGAGCGTTATCCCGAGTCCGACGGTATGCTCCCGGCAGCCGTCGAGAACACGCTTGTCGCTCCGTTCAACGATCCCGACGCCGTCGAGGAGATCGTTCGCGACCACAGCGATGACCTCGCGGCGGTCATCCTCGAGCCCGTTCCCCACTCCGTCGGCTGTCTCCACCCGCGAACGGAGTTCCTCGAGACGCTGCGCGAGGTGACCGAAGTCCATGGCGTTCCGTTGATCTTCGACGAGGTCATCAGCGGCTTCCGTCACTCGCCACACGGCGTTCAGGGCGAGGTCAACGTTACCCCCGATCTCACTTGCGTCGCGAAGGCCTTGGGCAACGGGTATCCCGTGGCAGCCGTCGGTGGCCGAGCAGATCTACTCGCCCAGGCGGGCGGTGACAACGAGTCCGGCGTTGTTATCAGCGGGACGTATTCGGGCAGTCTTCCGGGACTGGCCGCTGCACGCGAGACTATCGACACCATCGTCGCCGAGGACGTTCAGGCGTCCCTGACCGACCTCGGTGACCGCTATCGCAACGGACTGGCCGACCTACTCGAGGACCACGGGGTCGACGGTCGGGTTGTCGGCCACCGGAGCATTTTCAGCGTTCAATTCGGCGTGCGTGGCGAACCCCGTACCTACGAGGACGTTCTCGGACTCGACGAGGAGCGGTTCCACGCGTTCGCGGCGGGCATGCGAGAGCGCGGCCACTTCTTCACGCCGAACCCGTACAAGCGCCACCACCTCTCGGCCGCTCACGACGAGACCCACCTCGAGTCTTATCTCGAGGCTGCCGATACGGTGCTCGCTGAACTCTGATTCGGCTTCTGAACCAGAGACGTGTCCCAGGGGACGGCACGCTCAACTGTCTTCTCGATCACGCTCCGTGTGAACCTCTTATTTCCAGCGTTGATGCCACCGCCAACCTCCCTCTCTTCGACTTCTTCCTGTACGACGTACCGGAACGCGAACACCTTTTACGTTCCTCCCGGAGACAGCGTACATGAATGCCATTACCGCAGCCGATTACTACGATTTGCGGCAGGTTTCGGAACCCCGACTCTCGCCGGACGACGAACGGGTGGCGTTCGTCCGTCGAACGCCGACGGACGACAGATCCCACGAAGCGACGATTTTCGTCGTCCCGGTCGGCGGCGACGAACCGACCCAGTTCACCATCAGCGAGGGCGTCGATAGCCAGCCCCGCTTTAGCCCCGACGGCGACCGCCTCGCGTTCGTCAGCACCCGCGGCGAGGCCGACGACCGACAGCACCTCTGGGTCGCCCCCACGACGGGCGGCGAGGCCCGCCAACTCACGTCCGTCGTCGGCGGCGTCACTGAACTCGAGTGGAGTCCCGACGGCTCGCGGCTGCTCTTCTCTCAACGCGTCACCGCCGACGACCGCGCGGAAGGCCGCGACCTCGCGGTCGATCCCGACTACGAACCCGCGGAGCCGGACCCGCGCGTGATCGACCGCATGGTCTACCGCGCCGACACCGAGTACGCGGACGGCCGACGAAGCCACGCGTACGTCCTGGACGTCGAGACGGCGCTCGAACGCGACGCCGATCCTCGGGAGGCGGGGACCGGCGACGCCATCGAGCGCCTCACCGACGGCGACGAGGACCACATCAGCCCGACCTGGGGCGACGACGCCACGATCTACTACGCGGTCAAAACCGCCGCCGAGGGCGTCCACCCCGACGACTCGCTCCGCTACGACCTGTACGAGCACGACCTCGACACCGACGAGGCGGCGGCCTTTACGCAGACGACGGGCTGGGCCACTGAACTCGCGGCGACGGCGGACGGCCTGGTTGCGTTCGAGTTCACTCCGGAAGAACGGTCCTCGATGCGCCAGACGGAGGTTCGCATCCACGACCGGGAGACGGGGACGGAGACGACGCCGACGGCGTCGCTCGATCGGACGATCGGTCACCGCTGTGATTTCGCGTGGGCACCGGACGGCGAGTCGCTGTATTTCACGACGCCGGAGACGGGATCGCGGGTGCTCTGGTCGGTCGCCGTCGGCGCGGGGATGGGAGCCGGTGCTGATGACGGGACGAGTGACGAGGTCGGCAGCGAGGAGCCGACGCGCGTCTACGGCGAGGGCGTTACGGTCGCGGACTTCTCGGTCGGCGAGAACGCGGTGGCCCTCGTCCAGAGTGAGTGGGATCATCCCGGCGACGTGTTCGTCACGACGCGAAGCGGCACCGAGACCCACCGGCTGACGCGCGTCAACGGCGATCTGCTCGCGGACCGGGCGGTGCGCCAGCCCGAAGAGGTCTGGTTCGAGGGCGGTGCCGTCGCCGATGGTGGTGCTGGTGTCGGTGCCGGTGCGGAGGGAGGGACGGATGACGGCGTTAAGGGCGGCAATGACGGGGACGACGGCGACGAAACGGAGACGCAAATCCAGGGCTGGCTCCTGACGCCGCCAGAGTTCGACGCCGACGCCGCGGGCGGGCCGGACGAGACGTATCCGCTCGTCGTCGAGATTCACGGCGGCCCGCACGCCCAGTGGACGACTGCGGGGACGATGTGGCACGAGTTCCAGACACTCGCGGCGCAGGGCTACGTCGTCTTCTGGTGTAACCCGCGGGGCTCGACGGGGTACGGAGAGGCGCACGCGACGGCGATCGACCGCGACTGGGGCGACGTTACCCTCGCGGACGTGCTCTCGGGCGTGGAGACGGTTTGCGAGCGCGAGTTCGTCGACGAAGACGAGACCTTCGTCACCGGGGGGAGCTTCGGCGGGTTCATGACCGCGTGGACGGTCACCCGGACCGACCGCTTCCGGGCGGCGGTTTCCCAGCGCGGCGTCTACGACCTCACCGGTTTCTACGGCTCGACGGACGCGTTCAAACTGATCGAGGGCGATTTCGACGCGACGCCCTGGGACGAACCCGACTTCCTCTGGGAGAACTCGCCAGCGGCACACGTCGCCGAGGTCGAGACGCCGACGCTGGTGCTCCACTCCGATCGCGACTACCGCACGCCGGCCAACACCGCCGAACTGTTCTACCTCGGTCTGCAGAAACACGGCGTCGACACCCGGATGGTCCGCTACCCGCGTGAGGGACACGAACTCTCGCGGTCCGGAGAGCCCGGTCACGTCGTGGATCGCCTCGAACGTCTCGTTCGCTGGTTCGACGGCTACGCCGACTCGCGCGAGGCTCTGCCGGCGCTCGAGCGCGAGCGCGGTGCGGGTCTGTCCGGCGGGCTAGACGAGTCGGACGAGTCGGACGAGGAGTGACGGATGACGAGCGACGAACGATAAACGACGAGCGACGAACGGCGGATGTCGCCACCCTCGCTGTCCGGCGATCGATCATCGATCCGCCCTGATCGCCGACCGCGCGTTCACAGGGGCTACTCCTACAAGTCGGGCACGCGTTCGATCGGGTATGGACAGAAACGTCGGCGGCGTCGATCGCTTCCTTCGCGGTACGCTCGGGCTCGCCCTTCTGCTCATCGGGTACCGAAATCGGAAGCAAACGGCCGGCACGCTCGCGTTCATCGCCGGGAGCGACCTCCTCGCGACGGCCGTCATCCAACGGTGTCCGATAAACGCCCTTCTCGGGGTCGATACCTGCGGGAGCAGCGAGTGACCGACCGTCCGTCCGTTCACTCGTCCCGGTTGAACTCGTCCGGGCTGTCCGGATCGTACTGCACCGCGTCGTCAGCGGCCGGCGGCGCACCGATCGCCATCACTTCGATCGCTTCGTCCGCGCGGGCCGGGTTGTAGGCTCGGTGCGGGGACGCAGGCTGAGCCGTGAACGTCGCCCCCGTGGGAACCCTGAACTCGCCGTCGGGCGTTTCGACGTGAAGCGGCCCCGAGAGAACGACGAACGCCTCCTCCTGTCGCTCGTGGTAGTGATACGCAAGCGGCAGCTGTTCGCCGGGCTCCGCCGAGAAGTGATTGATCGCCACGTTTTCCAACCCGGCCGCCTCACTCACCCGCCGGCAGTCGCAGGGCCGATCCCCGACCGCGTCGAGTTCGTCCGGATCGACGACGCTGTAGGACATGGCTGACCCGTTACCGGCGAGGCGCAAAAGTGTCGCGGTCCGTGCGCCGATCAGGTCGTCCGGAACGCCCGGTCGCCAGCGTCGCCAAGCCCCGGGATGATGAAGCCGTCGTCGTCGAGTCGGTCGTCGATCGAGACCGTCAACAGGTCGGTCTCGGGGAACTCGTCGTCGACGCGCAGGAGGCCCTCGGGCGCGGAGACCGCAGAGAGCACGATCAGGTTCTCCGGATCGGACGAGTTCTCGACGACGTGATCGAGGACGGTGCACATCGTGGAGCCGGTGGCGAGCATCGGATCGGCGATGATGACCGTGTCGTCCTCGGTGATCTCGGGGAGTTTGACGTAGTCGACGGTGATCGGGAACGAGCCGTCCTCCGCGCGGCCGGCTTCCTCGTTGCGACTGGCGCTGATGACGCCCTGTCGGGCGCGGGGGAACGCCTTCAGGAGTCCCTCGACGAACGGCGTCGCCGCGCGCAGGACGTTGATGATCACGACGTCGTCGAGGCCGCGGACCCGTTCGCCCATCGTGGTCTCGAGGGGCGTCTCGATCTCGACGTACTCGGTTTCCATGCGGCCGTCGATGATCTCGTAGCCGCAGATGCGGCCGAGTTTGACGAGGCCCTTGCGGAAACTGACCTGTTCGGTTTCGACGTCTCGAAGCTGCGAGAGCGTGTGTTTCGCGAGCGCGTGCGTCACGAGATACGCGTCATCCCGGTCTTCGATTGGCATACTCGTATGGCCACCCGCGGGGTAGTTCACAGTGTCGATCACCGGCGACGATGTCGCGTACACGCCCTTGCAAGGGGCTGACACGCAGCGGAGAAGTTTATGCCGGTCCATCTCCTACTACCCGCTCACTCGAATGGAAGAGAGCATTTCGGGATTCAAAGTTCGCGGCGACTGGGGCGACGTCGTCGAACACGGCGAACGCATTACCCGGGCGCTGCGCGACGAAGGTGTCCACGATCCCGCACACGACTACGGCGCACACTTCGCTCGCGCCTTCGAAGAGTGGGACGAGTGGCGACCCAAGGCACACGAGACGCTCGACGCCGACGTCAGCGAGAAGACCGCAGACCAGGCGAGCGTCGAGGAGGGAACGGGCGAACAAGCCGGCAAAGACCCCGACGAAGACATCAAAACTGCCGGAGAGAAACTTACGACCTCCTACGAGCAACTCGAAGAGGACGACCCTGAAGCCGCCGTCGACAACTGGAAGGAATCGATCGACTATGTCGCCCGCGCAGCCGACTCCGCCGGCCGCAAGGCCCTCCGCCGCGTCGAAGACACCGTCTACCAGAACGTGATGACCCAACTCGCACCGTACTACTTCGACAACGAACTCATCAGCGCCAACGTCCAGCAGTCCGCCCGCAACGGCGACAACGGCGACCAGTTCGTCTTCGAGGTCAACGTCAACGACGACGGTCTGAAAGATGCCGTCTCCGATCGCCTCGCTGAACTCGACGACGAAGTCGATCGCTGGCACGTCGAAGTCGAAAAGGACACCGACGCGGCCGAAGCGATCGAGGGAGCGGAGCCGCCGCCGGAGGTCGACGATCAGTCGAAGTTCACGACGAACTAACACGAACTTACAGTTTTGAACAGCACTCGACACTCGTCGGTCGGCACACACTTGTAGGGTCCGCGAATAGAATCCCCCGTAGATGGTCGAACCCGCGACGGTTGCGACGTTTCTGGTAGCCGCCCTCGCTAGCCTCTTTATGGCCTGGGCGATCGGTGCCGGCTCGAGCGGCTCGACGCCGTTCGCTCCCGCCGTCGGTGCCAACGCGATTTCGGTAATGCGAGCCGGTTTCTTCGTCGGCCTCCTCGGGTTCACCGGCGCTGTCGTCCAGGGGGCAAACGTCTCCGAAGCCGTCGGCAGGGAACTCATCGGTGGCGTCATCCTCTCGCCGAGCGCCGCAACGATCGCCCTGATCATCGCCGCCGGACTGGTCGCCATCGGCGTCTTCGCCGGCTACCCCATCGCCACTGCCTTCACCGTCACCGGTGCCGTCGTCGGCGTCGGCCTGGCGATGGGCGGCGACCCTGCGTGGCCGAAATACGTCGAAATAGCCACGCTCTGGGTCCTCACGCCGTTCGTCGGCGGCGGTCTCGCCTACGGTATCGCCCGACTCCTCCGGAGCGAACCAATCGCAGAACCCTCCCTGATCGTCGGCCTCGCCGCCTTCGTCGGCCTCCTCATAGCCAACATCGAGTTCGCCTTTCTCGACCCCGACAGCACCGGCGGCGCATCTATCGCACAGGCTGCAAGCGACTGGGCACCCGGTCCTGAACTCGTCGGTGTGCTTGCCGTGACGGGACTCGTGGCGCTGCTGTGGGGTGGAATCGTCGCCGCCGATCTGCGCAGCAGCGTCGAACGCGGTGAACGACATTTCCTGCTCGTTCTCGGGGCGCTCGTCGCATTCTCGGCTGGCGGCAGTCAGGTCGGGCTGGCAATCGGGCCGCTGATTCCGCTCTCAGAAGACGTCGGTCTCCCGCTTCTCGCGTTGCTTCTGGGCGGTGGTGTCGGCCTCCTCATCGGATCGTGGACCGGTGCGCCGCGAATGATCAAAGCTATTTCACAAGATTACTCCTCGCTCGGTCCACGACGGTCGATCGCCGCGCTCATTCCGTCGTTCATGATCGCACAGACGGCAGTATTGTTCGGCATTCCCGTCTCCTTCAACGAGATCATCGTCAGTGCGATCATCGGCAGCGGCTACGCCGCAAGTGGCAGCGGCGTCAGCGCCCGGAAGATGGGATATACCGTCCTCGCGTGGGTGCTCTCGCTCGCCGGTTCGATTATCGTTTCCTTCGTCGGCTACACGGCTCTCTCGGCAGTGCTTCTGTGACTATTCTCTGGAACGCTTGCCAGTTGGTCGTGATCCATCAGTTCCCATGCACCAGCACGGGCAACGGGGCCATTCGCGAGTAGCCGCGTTCCCGGTCAGTCGTCCGCCGTTACTCCCTTCTCGATCACGCGTCTGCCGTCACCATCCACTTCAGCATCTGTGGAAAGAGTACGAGTTCAAACGCAGCGAGCCCCAACACGAGCAACCGGGTCATCCCCTCCAGGTACGAAATCGCGACGAACGCAAGAATTGCGGCGCTGCTTAGTCCCATTCCATAGCGATACACGGGATTTTTGAGTATGTTACTCATACGATGAGTTCTTCAATTGAGACGTATATCTGTTGTCGTCTGCACGCAGTGCCAGCAACGAACGCTGTCTGATGCTCATCCCCGTCTTCTGTAGTAACTACTGCAACGATTCACACCGGTCGCAGACCCGTCGTGCGATCGGGTGTGCAGTGACCCGCAGCGGCTACGATCGCTGCACTCGCTTTGCCGTGCTGAATCCGGCTTTCCAGCCCGGATGAGGAATATCGAACGGTCTTTACACGATCAGCGACGAGTTCACCCATGGAGGATGCGAACGTGAACGCGGCGGCACCGTCCGGAGACGAGTCGGAGCCGATCCGGTGGCGGCGTGACGCATCGACCTCGCGGACGGTGTGGGCGCTGTGGTCGCTCGGCGTCGGGACGTTCTTCGCGGCGATTTCTATCGTCGCCTTCTGGCGGGTGTACGATCTGGCTCTGCAGCTCGGTCTCGGTGGCATCGTCCTTGCGGCTGGGGCCGGAATCATCGCAACGGTGCTCGCGTTTGCGCTGACCGAAAATACGGAACAGCGCCTGCAGCGGCTTACGTCGAGGCTTCCGGTCTCGTCACCGTCAGGGCGCGGTCTCGAGCGGGCGACGGATGCGGCTCTCGGAACGATTGCGATGATGGCGATCATCGTCTCGCTGATGGTCGCCGGACGCGTCGTCTCGCAGAACGGGCTGCTCGGCGGTATCGGTGCCGGTCCGTTTACCGGCCTGGCGGCGATAACGATCCCGCTTGCGCTTCTCGCGCTCGTTCTCGCGTCGTTTCTTCGCTCCGTGGGCGCTTTCGACCGCGAGGAGGGGGCGATCTATCTGTACGATCCCGAGCAGGCGGTCGATCTCGACGTGATCGAGGCCGTCTCGATTCGTCAGGTCGGTAGTGTGGCGGTGCTGACACTGACGTACATCGAGCGGGATGGCACGTACGTTGCTGGCCCGCGGCGGCTCGTCGTGCCGCCGGCGGTTGCTGTTGCCGTTCAGGATGTCGTCGAATCGAACCGATAACGGAGTCGGTAGTGTACAGCCGCCCGCAATTAGTGTGGCAGTCCAGACCGCAATCGATTCTTAGCGCGCCCGCTCGTTTCCGTCAGTAGCGGGTGTGCCAGTGTCAGTGTCAGTGTCTGTGCGCCGAGTTCCGTTCTGTTCGTTCTCTCCGGTACCGTCACCGGCGGATCCGGACCCGTTCTGGTCGCGTTCACCCGTCTCGGCTTCGGGCTGCGTCTCGGCATCGAGTTCAGCCTCGTCGACATCGGCCTCGTACGTTTCGAGTTTTCGCAGTCGCGCCTTCATGATTCGGGTGTTCTCGACGGTCTCGACCGTGATTCGGACGCCGTCGTAGGTGATCTCTTCACCCTCTTCGACGAGTCGGCCGGCACGATTGAAGATGAAGCCGGCGATCGTTTCGAACTCCTCGCCTTCGGGAAGGTCGATGTCCAGTGATTCGTTGACGTCCTCGATGTTGACCTCCCCGCGGACCATCACGGTCCGGTCGTCGAGTTCTTCGATCGGCAAGTCCTCGCCGCCCTCGAGGATTTCGCCGATGATCTCCTCGACCATGTCCTCCATCGTGACGAGGCCTTCGGTCGTCCCGAACTCGTCGATGACGATGGCCATGTGCATCCGGTTTTCACGCATTTCGGTCAGGAGTTCGTCGACGTTTTTGGATTCAGGAACGTGCAGCGTCGGCTGGATGAGGTCGCCGAGTTCGAGTTTCTCGGTTTCGGTTTCGCCGTAGTTGAGATCTCGGACGAGGTTGCGGATGTGGACGACGCCTTGGACGTTATCGAGGCTGCCTTCGTAGACGGGGACGCGGGCGTGGCCGCTCTGGATACAGGTTTCGATAGCTTCGTCGATACTGGCGTCTTTCGGCACCGCCGTCATGTCGAGTCGCGGGGTCATCACCTCCTTGACGATGGTGTTGTTAAAGCGGAAGATCCGCTGGAGCATCTCGTGTTCTTCTTCCTCCAAGACGCCCTCGCGCTCGCCGGATTCGATCATTTCCTGGATCTCGTCACGGGTGACGTAGGGCGACTCGATCGCACCGGTTGTCGAGCCCGTGAGTCGGTTGATCTGTCGCGTGAGATAGTCGAAGAGGACGATGAGCGGATAGAGGAAATACTCCGTCGCCTTGAGCGGCTTCGCGATGCGGATCGACCACGATTCGGTGTGTTCGACCGCGTAGGACTTCGGCACGCTCTCGCCGAACAGGAGGACGATCGCGGTCACGCCGAAGGTCGACAGCACGACCGGTGTCAACCCGGATTCGAAGTAGAGGCCGAGGAGTGCGGTCGTGATCGAGGACATCGCAATATTGACGAGGTTGTTGCCAACCAGAATCGTCACGAGCAGCCGGTGCGGATCGGATTTCAGTTGCTCGACGAGTTTCGCGCCCTCGATATTGTCTTCGACCATCCCCTCGAGCCGGTGTCTGGGCAGGTTGAACATCGCGATCTCCGAGGACGAGAAAAACCCCGAGAGGGCGATCAGAGCGGCTATTGTGAGCACGCCGAGGACGGCGATCGTCGACTGCCCGACCTCGAGCCCCACCATCGGTACCGTGTAGAGAGGGGTACCGATGCCGGTACCGACCTCGACACCGACCTCGGAAAGCGAAACCAACGCCATTGGTGTACAGCGTTATCACCGGATCGGTTAACCGTTTACCATTTGACCACGTTTCCCACCCCGTTTGTCCGCTGACGACACGTTTACCCGCTTGTTCCACGAACCAATCGCCATGAGTCACGCGACCGATTCGCCAATTACGTTCTACCGCCTGCACGGGTGTCCGTACTGTGAACGCGTTGCTCGACTCCTCGACGAGTTCGATCTCGACTACCACTCCCGGTTCGTCGAACCGCTGCACTCGAAACGCGACGTCGTCAAGCGCGTCGCCGGCGTTCGCTCGGTCCCGGTCGTCGTCGACGAGACGACCGGCGTGACGATGGCCGAGAGCGCGAACATCGTCGACTACCTGGAGTCGACCTACGGCGACGGGGCGGACACCGGCGCATCGGCCGCAACCGCCGGAGGTGCCGACTGATGCCCGAGTTCGATGTCGTCGATCTCGGTCCCGCCAACCATCCCGAACCGGGCGATGACGCGCCCGAGTTCACCCGCCCGCTCGTCTCCGACGAGTTCTGGGCGGACCGGACGCTCTCCGAACTCGTCGGAGACGATGGACAGACGATCCTCGTCTTCACGCCGATGATCGGCTCGTTCGCGGCCACGTACGTCTGGAACGAACTCCTCGAGCGCAACTGGGACGAGCGCGCCGACCGCGTCGTCGGCGTGACGGCCTCGACGCCATACGCGATTTCGGACTTTCTCGCCGACAACGACCTACCCTTTGCCATCTTCGCGGACCCGGCGAACGATGTGGCGGCGGCCTACGGTATCGCTCACGACTTAGACGGAATGGAAGGCCTCAACGAACCACGTCTCGCCGTCTTCGCCGTCGACGACGACCTGACGGTCACCGACGCCTGGGTTGCCTCCGACTGGCCCGAGTTCCCCGACTACGACGACCTCGAAGCGCGGTTTGACCTCGCGTAGATACAGACCGTCCCACACCGATTTCCGATTCCCGATTTCCGGTTCCCGCTTCACCACCGGAACGCGGTACCCTTTTTGCCGCGACGACGCGAGTATCCGACATCGACACATGTCCGACATCGATCGCGCCGCGGACGCCATCCGCGACGGCGAACTCGTCGTCTACCCCACCGAAACCGTCTACGGCCTCGGCGCGGACGCACTCGACTCCGACGCCGTCGACCGCGTCTTCGACGCGAAGGGGCGGGACCGCTCGAAACCGATCTCGCTCGCCGCCCCGTCGGTTCCGGCCGCACTCCAGTACGTCCGCGCGACCGAGCGCGAGCGCCGATTCATGGCAACCTTCCTCCCCGGCCCCGTGACGGTCCTCTGTCGAGCCCGCGAGCCGGTCCCCGAGGTGCTGACGGCGGGCCGCGACCGCGTCGGCATCCGCGTTCCCGATCACCCGACCGCACTCGCGCTGTGCGAGCGCGCCGAGACGCCGATCACCGCGACGAGCGCGAACGTCAGCGGCCGCGGCAGCGTTCGTCGTCTCGATGAACTCGATCCCGAACTCCGCGAGGCGACTGCAGCCACGCTCGACGGCGGCGAAACGCCCGGTACGGAGAGTTCAGTTGTCGATCCGTCGAGCGAGACGATTCACCGGCGCGGCGCGCTGGCGGACGACATCGAAACCTGGTTCGAGACGCATTGAGCGGACCGTCGCGACCGGACTTGCGTCGTGCCGGTCCGAACGGCTGGCTATCGGCGAGGTGTAGCCTGCTTTTTTGGTACCGCCGTCCGATGGACGGCTATGAGATATCGATTTCGACCGGCCGACTCCGCCCAGCAGATCGTCGGCGGCTTTCTGCTCGCCGGGCCGTTCGTCGTTACCGAGGAGGTGTGGACACTTGCTAAGAGCATGAGTTGGGTCCAGACAATACTGACCGTTATCGTCGTCTGTAGCATCGGGTACGGGGCGCTCTATCAGGCGGATACGAAGCGTGATCCGGACCGCGAGGCGACCGTTGTCGGTATCCCGGTCCGGTTTCTCTCCCTGATGTGTGTAGCGTTCGGCTCGGTCGCGATCCTCGCGTTCCTGTTCGATGCCCCGGATACGTTTCTCGACTCGACGGACTCGACGACTGAAGTGGTTGCGACGACGTTCAAAGCGGTGAGCGTCGGGGCGATCTTCAGCGTCGTCGGCGCGGCGACGGCGGACACGCTGTTTTAGACCGAGCCACGCATCGCCTGCGCTACCCAAATCCCAGCAACGACCGCAGCGTCCGCGTCCGCACGCCACACTCCGAGGTGAACTCGCAGGACTCACACTTCGAGCGGTTGTCCGTCCGCGCCGGCGGGCCGTCCAACTCCCGAACCGTCCGCAGCGCGCGCCGATACCGGGCCTTCCGGCGCGTCGTCATCGTCACCGACCGAACCACGCCGTAGGCCGGATACTCGATCCACACCCGTTCGACCGGCGTCTGGTGCTCCCAGGCGAGCGCCTTCGCCGCCGCGACGGCGTGTACCGACCGAGACTCCCAGACCCCCTGCTCCGGCGGCGAGCCGGTCGCGACCAACACCGGCTCCAGCGGGTCAACGAGCACTTTGTGAACGCGGCCGCGACAGTCCCGTCCACTCACGATCACATCCCGTTCGTGCGGCTCACAGAGCCGCTGCCAATCGCCGTCGGCCGCGAGTTCATCGCGCGTCTCGGCTAGCGTCCGGCGGTACGCCGCCGGCGGCCGTGCGATCGGTTCGGATTCGAGTTCGGTTACGGACGCATCAAGCAGGTGCTCGTACCGGGTTGCGAGGTCGCGAATCGCCTCGACCGCCGGCGGGGGGTCGCGGTCGGTTTCACGAGTACGGGCGTAGTAGCACTTTCGCGGGCAGTAGGCGGCGGTTCGGAGATCACTGAACGTGACGGGAGGACGGGTCACGACCGGTTTGGGCGCGGCTTCCTATAAAAATTGTAGCAGCCGATTGCAGTGGGGAAGATCCCTCACCCGGCGGATTCCGCGGTCAGATGGACGGACCCGCTTAGAAGTCGACGTCCGTCTCCATTCCCTCGGTCGCGTCTTCGAGGCCGTCCTCGCGGACGTCGGTCGCCATCTGCGCCGAGAGGTCGGCGTCGGCGAGGATGCTGTCGAACTCCTCGCGGTAGCGGTCGTTAGCCGCACGAGACTCGTCTTTGGCCGCGGCGACGCGGCGGAAGCGTCGGATATCGGCTGCCGTAACGCCGTACTCCTCGGCGAGCGTTTCGTCGTCTTCCTCGCGGTCGCGGATCGCGACGAGGTCGACTTCGTCGGCGTCGTCCTCGCCGACGAGATGCAGCGCCATGCGGGCCTCGAAGACCGTTTCGGCGTCGCTTCCGAGGTCGGCCGCGATGGTCGCGTCGTCCCGTCCGTCGTAGAATCCGTTCGCGACCGCGATCAACTCCTCGTCTTCGAGGGGCGTTTCGAACTCGTATCGCTCGCGCAACTGTGTGACGACGCTCTCGAGGCGCTCGTCGTCGGACCGTTCGTCCCGTTCGAGCGAGCCGCGGGTGTTTTCTTGGGATTCGGTGATGGTCTCTTCGCCGTCGGTAACGTCGGTGAAGATGTCCCGGAGTTCTTCGGTTTTGTCGTTCATGGGTGGACACTCCCGAGGGCAGTCTATTTAAGGCTGTTGCCAGATGGCAGTGGGCGCAAATCTAACATCGACAACGATTATAAACTTGAAAACTCGACTACTATTTCCGCAAGACGGCGGAGAGATCGCCTGTCGTGCGGTGTGGCAAGAATTAAGTCACGCCCCACCCCGTGGTTGAACATGAACACCATAGCACAGGCGGCCGAAGGACGGGAGACCTACCTGGGGATCAGCGACGTTGGCTACGTCCTGTTCTATCTCCTCGTGGCGATCGCCGTCACCGTTTTCGCCTACGGCGTCTATCAGCGCATCCGACGGTACACGCGGGGTGACGACGATCCCTTCGATCGCGTCTCCGACCTGTCGAACCGCGTCGTGAGTAGCGCCAAGATCGTGCTCTCGAACGAGAAACAGTTCAACAGGGACCTCTACGGCGGATTGATGCACTCGTTTATTCTCTGGGGATTCCTGACGCTGTTCATCGCGACATCGATCATCGTCGTCGAACAGTACGGCACCGAGATATTCCTCGGAATCGTCTTCTGGGAGGGCGACTTCTATCTGGCCTACCAGTTCATCGTCGACGCGATGGGACTGCTGTTCGTCGTCGGCATCGGGATGGCGCTTTACCGGCGCTACTGGGTCCGGAATCACCGTCTCTGGGGCCGTCACACCTCGAACGAGGACGACATTTTCATCTGGACGCTGTTCGGCCTCGGCCTCGGCGGCTTCCTCCTCGAGGGCGCGCGGATCTACGTGACCGGTATGCCGGACCACGAAATCGTGAGCTTCGTCGGCTACGGCATCGCGATGGTCCTGCAGGCGATCGACCTGCCGACCAGCGGCGCTGCGCTCGAACCGGCGACCTACGCCGCCGGCGACTACTTCGGCGCGAACGCCGAGACGCTCCACTGGGCGTTCTGGTGGAGCCACTCGCTGCTTGCCCTCTTTTTCATCGCGTGGATTCCCTACGCCAAGCCGTTCCACATGCTCTCGTCGTTCGCGAACGTCATCACGCGCGACGAGAAGTCCGGTACGCGCCTGCCGAACGTCCCGTCGGACTTAGACGCGACGAACGCCGAGTCCATCGACGACTTCACCTGGAAGGAAATCCTGGATCAGGACGCCTGTACCAAGTGCGGTCGCTGTTCGTCGGTCTGTCCCGCCAAGGCCTCCGACCGCCCGCTCGACCCGCGAAACGTCATCCTCGACCTGAAGAAATACCGCGAAGAACTCGACGCCGGCGGCGAGGAGAAACCGATCATCGCCGACGGGGGTGCCGCGAGCGCAGCAGGGGGCACGTCGTCGGACGGGCCGTCCGACGGAAGTACGAGCGTCATCAACACGGAGACGATGGAATCCTGTATGGCCTGTATGGCCTGCATGGACGCCTGTCCGGTTGAAATCGAGCACCTCCAGTCCTTCACCCGACTCAATCGCCAGATGACCGACCAGGGCGACGTGTCCTCGTCCATGCAGGACGTCTTCCAGAACGTCATGCAGGACGGCAACACCTTCGGCGACAGCCCCCGCAACCGCGCCGACTGGACCGACGACCTCGAGTTCGACGTTACCGACGCCCGCGAGGAGGAAGTCGACTACCTCTGGTACGTCGGCGACTACCCGAGCTACGACGAGCGCAACAAGCAGGTCGCCCGCTCGCTGGCGACCATCTTGCAGGAAGCCGACGTGAGCTTCGGCATCCTCTTCGAGGACGAGAAGTACGACGGCAACGACATCCGCCGCGTCGGCGAGGAGTTCCTCTACGTCGAACTCGCCGGCCACCACGTCGAGACCTGGGCAGACTGCGAGTTCGACAAAATCGTCTGTACCGACCCACACTCCTACAACACCTTCAAGAACGAGTATCCGGAGGTCGACTTCGAGGAGTTCGCCGACGATCCGATGATGCCCTTCGAGTACACCGACGAGTGGAACGCGGACGGCGAGATCGACGTGCTCCACTGGACCCAAGCCGTCGAAGAACTGGTCACCGAGGGCCGACTCGACCTCGACGGCACCGAACTCGACTACACCGTTACCTACCACGATCCGTGTCACCTCGGCCGGTACAACGACGAGTACGAGGCCCCGCGCGAACTCATCCGCGCCACCGGCTGCGAACTCGACGAGATGCCGCGCAACCGCGCGAACTCGTTCTGTTGTGGCGGCGGCGGTGGCGGCCTCTGGATGGACTTCGAAGAAGAGCCGAAGCCGAGCGAGGAGCGCATCCGCGAAGCGTTAGAGGACACCGACGCCGGTGCCGGCGTCGAGAAGTTCGTCGTCGCCTGCCCGATGTGCATGACGATGTACGAAGACGGCCGCAAGACCGGCGGCTACGAGGACGACATCGAAGTCGTCGACGTGGCTGAACTCGTCGTCGAGGCGATCGGTGCCGAGGACGAGGCGAATCTCGAACTCGCGGCGGACTGAGCGGATACTGCGTTCTTCTCGGCGATTCATCCGTGTCTGTGGTTCGTTCGGAGCGACGGCTCTCGGCTCGACTGTCACCCACCCGCTGTGTGAACGCACGGACCTGCCAGAAGGCGCCTCGAACCCGGCCGCGGTGGTCACTCGTTCCCACACGTCGCGTACCGGCGCGTACTGTCGTCGCTGCGCGGTCGCTATGGCTCGTCTCCAGTGTTCGCCGGCAGGGTGAACACGAACGTTGCCCCGTCGCCAGGCTCCGACTCGACCCAGATCTCGCCACCGTGGCGTTCGACGATTCGTTGCGCCAGTGCAAGCCCGAGCCCGGTGCCGCTGTGTTCGGTCCGGTCGTGAAGCCGCTGGAACACCTGAAAGATTCGGTCGGTATCGTCCGGATCGATCCCAATCCCGCTATCGGCGACTGCGAGCCGCCACATCGATCCCTCCCGCTCGGCCGAAATTTCGACGACAGGCGGCTCGTCGCCGCTGTACTCGATCGCGTTACTCAAAAGGTTCTGGAACACCTGTCGGAGTTGGCTCCGATCACCGCTCACACGCGGCAACTCCTCCGCACCGATTTCCGCGTTCGACTCGTCGATTTGCAGCTGCAAATCGTCGATGACGTCCTCGAGAACATGATCGAGTGCGACCGGTTCGAGCGGCTCGCCTTGCGTCTCGACCCGTGAGTACTCGAGCAGCCCGTCGATCATCTCGCGCATCCGCTCGGCCCCGTCGACGGCGAACTCGATGAACTCCTCGCCGTCCGTATCGAGTTCAGTGCCGTATCGCTGCTCGATGAGTTGCAGGTAGCTGGTAACCATCCGGAGGGGTTCCTGCAGGTCGTGCGAGGCGGCATAGGCGAACTGTTCGAGCCGCTCGTTGGATGCTTCGAGTTTCCGGCGTTGTTCCGTTCGTGTTGTAATATCCCGTCCGATTCCCGCAAGCACCGGATTTCCCGCAGGGTCCTCGAGTGCAGCGGCGATGAACTCGTATGGAACGTGCGTGCCGTCTTTCGTGAGTAAGTCCGCTTCAACGCGGGCGTGTCCGGTTTCGAACACCTCTTCGATCGTGTTCGTAATCGACTCGTGGTCGTCCTCGTCGAAGAACTCCAGTGCGTGCATCGACGCTATTTCTTCGTCGGTGTATCCGGAAACCTCACAGACGCGCTGGTTCCACCGCTGGAGGGACACGTCCGCGTCGACGACGTAGAACACGTCGTCGATTGCGTTCAAGATGTCGTCCGTATACTCTTTGTACTGGTTGAGTTGGCGTTCGCGATCGCGGAGTGCGTACTCGGCCTCCTTCCGCGGTGAGATGTCTCGGAACAGCCCGACGAAGTATCGATCACCGTCGAAGAAAAAGTCGTTCAATGAGATACCGAGCAGGACTTCGTGACCCGATTTGTGCTGGCCGGGGAGTTCGACGTACTCCCAGTCGATGTGTCGGTCTCCGGTTTCGAGATAGCGGTTGAGTGCTTGCAGGTGTGCCTTGCGGAGCCGCTCCGGGATAATACTGAGTTTGCTGCCGCCGACGAGTTCGTGTGGCGTGTAGCCGAGGATTCTCTCGACGGCGGGGTTTGCGTACTGGATCTTACTGTCCGTATCGAGGACGATGATTCCGTCGGACAGTGCGTCGGCGAGAGCGGCGAAGGCTTTTGCCGGCGCTGTTTCTGTGCCGTGGGGATCGCTCCACTCGGGATGGAAAGCCGCCATCGATGGCGGTTCCGAACGGCGATGAAGTGTCCCGATGATAACGGTATTCGTGCTAGAAGCGGGTCGGTCGAAATAGCCGTCAAAAACGGCCGTGTCGCCGTTCGCGGTCGGTATCGTGAGCGGAACTGTGATCGCTGTGGTCGCGTTCGTGGCCCCCGAGTCACCGCTTAGAAAGGCTTCCAGTCGCTCAGGAACCGTTAGAAGGAGTGATTGCAGCGATTTCCCGCGAAGCGTTTCTGGGGCGTATCCCGTTTGCTCGGCGAGCGTGTCGGTTGCGGTGATGATCTCGCCGCTCGGGGTCAGTTGGACGATTGCGATGTCTGCTTGCGCCAACAGCGATGCCAGCTCTCGCGGGGCCATCAAATCGCCGTCTGCCGAGGGGCGATCGCCGGAACGGGTCACGAATGCGTTACCGGGGTGACGATAATAAGTTACACTATTGCCGCATAGTCCAGATTCACATACATTTCAGCTGTGTCGTCTCTCACGCTATTCGACAGCATCGGCCCTGATTACGATAGACCGGTCCACGAAGTTTATAATAATCCGATGAGACCGAGTCGGTATGGACGACATCACGATCGCTACGACGGACGAACTGGACGGCCGAGAAGTAACCGAGTACTGCGGGATCGTCACGGGCGAGGCAGTCATCGGCGCAAACGTCGTGAGCGACATCGCCGCCGGCATTCGAGACGTCGTCGGCGGCCGGAGCGGGTCGTACGAGCGAAAAATCGAAACGGGCCGCGAAGAAGCGATCGCAGATATCCGCGAAGAAGCAGCCGATCTCGGCGCTGACGCCGTCGTCGGGGCCTCCTTCGACTACGAAGAGATGGCAGAGGGCATGCTGTGGGTCAATCTGTCGGGCACCGCCGTCAAAACGCGCCGTCGATAGCGACCGCCGATCGAGTTCAGCGCGCGGTATTCATACGGACTGCTGTCAGTCATTTCCGGCGCACCCGCGCCTGTCCTGCAGTTGCGCCGGTAAATCGTTACAGCAGACCGTATCAGTCCTCGATTTCGATCGCCGGCCGCCCCGGTGCTGCGTTCTTGTGGACGCTTTCGCCGACCTCGTCGGCGTGCACGACCGAAACGGGCGCGTCGAACTCGCGTTCTATCAGCCAGGCCGCAGACTCGAGGGCGTCGTGTTCGTCCTCGGGACCGAGCGTCATCGACAGCGCTTCGCGCTCCGCCTGCAGGTCCTGTCCGTAGTCGGCCGCCACGTCACCCTGTTCGCGGATGTGCGACTCCTGCATGAGTTCGCCGATCAGGTTATCGGCGTCGCTCTCGACGGCAATCTCGAGGGCGTCGTACTTCCAGGTCGGTGCGACAACGACCTCGATCGCGTCGGGATCCTCGATGCCAGCCACGTCGATAATGTCTCGAACGTCCTCGCGCGTGTTCTCGACTAACTGCCGGCGCTTGTCGACGTGCTCGCGGTCGACGCTCGCGGTCGGCCACGGCGCGTCCACGACGAACTCGTCGTTCCCGAGTTCAGTGTACAGTTCCTCGGCCAGGTGGGGCGCGACGGGTGCGAGCAGTCGCACGACGGCGGCAAGGCCGCGCTCGTAGGTTTCGGCGTGTGGTTCCGTGTGACTGGCGTAGTTCCGCAGTGTCCGCGTCAGATCCTGCGTTTCTCGCAGCGCACGGTTGAACGTCAGGTCGTCGTACTTCTCGCCGGCGATGGCGATCGTCGCGTCGATCTCGTTTGCGACGTAGCGCGCGATGGCGTCTTCCTCGCCGTCGGGTTCGTTCGAAACGAAGTCCTCGACCAGTTCCTTTAGTCGTGCGAGGAACGCGTTCGTCGATCGCACGCCCTCCTCGCTCCAGTCGAAGTCGCGTTCGGGCTGGGCGGCCTGCATCATGAACAGCCGCGCGGTATCCGCGCCGTATTCTTCGACGATTCGCTGCGGTGAGACGACGTTGCCCTTCGACTTGGACATCTTCTCGCCTTCCAGTTGGACCATCCCCTGGGCGAGCAGGTTCGTGAACGGTTCGCGGTGTTCCAGTCCCTCGTGGTCTGCAAGCACCTTCGTGAAAAAGCGCGAGTAAAGCAGGTGCATCACGGCGTGCTCGATGCCGCCGACGTACTGATCGACCGGCATCCAGTCGTTGGCGCGTTCGAGATCGAACGGGGCGTCTTCCAGGTCTGGAGAGACGTACCGCAGGAAGTACCACGAGGAGTCGACGAAGGTGTCCATCGTGTCCGTCTCGCGTTCCGCCGGTCCGCCGCAGTCGGGACAGGTCGTTTTCTTCCACTCCTCGGCGGCGTCCAGCGGGTTCCCAGTCGTGTTGATGAACTCCGGGAGCTCGACCGGCAGGTCCTCGTCGGGAACCAGCACGGGACCGCAGTCCTCGCAGTGGACGACCGGAATCGGCGTCCCCCAGTAGCGTTGGCGGGAGATTCCCCAGTCGCGCAGCTGGTACTGCGTGGCTTCCTCGGCGCTCTCGATGTCCTCGGTCAGGCGCTCGCGAGCCGCTTCGCTCTCGAGACCGGAGTACTCGCCCGAGTTCACCAGCACGCCGTCGTCGGTGAACGCGTCCTCGCTCACGTCGGGGACCGTCGGTTCCTCGCCCTCGGCGGGTTCGGACTCGGGATCGGTCTCGGGATCGGGTGCGATAACGGGAACGATCTCCTCGCCCATCTTCTCCGCGAAGGCGTGGTCGCGCTCGTCGTGGCCGGGGACGGCCATCAGCGCGCCCGTCCCGACGTCCGAGAGGACGAAGTCGGCCACGTAGACCGGGATCTCCTCGCCCGTGGCGGGATTCGTGGCTGTCAGGTCCGTCGGGACGCCGTTCGGTTCGTCGCCCTCCGGGTCGGCCTCGTGCTCGATGAACTCGCGGACGGAATCGTCTTCCGCGGCCAACTCCTCGCTGATCGGGTGGTCCGGCGCGAGCGCGAAGAACGTCGCCCCGTGGATGGTGTCGATTCGGGTGGTAAAGGCCGTCACCGGACCGTGGTCTTTGATTTCGAAGTCCACCTCGGCACCGTACTGTCGCCCGATCCAGTTGCGCTGCATCTGGCGGACCGAGTTCGGCCAGCCCTCGAGGTCGTCGATATCCTCGAGCAGTTCGTCGGCGTACTCGGTGATCTTCAGGAACCACTGCTCGAGTTCGCGTTGCTCGACGGGGGTGTCACAGCGCCAGCAGAGTTCGGCCTCGCCTTCGACCTGTTCGTCGGCGAGGACGGTCTCGCAGTGTGGACACCAGTTGACTTCGGCGTCGCGGCGTTCGACGAGGTCCTCGTCGTGAAACCGGGAGAAGAGCCACTGGTTCCACCGGTAGTACTCGGGCGTGCAGGTGGCGATTTCGCGGTCCCAGTCGTAGCCAAAGCCCATCGCCCGCATCTGGTCGCGCATCGTGTCGATGCAGTCGACGGTCCAGTCGCGGGGGTTCGTATCGCGTTCTTTGGCGGCGTTTTCCGCGGGGAGACCGAAGGCGTCCCAGCCCATCGGGTGGAGTACGTCGTCGCCGCGCATTCGACGGTATCGGGCGTAGGCGTCCGTAATCGTGTAGTTTCGGACGTGGCCCATGTGGAGTTTCCCGGACGGGTACGGATACATGCCGAGGACGTACGTCGGATCGTCGACGTCGTCCGGCGTCCGATACGCGTCCGCGTCGTCCCACGCGGCCTGCCAGCGTTGCTCGACTGCTGCGTGGTCGTATCCCGCGTCGCTCATTAGGTAGGTGTGGGGGCGACGCCGCCCTATATTTTCGCATTACCGTTCGACGTGGTCCGAAGAAACGGCCGTCGTGCCATCTAGTCGTCACCGCTTCCGAGACCGGCCGCGTTCCGTTCGCCTGGACCGACTGGCGGCCGTCCTACTCGAGGTGAATCGCCGGCCGGAACGGCTGGGCCTGGCTCGCCTTGCCACCGGGATCGACCGGGTCGCCGTCCTCGTCGTAGACGTCGACGTCAGCGTCGAACTCGCGGGCGAGGAACGCGGACGCGTCCTCGTAGACGGCTCGCTCGTCGATCTCGGACAGGGACGCGAGCGTCGAGTCGTCGCGCTCGCGGACGAACGCGACGAGATCGCCGACGAGAGCGTTGACGGCGTCGCCTTTCTCACGCAACGCCTCGTCTTGCATCACGTCGCCTATGACTCGACCCTGATCCGGACCAACATCACGGACGGTATCGAGGACGCTGCGCTTCCAGTCGGCCGCGACGTAGAGTCGAATCGTCTCCGGATCGGTGTCGGTGACTGCGATGATATCGCGAACGTCTTCGAGGACGCCTTTGACCAGCCGCTCCCGTTCGATGACGGTTGGATTCTCGAACTCGGGAACGGGTTCGGGCCAGGGAACGTCCTCCGCGGGCTCGCCGGTCAGGCGCTCGTGGAGTTCGTTTGCCATGAACGGGACGAACGGTGCCAGCAGCCGCAGTCGAGTTTCGAGGACCGTCCGCAGCGTCCAGCGGACGCCCGGTCGCCGAGCGCTCACTCCGCGAGTGCGATGCTCGGGCGAGCCGTCGGTCCCCCGTTGATCGAGGTTCACGCGGCGACGGTACCATTTGAGGTGCTCTTCGAAGCGGTAGAAGGCACGCTGGCTGGCGGTACGTGTCTCGAAGCGCTCCATGGCGTCGGTGACGGTACGGACGGTCCGCTGGAGTCGGGCGAGCAGCCAGCGGTCGATCGTCTCGAGGTCTCGCTCGCCTTCGGAGTCCTCAATCACGTCGACGGCGCGGTTCCAGAACCGTTCTAGCTGGTCGCGGGTCGAACCGACTTCGTCGGCCCGCCAGTCGAAGTCCTGCCAGGGCTCGGAGCTGTTCAGCAGGAAGAACCGAACGGTGTCTGCGCCGTACGTCTCGATGGCCTCGTCGGGTAACACGACGTGGCCCTTCGAGGAACTCATCTTCTCGCCCTCGAGCAGGCCCATACCCATGCTGGTAATCCCCTTTGGCCACCGGTCTTCGTCGAAGAGTTCCGCGTGATGGTAGAGGAAGAACGTGAGGTGGTTCGAAATCAGATCGTTGGCCGAACAGCGGTAGTCGACGGGGTACCAGTAATCCCACTCCTCGCGCAGGTCCAGCGCGCGCTCGTCGGGGTCGGCCACGGCGTCCTCGCCGTAGAACAGCGTCTCGAAGAAGTCCCGGTCCAGCTCCTCCGGTGGAACGTCCTCGAGCCGGTGGGCGATCGTGTAGTAGGCCATGTAAATCGTCGAGTCCGACAGGGGTTCGATGACGAACTCGTCGTCCCACGGTAACCGCGTCCCAAGCCCGTAATTGCGGATGCAGGGCCACTCTTCGAGCCAGTCGACGGTGTGGGTGTACTGCTCGCGGGTCGTCTCGGGGATCGCATCGAGGTTCTCGATCGCTCGTAGAGCCTTCTCACTCCACTCCTCGTCGTTGTACCGCAGGAACCACGTCTCCTGTTCGGCGACTTCGACGTCGCCGCCGCAGCGACAGACGACGTCCTCGTCGAAGTCGTACATCGCGTCGAAGACGCCCTGCCGTTGAAAGTGCGATTCGAGTTCATCGCGGACGTCCTCGATGCTCTCGCCGGCGAACTCGCCGTACTCCTCGATCAGTTCACCCCGGTGGAACTCGCGGTTGTACAGCTCTTGGGTGGCCTCCTCGAGCGCGGGATCGCTCGAGGATTCGACGCCGTGGTCCTCGACGGCGTCTTTCGCGGGGAACTCGCCGTACCCCTCGATGGTGAGGATCGCCCGCGGTTCGATCGCCCGGATCTCGTCCGGATCGAGCCCGTATTCGGTCAGGTCGTCGGCCCGCGCTTTCGCCTCTTCCAGGGCGATCCAATCGTCGGGCGAGTGGGCCGGAACGGACATCACGACGCCGGTCGCGTTGTCGGTGTCGACGAAGTCAGCCGGAACGACGATGATCTCCTCGTCGGTGACCGGATTCGCGACGCGCTCGCCGACCAGCTCGGCTCCCTCGAAGGTCTCCTCGACGTCGACGTTGCGGGCCTGGAGGTCCAACTTCTCGGTCGCTTCCGCGGAGACGATCCACTCCTCGCCGCCGGAAGACGCACCCGCGCCTTCCTTGCCTTCCTCGCCGTCCGAGCTGTCCGAGCCGTCCGAGCCGTTAGAGCGCTGCTCGGCGACGTCTACCGTCACGCGGGCGTAGGTCGCGTCGGGGTCGACGTACGCGTTGGTGACTCCACGGACCGTCTCCGGGCGGAGCGTGGCCATCGGATAGACGACGCCCTCGTCCTCGTCTTCGAATTTGATCAGGGTATACTCCTGAAATTCTGCATCTTCGCCCTCGAGCAGGTCGTGAGTCGTGACCGGCTGTTCCTCGTTCGTACAGTAATTGACGGGATGCAGCCCCTTCTCGAGCAGCCCGCGCTCCTTGAGGGTCTCGTACTGCCAGGCGATGAACTTCGAATACCGTTCGTCGTTCGTCGTGAACTCGCGACGCCAGTCGATCGACAGGCCGAGCCGGCGCATCCCGGTCTTGTAACTACAGTCAGCCTCCTCGATGAAGTATCGTGCGTAGCCCATCGGCGTTTCGAGTTCCTTCAAATCGGACTCGGGGACGCCGAAGGCGTTTTCGAGGCTGTGTATCTGCTCCTCTTCGCCGCTTTTGAGCCGTTCGACTGCGCCGACGATCGGCGTGCCCGTGACGTGCCAGCCGATCGGGAACAGCACGTTATCGCCCTGCTGGCGGCGGTATCGTGCGTAGACATCCGGAACCGTGTACGTGCGAGCGTGGCCGATGTGCATCCCGCCGCTCGGATAGGGGTAGGGAACAGTCACGAACGTCACGTCGTCGGCCCCTCGTCGGTCGGGATCGGCCTCGTACCGCCCCGACTCGGCCCAGCGCTCGCGCCACTCGGCCTCGAGTTCCCGCGGGTCGTAACTCATGACTGCGTCTTATGCCGGATCGGGTAAAAGTACTATCACGTTTGGCATGTGCCGCTGACCGAGAAAAGTGTCCCGCGTCGTCGTCCACCAACCGCTCACTCGATGTCGATCCGCTTTGACTCCTCACTTCCCGACTCCTTCGGCAATCGAACGGTCAACACGCCGTTCTCGTATCCAGCCGACACGTCGTCCTCGTCGACCGGCTCCGGCAGCCGAATGCTGCGGTTCGCCGTCTTTCGAGTTCGTTCGTGTCGGAGGTATCGCCCCTCCCCCTCGTCGTCCGCGAACTTGGCTTCCTCGGTGCGGTTCGCTTCGAGTCGCAACGTTCCCTCCGTGAGCGTCAGGTCGATATCCGCGACCTCGTAGCCCGGCAGGTCGGCCGTCACGACGAACTCGTCGCCGGTATCGGTCACGTCGACCGGTACCGTTCCGGGGACCTGCAGGCCGCCGCTTGCCATCCCTTCCTCGACCTGCTTGCTGACGCGGTCGAGCATCTCCTCGATTTCGTCGAACGGGTTTCGTCGCATACGTCCACCTAGGTGTTCGAGGTGGATAAATTCTGCCCGTGATAAAACAACAGAACGGGCCTGCGAGTTCTTCGAGCGAGGCGACTCGTCTACACTACTCCGGCAGCGTCGCCAGGTCGTCGTCCAGCGCGTCGAGCAGTACCTCGCGTGCGTGCCCGTCCGGATCGACGTTCTCGTAGACGGCCCGTATTTCGCCGTCGGCGAGGACGAACGTCGTCCGCGGGGCTGCCCCGTCCTCCACCTCGACGCCGAAGGCGTCGGCGACCTCGCCGTCGGGGTCCGCGAGCAGATCGAACTCGAGTTCTTCTGACTGAGCAAACGAGCTGTGAGACGCCACGTCGTCGGTAGAGACGCCGTAGACCTCGACGCCAGCCTCCCGATAGGTCTCGCGCTCGCGCTGGAACTGCGTGGCCTCAGTTGTACAGCCGGGCGTGTCGTCGCGCGGGTAGAAGTACACGACGGTCGGATCGTCGAACGCGGGGGAAACCGCTTCGCCGTCCTGGTTTGGCGCTGTCACGGTCGGCGCGTCGTCGCCTGTTGTCAGTGTCATCGTTTCCGGTCGTGTGTCCGCGAGACAAGGGAAAACAGTTTGTGGTCGGTGTCAGTGTCGGTGTCGATATCGTCGTCCGCGGGCGGCGAATCAGCCTCACTCGACGACGTGTTCCATATCGTACGAGCCGAGTCGCCGCACCCAGCCGTTCTCGGCGAGCGCTTCGAGTTCGGCGATGGCTTCGCTCGTTCGCGCTTCGTAGAGGCCGGCCTCGATGTCGACGTGGAAGATGTAGTCGCCGAGGCGCTGGCCGCTCGGGCGGGATTCGACGCGCGTGAGGTTGATGTCGCGGTCGGCGAAGGGTTCGAGCAGTTCGAGCAGCAGTCCGGGGTAGTTCGCGTTCGGATAGACGACGAGCGTCGTCTTACCGCCGCCTTTCGACCGATCTTCGGCGGGCGCGACCGCGAAGAATCGCGTCGCGTTCGAGTCCTGATCCTGGATGTCCTCGGCCAGCACCTCGAGCGCGGCGTCGTCGGTGGCGTTTGCGGGGTGAGCGATGCCGGCGACGGAGGGATCGTCGCGGGCGAACTCGACGCCCTGGGCCGTGCTCGCGACGGCTTCGAGGCTGGTGTCGGGGTATTCTCGTTCGAGGTAGGAGCGACACTGAGCGAGGGCCTGCGAGTGGCTGGCGATCGTTTCGAAGTCGGGGCCCTGTGCGAGCAGCGCGTGTTTGATCGGCGTGACGATTTCGCGGACGACGGCCACGTCGTACTCGGCGAGCGCGTCCAGGCTCTCCGTGACGCTGCCCTCGATGCTGTTCTCGATGGGGATGACGCCGCGGTCGTACTCGCTGCTCGCGACGGCATCGACGATCGAGGTCACGGACTGGCGAAAGTCGATCGCATCCGTGTCGGCGATCGACTGTGCCGCCCGGTGCGAGTAGGTCCCTTCGGGGCCGAGTGTCACTGCGGTCATCGCCACTTCATTGCCGAGAGAACGTGAAAATACCCGGGGTTCGTGCCGACGTTGCCGGGGTGTTCGGTGCGGTCGCCGCGGTCCGGCACCGCCTTCCACCCCGGTATCGGCGATAACAGTTATCTGGGGTCGACACAGTCGTGTTCACTACCCCGCAGTTACGGCCGAGTCGTCTCGATACGAACGGCCACAGATATGGATACAGACACGAATACGATGACCGACACACCACCCATTTCGATCCGCCGTCGGCGACAGCACCGTCAGCACACCATCTCAGGAACCGCCCGTCCCGAACGTCTCGAACTCGTCGGAGGGAACCGATCGTGATCGGTCCGCTCGCCCTCCTCGGCGTGTCGAGCGTCGTGCTCGTCGCCGCCGCGCTCGCGTTCTACTGGCGGACGCGATCGCTTCGCCCGAACTCTCGACCGTACGGGTACGCCGTCGTCGTCGCAACGATCGCGATGGGAATCACCTATCTGTGCATGGCTGTCGCCGACATGTCCGGGATCGGGACGGATTTCATCCGGTTCATCGGCTATACGGTCATGTGGGCTGCACTCCTCCCCGTCGTCTGTGCCGTTGCCGGTGCCGATCGCCGGCTGACGCTCTTGCTAGTTGCCGTCGTCGTGGGTCGGCTTTGGGTCACCCTTGGAAGCTGGTTCCTCGATGGAGCGCTCGCGATGATCGCAACGCTCGGCACGTTCGGCGCTCTCGGCGGCGGGCTCTACTTGCTGTTCGGACCGATCTCCCGCGCGACGAGATCGCTCCCGGCCGAACGAGCGCTCTTGTTTACCAAACTCAAGTACCTGCTCGTCCTCGGGTGGGGCGGTCTCGTCGTGACCGGACTGCTCTCGGGAAGTCTGAGCCTCGCGGACGACTTCGTCGGCCAACTCATCGTCATCTACGTCGAGGCGATCCTGCTGCTCGGTTTCGGCGGCATGGTCCTCCGGAGCTCCGCGGCGCTCGAACAGACGGCGTCATCGACCGGGCTTCTCTCGTTCGATACTGAACTCGGCGATGCTGACACGCCTGAATCCACGGAGCACGTCGACCACGCCGATTAGTCGTCTCCCGTTGGATTGGCAGCACCGATCGGTTCGTCGCCGCCAACGGCCAGGCCATCCTCGGTCGCACGCTCCGCGATCCGGGGCTGGAAGACCCACGAACAGAGCGCCAGAACCGGGATCATCGTGACGGCGACGACCGCGTACCCGACGTGCAGATTGGGAAGGAACGGCGCGGCAAACACGAGCGGATAGACGGTGCCACCGACAGTTCCGATCCCGCCGACGACGCCGGAGACGGTGCCCGAATTGTTCGGGAACATCGCGGGAACCTGTGCGAAGATCGCTCCTTCGGAGAACGCACAGCCGACGCCGACGAAAAACCCGGCGACGACCGCGACGTAGATGTTGCCGGTCAGTCCCGCGGCCGTCATCACCAGCAACGACACGACGACGAAGACGAGCATCGTGAACGTCCACTGTTCGCGGTAGCGACCCTCGAACCACGGCAACACGGACCGTTCCGTTCGAGCGACGAGATCGCTAATGTAGCCACCGATGGGACGAAGCAAACCAGCCGCAATCGAGAACGTCGCCGCGAACGTCGCCGCGATCACGATATCCCCCTGACCGAACGCCTCGCGATAATACGTTCCGAGCCAGCCGTTCATCGCGACTTCGAGCCCGAACGTCATCACGTAGGCGGCCGACAGTACGATCGCGCCGTACCGTGTGCCCACGTAAAGCACTCGCCGGAGACTGGCGCTCTCCCTCGTCGCACGACGCTTCTCCTCGGTCTTTGCGGCATCTCCGAACAGGGAGTAACTGAGTCCCAGAACGATGGCGACAAGCCCCGTATAGAAGAACGCAGCGCGCCAGTTCGTCGAGAACAGCGGGCCAGCGTAGTCGGCCCCGAAGATCCTTGGCAGCGTAACGTATGCACCGAGCCCCGCGCCGGCGTTTCCGACACCGGCGAAGATGCCCTCCGCCATTCCCAGATTCTCCTCTTTAAACCACTCAGAAACGTGTTGAATGCCGATGACGAACGTGATTCCTGCCAGGGAAGCGATGACTCGCGAAACCGTGAATACCTCGTACGTCTGTGCGAACGCGCTGATCACCGAAAAGACACCGACGATGACGAGCGTCACACTGGCCGTTATCGGTGCACCAAAGCGGTCAGTAAGTGGCCCGATAAGGAGTCGGCCAGCCGGAACCGCAACGACTGCCGCACTCGAGACGATCCCGAGTTCAGTGACCGAGAGTCCGAACTCGGTGGCGATGTCGTCGGTAAACGGGGCGAACGAGAACCAGATCGTAAACCCCAGATTGAACATGAGCGTCGCGAGTATCAGATTCTTCCATTTATCGTCGATCATAGACACGCATCACCGCCCCGTTGTCAGGGGTGCGTCTACTGAGACTGACACACTATTGGCGGGGTTCGAATCGTGTCGTTCTCCAATTGAACTCGACTGATGGCGGATAGTTGTACTCATGTGGTGGAGAGTACTGGACGTATACAAGCATATAGGCTTAGTTCTTAGATAAATATGAAACGTATGCTGGCTGGGGTACTACCCTAATCCGTATTATCGCCCCTAGAGGTTCGACAATTGTTGGGTTCTCCGCTGGTGTCCCTCCGTCTACGGACCGCTAGTGAATTGCTCTCACGCGCCCCGGACCGGCGAACGGCGGGTAAAGCGGTAGGTACAGCGGTGAGGGACGAACCTGGTGCTCGTGATCGATCGTCCCAAAACTGGTATACAAGTAGAACTGATGCGTGACAATTATGGTTTCATTCACCGCAGATGAGCGAGCAGCCGTCTACAAGTCGATCTATGCGCGACGCGATATCAGGCGGTTCAGTGATGATCCCGTTTCCGAGGAAACGATGGCGCGGATTCTGGACGCTGCACATCACGCACCCAGCGTTGGATTCTCCCAGCCGTGGGACTTCATCGTCATCGAGGACGGAGAGACGAAAACCGAGGTTGCAGCGATCGCTGAACGAGCGATTGCTGCTGCGCGCGAAGGGTACCAGGAGCCACGGCGGTCCGATTTCGGCGCGTTGAAACTGGAGGGAATCACCGATGCACCGGTAAATATTTGCGTCACTTGCGATCCGACCCGTGACGCGCCTCACGTCCTCGGTCGCAACACGATGCAGAAGATGGACGCCTATTCGACGTGTCTTGCCGTCCAGAACATCTGGTTGGCCGCCCGAAGTGAGGGTATCGGCGTGGGATGGGTATCGTTCCTCTATCCCCACGAACTCCGCGATGTGCTGGGGATTCCATACCACGTGGATCCCGTCGCGTACCTCTGTGTCGGGTATCCCAGAAACGGCTTTCCTGCTGAACCCGTCCTGCAAGAGCAAGGATGGCGTGACCGTCTCGATGGCGAGCAACTGATTCACTACGACGAGTGGAACTCCGAGAAAGCGCCGCAGGGACGATGACCTGTGTCGCCATCCGGTCCCGAGTTACCCGTCGTCGCTGGATAGTTACTCCTCGCCAGAGACGCCACTCATGGACTCGTCCCCCCGAAATCGCCGACAATCCGTGTTACTCGTCCAGGTGGTCGATTCCCTTCTTGGAGACGTTCGCCTCCGTGATCTCGTCGGGCATCCAATCCGGCTTATCGTCGGGTGCTGTCTCCTCCCAGGCCCAGCCGTCGTAGATGTGGACTTTATCCGTCCCCTTCTCACGAAGCCTGAGTTCAGTTCGGTCAGCCGCGTCCTCGCTCGAGCCCGGTTCGAGCCGTCGTGCCGCCTTGAGGGCGGCTTGCCGGGGGGTATTCCCCGAAAAGACACTTTCCTCTTCCCCGCTCGACGCTCGCAGCGCAAAGTTTCGTTTACCGTCTTCGCGTACCATGGTTTTGCCTCCATGCCAACCCAGCACACGGCCCGACATAAATATATCCCTGAAAATCGACCGACAGTGCCGGTATCTTTAAGTATGTCCGTCAGTCACCTCTTCGCACTATCTCGCTCCGCCGGTCGCCGCTCTCCCGTAATTGTCCGCGTGACTACTGTGTAATAAGGTCATTCCCCAGGGCGTCGAAAACACTTAAGTATATCCTACGGCGAAGTTCGTCATAGAATCCCGCGATGGTACGGAAAAAGAAGTTGAGTCCAAGCGGTGCGAAAGACGAAGACGGTAACTACCACAACGTCCACCTCAATCTCCACGAGGATGAACTCGCAGTCGCGGGGATGGACATCGGCGACGAAGTTTTCGTTCGGGTCCGGGACGGGAAGATCATCATTCAGAAAGCCGACGAGGAAGACGTCGAACACGAGTTCTAATCGACTATTGAACGACGGACGGCAGTGTCGTACATCGAACGTACTTGCCGCTACAGCACGAACGCGGGTCTGTCTCGCGTTCGGCCGCGCTCGTTTCTCGAGAAGACGGCACTCACACAGACTGCTGTCAGCCGGTTCCGGCGCACCCACACACTCCTGCGGTTGCGACGGAAATCGGTATAACAGCCTCTCAGGAATCGACTACTGACCGTTACACTCGCCGTAGCAGTCGACTCTTGTGATCGAGTTCCGATCGAAGGACGTCCGCCGTTGTAAGCATACGTGTTCCAGAGACGTTCGCTCGTTCCACATCGTTCTTACTGAGAATCATTGTGGGATATTTCCGTGGGCAACAACCACGTGATCGAGAATGTTAGACGACATAGATAACGAGGCCCCGAGCAACGCGACGGACCGGTCGGCTGCCGGCGACGAGCATCTTCCCGGCGAACGGTTCACGAACAGTCCAGTCGACCGACGAACGTTTCTCCGCCTCTCGGCCACGACCGGTGCTGCGCTCGCGCTTCCGGGCAGTGCCACTGCCGACGTTTCCGGCGACGCGCTCACCGACGAGTTCACCTTCGTCGTCAATCACACGCCCGAGGCGTACGAGGCTGCGGCCGTCATCGAGTTCGGCGAGCGGGAGGCGTTTGACGCCTTCGCGGACGAGTACGAGGAAGAACCCGATCCGGAACTGTCTCGGGCACCGAAGGCGGTCACCCGGGAGGAGCCGACGCTCGCGGCGCACGCCCACCTCACCGCCGCCGAGGTCGAGGACGTGCTCGACCTGAGCGGTGATGGAATCGACGTCATAGACTTCGCACCCGGTGCGAACCCGTGGTGGACGATCGAAGCTCCCTACGAAGACGGCGTCTTTCCGCCGGTCGAGTCGGCGCGCAACTACGTTTCCTACGAGGAAACCGTCGAGGCGCTCGGACACCTCGAAGACGCGTATTCGGATCGCGTTCGGGTCCACAATATCGGCGAGTCGCCGGGCTGGACGAACGCATTTACCGGCGAGGAGTCCGATCCGCGGGATATCTACGTCGCGGAGGTGACGAACGACGTTCGAGACGAGACCGCCTTCGACGAGAAGGAGAAGGTTGTCTTCTCGCTCAGCATTCACGGCGACGAACGCGCCGGCGTCGAAGCCGGCAGTCGGCTCCTCGAGGACCTCGCCCGCGGGGAGGCGGGGGCGTTCGAACCCCTGCTCGACGACATCGCCGTCGTCTTCCTGTTTACCAACCCCGACGGCTGGGTCGCGCGCAACCCCCAGACCGAAATCCCGTGGGTCGAGGCCCACGACACCAACTTCCAGCGCGGCAACGCGAGCGTCTTCGACGGCCAGCCGATCGATACCAACCGGCAGTATCCGACCATCGGGTGGACGAATCCGAGTTTCCGGCCGGCCGAACCCGAGGGCGTACCCGACGAGTTCACCGAACTCGTGCCGGATTCGCTGGCCATCGTTGAGCACTTCCGCGGGTACGAGAACGTGGCGTTCCTCTGTGATTACCACGGGATGTACACGGCCGACCACCTGGTGTTCAACCTCGAGACGAACGCGTCGTTCGAGCACGAGGGGACCCACGATCTGGACGAGGTCAACATCCGGATCGGCGAGGGAATGCAGGATCACTGGGGTGGTATCGATGCGATCGCCGACGACATCGAGACAGCCGGCGAGGAGATGTACGGCGTGCCGTTCGTGCCGGACGGCGACAGTTTCGACGGGCTCCTGGACTGGGGGTCGATCTACGACTCGCTCGCCTACCAGATCACCGGGAGCTTCCTCGGCTGGGCCGGCCAACCCGAGGCGGACGGGGGACTCGGCGCGATCACCGTCGCCCCGGAGATCGTCCTCTCGAACCACTATATGAACGCACAGAAGGAGTGGAAACCCTACTGGTCGCGCCACTACGAGACGGCCTATCGGCTGTCTATGCGCGAGTTCGCCCAGATGGCCGCCCGGGAAACGACCGCCACCGTCGCAACTGGCGGCCAAGACACGGCCTACGTCACAACCGACGAACTCACCCGCTCGTCCGCCGATCTGCCCCACACGGGCGTCGATTCGGGTCGCGGCGGAGACGACGACAGCGGACGGGGACAGGGACGCGCTCAGAATCAGGGTCGCGGGACGGCGGTACGACGACGCCACGAGGTCGTCCGGCCGGGCCCGGCCGGTCAGTCGCGCGTCGGCGCGGAGACCACGGACGCCTCACACTCGCTGTTCGTGGATCTCGAGGGCGTACAGCACGCGACCGACGGCACCGTTCGCGTCCGCAATCCTGCGGGAACCGTCGTCCGCGAGGTCGACCTCGCGGCAAAGGCCGATCCGGCCGACTCGGAAGTCCGGACGCACGATTTCGAGGGAGCCTTCGTCCGCCGGCCGCAGGCGGGCCAGTGGACCGTCGAGGTCGACAGCGACGCCGAGGTACACGTCCTCACGACGGTACTCGACGTCGAGGGCGACGACGAGATCCCCGATCCCGGGGAAGTTCTCGGCTACGAGCAACGCCCCTACACCGTCAATCCGATGCGGTTCTTCGCCGACCTCGACGAGTCGGTCGTCGACGGCGACGTGGACTACATGGGCACCCACCACGTGAGCGTCGGCCGCCTCCTGCGGGGCAACTCCGGAAAGCGCCACTACGACAAACTCGTCGTCTCCCACGACGACGGCATCGACGACTCGCGGTACCTCTCGGCGATCGAGGAGTTCGTCCAGGCTGGCGGCGACCTCGTCCTCACGGATTCGGGCGTGAACTTACTCGCCGAACTCGAGATCGGCGACGCCGCCGACATCGCTGCCGGCGACATCGCCGACGTCCTCCTCCCGTTTGCGAACCTCGAAAACAGGGACTTCGACCACCCGCTACTCGCCGGCATCAGACCCCGCCAGCAGGAGATCTGGAAGGGGTCACAGCTGGGGTACACGACCGGCGTCGACCAACCCGCGACGATCGTCGACCGGGAGGCGTTCGAGCGCGCCGGCGGCTCCGTCGCCGGCACGTTCACCGTCGGCGACCTGCAGGACGGCGAACCGACCGATCTCGCGTCCGGCGTCGCCGCCGGCACGCTCTCGGCGGGCGACAGCGAAATTTCGGTCGTCGGCTCGGTGCTGCCGCCCGCCCGACAGACCGAACTCCACCCGTTCGGGATGGCCGACTACGCCGTGTCCTTCATGGGCCATACGCTCCTGTGTAACGCGCTCGGATTCGAACAGCGCCGCTACGCCGACGGTGAACTCGTGCGGACGTATGGAGAGATCCGCTAACAGCGTCGCTCTCGTGGCGTCCTCCAGTAGCCTCGCAACGCGGACTACTCCAGCGCCGCGAGGTCGAACTCGAACGCCGCGACCGGTACTTCCAGATCGTGTTCGACGAGGATTTTCGGATGAACCTCCCCGATCACGCCCACCACCTCGTCGTCCATGACGACGGCCGCCGTTCGACCCGAAATGAAGGTGGGGTGTTCCGTCGGCGGCGTCTCGAGTTCGACGTCGAACCGACGGGCCAGCGCTTGCAGTCGCGCCTTGGCGTCCTCGTAGCCGGCGTCGTGATTCGCGAGAACGGCCCCCACGTGACGGCGTTCGTCGATGCCGATGTTCTCGGTCTCGTCGACGGCGGCGGTAAAGCCGATTTCCGCGAGGTGCTGGGGATACGCGCGGTGGGTGTTTCGCTCTAACACCATCAGCAGCGAGGGCATGACCCACGTTCGTAACATTGTGAAGTCCTCGCTGTAGGGTTCCTTGATCGTCGCGGGCTCGCCGGCCCCGTAGACGTCCGCATCGGGGTCGAGATCGAAGCGGTCGTAGTTCTCCGCCTCGTTGATCATGTGGAAGTTCAGCAGATCCTCGAAGCCGAGGCCGACGAGTTGGGTGCGCGTCGCGTCTTCGAGTCGGGAGCGTTCGTGTCGACCGCCGACGGTCCCTATGTCGGGGTACTTCGGTTCGAGTTCGTTGAAGCCGTAGGCCCGCCCGAGGTCGTCGATGATATCGAGCGGGTGGAGCACGTCGACGCGGTAGGGTGGCACGGTGAACTCGTAGACGAGTTCGCCGTCGTTATCGCCTTCTTCCTTCGCCGCGTCGAGTCCCGACCGCTCGGCCAGGTCGATGACCTCGTCCGGATCGAGGTCGATTCCGAGGATGGTCTCGATGCGGTCGTGGGAAACGGTCTTGGTCTTTGTCGAGAGATCCGGGCGGACGAGTTCGTGATCGGAGTATTCGACGCTGATGTCCTCGAGCGTCGCGCCGCGGGCCGCGAGTGCGTAGCAGACGATGTTCAGCATCTTGTCGATCGTCCACTGATCGGTGCCGGTCATCTCGACGAACAGGTCGCGAGAGTCCGTCGACACTTCGGTGCGGCGGCCGTTGATCACCGGCGGGAACGAGAACAGCCCGATGTCGTCGTAGATCGCCGGGTAGCGCTCGTACTCGCTGACGAGGTCCGCGTACGTCCGGCCCGTGTCGTGTTCTTCGAGCACCTCGGCGGGCGTCAGTTCGGCGTCCGAGTCGAGCGGCACGAAGCGGTCCCCGTCGGGGTCGATGCCGACGTACTCGATGGTCGGGTTGCCCTCAGTCGCTGGGCTTCCGCGGAGCATCGTCAGGTCGTGAATCCCGATCGCGCCCTTCGCGCGTTTTCGGCCCATCGTCGCGTGTAACTTCTCCTGGAGTTGGATCAGCGAGTCGAGGCTTTCCTCGTCCAGATCGACGTCGCGGATCACCGCGCCCGTCACGTACGGCCGCTCGTCCGGCACCGACTCGTCGACCCGAATCGTCCACTCGGCCGAGTTCGTCGCGGGAACGTGCACGCCACGGGCGTCGCCGTACTGGTAGCGCATCGAGCGGGCGACGCCTTCGACCGACAGGCGGTCGAGCCGATCCGGCGCGAACTCGAGTTCGAACGCGCCGTCCTCGGTGCGGCCCTCGAACTCGAGGCCGAGTCCGAACAGGTCCGCCTGCAGTTCCTCGTCGGATTTTTCCTCGTGGCCGGTCAGTTCGCGCAGTTCGTCGGGGTCGATATCGACCGTTGGCATCAGTAGGTCACCTCCGTCTCGCGAAGCAGTTCCAGGTCACACAGCGTCCCGTGGATGTCCCGGATGTCCTCGAAGCCATACATCAGCATGAGCAGGCGTTCCAGGGCCAGTCCCCAGGCCATCACGTCGCACTCCACGCCGAGGGGTTCTAACATCTCCTCGCGGAAGATGCCCGAGTTGCCGATTTCGACCAACTCGCCGGTCGTCGGGTGGGTGCCGAACAGTTCGAACGACGGCTCGGTGTAGGGGTTGTAGTGGGGTTTGAACTGGATGTCCTCGATGCCGAACTGGGCGTAGAACTCCTCGAAGGTACCCATCAAATCCCGGACAGAGAGGTCCTCAGCCATCACCCAGCCCTCGATCTGGAAGAACTCGAGTAGGTGGGTCGGGTCGAGCGTGTCGTTGCGGTACACCTTCTCGACGCTGAAGAAGCGCGCCGGCGGTTCGATCTCGCCGATCTCCCTGCCCGACAGATAGCGCGTCGACAGCGAGGTCGTGTGTCCGCGGAGCGCGAGCGCCCGGGCGAAGTCCTCGTCCCAGGGCGAGTGATAGCCCTCGCCGTCCTCGCCGACGCCCTCCCTGTGGGCGCGCTCGACGCGCTCGACGAGTTCGGTCGGCAACTCGTCGATGTGGGTCGGCTGCTCCAGGGCGAACCGGTCCCAGTGCGTGCGAGCGGGGTGGTCCTGGGGCATGAACAGGCTGTCGTTGATCCAGAAGTCCGCGTCGACGTGCGGGCCTTCCATCTCCTGAAAACCCATGCCGACGAGCACGTCCTTCACGCGGTCGGCCGTCTGGCGCAGGATGTGCACCCGGCCGCCTTCGAACTGCTCGGCGTCGGCCTCGACGTTGTACTCGGCGAACTCGACGTCCTCCCACTCGCCGCCGGTGAGGAGTTCGGGCGTGACCTGGCCGACCGTCTCGGCCGTCTCGAGGCCCGCCATCAGCTCCGTGACGCCGTCGTCAGTCAGCGTGATCTCGCGGACCGTCGTCTCGGCGAGTTCGAGCAATCCGCGGCGTTCGAGTTGGTCGCGAATTTCCGTGCTGAACTCGTCGGCGGCGAGTTCACCGTCGCTATCACTCTCACCGTCACCATCACCGTCGTCGGCAAGCACCGACAGGGCGTTCGCCTCCGCGTCGGCGTCCGGGTCGGCGTCGGGATCCGCGGTGATCTCGCCGCTGTCGATCTGTCCGTAGCCCTTGCGCGCGTAGTTCGAGAGCGCGATGTCGACCTGGTTGCCGTCGAGTTCGGCCGCGCCGATGACCTGTCCCATCGAGACGGGCTCGTCGTCGGCACCGGCCGCGAGTGCGGCCTCGTAGAGGCGGATCTCGGGGAGGTCGCCGGCTGCGTATTCGGCTCCCTCGTCGGTGAGCGTGATCGTTTCGTCGACGCGTTCCGTGACGGCGACCAGTCCCTCGTCTTCGAGTTCGAAGACCGCGCCGGTGACGGTCTCGGGGGGGAGGTCGGTCGCCTCGGCGATGGCGTCGACGGACGTTGCGTCGTCCGCGTTCGCGGCCTCGAGGACCGCGACCTGTGCTGCTGGAAGTTGCATTCGCTTGTGTAGATGGCTGTGTGGTGGTCAGTTAGCGGTTCCGACTCGAATCGATGACGGTAGCGAGTGCAGCGAGCGACGGCGGGTGTGACGACCCTCTCGAGACCGTTCCGTCCCGATGCCACTGCGGCACCAGCCGCTCATCGGCGTCCTGTGACCGGTTTCACCGCGACAACCCGGTGTGGATCACCGCGGGTTCACCGGATCCTCTCACTCTCAGCGCGCAAAAACGAACCCGAATCCCGAGTGTGGCTGCTGTGGCTGACTCACGACGCTGGCACGAGTCGGGGATTCGGGTGCCATACACGTTCGATACCCTGGCTGGGGCAAAAGCGTTGCGGGACGGTGACACCGCCCGCGACCGATCCTTCGCCGGCTCACCCGCGTTCGGACGACCCCCGGCCAGCGGACTCGAACGGACTCTTGCAGCGGTCTCGAACGCGCTCCATCGCGGACTCGCCGGCTACGACTACGAGTTCGACACGCGCGTCGTCTCAAGCGACCCCGATTCAACCCAGACGAACCCAGACTGCTCGGCCGCCGCCTTCGCCCGCGAAACCGCCGCCGGATCGAACGCGTCGCCGAACTCGATGCGCGTCTCCGATCGCTCCGCTTCCGGCAGCTCCGGCAGGAACTCCTCGTCCTCGAGCAGTCCGCGCACGGAGACGTTCCCGCCGGCACCGAGGGCCGCACCCAGCGCGCGATACCGGTCGGTTTCGGTCTCCCACTCGACGTCGCCCCCGAAGGAGTCGTTTGCGACCCGCGTCGTCGTACTCGATCCCGAGAGCGAGCCGAACTCGTCGGCGGCCGTCCCATCGGATGCTGACGCGTCCGTCCCGGACGATGCTGAGGCCAAGGGCGATGCCGAGGACGATACCGTGGCTGACGCTCCGTCGAACCCCTCGCGTTCAGTTTGCGAACGCGGGTCGGTGCTGGGTCCGGGTGTGTCGGCGTTGGCATCGGTTCCGGTTCCGGCTCCGGCTCCGGCGTCGGTTCCGGGTCCGATTTCGCTGGTCTCGTCGGTGCCACCCTCCGCCACCCGCGAGACGGTCGGTGAGCCGCGGAGTTCGAAGTCGTTCTTGCTCTTGTTCTCGCGCTCCGTGGCCGCCGTCGCCTCGGCTTCTGCCTCCTCGATCAGCGAGTTGAACTCCTTGCCTGCCGTCCGCGTCCCGTCGCGCTCGCGGTCGGCGGCCCAGTCGGGCCACGGGGCAGCACCGTCACTTGGTGTGGCACTCGTGTGGGCTGTCGATTCGTCGGGGACGTACGCCCCGAGTTCGTGCTCGGGGAGGAGCGGCGTTCCGACGGCGTCGATTCGCAGGCCGTACCGTTCGCGCAGCCACTCGAGTTCGGGTTCCGCGACCAGCGCGGCCCGCCAGCGATCGACGCCGGCGGAGAGCAGGACGAATCGCGCGTCGGTTCCGACGAGCAGCGAGGCGTTTATCGCCTGCAGGAGGGCCGGCAGATTGTCGGTACCGAGCGGCGTGTCGGGATACTCGACGGTCGTCTCCCGTTCTCGGCCCTGATAGTCGGACGCTCGCAGGTGGAGTCGGTCGTCCGAGCGCAGCGCTGCGGCGATCCGTTCGCACCGAAATGACCAGCCGATGGCGTCGAAGACGGCCGTTAGTTCCCGATCCAGATCGTCCTGCGCGTAGCGTGCGGCGCAACTGAGCCCGCGCTCGCTCCCGGCGATCGTCCGGCGGAGGACGGCCATCCGATCCTGGCCGGCCGCGAGTTCGTCGGCGAGGGCGGTTGCGAGGTCGTCAGGTCCGTTGTTGACACCGCCGGCGTGCCGCTGTGTCCGGATATCGGCCGCCGTGACGCCGAAGGAGCCGAGGATCGCTGCACAACTGAGGAGGTCGTCAGCATCCTCCGGGGGATCGGGAGGGCGAGAGGAGGGCATCCGTTGTCGGTGTTTCACGAACGGCCCTATATAACTTCGTCAGACGCCAAAACACAACGCCGACGCGGGGAGAAACGTACCGCTGCCGTCACGGCCGACTCGTCGACTGCAGTGGGGTCGGAGTACTACCGCCGACGCGGCGATTCGAGTTCGATATCCGCCTCCTCGAGCAACTCCTCGACCTCCGCTCGCTTTTGCTGGTGCTCTTCGAGGAACTCCTTCATCAACTGGGCGGCCTGTTCCTTGCAGTCGCCACAGAGGCGCTCGCCGCCGACGCACTCATCGTAGACGCGCTTTGCGAACTCGTCGTCGTCGCCGGCGAGCAGGTAGGCGTACAGTTCGTAGACCGGACACTCGTCGGCTTTGCCGCCTTTCTCTCGCTGCTCTTCAGCAGTTTCGCGGCCGCCGGTTGTCGCCGACTTGACCTTATCGTAGCCGTCCTCGGGGTCGTCGAGCAGGGAAATGTGGGAGGCCGGAATCGAGGAGGACATCTTCCCGCCCGTCAGCCCGGTCATGAAGCGGTGGTAGATCGACGACGGCGGCTGGAAGCCGTAGCCGCCGTTCTCGACCTCGATCTCCCGTGCGAGTTCTTCCGCTTCGGCGCGGTCGATCTCGAAGGCGTCGACGTGGTTTTCGTAGACGCGCTTTTCGCCCTCGACGGCGTCGATGAGTGCGTCGAAGGCGTCCTCGGTCGCCCGTCGGTCGGAGAACCGCGTTCGCGGGCGAAGCGGTTCCATTCCGCCCTCGTTCAGCTTCGTCAGGACCGACTCGAGCGTGCTCGCGCCGACCCCGAGTTCGGCCAGCGGCGTTTCTTCGAGGGTTTCGGCGACGTGGACACACCGGAGTTGCTCGTCGTCGAACTCGGCCGGGTCGAGGCGCTCGTAGAATTCGGCGACGAGTTCGCGCTCGTCGGCCTCGAGTTCGAAGCTAGCGTAGGCCTTGGAGACCTTGAAAAAGCGCATCCGTTCGGCGAGGTCGCGGGCCAGGCGGACGTGGGGGTCCTGGTCGGGGCCGACGGGGATCACGGTGGGCTTGGGCTCGTCTAACTGCGGGTAGAGGATGTCGGCCATCTGGGTGACGACCGACTGCATGTGCGAGACGTCGGTCTCGCCGTCGAAGCCGTAGATCGCCTGGAACTCGGAGAAGTTGGCTTCGGCCCCGAGATCGAAGGCCAGGTCCTGGACCTCGCGGTTTTCCGACTGGCGGTAGAGGTCGCCGTCCTCGGGGTCGAAGCCGAGTGCGAGCAGGGAGAGCAGGTAGCTCCGGGCGTGTTCGTCGATTTCTTCCCAGGAGAGGCCGCGAGCGGCGTTGGCTTCGAGGTCGGCGATCAGCGCGTGGGCCTCTGCACCCTGCTGTTGGTGCCAGATGATCTCGTCGAAGACGAGTTTGTGGCCGATGTGGGGGTCGCCGGTTGGCATGAATCCCGAAAGGACGGCCGCCGGTTCGTCGTTTTGCAGCGCGCGGATGACCGACCGGTAATCACGCTGGCCGAAGATGACGCCTCGGCGCATCAGGTAGTGGGGGTGGGGCACCTCGTCCAGAACGTCGTCGAACTCCTCGATGCCGAACTCGTCGAACAGTTTGCGGTAGTCGGAGACGGTCGAGGAGCCCCACGGGTCCAGCGCGACGTCGTCGGCACCCGCAGCGCCGCCGTCCGCTCGAAGGGGTGTCGCCCCCTCGTCGCCGACAGCGACAGCGTCGGCCGCAGTCCCGGACGCCTCGTCCTCGAACTTCCTGGGCTCCTCGCGTGGGTCGTCTCCGGTCATTACCACCGTTTTGGCGCGCCGGCGCGCAAAAGCCTTCGCTTCTCTGCCGTTCGCTGCCTGCCAGTATCTTCATGTGACGCCCCCGACAACGCCAACCGATGGCAGACGACGTTTCGGCCGTCGCGACGAGCGAGACCTGTACCGAAGTTCTCTCGCGGATCGGCGATGCGGTGATCACCGACCGCGAGTTCCTCGAGCAGGTGCTCACCGCGGCGCTCGCCCGCGGCCACGTCCTCCTCGAAGACGTACCCGGTACCGGGAAGACGCTGACGGCGCTGGCGTTCGCCCGGGCGCTCGGGCTCGAATTCTCCCGCATCCAGTTCACCCCGGATCTGTTGCCGAGCGACATCACCGGCTCGCACGTGTTCAACGAACACACCGGCGCGTTCGAGTTCACCCGCGGGCCGGTATTCGCGAACGTGGTACTCGCCGACGAGATCAACCGCGCGCCGCCGAAAACCCAGGCCGCCCTCCTCGAGGCGATGGACGAAGGACAGGTCACCGTCGACGGGACGACGCGCGACCTGCCGGACCCGTTCCTGGTCATCGCGACGCAGAACCCGGTCGAACAGGAGGGGACCTTCGAATTGCCCGAAGCGCAGCGTGACCGCTTTACGATCAAGACCGCCATCGGCTACCCGGATCGGGCGGGTGAACTCGAGTTGATCGAGCGGCGAAGCGAGCGCGAGACGAAGCTGCCGACGGTCGAGCCGGTGCTCGATGCGGCGGGCGTGCGGACGCTCCAGCGCGTCCCCGAGCGGGTGTCGATGAGCGAGCCGGTTCGGGGCTATCTCGTGGATCTCGCGCGGGCGACCAGAGCGGACGACCGGGTCGAGATCGGCATCTCGCCGCGGGGGATTCAACGATATTTCGAGGCTGCACGCGCACGCGCGGCGATTGCCGGTCGGGAGTACGTCGCACCGGACGATATCAAGCGGATCGCCGAGCCGATCATGCAGCATCGGCTCGTGCTGACTACCGATGCGCAAATCGAGGGCGTCGACGGATCGACCGTCGTCCGGTCCGTGCTGGACCGGGTCGAGGTTCCGGCAGTCGACCCGTAGCGCCGTCCCGACCGAACGCGGCTAGTCGGTTTTCGAAGCCGAGTGCTCCGTTTCGCTCTCGTCGCTCTCGTCGGATGGCGGCTCGGAGACCGCCTCCGTGCATGCTTGTGAGTCGACTCCGGACGACTCGCTGCCGGTGAACTCGGCTGCGGCTGACTCATCCGACGGCACGGCGTCGAGACGGGAGGTGATGGCCGCGACTGTCTCGTCGCTCAGCGTCTCGACGGATTCGAGTTCGGCCGTGCGGGCGGTCTGGATGTCGCCGATCGTTTCGAAGCCGGCGGTTCGCAGGGCGCGGGCTTCGCCGGTGTCGATGCCGGGAACGGTTCCCGCCGCGACGGGGAGCCGGGAGATGTCGCTCGTTCGGGTTCGACCGGCCGCAGCGGCGGCGGTCGCTCGTCGTTTGAGGATTATAAGCAAGGCGAGCAACGCAACGGTACAAGCGACGGCGATCGTCACGCCAGTTCGGATCGCGAGCCGATTGAGGAGGGAGTCGAGGCCGACTGCGAAACCGATTCCGAGCACCCCCACGAGGACTGTGCCGGTCGTATGCGCCAGTGCCGGCCGTCGTGCGGAGACGTCTCGACCGAGTTCGTCGACGAGTGAGACGCCGTAGACGCCGGCGTCCCAGGCGACGAGTGCGCAGGCGACGGCGGTGCCGACCGCGAGCGTCGATCCGCCGCCGAGCGCGACGACCACGCCGCCGGCGACGAGCGAACTCGCGGCCAGCGTGGCGGGAGCCGCGCGGTCCGAAAGCGGGCCGAGTGCGCCGAGCAGCCAGACGGCGACCAGTAGCGCGAAAATCGTCCCGACGAGCCCGCTCAGCACGAACCCGACGGCGGCGATTCCCGTCGGCGGCGACGCGAGCGAGCGTAGGTCATCGGCCGCGAGTTCACCGGCGGCTCCCGGCAGCGCGCCCCGTTCGTTCGCGGCGGCCATCGCCTCGAGTTCGGGACCGATCCAGTGGTCGAACACCAGCGGGTAGCCGATCGAGACGAGAACCACGACGAGGGCCCCGCCCGCGAACGCCGGCAGCCACCTGACGGCGGTACTGTATCGAAGTCTGGAGAACGTGGGGAGCCGCGAGCCGAGGCCGGCCAGACAGAGCGCGATGATCCCCGCGAGAACGGCGACACGAACGGGTGTCGCCATGGTTAGCGGGACGAGCGTCGACTCGACGAGCGCGGCCGCGGTATCGATGCCTCGATTGTCGCCGGTTCGAGCCAGGACCGCGACTGAACTCGCCAGGAGGGTGCCACCCAGGACTGCCCAGCCGGCCCAGCCCGCTCGCGAAGCGAGCCACTCGATCCGCCGGCGTGCCGTCTCGCGTCGATCCCGGGGCAGGAGTTCCGGGATCGGAAGTCGCGGCAGGACGAGCACCGCGAGCCACAGCAGTCCCACGAGGAGCCCGACGAAGCTCAGCGCACCCGCAGTCGTCGCCGACGGAGACGGCGACACGAGTTCACCGAGCGCTTGCGCTGGAGTGGTGCCGTTCCCGTTTCCTGTCCCTGTTCCAGTCGCAGTCCCAGTCCCGGGGAGAGAGGGCCACAGCGACAGCGACCGAATCGGGTCGAAAAACACCGCTGAGACGACAGCGACGGGGATCGACGTGAGCCAGACGACCGGCAGCGCGGAGCGGACGGCCCCGTCGCCGACCGCGCCCGTTCTGGTCGCCGCGCCGCCGAACGTCGCGAGAACGATCGCGAGGACGATCCAGACGCGGTATTCCGGTTGAACCGAGGCCGAATCGCCGCGAAGGGCGAGTCCGAGCGCGCCGGCCGTTCCGAGTGCAGTGAGCACGGCGAGCAGGCTCCCGACGGCTCGACCGCCCGGCGTTCGCCGTTTCGTGGCCGTCACCGTCGCCGCTAGTATGCCGCCGGTGAGACCGGCGACGATCGCCGCCGCGACGGCATCGATGCTGACGGCGAGAACGAGTATCCCGACGAGCGTCGCCAGAATCGTCGCGACAGCCGGTATCGGCGCGCTGACCGTCCCGCCGGATCGCGCGGTGGTGGATCGAGCGGCGTTCGGTCGCGCCGTCGCCGGTTTTTCACCGGCATGTCGTCCCGTCCGCCCCCGCTTCTGGAGCCCGAGGTCGTCGTCCGTCGCCATTAGCGACGCACCTCCCCGAACACCCGATCGAGGGTCGTCGCAAGCGGCTGTTCCGGTTCCCAGTCCACCACGGGAATTTCCCCTCGCTGGAGGCGTTCGAGCCGCGTCTCCCGGCGAATCGCCGCCAGCCGCGCCCCGATTTCCGCACGCGTCGTCACGTTCGGCGACACGACCGACAGCCGGTACCCGTGCCGTCGAAGCGCCAGCGCGAGGTCGACGATGCCGTCGTCCACCGCCGGCGTACAGACCACGAGTTGCGCATCCGACGGCAACAGCGTCTCGAGCCGGTCGGCGGTCGCCGTCGACGTCTCGCTTGCCCTCGCTCGTTCACCCTCGCCGCCATCGCTTCGCGCCCGCATCTGCGTCGGCTCATCCCGTGCGGCGACGGCGTCACAGACGCTCGCAATACGACCGCTCACGTCCGCACCCCTTCCCGGTTCGACGTACGCCGGCGGTCCCGCGTAGACGTCGGGTATCCGGCCCCGAACGCCGAGTCCGACGACCCCGACGCTGTGGGCGGCCTCGAGCATCGCCGCACTCGTCACCGTCCCGGCGTAGGCCGCGAGCGTGGTTCCACCCGGGTGTCCGCGGGCCGCCGCGACTCCCGACACCGCCCTGCCGTCGACGACGACCACGATCTTCGTCGCCTCCTGCTCGCGGTAGCGCACGGTACCGAGTTCACCCGTCCGGGCGTACCGCCGCCAGTCGATCCGGCTCACCGGATCGCCCTGGTGGTAGTCCCGCGTCGAGTGGAACTCGTACCCCGCGCCGCCGCTGTCGCTCGCGACGGTACCGGCGAGCGGCAGCGTCTCCCGGCGGAGTGAGAGCCCGTCCACCGGAATCGTACACTCGAGTTCGTCGTCGCCGGCGGCCGGAATCGAGGCCGTCGCCACGGCCGTTCCGCTCAGGCTTCGCACGCGGACCCACGCGTCGTCGAAGGCGTAGGTGCCCCGCCGCGGGCGCACCGCGTAGGTGAACTCGGTCTGCTCGCCGGCGCGGAGCGTCGTCGCGGTCCGTGCGGTTCCGTCGACGACGGCGATTTCGGACGGAACGCGGTCGGCGATTCGAACGTCCGGAAGCGGTCGCGTCGAGTCGTTTCGAACCGTGAGCGTCACGTCGACGCGCTCGCCGGGGAACGGGTGCCGCGGGTCGCAATCTCGTTCTACCGATATCGTCGTTGTCGGGTCGGGAACGGACGACAGCGCGGCGTAGCCGAGGTAGCCGACGGGGACGGTCGCAGCGAGCAACAGCGTCGCCGAGCCGAACACGGTGCCGACGGCGGCGAGGGCGAGCGACGCGACGACGCCGGAGTGCCACCGGGAGACGCTACGCACGCGTTCCCTCCGGTGGTGTCGCGGTGTCTCCGGCGGAATCGCCACCGGCGTTGTCCGGCTTTCGATTAGTCGGTTCCCCACCTTCCACCGCCCCGCCCGCTCTCCGTGCGTCGTCCGTCTCTCCCGTTGTAGCCGTCGATCCGGCGGATTCCGTTGCGTACCGCTCCAGTTCGGTAATCGTTCGCTCGAGACGGCGTTCGAACGTTCGTCCCGGGAACAACCAGTTCCGAAGTCGGTGCCAGATCGAGAGCCGCCCTGCGGACTCGTCGCCGAGAAACGCCGCCGCGATCCGGTCGTCCGTCCACTCGCCGCGCCGAATCCGCTCGTCGACCTTGTTGATTCCGTCCGCCTTCTCCGCTCCATCCGCTCCGTCCGCATCCGCTCCGTCTGCATCCGCTCCGTCCGCATCCGCCCCATCCCCCCGACCGTGTGCGTGTGCCGTCTCGATGGCTCGAAGCGTCTCCCGAAGCTCCTCGACGACGGCTTCCGTCCGGACCGTTCCCACCGATCCCCGTTTCAACGCGCGACTCGTCCGATCGACGCGCTCGGTAATCTCCTCGCCGACCACCTCGACGGCCGGCGGCTCATCCACTGTCTCCCGAGTTCGTGTCGGCGGTCGATTCCCGGCACGGTCCCCGTGCGGATTTTGAACTCGCGTCCGGGGTCGGTTCCGTTCATACGCAGCGCCGACGCCATGATCCGTCACGTCACTCGCACCCGAGAAGTACGCCCGCCAGAGGGCGAACAGCCCGATCACCCCACCGAGCACGAGGAGGGCACGCTCCGCGTCGACCGTCTGCTCGATCGTCGCCACGAGTTCGATGACCGCGGTCGGGAGAAGCGTCGGGGCCGCTGCCAGTATCGTGGCGATACCGAGCGTGCCGACCGCGAGCACGCCGAGCAGCACGTTCAGCACCGATCGGTCGCTCACGGCCGGTCACCCTCTTCTACCTCTTGTGCCGTCTCGTCCTCTCGGTTCGGCTCGTGTTCGCCCCGTGACATCGAATCTGTCGTCTCTTCCCCCTCCCCTTCTTCTTCCGCTGCCCTTGCCCCTGTTTCCGCGCCTGCGTCCGCCGTTGGGGCTGTGTCTCCAGCGACCGACCGCACGGCAGCCTGCACGCGTTCGATCCGCGGCTCCGCCGGCGATGACTCGCCGTACTCCGCGTCTCTGAACCCCTCGACGACGGTCCGAACCGGTCGCTCCGGAAACCCGCGCTCGACCGCGTACCGACCGATCTCGCCCGCGGTCTTCGTCCGAACGCCGGGCGGTCGCACCGCTCGGATGAACTCGCGCCAGAGCCCGCGGACCGTTCGCCTTCGACCTTCGGGCTCGCCCGCCGATTCGGTCCCGCTCGTCTCGGCGCGAGCGTCCGACGCGGACTCCGGTTTACGTTCTCGATCCGCCCGTCGTAACGACCGCAGGACGGCGCGGATGAACGCGACGAACCGTCTCGGATGGAGCGCCGCCAGTGCGGCGAGCCCTCGCTCCGCGAGTTCACCCGGCAGTCCGCGGAGTCGGCGACCGGTCCGCTGGAGTGCTCGCAGCGCGGCCCGACCCTGGACGGCCAGCCAGTCCCCGACTCGTTCGAGGGCGGCGGCGAGTTGGACGACCGCCTTGACAGTCTGCCCCCCGAGGTCGCGGATGAACTCGCCCGTTCGAGCCAGGAGTCGACGAACTCGCGTCGGCAGCGTTCGGACCGTCGCCGTCGGCATTCCGAATCGACGCCTGAGGAACCATCCGAGGAGGGTGACGAGTGCGAGTCCGACGGTGGCGACGACTGCGGCGTTCCGGTAGAGTCCGGTGAGGGTGGTTTCGACCGTCGTCCCGGCGACCTGCGCGCTGATCGTGGCCTCGTTCGAAACGGGAAGGGTGACCGTCGCGGTCCCGTCGGCTCCGGTCGCCGTCACCGGGTCCCCATCGATCAGCAGGGTCGCATTTTCAACCGCAGTCGCTGCGCCCGGCATCCCGGTATCGTTGTCCGTGGCGGTCTCGCTCCCGTCTTCGACTCCGTCCCGTGCATCTCCGGCGTCGTACTGCACCACCGCTTCGACCGTTCGACCGGGGAGCGGCACCCGCTCGACGACCTCGATCGACAGCCCGTAGACTCCGACCGTCCGCTCGGCACGGATATCGTCGCGCTCGACGGCGATCGTCGTTTCTCCCCGCGTTTCCGGAATCCTGATCTCCGCCGTTCCGAACTCGTCCGTCGTCCCGACCTGTTCCCCGTCGAGTAGCACCGTCCCCGCTGGGATCGGATTCCCTTCGACCGTGGCCGTCACCGTGCTGTTCGTTCCAGCCAGGACCGCGTCGTCGTCCGCGAGTTCACTCGCACGATCGATCGCGAGCGTGGTCTCAGCGTCCATTTCGACGGTCCGTTCGGTGCCTGCCACTCGTCCCCTCGGCTGTGCCGACTCGTTCGACGCACCTCCCTCGTCCGTACTCTCGTCTTGGAAGCGAGCAGGTGGCCCGGCGACGCTCCCGCCGTAGAACTGGATCGGTGAGCCCCCGAGACGCGCGCCGATCGCGCCCTGAACGGCTGGGTCCCGCACTGCCGTCGCTGCCGGGGATTGTGTCCGTTCTTGTTCTCGTTCCCATTCCTGTTCCTGCTCTCGCTCTCGTGGCTCGACCGTCACTGTCACGGCCTCCGTAAACGGCACCGTTCCGCTCACGGTCCCATCAGCACCGGTGACGCCGATCGGGTCCGCGTTGAATGAAACAACCGCATCCGGGAGCGGATCGCCGTCTTCCGTGACGGTAACCTCGACCTCGCTTCCGGGCGTCGGCGGCTCGCCGAAGGAAATCTCGTAGCCGCTTGCGGCCCCCTCGCGCTCCGTTTCGCCGTCGGTTTCCTCGCCACTTCCGTCCTCCCCAGCCGACTCCCCGGCGTCCCCGGACCCGGCCGCCGACTCGCCTCCGCTTTCGCTCGATTCAGATCCGCCGTCGCTATCGACCCCATCACCGTCGGTCTCCTCCCCCGTCGCACCCTCCCCACTCGCCGGCTCTCCATCGCTATCGCTTCCTTCGGCACCACTCCCGTCCTGGCCGAACTCGTCGCCGGCCTCGTCGCCGACCTCGTCTCCCTCGGCGGGATCCGCACTGAACTCGCCATCACCGCCCGGTTCCCCGGCCGTTCCGTTCTCCCCAACAACACCAGTCTCGCCAGTCTCGCCTCCCTCGCCGGCCCCACCGCTGGAATCACCACCAGTTTCTCCGTCCCCACTCTGCTCGCCACCAGCGCCACCCTCACCACCAGCGCCACTCTCGTCGCTCTCGAACCCGCTCTCACTCGACTCACCACCCTCTCCTGAACCGCCACTGAACTCGTCTCCATCCCCGCCACGGCCTCCATCACTCGTCTCCCCGTCCCGATTCGGAACCGCCGCTCCACCGCTCCCATCCTCGCCACTGGTCGCCGATCCACCACTCACGTTCCCGTTCCCGCTCTCGCTTCCGCTCCCGAGTTCAGTACTACCGTTTCCGCTTCGTGCTGTCCCCCCTGTCTCGGCTGTACCATCTACACTGTCGTTCCCGCCCGCGCCGAGTTCAAGGAGATTCCCCGCCCCCGCGGCCGAACGGGTCCCGTGGCCGCCGACGCCACCGAGTGCCGGGATCGCAATCGCTGCCAGCGCGAGCACCAGGACGGTCAGTACGACGAGCAGGAACTGTATCCAATCGGGGCCGGGGCCCGACTTGGACTCGTACTCAGATCCGAACTCGGATGCGGATCCGGATTCCGGTACTGGTGTTGATACCGATGTCGCCGCCGCCGATACCGATCCCGAACGTGAACTCGTCGCTGCGTCCCCCGTTCGTGTCGGCTCCGCCGGTTCCGTCGGTTCCGTTTCCATCCAGACCTACCGTTCGAAGAGACATATTGGTTCTTCGACCATAAACGTACGCACAGATGACATGCAGACGGCCAAAACACTTACTGGATGGTCGTTTTTCCGCCGTGGAGTACTGACAGAATACGTAACTAATGTGGTCGGCGGGGTACTGCGCTGTCACTGTCCGGACTGGCGCGCCGCTGCCCGCAACTGCTCGATTCGGTCGACGGGTCCGATGCCGGCCAGCACCGCGAGCGCGAAGACGGCCTCGCTGTCCGGTCGCGGTGCGTCACCGCCAAGCGTCTGCGTCGATTCCGTCGCCGATTCGAGCCGGCGGCGACCGTCTGCGACCGCCGTCCGATTGAGCCACTCGGGCGGCCCGCCGACGATGAGCAGTGCTCGGTCGGTGTTCGTGCGCTCGCACTCGAGCGTGAGTTTTCCCTGGATCGCTTTGCCGACCGTGGTTTCGACGGCGCTGACGGCGGCGCTCGTTTCGACGGTCGAGTCCGAGCCGAAGAGACCGAGGCCCAGATCGAGTTCGAGTCCCAGTACGGAGCCGGAGTCGTCACCGGATTCGATTCGCTGCGTGCCGTAGCCGAGCGTAACGAGCGCCGTCTCGGTGCCCAGAATGCGGCGAATGTCGTTCGCGTCGATGACGGTTTCGGCGCTCGTTGCACGCTCGTCGGTCGGCTGCGCTGTCGCACCGAACAGCGCCTCAATGCGGGCTGCAAGCTCCCGATTGAGCCGGGCACGCCCGTCGACCATGTCCTCGCCGGTTCGAAGCCACGGCTCGTTGTCGAAACAGAGCACGGCGTTCGCGAGCCCGTCCAGTCGAGAGAGCGTCTGCGTCGCGTTCGCCGCGGCAAGCGGTCGCGTCGCGCCGTCTGCATCCGCGCCTGACGGACGAGTGTCGTCGGTCGGTACTGACGGATCACCGTCAGGCGAGCGCTCGCGGTCGGCCGGGAGCGTCCCGAGAACGTACACCGGCACGTCGTACAGCGTCTGCAGGTTTGCGACGAGTTCGGGTGCGGCCCCGCCGCCGGTTGCGCCGCCGAGGCCGACGACGACGAGGAACGCGTCCGCGGCCGAGGGCTGGCCGGCGTCGAGTTTACGGCTGAGTTCGTCGACGTGTTCTTCGCCGAGGGTTTCGCCGCGCTGAAGGTTCCCGTTGAGGCCGGTATCGATGCCCGCACCGTATCGGTGGCGGTGGTCATCGGGAACGGATTCGAGTTCGGCAAGCGCCTGCGCATCGGTATCGAACGCGAAGACGTCACAGAGAAACGGCCGGGTCGCGGTTTCTGCCGTGCGAATCGCATCGGCGATTCGACATCCTGCGCCGCCGACCCCGATCACCTCGAGTTGCATGGTGATCCCTATCGGCTGGTGGGACTTTCATGGTTCCGTTTGTGTCGGTCCTATTGTCACGTCGCGGTAGTGTCCAGCACCTGAGTGGACGGATAGAACGACCACCTCGCAGTGATTGCTGTCCGGAGTCTGTAGTCCGGCCACGCGGACTCCGGAATACGGACTCTGGACTATGGACTACGGTGTTAACCGCTCGATCGACCACCACTCGATATCGGACTCCGCAGGTGTCGCTCCGTCATCCCGCTCGACAAGCGCAAACACCATCGTCTTTCGCACCCCGTGGGCCAGCCGCACGTCGAGTGCCAGATCTCGGGGCTCGAAGACCGCTCCCGCGGGATGAACCCGTACCAGTAACTCCGAGTGTCCGAGTTCGGCGACCGACTCCACCTCGGCGTACGTCCGAAAGTCAGCCCCGAACTTGTAGCCCGTCTTGGGGACGATTTCGCGCTCGCGCAGTTCGGTGTAGACTCGCAATCGGCGGTCGAAGCGTTCCCCCTCGACCTCGCGTCCCCGCTCCCGAACCGCACCGAACTCGAGGTCGATCACATCCTGTTTGGCAAGGTAGGCCGCTTCGAGGAGCGAACACTGTAGCGTCGGCCGCTCGTACTCCCGCCCTTCCAAGGGCTGGCCGTAGAACGCATCCTCGTAGAGGTCGATCGGCGGCTCCCAGAGGACGACGCGGTCCGCGAGCAACGTTGCGTCGACCCCGCTCGGAAGGCTGGTCGCCGTGCTCCCCGTCGGCTTGCTCTCTGTCACCTCGAAGTACGTGATCTCACTTTCTTCGTCGACGACCGCGAGCACGCCGTCCGCGAGTGAACTCGCGGGGACGTCGGTTCGTTCGCCGATGATTCGGAGTGCATAGGCTATTTCGCCGTCGCCGGGGCCCTTGCCGCGGGGGAAGACGGCGAAGTCGACCGCCCCTCCTGGCGGGTCGTCGACCCACGGCTCGGCGGCCGGTGACAGGTAGAACCCGCGTTCGCGCAGATCCGCGTAGACGAGAAATCGGACGCCGAAGTCGGTACCGGGTTCGCGGCTGGCAAACGCTTGAAAGTCGAGTCGGTCGCCGGTCGCATCGTCGACGACGGCGTCGAGGTCGCCGCGATAGAGCAAGTGGGCCGCCTCGACGGGTGCGAGAGCGATCTCGTTGCCCTCGAGTGGATAGCCGTAGCCGCGCGAGTCGTGATAGCGCTGGCGCGCGTCGTTGCCGACGCGGACGACGCCCGTCTCGGCGTCGAATCGCCCCTCCAGTGACATACGCAGTGGTTGTCTGTGGTGCGTTAAGTGCGTGTGGATCGACGCTGCGTGTGCCGTCCGACCGATCTCAGTCGTCGCTTGCAGCCTCGACGTGTCGGGCGACCGCTCGGTCACACGTCGCATCGAGACACCGCGTCCCGCCGTGCGTTTCGAACGTCGGCAGGCCACAGCCACACTCGCCGTCGACGACGCCCGCGGGCATCGCGAAGCCGGTGTCGCACTCGGGATAGTGCTCACAACCGGCGATGAGTCCGCCGCGCCGGAGGATGCGAAGGTCGCCGTCGCAGTTCGACTCCGGACAGTCCCATTCGCGGTCGAAGGCCTCTCGGACGGCCTCATCGAGCGATTCGCAGTTGCGATCGAGACAGACGTCGAACGCGAGGCCGCGCTCGACGCGCATCCGCGGCAGCCCGCAGTCGCAGTACGATTGGTCGTCCTTGATCGTCGCGTCGGTCGGGATACCGTAGCGCGTCCCGCAGTCGACGCAGTGGACGCCCTTCGAGCGGACGAGTTCACCATCGCAGTTCTCGTTTTGGCACGTTCCGACGGGCGTCCCGGCCGCAGAGGCCGGGTAGTGAGCGAAGCCGTCCTGCTCGTGGGCTGCGATTCGCAGGGTCTGGGTGTCCTTTTTCGCGACGAGCGTGAAGTCGCCCGCACGGTCGCTGGAGACGCTGTCGGCGCGCGTGAGCCAGGCGACGGGCTGGTAGCCGTCGATGTCGTGGACGAGGACGGTGTTGTCGGGTTTGACGATCGTCGTCACCCGGCCGCGGTACTCCGATCGGTCGTCGGCCTCGGCGATCACGGTACAGTCGCCGGCGAGGACGCGAATCGCGTCGTCGATCATAGGCTGGCTGATGCGGATTCCTATTTAAACTCGCGGCCGGCGGACGGGTGGTCGCCACAACAGCATCGACTGTCGATTTCGACGATACACCCACAAAGCGGTGTCTGTGTCGCTATTTGAGCGCCGATTCGACCATCCGTTGTGGCAGGCCGACCAGGAGTGCGACCAGTCCGCTCGTCTCTTCGTCGTCACGCAGGTATGACCGGAACCGCTGGCTGATGATTTCGACGGCGAGAATCAGGAACAGGACCACGACAATGCCGGCCATCATGTTTCCGTACGCACGCAGCCCCTGTTGGACCTGAATGATCTCGCCGATCCCGCTGCCGCCGAGCAGGCCGAGCGTGACCGCCGTCCGGACGTTCACCTCGAAGATGTACAGCGTCCAGGCGATGAACGACGTTTTGACCTGGCTAATCATGCCGAAGACGACCGTCTGTCCCTTCGATGCACCGGTCGTCTTCATCGCCTCGATCTGTCCCTCCTCGACCTCCTCGAGTTCGTCCGTGAACAGTCGACCGAGATTCCCGATCGTACTGACGACCACCGCGATAGTCGCGGTGACCGCCGACAGGCCGGCGAGCGGGATGAACATCAGGAACCAGACGAGCGACGGGATCGCACGGAAAACGCCCATCACGCCTCGAAAGAGGAAGTTCAGGGGGAACGGTGTCACTCGCGAGCTGCCGAGGACGCCGAGCAGCAGTGCCAGGGGGAGTCCGATAACCGTTCCCGCAAAGCCGACCGCGAGGGTGATCACTGACTCGCGCGGGAGGTTCCGTTCCAAAATGAACATCCAGTTCGGGGTGTAGTTCGTGATCCGTTCCGCAAAGACTGGAAGTTGATTATAGAGGTCGACGACGGAGAACTGGATCAGGAGTAACGATCCGTAGAACGCGCTGATAAAACAGAGCGACAGGAAGCCGTAGAGTATCCATCGAACTCGCCGAGTAAGTCGAATCTCCTCGAGTCGTTGTTCGAGCGACGGTTGGGTACTCATTGTACCACCGTCGCATCGGTTTCGTCTCCGGAGAGGAATTCCTCCATGTCGATGCCGCCGTACAGATCGTCGATGACGTCGAACGTGAGGTCCTCTCGGTAGCCGTCGAAAACGACTCGTCCGTCCGCGAGGCCGATAAACCGCTCGCCAAACTGGCGGGCGAGATTCACCTGGTGAAGGCTGATCATCGCCGTTAGCCCGCGCTCTTGGGCTGCACCGCGCAAATAGCGCATAACCGTCTGTGAACTACCGGGGTCGAGACTCGCAACCGGTTCGTCGGCGAGCAGTATCTGCGGGTTCTGGACGAGCGCGCGAGCGATGCCGACGCGCTGTTGTTGTCCGCCGCTCATTCTGCCGGCGCGTTGGCTCGCCTCGTCTAGCAGCCCGACCATATCCAGCGCCTCGAGCGCCTGGAGTTTATCCTCCCGGTCGTTGAACCGAAGGAGGCTCCGGAGAAAGCTCGTCCGACCCAATGCGCCGCTGAGCGCGTTCGAGTACGCGCTCGTTCCGTCGAGAATATTGTGCTGTTGGAAGACCATCGCCACGTCGTCTCGATGCGATGTCACGGGGTCGCCATCGACGACTACCCGGCCGCTGGTTGGGGCAGTTAGCCCGTTGACACACCGGAGCAGCGTCGATTTCCCCGACCCCGAAATACCGAGCACGACGGTGAACTCGCCGTCTTCGATTTCGAACGAGACATCGTCGAGCGCGACGGTTTCCCCGAACCGCTTTGTGAGGTTCTCTACGCGTATCGCAGACATTGATAGCTGTGTGAATGGTTGGTTGCTCGGCTACGTCTGTTGCTTCGTTATTCGCCGAAATCCTGGAACTCGAGTCCGAGTTCATCGAGGATGTCGTCGATCGGTTCGTAATCGCTCCGCTCGGCTTCCTCGATGCCGGTAAACCAGAGTTCGTACTCGTCGTCGACATCTTCCGGGACCAGGTCCGTCTCGTCGGCTTCGAGCAGTGCCGTTTCGATGGCGTCACGCTCCGAACCGTCCCACTCGCTGCGAGCCATGATCGGGGCTCGTGGAAGGGGATCCGAGACGGCCAGGAGGCGTAGTTCCGGGTTCTCGTCGTCGATTCCCGAGCCGGCATCCTCGTACTCGGACGAATGCTCGACGAACTCGGAGTAGTCGTCGAACTGTTCCTGTGGTACCTGTGGCGCAGACGCAAACGCACCTGTTGCGGCGGCGACAATTGCGTCATCGTTGACCAACTGTTCGCGCGACCGATCGTGATCCGGTGCGTTTTGTAGCTCCAGATCGACCGCGTCGCCGTCGGGGTAGTTTCCGGTGTCGAGACCGGCGTCTTTCAGCATAAGCGTCGGTGCGAGGGTGCCGCTGGTCGACATTCTGGCACCGGTCGTCATCACTTCACCCTCCAAGTCGGACAGGCTCTCGATGTCGCTGTCTGCCAGCGTCGTGATCGTCGAAAAGTAAAGCGCGCCGCCGTACGCGGTTCGCATTCCGATGATATCGGCGAACCCGTCTCCGGCCGGAACTGCGGTCGGCGACGTATCGGCGATATCTCCCTGATCGGTTTCGAGCGATTCGAGGGTGTCGACGTACGAATCGGCCCGGATGAGTTCGATTTCCGCCTCGGTTTCGCTCTCGAGATATTCCTTCATCGGCGTATACTCCTGTACGATGTCAGTCTGTTCCTCGGCCGGATTGAGAATGAACCGGACTGCACCGCTTTCGGTACTGCTGAGACACCCAGCCATCCCAGCGAGCGTAAGCCCCCCTGTCGCCTTCAGGAACGTGCGTCTGGTGTGATCGCCGCGTCGTGGTAGCTGCACCATACGTAGTACGAAAATCGAATCATTATAAACATAATGATAATTCTGCTACGGAACAGAATATATTCATATATATCTCGCTCGTGTTCAACGGAATCGTCCACGTTCACGTCCCCCGGTCGAATCCATCTCTCTGGGTATTCGCTCCAACTATCGGATTTCGATATTGAAATCCGGGCGGATTTAGTATCCGACCCGAAACTGGAACACGTGGCTCGTCCAACGCTAACTGTCTACTGTGGCCTCCCTGGGGCGGGGAAATCGGCCGCTTCAGCCTATACTGCTGCTGAACTCTCCGCTGAACGCTACCGGACTGACCGGGTCCGCAAACAGCTCTTTTCCGATCCCGACTATACGACGGCGGAAACCGACGCGACCTACGAGGAACTACTCGAACGCGCTCGCACGGCCCTCGAGAGCGGGTCGAACGTCGTCCTCGACGCGACGTTTCAGTCCCGACGCTACCGGGACCGCGCTGCTGCGGTCGCAACCGCAACCGGTGCCGAGTTCACGTTCGTCTTCGTCGATTGTGAACTCGAGATCGTCAAAGAACGGCTCGCGGAGCGAACGGACACAATCAGCGACGCGCAGTTCGAACAGCACCTGCAGTTGCGCGAGACGTTCGACTCCATCGAGCGCGATCACGTCGTCATCGACAATTCGGGGACGCTCGAGGAGACCCACCGGCAGATCGACGAGTTCGTTCTGTAAACGGTCTCGTGTCGCAGCCGTCCTCGCCTCGCCTGCACGCGCGATGGCGGACAAGAGACCACCGCGTCTAAGAGCCCTCCGCCGAGTGGTCGACTATGACTCCGACGGCGACGACGATCAAGGACAGCGTTCACGACTACATCGAACTCTGTCCGACCGCGGAAGCGCTGCTCGATACCGCCCCGATGCAGCGGCTGCGCTACGTCCGGCAACTGAGCACCGTCCAGTTGGTCTATCCGTCCGCAAATCACACGCGCTTCGAGCACAGCCTCGGCGTCTACCACCTCTCCTCGCGCGCCGTCAACCGGCTCGACGTCGACGACCCGCTCGCCGACCGCCTCCGCGCCGCGGCGCTCGTCCACGACGTCGGCCACGGCCCGTTCGGCCACCAGACCGAGGCCGCCATCGAACGCCACCTCGACCGCCACCACGACGAAATCGAGTGGCTCCTCACCGATAGCGAGGTCGGCGACGTCCTCGAAGATCGGGGCCTCGATCCCGACGCAGTCGCGGCCACCGTCGACGGCCGCGGCCCGCTCGGCGAACTCGTCTCCGGCTCGCTCGACGTCGACCGGATGGATTACCTCGTTCGCGACGCCCACCACACCGGCGTTCCCTACGGCACCATCGACCACTCACGACTCCTCTATTCTCTCTGCACCGTCGACGGCGAACTCGCGCTCGAGGCGGGCAACGTCGCCACGGCCGAGAGCGCGCTGATCGCCCGCACGCTGATGAACGCGACCGTCTATGGCCACCACGTCTCCCGCATCGCCGGCGCGATGCTCGACCGCGCGAGCGAACGCGTGCTGCGCGACGCGGTTATCGCGCCCGATCGATTCGCACGACTCACCGATTCGGAACTGCTCTCACTGCTCGCAGACTACGAGCCGACGGCCGACTTCGAAACCCGGCTCCGCGAGCGCTCGCTGTACAAACGGGCGATCTGGGCACAGCGCGGAGCCGTGCCGGACCGGTTCGTCGGCCTCGCGTACGACCGCACGCGTGAACTCGAACGCGAAATCGCCGACCTCGCCGGCGTCGACCCGTCCACCGTCATCGTCGACAGCCCGTCGATCCCCAGTTCTCCCGAATCGCGGGCTAAAATCGTGGTCGACGGCAAGCTTCGGCGGCTCGCAGAGCGGTCCTCGCTCGTCGCCGGACTGGACGCCTGCGCCCGAGAAATTTGGCGGCTCGGCGTCTACGCGCCCGAACCCGTGTTACCGGCGGTGCGCGACGCCGCGGCAGCCGTCCTCGAGACTGAGGCGACGGTCGCCCCGTAGTCCTCGTCCGTCGTTACTTTACTGTCCCGACCCCGGCGACGCCGCATCTTCGAGACGCGCTTCGTACTTTGCAAGTGCCTCGTCAAGCGCCGCTTCAGCATCGACGTCGACCGAGTTCGCGAGCGCGAGCAGCGCAAACAGGACGTCTCCGAGTTCATCCGACGAGAGGTCGAGTTCGTCCGGGGCCGAGCCGTAGTCGGTCGACTCGTTCGCGTCCTTCGCGAGTTCACCCACCTCGGACGTGAGATCGAGCAGCCTGAACGCGGGTGGGGTTTCGAGGTCGTGGCGGTCGATGAACGCGGCGACGCGGTCCTGCTGGGACTGGGACTGGGACTGGGTCGTCATAGACCGCTCCAGAACCTGTTGGAAGAAAAGATGATCGCTTCCGCGCCCGTTCTGCACGTCGATGGCCGGCACAACACGTTTCTTCCGCGACAGTGACCGGTTGCACATGGTCAACGTTACCGCCGAAATCGTCCTGTTCGACGGCTTCGATGAACTCGACGCGATCGGTCCGTACGAGGTGCTCGAAAACGCCGCCCACGCCGGTGCGTCGATCGACACGGAACTCGTGGCGCTCGAGGAAACCGACCTCGTGACGGCAAGTCACGACCTGCGGGTCGAACCTGATGGGACGCTCGGCGACCCGGACCTGTTGCTCGTCCCGGGCGGCGGGTGGACGAGCGCGAACGAGGGCGTCCGCGCGGCCGTCGAGGGCGGCGCGTTGCCGGACGCGGTCGACGAACGCTACACGAACGGCGCAACCGTTGCCTCGGTCTGTACCGGGGCAATGGTCCTCGCCGAGGCAGGGTTGCTCGAGGGTCGCCCCGCGACCACGCATCGCGTCGCGGTCGACGACCTCGAGGCGACCGCCGCGAACGTGGTCGACGAGCGCGTGGTCGACGACGGCGACGTGCTCACCGCCGGCGGCGTCACCTCGGGGATCGATCTCGGCCTCTGGCTCGTCGAGCGCGAGTTCGGCGCGTCGGTCGCGGACGAGGTCGCAACCAAGATGGCCCACGAGCGCCGCGGCGACGTTTTCGGGTAACTCGCGACGAAACCGGCTGCGAGCCAAACGGCTATACGGGACCGTCGGGTAGCCCGATACACATGGACGAAGCGACGGCAGTCACGACGGACGTGAGCGTCGACGCAGTGTTATTCGATATGGACGGCGTCCTCGTCAACAGCGAGGACTACTGGGTGACCTTCCAGGAGGAGGAAATTCTGCCCGCGGCGGTCCCGAACGAAGACGTCGACGTCGCCGAAGTCAGCGGCATGAACTACCGGGAGATCTACGACTACCTCGACTCGACGTATGGAACGGCGATCACGCGCGAGGCGTTCGTCGATCGGTTCGCCCGGGCCGCGGAAGAACTCTACACGGAACGGGTCGAACTGCTCGACGGACTGCACGACTTGCTCGCCGAACTCGATGCACGCGGGATCGAGACGGCGATCGTCTCCTCGTCGCCCCACGAGTGGATCGGCTGGGTCACGGACCGATTCGAACTCGGCGACTCGTTCGACCACGTTATCAGCGCCGACGACATCGACGCGGCGAGCAAACCGGCTCCGGACGTGTTCGAGTACGCCGCGGACGAAGTCGGCGTCCCGCCCGCCGCGTGCGCCGTCGTCGAGGATTCGGCGAACGGCATCGAGGCGGCGGAGCGGGCCGGCACGGCCGTGGTCGCCTACCGGATCGACGCCCACGGCGACATCGACCGGTCGGGGGCGGACGTGGTGGTCGAGACGCCGGCGGCGCTCTCTCGGACCGTCCTGGCGTTCACCGCGGACGACGCCCGCTAGATCGCTCGCTCGTACACGTCGACGACGGCGTCGGCGATTACTTCCCAGTTCCCGTCCTCCCGAACGACGGGCGACTGTTCGACCTGAAGGCCGCTGGCATCGTCCGCGGTGAGCCAGTTGACGAAATTGGCGGTGCTGGTCCCGGGAAACGGCTCTTGCTCGCAGTCGTGATCGGTCGCTTCGTCGCCGTCGACGCCCGTGACGAGGACCGCGAACTCGGTGCGGGATTCGATCTCGGCTTCGAGGTCTCGCTTCAGTTGCTCGGGGGCACCGCCTCCGATCACGATATCCTGGTCGAAGCAGTCCCAGCCGCTGAAGCCGTGAAAACTCACCGCGTGGTCGAACCCGCGGTCGGCGATTCGGTCGAGTTCGGGAAACGACCGCGGGCTAATATCCGCCGACATGATGTGCCAGCGGTCGAACGCACCCAACTCGTCGCTGTAGCCGACGCAGGTCCACTCGACGGCGTCGGCGGTAGTCTGATCGAAGACCCGGTCGGCCTGTTTCTCGGTATTGTACTCGAGATACGTCCCGTGGGGTGCGGTCACGGCGAGTTCAGCGGCCGCGCCGTCGTCTTCGAGGACTTCGACGTACTCGGTGTGATCGAGCGCGTCCTGCCGGGTCTCGTACTCGGGGTGTGGACCGTACGGTTCGATCGACGCCGCCGCGCCGACGATGTCGTCCATCGACCCGCCGTCGTCGATGAACGCCAGCCGCTCGGCCGTGGCCTCCTCGAAGCCGACGACATCGCCGCGTCGCTCCGCCAGTCCGACGCCGATCGTGGCGATTCCGTCTTCGGTACCGTCGTTGCAGTCGCCGCACTCGATTCGCACCTGGTCGCCGTTCTCGAGGCCGAGTTGGTCGCGCGTCTGCACTGCGAGTGCGAGTCGCTCGCGGTGGGCGGTCGTCTCGTGGTCAAAACCGATGATTTCGTGGTCGTCGGCCGTCGTCGACGACGCTGACGGTCCTGCCCAGGCTGCAACCTCGCTGCTGATGGCCGTCAGTATCGTTTGTGGCGATAGTTCACGTTTCACATCATTCGCAGATGCCAGAAGAATCGGGATAAAATTGATTCATGGGTGCTAATATGTTCGGACAGATACAAACTTCTCGGCGAGAGACGTCTCGTCACCACCGGGACACTCTCACCGCCCTCTTACTCGATCTTCGATCCTGATCTACGACGCGGTCGAAACGGACGACGAGATCGAGCAACGGCCTGAGACGGAACGACTGGATTTGCCCCGGCTCGGCCCCGTCATCGAACCCGGACGGTTCGTGTCTCCTCGACCGGAACCAGCGGCTCCTCGGGGAAGGCAACGCTCACCGTGAACTCGAGTTCATCTGCGTCGGCACCGAAGACGCCGACCGGGACGGTCTCGGTATCGCGGAGGTAAGTGCTCGTACTGGTCATCTCGACGCCATTGACCGTGACACGGATGCCGGCCCGCGCCGGCTCGCCGATGTTACGGATCGTCACCTCGCAGACCTCGTTCTCGCCCGCCTCGATCGACTCGGGGAACGCGCCCCAACTGAACTCGACCGAGGGGAGCGACTGTGCGCCCTCGTAGATCCGCTCGGCGACACCGTCACCGAGTCCGGCACCGACGATGCCGTCGATATCGGCGTCGAGAACGTCGCCGGGGGTCGACACACCTTCTTTCGCGAGTTTACTCGCCCGCCCGGCCGCGACGCCGTCGATGGCCGTCAACCCGACCGCGTCCTCGGCGACGCCGTTCTCGATGCGAGCTTCGGTTCGGCGCGCGAGATTCGCCGCGTGCGGCCCGACGAACCGGTCGAGAAACGCCCCCAGTGCGGAGACGAGTCGCGTCGCGTTCCGCTGGATGACCCAGGCGTCGCTTCGCAACTCCGCCGGCGTCGTCCCGCTCGCGGAACTGCGCAAGATCGCGAGCACCTTCCGCTGCCCGGCGTCGAGGTCGCCGGCGTCGGTCCCAACGAGGACCGCGTCGATCGCGTCGCGTTCGTCCTGGCGGGCCGACACCGAGTCGAACTCGTCGGCGGTCGCCACGGCCGTCAAAATATCGTCCATCTCGAGCGTTCCCGGGCCGTCGGCCGCGCGGTCACAGAGTTCAGCGAAGGCGGCGGCCGTCGGGAGCCGAAGGTAGTACTTCGAGGCGAGCACGCCGCGGGGGGTCGCTTCGATCGAGAGGTCCGCGCCGGTTTCGACGAAGCCGCGGTCGACGAGTTCTTCGAGGCAGTCCCGGACGCGCTGTCTGAGGTTCGGAAAGTCGTAGTCCTCGGGGCGGGACTGCCCGCGGACGTAGTAGAAGGTCGTTTCGAGCCAGTCCATCACGTCCTCCAAGTCGGTGATGGTTCCCATCGCGATCTCGGCGTTCAGGTGCGTCTGCAGGCTCTCGGCGAGGCGCGATTCGATCTCCTTGCCGTCTCGCAGGAGGCGGCGGTACTTGTCGGCCTCCGCGCCGTCGCAGACGACCCAGCCGTAGCCCACGTCGTCGTAGCCCGGTCGGCCCGCGCGCCCGAGCATCTGGAGCACGTCGAGCGGGCTCATGTCGACCTCGCCCTCCAGGGGGTCGTGGAGTTTCGTGTCCCGAATCACGACGCAGCGGGCGGGAAGATTCACCCCCCAGGCCAGCGTCGAGGTCGAAAAGAGCAGTTCGACGATGCCCTCCTTGAACCACTCCTCGACGAGGTCGCGGTCGTTCTTCGAGAGGCCCGCGTGGTGGAAGGCGACGCCGTCGAGCACCGAATTCCGGAGCGTGTCGTTGTCGAGTTCCTTCGACTCCGTATGAAAATCGTAATCGCCGCGCGCGCCCATCGGCACGTCGCGTTCGGCGATCTCGTCGCGGGCCTTCTCGGCCGCCCGAACGGTATCCTGTCGGGAGGAGACGAACACGAGCGCCTGGCCGTCCTCGCGGAGGTGCGGCTCCGCCAAATCGAGCGCCCGGTACAGCCGGCGGTACTTGTCCGCGAAGGAGTTCTCGCCGTGCGTGTAGGTCTTGACGCCGGCGTTGAGTTCGACCGGGCGGTACTCCTCGCCGAACTCGAAGGTTGTCTCATCGGGCGCGTCGAGCCAGGCCGCCACGTCGGAGACGTTCGGCATGGTCGCCGAGAGCGCGACGACGCGCGGGTCACAGAGCCGACGCAGGCGGGAGATCGTGACTTCGAGGACGGATCCCCGTCGATCGGCGTCCAACAGGTGGACCTCGTCGATGACGCAGACGTCGATGTCCGTGACGAAGTCGTACCGTCTGGAGTCGTGTTTGCGGGTCGCCGAGTCGAGTTTCTCGGGCGTCATCACGAGAATGTCCGCGTGGCGGGCGCGCCGCGAGTTCAGTTCGCGCTCGCCGGTGACGACGTAGACCGAGTAGCCGAGTTCCTCGAAGCGGTCCCAGTCGTCTTCCTTCTCGTTGGTCAGCGCCCGTAGCGGCGCGATAAAGAGCGCGGTCCCGCCGTCGGCCAGCGCCTTGCAGATCGCGAGTTCGGCCAGCGCGGTTTTGCCCGAGGCGGTCGGCGCGCTTGCGACGACGTTGGCCTCGGATTCGAGCAGCGCGGGCAGGGCCTCGCGTTGCATGCGGTTGAACTCGCTAAAGGCGAAGGCGTCGGCGAACTCGGGAAGAACCTCGGCGACCTCCATCAGGCAAAAACGGGAAGCGGGTGGTGAAAGGCGTTTCCTTCGGTGCGTGCCAGCGGGCTGATGACTCGGGCAATCAATTCGAGACAGCGGCGGGTTACTGCGACCGGACCAAGGCCGCCGCGACCGCCCCGGCGGTGGCGAACACGACCGGATAGAGCACGCCGCCGAGGACGACCGCGGGCAGGAGTTCTGGAGCCATCGATTCCGCGGCGTCGATGCCGAAGAACGAGGCCTCCGTGCTCGACTCGGCGACGACCGCGCCCAGCCCCATCACGACGGCGTAGCCGATCGTGACCGGTGCACCGACCAGAACCGCTTCGCCGAGATTGCGCGCGTCGAACTGCGACGCCAGTATCGCCCCGACGGCGACGAGGACGAGCGGCGGGATCGCGTACGCGGCTACTGAACTCGTGGTCTCGGACTGGGCGATCAGGTCGACAGTGTCGGTACGACTGACGCCGCCGACCTCCGCGGAGGCCTCGATTTCGACGAAGTGGGCGTTGTAGTAGTACCAGGCGACGCCCATCCAGTCGGCGACGCTGTCGCCGAAGGCCTCGCGAACCTCGTCGACGACCAGCAGGTAGGTGACGAGGTAGCCGACCGCGGCAGCGAGGACGCCACCGCCGGCGCTTGCGGCAACGCGTGTGGCGCGCGATACCGACCGTCCCGTTGCCGACAGTGACTGGTGTGCCATCGGCTGGAGCGACCAGCGTCCGCGTAATATGCTTTATGCTTTGTGTATCGCCGGATCAGGTGGTCGTTTCGCTCGGGAAGCCACAACCGTCGCGATGGTGCCGGGTATCGAGCGCTACTCACACGGCCGGCTCGTTGCGTGCAGTCTCCTCGAGTTCGTCACTGAGCAGACTGGAGGCGTGTTCGGGTTGGGGAACGCGCTCGAAGGTCAGTTCGGGGTCGCCGGAGCCGGCCGTGTAGACGGTCAGATCGCCGTAGCCGAGGACGCGGCCGAGCATCGTCTGGCGAAGACTGGTGTTCTGGACGCGCTCGAGGCGAAACTGGGTGACGTTCCGGGAGATGACGCCGTGTTTCTTGTACAGTTCGCCGGACGTAATCACGTAGCGGGTGTTCGTCCAGGCGAGGTAGCGCACGAGCGCGATCGCTGCGCCAACGAGGGCGACCGCAACGCCGAGCAGCGTCAGCGTGTCGATACCACCGGTCGCGCTCCAGGTGGCGAGCAAGACGCCGACGAGTGTGACCCCGATTCCGATCGGCATCCTGGTCCCCATCGAAATCGGATGCGGACGACTCTCCCAGATGATGTCCTCGTCGTCGCTAATGTGAAACCACTTAGGAGTCGAACCCAACCCCATTGCCCGCCGTTACTCTGTTCGTGGCCGTAAAGGTGGCGTGAGAATGCCTAAGTAGTGGCCCTCGCTCGCCGCTTCGGTTCGCGTGGCGGGACAGCGAACTGCCCGGGGTATCTACCCGTCGGCGTGTTCGGTCGGCGACTCACCGTTCCAGACGCCGGCACTGAACTCGACCGCGTCGTTCCAGTAGGCGACGACCGTCGTGACGGCGAGGTCGCCCGAAATGTTGGTCATCTGTCCCCACATATTTTAACGGCGTTTCACGAGTTCAGGCGGTCGCGAGCGTCGACGGTCACGAGTTCAACACCTGCGTTTCCAGAGTGGGGCGCGTGTCCGACAGCGAGTACGGGAGGGCCGTCAGATCGTGAGAACCACCACGGTTTTTCACCTCGCGCGCCGACGGTCCGGTATGCGCAGCGCACGAAAGCCCGACTGGCTCAAGATGCGGCCCCCGTCGGGGCGGGAGTTCACCGATATCCGGGAGACGCTCCGCGAGCGGGACCTGCACACGGTCTGCGAGGAAGCGAACTGCCCGAATCTCGGGGAGTGTTGGTCCGGCGGGGCCGGAACGGGCGAGGGAGAGGGCGGCACGGCCACGTTCATGCTCATGGGCGATCGCTGCTCGCGAGCGTGTAATTTTTGTGACGTGACCACCGGCGGCATGGAGCCGCTCGACCCCGACGAACCCGCGAACGTCGCTGACGCCATCGCCGAAATCGGCCTCGACTACGTCGTCCTCACGTCCGTCGACCGGGACGACCTCCCCGATCAGGGCGCGGGTCACTTCGCCGACACCATCCGCGAGATCACGGACCGCCACCCCGGCATCCTCGTCGAGGTGTTGATCCCCGACTTTCGGGGCGAGCCCGAACTTGTGCGGAAGATCATCGACGCCGATCCGGACGTGATCGCGCACAACGTCGAAACCGTCGACCGCCTCCAGTTCCCCGTGCGCGACCGCCGGGCCGGCTACGAACAGTCCCTGTCCGTGCTCGAACAGGTCGACCACGAGTCCGACATTTACACGAAAACCTCGATCATGCTCGGCCACGGCGAGTACGACCACGAGGTCTACCAGACCCTCGCGGACTGTCGCGAGCGCGGCGTCGACATCGTCACCCTCGGACAGTACCTCCAGCCCTCGCGGAACCACCTGGATGTCGAGCGCTACGACCACCCGCACAAGTACGAGACGTGGCGGCAGGTCGCCGAAGAGGAGTTAGGCTATCTCTACTGCGCAAGCGGCCCAATGGTTCGCTCGTCGTACAAGGCGGGCGAGTTATTCGTCGACGCCGTCCTCCGAGCGGGCAAGAGCGTCGAGGAGGCCCGCAGGAACGCTCGGCGCGTCGATTCACCTGTCTCGGCGACCGAGTAAGCGTTCGGAACCGATCGCGTTTCGATCGCGTTCAGTGTCCTGCTCCGTTCGCTCCGTCCGTCTCGCACCGATACCGTTTTCGCCGGCCGCTCTCGACTCGCTGCGCCGAGTCACCGTCGATTGTACCGCCGTTTTCGGGTAGTTTGCTGCCCAACTGTCCACTGTTCTGGCGAAAGTCATCGCTCTTTCCGAGGCTATTCTAAAAATAATAATCAAGGTGGACGATTGCGCTATTTTAATCTGGATTCTCCCCGGTCCTTCGCTCACGATGGCAAGAATTCCACCGACAGTAAACTATTTACGAAAATCCTTTAACAGGAGCGATAATTCACTAGAGCATGCGCAGGTGGATATCTCCGTGAGCACGATACAGCGCGACCCCCGAGAACGAGTACAGATTCTCGACGACACCGGCCGCGTCCTGAACGACGCCGAGGTCCCCGACCTCTCCGAGGCTGAACTCGTCGAGATGTACGAACAGATGCGGCTGGTTCGACACTTCGACGAACGCGCGGTGAGCCTGCAGCGACAGGGACGGATGGGAACGTATCCGCCGCTGTCTGGACAGGAAGCCGCACAAGTCGGCAGCGCCCACGCGCTGGATACGGACGATTGGGTCTTCCCCAGCTATCGCGAACACGGCGTCGGGCTGGTTCGGGGTCTCTCGTTGGAGCACACCCTGCTGTACTGGATGGGCCACGAACAGGGGAATCACATCCCCGAGGACACGAACATCTTCACCGTCGCCGTTCCGATCGCAACCCAGATCCCCCACGCGACGGGTGCCGCCTGGGCCTCGCAACTGCAGGACGAGGAGAAGGCCTTTCTCTGTTACTTCGGCGACGGCGCGACCTCCGAAGGCGACTTCCACGAAGGGCTCAACTTCGCCGGCGTCTTCGACACGCCGAACGTCTTCTTCTGTAACAACAACCAGTGGGCCATCTCCGTGCCGCGCGAGCGCCAGACCGCGAGCGCCACGTTAGCCCAGAAGGCAACTGCCTACGGTTTCGAAGGCGTGCAGGTCGACGGGATGGACCCGCTCGCGGTGTACAAGGTCACACGAGACGCCGTCGAGAAAGCGAAGAACCCGGACGACGACGAACTCCGGCCGACCCTGATCGAGGCCGTCCAGTATCGCTTCGGCGCGCACACGACCGCCGACGACCCCTCGGTCTACCGCGACGACGACGAAGTCGAACGCTGGAAGCAAAAGGACCCGATCCCGCGTCTCGAGACGTTCCTGCGGAACAACGGGATGCTCGACGACGAACGCGTCGATGCGATCGAATCCCGAATCGAGAGCGATGTCGCAGATGCCATCGACGCCGCGGAATCCGTCGAACGACCCGACCCGGCCGAAATCTTCGCGCACGTCTATGAGGGCATGCCGAAGCGACTGCAGGAGCAACTCGAGTGGTTCGAATCGATTCGCGAGGAACACGGCGACGACGCGCTGCTGGAGGGATAACATGGCTGCAGAATCACAACCACAATCGGAATCCGAATCCGACAACCTCACGCTGGTACAGGCGGTCCGCGACGGACTCCAGAGCGAGATGACGCGCGACGAGGACGTCGTCGTTATGGGCGAGGACGTCGGCCAAAACGGCGGCGTCTTCCGCGCCACGGAGGGATTATACGACGAGTTCGGCGGCGACCGCGTCATCGATACCCCGCTCGCGGAGTCGGGAATCATCGGCACGGCGGTCGGCATGGCCGCCTACGGGATGCGCCCGGTACCCGAAATTCAGTTCCTCGGCTTTATCTACCCGGGATTCGATCAGATCGTCTCGCACGCGGCGCGGCTGCGAACGCGCTCGCGCGGTCGGTTTACGTGCCCGATGGTGCTTCGCGCACCCTACGGCGGCGGTATCCGCGCGCCCGAACACCACTCCGAGTCCTCGGAGTCGATGTTCGTCCACCAGCCCGGGCTCAAGGTCGTCGTCCCATCGACGCCGTACGACACGAAGGGACTGCTGACGAGTGCGATCCGCTCGCCCGATCCGGTGGTCTTCCTCGAGCCGAAGCTCATCTACCGAGCCTTCCGCGAGGAGGTCCCCGCGGACTCCTACGAGGTCCCCCTCGGCGAGGCTGCGGTCCGCCGCGAGGGGTCCGATATCTCCGTCTTCACGTGGGGTGCGATGACGCGTCCGACGATCGAAGCCGCGGAGAACCTCGAAGGCGAAATCGACGTCGAGGTCGTCGACCTGCGAACGCTCTCGCCGCTCGATGAGGAGGCGATCGTCGACTCCTTCACAAAAACCGGTCGGGCAGCGGTCGTCCACGAAGCGCCACAGACCGGCGGCCTCGGCGCGGAGATCACCGCGACGATCCAGGAGGAAGCGCTGGTCTACCAGGAGGCACCGGTCGAGCGCATCACCGGCTTCGACACCCCGTTCCCGCTGTACGCGCTCGAAGACTACTACCTGCCCGAGGCGGCCCGTATCGAGTCGGGCATCCGGGACGCGGTGGGGTTCTAACATGGTCCGCGAGTTCGAACTCCCCGACGTCGGCGAGGGCGTCGCCGAAGGTGAACTCGTCTCGTGGCTCGTCGAATCGGGGGAGACGGTCAGCGAGGACCAGCCGGTCGCCGAGGTAGAGACGGACAAGGCGCTCGTCGAGGTCCCTGCCCCGGTCAACGGGACGGTCCGCGAGTTGCACTTCGAAGAGGGCGACGTGATTCCGGTCGGCGACGTGTTCGTCACGTTCGACGTGGACGGCGAGGACGGAGCGACCGATGCCCCAGCGGAGGAAGCGGTTGAAACGCCCGACAGTGCGGCGGAAACCGACAGCGACAGCGACACCGAACCCGCGGGCGATCCCGGTGCGACCGGGGCCGGTGACGATACAGAGCCGGCAGAGACACCCGACGATCGGATCTTCGCGCCGCCGCGCGTGCGGCGCATGGCCCGCGACGAGGGAATCGATCTCTCGCAGCTCCGAGGCAGCGGTCCGGGCGGCCGGATCACCGCTGCCGACGTGCAGGCCGCTGCGGGTACTGCACCGAGTGGGACAGAAACGGCACAAGCGGCTGCGGGTGCCGACGAGGGCGCTGCTGCGGAAACGACGGCCGACGCGACCGAGGGAGCGCCGGCAGCAGACTCGAGTTCTGGAACGGAGACGGCAGCCGGACCGAGTGGCCAGACCGTCACCGCGACACAAACGCAGCCCCCGGCGCAGGTCGACGCTGCGGACCGCGACCGCACGCTCGCCGCTCCCGCGACCCGTCGGATCGCCCGGGAAGAAGGCGTCGACCTCGACGCCGTCCCCGCCACCGAGGAGCGAGACGGCGAGGCGTTCGTCACGCCCGAAGCGGTTCAGGAATACGCCGACGCCCAGCGCCAGGCTCAGGAAGCCGACGCGGCGGCGCTCGAAGCCGGCGAGGCGGTCGGCGAGACGGCGGACGAGTTCGCCGAGGGCCAGCGCGAACGCCGCGAACCGTTCCGCGGCGTCCGCAAGACCATCGCCGACGCGATGGTCGAGTCGAAGTTCTCGGCCCCCCACGTCACCCACCACGACGAGGTCGACGTCACCGAACTCGTCGAGGCCCGCGAACGGCTCAAACCCCGCGCCGAGGACCGGGGTATCCGGCTGACCTACATGCCGTTCATCATGAAAGCCGTCGTCGCGGCGCTCAAGCAACACCCCCAGATGAATGCGGTCATCGACGAGGCAAACGAGGAAATCGTCCACCGCAACTACTACAACATCGGCGTTGCGACGGCGACCGACGTCGGGCTGATGGTACCGGTCGTCGACGACGCCGACGGAAAGGGACTGCTCCAACTGTCCTCCGAGATGAACGAACTCATATCGCGCGCTCGCGACCGCTCGATCAGCCCGGACGAACTCCGCGGGTCGACGTTCACGATCACGAACATCGGCGGTATCGGCGGCGAGTACGCGACCCCGATTCTGAACTACCCCGAATCGGGCATCCTCGCCATCGGCGAGATCAAGCGCAAGCCCCGCGTCGTCACCGACGAGCACGGCGACGAGTCGATCGAGCCGCGGTCCGTGCTAACCCTCTCGGTGTCGTTCGACCACCGACTGATCGACGGTGCCGACGGCGCACGGTTTACGAACACGGTGATGGAATACCTCGAGAATCCGGACCTGCTCCTGCTCGAGTGACCACCACCCCTAAACGTTAGACACTACCCACCCTACCTATGCACATGCGCACGCACACGGTACGATCGACTCCCGAGAACTCGAGTGCAACTCCGAACGGAGGTACCAACTGATGGTCGTCGGAGACGTTACCACCGGGACCGACGTCCTCGTCATCGGTGCCGGGCCCGCCGGCTACGTCGCCGCCATTCGAGCCGGCCAGCTCGATCTCGATGTCACGCTCGTCGAGAAAGACGCCTACGGCGGCACCTGCCTGAACTACGGCTGTATCCCGTCGAAAGCCCTGATCACAGCCACCGACATCGCCCACGACGCCCGCAACGCCGAGCAGATGGGGATCCACGCCGATCCCGCGATCGATCTCTCGGGAATGGTCAGCTGGAAAGACGACGTCGTCGACCAGCTCACCGGCGGCGTCGAAAAGCTCTGCAAGGCAAACGGCATCAACCTGATGGAGGGCACCGCCACCTTCACCGACGAATCCACCGTCCGCATCTCCCACGACGGCGACGGCCAGGGCTCCGAAACCCTCGAGTTCGAACACGCGATCGTCGCGACCGGGTCGAGCCCCATCGAGATCCCCAACTTCTCCTACGGCGACGAGCCAGTCCTGAACTCGCGCCAAGCCCTCTCGCTCGACTCCGTCCCCGACTCGCTGGTCGTCGTCGGCGCCGGCTACATCGGCATGGAACTCGCGAGCGTCTTCGCCAAACTCGGCACGGATGTGACGGTCATCGAAATGCTCGACGAGATGCTCCCAGGCTACGACGACGACCTCAAACGCCCCGTCAAACAGCGCGCGACCGACCTCGGCATCGAGTTCGAGTTCGGCTACACGGCCGCAGAGTGGTCCGAACGCGAGGACGGATCCGGCATTCGCGTCGTCGCAGATCCCGTCGACGGAGCCGACGTTGCGGCGGACGGTGGCACCGCAGCCGGCGAAACCGAAGTCGAGGCTGAGGACGAGGACGAAAACGAGGAGCCAGCACCGCTCGAACTCGACGCCGAGAAAGTCCTCGTCGCCGTCGGCCGTCGCCCCGTCTCGGATACGCTCGACCTCGACGCGGCCGGCGTCGACATCGACGACAACGGCTTCATCGAAACCGATTCGCGCGCACGCACGTCCGTCGACCACATCTACGCCGTCGGCGACGTTGCCGGCGAACCCATGCTCGCCCACAAGGGCAGCATGGAGGGTCAGGTTGCCGCCGAGGTCATCGCCGGCGAGCCGTCGGCGATCGATTACCAGGCGATGCCCGCCGTCGTCTTCACCGACCCCGAAATCGCCACCGTCGGCATGACCGAGACGGACGCGGCGGACGCCGGCTTCGACACCGTCGTCGGCACGTTCCCCTTCCGAGCCAGCGGCCGCGCGCTCACGACCGGTGAGAGCGACGGCTTCGTCAAAATCGTCGCCGAGGAAGACGAGGGCTACGTCCTCGGTGCCAGCATCGTCGGCCCCGAAGCGTCCGAACTCGTCGCCGAACTCGGACTCGCAATTGAACTCGGGGCTACCCTTGAGGATGTCGCCTCGACGGTGCACACACATCCGACACTCTCGGAGTCAGTGATGGAAGCCGCTGAGAACGCGCTTGGACACGCAATTCACACACTGAACCGATAGCACTCTTCTCGAAATCAGTTTCTGGTCGCTCTTCGGACCGCTCCACTCACCGGGCCTGCACTTGGGCTCACTCTCGACATCCTTCACTGTACGTACAGTGAATACGCAATCACGAGAAAGCCTGCGAGTACGAGCAGACTCTCGAGCAAGACTCCCGTCATAAGATGGACGCTGAGCACTTCATACAGCATTCCTGCCAGCACGAATCCGAGCGTTACGAGGCCGAATCCGAACGACAGATATCCGAGTGCTCGCTGTCTCGTCCGCCGATACGCCTTGAACGCGAAGTACGTGATGATGCCGCCCACGATGAGGACGAGCGTTTTGACGACTGCGAGTGCAAGCGCGATCTCTGCTCCGCCAGTGTTGTATGGACTCATGTCTCCTTTCGCACCTCCGACCAGAGTTCTGCAAGCCGTTCGTCTGCCGTCTGAGCTGGACGGTCGATCTGCACCGATAGCGACCGGTCCTCGTCTAACCCTAGTGTGATCTCATCGAACGCGACGGCATACTTGCTTGCGTGGTGGCCGTCACGGCGAATCTCCGTCGTCTCCTCGAGCAACGTCGACTCCGTCAGTAACTCGAGTTTTCGGTAGAGCGTCGATTGGGGTATCTCACACCGGGCAGTGAGTTCAGAAGCCGTCATCGGTTCCTCGAGATTTCGGATAATCTCACGGCAGTCAGGGTCGTCGAGTGCAGCGCAAATCTCCGCTGCAGACGGCATCGACTCCGAACCGATCGGGTCCCGGACCATTCATTCTCTCCTTGTAACGCGTGCCGTTTATTCGCATCGATGTGTTTCCCCCGCTTATCGCTTCATTCCCGATTTCAGCGGTTTTCTCAACCGTTGTCGCCGATCGTCCCGACCGCCGCTCGGCAAACAGTGAACCATTTCCAACTGCCAGACCAGCTCCATCTCCACTCCCGATCGAGCTCACGCGAATCAGTAATTGCGCTCCATTTCAGCTCCCCTCCCATTTCCGTCGAAACGCACCGGTACCACGTCACACCGACCACAACAACCAACTACAAACCTTCTTACACCCGCGCCTCCGAACACACCCCACGCGGGTATCATCCGGTCCGACCGATCTACGAGGACGGGATGACCGACCGACCTCCGCCCGCGTAACACGTTCATATCCGTCTCTCTCCGACCTGAACTCGAGACGAGACGTTTCTCTACCGAGACAACCATTGCCCTCAAAATAGCCAGCTGTGGCTTCAACTCGCTTCTACAGTTCTACAGTTGCGCTTCAGCGACTGGCAATAAAATCCTCAGTGCCGGTCTGATACCTTCTACACTCCTTTTAGCCCACCCAAACTAGGAACATCCATCCGGTAATCGACCACCGTGACTCTCTACCTTGGGAGGAGGATCAACACGGACCAGGCCGCCCACGAGACGACGGCCTTATATATGTACCCTCGCCTCGTCATTACTGTGAACGACGTGGCCCACGCCGCCACGTCCCCTC